>NZ_VKGK01000010.1 GCF_007197645.1 Shewanella hanedai
AGGTACAATATATCAATCAGTCACTCTACAATCAGAAATATCTGGGTAAGAGAAAAACTGAATACTAAGGTGTTACGGATCGAGCGTGCAGAGGGATTGGTGAAAACGCCGTAGTGAAAGTGATATGAATGGGCTAAACTCGATAATGCAAAACGACAAAGTCCCGCGGTAATTAACCCGTCAGTATCCCTCGGTAATCACAGCCCAAAACCTCAATCGAAGAGATAAACAACTAGGTGTGAACGCGGCTGTGACCTTCCGTGACATGGATGTCACGGCAGAGCCCACAGGGATTGTGCTTGCGGCGTGTCGCAGAAGTGTTTACACATTAAGCGAGCCGCAGGCTATAGATTAGAGATGAAGTCATGGTTGATCATAAGCCAACCAAACTGCAAACCTGTTCAATGAACCTAACCTAAAAGATATTTGAAATTTGCTATCAGGCAAGTCAGCAAACTTTTGTCCAAAAATAAGCAATAACCAAAATTTCAAATCGAAGAGATGAACAACAGGGTGTGAACACGGCTGTGACCTTCCGTGACATGGATGTCACGGCAGAGCCCACAGGGATTGTGCTCGAATGATATCCTATCTAAAGGCCAGTTCGACATCCGTGTCTCTCGTTCATTAAACTCAGAAACTGAAAGTTTCTATTCACCGTGTCACAGAAGTGTTTACACATTCAGCGAGCCGCAGGCTATAGACAACAATGAAATTATGCTTATTAGCAAAAAAATCAAATAACGAACCAGTCTAATGAAACCAACTTAAAGAATAGTAAGATGAATATATAAATTTGGGAATAGAGCAGAAGGTATTTAGCATATAACAGTGCAACCAAGTGTATCACTTGAGCTGATTTTGATTTAAATTGAGCTAATAAATTGGTGTGCTAGGAGGATTTTGGAGGTTCCCCTAGAGCCACACCCCGGCACATGAGTCGCCTGCTGCGGTTGCTCCCTTCCGGGTCTGGCCGAGTTCACAAGTTATCATTGCGGGGGGACCCTAAGGTCACCATTGCTTTCGCTAGGATTTCTCCTCTCGAACGCCGAGCATTATCTACTAAGCCCGCCCCGCAATCAAGTCCTTAAACGACCCATAGAGCAAGATAATGTTCAACTGCTGGTTCTATAAGCAAATTCATCTAATTATTGGCCTTTATCTTATAAAACAATGACTGACTTGTTTTTTTCAACCAACTTGGCACCAATGCCTTTGACCTGTTCCAGCTCAGTAATCGCCTTAAACTCACCATTCGCTTTCCTAAACTCCACAATGGCTTTTGCTTTCGACTCTCCAATGCCCTTTAAACGAGCAAGCTCTGACACACTTGCCGTATTAATATTCACACTGAGTAATTGTTGATTAAGTGACGATGTTGGCTGCTTAACTGCCTGCGAAACATCTTGCGGTTTCTGCCCCGCTTCAGCATTCAATGAGCAAACAGCTGTTAATAACAAACCGATAATGACGTGATATTTCATAGTGAAACTCCTTTATTAATCCATATGTATATAGCCGTTAATCCATTGATCCTTGGCTAAGTTACAAATGTAGACCAGAGTCTCAAATCCTGCCAATGTTTGAGCACAACCAATCAATAGCACCACGAACATTGACGAGTATCACGAATTTACACTTTGAGGTACTTTCATTTTTTTCAGTTAACGAGTCTAATGAGAGTGCTTTGAAATTTAATAAGATCGGTTTAAGACAACATTCCCGCACCAAGATCACAAAATTAAGATTTACGAGTAGTTAAGCGCGTTTTCGCCTTAAATTTTAGTCATTAATTCACCATCAAAAATATTTTATTGATGGTAAACATTCAGCTAATGTGACAAACATAATAATAACCACAAGGGACTGTTACATGTCGATTGAACAAACCGAAGGACCGTTAGCGACTCCTGCACCTGATAATACACAAAACAAGAAACGACTCATTCTACTCGCTGATATCGCACTGTTTTTACTGCTGTATAATTTTCTTCCATTCGAACAAGGGATCAATACTGGCTTTTCTGTATTGATTTTTATTGCAATTCTATGGCTCACAGAAGCGATCCACATCAGTATAACCGCCATACTGGTGCCAATTCTCGCGGTAACTTTAGGTATTTTTGAAACCAAATCGGCGATGAGCAATTTTGCTAACCCGATTATCTATCTCTTTTTTGGTGGATTTGTACTCGCTGCAGCACTCAATCATCAAGGCATCGACAGATTGATTGCCCAAAAGGTGTTAACGGCCTCAAAAGGGAAGCTCAGCCTAGCCTGTATGTTTCTATTCGGCATTACCGCTTTTCTCTCAATGTGGATAAGCAATACGGCAACAGCCGCGATGATGCTGCCACTTGCTTTGGGGATACTGAATCAACTCGACTTCAAGGAGCATAAGAATACCTACCTGTTTATGCTCTTAGGCATCGCTTATTCTGCCAATATAGGAGGAATAGGCACACTTGTCGGCAGTCCACCTAATGCGATTGCAGCTGCACAAGTAGGCCTGAGTTTCAGTGACTGGTTAGAGTTTGGATTAATTACGGTCGCCCTTATGCTACCCAGTATGTTAATCGCGCTTTACCTTTATCTAAAACCTGATTTAAGCGTTGTGTGTGAATTGACTCAGACACAAACCAAACTGAGTGGCCAGGCAAAGTTGACCCTATTTATTTTTACCGCAACCGTTTGTTGTTGGATATTTAGCAGGCCGCTTTCACAAGCGCTTGGCGGCATCGCACAATTCGACACGATTGTGGCTTTAGGAGCTGTCGTCTTACTGGCTGGCCTTGGACTCGTGGAGTGGAAAAAAATTGAACGTACCACGGATTGGGGAGTATTAATCTTATTTGGCGGCGGATTGACATTAAGTGCCATATTAAAGGCGACTGGAACCAGCGTTTTCTTAGCCCATTGGGTCACAGATATTTTTGGTAATACGCACATGGCGTTATTTATCTTCGCCGTCATCTTCTTTGTCATCATGCTAACTGAATTTGCCAGTAACACAGCAAGCGCGGCTCTTTTGGTTCCAGTTTTTGCAGCAATTGCCGAAGCCCTCGGTCTATCACCAGTGATGTTATCGGTATTAATCGGCATCGCAGCGTCGTGCGCCTTTATGCTGCCTGTAGCCACTCCGCCTAACGCCATTGTTTATGGTTCAGGGTTTATTAAACAATCGGAGATGATGCGTGCAGGTGTGATAATCAACTTTATCAGTATGATTGTGCTTTATATCATCGCCCATGTATTCTGGGAGTTCTGATACCAACCAGTATAAGATCTAAAAAATAAGGCTCAGTGCATTTAGTCACTGAGCCTTAAATTTAATTTGCTACACCAAACTTAGCGCTTTATCTAAATCAACAATCAAGTCTTCGACAGACTCAAGTCCTATCGATACACGTAGAAGGTTCTCGCTAATGCCCGCAAGCTCTCTTTCCTCCTCTGTATATGTCGCATGCGTCATCGAAGCTGGATGTTGTATCAGGGATTCTGCATCACCTAAGCTTACGGCAATCGAGAATAGCGTTAGACTGTTGATGAACGTCAGAGATTGATCCATTCCTCCTTGAAGTTCGAACGCTATCACCCCGCCAGCTCTTTTCATCTGTGTACCGAGTAAAGGATAACCGCTGTGTCCTTCAAGCCCTGGGTAATAAACCTTGGTCACCTTTTGATGCTTCAAAAGATAGTGAGCCACACGCTCAGCATTATCGCAATGACGCTCTAATCTAACATCTAAGGTTTTCAGACCTCTTAAAATCAACCAAGCATCATGGGGTGATAAAACGCCACCGAGATCTTTAAGAGTTTCATATTTAATCTTTTCTATTTGTTCGTGACTGCCACAAATAATGCCTGCAATAACATCGCCATGGCCATTGAGATATTTAGTCGCGCTGTGAACAACCAAATCGATTCCATGTGTTAACGGCTGCTGAAGCAACGGAGTCATAAAGGTATTATCGACAATACTGACCAAGTTATGATTTTTCGCTATGACCGCAATGGCGTCCAAGTCGAATACATCAAGATGAGGATTAACAGGAGTTTCACAGAACAGTACTTTTGTTGTCGGTTTGATTGCTGCCGAAATTGCAGACAGATCATTAAAGTCAACGAGAGAGACCTCAATGCCAAAGCGTAAGAATTGTGATGTCATTAGCGAAAACGTACAGCCATAAACGGCTTTGGAAGCAACAAGGTGATCGCCTTGTTGTAAATTAGCCAAAAGAGCAGATGAAACTGCAGCCATCCCCGACCCTGTCGCCGCGGCGGCTTCAGCGCCCTCCAGCTCTGCCATTTTACGTTCAAGCTCAGCCGTTGTCGGATTGCCTAAGCGGGTGTAAATATAGCCGGGTTGCTCTCCTGCAAACCTCTCTCCACCTTGCTCTGCAGTATCAAATACGAATGTGGCACTCTGGCATAAAGGGGATACAAGTGCGCCACAGCTGCTTCTGATATGTCCTGCGTGGATAACTTTTGTGGCTAACTTCCATTTATCTTGCATAAATCTCTCCGAGGTCAATCATTCACGGTTGGTTTTATAATTGATGTGAATGAATGACTAACCTTGAACCTTTATGACCTTCGGAGTAAACCAAACTGAAAAATTAATCAATCTCGACTTGTAAAATCTTTGTTACGAACAACTGTTTTTGTCATTATTTCTGATGAGAACTCCTTCAGCTCTAATAACAACTCTTTATGGATACCGGCAAGCTTTGGCCTTGTTCCCTCTTTAAATGAGATTGGCCGACAAAGCGCCATCGCTTGGTAACCCAACCTGGCCGTTAATAGACCTCCACCGAGTCCTTGACCTAACCTTGCAGATAACTTCCCGGTCATCTCTACTGACAGTAGTTGAGTCCCGAGATCCGTTGCGATTTCGCTGGCTCCAGCATAAACGATATTAACAATCACCCCTCTGATTAGCTTAACTCGACTCCAATAACCTAGCTCTATTCCATAACAATCGGCAATGTTATAAATCATGCGTTGATTGCGCCAAAGAATAATCGCCATGTCAACCACCGCCAGTGGACTTGCAGCTAATAATAACGCGGATTCCATAGCAAAACGCCGAACCATTTTCTTGGCTTTTAGATCTCTTTCAGACAAAACCAACTCATCAAATAATATGAGTTTTTCAGCATCATTTTGCTCATCTCTGACGACCGATAAGTAAGCTTCAAGTGGGACCTCACTTGGCAGTTTATTGATTATCTTATTGATAAACTTGTCCGCTTCCCCTGATTGCACACTTTGCGATAATCTATCGCCTATCTGCTGGCTCTCTTCTACTGATTTAAGCCTAACAAGCTTACGCCACTCACTGACACCAATACTCCCAGCCCATAACAACAGTGCCGAGATAACAAAGGAGTAGAGGCCAAATAACCATGGGCTTTCAACCCATGCATTTTTAAGGCCCAACAAGGTTTCTGTCGCTAAGAGTAAGCCTAATCCCAACACAGACAGTTTCGCTAATAAGGACCATTTTCTGCTGCGTTTAGATTTATGCTTCATCGACCCCATTTCAGCCTGTATAACGCGCGCGATCTCATCATCACTGACATGAGGTTCGGTGCTTACTTCTGGAATAAATCGCAGTTCATCCTCATCGAAATGCTGTGCACCACGCAATGGTGATTCAACCACATCTGGATCAGTATCAAAACGCTGTGATTGTCTTAAACGGGTATTATCTTCCATTTGCACTCTCAAATTTACGTAAACAGAACAGGTGTTCTGCTTACTTTAACTTATCGCCCAAAATATACTGTAGAAGGTGATCTAGGCGAATATGATCAAAGTTGGCCCCTTTGGATTCCGATCCCATTTGCGGAGGCGCGAACTGTGTAAAATCAAATCCTTGTGCATCCCAAAACTCATCTTTAGGTAAATGCTTTGGCACCTCTCCAGGATAAAGCGTCGCCATCTCACCGGTAGACAACTCCCGGCCATGAACCACTTCAATGTCGGCACTTCCAGATTTGACCATGGCATGCTTAGTCGCTTTGATGGCACTTATCGCCATAATTTCAACATCACAACCTTCAAATTTTGCTTGTTTCTGGCTCTGCTTTACCAATTGGGTCAGCAATGACAGTACATTGCCTTGTTGATCACGGGTGACATGATCCACTTTACTTGCCGCAAACAGTAACTTATCGATTCTTGGAGAAAACAAACGCTTTAACAAGTTAGATTGACCAAACTTGAAACTCTCCATAATGCCATTGAGTGCTTGAGTCATATCATCGAATTGCGCTTTACCTCTATTCAAAGGCGTAAAGCAGTCGACCAATAAAATTTGACGGTCAAACTTGGCAAAATATTCTTTATAAAAAGGGGTGATCACCCTAGATTTATATTCATTAAAGCGGGTTGTCAGTACATGGTATGCCGTGCCTGCATCATCTTTCTCACGCGCTGCTAATACTTCATCATTGATACCAAAAAGAGGAAAAAATGCCAGAACAGGTGCATCGACTAATTCACCCGGAAGTAACATCCGCCCAGGCTGAGCATAATAAAACCCATGTGTGTTAACGCTATCTAGCAATACTTGCTGATATAGAGCCGCCAGTTTCTTTAACTCAGCTTCATCCGCTTTGGCACTGAGATCTAGCGCCCCTAGGGCTTCAGAAAATGCGGGGTAGAATGTCGAACGCTTTAGTATTGATTCCCGTTGGCTTTGTACCATAGACCACTGCCGATAAGACTGTTTTAACATTGGCAGGTCTAGCAACCACTCACCAGGGTAATCCACGATATCGAGGTATAAAGTCGCGCTATCGGTTAATTTTGCCAAAATTCCCTTTTGGGGCTGATAACGGATGGCTAACCTAAGTTCACTGATACTTCGGGTGGACGCTGGCCACTGTGGTGGAGAAAGGCGCAATGCACTCATTGCTTGTTCGTAATCAAAACTCGCAACGGTTAAATCTGGCTGTAGATCTCGCTTCACACCGTATAAACGGTCTTCACGACTCACCTGCCACAGGGGTAATTTATTGTGTTCTCCTACCAGACCAGAATTGAGTAGTTGATCCACAAGCCCGGTAATAAAAGCCGTTTTACCCGCCCCTGAAAGTCCGGTGACAGCCAAACGTACATGTCTGTTTGAGGTGCGATGGGCAAGTGCTTTTGTGGTATGAGAGACTTGTTGAGTTAACTTAGATAAAGAGCGGTTTATACGACTCATAGACCATGCTTAAAAGTTATCTGGGCGGAGTGTCCGCCCATTGGAGTGATTAAAGATTATTGATTTCTTGTTTGAGATCGAAATTATCAGATGTGACGTGTCGTTCCAACTTTTGAAGTCTTGACTCAAGACCACTAAACTTTTCACTGACATCTCGAAGTGCCATCTTAGCAGACTCACCTGCTTGCCAAACTTTTTTCTTAACTTCAATATCTTTGTGTGCTTTAACATCCGACTTTTCAGTGCCAGGCTTCGCATCCAATATAACCCACAATAAGATGTAGATGAATAATACGGGTCCACCACCACCTAAAAGAAATATAGATGCAGCGGCAACACGCACCAGCCAAGTTTCAAAATTAAAGTAATCGGCTATTCCTGCACAGACACCGGCAACTTTACCTGACTGGGGGATACGATATAAAGTACGTCCATTTGCTTGACTCATATTAACTCCTCCAATATAAACGGGGCTTGCAATGATGTAATAACCAGATAATGGTTAATCATCACGCGTCCTCCACTGCGGTGCTTCTGTGTCTAAAATCGCTTCCAATGTATCGATACGCTGAGCCATTTTATCGGCTCTGGTAATGAGTTCATTTAGCTGTGCATACTCTTCTTCAGTAAGTCCCTGGCTCACTTGGCGCTTACTGCGGTAGTGAAGAATCAGCCATATGGGTGCAACGATTATTAGAAAAATAATAATTGGAGCCACTAAAATATCTATCATAACTCACCTCTGAATGGTTACTATTTTGTTGTTTTAGCTTTTGCCTTCGCCTTTTCAGCATTTAATTTAGATTTCAATGCTTCAAGTTCTGCTGACACTGAATCTTCAGCTTCTAGCGCTGCAAACTCATCACTCAAACTCTTCTGGTTACCTAAGTCATAGGCGTCTACCTGAGACTCTAAACCTTCAACACGACGCTCATATTGTTCAAACTTACTCATCGCGTTATCAATTTTGCTCGAATCTAACTGCTTCTTTACTTCTAAACGTGAACTTGCAGTCTGCTTGCGCATAATGATGGTCTTTTGACGAGCTTTGGCATCAGCCAATTTCTCTTGTAGCAGGTTCACTTCCTCTTTAAGGCGGGTGATTTGCTCTTCAACAACCACTAACTCTTGCGTTAACGTTGTGGCAAGTTCTGTTGCTTTCTGCTTTTCGATTAACGCTGCTTTAGCCAAGTCCTCACGATCTTTTGATAATGCTAACTCAGCTTTATTCTGCCAATCTTCAACCTGCTCCTGCACCTTAGCGATACGACGAAGTAGCTCTTTTTTCTCAGCGAGTACTTTAGCTGAAGTAGAACGAACCTCGACCAAAGTATCTTCCATTTCCTGAATAATCAGGCGTACCATTTTTTCTGGATCCTCAGCCTTATCAAGTAATGAACTGATATTTGAATTAATGATATCTGCAAAGCGAGAGAAAATTCCCATAATACTATCCTCAAAATTAATGTTGGTGTCGTAGAGTTTAATCCACTTTCCGTGCCAACTTTCAACAACTCATTAAATACAATAACTTAACCAATATATTAACTTTTTCTTTCTTTTATTAACAGAGGGGATTATTATAATTTTCACCAACTATTAGCGTTAAAGACTAAAACTTACTGTGGCAAATCAATTTCAGCAAGATAATCTTATCGGCCAGTCTAATGCCCTATTAGAAGTACTAGAGCATGTTTCTCAAATTGCGCCGCTTTCCAAGCCCGTACTTATCATCGGTGAGCGAGGAACCGGTAAAGAGCTGATCGCCGAACGACTTCACTTCTTATCAAAGCGTTGGGATCAAAACTTTATTAAGCTCAACTGCTCCTCATTAAGTGAGAACTTACTCGAAAGTGAACTATTTGGCCATGATGCTGGTGCATTTACTGGCGCAAATAAAAAACATGAAGGCCGTTTTGAGCGCGCTGATGGTGGCACACTTTTTCTCGATGAATTAGCCAATACTTCAGGTTTGATCCAAGAAAAACTGCTAAGAGTAATTGAATATGGTGAGTTTGAGCGTGTCGGGGGCAGTAAAACGGTTCAAACTAATGTCAGACTCGTCTGCGCCGCCAATGAAGATCTCCCCTCTTTAGCCGAAGCCGGAGAGTTTCGTGCTGATCTACTCGACCGTTTAGCTTTTGATGTGATCACCTTGCCTCCATTACGACACCGTAAAGAGGATATAAAGCCACTGGCAGAATACTTTGCCGTAGGCATGGCCAGACAATTGAAGATGGAATTGTTTGAAGGCTTCAGCCTTTCGGCTATGCAACAACTCATGGATCACCCTTGGCCAGGAAATATACGTGAGCTGAAAAACGTTGTAGAGCGCAGTGTCTACCGTAATGCTGAAAGTGAAGCAGCCATTGAAAACATCATTCTAGATCCATTTGCATCTCCATACCGTCCAACCACCAGAGTTAAAACGATTGAACGTCAACAATCACAAGCCAACGTTGAAACGAGTAGTGTACAAACATCAACCAATGCAGAGCCGACTCAAATGAGTAGCTCCTCTTCACTCCCACCTGCGTTCCCCATCGATTTTAAAGAGCATTGTGAAGGACTTGAAGTCATCTTACTCAAACAAGCGCTAGAGGCTGGCCAATACAATCAGAAGAAAACTGCGGAATTATTAGGACTAAGTTATCACCAACTACGAGGGATATTGAAAAAATACAACCTACTGGATAAAGCATGATTTGTTTTAATAACATAAGCACATTGCTCATCTGTCTGCTGCACTGTTAAAATGATTGCCTAAGTCCAGAAAAAATGAATATTTGATGAGCATGCTGATAAAGCGTCTATCTCGATACGCCATGGTCACTTGTCTAGGCGTGCTTGCTGTAGGGTGTGGTCCCCAACGCGTACCACCAGGTTTGGTGTATTGCTCTGAAGGGAATCCAGAATCTTTTAATCCCCAGTTAGTGACTTCCGGAACAACTGTCGATGCCACATCACAACAGCTCTATAATAGCTTGGTCGATTATGATGCTAAATCGGGAAGAATTACCCCATCTCTTGCCACTGATTGGCTGATTAGTGATGATGAACTCACCTATACATTTACCTTACGTAAAGGTGTCGACTTTCACCAATCCATTGATTTCACGCCGAGCAGACAGTTTAATGCTGATGACGTACTCTTTTCTTTTAATCGAGTCATCGATACAAATCACCCCTATCATTCCGTATCAAAGACAGGTTACCCCTTCTTTCAAAGTATCGGGTTTGACAAGCAGATCAACCTCATTGAAAAAATCTCAGATGATAAAGTCGCCTTCCATCTCAACGCTCGTGATGCTTCATTTCTCTCTAACCTAGCCTCAGGATTCGCCGTTATTCTATCCGAGGAATACGCAGATGGGTTGGCCATACGCGGTGAAAAAGAAAAAATCGATAGACTTCCCATTGGTACAGGTCCATTTCAACTCATTAAATATGTGAAAAACGAGTATATTCGTTACCACAGAAATGAGCATTATTGGCGCACTTTACCGAAATCTGAAATGCTGGTATTTGATATCACGCCAAAAAGTACTTCACGATTAGCAAAACTGATCACCGGAGATTGCAGTGTTTCTGCGCTTCCAAAAGCGGGTGAACTAGAGGTTATCTTGGCCCATGATGAGTTAGTCATAGACTCACAACCCGGGTTTAATGTCGCTTTTTGGGCTTTTAATACTCAAAAACCGCCTTTTGATGATGTCAGAGTAAGAAAAGCATTAGCCCATGCGGTCGATAGAGAAAACATACTCCGTGTGGTCTACCAAAAAACAGCCGTGAATGCGACGGGATTGTTACCGCCGATGTCATGGGCATATTCAGAAAATAAGCCGATTATCAATTATGATCCCGAGGAGGCTAAGCGTCTACTCAAAGAAGCAAATATCACCAAGTTAAGCATTGATATATGGGCCATGCCTGTTGCGCGCATTTACAATCCAAATGCCTTGAAAACCGCTGAATTGATCCAAGCTGATCTGGCTAATATCGACGTAAAAGTAAATATCGTCAGCTATGACTGGAGTGTGTTTAACCAAAAACTGAGTCAACATAGTTACGACTCGGTACTCATCGGTTGGACTGCAGATAATAGTGACCCAGATAATTTCTTTACCCCCATACTAAGCTGCTCATCAGTAACATCGAGCAGTAATCGCTCTCGTTGGTGTCACCCAGATTTGGATCTGATTTTAGCTCAAGCACGATCCACTACGAACATAGAGGAGCGGAAAAAATTCTATCAAGCAGCTGAGGCCATTTTTGCGTCACAGCTTCCTATGCTCCCACTCGCCCATGCAACAAAACTCGCATTTAAGCATAAGGGCGTCAGCGAAATGGAGTTAACACCCTTTGGGGGCATTTCATTCACGGGAACGGAAGAAAGTGCTAATCAGAATAAACCCAAAGAGGAGCTAAGATAATGGTCCGCTATCTGTTACGAAGGCTGAATCTGTTTTTAGCCACCTCATTAGTGCTATTTATTGTGTTATTTATTGTGACCAACCAGTTCCCTGTTGAACAACGATTCGCACTCACAGGCATACAGTCACCTAATGCCCAACAAATTGCCCAAATAGAGACTGATTTTAATTTAAATAGCGGCGTTTTTAATCAATTCATCGCCTATCTACAACAAAGACTCAGCGGTAACCTTGGTATTTCAGCCACCTCTCAGCGACCTGTCGCCGATGAGCTGGCGTCAGTGCTTCCAGCCACTTTTGAACTTGCTGCCGTATCAGGAACGCTCGCGCTAATGTTCGGTTTACCTCTCGGTATTCTCGCATCACTCAGTCGACATAAAGTGACCCAACACACCATCATGGCGATCACATTAACGGGTTACTCTATCCCAGTATTCTGGTTAGGATTAACCTTATCTCTTTGGTTCGGTGTTGAGCTGGGCTGGCTCCCCATCTCCGGACGACTCAATCTGCTCTATGAGATAGAACCCGTTACTGGTTTTATGTTAGTCGACACCTTATTATCCACATCGCCTTACAGTACCTCAGCATTTTTCGATGCAGTATTGCATATTATTTTGCCCGCTATCACTCTCGCTGTTTTACCTTTTACGGTTGTCGTCAGGATCACTCGTTCCGCGATGATGACCATCATGGATCAAACCTATATAAAGGCAGCTGAAGCAAGAGGTTTGCACACGTCCAGAATCGTATTGCGACATGCTTTACCAAACGCTGTGATCCCTGTGATAAAGAGTTTAGGCTTGATGTTAGGCTCGTTTGCGAGTTATGCCATGGTCGTGGAGGTCATTTTTGCTTGGCCAGGGATCGGGTCTTGGCTCGTCGCTGGAATATACCAGCGAGATTACACTGTTATTCAAGGTGGCGTACTCGCGGTAGCTCTGATCATCATCTTTCTCAGCATCATGATAGAAGTGTTACACACAAGCATTAACCCGCTTAGTAGGAAAGAACTTTATGCCTCAAATTAAGGTCTATCAGGGAGATGAAATTCCATCCCCAATGCGCAAAATCTGGCTCACCTTTGCTGACAATCCGTTTGCATTTGCAGGTTTATGGGCTGTTGCTGGATTTTTATTACTGGCAGTGTTTGGTCCTTTAATCGCCCCTTATAGCGCGGAACATCAAGATCCACAGGCGCTATTATTAGCACCATCTTGGGATCCGGCCGGCACGGTAGAACACTTTCTAGGAACTGATGATCTAGGAAGAGATATCTTTAGTCGACTACTCCATGGCGCCCATCTCACATTTGGCGTGGCATTAGGCATAGTATTAACCTCACTTGTACTTGGTTTTATCATTGGTTCAATTTCTGGCATGATGAAAGGGTTAAAGTCGAGTATTTTGAGCCATCTTCTTGATGCCTTGCTCTCTATTCCTTCCCTCTTGATGGCTATCTTAGTCGTCGCCGTAATGGGACCAGGACTGAATAATGTCTTTTGGGCCGTGGGCATTGCGCTCACTCCCCAATTCGTTCGTGCGATACATCAAGCTATACATGAAGAGCTGCAAAAAGAGTATGTCAAAGCGGCCAAGTTAGATGGCGCAAACCCAATACAAATATTCTGGTATGTGATCATGCCAAATGTGTGGGATACGGTTATTATTCAAACAACATTAGGGATCTCAGCAGCAATATTGGATATTGCAGCACTGGGGTTTCTGAACTTAGGGGCACAAGCACCGAGTCCGGAATGGGGTGCGATGGTCTCACAGGGAATGGATAACATTTTAACCGCCCCTTGGACAGTGACAATTCCTGGGGTTGCTATTTTGTGTAGTGTCCTCGCCATTAATTTAGTCGGTGACGGCTTAAGATCGGCGCTGTCGCCGATCAATAACTAAGTCTCTATTAGATATTATGCCTCTACTCGATATTCGTAATTTAACCATAGAGCTCGATACACCTCACGGGCGTGTCAAAGCACTCGAACGAGTCAGCCTGACCATTAATGCCGCTGAAATCCACGGACTAGTCGGTGAGTCTGGTTCTGGCCGTAGTTTGCTTGCTCGAGCCATACTGGGGATCCCTGGGCATAACTGGAGCATTACAGCTGATCGTATGATGTGGGATGGGCGTAACTTACTTGAGATGAGTTCAAAGCAACGGCGTAATTTGATGGGCAGCGAGATATCCATGATATTCCAAGACCCTTCAAGTAGCCTAGATCCTGTCATCAGTGTCGGCGCGCAGTTAATTGAATCAATGCCTGCACATAAGCAAACACCATTTTGGCGCAGAACCAAGAAGAAAAAACAAACCGCCGAAAAGTGGCTTCATAAAGTTGGGATTAAAAATACCGAACGAGTGATGTCGAGTTATGCGTGGGAATTGTCTGAAGGTGAATGTCAGAAAGTCATGATCGCAATGGCTGTTGCCAATCAACCTCGATTACTCATCGCCGATGAACCGACAAACTCCATGGAAATACAAACTCAAGCACAGATCTTCAGACTCTTGAGTAAACTGAACCAACTTCAAGGTGTATCAATACTGCTTATCAGCCATGAGTTAGAGACCTTGTCCATGTGGTGCGACCAACTGTCGGTTATGTACTGTGGCCAAATTATGGAGTCAGGACCAACGTCAGAGATCGTCGCTCAGCCCTATCACCCTTACACTAAAGCCTTACTAGATAACATTCCAAACTATTCAGGCGAGATGAACCATAAGAGTATCATGCCGACCTTGCGGGGATCTGCTCCAGCGTTGCAGCATCTTCCCATTGGTTGCCGATTAGGTCCCAGATGCCCCGAAGCGCAGAAAAAATGTGTGAATAAGCCCAACCTTTGCCACAAAAAGAATCGCTATTTCGCATGCCATTTTCCGTACCATGAAGAGCAATGTAATGACGAGTCCACTGCTTCAAGTTAATAAGTTAAGTAAACGTTTCGAGACGGGTTACAAGGGATTCAAGCGTACTTATAATCAAGCGCTACACCCGGTTTCATTTGTTTTGAACAGAGGTGAGACCTTAGCCATTGTCGGTGAAGCAGGCTCAGGTAAAAGTACGCTTGCCCGTATTTTGGTCGGCGCTGAAGTCAGAACAACCGGAGAAATCCTCTTTGAAGGTGAAGCCTTAGAGCTCAGAAACCTCAAACAAAGGTGTAGGTTGATTAGAATGATTTTCCAAGATCCTAATACCTCACTTAACCCCAGATTAACCATTGGGGAACTTCTCGATGAACCGTTAAAGTTCAATACTGATCTCGACGTTCAAGCACGAAAAGCACAAGTCATAGATACATTGAGAAAAGTTGGGTTATTACCTGAACATGCTGAGTTTTACCCTCACATGATTTCAGAAGGCATGAAACAGCGAGTCGCCGTTGCGCGTGCGTTAATGCTGAATCCAAAAATCATCATCGCAGATGAGGCCTTAACAGCACTCGATCTTTCGGTTCGTTCTCAAATTTTAAACCTGCTACTGAAATTGCAAAAAGAGATGGGACTTTCCTATATTTTTGTTTCCCACAACCTAAGTATTATTAGGCACTTCAGTGACAAAATAATGGTGTTACACAAGGGTGAAATGGTTGAAAAGGCCACAACAGAAAATCTGTTTAATTCACCTCAACATGAATACACACAAAGATTACTCCAACAACAAGACTTACTGAACCATAAGCGGGGATGATTGGTATCACTGCTCCAACCACTCACTATTTAGGGATATTTAATCAAAAAAAAGTGTCTTTTTCCCTTTGATTAATTATCCTATCGACACTTTTTAAAGAGAAGCAGAAAAATGATAATTAAACCTAAAACACGTGGCTTTATCTGTACCACCACTCATCCTGTCGGTTGTGAGGCCAATGTACTCGAACAAATCAATACAACTAAAGCTAAAGGTGCCATCAAAAATGGACCGAAAAAAGTATTAGTTATCGGTTCTTCTAGTGGCTATGGTCTATCTTCACGTATCGCTGCTGCATTTGGTAGTGGGGCTGCAACTCTAGGTGTCTTTTTTGAAAAGCCTGGAACAGGAAAAAAGCCAGGTACAGCAGGTTGGTATAACTCAGCAGCATTCGATAAGTTTGCAAAAGCTGAAGGTCTATATTCTAAAAGCATCAATGGTGATGCGTTTAGTCATGAAGCAAAACAGAAAGCGATAGACATCATCAAAGCTGATCTTGGTCAAATTGATATGGTGGTCTACTCACTCGCGTCTCCTGTGCGTAAACTGCCTGACTCTGGCGAGCTTATTCGCTCATCGCTTAAGCCTATCGGCACGACTTACACTGCAACGGCTGTTGACACCAATAAAGACTTAATCATCGCAACTAGCGTAGAGCCAGCAACAGAGCAAGAGATCCAAGATACTGTCACAGTGATGGGTGGAGAAGATTGGGAGCTTTGGTTAGCAGCCCTTTCCGACGCTGGTGTACTCGCTGATGGCTGTAAGACAGTGGCATACAGCTATATAGGCACTGAACTGACTTGGCCTATCTACTGGCATGGTGCTCTTGGCAAAGCCAAAATGGATTTAGACCGTGCAGCTAACGCATTAAATGACAAGCTATCTGTCACTGGCGGTAGTGCTAATGTTGCAGTGCTTAAAAGCGTTGTGACTCAGGCTAGCTCAGCCATTCCTGTCATGCCTCTTTACATCGCTATGGTCTTTAAAAAAATGCGCGAAGAGGGATTGCACGAAGGATGTATGGAACAGATTAATCGTATGTTTGCGGAACGTTTATACCGTGAAGACGGCCAAGCTCCAAAAGTCGACGATGCCAATCGCTTACGTTTAGATGACTGGGAACTGCGCGAAGAAATTCAGCAACATTGCCGCGACTTATGGCCATTAGTCACTACTGAGAACTTGAGTGAGTTAACTGATTATCGTGAATACAAAGATGAATTCTTAAAACTCTTCGGTTTTGGTATTGAATCTGTAGATTACGAAGTCGATGTTAACCCTGAAGTAAATTTTGATGTAGAACAGTTTTAAAAACAAACAGATACCTAGCTCAAAATAACGACTAAGATGCGTCACTTCAAAAAGTGGCGCATTTTTTTAAAAGTTAATTCCGTATTAACGCGTATTCCAATACAATTCTCGACTTAGGATTATATTAAGTAAGGTCAATAAAATGAGAATCAGCGCACGTAATTCTTTGAACGGTAAGATTATTTCAATCTCTGAAGGTTCAGTAAACAATGAAGTGGTTATCGAACTTGCACCTGGTGTTGAAATTACCTCTGTGGTAACAAAAGCATCATGTGAGAGTTTAGGTCTTGAAGTGGGTGGCAACGCTTATGCTATCATCAAGGCAAGTAATGTGATGGTTGCTGTAGATTAATAGCGACAACCAGATAGAACATTGTTCAATGCAATATACATAAAATATATTGCATTGTTTTTTCTCGTAGTACTCACACTCACTCCCCCCAAATATTAATCAGTATTTAAACCATCCCCCCTGAAAACACTCTTAACAATCTCTTCTTTAGCAATCTGAAATTAATTTAATAGCAGACATATACCTCACTATGTTGTCTCCCTCCCGACTTGTCGATCGCCTTCCCAGTGCTGGAGCGGGTTCATAGCTCTGACTGCAATGGATTGTGGAAATTTGCAATCAATATCAGGAATATCTGGCACCCTGCGATCACGGATAAATACATCGTATATAAAAAAGGCCAGCAAATGCTGGCCTTTAAATTCATACTTATTCAGATCTTATTGTATCGCTGAATAAACCACTTCACTGTTTGCTTTTAGTGTTGCTATTAGCGCACGATAGTTATCTTCACTGTACTGGGCGTTTAGCCTTTGCTTCAACGCACCTAGCATGTTGTCATCAACACCTTCGGCAGCATTCACTTTATCAAGTACAACAACAGCGTATCCAGAGGCAAGTGCAACAGTATCCACAATCGCGGTTCCATCAGGCTGCGCCATCTGGAATGCTTTGTTGATGATTGCGCCGTCAACATCTTGCTCAAAACGGCCTGCATTCACTTTAGTGATAAATTCAACATCTGTACTCGGGAATGCGGTCATGAGTGCCTGAGCTTTATCTCTGGCAACTTCATTGGCCTTTTCCTGTTGTAGGCGCTGAACGATGCTTGATTTAACCTTAGCAAAGTCAACGGTACCAGCAGCAGCGTGAGATTTGATACGAATAACCATTGCATGGTTAGCTTCAATATCAATCACATCACTGTTCATTCCGTCTAGTAAGACACTATTAGAAAATGCAGCTTTTAATACTTCAGGATTATCAAAAGGTGCAGGTGCATTGTTACGTGCAAAAACAGGCGTTGTTTTAACTTCAACACCAAGCTCTTTCGCCGCTTCGCTCAAAGTATCAGGCACTTCATAGCTGACATCAGCCAAAGTTTGTTGCAGACCAAAGTAAGTATCGATAGCCGCTTTTTCTTTTAAATCGGCAATGATTTTTGCTTTAACATCTTCAAAAGGTGCTTCTGAACCTGGCTGAACATCAATCAACTTGATGATGTGATAACCAAATGTAGTTTTAACAACAGCTGAATACTCACCATTCGACAGTGAATATAACACTTCGTCAAATGCAGGCTCCATTACACCTTGTTCAAACCAATCCAGCTGTCCACCTTGCTCACCGCTAAAGGTATCATCAGACTCTGTTTTAGCTAGTTCAGCAAAATCTTCACCCGCTTGAAGCTTGGCATAAATTGCATCAGCTTTTACTTTTGCAGCAGATTCATCATCACCTAAATTAACGAGAATATGTGCAGCTAAACGCTTTTCAGCTTTTAAATAATGCTGCTTGTTCTCATCATAGTAAGTTTTCGCATCTGCATCGCTGATAACAACATCTGTCGCCATGTCTTTAGCATTGAGTTCAATGTACTCAAGGCTAAGTGTTTCAGGGCTCATAAATTGTGCTAGGTTCGCATCGTAGAATGCTTTAGCTTCTTCATCGGTAACCACAGCTTCTGCGATAAATGGAGTCGCATCAACAGTATGGTAACGAATATCACGCGTTTGCCCCTGAATACCCGCAAGGTAATCAGCTTCTCCAGCGAGTACAAACTCAGAACCCACTAATGAAGCAACGAGTTGACGACGAGTCATATCGGTACGCATCATGTTTCTGAATGAATTTGCTTGGTAACCTAACTGACGCAAAATAGATTGATATCTGTCGTTATCAAACTGACCATCAGTTTGAAATGCAGGCTCAGTCATTATCGCTGTCTTAATCTGTTCGTCAGAAACACGTAAGCCAAGCTCTGTCGCGCTCTGATCTAATAATTTTTCAGCAACAAGACGTTCTAATACGCTTTGCTTAACACTGGCTAAGTAGGTGTCATCAGCCGCAAGTGCACCATACATCTCGCCAAGTTGTTGCTCTAAACGAGCACGTTCACTTTGATAGGCCTGTTCCAAAGCAGACTCACTGATCTCTTCACCATTAACAGTGGCTGCAGCAACCTCTGTCGATGAACCTAAATAGCTACTCACGCCAGTAAATGCAAAGGAAAGTATCACTAGAACCAGAATGCTTTTTGCAATCACGCCCTGTGAGCCTTCGCGAATCTTCTCTAACATTGGATATCTCGCTCGTTGCGATAAAAAATAAAAAGGCGCATCGCGGTGATCGAGATGCGCCTTATCGTAAACATTAGGGTCAGTAGAAATTAAAATCTAAAGCGCCCTATCATACTTAACTATTTATAAAAGCACTGTAGTAAACTGTGCTTTTGTCTCTATTTAAAAGCTCATTAAGAAAGTATGAAGCCTTACAAAAAAGGCTAAACTAATTTTAGTTTACAGCGTCTTTAAGAGCTTTACCTGCTTTGAATGCAGGAATGTTAGCTGCTGCAATCTTGATCTCAGCACCCGTTTGTGGGTTGCGACCAGTGCGCTCTGCACGTTGACGTACTTCAAAAGTACCAAAACCAACAAGAGAAATCTTCTCGCCATCTTTTAAGCCATCAGTTACAGCTTCAATGAAAGAATCCAATGCACGGCCAGCAGCGGCTTTAGAAATGTCAGCACCAGAAGCGATTTTCTCGATTAGTTCAGATTTGTTCATGTCATCCCCTTGAATGTAATTTTTGTTACGCATCCATTTCCTTCAGTGGAACGGTCTGCGGAGGCTTTTATAACAAGCTTGAAACTAAAGTTCAAGCTCTACAGAAAAAGCTAAGAAATATAATTAAAAATAGCTCAAAACCAGTTGCCCCAAGGGCTTGCGAGGTGTGAGCTTACCACAGACCTAGGCTACCACAGCTAGCGACTTTAAAAAGCCCCTTTTTGCACTTTTTTTGCAGCATTTCGCCATTTTCATGCGTTAACCCAAGTTTTTCACGATTTCAAAGCCTTCAATCGGACGTTCTAAAGCCAATTTCAGAACTTCGTCAACCCAACGTACCGGATAAATTTTAAGATCGGCAACAACATTTGCCGGAATTTCTTCCAAATCACGCTCATTTTCTTTTGGAATCAACACAATTTTAGTGCCACCACGATGAGCAGCAAGCAATTTTTCCTTCAATCCACCTATTGGTAGTACTTCACCACGTAGGGTAATTTCACCTGTCATGGCAACATCCGCTCGTACCGGGTTACCTGTCAAACTAGACACTAAAGCCGTACACATAGCAGCACCTGCAGATGGACCATCTTTCGGTGTTGCGCCTTCAGGTACGTGAACATGAATATCACGCTTTTCATAAAAGTCGGGGTTAATCCCTAATTGCTCAGCACGAGCACGAACCACTGTCATTGCAGCTTGAATCGACTCTTGCATCACATCACCCAGTGAACCGGTATAGCTAAGCTTGCCTTTACCTGGTACTGATGTCGCCTCAATGGTCAGCAGATCTCCACCCACTTCAGTCCAGGCAAGCCCTGTCACTTGACCGATTTGGTTGTTTGATTCAGCCTTGCCGTAATCGCAACGTTGTACACCCAAGAATGACTTAAGGTTATCTTGTGTCACTTCGATGTGCTTCACGCTCTTATCAAGCAAAATTTTCTTAACCACTTTACGACAGATTTTAGACAGTTCACGTTCAAGTGCACGCACACCGGCTTCACGAGTGTAATAACGAATAATGCCGATAATCGCACTATCGTGAACAGTCACCTCTTTCGGCTTTAGTCCATTACGCTCAATCTGTTTTTGCAGTAAATGCTGTTTAGCAATGTTTAACTTCTCATCTTCTGTGTAACCAGCAAGACGGATAACTTCCATACGATCCAACAATGGGCCCGGAATATTCATCGAGTTAGACGTAGCAACAAACATCACATCAGACAGATCGTAATCCACTTCTAAGTAGTGGTCACTGAATGTTGAATTCTGTTCTGGATCAAGGACTTCTAACAATGCTGATGCTGGGTCGCCGCGCATATCAGAACTCATCTTATCGATCTCATCGAGTAAGAAGAGTGGGTTCTTAACCCCAACTTTGGCCATCTTTTGAATGACCTTACCCGGCATAGAACCAATATATGTACGACGATGGCCACGGATCTCCGCTTCATCACGCACGCCACCTAAGGCAACACGTACATACTTACGGCCAGTAGCTTTAGCAATAGACTGACCTAGAGAGGTTTTACCCACACCCGGTGGTCCAACTAAACACAAAATAGGACCTTTAAGCTGTTTAACACGACTCTGAACTGCTAGATATTCTAAGATGCGCTCTTTGACTTTCTCAAGTCCAAAGTGGTCAGTATCAAGCACATCTTGTGCTTTAGCTAAGTCACGCTTGATTTTAGAACGCTGGTACCAAGGTACTGAAACCATCCAATCAACGTAACTGCGCACAACTGTTGCTTCCGCTGACATCGGCGACATCATTTTTAATTTGTTCAGCTCAGCAGTGGCTTTATCTTTAGCCTCTTCTGGCATTTTAGCGTCTTCGATCTTACGCGCTAAAGATTCAAATTCATCATGAGACTCGTCTATATCACCAAGTTCTTTTTGAATCGCCTTCATCTGCTCGTTAAGATAATACTCGCGCTGGCTCTTTTCCATCTGCTTCTTAACGCGTGAACGGATCCGTTTCTCAACCTGAAGTAGGTCAATTTCAGACTCCATCATCGCCATCAAGTATTCAAGACGCTCAGCAACATCCACCATCTCAAGTACAGCTTGCTTATCCTCAAGCTTAAGTGGCATGTGCGCAGCCATCGTATCAGCTAAACGAGGCGCTTCATCTATGCCAGATAGTGAAGTTAAGACTTCTGGTGGGATCTTCTTATTAAGCTTTATGTAGCCTTCAAATTGCCCGACAGCAGAACGTACAAGTACCTCCTCCTCTTTCTCAGCCATAGGCTCAGACTCGAGGTAGTGCGCAGTTGCAACGAAGAAAGATTCTTCATCGGTATACTTCTCGATACGCGCACGCTTGCCGCCTTCTACCAAGACCTTGACAGTCCCGTCAGGCAGTTTCAGTAATTGCAAAATTGAGGCGACTGTACCGACCTCAAAAATGTCATCGGTACTTGGGTCGTCGAGCTCAGCATCACGCTGGGCTACTAAAATGATCTGTTTATCTTGCTCCATCGCCGTTTCTAGGCAACGAATAGACTTTTCCCGTCCAACGAATAACGGAATTACCATATGGGGATAAACCACCACATCTCTTAGTGGTAGTACGGGTAGTTCGATTCGCGCTTCACTCTCTTGTGTCATAGCTCGATTCCGTTTGATGATAATACTTATCAGTATATTGGGATGAATTCATTAATTTCAATAGCTAATAGCTATTTAATAAGCTGAGAGTATAAAAAAGGAGCCATATAGGCTCCTGTTTTTCTGCTTGCGGTTGATCCGCTGAATTATTGTTCAGCGCCAGCAGCTTGAGACTCGCTATTTTCATAAATGAGTATAGGAGTTGATTCGCCCTTTACGACAGATTCATCTATGACAACTTTTGCCACATTATCCGCAGAAGGTAAATCATACATAATATCGAGTAAAATACCTTCAACGATAGAACGTAGACCACGAGCACCTGTTTTACGTGTTTTTGCTTTTATCGCAATAGCTCTAAGTGCATCTTCACGAAATTCAAGCTCAACCTCTTCCATTTCGAACAAGGCTGCAAATTGCTTTGTCAGTGCGTTCTTAGGCTCAGATAAAATCTGTACTAAGGCGTCATCGTCAAGCTCTGCAAGCGTTGCAAGTACTGGTAGTCGTCCGATAAATTCTGGTATCAAACCATATTTTACCAAATCTTCTGGTTCAACTTGCATCAAGGTTTCTGAAATCGTCGCCTTGTCATCCTCACCTTTGACTTGAGCACTGAAACCAATGCCTGTACCAGTGTGAGCACGCTGTTGAATCACTTTCTCTAATCCAGAGAATGCGCCACCACAGATAAAGAGGATCTTAGAGGTATCAACCTGTAAAAACTCTTGCTGTGGATGCTTACGTCCACCTTGTGGAGGTACAGCAGCAACAGTGCCTTCAATCAGCTTAAGCAATGCTTGCTGAACGCCTTCACCAGAAACATCACGTGTAATTGATGGATTGTCAGACTTACGGCTGATTTTATCGATTTCATCAATATAAACGATACCGCGCTGTGCCTTTTCAACATCATAGTCACACTTTTGCAGTAGCTTCTGAATGATATTTTCAACATCTTCACCCACATAACCCGCTTCAGTAAGCGTGGTTGCATCGGCCATGGTGAAAGGGACATTCAAGAATCGCGCAAGTGTCTCTGCTAGTAAAGTTTTACCGCTACCAGTAGGACCGATAAGTAAGATGTTACTCTTACCAAGCTCGACACCGTCTTTCGGAGTGGCATTCTTTAAACGCTTATAATGATTATATACTGCAACTGAAAGGACCTTTTTAGCCTTCTCTTGTCCAATAACATAATCATCTAGATGCGCTCGTAACTCATGTGGAGTCGGCAGCTTATCTTGATCTTGTTTAGGTAAGATCTCTTTAATCTCTTCCCTGATGATATCGTTGCAGAGCTCTACGCACTCATCGCAAACATATACTGAAGGGCCAGCAATGAGTTTTCTTACCTCATGTTGGCTCTTTCCACAAAAAGAGCAGTAGAGTAGTTTCCCACTATCACCTGTACTTTTGTTATCGCTCATTACTCTACCTCTTGAACAGTCTGCACTACGTGTCTAAATCACCTACAGCTTAAACTCATAATAGCTCAGCCGTAGACAAAAATCAGCCCCGTTGATTAAACACTGTGTCGACCAAGCCATATTCAGCAGCTTGAGTTGCACTCATGAAGTTATCGCGGTCTGTATCACGTTCGATAATTTCCAAAGGTTGACCAGTATGCTCTGCCAACATTTGGTTTAATTTATTTTTAATGCCAAGGATCTCTTGCGCATGGATTGCGATATCAGAAGCCTGCCCCTGAAAACCACCGAGTGGCTGATGGATCATGACGCGTGAATTAGGTAGACAATGACGCTTACCTTTAGCGCCACCGGCGAGAAGAAATGCACCCATGCTAGCAGCCTGACCGATACAAACAGTGCTGACATTTGGCTTGATAAACTGCATCGTATCGTAAATCGCCATACCTGCAGTCACAGAACCACCTGGTGAATTGATATAAAGAGAGATCTCTTGATCTGGGTTCTCTGACTCCAAAAACAGTAACTGAGCCACGATGAGGTTAGCCATATGCTCTTCAACTTGGCCAACTAAGAAGATAACGCGCTCTTTAAGAAGACGAGAATAGATATCATATGAACGTTCACCTTTAGCGGTTTGTTCAACCACCATAGGAACGAGTGCGTTTAGTACTGATTCTGGTGCATTTTGCATTATTTATAATCCCTAAATAAAAACGGCTCGAATGAGGAACCTCATACGAGCCATTATAAATGGTGAACAACCATTTAAGTCAAGCGAAGCTTAACCTTGTTGAGTAGCTTTGTTCATAAATTCTTCAAAATTGACGGCTTTCTCTGTCACTTTTGCAGTTTTAAGCAATGCTTCAACAGCTTGTTCTTCAAGAGCAACGTTACGCATGTTCTGCATCATCTCTTGATTGCCGTTGTAATATTCAACAACTTCACTTGGGTCTTCGTATGCAGAAGCCATAGAAGCGATAAGTCCTTGAACTCGTTCGTCTTCAGCTTTCAGCTCATTAGTCTTAATGACTTCACCCAATAATAGACCAACTTTCACGCGACGTTCAGCTTGTTCAGTAAATAAATCAGCTGGAAGCTCAGGCATGTTTGCAGCTTGATCACCGAAACGCTGCATTGCTTGCTTACGCAACACTTCAACTTCGCCAGCAACAAGAGCAGATGGAAGATCAAGTTCGTTCTGCTCTAGCAGACCATTAAGCACTTGCTCTTTAACATTCGCTTTAAGCGCCTGTTCAAGTTCACGGCTCATGTTCTTGCTGATTTCAGCTTTAAGTGCGTCTAGACCACCTTCAGCGACACCGAAAAGTGTAGCGAATTCGTCATTCACTTCAGGCAAGTTAGCTGCTTGTACTTCATTCAAAGTAATAGCGAACTTAGCAACTTTACCTTTTAGGTTTTCAGCGTGGTAATCTTCAGGGAAAGTCACGTCAATCTCAAACTCTTCACCAGCTTTATGACCTTCAACACCTGATTCAAAACCAGGAATCATACGGCCAGAACCTAGTTGAAGTTCGAAATCTTCAGCTTTTCCACCTTCAAACTCTTCACCGTCGATAGAGCCAACGAAATTAATCTTAGCTTTGTCACCATCGCCTGCAGCACGTTCAACAGCTTCATATGTAGCGTGTTGCTTACGTAGTGTTTCGATCATTGTGTCAACGTCAGCATCTGTAACGACTGAAGTTGGTTGCTCAACAGCGATAGCGTCAAGTCCTTTCAACTCTACTTCTGGGTAGATTTCGAAAGTTGCAACAAACTGGAAGTTTTCTGCATCTGATTCACCAGGAATAAATGTTGGTGCGCCAGCTGGGTTTAATTTCTCTGCGATAATCGCTTCAACGAAATTACGCTGCATGACTTCGCCAGTGATATCTTGACGAATAGCATTGCCATAACGCTTGTTGATGACACTTACAGGTACTTTTCCTGGACGGAAACCTGGGATACGAGCGCGCTTAGCTTCGCTTTTTAGACTATCGTTTACAGCTTTCTCAATCTGGTCGGCAGGAACAGAAATTGTCAAACGGCGCTCTAGGCCTTGTGTTGTTTCAACAGAAACTTGCATTTTTTTACCTCAAAATAAGTCTAACGTTCTTTGTTTATACCCAAACTATTTCAAAATGCTCGTTTCAGAGCTCCCGTAGGATAGCTGAACAAGACGGTGATTGAGAGAATGGCTATTCCCTTTTTGATATCACCAACACAGTACAGATATTCTACGGGAACTCCCAAAGGGCAAGGCGAGAAGTAACATTTTTCTGTGTTATGAAAAATTGAATTAGAACAACTAGTCCAGCAATTTCATGCCTTGAACTCTGTCACTTCTCGACATGCTGAATCCTGCATTTCGATGTAGTTTGGGTATATAGTCGAGTTATCAACTATTAAAGTATTCGTTTCTTGATCTTAAAATTTGACTAGACAGCCCGTAATAACTCAGTTGCAGTGCTAGTCATTCATAATTGATGTTTATCAAGACGCGACATTATAGCCACGCTTTTCAGCAGAGTCGACCACAAAACGTGAATTTCAGATGTAAAAAAAGCGACCTTAGGTCGCTTTTTTTACATTCTTACAAAGAAATGGGGTGACTGATGGGGTTCGAACCCACGACAACCGGAATCACAATCCGGGACTCTACCAACTGAGCTACAATCACCACTGATACTTGGTGCGCCCGGCAGGATTCGAACCTGCGGCCACCCGCTTAGAAGGCGGGTGCTCTATCCAACTGAGCTACGGGCGCTTCGAAAATGAGTTAATTCACAACTCACATCCTAAACTGGCGTGAAATATATTTTCACTTTACTCGCTCTTTCAAGCAAATAAATATCAAGTGGTCGGTGATAGAGGATTCGAACCTCTGACCCTCTGGTCCCAAACCAGATGCGCTACCGGGCTGCGCTAATCACCGAGTGTTATTTTTTTGATATTCTGTTAATACCAGAGCTTACCCCTGCTTAACTTTCAATTCATAAACTGATATGAAAGTAATGTATTAACTATTAATGTCAAATTGTTGAGACCTTTAAATGCAATTCAATTTTGGGATGAATAACAAGTCTCATCTCAAGCGAAGCTAGTTAGCCTTCTCGTTGAGAACGGAGCGCATCTTATCCCCTCACCTCACAGTCGTCAACGCTTTTTTATAAAGAAAAGTTTGCCTGCTCATTTTACAGACTATCGCATTTTAGATCAGTTAAAAATCCAACAAGATGGCTAGATTTACTTCGCAATACACCTCGTAACCTGCTGAGGTCTGCTCGATTTTATGTTACCAATACCGTAAGTCAGTACTTATATTTAGTTCATCATGGCTCACTATGAGCATTTTCGCTTTTTAAAATTAACACTCTCGTCTAAAGGACAAATTATCCGTATATAAGAACGGTTTGTTATTTAGGTTATTAAATGACACCAAGTCTAACGCCTGTTAAAATGTCGGCGATTTTTATTATCGCGCCTTATTAAGGAAATCCCCCCCAGATGACAGCTCAAAGAATCGATGGAAAAGCCATTGCCCAATCCATTCGAACACAGCTCAAAGAAAAAGTAACCGCCCGTAAAGAAGCTGGTAAAAGAGCACCAGGTTTAGCGGTTATTTTAGTTGGTGCAGATCCAGCATCACAAGTTTATGTTGGCAGTAAGCGACGCGCTTGTGAAGAGGTCGGGTTCTTGTCTCGCTCATACGATCTGGAAACCAGTACAACTGAAGAGCAACTACTTTCACTCATCGATGAGTGCAATGAAGATCCTAGCATCGATGGTATTTTGATTCAGTTACCCCTGCCAGCTCATATTGCTGAATCTAACGTTATTGAACGTATTCGTCCCGATAAAGATGTTGATGGTTTTCACCCTTATAACGTAGGGCGACTGGCACAACGTATGCCAGTGTTACGTTCATGTACTCCGATGGGGATTATGACACTTATTAAATCAACTGGGGTTGATACGTATGGCTTAGATGCCATCGTAGTTGGTGCATCAAACATCGTAGGCCGTCCAATGAGCTTAGAGCTCTTACTTGCTGGTTGTACCACGACCATATGCCACCGATTTACCCGTAACCTAGAGCAAAAAGTCAGACAAGCTGATTTGGTTGTTGTCGCGGTAGGCAAACCAGGCTTTATTCCTGGTGAATGGATTAAACCAGGTGCCTTAGTTATTGATGTGGGGATTAATCGTCTTGAAGATGGCAGTCTTGTGGGTGATGTTCAATATGATGTCGCGGCGCAAAATGCCAGCTTTATTACACCCGTTCCTGGCGGCGTGGGCCCCATGACCATTGCAAGCCTATTAGAAAATACTCTTTATGCGGCAGAGCAGTTTCACGACTAACACTTAAACCGTCAAAGTTACATGTTTCAAACATAAATCCCCTCAATCGCTTTGACCTACATGGATGTAGGGAATGCCAATAAATGCAGGGAGCATTGCAGGTACCCTGCGATCGGGGATAAGTACATCTGACCTCCACGGATGGAGGAAATGCAGAGTAATGTCTGGAACATTTTCTGCCTTGTACAAAAAAGCCTGCAGCTGCAGGCTTTTTTATGCGTTAATGGTGACTGTACAAGTTACTTTTTACGCCAAGTCGTACCGCTAGGTCCATCTTCGAGAATCACACCTAAGGCATTTAAGCCATCACGTGCAACATCAGCAGCTGGCCAATCTTTCTCGACTCTTGCTCGATTACGTTCGGCAATCAGCGCTTCAACTTGAGCCACTTCATCGTCATTGGTCTCACCTTTAAAGAAGGTATCAACGTCTTGATCTAATATTCCAAGTACGTCTGCCAACTCTTTTAAGCGCACAGCAAGCGCGGACGCTTGAGCAATATCCGTCAATTTAAGGCGGTTAATCTCACGCACCATATCAAACAAGACTGAATAAGCTTCAGGGGTATTAAAATCATCATCCATCGCCTGCTTAAACTTAGCAACAAAGTTTTCAGCCGCTGCAGGATCAACGGTTAAATCCAGATCTTTAAGTGCCGTATACAAGCGCTCTAACGCAGATTTAGCCTGCTTAAGGTTATCTTCTGAATAGTTAAGTTGACTACGGTAATGGCCGGACAATAAGAAATAACGAATTGTCGCAGCATCATAGTGAGCCAACACGTCTCTGATGGTGAAAAAGTTATTAAGAGACTTAGACATCTTCTCTTTATCAACCATGACCATACCGGTATGCATCCAGTAGTTCACATACGGTGTGTTATGGGCACAGCAAGATTGTGCAATTTCATTCTCATGATGTGGAAACTGAAGATCGCTGCCGCCACCATGTATGTCGAAATGTTGACCAAGATGTTTGCTGTTCATCGCTGAACATTCAATATGCCATCCTGGTCTACCTGGTCCCCAAGGTGACTCCCATGTAGGTTCACCCGGCTTAGACATTTTCCATAAAACAAAGTCCATCGGATCGCGTTTAGTGTCTTCTACTTCAACGCGAGCGCCTGCTTGGAGTTGTTCTAAGTTTTGCCCTGATAAACGACCATACTCAGGAAATGATGAAACACTAAACAACACATCACCATTGCTCGACACATAGGCATGCTCTTTTTCGATAAGTGTTTCGACCATCTCGATAATTTCAGGCATGTGCAATGTTGCTTTAGGCTCAAAATCAGGACGTTTCATATTTAATGAATCGAAATCTCTGTGCATCTCACCAATCAAACGTTCTGTCAGCGAGTCACAGCTTTCATTATTTTCTGCCGCACGCTTAATGATCTTGTCATCAACATCGGTAATATTGCGCAGGAAATTAACGTCGTAACCAGAATAACGTAAATATCTCACGATCATGTCGAAAGCAACAAAAGTACGCCCGTGACCAATATGACAGAGGTCATAGATGGTTATCCCACACACATACATGCCCACTTTACCGGGCTGTATTGGTTTGAATTCCTCTTTTTGGCGGCTCAGACTGTTGTATAGCTTCAACATCGACATTCTCTTCTACAAAAACAAATAAAATAGTGGGTTTAGTCTATCATTGGCAAACAGGTGCTTCCATTAGTTTTAAGCGATTGTGAGGCTAGGGTAAACACATTTTTAATCTTTAAGAGTGTTTTAGCCATCAAAGCAGATAAATGCACTTCTTTAGCGGCAATTATAGGCACTAGCTCTTTATGCTCTAACGCATTTACGTTAGAATCCTGCCACTATTTATATTGTTCAATTTAATGAGAATCAAATCATGATCACTCTTCATACCAATCACGGTGACATCGTTTTAGAACTAGACGCAGAAAAAGCGCCTATCACTGCAGAAAACTTCACCAAGTACGTTAAAGATGGTTTCTTTGACGGAACTATTTTTCACCGTGTTATTGACGGTTTCATGGTTCAAGGTGGCGGTTTCACAGAAGATATGGTTCAAAAAGACAATGGTGAAACCATTAAGAATGAAGCTAACAATGGTTTATCGAACCTTGTTGGTACTATTGCAATGGCAAGAACCTCTGATCCTCATTCAGCAACGGCTCAGTTCTTTATCAACATCAACGACAACACTTTCCTTGATTTTAAGTCTGAGACTTCTCAAGGTTGGGGTTACTGTGTATTTGGCAAAGTGTCTGCCGGTATGGATGTCGTCAATAAGATCAAAGCGGTTAGCACCGGTAACCGTGGCATGCATCAAGATGTCCCTCTTGAAGCTGTTGTTATCGAAAAAGTAACCATTGCTGACGCTGAATAAGTCAGTTTAATGCGCACACTTTTTATTGGCGATCTGCACTTATGTGCTGATCGCCCTGATATCACCGCAGCCTTTAATCTCTTCCTCGATAACGAACTCAATGATGTCGAAGCACTCTATATTTTAGGCGACCTGTTTGAAGTGTGGATAGGTGATGACATTGCAGAACCTTTTGCGCTTGCTCTAGCCGCAAAATTAAAAACGATTTCAGCCCGTCTTCCTATCTATTACATCCATGGCAATCGTGACTTTTTGATCGGCAAAAAATTCGCCCAAATGTCTGGCATGATTTTGCTACCAGAAGTGTACAAACTCGATCTCTACGGTGTACCGACAGTCATTCTTCACGGCGATAGCCTATGTACTTTAGACAAGTCATACCAGAGATTTAGATGCTTTAGAAACCTAACGGCCGTCAAATGGCTCTATGGGCAGCTGCCGAAGAAAAAGCGCATCAGCATCGCCCAAAAAATTCGTAATAAAAGCGCACAAAGCAACCAGTATAAAAGTATGATGATCATGGATGTAGAGGCTGAAGCCGTTGATGCACTCATGGAACAAACAAACACCTTACAGATGATCCATGGCCACACTCATCGCCCTAATATCCATGATATAACCACTACATCTGGCATTTCAAAAAAACGAATTGTGGTGGGTGATTGGTACGATCAAACGAGCATTTTGAGCATCAGCGCCAATAACACAGAGCTATCAAGCAGCCCGCTAAATTCAGATCTCGATCTTTAATCTAATAGTAAAGACGTAATACCAAATCCCCTACCCTCAATTCCAATAATGCCTATTGGGGAGCACCGCTATGGAAGTTAAATTCAGGATCTATTGAGCTAATAAGTTCAGCTTCACGTTCAGCAATAACAGCAATGCGATCACTGATATCACCACCTGCAATATCCTCAGCCAACAGTAAGTAATCTTGATAGTGCCTAGCCTCAGAACGCAGTAAGGAAACATAAAACTTATTAAGCACATCATCAAGAAAGGGAGCAAGCTTCGCGAAACGCTCGCAAGATCTCGCTTCAATAAACGCACCAATAATAAGTTTATCGATCATTGCAGCAGGCTCATGAGTCCGCACCATTTTCATCATCCCTTTTGCGTATCGACCTGCTCGGCGATTCTCATAAGGAATGTCCCGCTCTTGCATAATTTCTAGCACTTGCTCGAAATGATGAAACTCCTCTTTAATCAATCTCACCATTTTGCTGATCAAAGCTTGTCCCTGTTCAAAACCTGGCTTGGCAATAAGATTGATCGCGGTATCATTCTTTTTACTGTTCCTTGCTAAGAAAGCATCTACATCCCTATCTTTACGGTACACAAACTCCTCATAAGGCTTAGCCCAATCCAGCAAAATCTGACCACTGTCCTTATCAATTGCGTATTTTCTCACCAAAAACATCGCAGTTTGCGCAGCCTTTAGCTCACAATTACAGTGATCGATCAGTAATGTGGCTAGGTTTTCAGGTTTAACTGCGGTTTGGATCCAGCTATCGGGTGTTTCACATTTAAGAAAAGCATGTATCGGCGCTAACAAGTCTTGCATGTTGTCTTTAATCTCTCATTGAAAAAGCGACACGTATTTATCAATATTATACCAGCTACTTAAACTGAAATACCCTGCTAATTTTGCCCCTTCTAATCAATCAATAGACTTAATAATTCCGTCAATCAAATCAAAAAAAACTGTGTTTAAGAATCGAAAAACGGATAAAGATCAACAAATCAATAACAAAGTTAACTTGACTCCCACTCGTTTTTGTTCAATAAATAAACTTATACCATACCTTTTTATCTATACATTATTAGGATAGGTATCGTGAGCCGCATGGTCTTTGGGAGCAGACCAATGGCTAATACTCGAAATGTTCATTTATAGAATTAGGGTATAGAGGGTTCGTCTGCAGTTTGGCGAGCAAAAGTTAAGCTAAACAAGGATAATTATAATGATATTGAACCACTTAATGGGGCTATACACTCATCCAAAAGAAGAGTGGCACACAATTGAACAGAATCATGAGGCGCTGAAAAGCAGCCTAAGTCATGTGGTTTTAGTCGCACTCATTCCAGTATTTTGCACCTTTATCGCATCCACCCAAATTGGCTGGAATTTAGGCGTTGGTGATCCACTGTTCCTCACTCAAGATAGTGCAATGTTAATGTCTGTCGGCATGTATTTTGGCTTAATCGCCGGTGTTTTCGGCTTAGCTTATCTGGCATTTTGGATGGCTAAAACTTTCGATGCAGACCCAAGCTTTACTCAAGCATTAGAACTCGCCTCTTACACGGCGACGCCGCTGTTCATGGTAGGTTTAGCTGCACTTTATCCTGCGGTATGGTTTGTGATGGTCATTGGACTACTTGGATTAGCATACTCAGTATACCTGCTCTATACCGGCGTACCGATTATTATGAATATCCCAGAAGAGAAAGGGTTCATTTACGCAAGTTCCGTGGTTACTGCAGGGCTCGTTCTGTTAGTCGGTTTAATGGCTTCAAGCGTTATTTTATGGAGTATGGGTTTCGGTCCAATGGCGGTGTAAATAGATTTAAATAGAAATCCTAAGATAACAAAAAGGCTTTAGGGATAACCCTAAAGCCTTTTTAGTGCAGTAACTTCAACAATTAATTACTGAGACGAATCTCTTAACGCAACAGTTAAGTTAAACACAAGTTTTTCCGGCGTTGAATCCTTGCTATCAGCGCAGAAGTAACCTTCACGCTCAAACTGGTAAGCTTTTTCAGCTTCAGCATTAACAAGATTCGCTTCAACTAAACCATGAGCGACGACCAGTGAATTAGGGTTAAGCACCTCATCAACAGTCTCTGCAGCTGCAGGGTTAGCATCCGTAAATAAACGCTCATAAAGACGGAACTCGGCAGGTTTAGCAGTCGTTGCTTCAACCCAGTGAATAACCCCTTTTACTTTGCGTCCATCAGATGGGTTCTTACCTAATGTTTCGTCATCATAGCTACAGTAAATCGTCGTGACTTTACCATCAGCATCTTTATCACAACGCTCAGCTTTAATCACATAAGCGTTACGTAAACGTACCTCTTTGCCTTGCACTAAACGCTTGTACTTTTTGTTAGCTTCTTCACGGAAATCATCAGCATCGATGTAAAGTTCGCGACCAAACGTTAGCTCTCGCGTTCCCATCTCTTCATTGCTCGGATGTATTGGAGCATTCAAAGTCTCAAGCTGACCTTCAGGGTAGTTCTCAATAATCACTTTAACCGGATTAATAACGGCCATCGCACGAGGCGCTGATTCATTCAGTTCTTCACGAATACAGGCGTCTAACATTGCCACTTCGACCATGTTATCTTGCTTAGTCACGCCAATACGCAAACAGAATTCGCGAATTGAAGCCGCGGTATAACCACGACGACGCAGACCTGCAATCGTTGGCATACGAGGGTCATCCCAACCTTGAACAAGCTCACGCACCACAAGATCGTTAAGCTTTCGCTTAGACATCAAGGTGTATTCAAGATTTAAGCGAGAGAACTCATACTGATGAGTACGGTTAGGCGCCTGAAAATCATCTAAATGATCCAGTACCCAATCATACAAACGGCGGTTATCCTGAAACTCTAACGTACACAAAGAGTGACTGATATTCTCAATCGCATCAGAGATACAGTGAGTAAAGTCGTACATTGGATAAATGCACCACTTATCACCCGTTTGATGATGATGAGCGAAACGGACACGATAGATAATCGGATCACGCATACACATAAATGATGATGCCATATCGATTTTAGCGCGCAGCGAACATTCACCCTCTTTAAATTCACCTTTACGCATCTTTTCGAATAGCTCAAGGTTCTCTTCAACAGAGGTGTCACGGTAAGGACTGTTCTTGCCAGGCTCTTTCAATGTTCCGCGGTATTCACGGGTCTGCTCACCATTAAGAAAGCAAACATAGGCTAAGCCTTTATTGATCAACTCAATGGCATATTGGTGCAACTGGTCAAAATAGTTTGATGAATAACGAATATCACCATCCCATGTAAACCCAAGCCACTTCACATCGTCCTGAATCGAATGAACGTAATCGATATCTTCTTTCTCAGGATTTGTGTCATCAAAACGTAAGTTACATTGACCTTTATAATCTTTCGCTATACCAAAATTGAGGCAGATAGATTTTGCATGGCCAATATGAAGAAAGCCATTAGGCTCCGGCGGAAAACGAGTATGCACACTGGTGTGCTTACCGCTTTCAAGATCTTCATCTATGATGCTACGAATGAAGTTACTAGGACGAACTTCGCTGTCCAGATGACTCATGATATTCCTCTTAAAGAACGATATATTTTGATGTAATTAAAAATATGATCCTATATCTCAGACAGAGATACAACGCCTGATTCAGAATTATTTAAAACTAAGCTTGATAAAACAAAAAAGCAGCGATAAACGCTGCTTTTTAACACTGAAATGTAATTATTCAGTAATGATTTTGATACCTGGGATGATTGTCTGACTGCGTTTTGCTTTACGCTTTAACCAAAGGTAAAAGAAGATCAAAGCCGAGACGAAGAATCCAATCCATAAACCTGATTGTAGAGGATGCGCACTGAACGTTGCCGCCTGATAAAATACCGTTGCCGTGCCGTAAGCCAAAGCAAACGTCCACATCCCAGCAAAGGCAGCCCAACGTCCACCAAACTCACCAACTAACGCTCCCATTGCTGCAACACAAGGCGTGTAAAGCAAAATGAAGAGTAGATAAGCAAATGCAGCGGTCACTCCAGAGAAACCAGCTTGAAGTGCTGTAAAGGTCGAAGTATCAACCTCAAGCTCTTCTGAAGCAGCTTGAAGCGAAGAGACATCTCCAACATTTAATGAAAGTGGATCATCGAGCTGAATACCGAATAAGTTTTCAGGAATTGTCGCAATAGCTTCATTTAACGATTCAATGAAAGGCGTTAACTCCTCATCTCCATCATTAGGCGTGCTGTATAGACTGTTCAAAGTCCCCACAACCGCTTCCTTAGCGAAAATACCTGTAATAATACCAACTGTGGCTGGCCAGTTATCCTGCTCAACTCCCATAGGGGCGAAGAATGGGGTTACTTTTTGGCTGGCAACACTCAAGACAGATTCAGAGCTGTCTTCATGCCCAAATGTGCCATCTATGCCTATCGCATTAACGAAGTTGAGTAACGTCACCACAATAACAATGGTTTTACCCGCACCAAAAATAAAGCTCTTAGTACGTTTAGCGGTACGATTGAGTACCGTTTTTAATTTAGGCTTTTCGTAGCTTGGAAGCTCCATCACAACAGCACTGCTTGAGCCTGGTAATAGTGTTGAACGAAGTAATAACCCCGTCCCTACAGCTGCTAGCACGCCGATAATATAGAGAAGAAAAACTAAGTTTTGCCCAGACTCAGGAAAGAACGCTGCAGCAAAAAGTGCATATACCGGTAATCGAGCACCACATGACATAAACGGCGCCATCATGCCCGTGACAATACGTTCACGCTCACTGCCTAACGTACGCGTTGCCATAATCGCCGGCACTGAACAACCAAAGCCGACTATCATGGGCACAAATGCTTTTCCAGGCAGGCCAATTCGACGCATTAAGCCATCAACAACAAAGGCTGCACGAGCCATATATCCAGAGCCTTCCAATACTGAAAGTGCCAAGAACAAAGCGGCAATAACGGGAATAAACGTCGCGACGGTTTGAATACCTTGACCGACACCACCCGCAATAATGGTCACTAACCAAGCAGGAGATCCCATGCTTGCCATGAATGCGCCAAGATGATCGACAAATAATGCGCCCGCTGTAATATCAAAAAAGTCGATAAACGAACTGCCCACATTAATACTGAACATGAACATCAAATACATGACAAACAGAAAAACAGGCACACCAGCAATCGGGTGTAAAATAACTTTATCTAGCTTATCACTGATGGTTTCAGCGCCATTCGCTTTCACCGAAGAATCATACACACTTTGAACAAAATCAAAGCGCGTAGTCGCAATCATGATCTCGATATCTTTGCCTTGGTTAGACAACACATCTGAACATTGACTCACTTCTTCTTCCAACACGCTATTTTTAGACGGACTACAGCATTGGCCATTAGCCAGCATGGCGAGTGCACGTCCACGACTTAGCTCTTCTTCGCCAGATAACAGAGTGGCAATTCCCGTTTCAATTTCAGAACCGTACTCCAGAACTAAAGGGGCTTCAGACACTTTACCTTCAAGAAGGCCAACTACTTGAGCTTTAACTTTTTCAATATCACCTTGCGCACGAGAACACACACTGACCACTGGACAGCCTAATGTTTCGCTCATTTCAGCGGTGTTGATCTCGATACCATGCTTTTTAGCAGCATCGATTTTATTCAACACCACAACCATAGGGATACCGAGTTCACGCAGTTGCACCGTAAGGTAAAGGTGCCTTTCAATATTCGTCGCATCAACTAAGTTGATAATGCCATCAACACGCTGCTCGGCAAGGTATTGCTGCGCTATCTGCTCGTCAAGAGAGCAATCACAACTATTGCCTGCGGGTAACAAGTCGTAGATACCGGGAAGATCTGTTAGATAAACATCAGCCCCGCTCAGCGTAAACAAACCGGTTTTCTTCTCTACCGTGACGCCAGACCAGTTACCTACCTGTTGATTCGCCCCAGTTAGCGCATTAAAAAGTGTCGATTTACCCGCATTTGGATTGCCCACTGTGACACAATGAAACTGCTTAGACATTCTATTCTACCGCCTCAATTTTTACTGCTTCAATTTTTACAACTTCTATAATGTTGGCCAAATCACAACGCATACAGAGCCTGCTACCACGGATATCGAGTTCAAGACCTGAGCCTAGTGGCGCTTTACGAAGCAGTTGGAAACGGGTATTTGGCGTGATCCCCATTGATAGCAATTTACGTTTTACCACTGCCGGCAGTTCTAACTGACCAACAGCTGCTATGGTGGCGTGTTCGCCAGGATTTAAATCGCTTAATTTCATTATGCTTTATACCTAGGTCTCAATAATTCTTAAACTTGTTCTAATTTTAACTAAGGTAAATGAGGAATAACTTTACCTAGATCAATTTTTGGTACTCGAAACGATAATAGTTTTCAATTGTATTCTCTATTATGTGACAAAAGTCACAACTAATAAACGTCCGAACAAAATTAATTCCAAGGCCAGCCTTACTTGAGAACGATTATCACTACGGCGTGAATTATGACGAAGCCCTCTCAACCTTGACGTGACAAGCATCACACTTTCGTCTTACTCCTCTAAATCAGAGCACTTTCTTCCTTAGTCCGACTCAAAAATCAACCATAAGCAATAAGGAGGTTAGTTAGCTTACAATCCTTGAACAACCGGAGAATCACGACCACATAAAACAGGACTAAATTAACGTTTTCATGCAAATTTAGACATCACATTCGGCGGGGATTCAACTTAACAGAATCCGATAACACTCGAGCAAAAATACAAAACAGCCCTGAAATACCTTTCAACCATCTACCTCTAAAGAAATAGTCAGACCTAACTCACATAAAGCGGCTAAAACACCTGCTAAAAAGCTCATGCTTAGTTAGCCTATAGGTGGAAATTAATTCCGCACACTAATCTCTTGATTAACAAGAGCTTGATAATAAGAATCACTCTTATCTCAAGTTAAGCTAAATTAGCAAACGATTAGTGATGATTAAAACTATTGCAGGGAATAATCATGATGAAACAGTTCAATTTTAATGCGGCGACCAAAGCTGTATTAGGTGCAGGACTTCTCTCTTTTGCTCTTATCGGTTGCGGCAGCGACGGAAAAGATGGCACTAACGGAGAAGATGGTGTAATCGGTGTTAACATCGATAATGCAAAAAGTATTAATGCTATTTTGACTGATGCAGCTGTTGATGCTGGTTCAGTTACAGTCAACTTTAAGCTTGAAAATGATAATGGTGTCGCCATTCTTGATCTGGATTTAGCTAAAAAAGGTCTTGAGCTAAATTTTGGTATTGCTCAGTTATCTCACGAAACCCGTATTTTCGGTGAAGGTGGCGAAGCTGTGGAATTTGACCGTGGCTTCCAGTGGCAGGCGTATATCAACACACCAAAAACGCCTAACGAAGACTGGATCCCTGAAGACGAAACCAACATCAATCCTTCTAATCAGGTCCAAGCTGGTGTAGAGAGTGCTGCAAGTTGTGAAACTTGCTTCGTTGATAACGGTGACGGCTCTTACAGCTATACATATAAGCAAAATATCGCCGATGTAACCACACCAGTAGCCGTGGTTTATAATGCAGAAAACACCCAGCGTGCAACACTAGAACTAGAGCTTGTACGTGGTAGTGAAAAGATTGCCGCTAATGCCCATTTCGATTGGCAACCGTCTTCAGGCATGACTGATGGTATTCAAACTCGTGATGTTGTTGCGATTGAAACTTGTTATACCTGTCACCAACCAGAAAGCCTTGCTTTCCATGGTGGTAAGCGCATCGACCTAGAAAACTGTGCCTCTTGTCATACAGCAACTTCTGGCGATCCAGAATCAGGCAACAGTGTCGACTTTACCTATATGATCCACGCGATCCATAAAGGTGATGCACGCACGACTTATGCTCCTGATTCTCCAGATGCAGATGAAAAAGGTAATATTCCAGCACCGTATAAAGTGATCGGTTATGGTGGTGGCGTTCACGATTACGGTAAGGTGATGTATCCGCAAACCCCTGCTGCTGATTGTACCGCTTGTCACGTAACAGGTGAGAATGCGCCTGCTGATGCAGAACTATTCCTTGCAAACCAAAGTAATACAGCTTGTATCGCCTGTCATACCACTATGCCAAAAGCATATCATGACCCAAGCGATGAAAACTGTATCTCTTGTCATATTGAAGAAGGTTACGCAAGAAGTGGTGCTGAAGCTCATGGCGATGCGACTAAGCGTTACAAGGCTAGCCAAGGTTATTCAGCTAAATATAGCAATATCAAAGTTACAGGCGATGTGCTGACTTTCGATCTGCAAATTTTAGATGAAAAAGGCGAGCCAGTAACTAAAGAGTTTATCGCTAACCCAAGCAAGTACACTAAATCAAGTATCTACTTCTCATGGGATACCGACAAGGACTATCCAGCATACACTGATGGCACTAAATACAGTGCACGAGGTTTTGCACTGTTAAATCCTGACGTGTCTACCTATGATGAAGCCACACAGACTTTCACCATCAACAGCAGTAAAAGTGTACTTGAACTTCCTGCTGATTTGAAAGGCAAAAGTGTTGAGTTATTTGCTGGTGTGGCGACTTGCTTCAAAGCTGGTGGTTACGGCCGTCCAACAGTTGAGCCTACCGCTTGTCAATATGATGAAACGGATCCAACTAAGCTACTCACCAATGCTGCTTATATCCAAGATGCGCCTTTAGGCTTTACTTGGAATGATACAGACACAAGTGAGCCTGCAAAAGCGCGTCGTGATATTATCGATACTACTAAATGTATGGGTTGTCACAACCAAGAGATAGTTCACTACGACAACGGCGTAAACTGTCAAACTTGTCACACTCCTGACAAAGGGCTTAATAAGTGGGGCGGCAATGTACCAACAAGCTTCGCTTATAAAGCTCACCATGCAGAAGGCCACTACCTGAAGTATGCAGGTGTTGGTTCAAGCACTGTGGTCAAAACAGACTGTAAAACATGTCACACTAACAATGGTATTGAGCTAGGACGCTCTCCTGATCGTGCATGGCGTTACGGTGATGCTAACGGTAATGATATCTGGGTATCTTCTGATGCGGGTGCTTGTTTAAGCTGCCACCAGAAGTACTTAAGTGATTCAGGAAAATCTCACATCACCACTAATGGCGGTATTTTAGATGGTGTTGATGCTGCAGATGTACAGCACCGTGCTAAAGAAACCTGTTCTACTTGTCACTCAGCAGAAAAAGTGATTGAACTACACGGGTACTAAACAACAATAGAGACCCTAGTATTACGTTAATCCATTAATATTCGACTCTACTAAAAGGGAGGCATTGCCTCCCTTTTCTTTCTCCTCAAAACCATGATTAGTGCTATATAACTTCAATGGTTTACCTGCCAAGCAGTCAGATAATATCACTGCGTTTTTTACACTCTCCGCCTTCAACGACCTACCCCTTTATAAATAGACGGATCTTGGTCACACATTAGCACCCGCCTTGCAGATTTTATCATCTCATTACGTTAGCCTTTACTTGGGGATTTTTGTTTCCAGCATTGACTTAAGTAGCACATTTATAATGAAAAACATGCGAATGATAATCAGTATCGTTTTTCGCCCAGAGCACATAAGTCGATGTCAAACCTATGCAGGGAAAAAATGATGAACGTAAAAAATAATAATATTGCGCTGCTTCTCGCAGCAAGCGCCGTTTCAATGGCCTTAACAGGCTGTGGCGGCAGTGATGGCAATGAGGGGAATCCTGGTAAGCCAGGTGGCCCAGCAGCCGAAGTCGTCAACGACCTCAATCTCAACGTGACCAAAGTGACTTACCAAAATGGTTTGCCAACTGTCACTGTTTTTGCGACCAATGAAGAAGACTTGCCAGTGGTAGGTCTAAAATTGCTTGAGGTTAAAGCTGTAGCACAACTGATCCCTCAAGGAGCTACGGGTGCAGGCAATAGCGCACAATGGCAAAAGATAGGTTCAGAGAAAGTCTTTACCGATCATAAGAACGGTCATTACACCTTCGATGTCACGCTTGATGGATATAACTCAGAGCTGACTCAACGGTACAATGTCATTGCCAGTGCCTCTACCCTACAAGATGGCGTAACCACAGTGCCGCGCACTGAGCTATCACAAGATTTCTCTGGTGATGGTTACCAGGCGCTTTACAGCAAAGATATTGTCGCAACCGCAACCTGTAACTCATGTCACGCAGAAGACGAAAAAATCTATCACGGCTACACCTCAGCAGAGACCTGTGCTTCTTGTCACACTCAAGAGTGGGCAGAAGAACGCGGCAAGCCTGAAGTTGCTTTCACGCATATGGTTCACAACGTCCATAACTCAGCGAAAGGCTATAAAGCAGACAGAACCACAGGTGAATTCACCCAAGATGCAGAAAAAGCACATGCTTTACTGCAAGACAACTGTAAAACCTGTCACGTCGCACCAGAAGAAGACAGCGATGAGTTGAGTGAATGGGGCAATTGGTCTCGTGTACCAACCATGGAAACCTGTACTAGCTGCCACGTAAATATCGACTTTAAAGCGGGTCAAGGTCACTCTCAGCAAGATGACAACTCAAATTGTATCGCATGTCACAAAGCAAGTTGGACTGAAGAGCTACACACTGACGGCTTTGCTCAAAAGAAAGCGTTTGTTGAACAGTATGGAATGGAAGCAAGCTTAACGGCCGTCACAACAGATGCTGGTAGCGATACAACACTAAGCGTCACCATCACCAATGCACAAGGCGTAGCCATCGATGCAAACACATTGGTTGCCAACATTCAGCAGTTAGAAACCATCACTAACGTTGGGCCTAACTTCCCGATTATGGGATACAACCCTAATCCTGCAGGACTAAAGAAGGTGGCGATTGATTTCGTTAAAGCCGGTGTTTTAGACGATAAAGTAGACATTGTGGATGGTAAGTTTGTCACCGTCATCAAAGATCTACCTTATGGCACAGGCGATACTGATACCGCCTTTAGCTTTGTTGGTTTAGCACTGTGTAACGACGACACTGGCTTAGTTGCTTGTGGAGAAGGCGTTGAAAGCACAGGCATGAAAGCTGAACTTGCTCATGGCACTTTGTCTGGCGAAACACCCAGTGTACGCCATACAGATTCAGTAAACTTCACCGCGTGTGAAAGCTGTCATGGTACTGAGTTTGAGATACACAAAGGTTACCACCCAGGTTTTGTAATGACAGATCAGCTTGGCCGAGTCAACGAAGCGGGCGACATGGTTGTTGGCATCGATGGTTGTGCTTCTTGTCATACTCCTGATGGCACTTACGCTTCTGGCGGTAACTTAGGTGCTCTTGAAATGAAACTGCACAAGGTACACAGCCAAGGCGATTATGCTGCCATTCCAGGCATGAACTGTAGTCAGTGTCACTCAGATTTCAACACTGATGCATTCAAGGTAAAAGGCGCAATGGCCACTGACGGTGGTTACACCACACCTATCGCAGCGACCTGTTACTCATGCCATAGCTACAGCGGTGATAAGTTTAAAAATCACGTTGAAGGTCAAGGCGCTAAGGTTAATGCTGACTACAATGTTGCTAACGATGCAGCCCAGTTAGAGACCTGCTTGTTGTGCCACAATCCAAGCATCAATGATCACACTTCGGTGAAAATGTAATTTGCACACGTTGAGATGAAAACAGGGGGAGTGCTCTCCCCCGCTTTCTGTTCAATATTATGCAAATTTAGGAACCTATTATGAAGATCATAAAAACAATGAAAAAATTCTCTACTGGTGTATTACCAGCACTGATGGTGTCAGCTATTTTATCGCTTGGCTTTGCCACCACAGCAACAGCTTCAAAGTGGGATGCTAAGATGAGCCCCGATGAAGTCGAGGCCACGCTGGATAAGAAGTTTGCTGAAGGTAAGTACTCACCAAAAGGGGCTGACTCTTGCTTAATGTGTCACCGTAAATCAGAAAAAGTGATGGATATCTTTAAAGGTGTTCATGGCTCAGTCGATTCAAGCAAGAGCCCAATGGCGGGTCTTCAATGTGAAGCTTGCCATGGTCCACAAGGCAGTCACAACCGTGGTGGTAATGAGCCGATGATTGCTTTCGGCCCTGATTCAACCTTGTCTGCTGAAAAGCAAAATAGCGTCTGTATGAGTTGTCACCAAGATGATAAACGCATGGCTTGGAATGGTGGACACCATGACAATGCTGATGTTGCGTGCGCCTCTTGCCACTCAGTCCACACAGACAAAGACCCAGTCCTGTCTAAAAACACTGAGATGGAAGTCTGTACTAGCTGTCACACTAAGCAAAAAGCAGACATGAATAAGCGCTCTAGCCACCCAATGAAATGGAACCAAATGGTCTGTAGCGATTGCCACAATCCACATGGCACCATGTCAGATTCTGATTTAGTTAAGCCTAGCGTTAATGAAACCTGCTACTCCTGTCACGCCGAGAAGCGTGGCCCAAAGCTGTGGGAGCATGCACCCGTCACTGAAGATTGTGTGACTTGTCATAATCCACATGGCAGCGTCAATGATGCCATGCTGAAAACGCGCGCTCCTCAACTATGCCAGCAGTGCCATGCAAGCGATGGTCATGCCAGCAATGCTTATCTTGGTAACACAGATCAAGGTTCAAGCGTCGGCGGCAATGCTTTCACTGGCGGTCGTAGTTGTTTGAATTGCCATAATCAGATCCATGGTTCTAACCATCCATCAGGCAAGCTATTCCAACGCTAACAGGAGTCGAGAAAATGAAATTCAAATTAAATTTAGTGACCCTCGCCCTACTTGCTAATGCAGGGATAGCCACAACAGCTATGGCAGCTGGAGGCTACGGCCTGCAAAATGCGAATACCGACAAGGTAAAGTTCGACAAGTGGGATTGTAAGCGTTGTGTGGTTGAAACTGGCGTAAAAGGCACCGTTGGTGTGGGCATGGGTTACAACAGCAGCGATGATATTCGCTCTGCCAATGCTTTTGCAGCAGAAAATGAGTTTGCAGGCAAGGTCGATGCCGATCTGACTTATGTGGGCAAAAGCGGCTACCGTGCAACGGTTGAAGCTGATAATTTGGGCATGGAAAGTAGCCGTTTAGATATTGATGCAGGTAAAGTCGGTCAATACAACTTAAACCTCAATTACCGCCAAATTGCGACCTACAAAACCGACAGCGCCATGACACCATATTTAGGGGTGGGTGGGGATGATCTTACCTTGCCAGACAATTGGCAAACTGCCGGTTCAACTCAAGATATGAGTCAACTCTACAACAGTTTAAGCCCAATCGAACTATCGCTGAAACGTAAGCGCACTGGTCTAGGTTTTGACTACCAAGGCGAAGAGTTATGGAGCACTTACGTTAGTTACCTGCGTGAAGATAAAACCGGACTCAAGCAAGCTTCTGGAAGCTTCTTCAACCAGTCAATGATGTTAGCAGAACCCGTCGACTACACCACTGACACCGTTGAAGCTGGCGTTAAACTTAAGGGCGATAACTGGTTTACCGCAATACACTATAGTGGCTCAATATTTAAGAACGCCTATAGCCAACTAGGTTTTGATAACGCCTTTAATCCGACGTTTGGCGCGGCAACGCATGGCTATATGTCACTAGACCCCGATAACGAAGCCCATACGGTTTCGCTAATAGGACAGATGAACATTGAGCAAACCATCATGAGCGCACGTGTTCATTATGGCCAGATGACACAAGATCAAGCCTTTGTTACCTCAGGTTACGGTTATCAAGTGCCAACTGAATCTCTCGATGGTCAGGTTGACATGACTGGGGTTAACTTGAAGTTAGTCTCGCGTATTAATCGCAGCGTGCGTGTTAAAGCAAGTTACGATTATTCAGACCGTGACAACAAGACCAACATTGAAGAGTGGACGCAGATCAGCATCGACTCAACAACAGGTCAAGCAGCCTATAACACGCCATATGATATCACTACTCAGCGCGCTAAATTGAGTGTTGATTACCGTATCAACCGTGGAATGAAGCTTGAAACAGGCTACGATTACCGCACTGATGACCGTACATACCAAGACCGCGAAACCACTAACGAAAATACGCTTTGGACTCAATTCCGACTAAGCAGTTTCGAAAACTGGGACATGTGGATTAAAGGAAGTTACGGCCAGCGTGATGGTTCGCAGTATCAAGCCTCTGAATGGACCTCATCTGAGTCAAATGATCTGCTGCGTAAATATAACTTAGCCGACCGTAAGCGCACCATGATTGAGGCTCGAGTCACCCACAGTCCAATCGAAACTTTAACCTTAGACTTTGGTACGCGCTACGCCATCGATGACTACAATGACACCCAGATTGGCTTAACGGAATCGACCGACTTAAGCTATGACGCCAGTGCCAGTTATATGCTAACCGATGACATGACGTTAACGGCTTTCTACAACCGTCAAATCATTGAATCGGATCAAGCTGGCAGCAGTACTTTTAGCGCGCCAACCTGGACAAGCAAGGTTGAAGATCAGGTCGATGTGATCGGCGCAAGCTTTAGCTACAGCAATCTGATGGAGAAGAAACTTCGTCTGGGCGTAGATTACACCTATGCCGATTCAAACAGTAACACTCAGGTTACCCAAGGTATTACCGGGGATTATGGGGATTACTTCGCTAAAGTTCACAACGTCAATATCTATGGTCAGTACCAAGCCACTGAACAGATGGCGCTTCGCTTAGATTATAAGATGGAGAAATACCAAGATAATGATGCAGGTAACGATATTGCACCTGATGGGATCTGGAACGTGCTCAGTTTTGGCAGCAACAGCCACGACTATAACGCGCACCTTATCATGTTAAGCATGAGCTACCGCTTGTAAGCTTTGAAAAGAGGCGAGTGTCCAGAGATGAACACTCGCCTTTTTGATAAAATCACTCACCGCTCACCTACTTTTACTGCCTTCTAAGTGACTGTCAGTCATTACGCTACAGCTCAACAACAGATTGCACCTCTAATCTTGTTGGTATTGATGATAAGCTATTCAACCTTGATATACTGCTTCTATAAAACGATTGAGGTTTTTGCTTCAAAATAATGAGCACAGATAATCTACTTGACTTAATTACGCAAATTTCAGCTTGCCAGCTTTGCCAAGCTGACCTTCCTTTGCCTGCTAAACCTATCATTCAAGTCTCAGCTGAATCTAAGATTTTGATCGTAGGGCAAGCACCAGGAATACGAGCCCATAACCATGGACGCGCCTTTAGCGATCCCAGTGGCGACAGATTAAGACAGTGGCTAGGTGTCAGTGAAGCACAGTTTTACAATCCTAAACTGTTTACCATCTTACCAATGGGATTTTGTTTCCCTGGTACGATAATCACTAACGGTAAAAAAAGTGGTGATAAGCCACCGCTAAAAAGGTGTGCTACAACCTGGCGACAAGCCCTGCTCAATCAACTCCCTAATGTTGAATTAACCATCATTCTTGGCCAATACGCCATTGACTACCATCTGGGAAAAGCCACCACAGGCGGTAAACTCACGGTGACGCAAGCCATTACCCAATGGCAAGATTACTGGCCTAGTCACATGGTATTGCCACATCCAAGTCCCAGAAATAATCTCTTCTTGAAGAAACACCCTGAGTGCGAACAAATACTGCTCCCCGCACTGAAATCTCGCGTCGCTGAGCTTACTCGCACCACCAATAGCGCTATCAACTCAGAATAAATTCTGTCTTCAAAATCCTGTGTTGCCTCTTATTAGTGGCGGCATCTAAAATCCATTACGCTAAACAAAACCTTTAGGGAGATGACGGTGTACTTTCTTGATACCACTTTGGCACAACAGATTGTAGAGCGTACGATGAAAATCATCGTGCATAACATTAACGTGATGAACGCTCAAGGCGTGATCTTAGGCTCTGGTGATCCTCATCGAGTAGGCTCGACTCACGAAGGTGCTCTACTCGCCATTAGTCAAAATAGAACCGTCGAAATAAATGCTGCTAGCGCAAATACCCTCCATGGCGTGAAAGCGGGCATTAACTTACCGCTACACTATAAAGGTGAGATTATTGGTGTTATCGGTATTACAGGAGAGCCCGACACACTAAACAATTATGGCGAACTACTCAAAATGACCGCTGAGTTAATTGTCGAGCAAGCTAACTCCCTCGAACTTGCCCAATGGCAATACCGTCAAAAAGAGGAGTTCATTCTCCAATTAATAAAATCCAAGGGGGTGTTTAACTGCCACCTCAGAGATTGGTCTTCACAATTGGGCATTGATATTGATGCTCCTCGCGTGGCCGCCGTTATTCAAGTACAGGGAGATAAAGATCAGATATCCGCTAACTCTATCTTGAAAATGGTACTCAACCTACTTGAAAACCCTTCTCGTGGTAACTTAGTCGCCATGACTTCAATGACAGAACTCGTCATTTTAAAACCCGCTTTCCTTAACGGTAAACAGTGGGAACCACATCCAGAAAGCGAACGCATCGATCAACTGCTCTCTCGTTTGCCTAAAGAGATGACCGCAAGACTCAAAATATCACTTGGGCATTTTTTCACTAAACCTACCAATATCTCTCGTTCATACCAAACAGCCAAAGAGACCTTAGCTTTAGGTATACAACTGCACCCTGAACAAAACAAATATCTCTACGACGACTATTCACTTAGGGTACTGTTGTCTGCGCTCAAAGATGACTGGCGCGGGGAAGAGCTAATAACACCCTATCAAGCGTTATTACAGGCTGATAAAAAGGGCCAGCTTAATAAAACACTAGCAGCTTATCTCGCCCACTTTGGTGATCAGCAGATGTGTGCCAATGCGCTATTTATTCACCGCAACACATTAAGATATCGACTCGATAAGATCCAAAAGATCACTGGAGTCAATGTCCAACAACTGGATGGGGTATTACAGCTCTATATTGGCCAGATGTTAACCAGTTAAACACCATCACTCAGCGCGATTTAAATTTGTGTGAAGTTCACTTTTATACTCCATTCAGGTATAAGATGACCCTCTTTAAGAGTGCGTTATCTAGTGTGGAAGAAGTAATGATAAAAGTATTAGTGATCGGGTATGTGTGGCCAGAGCCCAATTCATCAGCAGCAGGTACGCACATGATGTCACTTCTTAGACTCTACAAGCAGCAAGGTTGGCAGGTAGAGTTTGCCACTCCAGCAGCACCATCGGATCACATGATAGATCTGACCAGCGAAGGCATCACCAGTAAGCAAATTACCCTTAACTGTGACAGTTTCGACTCGTATCTCTTAGAGTTTCAGCCTGACATCGTGATGTTCGATCGCTTTATGATGGAGGAACAGTTTGGCTGGCGCGTTGAAAAAAACTGCCCGGATGCACTAAAGGTTCTCGATACCGAAGATTTGCAGTTTTTACGTAATGCCCGCCACCAAGCCCATAAAAGTGAGCGTGCGGTAACTCAAACGGATCTTTACAGCGATCTGGCCAAGCGCGAAATAGCCGCCATTCTGCGCTGTGATATCTCACTCATCATCTCCACTTTCGAGATGGAGCTATTAACAACTCGCTTCAACATAGATCCAAGTCTGTTGCATCACCTCCCTTTCATGGTGAACTTGAATCAATGCCCTACTGAAACTAAAGATTATTCGCAACGTCAGCACTTTATGACCATAGGCAATTTCCGACATGCGCCAAACTGGGACACGGTATTGTACTTGCAAAAAATTTGGCCTCTGATTAGAAAACAACTCCCCCAAGCTGAACTGCATATTTATGGATCCTATCCGCCACCTAAAGCCACCGCCCTCAATAACACGAAGACTGGTTTTTTAATCAAAGGTTGGGCTGAAGATGCTTATCAGGTCATGGAGCAGTCTCGAATCTGTTTGGCCCCGATTCGATTTGGCGCAGGTATTAAAGGCAAGCTGCTCGATGCCATGATCATGCAAACCCCCAGCGTGACCACATCAGTAGGCAGTGAAGGCATGCATCAAGATGAGGTCTGGCCAGGGTACGTTACTGATAATATTGATAATTTTGTTCAAGCAGCTGTGGATCTTTACACTCAAGAGTCACTCTGGTTTGAGGCTCAACAGCACGCATCTACGTTATTGAATGCGCGTTATGATGGTGAGGTGTTAGGTCAACAATGGTTAGATAAACTCAATCATACCTTAGTAAATATGGCAGAGCACAGACTGAATAACTTTACCGGTGCCATGCTTAAGCATCATTCAATGGCAAGTACTAAGTACATGTCGCAATGGATAGCCGCTAAAAATGCCAAATAGTTAACCGATATGTGGTTACGTTTAAACTTAGCCACATCATCTCAATAGTTGAAGAGCAACTAGTGACCCTTTATAAATGGGTATATTTTTTCTGTTTATTGCTGACCTTAGTTAAATAATGTCGCGTTTCCCCTCTGATGTGCCGATTGGTGAGAAACCAGTAAAACTCACTGACGGTCATCTTGTTGATACGCGCAATCGCTTTGGTGCGGTTAGCCTTAGGATCTAAACTCTTCCACAAATTGCCGCTGCCACCGTTATAGCTGGAGATCATGGCATACTCCAGCTTTTTAGGATGGGTAATTCCCGCTAAGTAACGCGTAGATAATATCTGTAGATAACCCGTCCCAAGATCGATGTTTTTCTGCGGGTCATAAAGGTATGCTGAAGTCGGCGTGTGCTTATAACCCTTAATGAGAGAGAAATAGTCTCTTCCTGCGGTGTTGGCTTTTACCTGCATCAAGCCCAATGCATTGGAGCGAGATCTTGCCATAGGATTAAAGGAACTCTCTGTTTCCATAATGGCCATAATCAGCTCAGGAGCAATGCCATAAAGCCTGCCTGCTGCTTGAGCATATTGAATATATTTCCCGCCCGTGATCTTGGTGTGATCGGCGACCATTTTAATGGCGATACGTACCCGAGTATCTTGGGTGACATTTTTAGCGATAAGGTGATCGGCAAAACGCTCCGCACGCCAACGATATTCGATAGGCTTACCTTCATGATCAAGAATTTGCCCCCAGAAAAAAGGCCGTTTCCCCTTATTAATTAAACCAAAGTCCTGCGCCGTCTTAGCATCAACCAAGTTTGGGTCTACTTGCGTCAACAACACCTGCACGATGGCCTGTTTGAGCTGATGTTTATTCGCGGTCTCGATTAGGACTAATCCACGCTCAAAATCAACAAAGGTACTGGATTCATTTTCATCAATAATGGTCAGCACTGAAGGTCTATCAAGGGCTGAATGACCAGCACTCCCCTGATATTCTCGAAGCAGAGCCGCCACATCCCCATCGCCTTGATATTCAAGTAGCAAAGCTGCAACATCAACATCATAAGAAGTCAGGTCGACAGCGTGACTAGTAAAAGGAGAGATCAATATTAAAGAGCAGAGTAGAAAAATTAGTTTCATCTTTTTATAACAGGTATTTATCACTTAATCTGCTGGAATGATACGCTAGAGTAATTAAGAGAAACAAGCTTGTTTTAGAAGGAGTTGCTTTAAATTCATCTCACTTTTATTGATAAAGGGCGTATCGTTTTCGGCATTTTAGTGAAGTTAGTATGAGTGTTTGAGTCTTTAACTGGGTTACGGCATTAATATCCCCACGCTTGTATCAAACAACTCCCTAAGTCTCTCGTGTAATGAAAGAGCGTCACAATCAATATTTTTGTGCACTTGCACAAATTATCGCTCGATAAAATCAATAGATTCGTCACTCGTCACGATGCTTGATGAAACTTGGGACAGGATAATAGTCACAGCCTGAAATACCTTAGTGACACGACTAACAAACCGGGTTAACCCAAAAAATAACCAATAATACCCAAACAGGGACCCCCTATGAGCCAAGTACTTATCTTGTTGGCAGTGATATTTTTCATTGTTATTGCCACCTCTAAATTTAAACTCCACCCGTTTCTAACCTTAATTATCGCTTCATTTATTACTGCATTTTCCTATGGTTTACCGAGCGCTGATATCGCCGGTATCATCACCTCAGGATTTGGCGGGATTCTAGGCTACATCGGCTTAGTTATCGTTTTGGGTACCATAATCGGTACCATACTTGAGAAAAGTGGCGCAGCCATCACCATGGCAGATGTGGTCATTAAGGTGCTTGGCAAGCGTTTCCCAACCCTAACCATGTCGATTATCGGTTACTTGGTTTCTATCCCGGTCTTTTGTGACTCAGGTTTCGTGATCTTAAACTCATTGAAACAATCGATGGCAAATCGCATGAAGGTCTCTAGTGTTTCCATGAGTGTGGCACTAGCAACTGGTTTGTACGCCACCCATACCTTCGTGCCACCAACACCGGGTCCCATTGCCGCTGCGGGAAACTTAGGTCTAGGCTCTAACTTAGGTTTAGTTATATTTGTTGGTATATTTGTTGCCGCGGTTGCAGCGCTTGCTGGCACGCTTTGGGCAAACCGCTTTGCTAACGTTGAACCAGACGGTGAAGGGGCTGAAGAGCTTAAAAACAACGTAGATGATTTTGAACAACTCAAAGAAACCTACGGTGTTTTACCGAGTGCCTCGCGCGCCTTTGCTCCCATTTTTGTGCCTATTTTACTCATCTGTTTTGGCTCTATCGCTAACTTTCCCTCAGCGCCGTTGGGTAATGGCTTTTTATTCGATCTACTGATCTTTCTAGGCCAGCCCGTCAACGCGCTAATGATTGGTCTATTTCTCTCAATTTCATTATTGAAAAGCGATAATAAAATCAAAGAGTTTAGCGAACGTATTAGCCAAGGTTTAGTGGTCGCAGCACCTATCTTGTTGATCACGGGCGCTGGTGGTGCATTTGGTGCAGTCCTTAAAGCGACGGAAATTGGTACCTTTATTGGCACCTCACTGTCAGCGCTTGGGATCGGCATATTCATGCCATTTATCGTTGCTGCAGCACTGAAATCAGCTCAAGGCTCATCGACGGTTGCTCTTGTTGCTACATCTGCTCTCGTTGCGCCTATGCTAGGTGATATTGGTCTTGCCAGTGACATGGGACGCGTGCTCACCGTCATGGCCATCGGTGCTGGCGCGATGACCGTCTCTCATGCGAACGACAGTTTCTTCTGGGTCGTGACTCAATTTAGCCGCATGAGTGTTAAGCAAGCTTATAAAGCGCAAACCATGGCAACGTTAGTACAAGGGATCACCGCCATGACCTTGGTCTTTATCTTAAGTTTAGTGCTACTTTAAGCGCTAGTATTTCAGTGGATTAGTCTCAATGAATCAGGTGTCTGAACAAAACTATATATGTTCAGACACTGTGATAGAGAACGACACTCTCCGATAGGAACACCAATGAAAATAGTTATCGCCCCAGATTCATTTAAAGAGAGCTTAAGCGCGATGGAAGTCGCCAATGAGATTGAATCTGGCTTCAAAACGATATTGCCAGATGCTGAGTTCATTAAAGTCCCCGTGGCCGATGGCGGAGAAGGCACGGTTCAATCTATGGTTGATGCCACTCAAGGAATAATCATCGAGCTTGAGGTCACCGGCCCTTTAGGCCAGCGCGTCGCTGCCCATTACGGCATATTGGGTAATGGACTCAATGGCGATAACAAGATCAAAACAGCCATCATAGAGATGGCTGCAGCTTCAGGCCTTCACCACGTGCCTGCAAATAAACGAGATCCGCTTATCACCACCAGCTATGGCACTGGAGAGTTAATTTGTGATGCCCTCAACCGTGGTATTAAGCGTATTTTAATCGGCCTAGGTGGCAGTGCAACCAATGACGGTGGCGCAGGAATGGCCCAAGCATTGGGCATTCATCTGCTCGATAACGAGGGCAAAGCGCTATCGGTTGGCGGCAGTTCGCTCGCTAAACTTGTAGGTATTGAACTGCACGATGTTCATCCATTAATTGCCGCGTGTGAATTTGAAGTCGCGTGCGATGTCGATAACCCCCTATGCGGTGACAAAGGGGCATCGGCCATATTTGGCCCTCAAAAAGGCGCAACAGCTGAAATGGTATCAATGCTCGATACTGCCCTATCCCATTATGCCGATATCATTGAGCAAGCTGGTATTCAGGATAGACGCCATCAGGCAGGCGCAGGCGCCGCTGGCGGCATGGGACTTGGCGTGATGGCTTTTCTAAACGCCAAACTCAGACCCGGCATCGATATTGTGATGGAAACCGTCAAACTCAGTGAGAAGTTAGTTGGTGCAGATTTAGTGATCACAGGCGAAGGCAGATTAGACAGCCAAACCCTACATGGCAAAACCCCAATGGGAGTCACTCGTTTGGCTAAAGCTCAACAGATCCCGGTGATCGCTATTGCTGGCTGCGTCAGTGACGACGCCAATGTGCTGCTTGACCACGGTATTGACGCGATGTTTTCTATCACCCCCAGATCCCTTCCTCTTGAAGAGGTACTGGCCAACGCGAAGCATAACTTATTTACCACCTCCCAGAACATCGCCGCGCTCTATGCCATGAACCACAAGAAGTAATTCTTGCCATATATAGACGAAAACCACTTACTTTCTCCTCTGCATTAGCAAAAATCAATAATGCAGAGGTATAAAAGCCTGTCGATTTAACTTTTTCTTCTTGATGGGTTATCTTTTTCTTCTTGATGCCTTATAAAGCATAAAGTAAAGTGACAATCCATTTTGGACATAGTGCTTTCGATGGACAATATCATCGATTAAGCAACAAGGTAACAACGGATATTTCGATGACACCGAGACAAGCGACAGCTTCAGAAGAGGCGCTACTGCGGATTTTTACCGTACCGGAAGCCCCAGATTCAACCTTAAGCGTCATTGAGAAGAACATTTCGCAAAACCTTATGGGTTTTCTGCAAGAGAGCGTGGTTGCGGTTGAGAAACCCTTATCTGAAATTGAGCTGGATTTTCAACAACACCGGATCCCATCTGCGCCCCAGTTTGTCTCCGATTACGCCGATGACATGATGAAGACTTTAGTGGCGCATTCGGTGCACACCTCAGCACCGAGTTTTATCGGTCACATGACGTCTGCGCTACCTTACTTTGTATTACCTCTATCTAAGATGATGGTTGGCCTCAATCAAAATCTGGTCAAAATTGAAACTTCAAAAGCCTTCACTCCATTAGAGCGTCAAGTCCTCGGTATGATGCACCACCTTGTTTATGCTGAAGATGACAGTTTTTACCAGGACTGGATGCATAGCGCAAACGTCTCACTCGGCGCTTTTTGCTCAGGTGGCACCGTCGCAAACATCACCGCATTATGGACTGCTCGCAATCAGCTATTAAAAGCCGATGGAGAGTTTAAAGGGGTAGCTACTCAAGGCTTAATAAAAGGGCTACGCCATTACGGTTATGACGATCTCGCGATACTCGTCTCCGAACGTGGCCATTACTCGCTGGCTAAGACCGCGGATCTCTTGGGCATAGGCCGTGACAATATCATTCAGATCCCCACCTCTAATGATAATAAAGTCGATGTTGCCCAAATGCGGATGGCAGCTGAAGCGCTTGCCCGTGACAACATCAAGGTGTTTGCCATTGTTGGTGTTGCTGGCACCACTGAGACAGGAAATATCGACCCATTAGATGAATTGGCAGATTTAGCCACAGAGCTTAATTGCCATTTCCATGTTGATGCAGCTTGGGGCGGCGCCTCTTTGCTATCAAACAAATATCGACATCTGCTCAAAGGAATAGAGAGAGCGGACTCCGTCACCATCGATGCCCACAAACAGATGTACGTGCCTATGGGCGCAGGCATGGTGATCTTTAAAGATCCCACTTTTGCCAATGCCATTAAGCACCACGCTGAATATATTCTGCGTAAAGGCTCTAAAGACTTAGGCAGTCAAACGTTAGAAGGTTCTCGCCCTGGCATGGCCATGTTAGTTCATGCCTGTCTACAGGTCATCGGCCGTGATGGTTATGAAATATTGATCAACAGCAGCTTAGAAAAAGCCCGCTATTTTGCTCAATTGATCAAGGATCAGGACAATTTTGAACTCGTTTCAGAACCTGAACTGTGTCTGCTGACCTATCGTTATGTTCCCAAACAGGTTCAAATCGCAATGGAGCAAGCTCGCGCCTCCAATGACCTTCAACGTCTGACAGAATTTAACCATCTGTTAGACGGTTTGACTAAATTTGTCCAAAAACGTCAACGTGAGCGAGGCACTTCGTTTGTCTCCCGTACTAGAATCAATCCAGAAGCTGGCATACTCGATATAAAGTCGGTGGTATTTCGCGTAGTACTTGCCAATCCGTTGACGACTCGTGAGATATTAGCGCAGGTATTATGTGAGCAAACCAAGATAGCGGATCAAGAGACTGAGTTTTTACCGAAACTGCTGAATTTAGCCAGTAGGACTTGAGTTGTTGTTAGTCAGATTCGAGAAGTGAAATGAAGCGGAGAAAAGAGTGATATTCTCCGCATAGAAAAGGTTAATCAACTAGTTATATTTACTTCTGTTCAGATCTGGCTTATCGAGTTCTAACTGCATAAACAGTGTGTTACTCGTGCCTTCTGACTGGTGAAAAGTAAAACCGTTTTTCTCCATTACCATGATAGAAGCTGTATTGTCGATATCGACGCCGCCAACAAATGACTTGATATCTCCCGATGCTTTTGCCCATTCGACTAATCCGGCAATAAGCTCACTGGCAAAACCTTTTCCCCAGTAATTTTCGGCTAACAGATAGCCTAAATGCAACTCACTTTTGGCGCTAATGTCCTCTGATCTTAATGATAAGTCCTCTAGTTCTTGAATTAATTCATGCAGGAAAACAAAACCAATAACCTGATCACCTGAGCTTTCCTGTACCACCAAAAAACGGCTCTCCTTAGCTCTGTCATTCATCCAATTTAGGGCATCTTCAATATGCTTAATATCTTGCCAACCCACAGGAAGTGACGCTGTGACTTTAGGTGTTAGGGTATCTAATACCGTTTGGGCCAGTTTGATCTCTGACTCACTATTACTGACCAAGTTCCACCAACTCGATACTGTTAATCTAGACGTTGTGAAGCGACATAACTCTTCAAATTCATTCATATTCGGCCTCTTTATTCTACTGATAAAGTATTACTAAATGGCATTAATCGATAAAACGACTCAGTACAGCATCCGTTGGCAAGATACAGGTATCTCGACGACCAAACAGTGCATAACGGTTTCGCCCCAGCAATCGGTAGAAGAAATCTCTTATCCTCCTTGGTATGAATCTTAATATTGCTAATGCAGGCCAGAAACCTGAGAGAGATTTGGTGATCTCTAGGGCCGCATCAGTTCTCATATAACATTGATCATCTTTGATAAGAAAAAAAGTCTCTGAATACTCCCCTTCAACATCGTAATGGGCAATCAAAGACTTTGCTGTATCACTTTGCATTGGTGTAAACACAAAATGATGATGAGGGTCTCGCTCAATAATGAAATTGACCGAACCATGACATAAGTTACATACACCATCGAAGATGATGATATCTTTATCTTTCATCTCTCTCCTGTTAAGAAAATGGCGATAAGTCATACCTTTAATATAGCCCTAATTCTTTGCAGGAAGCCAGTCGTGAGACCTGCAAAACTTTCTTCTTGCGTCATATTTCTCAATTCAGGCACGATTCATTAGGAATTTGCACAATTTTGTACAAAAACATTGCCACTTTATACGCTATGATGATTCGATGAAGAGCATTGAGACACGCCCCCAAATTAAACGAGAAGTTGCCGAATTCACCCATGCAAAAGAATTGGGGGGAATAGAATTGCTCAACGCGAGCTATCACAAACAGAACTTCTCTCGGCACAGTCACGAAGGTTATACCGTCGGGGTGATTGAATCTGGAGCTCAGCGCTTCTATCGTACTGGTGGCAACCATATCGCCCCCGAAAACAGTATCATTTTAGTCAATGCCGATGAAGTACACAGTGGCAGTTCGGCCGCAGAAGGCGGCTGGTCTTATCGCGCAATGTACCCTCTTCCTGAACAATTTACCTTGCTCAATGAGGAGCTAGACTTACCGGCAAACGGTGCCCCCTACTTCCCAGAACCAGTGGTTCACGACAGGGTCATGGCTGATACGCTGCGCATGATGTTTCACACACTGGACACCTCTGAAAATCGGCTATTACGCGAAAGCGTCGTTTACTCCACCATGATAAAACTCATGTCACGCCATAGCCGCAGTAAAATTGATATCCCTCGGCATGCTGCCGCCCAAACTCAACTTGAGCTGGTAAAACAGTTTCTGGATGATCATCCAAGCGTTGATATTTCATTGGAAGAGTTAGCCAAATTGGCTGGTCTCAGTCCTTTTTATTTAATTAAGCAGTTTCAGATAAAATGTGGCCTACCGCCTCACGCTTATCAAATTCAATCTCGAGTTCGATTAGCAAAACAGAAAATAAAGCAAGGCTATAAGCTTCTCGATGTCGCGCAAGAATGTGGTTTTCATGATCAAAGCCATCTTAATCGACACTTTAAACGCACCATGGGCGTCACACCCGGACAATATGCCAAGGAATTCAATAGCAAATTTGTACAAGCTAACGAAACTTAAATGCGCTAATTTATCACTCACGCCTTAACAATTGTGGTCGCCAGACGAATGGAAGCTCAATCAGAACAAACAGTCACCAGCAGTAAACTTGATGCCTTTTTCAAAGGATCTTTAATGATACTGCCCCTCACTATCGCGGTGATCCCTTGGGGGATTCTCGCAGGCTCCTTTGCCCTTGATGCTGGATTATCCCCACTTGAAAGCCAAGCGATGTCAGCGATAGTGTTTGCAGGTGCTGCCCAGCTCGTGGCCGTTGGTATGATTAAATCGGGAATAGGCTTAACCAGCATTTTGATCACCACCTTGCTTATTACCTCAAGGCACTTTCTCTATGGAATGGCCATGCGCGAACAGATAAGCCCTATGCCACTCAAATGGCGACTCACCTTAGGCTTTTTACTCACTGATGAGCTTTTTGCCATTGCCAATCAAGGTAAACAACATAAGCTGGATCCTTGGTTCGCATTCGGCGGCGGGTTTAGTTTTTATGTGGGTTGGAATATCGCGACAGCTGCAGGAATTATAGCAGGCCAGAGTTTACCTAATTTAGACAGTTGGGGCTTGGATTTTGCTATCGCAGCCACTTTTATTGCCATCGTCATTCCATCAGTCAAAAAGCCATCTATCCTGCTCTGCGTATTGGTCTCATTAGTGAGTAGTTTAATGTGCGTACTTCTGGATATTCAGGGCGGGTTATTAATCGCAGCACTGCTTGGAATGGCTAGCGGCACTCTATATGCAAAACTCACGGGAGAAAAAACATGATTTGGTTAACCATCATCTCTATGGCGGCATTAGTCTTCGCGAGCCGATATCTTTTTCTTGAGCCTAAGCTTCCTGTGCGATTAAGTAAGAATACCTTAACCTTTCTCAGCTATTCGGCGCCGGCCGTTCTGACTGCCATTTTCGCCCCAATTGTCTTTATACAAGAGGGAAAACTCGATTTAAGCTTGGATAATAGTTATTTAATATGTGCCATTGTCGCCACAATACTCGCTTACACCACGCGTAATGTCTTACTGACCACCTTGGTGAGCATGGGCTTGTTTTTTATCATTCACTAACGAATGCTCCATGTCGAACTAGCTTAGGCAAAACGATTAACAATCACCATACTGAGCTTCCATCAGTGCAATGTAATCTGGCATCTCTTCACCTGGCGTCACTACAAAGTGTCGCCCTAAACCACTCAAACCAATAATCCTATCGACTCGGAAATTACGAAAATCATTTCTTAGCTCACACCACGCCAATAAGGTCCACGTGCCTTTCCAGAAGTAGATAGCAAGAGGACGCACCTCTCTTTGACTGCTGTCATCTTTTACATCTCGATAATCCATCAATAGGTACTCTCTCAATCGTGATGCTTTTCTTAACTGATCGAGAAACTGAAATTCATCGCTATCGATATAAAAATCAGGGGCGAACATCAAGGATTGATACTCTCTCAGTCGAGCGGGCAATACCGCTTCCACTTTTATCATCGCCTGTTTCGCTGCGCTTGATAGCTCTTTGCCTCCCCATGCTTGCACCATACGCATGCCCACCTGAATGGCCTCTAGTTCAGCTTCGTTAAACATCAAGGGTGGCACATTCACCTCTTGACGCAGTAGATACCCTACACCGGCTTCACCCTCAATCGGAATACCATTTAAACAGAGGTCTTGCACATCGCGGTAAACAGTACGCGTCGAGACTTCTAACCTTTCAGCCAGCTCTTTGGCCGTGGTTAAACGGCGGTGACGCAATATCTGAACCAGTTGAAATAATCTATCGGCGCGGCGCATCTAAATCCTTATACCAGCTGACAAAAAAGAGAACCTAATTCAATCTAACATCAAACTTGGTTCTCATTATCAAATTTAAAAATAGTCGGAGACTTAAAGCTTTATACCAATATAGATCTCAATGGAATCGCCACCAGAATAGACTTCATAATCAGTGAGGTAGCAGCGTTGATATTGACACTCGGGTGAAGTGAAATAGCGCCACACCTCAGCCCAAAGAGCAATGACGCTTTGGGGCATCTCACCGCGACCACTAAATTTAAGATAGTCTCCGGCGATCAAATTCACATCACTTAAACCAGCTTGAGGTGCCTGACTTCCGGCTAATACAGAAAACTCACCATCCATGTCTGACTGATAATCATAATAAACGCCATACATGAACTCACCGTCAGTTAACTTATGTGCTCGTTCGGCAAAAAACTGTTGCCAAAGTGGACCAATTTTCTGGGTTTTTATATCCTGCTCTGCAAGATTATTTGTTCTTGTTGTTAACCCAACAAGTTCAATAGCAGCTTGTTTTACCAATGTAGGAGATGTTGAATCCACCTGTATTTCACTCATACCTTTCTCCATTCCATGAGGATTTAGTCTTTTACTTCCAATGCATCGATTAAGTTGGCGAAACAAAGAGCCAACATGCCATCATGCCAACTCATCTCTTCTTACCTCTGCAAAGATAGCAAACAGCTTACCTTACTTATCTTTAGACCAAAGACCGACGGTATTACCTTCACTGTCTTGGAACAAAGCGATAAACCCGCACTCTCCATCTTTGATAGGCATAATAGGAAGCAGAATTTTCACACCAGCTTGAGCAATCTTGTCTACCAATCCAGAAAGCTGTTCACTCAAGTTCAGATAGAGCACACTGCCATTAGCTGAAGGTTGCATCATCTCATGTTTTACTAAACCAATACTTGCCGCTTCCTTGTCCTCAGTTTCTAGAATAGCCATCTCCATGTCGTTCATCACTTCACGAGTGAAACTGACACCAAAATGTTTGCCATAAAACTCTACAGCCCTGTCCATATTCTCAACAGGGATTTCACCCCAGACTAACGGTGCATTATGTAGCATATTGAACTCCTTGAAAGACCGAGTTAACACCCAATACAGATGTCTATTTCTCGAGACAAATCAAGAATAGAACAGGCCTACTGACAGCTTGGTGTCAGTAGGCCTAAAAAATAGGTTGTTTTATACTAAAATAGAACGACTCTACGGCCATTTTACAGACTAATAACCAAGCAAGGGATACAGCTTTCCACGCCGTATTTCCTTGTCAGCATTCGTTATAGTGCCATTTTTTTTCCAGCTATCAAGTAATGGCGTCAATACTCGTTTAACCTTGTCTTCGCTCATTCCTGGAGTCACCTCTGAGTAATAAAGCATCTTTAATAAGAGTCCGTCGAGTCCTGACAATAAGTTCTGTGGGATTTTATCGTTGAAAATAGAGGGGAACACTTTATCTGAATCGTTGGGTAACCCCATGATTTGGGTCAACTCTTCAACCACACAGGCCACCAGCTTGCCGTGCATCTGTGCTTGATCGACGGGGATCACTACCCAAGCCTTCATGATTTCTCCCACTGAATTGACCTTAACGCTGGCGATGCACACTGCAGAATGTAAGTTTTTAACCGCTCCTGCTCCCAGTAGATCTGCAACTTCCTGAGTCCATCGGCTTTGTCTGGTGAAGACGAGGTGCACATTCGATTGATTCAAACTAGTGGCAAGCTGCAACTCATGGCCTGTGATCGCCGCAAGATGCTCAATGTGCATGGTTGCAAGCCGTGTGTGCTTTTGCTCATCACCCACACGGTGATCGAGCCAAATACGCAAAGGCTGCTGCCATTTTCGTATTTGGTGCTTGCCGGAATCATATTCATTTCTCATGGCCACTTCGATAAACGCCTCTTGCAGATATTCGGGCGTTTTCCTATCAAGGGCTAAGGTATTAACAGATGAGAATAAGCAACAAAGAGCTAAGGCTGTTAGGAGTCTATTTTTCAAAGTGAGATCCATAAAGGTTAATAAGATTAAAAGTGAACAAAAATCACAATAAGCAATCTAGGCTTCTCTATCCTATGTTACTTCAGCCAACTTTATTCGACATTTTCTAGTTAATAGTGAGAGCGTTCATTTACTGATGTAATAAAAAGATATCGCTGGGTGAAAATGAGTAATAGCAAAAACAAAGATAAACTCATCACTCCACCAGAGTTATTCTCAACGCTAACCTTCTCGCCTTCTTTTACCGTTACCGTCACTTTTGCTGTTGCCATCGCACCTGATGGGTCGATAACAAAGTACGAGATATGGATTTCACCAACAAATGCTTTATCCGGTGTCACGATAAGACGATCCCCCCTCACTTCGACTTGTCCTGAATCTGTACTCGCTTTATGGAGCGACAAAGGATCACCATCGGGATCACTGTCGTTACTCAATACATCAATACTGCTTTGAGAGTTCGCTAACATGGTCAATGTATCATTCACTGCCACTGGCAGTGAATTTCCGATTATCACATCAAGGGATGCCACTGCTTTATCAACACCACCCATGTCATCAGAGATCACATAGGTAATGACATCGGTGCCAAAGAAATCAACCGATGCAGGGTGATACCAGATAACGCCATCCACAATATCGGCAAAACCAAGATCTGCCGACGCCTCGATCACCACAAGCTGATCACCGTCACTATCGCTGTCATTATCTAACACATCCAACTCTATTTGCTCAGCATTGATAAGCTGATAGAAATCATCCTTGGCAACCGGATCATGATTGTCACTCACTATGGGACCGGATAGACTGGCCAAACCACTAGGGTCAACAACCATGCCATTCGCGATACCATCTACATCGTTAGGGCCACCATCTTTAATGATTAACTTTAAACACCAATCTCCAGCAGTTAACCCTTCGACCCAACGAGCATCATTAGGCTCTGGACATCGACCTTGATCCGAGTGCGTACTAAAAAGCTGATCTTCCGCTGTGATCACAAAATCAAACCACTCATGCAATTGCGTTGAGAACTTTAAATAAACGGCTTCTTCGGGGATCGGTTTACGCTGCGGAAACACAATTTGATAAGTGCTTGCCTCCGGCTTACCAAAAACCACAAAGTCGAACACGCCTCCCGCGATTGTTTGGCTTGTTTCCATTAACGTTATCAACTCATCCTCTAAGATCTGAATTCCGCCCGAACGACTTTTTAAAGCAAGTTCGCCCCTCATAATGCACGTTTGAGGCTCTGCTTCCACCATGAATAAAAAGCCATCGCTTTCTTGTTCATTGATAACGGAACAATCGATGGTCTGACTAGGCTGCAGTGCTTCTGATGTAATTAACAGATTGACGCTGGCTGCTGTACTCAGACCAGCCGCAGTGCGGAGATCCAGATTGACCACTAGATTTCCTGTTGAAACCAGCTCAGGGTCAAAGATAAATTGAGATGTTTCATTTGAAAGATTAACCACCTCTTTACTGGCATCCCACGTATAGGAAAAATCGTCTTCACTCCCAGTATCAAGGTACATATATATGGTGACGAGGCCTTCGGTATCCAGTATCGAGTATCTTTCCATGCCAGCTTGAAAGGGTTTAAGCCTGATATCTGGGGCAAATGGCTTCTCTGTGATAATCAATGAATGGGTAAACTTCCCTCCTATATTGACCGTATCTGAAAGTTGAATATCTAAGGTTTCATCTCCCTCAATAACATCATCACTAAGAGTACTAAAGTTAATTCTACCTAGCCGTCCCTTAGCGAATGTAATGCTATCTGAGGTCAGGTCATGATCATTCTCATCTGCACTGCCGCTTAACGTATAATCAATGACAACGGGATAGATAGGAGAATCACCATTGAGATAAACACCGATACTAACTGCTCCTCCCTCCTCCACCTGAGTATCGCTACCGATAGAGATTAATGGATGAACCCAAACACTCTGACTTGCGCTGGTTGTGCGTCCCCTTGAATCTTCAGCTGTCCATACAACTTGATGCGCCCCAGGTTGAAAATAGCTGTCCGATGACTTACTCACACTAATGGTGTTATTAAGACTGTCAGTTGCTGTTGCAAACCCAAGCGCAACCTTGGTCAGTAAACCTGTGGCATCAACCACGACATCATCAGGTAACACTAAAGTAGGTGGCAATCCAAGTTCTGGATCATAGGTGATTGAAACAACTACCTCCGCTGTAGCCGTCAATCCACCACTATCAACAATGATGTAGCTGATAATATCATCCCCGACAAAATCAATGGGGGCCTCATACTCCAGCATATCGCCTACAATAGTCACGTCTCCCAAAACCGAACTTACACCTTCTATGGTTATAAGATCGCCTTCATCAGGATCTGAATCATTAGCGAGAACATTAATGGCCCTTTTTCCACCTTCTACAAGTGTAAATACATCATCTTCTGCAATAGGGGCATCATTGACATCAATAACCCTAAGTTCAAATGCAACACTTTTTGCCGCTCTTTCTTCAGAGTCTGTGATATGAAAAACGATATCGGAATAAGTATTAATATCCGTAGCCCCCGGCGTCCCTTTTATTTGGCCAGTCCCAGGATCAAGAACCAGCCACTCAGGTAAGTTATCACCCCTAAATTCAAAAGGCGCTTTACCACCAATTACGCTTTGCGTCACTAACAGATGCTCATCTTGTAAAAGAGTACTGGGCAGGTGTGTTTCTAAACTAAGCAGTAACCTATCAACCTCAAAAGAACTGACTAGCAATAGATTGGACATATTTCCCGCCACATCAGTCACTGTGATGCCACAATCACTGTAACTGCCGTCACTGAGTGCATTGAACGTGATGGTGCTCGTACCGCTTACAGCGTTTGAAGTTGATGAGCTGCAACTACCTGAATAGGCAATGCTGCCAGCTTCTGTGCTGCTGAAACTGTAACTTGGCGTGCTGTCAGCAGACGGAGTGATTACTGGAGTGGTTTCTGTTAACGTCGCCCCTGCACTGTCTATCTCAAAAGCACTGACGCTGAGCAGGTTGGAAAGGTTACCCGCAGCATCCGTCACTCTAATGCGACAATCACTGTAACTTCCGTCACTGAGTGCATTAAACGTAATCGTATTCGTACCGCTTACCGCTACTGAAGTTGATGAGCTGCAACTGCCTGAATAGGTAATACTGCCCACCTCGGAGCTACTGAAACTGTAACTTGGCGTACTGTCAGCAGTGGGCGTGGTTATTGGCGTGGTCTCAGTTAACGTCGCCCCAACGCTGTCTATCGCAAAAGCACTGATACTGAGCAAGTTAGATAAATTACCCGCAGCATCCGCCACTCTAATACGACAATCACTGTAACTGCCGTCACTGAGTGTATTAAACGTAATTGTGTTCGCACCGCTTACCGCTACTGAAGTTGATGAGCTGCAACTGCCTGAATAGGCAACGCTGCCAGCTTCTGTGCTGCTGAAACTGTAACTTGGCGTACTGTCAGCCGATGGAGTTGAAACCGACGTAGTTTCTGTTAACGTCGCCCCTGCACTGTCTATCTCAAAAGCACTGACAATAAGTAGGTTAGATAAATTACCCGCAGCATCCGCCACTCTAATACGACAATCACTGTAACTTCCGTCATTGAGTGCATTAAACGTAATAGTGTTCACACCGCTTACCGCTACTGAAGTTGATGAGCTGCAACTACCTGAATAGGCAATGCTGCCAGCTTCTGTGCTGCTGAAACTGTAACTTGGCGTACTGTCAATTGTGGGTGTCACTATTGCATTACTTTGGGCTACAGCAGGAGCAGTATTGTCGATCAGTAAACCAGTTGTCGCAGCAGTTTCATTATTTCCCGCAAGATCTGTCACAGAAACAGTGTCATTACTTACCGATATATCTCCACCACCAACCCCAGTCGTTCCGCTACATGAAACAGTACTACTGGCTGTCGCATAAGTAGGTGAGCAGATCATATTGGCAATCGACACTCTTGCATCGGTTTCTACCCCATTACAAGTCGTCGAAATACTGGTGGAATTGTTTGCTGATGTAGGGGTACTACTACAACTTGGTATTGCAGGATTAGTAGTATCAACTTTCACTAGTAAACTGGGAGAGTAAGCCGATTCATCACCCGAATCAGTGTCGGTATAACTCATATTGTGTATGCCATCAGCCAATGTGCTGGCGGTAAGCACCTCTGTTCCAATAGTGGTACACACTTGTGAAGCAACACTGGTGCCGGAAGTGGGGTTATCTGAATACAAAGTGATGGTGTTGCCAATATTGCTACAAGGGTTATCAAAACTGGGCGTGTTATCTGAGGTCACGTTATCAGTACTGGTATTCCCAGAGTCAGAGCCTACTTGCAGATCTGGCGTAGTGGTTGGCGTCACAGGTATACAGTTTTGTCCGCCATCGGTAATAACCCAAGAGTCGGATGCTATCATGTTTGCTCTTGCTGTTTTTCCGCTACAATACTGAGAGTTACCGCCACTAAAAAGCACACCCGTTTTTAAGATTTGAGCATCGAAACTGTTTAAAATCGCATCATAATTTACTTTCGATAAGGTAACCCCTGAAAACATCAAACTCATATTGGTGACACTTGAGACATCCCAACTATTCAGGTTTTGATCAAAATCGGTAGCATTCTGAAACATGGATACCATCACGCTGACCATACCCGTATCCCAACCACTGATATCACGGTTAAAACTGGAAGCACCTTCAAAGAGAAAAGACATATTAGTAACGTCTGCCGTATCCCAGCTGCCGATAGCTTGATTAAAACTTGTGGCGCCCTGAAACATAGACAGCATATTGATGAGCGCTTCCGTGTTCCAAGTGATGTTCTGATTGAAAGCACTGGCATTGTTAAACATGCCCTGCATCGTAAACACTTTCGACGTATCCCAAGCACTGATGTCCTGATTAAATGCGCTAGCACCATTAAACATATCAAGCATATTGGTCACGTTTGAGGTATTCCAATGCCCTATCGATTGATTCATCGTACTGGCATCACGAAACATTCCCCTTAAACTGGTCACACTCGTCAAAACAGGTGCATCAATGGCAGGAACCATTAGGTTAATTGCGCCATAAAAAGCATCTTGCATGCTAGTCCAATTACCCGTTCCCCACTGGTCGACGGACAGTATTTTCTCTTTGTCATCAACATTATTAATATAGATACGAGGAAAATCCCCCCTGATACGTAGGGTGTAAGTACCAGTTGAGGCAAAATCATGGGTAACTGACCCCGTTAACCCAAATTCATCGAAGTTACCGTCGTTATCCCAATCAACATCGTAAAGGTAGCCAGTTCCTGTTGTAGGAATAGTAATTGACGTGCTGTTTGATGAACCACTATTGTCTGTTTTCCAGGTCGTCACGAAATGCATATCAGGGCAACTTTTGCCCCCATCTGTTATCGTCCAACTGTCACTGGCAACCATATCTCCTCTGTCTGACTCGCCATTACAGTACCTAGAATTACCACCATCAAAACTGGTCCCATTTTGTAGACTTTGCGCATTCCAGCTAGAAAGTAGAGCATCGTAATTTGCAGTCGTGAGTGTCACACCTGAAAACATATTATCCATACTGGTGACACCGGATATGTCCCAACCACTAACAACTGGATTAGCCGATGTCGCCCCACTAAACATATCCTCCATACTTGTCACTAAACTAGTATCCCAGCTGCTAGTATCAGGCTTTGCTGACGTAGCACCAGAAAACATCGAATTCATTTCAGTCACCGCAGATGTATTCCAACTACTGGTATCTGGATTTGCCGAGGTCGCGTTATAAAACATAAACTTCATCGACTCAACAGCAGAGGTCACCCACCCACTCGTATTTGGGTTTGCAACCGTTGCTCCACTAAACATGGATCGCATTGTCGTCACCGCAGATGTATTCCAACTGCTGGTATCTGGCGTCGCCGATGTTGCACCAAAGAACATCGCGTACATACTGGTCACAGATGATGTATTCCAACTGCTGACATCTGGATTTGCCGATGTAGCCCCATTAAAAATCGACCTCATATTCGTCACTAAAGAGGTATTCCAGCCGCTGGTGTCTGGGTTTGCAGAAGTCGCATTCAAAAACATCGAATGCATATTCGTCACTGCTGACGTATCCCAATTGCTAGTGTTGGGGGTTGCGAGTGTGGCCCCTGCAAACATTGACTCCATCGTGGTGACAGCAGACACATCCCAACTGCTAACATCTGGGTTAGCAGATATTGCACCACCAAATATGGCATTCATTTGCACTGTTTTAGAAACGTTCCAATTACTGACATTGGGAACCGCAGAGGTTGCATTATTGAACATCGCATTCATATACACGACGTTTGATACATCCCAACTACTCACATCAGGGGTTGCTGCATAAGCTGTTAAAAACAGGTTGTTCATATGGGTAACAGTGGAAACATCCCAACCACTGACATCAGGATTTACCAATACCGCATCCCAAAACATGCTGATCATACTTGTTACGTTAGAAAGGTCTGGTACATCTGTAGCGGGGACAGTTAAATTCGAAGCACCTGAGAAGGCAGCTTCCATGCTGGTCCAACTGCCAGTACCCCATTGATCGACAGACAATATTTTCAGTTTGTCACCTGTTCTGTTAAAGAAGATCCGCGGGAAGGTACCTACGATTCGAATAGTATAGGTACCTGATGACCCAAAATCGTGCGTAACATTGCCAGTATGTACAGTGGCCTCACTTGCATCGAGTAAATCGCCATCATTATTCCAGTCGACCTGATAGCTGTAACCACCACCTGTGGTTGGAATGGTAATAGAAGTGCTATTAGAAGTACCTACATTGTCGGTTTTCCAAGTGGTAACAAAATGTTGGAACAAGCAGCTTTTACCACCATCAGTGATGACCCAGCTGTCTGACGCGATCATATTGGTTCTTGCGGCTTCTCCTAGGCAATAAACAGAATTCCCGCCATGAAAATTAACTGCACTTTGCAAGGATTTTCCATTCCAAGCGGCTAGTAGGGCATCATAAGTTGCGAGAGGTAGAGTGACTCCTGAAAACATATTGGTCATATTGGTAACATTAGATACATCCCAAGCTGTGGTGTCAGGACTTGCGTTTGAAGCGCCTGAAAACATATACCACATTTGTATAACTGAAGAAGTATCCCAGTTACTCGTGTCTGGGTTTGCTGAGATAGCATCCCTGAACATTAAGCCCATATCGGTTACATTTGAAACATTCCAGCTACTGGTATTCGGATTCGCAGCCGATGCGCCATCAAACATTCCCAACATAGATAATACGGCTGAAGTATCCCAACTACTGGTATCAGGGGTGGCAACAGTAGCACCGCTAAACATATTTTTTGTACTCTTCACCAAAGCAGTGTTCCATGCACTCGTATCCGGGTTAGCTGATGACGCACCTTGAAACATCGATTCCATTGAGGTAACCGAACTGGTATTCCATGAGCTGGTATCTGGGATAGCTGAAATGGCACCAGCAAACAAATACCACATTTGATTAACTGAAGATGTGACCCAGTTACTCGTGTTTGGGTTTGCTGAAACAGCATCTCTGAACATCAAGCCCATATCGGTAACATTTGAAACATTCCAGCTACTGGTATTAGGATTGGCAGCCAATGCGCCATCAAACATTCCCAACATAGTTAATACGGCTGAAGTATCCCAGCTACTGGTGTCTGGGGTCGCAACAGTAGCACCACTAAACATACTTTTTGTACTCTTCACCAACGCTGTGTTCCATGCACTCGTATCCGGCTTGGCAGATGACGCACCTTGAAACATCGATTCCATTGAGGTAACCAAACCAGTATTCCATGAACTGGTATCTGGGGTCGCTGAAATGGCACCAGCAAACATATACCACATTTGATTAACTGAAGATGTATCCCAGCTACTCGTATCTGGATTCGCTGAGACAGCATCTCTGAATAAAGAACTCATATCGGAAACGTTTGAAACGTCCCAGTTACTGGTATTCGGGTTTGCAGCAACGGCTCCTCTAAACATAGCTGCCATACTTATAACGTTGCTAGTATTCCAGCTACTAGTATCTGGACTAGCACTTGTGGCGCCACTGAACATATTGGACATATTTGTAACTGAACTTGTATCCCATGCACTTGTGTTCGGATTGACTAAAGCAGCATTGAGGAACATACCGGAAACATCACTCAACCCAGAAAAACTTGGCACATCGACAGCCGTTACTGTCATATTTTCCGCACCAAAAAAAGCATTTAGCATGCTTGTCCAACTACCAGTTCCCCATTGAGAAATATCGATAATTTTAAGCTTGTCACCGCCATTGTTGAAGAATATTCGAGAAAAACCAGTCCTTACACCTGAATTATCTTCGATTCTGACAGTGTAAGTACCTGCACCTCCTAACGAAGTATAATCACACGTGTAATCAGCAGTTTGAGCAGTGGCTTCATCCGTACCATCGTTATTACAATCTATGTTGTAATTGTATCCGGAGCCAGTGGTAGGAAGGGTGAACTGAACATCGGAGGAGGAGCCAGTATTATCTGACTTTATCGTGATCACAACATCATCGAGCCCTGCGGATAAAACCGTTGAACTGAATAGAAATGAACTTAATACTAATCCTCTTAATGCAAAACGTAAGAGGATCGCGACTAAAGAGGAAAGCCAAACTGTCATACCATCAAGCCTGATTAAAAAATTTAGATGAGTCTTTTAGTCTAGCTCTATATTAGTATGTTGATTTTATTTTCCTCTTCGTTAACTGTCACTTTTAATTAACAAAAATGGTTGTGACAGGGCAGTCACAACCATTTAAGCAAAATATGCAGGTTTATCGACAGTTCTCTGTCACCAAGCCTATTTAGGCAATGAAGCTTGGTGAGCGTGAATAAACTCATCCATCTGCGTTTGAGCCCGCAGCTGAGCACTCGCTAAGGTGTCATCAACCCCCATGGTTTCTACGACTTCGTAATAGCACTTTATCTTAGGCTCAGTCCCAGAAGGTCGCACGATCACTCTTGCTCCGCCATCAAGCCTGTAGATAAGCACATCGCTGCTAGGTAAATCGATATTCTCAACACGCCCATCGGCAAGACGGCGCTCACTACAACTAATATCATCAACAGAAACAATAGCACGCCCCGCAATAGTGACGGGCGGATGCTCACGTAAATGAGCCCCTATATTGGGAGTACCTGGTTGAAGAGCAATACTCACCTGCGCATTAAGATGAAAGCCATGTTCTTTATAGATATCGCCTAATCGATCCCAAATCGTCTCGCTTTTGCTCGCAAGCTCAGCAGTGAGTTGGGCGAATGCCACCAGTGCTGATAACCCATCTTTGTCCCACACCATGTCGCCACATGTGTAACCAAGCGCTTCTTCGTAAGCGAAAAGGAAACGATTCTCTGGAGTTTGCTCAGTCAAAGCCACATTCATGAGCCACTTAAAGCCCGTTAACGTGGTGATGCAAGTGGCGCCCAGACTAGCGGCAACTTTGGATAATAAACTCGACGACACTATCGTCGTGCAAGTTAAGCGCTGGTCTTTCGGCGCATGACTTAACAGATAATGGCCGAATAACACCCCAACTTGATCGCCAGTCAACATCTGATATTCAGCATTAGATTGAGTAGCGCCATCATCAGATTTACGCACTGCCACAGCAAATCGGTCGGCATCGGGATCGTTCGCACACGCCAACATGGCATTGTGCTTTTTCGCCTCAGCGACCACTAAATCCATCGCCCCCTTTTCTTCGGGATTAGGAAAGTTAACTGTTGGAAAGTCGCCATCGGGTTCACGTTGTGCCATCACAGAATGAACTTGTGTGAAACCTGCATCCTTAAGTACAGTTTCGGCCATCTCAGCGCCAACACCATGCATCGCCGTATAAGCAAGACTCACTAATTCTGGACGTGTGTGATTTTGTAACACCTCGGCGCTTTTGATCCCTTGACGATAGGTTTGATAAAAATCATCTTCGAGCATAATTAAACTGCCTAACGCCTTGGCTTTATGCAGTTCCATTAACTTGATAGGTTGGCTGAGTGACTCATCTGCCGCCTTATTCACACAGGCAGCAATACCTGAGTCATGGGGCGGAATGATCTGTGCGCCATTGCCCCAATAGACTTTATAACCATTGTATTGTGGTGGGTTATGGCTCGCTGTCACCACAATCCCTGCCGCGGCGCCAAAATGCAGAACACCAAAAGCGACAAGGGGTGTCGCGGCAACTTGACTGGTCAAATAAACTTTAATGCCCATAGCGGTCAATACACCCGCTGCGTCATCGGCAAATTGTTTTGAATCATGGCGACCATCATAACCAATCACGACACCGCGAGCATCGAGATCGCTTACCTGAGCTTTTAAATAACTCCCGAGGCCAGATGTGGTTTGCTGCACCACAAACCGATTCATTCCCATAGGGCCTGCGCCCACAACGCCTCTTAATCCAGCGGTACCAAAAGCAAGCCTGCCAGCAAAACGCTTAGCGAGCTCAGACTCATCCTTATTATCGATTAGGCTCAAAAGTTCCTGCTTTGAACGGGGATCGGGATCAGCTTCAATCCAATTGTTCACTCTAAACTGTAATGATGTGTCCATGCGCTACTCCAATGCGGCCTAATACCAATCAGTATAAAGATGTGATCGCTCAGCGAGAATTTAGCGATTCTGAGGTAAGGCAACGAGTGTAGAGCATAGTTATTCTACGTTTAAGCTCGTTAACACAGCATCAGAACCGCTAAAGCTCGCCTGTTAGGAGTGTTTTTGGCTGCCTACTTCTGTGTTAAATGAACTCATAAGGGAATAACCATTATGTCATCCATTCGCCTTGAATTAGTTTGCCAAAAAACACTCTGAGTAGATCACTTTCTTATACTGATTGGTATAACACCCTAAAAGTCGGTGTTAGGCGAGTTAAAATCACTACCAATGACATTAATCCCAGCACTTCAATAGAACAAGTAAATTTGCACTATTTTTGCAGCATCTTATTTAATCGCTCCAACGCCACAGGACTGGCTTTGAGGGTCAATCTCATACCATTTTCATGGTATTCCTCTTCTATGACCTGCATTTTACTGTGAATTTCCCCCATGATGCCGCTCGCGGTGTAAGGGATATTAAAACAAGCTGTACACATCTGCTTTGCGATAAAATCTTGTATCGCTTGATGCACTAAACTGACGTCATCAGCATTGCGGGTGGATATTTGCAACGCATTGGGAAACTCACTGCTTAATGTTTGTCGCTCGACTTGAGTTAAGCAATCCACTTTATTGAGTAGCAATAAACGATTGTTGGTATCAAGATTTAACTGCTGTAGTGCGCCATTAACCACACTAAGCTGGGTTCTAAAATCTTTATCGCTGGCATCGACCACATACAAAAGTAAGATTGCATCTTTTGCCTCCTCTAATGTTGAGTGAAATGAAGCGATTAAATCGTGTGGCAGTTTGTTAATAAACCCAACCGTATCCGAAATAAGAATCCGAGGCTGAGTCAGCGGTGATAAGGCGCGCACAGTGGTGTCTAAAGTGGCAAACAGCTTGTCTTCAACCAGGACATCTGAACCGGTTAACCCGCGCATTAAGGAAGATTTCCCAGCATTGGTGTAGCCAACCAACGCCACACAAGGTGTTTCGACTCGGCTACTACGCTGCTCTAACATCACCTCTTGCGCTTTTTTGAGTTCACGTTTGAGCTCGGCTTTCTTATCGCGAATACTACGACGCTCAACGGCCAAAAGACTTTCACCTTCACCTCGTGCACTTTGGCGTTCGCGATCCCCACTATGCTCACTGCGCAACCTAGGCGTTAGGTAACTTAATCGTGCCAGTTCAACCTGTAATCGCGCCGTTCTAGTGCTCGCATGGCGACTGAAAATCTCAATGATAATGCCAGTGCGGTCAAACACCTCAACACCCAATACATCTTCAACATTACGCAGCTGCATTGGACTCAGTTCACAATCAAACACCACAACATTGGCATGCCGCTTAGATTGAGATGCACTTAAAAACTCATTCAAACCTTGCTCATCAATGTTCGCCAGAGAATCTTTTTGCTCCGCATCATCAAGTTCGCCTGTCATTCTCGCCAACTCTTCAAGCTTACCCTCACCGAGCACCGACAAACGTTTAGTCGAATTTTGCTTCTGAGTTTGAGTGGCAAAAACAGTAAAACCAAGCGTACTAACTAAACGCCCCAATTCGGCCAACGAGCCGTTAATCTCCTCTATTTTTGCATTTGGAGTACGAATTGAGATTAATAACGCGCGAGTATCTGCTTGCTCAATGATCGTTGACATAGTGACTCAATAGTTAGAAAGGTGGGATTCACGTTTTAGATCCTACGCTTTTGTCACTTTCTTTTATACGAAATAAAACCAAGGTATGCATTTAATCGCACATACACCAATTAGTTTAGGTAACCCAAACAAACCCCACATATACAAAGGTTAATATTTCCCATATATTTAACTATAACTTTCAGCTAGTTATATTTAATAACAATTAACACAGAGCCTTCTCTCAAATTCCCCCTTAAAACATAGGTATCACATTTAAATTTACCAAACTTATCAATGCCGCCGAGAATGCCCCATTCCTTTTACAGCATGTTTGAAATAGCTTATTAACATGGTCTAATATTGGTTAACAATTACTCAAGATGGATCTTCGATTATGTCAGTGCTCTTTTCTTTCGGTATAAAGGTTGCGAATAAACTCAATTTCAAGAAGAAGTTCAGTTTATTGGCCACAGCAACTTTATTACCACTCTCTCTTGCCGCTGCATATTTGATTCAACTTCAGTATTTACAAGTAGAGAGAGTCGCAAATGAGCTAGTCGGGTTAGCTTCAGTGCATGCCTTAGCCCCCATTGATTTAGGTTTACAACAAGCGAGAACATCCCTAATTAACGATCCCTCATCAACAGCAGCTTTCTCAGATCTGTCAGCTCAACTAACAAATAGCATCCAAATTAATCAGAACGGTGAGGCTGTAGCACTATTAACTAAGCTTTCTGGGCAATTTAAGAATCAACCCAGTGATTCAACCCTAAATTTAGTGAATGAGAGTGCCGAGCTTATTGCAGAACTAAAAGAGAACATAGGCGCGAGTTCAGGTTTATCATTAGATCATGATCCAAAAGGGTTTTACCTTGTTGAACTTTATCTTAATCGAATTTCAGCCTTAAGCGACTACAGCTCGCGTGTGAGTCATACCGCGATTCAAGTACTCGCAAATGACGGATTTTCACCCGAGAGTTACACACAACTAGTCGCACTCAATATTCGCTTATCTGAACTGTTACAAAACAGCCAAAAAACCTTATTGAGATTAACCAATCAAGCTAACAGTGAAGCAGTATCCCCCTTTGTCAATTCTGTTGAAATGCTACATAAAAATGTAGAGAAGTTTATCAATGAGATTGATGCAAACATGATCAATCCGGATAACTTTGGCATTAGCCTAGATGCCTTTACTAATGAAGCGAATGCACTCTCTTTATCAATTAATGCAATACTGACTAAAAATCATCACACACTCGAAACCTTACTCAATGAGCGAGAAGCCGCTCAGTCTAGAACCATGTTTTGGTTAATCGTCATTATAATCACCGTTGTCATTGGCTCACTCTATGCTTTAATAGCGATCTACAAAGCAATTATTGCCAATGTACGCCAAATTGAATCTATCGCCAGTCAAGTATCAAATGGTGATTTGAGTCAGAATATACGAATTGATGGTGAGGATGAGTTTTCTCAAATAGCGCTAGCATTTAATAATATGTTGGTCAGTATTCGAAGCTTAATAAGCGAAGTTCAAGTGTTGAGTACAGATGTGGTTCAAGCCAGTAGCAAGATGCAACAGGTCACCGACAGCGTCGAGCACACGTTAACCGAACAACAAGCTCAAACCCATGAGATTGCCAGTGCTATAGGGCAAATGGTCGTATCGGTTAATAGTGTTGAGACAAGTACTGATGAGGCGACGACTATTACCAGTGCTGCAAATAGTGCCGTAGAGCACGGACAAACGGTTATCACAGAGACGGTGGCGGGCATAAATTCGATCGCCGAAGAGGTGGCTAAAGGGTCAAAAGTGATAAATCAACTTGCCGCGCATAGTTCAGAGATAGGTAATGTAGTTGATGTCATTCGAGGAATTGCGGACCAAACGAATTTACTTGCGTTAAATGCAGCAATTGAAGCCGCAAGAGCTGGAGAGCAAGGACGTGGTTTTGCTGTGGTTGCCGATGAAGTAAGAACCTTAGCCAGTCGTACTCAAGCATCAACCCAAGAGATCCAAATTATGATCGAGCAGATCCAGCTTGGTGCCAAAGAAGCGGTTTCTGCCATGGAAACCGGTACCCAGCAAGCTGATAATGGTGTACTGCAAGCAAATGCGGTGAGCGAGAGTATTAGCGTGCTAACCAGCAGTGTTCAAGAGATCGTTATCGTGATGCAAGACATTGCAAGTGCTGTGGCTGAGCAGCGTCAGGTCAGCACTCAAATAGACAGTAAGACCTCTGCCATAGGTGAAGGCGCTGATAGTGCCTTGCTATCAGCTCAAGGCGCTTCACAAATAGGTCTATCGTTGGCCAAAGATGCCAACAAACTAGCAGCGCAAATAGAAGGTTTTAAGTTGTAAACTCTTCATGAGCAATTAACAGTTTACCTATTAAGCTGTTAATTGCAGTAAGCTAATGGAGCTTTAAATCCAAACATCACTTTTAGCCGTTAACTCTCCACCAGCATCACCCGTATTGGTCACCCCGCGCGGTTCGATAAACATGATTTTACATTCATCTTTTGCATACGGCTTATGCTCAACCCCTTTTGGCACAACAAACATTTCACCCGCTTTAAGGTCAACTTTCCCGTCTCTAAATTCAATGGTCATCGATCCTTCGATGACAAAAAAAACTTCATCGGTATCTTTGTGATCATGCCAAGTAAATTCATTCTGAATTTTAGCTAACTTAAACTGATAATCGTTCATTTCAGCCACCACTCTTGGGGACCAATGTTCAGAAAATTGAGTGAATTTTTCGAGTAAGTTTATCGAACTTCTAGACATGAAACTCCCCTAAAGATAAAAACTAGACTAAATTGAGTGAAAACACGCTTAACCATATTAACTGAAAACCATATGAAATACGTTGATATGTCCCGACATGACGTTGAGTCTTAATTGCTTTGGCCATGGCAAAAAGGAAATATACCGCAGCGATAACTGACACCATTGAGAATACACGGAAAGACATTGGAATCATCTCAGTCGTTGGGCTTATCGCAATTAATATCGGCGCGATAACTAACGAAAGCAGCATGAAAAAACCAGCCCAAGAATGTACCTTACAACTAAACGTTGGATTCTTTGTCAATGGGTCAGCATCCATTGGAAAATACCCTGCAACCCAAGTGCCAACTCCATGAACAATGACCAACCAGCCAGTGATATTAACTAAGATGGAGACATTGGAGAGTTGAGCTAAATACCAGCCAAAAAAACAAAATAGAAAACCTAAAGGGTAATTATTAATTAAAGGGGATAATTTCTCTGTTGGACTACCCACAGCACCTAATTCACTGCAGAACTGCTTATCATGATCGTAACCAGCATAAAACCGACCTGCGATGATACCCAAGCCACTTGGAAATGCAGGATTCAGTGGGAATTTAAAGCACTTTAGTCAAGACATTGATTGTAAGTAATGGTTATTCCCTTGGTAAAATCAATAACGCAGAATAAAGTACTTTTAAACCCATCGTAGAAGGCTTTTGCGCAAGCCCACTTCGTTGTTGCATTAGCTTAAAAGGGAGTCACCATTCCTACGCAAATGCGTCTAGAATTGAACTCGCGCAATGCTCTGAAACGAGCATTTCCAGGTCGTTTGGGTATAGACACCAACAAAAATCCAGACTGTCGCAATGAGTCCTGAATAGACCGCAATACTTTCAAACACTAATAAATGCCTCCATCAAATAACAGAATAATCGCTCCCTTAAACTCAGGGCTTAAACTCAGAGCTTGGTAGCGATAGTATAAACATGTCTTTCTGGGTACTGATCCAACTCTAGATGCAGGATAGACAAACCACTACTTATAAGTAATTGTATATTTTCATTAATACCAATAGAGCTGTAATAGAAGGTGTTATTGTGCCATTGATCTGTATGTTCACCCTGAGCATTACCAAAGGTGTATATCAATACTCCACCTTTCGCTAACAGTCTGCACAACTTAGTGATGACAGGCTGTTGCATAGCCAGCGGTAAGTGAAAAAGACTATCCCAAGCGAGAATAAAATCAAACCGTTCTTCTGTTTCCCATGAACAAATATCTTGCTGTATAAAATGATGTTCTGGATGATTACTGCACCCCATAGGAAGACTCATGGTGTTGGTCATGCCACCACTGAGCTATTTTATCGCCAAGTTCGGATGGTTCCATTCAAGAGCCTTAACACCTTATTAGTTAGCAATCTGAGAACATTTCTGATGACTGTTTATTGTCTACTAAGTCACCTGAATGACTTTATTACCACACGTTTAACGTAAAGTCTTATTTTGAGTCTCTTCTAGTAAAAATCTAGCAAGAAATAGTGTAAACTTGCGCTTCTCAATAATGTCGCCAGAACACTTTTATTTGTCTATGAGCCAAACACTTCCACCCCATAAAATAGAATGTCATGTCACGATTACCTCAAGTGAGGACAATGCCGCTTCGATACTGTCTAATGAAAGTCAGTTATCTAAACAACTGATCAAGCAGGCCATGACAAAAGGGGCTGTTTGGCACACTCGTGGGCAGAATACATCACGTCTTCGACGCGGCAAAAAATCACTTAAAATCGGCGATGAATTACACCTCTATTACAACCAAGAGGTGCTTGAACATCAAGTCGATGACGCGGAGTTGATCGCCGACTTGGATCAATACAGTTTGTGGTACAAACCTTATGGCATGCTATGTCAGGGCTCTAAGTGGGGTGATCACACCACCATCAATCGCTATGCAGAAACCCGCCTTACTCCGGACAGGCCCGCTTTTATCATTCACCGTTTAGACAGAGCTGCAACAGGACTTGTGCTGATCGGGCACAGTAAAGGAATGACAGCAGCATTAGCGAAACTATTCGAAGTCAGAGCATTAGATAAATATTATCAAGTGATTGTAGAAGGCAACTTTGCAACTCTAGCTACTGATAACGAGTCTAATCAATCAGTGACTATCGCAACAGATGTCGATGGAAAGTCAGCGTGCTCGCATGCAACGTTGATTAGCTATGACGCCAAGCAAAACCGCTCATTGGTGCAAGTTAACATCGAGTCGGGTCGTAAACACCAAATCCGCATTCATATGGCTTCTATCGGCTTCCCGGTTGTCGGCGACCGCCAACATGGCATTGCAACAGAAGATGAAATTAATCTGCAGCTCACCTCCTGTTACCTTAAATTCCCTTGTCCGATAACAGGCGAGATTAAAGAGTTTGAACTGCCAGAGCGCTTACGGCCTAAGTTGTGATAATTAGAGTAAATCCTAAACACTTCATACAAAAACGCCTTCATCAGAAGGCGTTTTCAATCTCATTCTAAACCGTCCAGCCTTTATGAAGCGGGCCAACTCTCAGCTTCTATGGCAGCTAGCGCTCTAGCTGCACGTTGCAGTGCAGGCAAAAAGTGCAGCGCACTTTCAGGCTTTAAACGCATAATGGGTGCTTGTATTGCGAGGCCTAAATTAGAACGGCCCGAAGGTGTCGGAACCAGTACAGCAACACATAATAACCCAGGTAAAAATTCTTCATTGTCGATGGCGTAACCCGCATGTTTTACATTATCAATCTCAGTTTCCAACGCATTGATATCGACAATGGTTTTCTCTGTATATTGAGTCAATGTTGCGTGTGCCAATAATCTTTTTCGCTGAGAGGGACTCATCTCAGACAAAAACAATTTGCCGCTCGCTGAGCAATGAACAGGTACTCTGGAGCCAGAGTGTAGATAAAACCTCAATGGAGCCGCGGTTTCAATCCTGTCGAGGTAAACAATTTCGCCACCAGACAAAGCGGTGATATTACAACTCTCACCCACATCGTCCACCAGCTGACGTAAGACGGCTCGTCTCGCACTGTGGGTGGTGTTATTCAGTAGCAACTGCTCTGCCAATCGACGAAGTCTACCACCAGTGCTGTAATGTCGCTCATCACCATCACGTTGAATAATGCCAGCAGCTTCAAGTTGTTGCAGCATTCTATGTACAGTGGGTTTAGGCAAGCCAGTCTCTTCGACTAACCCCTGTAACGAAAAAAACTCATCTCTTTGCGCAATAACTTCAAGCAATGAAAAAAGACGCAGCGTCGGCGTATCGCCATTGACTCGAACAGCGTTAGGTTGATCACTTTGAGAGTCTTTCATATATCCCCATTATTATTTGTCACAGATGAGAGCCTTAGATTATAACGATTTTTTTTGAGAATTCATTGACGTTAATGACATATAACGCATATTATCACAAATAAATTACAATTATTGGAACTTTACGTCTCGTTTATTTCAAAGCATCTATTGTATTTGATATCTTATGCAAAAACACTAAATGCCTATTTTAAAAATACGTTCAAAGCAAGGATTGTCATCTCACCGCAACCACAAGAAGAAAATGAATATGAAAGTGATCAGCCGAATAATAGAGCAAGCACGTCAATCTCCACGCACCATCGTCCTATGCGAGAGTGATGATCTGCGCATTGTTCAAGCCGCCTTACGCGCCAGTCAGGAAGGGATCGCTAACATTATCCTAGTGGGTCAACTCGCTAAAATTATTGAGCTTATCAATGATGATAACACCACGAACGTACTCGATGGGATCGCTATCATCGACCCAGAGTACTCTTCGCTTATAGATGAATTTAGCCAGGCATTATTGGAAAAAAGAAAACACAAAGGCATGAGCTTAGAAGCGGCAATACTGGAAGTTAACAAGCCCCTTTGCTTCGCTAATCTGCTGGTAGATCTCGGCTATGCCCATGGTTCTGTTGCCGGTGCCGTCAACAACACCGCCGATGTGGTTCGCAGTGCGATTCACGTGATTGGTGTCAGCCCTGAAGCTAAGCTGGTTTCGAGCTTTTTCCTGATGATCATGTGCCAGCCATTTCATCAACTCAAAGGTGGCATGATCTTTTCAGATTGTGGTTTGGTGATCGACCCAAGCGCAGAGGAGTTGGCTGGCATCGCCATTGCTGCAGCCCATAATGCGCAAGCCCTGCTCGGTGAAGAGCCCAAAGTGGCCATGCTTTCATTCTCAACCAATGGCAGTGCTAAACACTCGTCTGTCGACAAGGTGGTTGATGCCTCAAATTTAATCAAAGCCGCAATGCCTGACTTAGCCATCGATGCAGATGTTCAACTCGATGCGGCGATTGTCGCCGATATTGCTGAGAAAAAAGGACCTAACTCTAAAGTAAAAGGCCAATCCAATGTGCTTATTTTCCCTAACTTAGAGGCTGGAAATATCGGCTATAAATTGGCAGAGAGAATGGCTCAGGCCACGGCTATTGGCCCTTTACTTCAGGGGTTAGCAAAACCTGCCAATGATCTCTCTCGAGGTTGCAATGCCAACGACATCTTTCTAGTCATCGCAGTGACAGTGGTTCAATCTCAAGCATTGGACAATACAAGCCTAGAGCAGAACAGTCAGCTCACTCCTATCCCTGAGCGATAAATCGCGGAGCGCACTATGACAAGCACCCTCATTTTGCTGTTACTGATCATCGTAATTGGCACCTATTTTCAAACCTCTACAGGTTTTGGCCTCGGGATCATTGTCACTGGCGCAGCAACGGCATTAGGACTTGCCGACCTTAGTTTTATCGCCGCCGTAGTCAGCTTGATAACATTAGTCAATTGCGCCTTTTCTCTGCCTGGCAGTATTAAGCAACTCGATTGGCGCGCAGTCTACGTGACAGGGATCGCCGTGATACCAGGGGTTATTATCGGGGTGGTCATACTCGCTTACTTAAGTGATTTCGCGACTCATGTTTTACAGCTACTGCTAGGGCTAATGATCATCATCAGTGGCATAAGTTCTATTCTCGGCGCAAAAAATAGCGAACTAAAAACGCGCAGCAATGATGTCAGCTTCTTTATCAGTGGTCTTGCCTCTGGTTTTACCGGTGGTTTATTTGGTATGGCTGGCCCGCCACTGGTGTTTCATTTCTATCGCCAACCCTTTCCAATGATGACAATTCGCAACATGCTACTGCTGTTGTTCGCCTGCACTTCTGCCACCCGCAGCGGTTTCCTCGCTTACCAAGGCCTGCTTACTTCAGAGATATTAATGCTATCCGCATTGGCTCTGCCTTTAGTCTCAGCAACCACCTTACTGGCCCGACGTTATCCGCCACCTTTAAGCCCCGATGCGATGCGCTATCTAGTATTTGCGCTTTTAATGTTACTTGGAGGGTATCTATCAATCACAGCAGTATTCGATTTGCTATAACGAGCTCAATCACTGTCATCGCTTAGTTTTAGCAATCGCCTCTATCAGCCTATTAAACAAAGCAACATCAAGTTCTTGCTCAAGATCGATTGCCAGGTTGTTTGGATAATATGCGCTGAGATCAATCCCCCCCCCCAAACCTATCACCTCAACTCCCAACCTTTGTTGAGCCGATACGACATCCTTGAGGTGATTATCAAGATAACAAGGAGTATTGGCCTGATTGGTTGCTGTATCCATAGGGCTACCATCGGAGATAACCACCAAGATTTTTCGACTCGCTTCTTGAGCCAAGAGCCGCTGACTTGCCCATTGCACCGCTTCGCCATCTATTCCTTCACGAAAGAGATCCAGTTTTAGCATGGACGCTAAACCGAGCCTTGCGCGTCGCCAGCTTTGATCACAATGTTTAAATATCAAATGCGACACCGGATTCAAGCGACCGGGATTGGGTGGGCAAGCCTGCCTGCGCCACTGTTTAAGCGCCAATCCACCATTCCAAGCCCCTGTCGTAAACCCCAGAACTTCGGTTGCGGCACCAGCCATATCTAATGCGCGCACTAGAATATCCAGCATGGTTGCGATCTGATTGACATGGGTCTTCATGGAACCTGAACAATCGACTAATAAACTGACATGACAATCAATAACAGGTGTGAGATGAGGTTGATAGAATAGATCCGTTTCACTCGGAGAACTGATTAATAGAGGCAAACGTCCTCCATCGATATAACCTTCATCTTTGGATGATTGCCAACCATTCACTTCAGGACGACTCAACTTTATCGAGAACTGACGTGCTAGCCGACTTAGATTAATCCTTTGCTGCGACACAAGTTTATCTAAATGATGTCGATATTCTTGTAACAGCTCAGCGCGAACCAAATTTGCAGGAAAAATAACCTTATCAAACTGTGTAGTGAAGACTTTATAGGTCTGTTTCGCCTCAACAAGCCCAGCACTAAGCTGGCTATCCGCCTTTGCCACCCCTCCCACATCAGCACTTGCCACATCGAGCAGTATGGTAAAGCCATTAGTGACTTCATACCTATTCGCCGCTTGTTCTTCGGAAGGTAATACACTCTCTTCAGCTGCTATCATCCCCTCGATAATGACGGCAAGTTCCAGCGCATAATCCCCATACCGATTTTGCGCTAGCCTGTGGCGACGCAGACCTGATAACTGAACACCGATAACAGGGGCCAGACCCGCTCGCGTGTGCTCGATTAGGCTTTCTGTTTCGGGTAACACTGCTGCTGCCATCAATCTTGCCCGCGTCACCTGAGCTAAGGTGTAGAGTAAAACCCCAACGGCAGTATCGGTTAACCCTGAGTGATAAAAAGTCCGAGACCAATGAGTAAATAAGCCATCAATATTCATTTTCATCCCCGGCCACTGCTGTGGCAGCAGGCTTTCGACCCTTAACTGCTCTAGCATCTCAAACACCAATGCCGCTATTTGAGAGTCTGGTTTTCGGCTTTGATGCAACTCAAGATCAGAATAGAGAAGCCGCAATGACAAGGCATCAATGCGCCCTCTATGATTGGAGTTTGTTGCAGAGTATGCCAACTCCACTTGCTCCTTTTCTTGATCCGAATGTTGGCAATAAGCTTGCAGATGAGGCGCATAAAACGGCATCACGTATGTGTTTCGATACAGGGTGAAATCACGATAAATAAAGCGCTGTGACGCACTCGCTTGATCAACAAGTTGACTGTTAAAAGTGTTTACTAGCGAGGTCGCTACCGCATCAACACTTTTATCTGCCGTGTTAAATCTATCCATCAGCTTCATGATATTGCCTACTCAGTTAACATCAGTTCTTGTCCGAAACAGCGCTGAAAATATTCGGCAACCAGCTCTCTCTCCTGCTCGTCACATTTATTTAAAAATGAAAGCTTAAAAGCGAGACTAAGATCATCGAATATCAAGGTATTTTCAGCCCAAGTGATCACCGTTCGAGGTGACATTAAGGTCGAGAGTTCTCCCGCAACAAAGCCTTTTCGCGTCAAGCTGGCTACTGACACCATTGCATCCACTTTACTTCGATATTCACGAGTTAAATTAGCCACTTGATCTAACACCATGCTGACCTCCTCTTCTTGAGGAAGGTAGTTGAGTGATGCCAAAATATTCCAGCGATCAATCTGAGCATGGTTCAGCACTTGAACGCCCCGATACATGCCGGAAAAATCCCCCTGACCTATGGTATTCGCCGTGGCAAATAAGCGAAAATCAACATGGGGAGAGATCACTCTATTCTTATCAAGTAAGGTCAGTTTTCCACCTCGCTCCAAAATACGTTGGATCACAAACATCACATCCGGTCGCCCTGCATCATATTCATCAAAAATAAGCGCAATAGGACGCTGAATAGACCAAGGTAAAATGCCCTCTTGAAACTCCGTCACCTGCTTGCCCTCTTTGATGACGATAGTGTCCTTACCCACCAGATCTAATCGACTAATGTTCCCATCTAGATTTACCCGTAAACAGGGCCAGTTCAGCCTAGCTGCAACTTGCTCTATGTGAGTCGATTTACCCGTGCCGTGCATCCCTTGAAGCATCACACGCCGGTTATGTTCAAATCCTGCCAATATGGCCAGTGTCACCTCTTTGTTGAAGTGATACCCCTTATCGATCTCAGGCACATAAACACCGGGTTCCCGAAAACCTGTGACGATTAAGTCTGAATCGATATTAAACACCTCACGTACGTTCACTTCGACCTTAGCCGTAGATTCAAGATGCTCGTTTACCCGTTCATTAGTCATATTTAGTCCACTCAACATTTTGTTTTAAAAACAATTCCAATCCATTTATTTAGAAAATCCAGCTTGAGAAACCAAGTTCAACCTCCCTTTGCTTTCCATGAAATTAACATGTAAATACAAAAATCAGAACAAAAAGTACCATTTTTTATAATTAGTGTTTGACAGGATGTTTTATAGCCAATAGTGTAGATGACGATCAATTAGTGGAACCTTTCATTCCATAAAACAATTTATTTGATAAGTATTCATTCAAGGAATTACTCGTTATGCGCAAACAAAATGACCGAGCAGTGGTTGAAGGTCCGACTAAGATGACACCATCAGAGGCCTTCGTAGAGACTATGGTTGCCAATGACGTGACAAATATATTCGGCATTATGGGATCTGCATTTATGGATGCCATGGATATATTCGCTCCAGCAGGTATCCGTCTAATTCCAGTGGTTCACGAGCAAGGCGCTGGCCATATGGCTGATGGGTTCTCTCGTGTATCTGGTACTCATGGTGTGGTAATAGGTCAAAATGGACCTGGGATCAGCAACTGTGTCACCGCCATTGCAGCCGCTTATTGGGCACATAGCCCGGTTGTCATTATCACTCCTGAAACAGGCACCATGACTCAAGGGTTAGGTGGGTTTCAGGAATGTAACCAGTTACCCATGTTTCAAGAATTCACAAAGTATCAAGGTCACGTCACGCATCCTCATCGCATGGCTGAATACACCGGCCGCTGTTTTGACCGTGCATTAAGCGAAATGGGGCCAACCCAGCTTAATATCCCTCGTGATTATTTCTACGGTGAGAGCACCTATGACATCCCTAAGCCTTCACGTCTTGATCGAGGTGCGGGTGGCGAACAAAGCTTAAATGAAGCTGCTGACTTATTGGCAACAGCTAAATTTCCGGTGATCATTTCCGGTGGTGGCGTGGTCATGGGAGATGCCGTCGAAGAGTGTAAAGCATTAGCTGAACGCTTAGGTGCCCCAGTCGTAAACAGTTACCTGCACAATGACTCTTTTCCAGCAAGTCACGAACTTTGGTGTGGCCCACTAGGCTATCAAGGTTCAAAAGCGGCCATGAAGTTAATCGCACAAGCCGATGTCGTCATAGCACTCGGTTCACGCTTAGGCCCATTTGGAACCTTGCCGCAACACGGCATGGATTACTGGCCAAAAGAGGCCAAGATTATTCAGATCGATGCAGACAACAAGATGCTAGGTCTAGTGAAGAAAATTTCTGTTGGTATTTGTGGCGATGCTAAAGCCGCTGCCATCGCCCTCACTGAGCGTCTTGCAGGACGAACCTTAGATTGTGACGCCACGATTGCAGAGCGTAAAGATAAAATCTGCGCCGAGAAGATGTCTTGGGAAAAAGAGCTAGATGAATGGACCCATGAAACCGATGCATTCAGCTTAGACATGATCAAAGAAAATGCCGAGGAAACCCCTTTCTCAGGTGGTGAATACCTGCATCCACGTCAGGTACTTCGTGAGCTTGAAAAAGCCATGCCTGAAGATGTCATGGTTTCTACCGACATCGGTAATATCAACTCCATCGCCAACAGTTATCTGCGTTTTGAAAAGCCACGAAGCTTCTTTGCTGCCATGAGCTTTGGTAATTGTGGTTACGCTTTCCCGACCATCATAGGCGCTAAAGTGGCTGCACCTGAACGTCCAGCGGTTTCCTATGCAGGTGACGGAGCGTGGGGCATGAGCTTAATGGAAACCATGACCTGTGTACGTCATGACATTCCTGTTACGGCAGTGGTCTTCCATAACCGCCAATGGGGTGCTGAGAAGAAGAACCAGGTTGATTTCTATGACCGCCGCTTTGTTGCTGGTGAGCTAGACAACCAAAGCTTTGCCGAAATAGCGCGCGCTATGGGCGCTGAAGGTATCACTGTCGACCGTCTTGAAGATGTCGGCCCTGCGCTTAAGAAAGCCATCGATATGCAGATGAATGAAGGTAAAACCACCATCATCGAAATCATGTGTACTCGTGAGCTGGGCGATCCATTCCGCCGTGATGCGCTTTCAACCCCAGTACGCCATTTAGAAAAGTATAAAGATTACGTCTAACGCTTGTCGAAGTAAGCCTGGCTCGTCTTTGAGTCAGGTACTTTTTTCAACTAGGACCATCAGATCATGAGCACAGAACAATTAACAAAACCGCTGAATAGCTTCAGCAACGTGCAAACGATTTTACCCGGATTCATGTTATGTGGGGTGATTGCCGCCGCCGCTTCATTTATCTCGGAGCACTATGGCGGGCCTAAATTTCTCTATGCATTGTTGCTTGGGATCTCATTTCACTTCTTGGTGGATAACCCAAGATGCATTTTAGGCATTGAGACCTGTGCAAAAAAATTAGTGCGTGTGGGTGTTGCCTTACTCGGCGTTCGCATCGCCGTAAGTGACATCAGCGATCTGGGCGCTTTAGGGATTATCGCACTCGCAGCGGGCGTCGCCTTGACCATAGGTTTTAGCTTATTGCTAGCACGACTATTAAAGCTACCTTACATGTTAGGCCTGCTTGCTGGCGGCGCGACGGGAATTTGTGGCATATCTGCCGCGATGGCAATCTCATCGACCTTGCCACAAAACGAAGAAAATGAACATTACACCTTATTGACTGCCATTGGCATTGCCACCTTCTCAACCGTTGCCATGGTGATGTACCCGCTTATCGTGAGCTCTTTGGGTCTAACGACCGCAGAAGCAGGGTTGTTTTTAGGTGGCTCGATACACGATGTCGCTCAGGTTGTTGGTGCTGGATACATGTTATCTCCTGAGGTCGGTGACGCAGCGACGTTAGCCAAGATGTTTAGAGTCGCCATGTTAATGCCAGTGATCATGATACTTGTCTTTGCCCTCAGATCTGAACGAGAGAAATTCAATGGCAAAGAGGGGAAAAGACAACCTCTAGTGCCGCTATTTCTGTTGGTGTTTATCGGCCTGATTGTACTCAATCAATTTGGCTGGATATCTAAAGAGGTGAGCACACTGTTCTCAACAATATCTACTTGGTGCTTAGTGATATCAATCGCGGCACTTGGGGTGAAAACCTCCTTTGAGAAACTCATCGGATTGGGCTGGAAACCCATTTTACTCCTGTTGAGCAACACGGTATTCATTGCACTCTATATGCTCGCCATTATCTATTTAGGCCAGATCATATCGAGTTAATGATAATGAATACAAACGCAGTTTTATCGACAAAAGCAAAAGACTGCACAGGATGAAAAAGTTGTCAGCGAGGAGTTTTTCAGACGTTTACACTGCGCAAACACAGCTTAGATTGATAAAAAGCAGTAAACGCGATACAAAACATTTCATTATTTGGAATGACGATTAAAAAATTATGATGTGAGCAGTAAATAAATATAACTAATCAGGGATCCATTTAAATGAATAATCAAACAACCATGAGTTTTCTAGACACCTTTTCTCAAGCATGGAATGACCATGATATTGATGCGCTGATGAACTGCATGACCCAAGACTGTGAGTTCCATGCCACAGCAGGATCAACGATTTTAGGCACCAGCTTTTATGGCTTCGAAGAGGTAAAAGCGGCATTTCAACTCGCATGGAAAAACTTCCCTGACGCCCAGTGGTTAGATGCTGAACATTTTATCTGTGGTGACCGTGCTGTCACTGAGTCTACTTTTTGTGGCACTAAGGCTGACGGCAGCCGAATCGAAGCTCGGATGGTGGATATTTTCACCCTACGTAATGGCAAGATTCAGGTTAAAAATGCCTTCCGTAAAGATCGTCCCTCACTGGCTGTGTCCGCTTAATCGCGCACTATTATTCTGCACAACGCATTAAGGATGACCATGAGCATAAACCTCGAAACCGCAGGCTTAACCCTAAAAGCTGGGATGAGTGCACAAAAGCCATATGATCCACAATATGATCCTTTAGTGCATGCCAATCCAGGCCAGGGTCAAGATTATGCCCCAACCTATTGGATTGGCACTGCTGGAGAGGCACCTGAAGATGATGGCCCTATTATTGGCGATACTTCTGCCGATGTGGTGATTGTCGGCTCTGGTTACACAGGGCTGTGTGCAGCCATCTACCTAGCAGAACATTACGGCATTAAAGCCACAGTATTAGAGGCCAATCGAACCAGTTGGGGTTGCAGTACCCGTAATGGTGGGCAAGCTCAATGTGCATCCGGACGCTTAAAACGCTCACAATGGATTGAACGCTGGGGCGTCGACACTGCACTGCGTATGCATCAAGAATGTCTTGATGGTATGCAAACCTTTAAGGATCTGATTAAAGATATTGATTGTGAGCCACAAGCTGGCGGGCACCTCTATATCGCTCATCGCGACAAGATAATGCCGACATTGGAGAAAGAGGCCTCATTACTGCGTAAAACCTTTAATTACGATGCCCAAATTTTAGATGCGGCGACGCTCAAGAACCAGTTTGTTGGTGATAATGAAGCAGCAGGTGCCATGCATGAACCTGAAGGTATAGGTATTCATGCGGGGAAACTGGCCTTCGGTTATCTGAAAAAAGCCCGTGCATTAGGGGTGAAAGTTCACCCTGGCAGCCCAGTAATCGGTTGGGAAACCCGTAATGGCGAGCATTATCTAAGAACTCCTGGTGGGGTTGTCAGAGCTGGTGCTGTGGGCTTGGCAACGGGGGGCTACACCTCACAGGGATTACACTCCAGTACCAAGAATCGTCTCTTGCCAATTTTATCTAACTCCATCGTCACCCGACCGTTAACCAAGGCTGAACTCGAGGCTTGCAACTTTAAGACACATCAGGTGCTCACAGATACCCGAGTCTTAAGACATTACTACCGTCTTTTACCTGACAACCGCGTTCAAATTGGCAGCCGAAGTGCCATTAGCGGACACAATGCGCCTCAGCAAAAATATCAACAATTTCTAGAAAACGATTTAGCCAAAAAATTTCCCGCACTCAAGGGAATACAAATAGATTACTCCTGGTGGGGATGGGTTGATGTCAGCCATGACATGATGCCGCGCATCTGCCGCCCTGACCCTAAAGAGACCATCTACTACGCCTTGGGCTACGGTGGTAACGGGGTCATGTATTCAGCTCAAGCAGGTAAACGACTCGCCCAATGGATTGCCGGAGAGGAGACTCAGATAGATCTGCCTATATTTCAATCTAAACTGCCCTTCCCTAATATCCGTGAAGCGATTGAATCTGAGGCATTTGCCCCCTTTAGAAGGATGGGTCAAAGGTTTTTGTACAACTGGTATCACCTTAAAGATGAAGTTCTTTAAGGTGATGCAAACCTACTATTTTTAATTCGAATCTTATAACAATATAACAGGATAGAACTATGAAATTTGTTAAAAGCATTATTGTGCCACTCATCACCAGTGTTAGCATGATCGCAGCAGTACCCTTAGTTTCGGCCGACACCTTCAAGATGGCATTAGGGGACGCCGCTGGAGGAACTCAGTGGGAGTTGGGACAGAAGTTTCAAACGCTACTGAGTGAGAAGACTGGCGGAAAAACCACTGTCGATCTCTTTCCCAATGGCCAGTTAGGCAATGAGCAAGATACTGTTAATAATGCCTCCATGGGCATATTGGATTTCTCAGTCCTCGCCATTAACAACGTCACCCCTTTCTCACCGAGTGTCGGTTTGCTCACAATGCCTTACGTTATCTTAAGCCCAGAAGAGGCTAAAACCTTAACCCAAGGAAAGATAGGTCAGCAACTGGTTCAAAACACCATTAACGATGCTGGAGTACGCATTGTTGGCTGGGCATACTCAGGTTTTCGAGTGCTCACAAACTCTAAACGTCCGATTGAGTCTCTGTCAGATCTTAAAGGTCTGGTGATCCGCGTTCCACGCAATGAGATCATGATGTCCACCTATCAAGCATGGGGCGTCAATCCAACACCAATGGCTTGGTCTGAAACCTTTACTGGCCTGCAATTAGGCGTCGTTGATGGACAAGACAACCCTTACATCACTATCGATGCGATGAAATTCAATGAAGTTCAAAAATATGTCACCAACATTCGTTACATCTTCTCCATCGAGCCTCTTATTATCAGTGAATCAGTGTTTCAGGCGCAAAAGCCTGCGATGCAAGCCATCATCTTAGAAGCCGGTAAAGAAGCGACTGAACACAGTTACGCTTTCTTATTAGAGTCAGAAGACAAGATTAAGAAGTCTTTAGTGGCCAAAGGCATGGTTATTTCAACCCCAAGTAATGGTGAAAAAGAGTGGATAGATGTCGCCACTAAAACCGTTTGGCCTAAGTTTTATGACAGCATAGGTGGCAAAGTTAAATTGGATGAAGCTTTAGCCACATTAGGACGCACCACTAATTAATTCTAAGCAAGATGAGCATTATTAATGCTGAGGTTTATACACGTTCAAAGTAATAATCGAAATGGCGAGTGCGAATATTAACAATAGTGTTGTTCGCTTTAATCAGAGTTGTTTATTGAGGACAAGAATATGTCTGCTAAGCATTTTTTTATAAAACACATTAATAATATTGAAGAGTATTTATGTGCTTTATTATTAGCCGCCTTTGTTATGTTGTTGTTTGCACAAATTGTATTACGCCAACTTTTTCAATACTCCATCCCATGGGGAGATGAAGTCGCCACTTATATGTTTGTTTGGTTTGCTTATCTTGGCGCAGTTGTCGCCGCGAAGATGTCTGCACATAACCGAGTGACATTTCATTTTAAATGGTTTCCTCCCATCGTCAAAACAGTGAGTGAGACTGTAGCCGATCTTTTATGGGTCGGATTCAACGCCTTTTTTGTTTATTTAAGCTATGACTTTGTCTTCAATAAAATGAACCTATTTTGGAAGTCGCAAACGACGGGAATTCCAATGAAGTACTTTTATCTTATTTTACCCATCGCATTCACACTCATGTCGGTAAGAATACTGTGGAATCTGTATTTAAAACTGTTTAAAGGGGTTGAGATTCTTGACCCTGAAGCTGAAGAGCTGAAGAAAATCAGTCAGTCGACTCAAGGCGAGGTATAACGATGGAACAGTATCTCACGCTTATTCTGTTTGGTGGTTTCTTGATTATGCTCATTCTGGGCGCGCCTATCACAGTCTCTCTGGCTGGCGCTGCAATGGCCGCCTATTTGATACTGGATAAGAATCCCATTGCACTGGTTCAGATAGCCTTTACCTCTGTGGGCAACTTCCCGTTAATGGCCCTGCCCGCTTTCGTTCTTGCTGGCGCACTAATGGAGGCGGCTGGGATATCGAGGCGACTGGTGGACATCGCCGAACATTTGGCAGGACCAATTACCGGTGGCTTAGGAGCTGCAACCATTGTCGCTTGTGTCTTTTTTGGTTCTATATCGGGCTCTGGCCCAGCGACAACCGCAGCGGTTGGCATGCTGATGATCCCCGCGATGGTCAAACGTAACTACGATAGAAGCTACGCATCAGCCGTCACTGCGGCCTCAGGCGGATTGGGCATTATCATTCCTCCCTCTATTCCGTTAGTTATTTTCGGGATCTCCTCCATGGGGCTCAAGCCTCCAGCAGAAGCCGTTGCTCTGCATGGTCAATTTGCCAGCGTCTCTATCCCTAAGCTATTTATTGCAGGGGTGATTCCTGGGCTAATTATCGCCGGTACCTTAATTGCGATGAACTACGTCATCTCCAAACGCAAAGGCTATAAGGGATTAACTGACACTTGGTCTGTTGCCGAAATCGCCGTGGTGTTTCGCCGTGGGATCTGGTCGCTACTCGCCCCAGTGTTGATTCTTGGCGGCATCTATTCCGGTATATTTACCCCGACAGAGTCGGCAATTATCGCCGTGGTATATTCTCTTTTTGTCGGTTTCTTTATTCATAAAGAGATGAAGATTAGCAATGTATTTAAATCACTATCGACCACCACTTGGATCACTGGCCGAGTCTTATTAATTCTGTTTGCTGCCACGGTGTTTGGTCGTCTGTTAGTGGAACAAAGAATTCCAGCCATTATTGCTGAAAACTTACTTCACATGACTGACAACATGTACCTGATCTGGATCTTAATGATTGGCTTTTTGCTATTTGTTGGCATGTTTATGGAAACGCTGGCAGCCATCATGATCATCGTGCCTGTAATGCTGCCTATCATGTACATGCTTGGGGCTGATCCCACCCATGTTGGCATCGTTGTGGTGTGTGTTCTCTCCATTGGATTTGCCACGCCTCCCTTAGGTGAAAACATCTTTGTGGCCTCGGGAATAGGCGGTTCTAGCGTCGAGCAGATCACCGCCCGTATCCACCCCTTTGTGTTGGCATCAATCATTGGCGTCATGCTTATCGCCTTCTTCCCGCAATTAACACTTTGGCTTCCCTCCCTCGTGGGGTACTAATGAATCCATTTATAAAACAAACTTTTAATTAATTTTACGCATTTAGGAATGTCCTATGAATACTAAATTAAAAAATAGCTTACTCGCCGCAAGCTTAGTGATAAGCAGTTCAGTATCAGCAGGCATGACTGCCGCTGATGGCGACATGACGGTCACTCACATAGAAACTAAAGAGGAAGTGAAAGCCAAGGTTCTATTAGCCAAAGCCATTGAGCATATACAGAAAAATGGCAGTGAAGCGGTCACTGATTTCAACCAGAAACAGGAGTTTTTCGATGGTAGCTTATATGTTTTCGCACTCGATATTGACGGTCGATTTTTAGCGAGTGGCGGTTCATCTTCGGTATTGGTTGGCGAAACTGTATTAGATACCTTTGATATGTATGGAAAATATTTCTTTCGCGAGATGATCCAAAAAGCCGTTAAAGATGGCAGCGGGGCCGTGGAATATCACTGGAAAAATCCAACCGATAGATCTGCTTCACCTAAAAGAACCTTATTTCAACGTGTAGGAGACACCATCATTGCCGTGGGTTACTACCCAGTCAGGGCCAATGCTTTTCAAGCTAAGGAACTCTTGGGGCTTGCCACTGTAGAAATGAATGAGAATAAAAAGTCAGCACTCTATAAATTTAATAATCTAGATGGCCAATATGTGAATGGCGATCTTTATCTCTTTGTTATCGATGCTAAGACTAAGTTATTTTTGGCTCACGGTGTGAGTCGTGGATTTATAGGTCAATCAATCGATACGGTATTGGATGATATTGGTAAAGAGGCGACGAATAAGATGCTAGAAATGGTGAAGCATAAAGATTCAGGTGAAATAAGTTATGTATGGACAAATCCAATCACGAATGAAAAAGAGGTGAAACATACCTTCTTTAAATTAGTTGACGGCAACTTATTAGGCGTTGGTTTTTACACGCCAAATTAAAAACAAAAGTAACTGGCAAATTTAAATACGGAGTATTTATTCGTTATTAATATAAATATAAACATTAACGTTTAATCAAAAACCAATTAAAGACGCTTATTCTAATTATACTCAATAGTATTATTATAGTAGCTGTGTGTCTGAATTATAAAATCAAGATAAATAGGGATAAGATAATGATGAAACTAATGACGGCACTGCCTTTTGGTTTATGTGTTTTAAGCATGAGTGTTAGTGCAGCAGAAACACCTACACTTGAACAACAAGTTGATGCATTAAATAAACGAATTGAACAGTTAGAGGGAAGTTCAATTAGCCCTTCACAATTTGAAAATAGCCAAGTCAGCCTCTATGGCTCCTTCAGACCAACCTTAGTCTATAACGCTGAGAAAAGTAACGACAAAGATGACTGGGATATTGGTGATGCACTCTCTAGAATTGGCATCAAGGCTAGCACTGAATTTGCCGATGGCTGGAGCGCGATAGCTCAAGGAGAGTGGAGTGTTGATATCGCGAACAACGGTAACTTGGGCAATGCACGCTTAGCATACCTAGGTATTGCCTCCCCTTATGGCCAAGTCGCCTTCGGTAAGCAAAGACCTGCGCAGTACACTTTAGTTGAAGAGTACCTCGACATCTTCAACCATGCATCTAGCCCTTTTGCCTTCGACAGTAACGGTCCATTTTTTGTTAACAATTTTGCGACCTACAAACTCAACCTAAATGAGTTTACTTTTATGGCTGCAGCACAAGTGAATGGCGACAAAGACACTCATCTGTATAACTCGGGACTGGCGTTTGACAAAGATAACTTGCACATAGGCATCGCTTACCTAGATCAAAACACAAGCGATGTGTTTGGTGGTACTGACGTCGATGGCGATAAGGATACATGGGCAGGTTCCGTTGCCTACAGCTTCGACAACGGCCTTTACTTAGCTGCAGCCTATGCTGATGTCGATTACAGTTATGATATTGCGGGGCTGAGTAAGAGTGGTAGTACGTTAGACACCGCACTGGCCTATCCCATCGCTGAACATTATAAAGTTAAACTCGGTTATTTTGATTATGACGACGGTAAAAATGCACTGCTAACCCAAAGTTACGATGGTTATAACACCACATTAGAGTGGACCCCTGTGGATAATATTCGTCTTCATTTAGAATATTTAGTGCGTAACTATGATCAGAAAAATGATGATCAAACCATCACTATCGGTTTTAGATATGACTTTAACCTTGTATGGGGTAACGGTAATTAAGCACTGCTAAATTAAAACCGGAATAGGGTACGAAGACCCTATTCCGGTTTTGTTAATACAGATACAGCACTGAGCTTAGCAACTAATGGCGATGCTTCATAAATGTGCTTTTCACTTTTATTTTACCCTTGTGAAAAGTAAAAAGATCACACCCCTCTAGCGCTATTTTTGTGCCATCAGGTTTAGTGGCTGAAAATACCCACTCAGAGCAACCTCTGTTGCCTTTAACGAAGTGTTTCGCATTATCAAAACGGACATCAGGCATGGTTTCCAACACTGACATGAACCGTGACTTAACCGTTTCATGCCCTGAATAGCGGGTGCCATGTACCTCTGTCCCACCACCAGTCTCATAAATACAGTCTGTCGACATAAAAGACATAATTTCATCTATATCATGCTTATTCCAAGCATCAACGTATGCTTGAAGATCATCTATTTTCATAATGCTATCCGCTTAATAACAATTCAGCTTTGAGTATAGCAACTAGAAAGAGAGTGTGATTTTATCCATATAACACCAATCAGTATAAGGCCGTATTAATCTAACTTTTGCCACACTTCAGCTTCTTTAAGCTTTCCCGCTTCAATCCGTTTAGTGTGTAACTCATTGCCTTTAAGCTCGTAAGCAAAACTAAATGAAGCTCCCTTACCTGCGCCAAAGGAGTTAAGCGTGGGGTACTCAATATAGTGAGAGTCGGTAAATTCATAACGCCCTGTACCTGCCGCCCAAAAATCCTTTATATCGTCCCCTTGTTCGCCACTTTCTTTGACCGTGGTAAAGCTAAAATAAGCAGCGGAGATCACCTTAATCGCGCGAAGGTTTAAGCTTTCATAGTTAACCCATAGGTCGTTCTCATCCAGATATCGACCCGACATCAACTTCCAGCTACCGATAAATGGATTAGATACGCTATCTGAGTGATATGAATTCACCTCCTGCGAGGAGATATTGTGGGACGAGCCGGTATCAACAAGATCAAGATCGGCAAATAAAGCTAAACTCATGGGGCTCAAACTCGCCGCCATTAAGACAGGTGATACAGTGGCAAAACAAAAGCTAAGTACTGTAACTGATAAGGTGTTAATTCTCGATTTAATCTTGGTCACATTTTCATCCTTGAAGTGGTTATCCTTAACGCTATCTATTAAAATCCTGAATGGCTTTATTGATTAAGATACTCTTTCAATCTCACCATCCCTTGGTCAATGCTCACAACAGGCGAATAACCGAAATCAGTTTTTGCGGCTGTAATGTTAAAATAGTGACTGGTCGATAACTGCCTAGCGACAAAACGAGTCATCATGGGCTCTTCTTGTTTATTCATCAAAACATATAGCGTTTCAAGTACTGCACCGACCCCAAAAGCAAGCGATGCTGGCACGCGCTTAGTCACTTTTGGCATATCAACGCAGGCTAAGATTTTATTGAGCATATCAGCCATGGTGATAGGTTCATCGTTGCTAAGGTAATACGCTTTACCCGCTGAAACTGAATCTGATTCAAACAAGTTTAACGCTGCAAGAATATGAGCAAAAGCCGCATTATCCACATAAATGGTATCGACCAGCTTGTCCTTTGTGCCTACCAGTTTAAGCCTGCCAGCTTTCGCACGCTCTATCACTCGAGGCACAAGATGAGGATCTTCAGGCCCCCAAATTAGATGAGGTCTCAAGGCGATGGTTTTCAATGACTCTGTATTGGCCTCTAACACCATTTTTTCGGCTACCGCTTTCGATTCACCGTAATAGTTCAGATATGTATCTGCATAAGGCGCACTTTCATCGATGCCAGACTCATCCTTTCCAGCAAAAGTGACACTTGGCGTACTCGTGTACACTAGGTTTGTGATCGCTAACTTCTGACATGCCAGAATAATATTCGCAGCACCAGCCACATTAGGAGAGAAGTAGCTCATCTTACTGCCCCAGACTCCCGCTTTTGATGCCACATGAAACACCAGATCACAGCCTTTCATGGCTGCAGTGACACAAGCCTGATCGGCAATATCTCCACGAACCATATTGACCCCCATCGCACTGAGTTCAGGATAATCACCGCGAGCAAAACCGGTCACACTGATGCCAGCTGCTAGTAAGCGTTTACAAATAGCTTTACCGAGAAAGCCGCCAGCGCCAGTCACGAAGGCTTGATTGGCCTTAGCCTTAAGCTTGGTTAACGCAGCTTGCTCTAAAGGGTCAAAATCAGACAATTCTGGTGTAGGTTGCTCGAAAGTTACCGACATATAACGCTATTCCTTATGTTGATGTTGTGCCCACACCGCAAGCTTTTCACGGAATATTTTGGCGTTATGACGGATATCGACAGGAAAATCAGGGTGAATAAGAAAACGGCTAATGCCCTTAGTTTGACCATGCTGCTGGGCTATTTCATTGAGATCAGCATAAAGACTTGCGCCTCGCGAACAGGCCAAAGAAGAATCAAGTTCAATGCACAGAAGTGGCACCGTATCCCCTTTAACGACAACGCCAACCAGCGCTGAGCGTTTCACTTGAGGATGGGTATTAAATATTCGCTCACATGGGATGGAAAAATAGCGTTGAGGCTGATTATCCACATGAATACTCGCATCGACTCGGTGAGCTTTACGACCGCACATCCATAACAGCCCATCACTATCAAGATACCCTAAGTCGCCCATACGATGACGCACCGCATCACCATCGGCAATTTTAGCCTGCTCTGTGGCGCTGTTTCGTTGGTAATAACTGCGGCTGACCATCGCCCCTTTTACCACTATCTCACCGATCTCTCCGGTTGGTAAGCGCAAAGCATTATCCCAGTTGTGAATCGGGGCTTCATCTATCTCGATGATCGCAATATCGACACCATCTATCGCATGCCCGACACAGATCCCGCCGCCATTATCAGTGACACTCGTGGTGTCAAACAATGCTTCACTGGCCATCTTACTCAAAGGTAAAGACTCCGTCGCCCCGTAGGAGTTAAGCACTTCAACTTCCTCACTCAGCATATGGCTAAAATGTTTAATGGAAGCGATAGTCGCGGGCGCGCCAGCTGAAATAACCCGCTTAATACTCGGTAATTTATGACAATGACTCTCAGACACACCAGCCTGTCCTAGCCGCTCAATCAAGGCAGGATTAACGAACATATTGGTGCATTGGTACTTATCAATAGCAGCAAAAAGATAATCAGGGTTAGCAGTAATGGGCTTGCTCGCATCCATCTCTGGAATGATAGAAGCCATGCCTAACGCAGGACCAAAGAGTGAAAACAAGGGGAACGTCGCTAAATCACGTTCACCTGGTTCGATATCATAATCATGTCTAAGTGCAGTGATCTGCGCTTCAAACATCTTATGTGAATACACCACCCCTTTTGGGGTTCCAGTGCTGCCACTGGTAAAGAGAATCGCCGCCATCTCATCATCTTCGAGCCAAGCCATGTCATAAGGCTCATCAGAAGTATGTTGTTGCAACTCAGCTAACGTCACCCCACCCCAGCAACTTTTGCCGTTAATGCTCACGCCGCCCACGGTTATGAGAGACTTAACACTCTCTTTACCCCACCCAAATAGCTTTCTGGCTAAATGTGCTTTAGGAATACCAATAAACGCATCGGGCTTTGACTCGATAAAGCACTGCTTTAAGTTTTTCACCCCCATACCAGGATCGACCAAAATAGGCACTATTCCCGCTTTAAACAGAGCAAACGTCAGGGTGAAAAAATCCAGGCTCGGAGTCACCATCAACACCGCTTTCATGCCACGGGTGATCCCGTAAGCATTCAAGCCATAGGCCAACTTATCACTTTGACGGTTTAGTTCTGCAAAGTTGAGTTCTTGATATGAGAGTGTCTTAGTTGAGAAAAATGAACCTGAGGCGCGTTGTACTGCAACGGCGAGCTGTTCTGGGAAGGCGTGTGATGCTTGCGTTAAATGGCGACAAAGGTTCGCGCCACTCGCACTGTTCTTTAGTGAGAAATCTTGTGAAGAGAGAGTCATATTGTGACCTTACTCGTTTCTTTAAATGAAAAAGCGGATCATGGGATCCGCTAATACCAGTTCAAACGGTCAAGCTAGCTGTTCGCGGCAAGTGACTTGTCTGAGACAAAATCACGAATATGCCCTACAACCTCTTCGCTAGCATCTTCAAGAATATAGTGACCACAATCAGCAAATTCATGCACGCTTGCGTGTGGCATCTCGACTTTCCATTGGGCTAAGAAATGTTTATCGAAAACGAAATCTTTAAGACCCCAACAGATAAGCGTTGGTACATTGGCAAACTTAGGCAAACTTGCCTCTATCTCAGACACAAGCTCATAATTTCTATCACCTGGCTTAAGCGGGATATCTTGCACAAATCTCAAAGTAGAGATGCGATTCGCCCATGAGTTAAATGGTGCGACATAAGCATTTCTGATCTCAGCAGGCATAGGCTTACGCTTAACACCTACATATGAGGCGATAGATGAGAAAGCATTAAACCCGCGTACTAAGGCTGTGCCCAATAAGGTATTACGACAGATCCACAATGGCCAAGGGAAAGGTTTTGACTCTGGAAGATGAAAAGCACCAGTGTTCAAAATCACAAGACGTTTTATGCGTTCTGGGTAACGGGCCGCGTAACCCATGCCAATCATTCCGCCCCAATCATGAACCACTAAGGTGATGTTCTCTTTCACATCAAGGTGGTCAAGCAGTGCTTCAAGGTCGTCAATACGATTTTTTAGCGTGTAATCATAACCGCTATCATCTGGCTTATCTGACAAGCCACAACCAATATGATCCGGCACGATACATTGATGATCACCGCTAAGCGCTGTCACCACATTGCGATAATAGAATGACCAGCTCGGGTTACCATGAACCATAACAACTGGCTCACCTTGCCCTTCGTTGACATACTGCAGCTTATGGCCATTTCTATCGAGATAATTACGCTTGAAGGGAAACAGAGTGTCTAACATGACGCTTCCTAATATTCTTATTAACAAAGCCTCGGTTAAGAGGCCCTGTTTTTATATATTTGATAGAGTGTATACCCACAGTTCACCGCCGCTCTCGGCATCCGAACTGAATTCACCCTTTAAATGCAGTATTGCTTACCACTTAATCCCTAACATCATGCAGTTTAAACCACTGCCGATTCCGAGAAAGCTCACCTGATCGCCCTTTTTAAGGAAACCTTGATCATGCGCCATGGCAGCCGTAACAGGTAAAGATACCGTGCCCATATTGCCGAGCAACTGATATGTGGGAAACTCTTTCTCTTGAGGTATGTTCAAGGCATTCAGCACCAAACGACGATTAGACGATCCCACCTGATGGCAGATAACCTTATCGACCTGTTCAACCACCCAGTCACGTTGTTCAAGGAAATGACTCCAAGTATGACGAGCAAGCTCAACCCCCTCTTTAAGTAAGGCCACACCATCGGTGCGCATAAACTCACGATAAAGATGTAAGCCTGCTTCCTGTAAGCCCCACTGGCAAAGATTGTGATGCTCAGGTGCAGAAAGGTGGCTAGCCCCTAAAAGCTGATGCTCACGATCGCCTCTTAACGGTAAACTACCGTCGGTGAGTAATACCGCCACAGCGCCAGACCCACCGGTTAATGTCGCCAGTGACTGAGCATAATTCTGCATCGTTTGATCCGCCAACATGTTATCGATTGTAATATCGACAATATGACGGGCTGATTCACACGAAACCACTAGACCCGCTTTGATTTGCCCTAACTCGATACGGTTAGCGATATCCAAAATACCAGATAAAACACCTAAACAGGCGTTACTGATATCATAAATAGCGGTATCTTTAGATACGCCAAGCTCAGCAGCAATACGACATGCGGTAGCAGGTTCATGTTGATCTCGACAAACTCCGGTATACACCACAGCGCCCAGATCACCGACTTTTATGCCAGTTTCATCAATTGCCTTATGTGCAGCCGCCAAGGCACCATCGGATAACCGATGACCTTTAGGCCACCATCGGCGCTCCTGAATACCAGTCAATGCGGCAAGTTGCCCCATTGGAATGCGAAATTTCTTGTATAGCGGTGCCAATCTAGATTCTAAATCGGAAGTGGACACGACTTCAGGTGCCAGTTCATATGCCAGGCTATTAATAAATACTCGGGAATATTTCATGCAACAGTAATATTTCGCTCACTATATTGATTGAAAAACAACCAATAAATATTGTTTTTAGTGTTAACCCGACATTTGAACAAGAAAAGACTAATGATTCAATAGAAAACCGTCTTAGGTTCACTTTATTTGCTCATTTAACCTTAACTGGGATCCAGTTGCCGAGAGTTTGAATTCATAATCAAACACAGTAAGATACAAATTCTTATTATAAATAGTTACTTATGTACCAATTAATACTATAAACGTAAACTTGTCTACCTTTTAGCCTTAATCAGTGAATTTCTTGGTGTTATCGCATTATCACAAAACACTTCTAAGCTGACTTGATAACCTTGCTCCTCCAAAAAACAGACTCTATCGAGCAGTAACCAATGCTCGAACACAGCGCGAAATAGGTGAGCGACAAGATCAACCCTGCGGGTCAATTTTTGCCGTTCAATCCCTAAATGAAGAAAATGCTCAAAATCGACTACTTTAGGAAGAGTCACTGCTTTTTGCTCTGCCGCCCAAACACAGAAAGCAGCAAACTCTCCGCTCAGCTGACTTTGCTTTATTGAAGGAATAGGTAAGTACTGACTTACCTCTCTGACGTCACGCTGCAGACAATCAAAACCTAAGCGCCAAGCTATCTCTTTATGCCTTAAGCTCAACTGTTTTTCATTCGCTATTGTACTTTGCTGTAAAGGCAACTGAAGATCATGACGCGTTAATCTTAACTCACTTTTAATACCAAGCCGCGACATAGCTTGATATTCCTGAGCTTGGATCAAATGGTAACAACACGGTGAGATGGCAATATCTCGCGTTCCCGCCTTCGTCGCTAGATGTAGCAAACGCACATGGAGGTCACCACAAGCATGCAGGGCAACGGCTTGCTGTTCAACTTTAAGTTCACTTTGCTGTGCATCAAAAGCATCAGCGCAGATAAACCGTTGTGGCAATTGCCACTGCTTAGCAAACACTTCACCGGCTTCACAAAGCCCTTGTTGCCACTCTAAGCTGACGACCTGCCTATCGTATGCCTTTGCGATTAATCGTCCAAGGTGCCCTTTACCTGCGCACCATTCAAGCACTTCACTCTGCCCATTGTCTATCTGCTGAGTAAATGCGTTTATCTGAGCCCATTTTCGCCCCTTAATCCCTGCGCTGAAATGGCCAGCATCTTGTTGGCCAATCACTTCAGACTGATGTGTTTGGGTGCTAGGTGCCTTGATATCGAGTAGTTCTAAGCGCCACTCCAAACCCAAATCAGCGAGATCGGCCTTAAGTGCGGGCAATAAGTAAGCCAGTAAATCAGCTTGTACTTTATCAATGTTATCAAGCTCACAGTCATCAAGCGACCAAACACACTCGGCAAGATGAGGAAACCTCTCCTGCCAAGGCAGAGCATCGCAATTAAATGCTTTCACTTGCCACAGTTCACGGCTTTGAACTAATAGCGTATCCAACTGAGATAACAAGGCATTGTGGGCTATCATTTATGCGCTTTTAGCCTGCTTGTTAACACGCTTACTTTCCATGCGTTTACCCAGCCAAACTCCTAAACCTAATGGTGCAAAAAAGACCACACCAAGGAAGAGTACAAAGTACAGGATCAAACTCTTCAGTGTGTTTGTCAGTTCTTGAAACACCACTTCAACAGTGTGCTTAGAGATCTCATCTAAATTAGCGGCAGCTGCCACACGCTCTCGCGTGATCATATTTTCTAAGGCTATACGTTCATTCTTTACCATTAGCTCTAACGCCTGACGTTCTACAGACAGCTGAGCTAACTTGTCATCAGTTGACTCACTCAACTGTTGAAGTAACGGGCTTAGTTCACTGCGCATATCCACCGCCAGCGCTTCCATCATCTCAGGGCTCTGAGCCATCAGCTCACGAAACTTAGCCGAGGTGTCGCTAATATTAGTTAGCGTACTCTGGATCTCAGCCACATTAAGATTAGAATGAAGCGCGTATAACTCCGCTTTCCAAGCGATGACTTTTGGCATCTGTTCGGCAATCATCGCCATGCGATCTGAAATATCACTCATCACTTCAGGAACTGAACCAAAGGTCGTTACCGCTTCAAACTCATTTAATCCTCTGAAAGCGAGCCAATCGTTAAAGGCTGAGTGACGGCTGAAGGTCATCTCTGTCAGTGGATTTTTTTGTATATATTGCTCAATAAACGCTTGGTTCTTGGCAAAATCACCCGGCTTAACGAAACCTTTGATGGTATTTTCAAATTCGAGTAGTAAGGCTCTGCTTGTCTTAACCGCTAATGTTTGCTGTGAACCAAATAAGGCTTTGCCTGCCCCTCTCTCATAAAAGTCTGTCATCTGCGCCGTCAATGCCCAAGTATCGACCATCGCAGCCACTGGTGAGGCTTGAAAAATGGTGCGTTGCAGCGCTTGTTCAGAAAAAATCTTCCACATGAGCGTATTTGATTGAATGAAAACAGCATCTGCTTCATCCTGACTGCGAAAAGCAATTTGATCGGCAGTCTGCTCCACTTTGCTGTAAAAAGAGCTGCTAAAATCACGGCTAAAAACACGCATATTTAATTGCTCTTGAGGCAGAGGTTGGATACCACTTTCTAACTTCACCTCCAACAAAGAGCATGCGGTAGTTAACAAGCCCACCAATGTCATAAAACTTAACCGTAACAACGCTTTCATAACGCCCCCAATCACTCTTCGTCTTTAACTGAAAAGTGGGTAAAAATAGGAAAAAAATTCCGCTGAAGTTTACCAAATTAATGGTTATTTACCTATAGTAGAATACGCTCATGATATTTATCCAACACAGTCTCTCCCCAACTCACATAAGACTGTGTAAACTCTGGCCACACTTGAATTGTGTGACGAAGATCATTAATATCCCCTCTTCAAAATGACAGTCTAAAAACGTGAAGTAGGCATAGAATGATTCATTCCCCTTGTGTAGCAAAATGTGGACTCAATGACGAAGATATCTGCATGGGTTGTTATCGCAACATCGATGAAATCGTCGAATGGGGCAACGCTGATGACGCTTTTAAAACGAAGGTACTGGAATTAATCCCAGCAAGAAAAATCGCGTTGGGTAAAGGTGAGAATTGCCTAAAACTCACAAGAGACAAATGGATTGAAACAGAAGCTCGTCTGCAGGGTGACACGGAAGAAGTGTAAGACTAAAAAAGAGATATGCGCACTGCATATCTCTTCCTTTTAAAGCCAAATGCTATTTCTTCATCATACCTTTGAGGTTAGCAAACGGATTGTAGGTCGCGCCATCAACGGCAGCTTCCTTGGTCGCGCCGTATTGGATTAACTCTTCAAATTTAGAATGCTCATTATCATGGCAATATAAACACAAGAGTTCCCAGTTAGAGCCATCTGATGGATTATTATCGTGATTATGATCCACATGATGCACTGTTAACTCTCGTAAGTTGGCATTGGTAAATTCACGAGTACAACGTCCACAAATCCATGGGTAGAGTTTTAACGCTTGCTCACGGTAACCTGTCTCACGTTTGGCTTTATACTCTCTGGCTTCGGCCAACACTTTATCTAATTTACTTTGCCCTTGGCTTGCTGACATAAAGTTCATCTCTACTTATTTATACAAAGTCACACTAAAACGAATAGTACCAAAAAACGATTTTATCGCAAAATGGGGATAATTGATAAAGAAACAGCCCTTAAAAGGGCTGTTTGAGTCTACTTTAATGCACCTAGATAATGAAACTAACTTTCATTACCCACATACTCAGAGTTTGTCAGGTGCAAATAATGCAGATATTTTTCATACTGCGTCACAACATCTGCCAAGATCTGATCTTGATTAAAGCCCATCACATCATAATGCTGACCACCATGCTCAAGGAATACCTCAACACGGTAGTACTCAGTATCACCACCATCAACCTCACTCTCAATTGGGTTAATGATGGTGAAAGCACGGACACGTAGACCATAGGCGAAATCGTCATATTCTTCATTAGCGATAACGAAACGAATGCGGTTTTCAAAATGTAGCAATTCCGCAGGGATCTCTTTACTAATAAAGCTTTCACATACCTTAGTCAGTGCCGGAGTCGCCACGTTATCGAGGAAGTCTTGTGCATTCTTCTGGCTAGGATGAGAGACCAGAACATCAATGTGATCTTCCCAGTTCACATCAGTTTTAGTGAACTGTACGCTGGTATTATGTAACTGCACACTATTGATTTTAAGCCAGTCATCTTTCAATGCCTTGTATAAACCAATACACATTAAGAACATAATCAACAAGAACGGCAACGCACTGGCGATAGCGACAGTTTGCAATGCCTGCAGACCACCAGCAAGCAAGAGTACTGATGCCACAACACCTTGTAACAGAGCCCAGAAGACACGCTGCCAAACAGGTGCGTTTTGATCGCCACCTGAGGTCAGGTTATCGATAACCAGCGAACCAGAATCCGACGATGTAACAAAGAACGTCACAACCAAACACAGCGCGATCGTCGATAACAAGGTTGAGAACGGCATATGTTCGAAAAACACAAACAAAGCAACAGATACATCTGAAGAAACCGCGTCAGATAAATACGTTGCTCCATGATTCATAATCGCATCAATGGCTGTGTTACCGAATACTGTCATCCACAAAAACGTAAATGCGGTCGGCACAAATAACACACCGATAAGGAACTCTCTAATGGTTCGGCCACGTGATACGCGGGCAATAAAGGTGCCAACGAAAGGAGACCATGAGATCCACCAGCCCCAATAAAGTAATGTCCAACCACCTAACCAGTCATTTTTCTGCTCATAGGCATATAAGTTAAATGTTTTGCCTACAATATCACTAAGATAACTTCCGGTGTTTTGCACAAACGCTTGCAGTAGCTCAACTGTCGGACCAAAAATCATCACGAAAAGAAGCAGTAATGCAGCTAAGCCAAGGTTGAGTTCACTGAGTCGTCTCACCCCGTTATCTAAACCAGAGAAAACAGACAAGGTGGCAATTAAAGAGATACCAATAATTAACCCAACTTGTACGTACGCATTAACAGGAACATCAAGTAGGTAATTCAGACCTGAGTTGACCTGTAATACCCCGAAACCTAGCGATGTTGCGACACCAAACATGGTACCGAGTACCGCAAACGTATCCACTGCATGGCCGATAGGGCCATATATACGTTCACCAATTAAAGGGTAAAGCGCACTTCGAGGAAGTAGCGGTAACTTATGGCGATAGGAGAAATAAGCCAAACTTAGCGCAACGACGGCATAGATAGCCCACGCATGGATCCCCCAATGGAAGAAGGTGATCTTCATGGCATCTTTAGCGGCTTGAATCGACTCAGGAGTCGCATCGGGCGGTGCTAAATAATGCATAACAGGCTCTGCAACCCCGAAAAACATCAAACCAATGCCCATTCCAGCGGAAAAGAGCATGGCTATCCAGCTTTTATAGCTGTAGTCAGGTTCAGCATGATCTGGGCCTAATTTGATATCACCAAAGCGACTCATCATCACAAAGATGATAAAGATCAAAAAAACGGCAACACCTAAGATGTACAGCCACCCAGCTTTGAGTTCGAACCAGGATTGAACAGACTTAAATATGAGTTGTACTTGTGAAGGCCATATAGCCCCAACAAATACCATTAACGCAATCAGGAAAACAGAGGAAAAGAAAACAGGAGGATTTATACTGGATTTGATCGACATACCACTCTCGCAAATTAGCACATAGTTGATATACCTAAACCTGTTGTTAGATGCTCAATAAAGCATCTTAAGTGGGTTTAAGTAAGGCTCACTCAACTACAAGATATCCCGATCACATTAAATGGTGAGACATCATACAATGCGTAACGTTATGGTTATGCCTGTATCTGTGCCGGAAATCATAATTTGTGCACGCCTGTTAAGGCTATATACCCAGATAAAACTGAGGTTTAATACTCGAGCTTAAGTTATATTTTTATTTTTAAATTAATAACTTAAAATCAAGAAACAACAGACTCATTTAATAACTGCCACATACCTAAGCCAAAAAGTGGTAAACACAGCGCTATTGCATACAATCTGCTTATACACAAAGATTTGAATACTATACAGGATTTTAATCGTTAATTCTGAGCTAACGCTCCCTTTACCTCTCATATAAGACAAAAAGCAGCCTAATGCTGCTTTTTAACAAAAGAGCAACAACATAAGTCGCTAAATTTAAAACTTAAGATCTTTCTCCATCTCTTCGTAAGAGACATGACGCACATCTTTACCTTTTACGTAGTAGATGATGTATTCACAGATGTTTTGACAACGATCACCCACCCGCTCTACAGCACGTGCAGCCCAAAGCACATCCAGCACCTCAGGAATAGACCTAGGGTCGGCCATCATATAAGTCATCAGTTGACGAATGATCCCTTCATACTCCTTGTCTATTTTAACGTCTTCTTTGTGCAGCTGTAGCGCCTTTTCCGCATCCATACGAGCCAAGGCATCCAAAGTATCATGCAGTAAGCGCGTCGCATGACGGCCCATGTTTTCAATACTCACCAAGAGTGGCTGTTGATTTTTAGAACGCTTATCCAGCGCTGCTTTTGCAATTTTTGCGCAAGCATCGCCGATACGTTCCAAATCTGTGATTGTTTTTGAAATCGCCAGCACTAAACGCAGATCACTCGCCGCTGGCTGACGTTTAGCGATTATGCGGGTGCACTCTTCATCGATAGCAACCTCCATATCATTGACCATACGATCGCCATCAATAACTCTCTGCGCTAAATCAGCATCCAACGCGCCTAGCGCATCAAGAGACTGCTCAAGTTGACGCTCAACAAGTCCGCCCATCGCTAGGACACGATTGCGAATATCGTCGAGTTCAGCATTAAATTGGCCTGAAATATGTTTACTTAAGTTCATATTTTCCATTGTGCTTAAACCTTTTAATTCTTTATAAAATGGACACTGAAAGCCACAAATTAACGTATTTAGCCGTAACGCCCGGTAATGTAATCTTCCGTTTTACGTTTTCTGGGCGTCGTAAATATCGTGTTGGTATCGGCATACTCAACCAACTCTCCCATATACATAAAAGCAGTTTGATCTGACACACGTGCAGCCTGCTGCATATTATGCGTCACGATGACAACGGTGTACTTAGATTTTAACTCAGTGATTAGCTCTTCAATGGTCAATGTCGAAATAGGATCAAGCGCTGAAGTGGGCTCATCGAGCAGCAAGACTTCAGGTTCGATCGCAATCGCACGTGCAATCACCAGACGTTGCTGTTGACCACCTGAAAGACCAAACGCATTGTCATGTAATCTGTCTTTCACTTCATCCCAAATAGCCGCACCACGAAGTGAACGCTCAGCCGCGTCATCAAGGTCCCGTCGATTGTTGACCCCTTGCAGACGCAAGCCGTACACCACATTCTCATAGATAGATTTAGGAAATGGGTTAGGACGCTGAAACACCATCCCCACATTGCGCCTCAATGCCGCTACATCAACCTTTTTGTCATAGATGTTTTGCCCATTCAGTAAAATCTCACCACTGATATGGCATTTTTCCACGAGATCGTTCATGCGATTAATACAACGAAGTAAAGTCGACTTACCACAACCACTGGGACCAATAAATGCGGTCACTTGTTTTTCAGGTATTTTCATCGACACATCAAATAGAGCCTGTTTGTCTCCATACTTAAGATCTAAGTTTCGGATCTCCAAAGCAGTGTCTTCTTGACTCAAATTGTTAAGGTCTATTTGGTTTGTGCTCATGGCAGACTTATCTATCGAAATCATGTTATGTCCTATCACTTAATAGATCTGCTTCGCATCTCTATTGATACCACTCTCGTGGCGATGTTTTTGTCAACAGCACTCCCAAGAACTTCCACACTATGGGGAGCTTGAGAAAATTAATCTGTGTCTTTAATGCTCTAACGAACGGTACTTTTCTCGTAGATGGTTTCGAACAGCAATCGCAGTCAAATTTAATGACACGATGACAGAAACCAGTAGAAAAGAGGTCGCATACACTAGCGGCCTTGCCGCCTCAACATTAGGACTCTGAAAGCCCACATCATATATATGGAAGCCTAAGTGCATAAACTTTCGTTCCAGATGCACAAAGGGAAAATTCATGTCTATCGGCAAATTAGGGGCGAGTTTTACCACACCAACCAGCATTAAGGGAGCCACTTCTCCAGCCGCTCGCGCTACCGCGAGAATAAGCCCCGTCATGATTGCCGGACTTGCCATCGGGATCACGATACGCCATAGAGTCTCCGCTTTCGTTGCGCCCAACGCTAAGCTGCCTTGGCGAACCGCACTTGGAATACGACTCAGCCCCTCTTCAGTCGATACAATAACCACTGGCAGCGTTAATATTGCTAAGGTCAGCGCAGACCAAATCACACCGGGAGAGCCAAATGTCGGTGTTGGCAGCGCTTCTGGATAAAAGAGCTGATCTAAGGTGCCGCCAAACATATACACAAAGAAGCCTAATCCGAATACACCGTAAACAATAGAGGGCACACCCGCTAAGTTGATCACCGCAATGCGGATCATCTTAGTTACCGGTCCTTTTTTTGCATATTCATGCAGATAGATAGCAGCAACCACACCAAATGGCGTCACAATAACCGCCATCAACATCACCATAAAGACAGTACCAAAAATGGCTGGAAACACTCCACCTTCGGTATTCGCTTCACGCGGGTCATCACTAACAAAGCGGCCTATTCCAACAAACCAGTGACCGACTTTACTGATCAATCCCATACGATTGGCATAGGTGACATCAAGAATAGAATCTAACCTTAAGGTGACTTCCATGCCTCGCATGTCTTTAATGACAACAGAATCTCGACCCGCCTCTTCTCTGAGCGCAAAAAATTGCTTTTCTAAAAGCAGATACTCAGCTTGCAACTCAGCTCGTTGAGTTGCAAGGGCAAGTTTACGCTTATCAGTTAACTGCTCATCTAATTCATAACCACGCTCTTTTAACCTTAGTTTTTCAAGTGCATAATTGATTGAGCCGATCTCGCTTTTTTGCAGCTTAACCGCATCATTATTTAGCGCTACTGCACGTTCAATATGAGACTCAAACGAGCTCTCAACATCATCAAGAGGTAGACGTTGACCGTTTTCAATCACGGCAATAGGGTAACCAAAAAAGTCACCATTTTTACTGCGCTCTATTACCGCTACGTTTTCAGGCTTACTACGTGAAATGATATCTGTCGCTAAAACCCAACGAAAATCTAAACCGACAAACTCACGGTTACCAGTCTTGACTAGGTAACGTTTTACGGTATCACCCGGCAGCGACTCAAAGTCATGTCCTGCAGCAATTAATCGTTCAGTCGGCACCTCTTCACTGTCGTAAATCTCACCAATTAAGGTGTATGGCTGCCCGTTAGGATCATTCAATTCCCACTGGTAAATTTCAGCAGGCCAAAAGTAGCTTAGACCTCGCCAAGCAATCATCAACAGTAAACCTAAAACGGCAATCAAACTGATGCTGACGGCGCCGCCGGTCATCCAGATCCATGGAGAGCCAGATTTAAACCACTTACCAGTGCTCATGACTCCGCTCCCAAAAATTCACACGTCCAAGGAGAGCAGGCTACAATCCACTTACCCATAACATCACTCTCTAGATGTAGCTTTAAAATATTCATATTCAAGTTCATATGCCTAATCATCATGTTCTGATATTTAAAGAGAGCTATAACGTTCACGAAGACGCTGCCTGACAACTTCTGCAATGGTGTTAAAGAAGAAGGTAAATACAAAGAGTACAAACGCAGCTAAGAAGAGCACACGATAATGAGAACTGCCTATTGCCGACTCTGGCATCTCAACCGCAATATTTGCAGCTAACGTTCTCATCCCTTCAAACACACTCCACTCCATAATGGCCGTGTTACCTGTCGCCATTAACACAATCATGGTTTCACCCACTGCGCGGCCGAGTCCCATCATCACAGCAGAGAAAATACCAGGGCTTGCGGTGAGTAACACCACACGAGTCAAGGTTTGCCAATTAGTCGCTCCCAGTGCCAAGCTGCCATTTGAGAGATGGCGAGGCACAGAGAAAACCGCGTCTTCTGCAATAGAGAATATGGTCGGTATGACAGCAAACCCCATTGCGATGCCGACAACCAGAGCATTTCGTTGATCGAAGGTTATGCCTAATTCGTTAGTGATAAACATACGAGAATCACCATCAAACAGTGCGATTTCAATCGCAGGGCTTATGGCAAAAGAGAACCAACCAATAAAGAGAATCACTGGAATTAACATCAACTCTTGGTATGTCTCAGGTAATCTTTGCTTCCACTTGCCCGGTAAATGGTGCCAGCCAAAGGCACTGGATAGAATTGAAACCGGCAGCAAGATCATCAAGACTAAGATCCCCGGCAGGTTATCTTCGATTAATGGCGCAAGCCAAAGCCCAGCTAAGAACCCCAAAATGACGGTGGGTAAGGCTTCCATAATTTCAATGGTTGGCTTAACAATCGCGCGCACCTTAGGTGACATGAAATAAGCGGTATAAACCGCCCCCGCTAGTGCTAATGGTGTGGCAAATAGCATGGCATAAAGTGCAGCTTTCATGGTTCCGAATGCCAGCGGCATTAAGCTTAGCTTTGCTTCAAAATCATCAGAACCTGAAGTGGACTGCCACACATACTTAGGCTCAGGGTAGCCCTCATACCAGACCTTACTCCACATGGCACTCCAGGACACTTCGGGGTGCTCATTTTTGACGCTAAATAGATGTAATTGATTACCCGCTTCGACAACAACCGCATTAGAACGCGGGCTAAACCCTATAGTCTTTGGGTTACTGATATTGAATGTTTCAGAAAATAACTTACGTTGACTGGTGGTGTAGAGCAGAGACAACTCACCTTGCTCACTAACGGTGATAAAACTTTTTCGATAAAATTCACTGGCAATACTGGCAATCGGCCCCAGTTTGTCAAAACTTCTTATCTCTTGATATTGACGCCCTTTCTCACCATTGACTTGAAAATATTGAGCCACTAAACCTGATTCATAACTAACCAGCAGTGAACTAGCGCCAGCAAGTAAACTCACCTCTTTAACTTGAGTACTCGCGAGTTCAAGCTCTATCACCTGTATTAATTGCAAGTCTTCGACGTCACGAATATCGTAAACAAATAATTTATCAGCGCTTCTCAAAATAAGTTGGCGCTGATCTGGTGTCATCAATTGCTGCTGAACAGAGAAAGGTGTTTCCTGGATAATGCCCGTCGAGGAGACCCATTCAACCTCTTCAGTCATCATGTTCTCTTCGCCTTCTTGACGCGCCAAACGCCAGACCTTGGCATCATCTTGATAAACAAAGCTCATCATCTCACTGTTATAACCAAAAGCGAGGTTATGCAGTGCAGAGCCATTAGCATCAATGGTTAACGCATCTTGACCTGCAGGAAATTTAATATCAGGCGTAATAAGACGATGATTGTTTGGGTAGGTTACCCCAAAATTCACTTCCGCCAGCAGGAGCTGACCATTGTCTAAGCCAAGTGCAAATCGCTGTTCGCTCGGTGCGGAGACTGCGCCACTGGATACTTGAACGCCAGCAGGCAAAACCAATTGTTCGCGCTCAAGGAGTTGACCCGTTTTAACCGTGTAAAAATCGACCTGACCGGTGTCAGATGCACGGTAAATGATCTCATTTTGTTCATCGCTGCCGACCATCAATGCAGGAGTCGCATCGCTGAACAACTCTACATTAATAACAGGCTTAACTTCAGCGCCATCAAATATGGGTTTAACGATGTATAGGAGATAGAAGAAAATCAACAGTAGCGCCACAAACACCATAGTTCCACCGATGGTCACCCCCACTTGAGTCAACTTGTCTGTTATCGCTCTACGACGTGAGCCCTTACCCATAAGGAGGTTTTTGGCCTTAGGTTCAGGTTTTATCGCTTGAGTGTCCATTAAAACCTCGTTAATTAATAATCAGTTGACTTTTCACTGGGATTGTTTTGATTGCTATGCTAAAAAGAGTCAAGCCCTTCATTCAGATGCTTAGTATTATATGACGCAAAGATGACACTAGTGTTACAGTGCATCAAGCCAGAGAGAATAATAAACCATAGGAGATATATCAACATGTTACGTTACCTAGTCACCCTTCAAGTGCCGGATAAAAATGGTTTAGTTGAGCAAATCTCTCATGCTGTTAGTCGACATGGAGGAAACTGGTTAGATTCTGAGCTTCGCCATATTGATGGCATTTTTGCAGCCATCCTATTATTGGAGGTTCCGGCATCAAATTGGGATACCTTAGTAGACAATCTAGAATGCATTGAAGGCTTAAGCTTAACCTTTGCTAAAACCAGTAAAGAACCCCAGCAACCTACCCATAAAAGCTATTCGTTAGTCGCCTACGATAGACCCGGTTTAGTACACGATATATCAAATAAAATCAGTGCTCTTGGGATCAACATTGAACACTTTAGCACCCGTTACGAAAGCGCAGGACATACCGGAGTTGCCCTCTTTCGAGCAAACTTTGATCTAGGCATGAATTGTGATGATCAAGAAGAGCAACTTAGCCAAGCACTGTACGCCATAGGTGACGATGTCGTTTTGGACGAAATCTAGCTAAGACTAAGTATAAGGGAGGAGAACCTCCCTTAAAGTGTTTCAACCTAAACCACCTTAAGATCACGCTCTACTGAATCTAGACTTCCATTCAAACAATCGAAAAAATCAATCAAGAAGCACATCAACAATCTGATAGACTATCCAAAAACAAACACTGTCTCATACAGAAATGGAGCGGGAACAACCCTCCCCTTGCAAAGCAGTGAACGCACTTGCCAACAAATTAGGCTAGGAATACCCAATGTTAGGACTTATAAGAAAAATGCGTGCCACGCTGGATGATAACCAGCAGGTACAATACCAACTGCCAATCAGCGAGCAGTTACTCGACTTGAACCCACTGATAGGCACAACTGTCACCTTGACTCATACCGGTAAAATTTGTTGCAGTAACTGCGGTAAAAAAACCAAGAAGAGTTACTCTCAAGGCCATTGCTTTGTCTGTATGAGGAAGCTCGCCAGTTGTGACATGTGCATCATGAAGCCTGAGACGTGTCATTTCGCCGAAGGAACCTGTCGTGAGCCTGAATGGGGAGAAGCTAACTGTTTCGTGCCACATTATGTCTACCTTTCAAATACATCAGGGCTTAAGGTAGGGATCACTCGTCATACTCAACTGCCAACTCGATGGATAGATCAAGGCGCAACTCAAGGCCTGCCTATTTTGAAGGTGTCGACAAGACAAATTTCAGGTCTTGTCGAAGTTGAATTGGCCAAAATGATTGCCGATAAAACTAACTGGCGCACGATGCTCAAAGGCAATGCTGAAGATATTGACCTAAAAGCTAAAGCTGCAGAATTGTTGCCTGAAGTTGAAAATAAGATACATGAAATTTGTATGGCTCATGGCGAATATGCGATTGAAAAGTTAGATGAAGATATACAAGACATTCGTTTCCCCGTGACTGAATTCCCAACCAAAATCAGCTCACATAACTTCGATAAAGACCCCGTCGTCAGTGGTGTACTGCTCGGAATTAAAGGGCAGTATTTACTCTTTAATACTGGTGTCATTAACCTTCGAAAGTTCACCTCTTACGAAATCAGTGTTAGCTAAATAATTGCGCATAGGGCTATTTATTAGCCCTTTTCCCTTCTACTTTCCACTTTTTCTCTCCCTCCCTAAAACATTGATTAACATATAATCTCATGTTCACGTGGACAAACTTAAAACATTAAATTAACATCTTAACAACAAGGAAGTTCAACTACACATTAAATCGAAGAATACTTGACTGTAAATGAGTAGACATACAAGGGAACGTATCGTGAATAATCAAGAGCTAACTTCAGTTATCCCCCCTTATCAAATCTTTAAGAAACTGATTGGTCAAACCATCAATATTGAAGATACTGATGGTAACGCCATTGAGCTCAAAATCGATGAAGTTATCTCAGGCTCCGCCCACAGTGAAAACTACGAAAGCTTTACCACCCGTCTAAAAGATTCCTTACCCAACAGGATACCGCAGGGTTGCTATACTTTCAGCCATCCAACCATTGGCAAGCAATGGCTTTTTTGCTCTGCGACATCATCAACCCAATATGAAATTGTCATTAATAGGGAAGTAGAGACTCAGTGATGAGCTCATTGCTCATAACGGTTTCTGAGCGCCACTCCATTAACAGATATACCTCGTCAGTCACCGTTTTTAATGTAAAGCCTAAACGTTCATATAAGCGTCTAGCGGGATTATTGCGCTCAACGTGTATGGTCACCGATAAACCTGAATCTCTAGCTTGTGCAAACAAGGTTTTAAACAACTCAGTTGCAATGCCTAAACCACGAAACTCTGGTAACAAAGAGATATCAACGATACGGAGCTCTCGACGTTCATCAAGCCAGTAGTCAACAAACAAGCGACCAACAGCTCTGTTTTGAGAATAGATAATATCGAAATATTCAGTGTTGTAATGCTGGCAATAGTAACGGTACTGGGCACTGAACTGCTTAGATAAAAAAGAATTTAATTGCGACTCAGGCCAGTCAGCCGCAGCAAACTCATCTCGGCGAATACGGGTATAGAGACGTAATAAAAAGGGCAAGTCGACTTCACTATGATGTTTGAGAACCAGTGAAGAGAGTTGTAAATCGCTCATGTTAGGACATTTTATGCAGTAAATGATGAGTACCAAACATACGCAAAGGAATGAAAAAAACAAGCTTAGGAGAGTAACAATGTCAGAACCTTTTATCGGTGAAATCAAAATGGTGGCCTTTAATTATGCCCCTGTAGGTTTTGCAAAATGCGATGGAGCCCTTCTTCCAATTTCACAGAATCAAGCCATGTATGCACTGTTAGGCACTGAGTTTGGTGGTGATGGACGTACCACTTTTGGTTTGCCTGATCTGCGCGGACGTACACCTATGCATCAAGGTCATGGCCCGGGCTTAACCCCTAGAGCAATGGGACAATTTTCAGGTTCAGAAAGCAATACTTTACAGCTTACACAAATGCCTAGTCATACCCATGACGCCGAATTAAAAGCCGTTGCTAGTGAAGGTACCTCAGCAGTACCTGACAACAATATGTATATGGCCAAATCCAGTAACGGTCTTGCGTCGGTCAATAGCTACAGTAACGCAACACCTGACACAACAATTAGCCCCCACCAAACCAGCGCTACAGGTGGACACTCATCAATTAACAATTTACAGCCCTACCAAGTGGTGAACTTTATCATTGCAACGCAAGGGCTATTCCCATCACGTTCATAATGCATCCACTTGTTCAATACGCTGTAATCGGTCGGTACAAATGAATGTGCCGACCTAACACTTAATAATAAAGGACAGAGACATGAAATTCGGCATTTTTCTTTTTATCATAGGCACTCTAGCCATGCCTCTGTCGGCCAGCACCTTAAACTTCGAATCAGGAGTCAGCGGTAATGGCACACAAACGATCACCGCCATAGTAGATGGAATTACTTTTACCGCCGTAAGTAATGATGATACTTGGTTGATTGCCGACAACTCAGGTAATGCAGGCACAACTGCCAACGTCGCCGCAGTAAATTACTCCACCGGTGCTAGCTTAATTACCCTATCTTTTTCCAGCCCTGTCAACTTGACCAGCATACATACCAGTGATATTTCACTCACAATTAATAGTCTTACTTTTACTCCCACTGATGGCAGCGGTAATAGCGCTTTTACAGATAACAATTCCTCTACCCCTTGGGGAGGTAACTCAACAGGAAATACTGTTAGTTTTTCCAGCTGGAGCAACCCTACCAGTTCATTTACCATCAGTGGCAGTACCAGTGCCGGAAATTTAATGGCGCTAATTATGGACAACATTATTTTCACCGTGGCCCCCACCAATAACGCTCCCACCACAGCTAGCTTCAACGGTGACAGCTTTACCTATACTGAAGGTGATGGCGGCCAGATACTCGATCAAGGCACCCAAACCACTGTTAGCGATGCTGATGGCGGCGACTTCGATGCGGGTAATCTCACACTAACGATTACCTCGGGTGAAGATGCTGCTGAAGATATTCTTTCTATTGATACCAGCGGCGCTATCTCATTAGCAGGAACGACAGCGAGCAGCAATGTATCAATTACCGGCCCTGGCGTTATCGGCACCTTAGGCAATAATATTGCTGCGGGTAACAACTTTGTCATTAACTTAAATGCTTCTGCAACACCAGCACACGTGCAAACCTTAGTGCGAGCACTCACCTATGAGAACAGCGATACAGACAACCCCACTACAGGTGCTCGCAATGTGCGCTTAACCATTAATGATGGCGATGGCGGCACCTCAAGCAACGCTGATATAACCGTTACAGTAGCCGCAACGAACGACAACCCTAATTTGACCAACCTGGCAAGCGATAACCTTAATTACAGTGAGGGTGCTGGGCAGCAAAATATCGACATAGGCGCCAATGCGACTGTTACCGATGTGGATTCAATTAACTTCGACACCGGTAATTTAACCGTCACAATCCCCACCAATAAAGATGCTAGCGAAGATATTCTCGGTTTCGATAATACCGTCACAACAACAGGTCTTGCTAGCGCGAGTATCACTATCAGCGCGACAAATATTGGCACACTCACCAATGCTATTTCTGAAGCAAACGATCTCATCATCACCTTCAATGCCAATGCGACACCAAGCTTAGCACAAGCACTTATTCGGGCTATTACCTATCAAAATAGTGACAATGTAGCGCCAACTGAATCAACCCGAACCGTTCGATTCGCGCTCACAGATGGCGATGGCGGTAGCAGTGGAAATATTGATACTACTGTGGTCGTTAGCGCCGTTAACGACCTGCCTGTTGGCAGCAATAATACTCTCACTCCCAATGAAGGTGGCGTACTCACTATTACCACCTCAGACTTTGGTTACAGTGACGTCGAAGGTAACGCACTAAGCTACATCACCATAACCGCTGCACCTGTCAACGGCAGCTTATGGATAGATGTTGATAGCAGTGGCACCATCAATAATGCTGAATCGGCGCTCACTTCCAACGATACCGTCACTAAAGCAAACTTAGATGCTAACGTATTAAAGTACAGCCCTAGTGGGTCAACAAGTGCTAGTTTTACTTTTACCGTCAATGATGGCGTTGCTGACTCAGCAAGCAATTACACCATCACACTCACCGTTAATGCCCAGCCGACCGTCACCATCAATCAAGCCAGCGGCCAGAGTGATCCCACCAATAATGCCACTGTAGTCTTCGATGTCTTGTTTAATGAATCAATCACTGGTTTTGATGTATCAGACATCAGTTTAACGGGTGATGTGACCGCAAGTGTGACGTCTGTTTCAGCCTCCTCTGGCACCAGTTTTACTGTTTCAACCAATATCAGTGCTAATGAAGGCGATATTATTGCCCAAGTGCTAGCCGGTGGCGTGACCGACGCGTCCAGTGCTACTAACCAAGCCAGTACTAGCACCGACAATACAATAAAATACGATATCAGTGCGCCAACAAGCCCAAGTAGCTTAGATCTTATCATCGGTTCAGATTCAGGCAGCAGTGATAGCGATAATCTGACTTCTGATGCAACACCGGAGATCTCAGGCTCTGGAGAAACTGGGGCAACCATTACGTTATTCAGTGATGCAGATAACAGCGGCACCCTCAATGGCAGTGAAACCTCAGTCACAACAAGCGTTAGTACTGGCACATGGTCGGTGTCAATGCCGATGATAGCCAGTACAAGCCACGGGTTAAAAGCATTTCAAACCGATCCTGCAGGTAACGCCTCACCTGTGAGTACCACTCTCACCATAGAGATAGATACCAATGCTCCCAGCGGACATAGTGTGGTGATTGATCAAGACCCGGTAAATAGCAGCAATCAAGATTCGGTCAGCTTTACCTTTACTGGAGGCGAGATAAGCAGTAATTTTTCATACACATTAAGCAGCTCTGGCGGCGGAACACCTTTGATCGGCACAGGTACGCTATCAACAGCAACCGATACCATAAACAATATTGATGTCAGCAGCTTAACAGATGGAACATTAACCTTTAGCACGATTTTAACCGATACAGCAGGTAACAGTGCAACGGCAGTAAATGATACCAGTGTTAAAGACAGCACTGCGCCAAACGGACACAGTGTCAGCATAGATCAAGCGCTTATTTTAGCATCTAACGATGATGCATTGAGTTTCACCTTTTCAAGTGCTGAAACAGGAGCAAGTTTCGCTTACACTGTGAGTTCCAGTGGTGGAGGCACCATTAATGGCACAGGCACTTTATCCTCGGTCAACGACACCGTCTCTAACGTCGATGTCACCTCACTCGGTGACGGAACTTTAACGCTATCAGTGATTGTAACCGACATTAACAGCAACCCAGCAACTGCTGTGGTTGATACTGTAAGCAAGGATGCCTTAGGCCCTGTTGTACAATCAGTAACCTTAAATACCGGCAATGTAAAAGCTGGCGACATCATCACAGTAACAGTTCAGTTTGACGATACGCTTGTACTTTCTGGATCGAACTCCACTGCCACGCTTACCATTGGAGGCACCACCCGAACCGCGGTTTATACCAGTGGACACAATGCATCCAGCTTAGTCTTTAGTTATACGGTTGTGAACGGCGATAACGACAGTGATGGCGTCACAGTGACATCTGCTCAGGGCAATTCTGATACAGCTAAAGATGCAAATGGCAACGATGCCGACTTTAGCTTTACCGCCTTTACTGAAGCAAGTTTACTCGTCGACACACAAGCTCCGGTATCAGCAACACCGCTTCAGACTTCGCAAGCAGTCAATGCCGACACACTAACCTTATCTCAAGCTGATTATCCTGAAGATGCAATCACGGTAACCGCTCTTTCCGATGCTGACGGTAATGGCATTGCTGACAGCAATACTCCTTTAACAAGCAGTACATCGAGCTCTGGATCATGGTCTCTAAGCGTTAACCTTTCTCAAGATTCGGATAACTACTTTATCTTGCGCACCAGTGATTTAGCTGGAAACACAACGGATACTGCCATAGGGAATTACCTTGAAGACTCTATCTCCCCGGATAATGTCATCATCCAGACGCCAATTACTCATGTATATCAGTCCACCAATGCCATCACGATTCAAGGTAGCCAAAGTGAAAATGGGATATCGGTCGGTATCTATGAAGATATTGATAATAACGGCGTTGCCGACAACAATACTGCCATCTCATCAACCACTGTTGCAGCAAACAGCTGGAGCATCAGCCTCACTTTAGCCGATAACACAAACACTAATTATGTGGTTATCGCTAAAGATGATGCAGGAAACAGCGCCCAGGCTGTGGACCTTGTGACTCTGACTCACGACAATATCAACCCTGTCGCAGACATCACTAAAATAACAAGTGTAGATACCACGCCAACCCTAAATGGAACAATCTCTGATACGGGTGGTTTAGCGAGTCTTTCTTTTACTCTTGAAGATAGTAATAACACGATATTTGGGCCTTTCGATGCCGACAGTTTTAGTGATATTAATAGCGGTAACTGGCTTGATAATGAACTAGCAAGCACATTAACCGATGGCAGCTATGACGCACATCTAACTCCCATCGACTTGGCTGGTAATACGCAGAGCATAACAATATCAGATGCAGTCACTATCGATACACTTGCCCCCACTGGATACAATGTTGAAATTGAGCAGAACAGAATCGATGCTGGCAATGAATCCGCCCTTAGCTTTATCATCACAGGTGGTAATAACGGTGAGAGTTTTACCTACCAGATAAGTGATGGCAGCAACTCAGTAACCGGAAGCGGCAGTATTAGTAGCGATCCGCAGACCGTGAGCGGTGTTAATGTCAGTAGCCTAAATGAAGGCACACTCACCCTAACCCTTTCATTAACGGATGTAGCAGGAAATCAAGGAGCTGATGCCACTGATAGCCTAAGTAAAACTTATAATCTTGCTCCGGTTATCTCTCAAGGCAGTCTAATCACCATCACCATGAGTGAAGATGCTAACCCTACTCCATTTAGCCTCAACTTAAGCGCATCAGATCCTGATGCCGACTCGCTAAACTGGCAAATATCATCAACAACAAGCCAGGGCGTCGCTTCAATTCTGGAAACAGGAAATAATGCCAGTGTTAGCTACGTCCCGACTGCGGATTTCAATGGTAATGACAACCTAACAGTTCAAGTCAGCGACGGAATATTAACGTCTTCAATTACAGTTAATATCATCATCACAGCGATTAACGATACTCCAAATATTTCTGGCTCCCCTTCCAATACAATCGAGGAAGATACTCAATTTAATTTTACGCCTGCGGCTAGTGATATAGATAGCACTCTGCTTACCTTCAATATTAGCGGGCGACCTTCATGGGCAAGTTTTAATCCATCTACAGGTACTTTAAGCGGTACTCCAACTAATGAAGATGTCGGTAACTTTGATGGCATCATTATCAGTGTAAGGGACGATCTAGGAGCAACAAGCAACCTACCAACTTTTAGTATTACAGTGACCAACGTCAATGATGCGCCAGTTATCAGTGGCACACCAGCAAGCTCAGTCGATGAAGATAGCCTTTATAGCTTCACGCCAACGCTACTTGATGCCGACAGCAATGACACTCATAGCTTTTCGGTCAGTAACAAACCGAACTGGGCAAGCTTTAACGGCAGCAACGGGACACTGTCTGGTACTCCTGCCAATGAAGATGTTGGCATAAGCAGTAATATCGTTATCAGTGTTACCGACAGTGCCATCGCATCAGCAAGCTTGCCGGCCTTTAGCATAGAAGTGAGTAATATTAATGATATTCCCACTCTCAACAGTACCCAGTTAGAGGCATTAGAGGACACTGAATTACTGTTTAATCTGGACGCCAATGATGATGACGGCGACGCGTTAACCATTAGTCTGATTAACCAGCCTCAACAAGGCACCCTCGACACGAGTGGCTCACAGTGGGTTTATAAAGCCAATGAAAACTTTCACGGTGATGACAACTTCACAGTCACTATTAACGATGAACAAACCAGCTCAGATCCCATAGAAGTGAACATCAAAATACTGCCTGTAAACGATGCGCCCAACGCACAGAATGATACCTTTGAACTCGACTATACCCCGAGCGGAGAATACCGATTATCGGTATTGGCAAACGACCAAGATGTCGATGAAGATACGTTATCTCTCGTCAGTGCAGAATCGAGCTTAGGGACAGTAGAAATAGATAATGAAGCACTATTACTTACCTTAAGCTCAGGTGTCACGGGCGATATACACTTAAGCTACTTCATCGTTGATCCTGATGGCGAAAACAGCCAAGCTGAAGTGAACCTTCAAATAACCCCTAATGATGAGGCACTTCCCACACTCACCGTTCCCGAAGCTGTGAGTGTCCAAGCTGAAGGCTTATTCACCCGAGTTGATTTAGGTGTCGCTAAAGCATTTGACAGCAAAGGCGAGCCTCTGCCTGTCAGTCTTAAATATGGACAACCTTTATTTCAGCCAGGTCGTCATACTGTCTACTGGGAAACCACTGACAGTAAAGGCAATACTAAAGTGGCAAGTCAGCAAGTCGATGTTTACCCCTTAGTTAACTTCCATAAGGATCAATTGGTTGTAGAAGGTACATCAGCATCAGTCACCCTCTCTTTGAATGGTGACTCACCACTGTACCCCGTTGTCATCGACTTTGTCCTTGAAGGGGATGCACAAGCAGATGAAGACTATCGTCTGGTAAGCCAGCAAGCAGTCATCACATCAGGACGGGAAATCACTCTAGAAATAGAGATCCTTGAAGATGGGATTGATGAACCCGATGAGAAGTTAGAGCTGGTTCTCGATGAGGCCGTCAATAGCGGTTATAAACCCAGTCATCTTCTGCATATCGTCAACCGTAATATTGCGCCAGAGATATCACTGGAGGTCACTCAAAGTGGTGAACAGAGCGTCATGCTCTCTAAAGATGGTGGAGAGATAAGTATTACTGCAAAATATTCGGATATTAACCAGGATGACCAGCTTAGTATCAGCTGGGCATTTAACGATATTCAAATCCAAGATTTAGACCCGTCAACCGACGTAATACGTTTCGATCCTACCGAGGTTGAACTCGGCTCTTACCAAATCAAAGTAGAAGTATCTGACGGGCTATTAACGACTCAGATTCAGGGCAACCTAAACCTAGTGTCAAGCTTACCCACACTCGATAGCTCTGACAGTGACGGCGACATGATCCCAGATAACATTGAAGGGTTCGGTGACGATGATCTCGATGGTGTTGCTAACTTCATGGATGCACTACCAAGTTGCAATGTTCAGCCTGAAAATGAAAACGATCAAGTTCAATACCTTATTGAAGGAGAAGCTGGAGTATGTATTAAGGTAGGCAGTATCGCCACTGGCGGGGAGCAAAATACCCTACTCCTTGATAAAAGCGATGCATTACCAGTAGACAGTGAATTTCGTTTTACCAGTGGCGTATTTGATTTTGTCGCCAGTGGACTGCCTGTTCAAGGCAATCAATACCGAATTGTTCTACCTTTAACTATGTCGATCCCCGCTAATGCCGTTTATCGCAAATACAGTCAAGCACAAGGTTGGTACGATTTTGTTGAGGATGATTCAAACCATATCCACAGTGCAATTGGAGAATCAGGTTACTGCCCATCCCCAGGGGAAAGCAGTTGGCAAACAGGATTAATTGAAGGCGCTTGGTGCATACAACTCACTATCGTCGACGGGGGGTCTAATGATGACGATGGTGAAGCTAACTTCCACATCACTGATCCAGGTGGTGTCGCCATCACCAATACCAGTAATCGAGCACCTTATGCTGAAGATGACTCTATTGAGCTTATCGAGTCCAGCTTATTACTGTTAGACCCAACATTAAACGACAGCGATCCTGAAGGTGATGATATTCAGTTACAAAGTGTTCAAGGCCGATTAGGAACAGCTAGCATTAACAATGAAGGGCAGCTTCAATATCAAGCAGCAACAGGTTATTTAGGGGAGGACCAAGTGCTTTATACCATTACTGATGGAGAAGGTAATAGTGCAACGGCCACCGTTCACATTTCGGTGAAAGCAAACAAAGCGCCTGTTGTACAAAACGACCGCGCATCAACCAATGATAGAACCGCTATTCTTGTCGATGTGTTGTCCAATGACAGTGACGAGCAAACATTGACGCTTACTTATGTCAATGCAGAGTTTGGGCTGGCCAGTATTACCTCCGACAATCAGGTTCAATACACACCACAATTAGGCTATGAAGGAGAAGATCTGGTGATCTATCGTATTAAAGACCAACTCGGTTCAGAAGTCGAAGGTACACTCACAGTGACAGTTGATGCCTACCAAAAAATTGAAGTGAACAATGACAGTAGTGGCGGTTCAATGGGCTGGATAAGTGGGGCTCTTCTACTGCTATTGGGGATAATAAGGAAAAAAAATAGCCTAGTCACTTTGCTAACAACAAGCCTACTGTATTGCACTACAGTCCATGCACAATGGAGTATCGATGTCCAAAGCGGCTATAGCCAAACATCGAGCGACATTGACATATCACAACTTGAAGACCTCGGCTTGCAGGTCAGTCAATTCGCAAACGATAACAGTGATAGGAGTTGGGGACTAGGAATAGGATATGAAGTTGTTCCAAACTGGCAAATCAACTTAGGCTATCAAGATCTGGGCAACTATGGGTTTAGCCTTGATGGCATGGCATTGAATCCAACCCCCTCTGTTGAGTTAGCCTCCACATTGGGACCTCGTTCGGCAAGTGGAATCGATCTTGGGCTCACTTATCACTGGGAGTTAAGCGATTCATTAGGTTTAAAGTTGGGAGGCGGGGTATGGTACTGGCGAAGTGATTTTACCAGCATCATAAATCAAGTGCAGGTAAACCGTGATGAAAACGGCGGTGACTGGTTTAGTGATCTGTCTCTTTACTGGAGAATTAGCCCCCAATGGCAGATAGATCTGGGATGGCAGCACTTCATTATTGATAAAGATGATATCAACAACGGCTTTGCACGTATCAATTTTATGTTCTAGCCACTATCAATTCCATTCATCGTTTTCAGAAACGACCATAATCATCCTAAAGGCACTTAACGATAGTGCCTTTTTCATTTCTAAAATCACTGACTGTCTCCGAATAACAAATGGGCGTTAACTTGCCTATCGAGGTTATTTACTCATCAAAACGAACGGTTCAAAGCACTCATCAACCCAGATTTATAAAGAATAACTGCTAATTTTTAATCAAAAGTTAAACAAAATCACCTCACATCAAGGTAATTTCAATTTATTCCATCGATACAACCACCCCCTTATTTTTACCTGCTGCGTCCTAAATAGGAGTGAAAGTGATAGATATCCTTTAGCTTTTTTATAAACATCAGTTTAAAACGAACTCGAAAGCCTCTTGATTACTGGCTTTATCAAAAAAATAACTATTGCTACCTCTGGTCTAATCAGTTAACAATAATGAAACAAGGTTACTTTTCATACAAGATTGATGTAAGTCAACAAGAGAGTAGCCACCAACAAGACAAATCTGGGGAACTTCATGAAAACATGGCTCACTGTTATTTCACTCCTTTTAATTAGCTTATTTTACCCTGCTCAATCCGACGCTGCGGCGACTAAATACCCTGTTGTACTGGTTCATGGCTTTATGGGCTTTGATGATGCATTAGGGATAGATTACTTTTACGGTATTCCTCAAGCTTTAAGAAGCCAAGGTGTACAGGTTTTTGTCGCGAGAGTATCACCTATTAACTCTTCTGAAGTCAGAGGAGAACAACTCAGACTTTATGTGCAATCTGTACTAGCATATACTGGCGCTCAAAAAGTTAACTTAATTGGCCACAGCCATGGTGGACCAACAGCTCGTTATGTTGCCAGTGTCAGCCCTGAGATGGTTGCGACTGTCACCTCTGTTGGCGGCGTAAATTGGGGCAGCAGCTTCGCAGATTTTCTTAGAGGCGCAATCCCAGTCAACTCTTGGGTAGAGTGGTCAGTTAATATTGCATTTAATACCCTATCTCGAATCGTCACCGGCGTATCTGGTGGTGGCAGATTTCCAGCAGACACGCTAGCTTCGACAGAGTCACTCACTACTCAAGGCTCTATCAGGTTCAATCAAAAGTACCCTGAAGGTATACCGAGCCAATACTGTGGTTACGGTTCTGCAAGAGCGAGCAATGGAGTCAATTACTACTCGTGGTCTGGCACTAGTCAGCGCACCAATTTTTGGGACGTGAGTGATGCCGCATTAAGTGTCACCAGTTGGGTATTTAGCGAGCCTAATGATGGTCTGGTTTCACGCTGTAGTTCACACTTAGGAAAAGTGATACGCGACAACTATAATATGAATCACTTGGATGAGATAAATCAATTATTTGGTTTAGTCAGCTGGCGCGAAACTAATCCAAAAACCTTATACAAAGCACATATTAACCGCCTTGCAAACCGTGGGTTTTAATGCCAAATAAAAACAGCAATAACAGCCCCCTCTCTGCAGCACGTATTTTGCTTTTAAGCTCAATATTGGCCTTAGTGGTGGGGGGGCTTATCTATTTCAATGCTCAACATGGCTCCTCCGAAGACGATACTCAATACAGCGGAAACGAGATTCCTCAAACTCAACAGTTAGTTGCTGTAGATATAACAACTCCCGTCGCGACAGGATTTTCACAGCTCATTGTGAATCAACAGCTGAGATGGGATTTTGATGATCTCATTTTGACTCATCAAGAAACCGGTCAAACGATAACCTCCCTGCTACTCACGCTGTCGAAGCAACGTAATTTAGCCCCTGATGCCCATCATTATTTAATCGATCTCTTTAATCGATATCGAGACTACAAAATAGCCTTGATTGAAGTAAAAAAGATGGGGCCAAACATGCTTAATGAAATCGATATTGAAGATACACTCGCGTTTATAGAGCAAGCTCATCAAAGCCAATTTGATTACTTCACTCAAATTGAGATAGATGCGTTTTTTAGTGACGAGAACACCTACGATATTCAGGCTATTGAGAGAATGGCTATCCTACAAGATAGTTCACTTTCTAGTGAACAAAAACAGATGTTAATAGCTCATCAAATAAGCCAAATGGATACCGAAGAGAGAGAGGTTTATGAACCCAGTCTGCAAGTGTTTAATATTGTCGATAATCTTGAAGGTAAGAGCAGCCAGCTCAACGAATTCACACCAGAGGTGATTGAACGAATTGAACAGCTAAAAAAGGATGAGCAACGCTGGAAAACAAAAGTAACCGATTTTCTGGCTTTTCAAGTTCAAAGTCACAATGAACAAGCCGATGATGATTTCGCACAAAAAGCGGTAGAGACCTATCGAAATCAACACTTTAAAGCCAATGAACTTAAACGGCTTCAAGTGTACATTAACAATCCAAAACTGTTAAATACTGACTAGTCGATTCAGTTCAGAACAAAGAACAAACATATACTCTCTGTTCTGAACTGACTTTGATAAGACTAAATAGCAGGAATTGCCATCATCATAGTCGCGATAAAACTATCAAACCCTTGCTGACGCTCGGCTCCATCTTTTTCGAAATCAGTAAAACCTTGACCCAATGCACGCCAAACGGGTTGTGGGAGTTTGGGATTAAACAATGCCACCAGCACAGACCCTTTCTCGTACTTATCCATGTCGACACCTAGCGTAGATAAGCCCGGTACCAAGCCTGCTTTATTTAGGATCTCACTGTCACTCATATCAGATCCCAATGCCAAACCAAACCCCACGAGAAAAGCTGGAGAATCTTGATTTGACACTAGTCGATACCCCTTAGCTTCCATCACCTTTTGCAGGGAGATCTGCATGTTTTTAGTCACGGTATCACTATCAACACGCTCATCAGCAATCACTTTAGCCAAAGTAGGATGCCAAACAAAATTTCGAGTCTGGTCTGATAAAAAACTAAGGTCACCGGTAGCCACCATCGTCGTACGCTGTGGATTCTGTTCAATAACTTCTGTGACAGTGCAAGCACTTAATGTAGAGATGAGTAGTAAAGCGCAAATTCTTTTTATCATATGATTACTTTTAGCTTCCATGTTGTTATCAATCAATACTCAAACGACTTCAATATATCTTAATTGAAACAAGATTAACCTAAGCTGACTCATTAGTCATTCATCCAAATCCCTTAAAAACAAAATATACATTCCACTAATGTTCCTATTAGAATGCGACTCTGTTTGTTGATTTTGGAATTTAATGGAACTCATTTTAGCTATCGCCCTTTTTGCCTTCTCATCGGGAATAACACCAGGGCCAAACAATGTCATGTTAATGACATCAGGGGTTAACTTTGGCGTCAGAAAAAGCCTGCCTCACCTATTCGGGATCTGTATCGGCTTTCCTTGTATGGTATTAGCTATCGGACTAGGACTGAGCGCGTTATTTCAAACTTACCCACATTTGCATACTGTCATAAAATACATTGGCATTGCCTATCTTCTCTACCTCTCGTGGTTAATTGCAACCAGCAGCAGTAAGATGGAAGGGAAACAAAAAAGAGCGCCTTTAAGCTTTATTCAGGCAGCAGCATTTCAATGGGTTAATCCTAAGGGATGGATCATGGCCATTGGCGCTGTTGCCACCTTCACCAATGTTCAGCAACCACTGACGCCACAAGTATTCACCATCACCACGGTATTTTTCTGTGTCGCGTTTCCCTGCGCTATGATCTGGCTAGGTTTTGGTGTCGCATTAAAGCGCTTACTCAAAAATGTGCGACAACAAAAGATCTTCAACATCACGATGGCACTCTTGCTTGTTGCATCCATCATCCCTATGATCGCGCCCTAAGTAAGGAACATTCAGCCTTACCAGTAAAAGCTAAATAGAAAGAGGCAAGCTAGCATGACAGAGCACGACACTGAACTTCAATTAATCGCGGATCATACGCAAAACTGGGTCGAGCGCATGATAATGAAGTACAACATATGCCCCTTTGCACGACGTGAAGTTGAGCGTCGAAGCATTCGCTATGCCGTTATTGATGAATCTAAAATGCACAATGTTCTCGAAGCCTTAATCAAAGAGTGTCAGCATTTAGATGAGAACCCCGAGATTGAAACCACGCTCTTTATTGTTCCACGGGGATTTGAAGGGTTTTATCCCTATTTGGATTTAGTTGATATCGCCAATGATCTTTTGATAGAGCAAGATTATGAAGGCGTCTATCAGCTAGCCAGTTTCCATCCTGATTACTGTTTCGATGGCGAACCGATGGATGACCCTGCAAACTATACTAATCGCTCTCCGTATCCAACATTGCACATTATTCGCGAAGTGAGTATGGAACTAGCCTTGGCTAACTATAACGATCCTGAGTCTATTCCTGAGCGTAATATCGCTTTTGCTCAGAAAAAAGGCAGTGATTTTTTTGCTAAAGTGTTGGCTGGCTGCATGGGAAAAACATAGCACTAATTCAAACACCATTGAAAACCCGTAGCCTATCTTTATATATACCCAAACTACCTGAATTCTGCATTTCCAAGTAGCTTGGGTATAGGCTACGTGTATATAAACTGCAGGACATTTAATGACTGTAGACAAAACCACCATAAAGATATTTTGTAGCCTCCGCCCCCAACACCAACACCTTATCTCCTTTTGAGAGTCGGCCATTGTTGACCAGTTTGGCAAAGCTTACCCATATTGCAGCTGACCCCTGATTACCAAAATATTTGGCGTCATTAATAATACGTTCAGGCTCAACGCCGAGAGCCTCAGCAAGCATAATATCGATATGACCGTTTGCCTGATGAGGTAAAATATAGGCAAAGTCATCTAATTGATAACCTCTGGATAATACTGCTTGCAGACCCAATTCAAATAACTGACTGCCATTGGCACGCACCGCTTCTGTATTATGATGAAAGCGAGTCATCTCTCCCTTACCGACATCCATTGAACCAGAATCAAGATAAAACCCCGGCTCTTTTCCCTCACCGATTTGTCCCAAATAAATATCGGTTAATCGTCCCTCTTCGCCTTGAGCTGGGCCTAATATCACCGCACCAGCACCATCGCCCATCTGCACATAATTCACTAACTGCTCAGTGGTTAAAAATGACTTAGCAATCTCAAAATAGACCGAGCCAGTTTCTGTGCCCACTATGGCAACTGGCGCATCGTCGGTGGCACAAAATGCCGATGCTATCTGCAGTGCATTAGCAAAACCCGTACAGGCTTGTCTGAGCTCTAGGTAAGGCCCTTGAAAACTGAGCCTGTCGGCTAACCAAGCCGCATTGGGAGGCACTTGAGTGTGGGGAGTACACGTGTGACTAATCAGATACTCTAATTCATTGATATCAAGCTTTGCCTGAGTTAACACCTGATTAAGCACTTCAACGCCCAAATCGATACTCGTAGGAGAAGGCTGACTCCTTGCCTGTGACAGGTCCCGAACGAGATGACGACTTTCAACACCTAAACGCTTTGCAATCGCTCTGGCCTTACGTTTAGCCAATGCGCCACAATGTTCACCCAGCGCGGTTAATAAAATCTCATTTGAAACCCGTTCATTAGGCAATACAAAAGCTGATGACAACAGTGAGAGCTCATTTTTGGCAAATTTTACGCCCATTTATCCTCCAGTTTATTAAAGAGTTGTGTTAACTCAATCCCTAAAGCTTCAAAATGCGCTGACTGGGAGGAGAGTAATGTATAAAGCTTTGGAAGGACCATCTCATGTTCGGCAATAAACATCGTCCTATCTGCACCTAAATATTGAGCGTGGTGCTTAGCCACATATACATGCTTGGCTTCATCTTTTTTAATCAGTCCACATAAGAATGCAAAAGGATGACCTTTTCCAAGTTTTGAATGTTCAAACTCATGCATGATCTGAGTGACACAAGTATCGAGAATAGCGATTCGAACAAAGTGCTCACAGTAAGAGTTAACTCTTCCAAGCTGAAGATAAAAACGCTTGGCTTGCCGCTGTATGTTAATCGTTTGTTCCACAATAGGCAGTTCAGACTGCACCTGCTGCAGGGCAAGATCATGTACCAACTCTTCAGCTTCCACCTCTTTTAAACTGAGTATTGCCGAAGAAGCCTCTTCATCGGATGCACAAAGACGCTGGATTTCATTGTTAAACACCAATTGTGCCGACTGCTCGCCACAAAGAAGCAGTGGGATCAGATGTGCCAGGCTCTCCCTCTCCTCTTCACTGTAGTAAATAGCACTGTTATACCTGTTCGCCATCCAGTTTCTTATCCTTTGACTATTAGCCCCAGAACAATCAAGGATGCTACTCACACTTGGCTCAAGAGGACTGGCAAAACAACGGTTTAACGAAATATCATTCATGCCATCCTCCGATAATTACTTTAAACAGAATTGGCAGTAGCAGGAGATCAAAAATAAATGCGAAAGCGACAATCAGCATAGAGAGAAAGCTAAGTTCAATGATAGGCAAAAAATCCGAAGCTAATCCCAATGAAAAACCAATAAAAAGCAGTAAGCTGGTAAAAGTAACCGCCGGCATTACGCTCAGTAACGTTCGAGGAAGCTCATCTAAACGGTTAGGTCCATTTTCATTCACTTTTAATAAAAGATGAAGCGAATCATCAATAATAATACCCAACATCATCCCCATCACAATCGTGCTGCCTAAACTCAGACCTCCTCCTAACCACTGCCATAAACCAAAAACCCAAATAAGCGGTAATAGGTTCATAGAGAGCGCTAATAACCCCAACTTAAATGAACTTTTAAGCAGGCTTACTATTAGCAATAAAAACAACAAAGCCCCGCCGAATGAGTACAGCATAGTGCGAGCATTAGACAGGCTTAAATGGGCAAAAATAAGGCTTTGGCTCATCCCTTGCCCTATTGATATCTCGCTGACATTCTGACTGTTCCATTCGGCCACTTTTGTCTCAAATGTGATCAACTCAGCTGCCGTCATGGGGATGAGGTCCACTGTCACGACAGAAGCATTTCCCTCTTGATTTATCAAATGCTTTACCGGTGAGTCCATCACTTCAGGATCATGAATTAACAGCGTTAAGCGACTCACTCCAACTCCATAAAGTCGAATCCAGTCGACAATAGAACTTACTTGTAATACTTCCTTCTGCGCCCTTAAAAAACGACTAAATTGATTAACCTTACTCACATACTCTTGCTGAGCAATACCAGCCTCAGTACCAGTGTCAATAACATAATAGAGCTGATTGATGCCGCTAAAATGTTGCTCCATCTTCGACTTTGACTGGCTAAAGAGATTAGATTCAGGAAAGTAGTTCATTGCATCATCGTCAAACTTAAGCCCTGAGACACTGAAAATTGCCCACAAGGAGATCACTGTTCCCAAGCCTAAAATGCTGCTCTTGTAACGCCAACTCAACTGTTGAACACGAGAGAGTAATCTTGTATTCACTTTTAGCGACAGTGCGACTATGTGCGCGCGTTTCGCAAAAGAGACTAATACCGTCAAATTGACCAGAAAATTCACAATAACGGCAAAGGCCACCAACTTACCGAAATCTTGAATCGGGGGAGAAGGGCTCAATGCCAACAGAGCGAACCCCATTGCGGTGGTCACAGTTCCCCAAAAAAGGGGTTTAATATTAGTGCTTAAAGAGTGAACTAACGCCTCAGACTCACACAGCCCCTCATTAATGGCATTGCGCCAACCAAAATAAAGATGCACGGCATAGGCAACACATAAACTGACCACCACGACAGGGATAAATCCGCTGACAGCAGCTAAAGTGAAACTTCCCCACCCTGCCAAACCAAGCGTGAGCGTTAACGTGATGAGTGATGATGCGCCAATCCCGAATAACCACATACGCTCTCTAATCACGAGCAAAAGCATCAAACTAAAGATAAGCGCTAACCCCGGTATAAACCATAACAGATCATGTTTTAACACCGTCGCGTATTGCCAATTAAGCGTTAACGATCCTGAATAGTAAGTATGAAATTCATTGTTCGAATCCATTTCAAATTCATCGACATAGCTTTTAAGATCCGAAAGCGTGCTTAGCAGCGCTTTAGCTCCATGAATGGCTTCAGGTTTAAAGGTCAACGACAGCAGAACAGCTCGGGAGTCAGATGAGATAAACTCCATCTGTTTAGGTTTACTCTTATAGGAAAGTGTTGAAGCAGACGCAAGCTCACGCTGACCATATCCATGTACCTTTTCTACTGTCGGTAACGCCAGTAATCCCGACTTAAATCGAGAGAGTTGGACATCTTCTTGAGGAAACGTTTCCCCATTCTTGGCCTCCAACAAAAATACAAGTTCATCTTGCCTAAAGAACTCTCTCTGAAAATGTTTAAACGCGTTATAGAGAGGATCATCTTTTGCAAAATATGCACTGTAATCGGCATCTAAAGCTAACTTGCTGAATCCCAAGGAGGCGATTAGAGACAAGGAAAGCCACAATATCACGCTTATCACTTCAATTTTTCGCGTAACCAACATTGAAACCAACAAGTTACTTCCTCTCAATTAAAGCCAAAATTTAAGCGTTATTAGCTCAATAGACCTCATTAGTGGCAATTTACATTCACAAATATCTAAATAAAGGGTGAAATTAACTAAGTTAGCATTCAAATAACTGCAATGTACACAGCAAAGTAAGCTTACTAGCCACTTAGTTTTTAACTGTAAATTCAATTTAGTACATATTAAATAATACTTCCTACCACAATATTCTTTTATTCAAGTTGGCTTGAATAAAAGCAACTTAGACACTAATTTTAATGGAGAGTATTTATTTATAGGTTCCCCATGAAAACTTTTCAAACTCAATGGCATAATGATGATTGGACTCAAAGTGAGAACATTCCTGAGCTAGACGGTGAGCAAACGCTTATCTTACTGTTTGGTGAAATCGATAAACTCCCTGAAGCCATTGAAAAAATGCGTCATTTAGCTCCTCATGCCAATATCACTGGTTGCTCTACTGCAGGAGAAATCCAAGGTCAGCAAGTACATGAAAATGGCTTAATCGCCACTATTATCGCGTTTGAAAAGACACAAATTAAGCTAATACGCGCAGTGGAGGAAGCTGATACAGATTCGCGTGAGTTAGGGCTATCCTTAGCTAAACAGCTGAATGAAACAGCTGAACTCTGCCATGTTTTCATTCTCAGTGACGGATTAGAGTTTAATGCTAGCCACCTAGTAGAGGGAATGACCCAAGAACTTGGACTAGACATTCAAGTCACCGGTGGGCTGGCAGGCGATAGCCAGAATTTCATTAAGACTCATCTGTTGTTCGAAAATGAAGTCTGTTCATCTGCAGTCGTCGCCATCGGTTTCTATGGTAATCAACTTGAGGTCAGCTGTGGAACGCGAGGCGGGTGGTGTTCATTTGGCATCGAGAGAAGAATCACCAAAGCAGACAATAACACCTTACTTGAACTCGACAATGAAAATGCATTAGCGGTCTACAAAAGCTATCTAGGAGAACTTGCGGAACAGCTTCCTGCCAGCGGGCTTAGATTTCCGCTAGAGATCAGTGAGCCCAATAAAATCACCAAAGTGGTTCGCACTTTGCTCGCCGTGGATGAAGATACAGGTGCTATTACATTTGCTGGGAATATCCCAAATGGCGCCACAGCCCAACTGATGCGATCAAATGTGGAATCACTTATCGACGGCTCCTTAGAAGCAGGTAAAATCTGCCGCCATAATATCTCCCACAATCCTCAAGTCGCAATATTAGTTAGCTGTGTAGGAAGAAAGCTAGTGCTAAAACAACTTGTTGAAGATGAAATTGAGGTACTTAGTGAAGAGTTCGGTGAACAAACCTTACTCTGTGGGTTTTACTCCTATGGTGAAATAGCCCCCTATGACAGACACTGCCTCGCAGAACTGCATAATCAGACCATGACCATCACAGCCTTTGCGGAAATTTAATCTATGCATAGAATGCTAAAGCGGCAACTGAAAAAGGCTTATCCGAATGGATTACCTGACAACGTTGAGTTTAGTCATTTTATCGAGCTCATAGAGCAAGCTTATACCTCAATGAGTGAAGAACTGAGTATCACGGAACGCTCACTGGATTTAAGTTGTGAAGAGTTACAACAGCGCCATGATACCCTAAGTAAGATCCTCGATGCCCTTCCCGATATGAGTATGTGGATAGACCAAGATGGTATGATCCGTGACATTCGGGTTGGCTGCTTTAATCCACCTCTCGTTTCTAAAGAAGATGAACATGCCTCTATTACCTCATTAGAATTTTATAAAAATTCAGTGCCTTTACAACACTTTTTAACCGGCCACGAAAAGGTAGGTAGCAAGCGTGGTGAGCTCGAATTGAGTTGTGAGACTTTCACCTATTATGTAGAAGCAAGATTGACTTCAGTCAGTAAACATCGTTGGTTACTGGTCATTAGGGATATCTCACTAAGACGTAAATTGATTGAGATGCAGACCCAAAGGCTCGATCAGATAAAGCGAACTCAAAAGCAGCTCCAAGGTTTGATCAATGCGGCACCGACGGGCATTTTAATCACGGATGAAAGCACAAAGTTGGTCATGGTCAATAATTATATCTGCCAGAAACTGTCCCTATCCTCCGATGAGTTGTTAGGCCGAAATCCATTAAGCTTTATCGCAAAGAAATACCGACTAGAATATCTATCTGAGATACAAAAACACATTAGTTATGACGATACAGTTTTAGACTCTCGGCTGGATCTGACCATGAGCTTACCCAGTAATGAGACCATGCAAGTGGAGATGGCTTTTAGTACGTTACTGTTTGAAGACAAAAAATTAGTGATCACAGCTATCACCGACATCAGTGAGCGGAAGCGATTGGAAGATCAATTAAGAGTATTGGCCTCTACAGATCCTTTAACTGGTGCTTACAACAGACGTAGCTTTCATGAGCTTAGCCATAAAGCAATGTCGACCTGCTCTCGTGAGCAACAAGCTTTCTCCATATTACTGCTCGATTTAGATTTTTTTAAACGCGTCAATGATAACTATGGCCATAGCGCAGGAGACGAGGTCTTAATCACCACAGTCAAAACCATTAACGATTGCATCCGAGAAGCGGATATTTTGGGCCGTCATGGTGGAGAAGAGTTTGTCATCGCACTGCCAAATACTGATAGCAAGAGAGCAAAAGAAATTGCCAACAGGATCCGCCAGTGCATTGAAGAGATGCGAGTCCATGCAGAAGGCAACATCATAGCCCTCACCGCAAGTATCGGTTTGGTTACTAAAACAGAAAGCTGCGATTTTGAGAAACTAATCAACCAAGCCGACTGTTACCTTTATTTTGCAAAAGATAATGGCCGTAATCAGGTTGTCGATGAACAAACCTACCTCTCACAAAACTAAGCCATTCCTCGAAAATCCAAGACCAAACAAGCTCACAGAATCGTCATTTAAACCGGACTGACAACAAACCATTTGTGTAATGCAGAGCATTAAGTAATGATGAATTATTAGTGCAAGAATGAGCAGGTAAAAGACAAAGATGGCGAGTAAATATTATGTGATTTGGGTGGGACGTAAACCCGGTATCTACACCTCTTGGGATGAAGCGAAACAACAGGTCGATAAATACCCTAAGGCGCAGTACAAATCATTCAAGACGAAAGCTGAAGCACAAGCCGCATTCTCCAAAGGGACCAGTGCAGCCCCAAACAGCAAGAAACCTGCATCCACATATAGCAAGAAACCAGCCTCTCAATCCGCTAAAACTCATGCAGAAACGGTTTCAGACAGTCAGTATGACGTCGAAATATACACTGACGGTGGCTGCGAACCAAACCCAGGTAAAGCAGGCTCTGGTGTCGCCATGTATAAAAATGGGGTTCTAACAGAGCTTTGGTATGGCCTTTACAACAGCTTTGGTACCAATAACTCGGCAGAATTGAATGCACTGCATCAAGCCCTGTTAATTGCGAAGCAAGCTTTAGCCAATAAACAAACTGTCCATATTCGCAGTGATTCTCAATACTCCATAAACTGCATCACTAACTGGGCTTATAGCTGGAAGCAAAAAGGCTGGAAGCGTAAAGTTGCCGGTGATATTAAGAATCTGGAGGTCATTCAAGCCTCACATGCCCTGTATGAAGAGCTAAAAGATGAACTCAAAATATCCCATGTTGCCGCCCATATTGGCATCGAGGGAAATGAGCTTGCTGACAGAATGTCTATCTATGCTATCGATAAGAAAGACACGGCATTTTGCCGTTACCCAGATCCTATCGACTTAGCGTCAATATTAAGCCTAAGAACAGGTTAGGTATTTTCTAATGTAAGGCACTAATAAATGGTTTAGTGTCTTATGTCATTTTTATTTGCTCTTCCTCCCCCTTTATCAACTAAATTTAAAGTGCTAAAGCATAACTATGCCAAACCCACTCTCTATGAGACAATCCGCGCCATGAAAGTATACGCCCATGTCCATAAAGCCCCTATCCGTGTTTTCCGCATCAGCAAGCGACGTTTTTGGTTACGTTTAAAACGTGATCTTCTACTTTTGAAAGAGGCGTTAGCACAGGAGAAATTGGAGACCAAAGAGATGTTGGTCACCTATAAGCGTTACACTAAAAAACAGGCTAACCGGGAAGAACTAAAGGAAGCGAATAAACAATTTGGTGATCTGCTAAAAGGGTTAGGACTAGGGATGTTTGCCATACTGCCTTTTGCCCCTTTGACGATTCCACTGATTGTAAAACTCGGCAAAATTGTCGGTGTTGATGTGCTCCCCAGCTCGTTTAATAACATGGGTGAAAAGCGACAACGTAAAACTGCGCGCTATCCCGATGACGAGAAATAGTGTTTCCCAAAGTTGCTTAACTGCCACTCTTCTCAAGCAAAGGGGATAACCACTTTCACCTGCATTAAAACCTTGTTACCCTAGTGTTTTCTTTCTCAAATAATGATAACTAGCAGCGAGAACTAGCCCCACATGACTGACTTATTGATTTCAGGTGTTTCAGGCACCCCACTTTCTATTCTCCACACTGACTCTTTCGATGCCTGGTTAACCAACCAAGCCCCACAAACCAAAAACTGGCTAGCAACGACACAATTCAATGGGAAAGGGATGAGTCTGATCCCCGACGCTAATGGTGAGCTGTCTCAAGCGATTTTTGTAACAAATGAGCCTGATTCATATTGGGTTTGTGGCGATCTCGTCAACCAACTTCCAGCAGGCCAATATCACATAAAAGCGACAGAGGAACAGATCAAGGTCGCCGCGTTCAGTTGGGGACTTGGTGCTTACAAATTTGACCGCTATAAGAAAAGTGACAAGCAATACCCGACTCTTGTCATCGATAACCAAGAGATTGTTGAACAAGCTAAAAAACTCGTTCGCTCCGTCTCTATGGTGCGTGACTTAGTGAATACACCCGCAGCTGACATGATGCCACAGCATTTAGGTGACACCATGGAAGCACTGGCTGATGAGTTTGGGGCCAAGGTCACTCAAATTGTGGGTGATGAGCTACTTGAGCAAAACTACCCCACGATCCATATGGTCGGGCGGGCGAGTGAAAACCTACCCCGTCTTATCGACCTGACTTGGGGCGATGAATCAGCACCAAAAGTGACCTTGGTTGGTAAAGGTGTTTGTTTCGACTCAGGCGGGCTCGATCTAAAACCTGGCGCTGGCATGCGTTTCATGAAAAAAGACATGGGCGGCGCAGCTCACGTTATCGGTCTTGCTCATCAGATAATGGCAAGTAATCTACCTATCCGCTTACGTGTGCTCGTACCTGCAGTTGAAAATGCGGTTTCTGCCAATGCATTCCGTCCAGGTGATGTGATTAAAACCCGTAAAGGGATCACCGTTGAAATAGACAATACCGATGCAGAAGGTCGACTCGTGCTTTGTGATGCGCTGGCTGAAGCTAACAATGACAAACCAGAACTGGTCATTGACTTTGCCACGCTAACAGGTGCGATGCGCATAGCGTTAGGTACAGAGCTACCAGGGTTTTTCAGTAATGATGATCAAGTTGCGATAGACATGACTCAATCGGGTCTTAATGTTCAAGATCCTATCTGGCGCATGCCACTGCATAAACCTTACATGGAACTAACAGGCAGTGATATTGCTGATTTAGCAAACTGTGGCAAAACCCCTTTTGGCGGCGCCATTACAGCAGCGCTTTACCTTGAAGCCTTTGTCGATAAAGATATCAGCTGGAGTCATTTCGACGTCATGGCTTGGAATAATCGTAAACTGCCAGGTCGTCCTGTGGGTGGGGAAGCATTTGGTATTCGCGCGGTATTTGACTACTTACAGACGCGTTTCGAAAAGTAACCTCAAAAGCCAGATACAAAAAAGCGAGCTAAACAGCTCGCTTTTTTATTATCTAACTGGAGCGCTAACTCCAATTTAGAACCGCTTAAGCATCAACGCCTTTGCTTCTTAGGAACTCATCATAAGTACCTTTGAAATCGTTGATCCCATCAGCAGTGATCTCTAAGATGCGAGTCGCGATAGACGATACGAATGCACGGTCATGACTGACAAACATCAAGGTACCTTCGTACTTCTCAAGCGCGTTGTTCAATGACTCGATTGATTCCATGTCCATATGGTTGGTTGGCTCATCGAGTAGCAAGATGTTCGGCTTTTGCATGATAAGCTTACCGAAAAGCATACGACCCTTCTCACCACCAGAAAGCACTTTAACCGACTTCTTGATGTCATCAGAACCAAACAGCATACGACCTAAATAACCACGAACTGACTGGTCATCATCTTCAGGCTTACGCCATTGGCTCATCCACTCGAACAAGGTCATGTCGTTTTCGAAATCTGACTCATGATCCTGTGCATAATAACCGATCGAAGAATTTTCAGACCATTGAATCGTGCCGCTGTCTTGTGGAATGTCATGCACTAAAGTACGCAGTAAGGTTGTTTTACCCACACCGTTTTGACCCAGTATCGCAATACGCTCACCGACTTCAGCCATCAGGTTGATGTCTTTGAATAACGGAGTGGCATCGAAACCTTTAGTCAAGTTTTCAACCACTAAGGCATTACGGAACAGTTTCTTCTCTTGTTCGAATCGAATGAACGGATTCACACGGCTAGAGGCTTTGATATCATCAAGCTTAATCTTGTCGATAAGCTTAGCACGTGAAGTCGCTTGCTTAGCTTTAGATGCGTTAGCAGAAAAACGTGCAACGAAGCCCTGAAGTTCAGCGATTTGCGCCTTCTTCTTCACGTTATCTGACATCAAGCGCTCACGAGATTGCTGAGCAGCCATCATGTATTCGTCATAGTTACCAGGGAATACACGTAACTCACCGTAATCCAAGTCAGCCATGTGAGTACATACTGAGTTTAAGAAATATCTATCGTGAGAGATAATGATCATGGTGCTGTTACGCTGGTTCAACATCTCTTGTAACCAACGAATCGTATCGATGTCCAAGTTGTTGGTAGGCTCATCGAGAAGCAGCACATCTGGATCAGAAAATAGTGCCTGTGCCAAAAGAACACGTAGCTTAAAGCCCGGTGCAATTTCACCCATTAAGCCAAAATGCTGTTCAACACCGATACCAACACCCATGAGTAATTCACCAGCACGAGATTCGGCGGTATATCCGTCCATCTCAGCAAATTCCATCTCAAGATCGGCAACTTTAATTCCGTCTTCTTCTGTCATTTCAGGCAGAGAGTAGATACGGTCACGTTCCTGCTTCACTTTCCAAAGCTCAGCGTGGCCCATGATAACAGTATCAACAACGTTGAACTCTTCGTAACCAAACTGGTTCTGACTCAGTTTACCTAGACGCTCATTGACGTCTAAAGAAACATTACCACCACTAGGTTCAAGATCGCCGGCAAGTATCTTCATAAAGGTTGACTTACCACAGCCGTTTGCGCCGATAAGACCGTAACGGTTACCGCCGCCAAATTTGACTGAGATATTTTCAAACAGTGGCTTAGCGCCGAACTGCATGGTGATGTTAGCTGTAGTAATCAAGTATAAAATTCCGAATTTAGTTATGCGATACGCGGCTATTTCAAAGGCCGAACCTGGGTAAAGCTTGCGTAAAAACAAGCTCACGATACAAGTATGAATAGCCCACGTTAGATTAGGCAAAATCAAGCGCGAAATTATAGAGGAAGAGGACTAAATTATCAACTAATCTAGCCCTCTTATCCTGCAAGGTTTATTTTCAGCGAATGTTTTACAAAGCCTATCGTTCATTAGCCAAATGCGTTGTTCTAAAGCTGTTCAGAACTCAATTTCACATACCTTAATCGGTTGGCATTGCTTACCACGGTAAGTGAAGACAACGCCATTGCAGCACCTGCAATCACTGGACTTAATAACAAACCAGTAAATGGGAACAGCACGCCAGCCGCAATCGGAATACCTAAGGTGTTATAAATAAAAGCACCGAAAAGATTCTGTTTAATATTGCGCATACTGGCACTAGCCAGAGTAAACGTATCGACTAATACGGACAATCGTCCTGAGAGAAAAGTAAGATCGGCACTCTCTATCGCCACTTCAGTGCCATCGCCCATGGCGATGCCGACATCGGCACTCACTAAGGCAGGGGCATCATTGATGCCGTCCCCAACCATGGCCACGACTTCACCTTCAGCTTGCAGCGCAATGATGTGCTGCTGCTTTTGCTCAGGTAACACCTCTGCTATCACCTCTTTAATCCCAACCTGATCAGCAACCGCTCTGGCTGTATGAAGATTATCGCCACTGAGCAACACCACGCGTTTACCCGACTTAATCAAGGCTGACATAGCCACCTTTGCATCAGCTTTAATCGGATCCGTTATAGCCATAATCATGCTTAACTCACCATTTTGAGCCACATAAACAGGCGTTTTTCCTTGCTCAGCGAGTTCACCCACTTCGACTTCACGCATCGCTAAACCAGTTACGCCCTGACTTTTCATCAATTCACGGTTTCCCACCGCCAACGTAGCACCATCAACGATGCCAACGATCCCTCTTCCTTGAACATTGCTGAAAGATTCAGGTTCAACGAGAGTCAGCTTTCTGATCTTGGCTTCTTCCAATACGGCACTTGCCAATGGATGTTCTGAATGAAGCTCCAAGCTCGCCACTCGAGTAAGCAGTTGCTCAAGCGTTTGATCAGCTTTAGCTCCTTCGACATCACTAGGCGCAGTCAGTAATATATCGGTCACTGAGGGTCGACCTAAGGTGATAGTCCCTGTTTTATCAAGCACGACACAAGTGACCTTGCTGGCCATTTGCAGCGCTTCACCGTTTTTAATCAACACGCCCATCTGTGCAGCTCGTCCCACGGACACCATGATAGACATGGGCGTGGCTAATCCTAACGCACAAGGGCAAGCAATAATGAGCACACTGGTTAACACGATTAACGCGTGTGACAGTTGCGGCGCAGGGCCTAACAAGTACCAAATAACCGCTGCCGTAATAGCAATAAGCACCACTACCGGCACAAAATACGCCGATATTTTATCGGTCAAACGTCCAATAGGCAGTTTAGACGTCTGTGCCTGTTGCACTAAATCAATGATTTTAGCGAGTCGAGTATCACTTAATCCTGCCGTCACTTTATAAATGATACTGCCATTACCGTTCACAGTTCCGGCGCTGAGTCGGTCCCCCGCGACTTTTATCACTGGCAAAGGTTCACCGGTCAACATAGACTCATTGATATTAGAACTTCCCTCTACTACCTCACCATCAAGGGCTACTCGTCCTCCTGGCTTTAAGCGTAATCTGTCACCTAGTTTAATCTCTGCTATCTCAACCTCTTGATCGCCCGTGTCTGTGATTTTAGTGGCAGTGGTTGACTGTAACCCAACCAAGCGTTGTACTGCCTCACTGGTTTTTCCTTTTGCTCTCAGCTCTAACGCATGGCCCAAGTTGATTAACCCTAGAATCATCACACTAGCTTCAAAATAGACATGACGCGCCTCTGGCGGAAAAGCCTCGGGCATCAAGACCACCAGCATAGAATATAACCAAGCAGAGGTCGTACCTAGTACGATCAAGGTATCCATATTGGCGCCACCAACTTTAAGTGCACGCCACATTCCTTTATAAAAATGTCCGCCAGTCGTCACAAGCAATAACAGAGTGATCGCGCCCATTCCCCCCCAAGCCAACTGCTGTGCGGGACTATTCACCATCATCTCACCGCCTAACAATCCCCAGATCATCATAGGAATACCTAGACCTAGACCAAACAGCGATTGGATGATTCGAGTACGATACTCTTTTGCTTCTTCTTCAGCTTTTGTTTGCGCTGCGCGCTTAGCATCATGAATTTGCGAACTCTCGTAACCAACACTCGCAACGGTTTTTATCGCGATCTCGGCTGATATATCTCCCTGCACTAACACCTGTTTATCGGCCAAATTCACTCTTGCCGAGATAGCACTCTTTCCCTGATTTAATGCCGTAAATGCGCCTTCTATTTTTGCGACACAACTCGCACAATTCATCTTGGGAACATATAAAGTGATGCTGTTCATAAGGTTGACTCCAAATCTTCACAAATTCTTGCGTTGGTATACACTGTTCAACCAGCATAAAGCCTCCCCTTATGGGAGAGTCAATGGTATTGTTTGGCGATAAACAGAAAGTGGATAATACATCATGAAAATAGGTGAAGTTGCAAAACTAACGGGCTTATCGGTCAAAAGTATTCGTTACTACCATGACATCAATCTTGTCCATGGAGTGAAAGGAGAAAATGGTTACCGTGAGTACGATACACCTCAGGTCAACTCGCTTAAATTTATTCACCACTGTCGAGAACTGGGATTCTCACTGGATGACTGCCGCTCTCTATTAGATTTAAAGCTAGATAACTTAAGAGATGCTGAAGAGGTTAAAGCCCTAGCAAGGGAGCATCTACAAGAAATCAGTCAAAGAATAATTAAACTGCAGACCTTAGAGACTCAACTGTCACAACTCGTTAAAGATTGTCGTGGAGGTGCTCAACCCGACTGCGCGATTTTAACCGGCTTGAGTTGTAGCACCACGACGAATTAGTATTCTTGGGCAGCCTTTTTTAAGTGCTTAGCATTCTCCAACTTAAGCTTAGGAATATCTCCTGCGGGAGTGAAGCCAAAAACAGAACCATAAAATGACAGTTCAGCTTCCAGTGCCTTGGCCAAATTTTTTGGGTTCCTGAGTTTATAATCCTCACCATCGAAAGAGAGATAAGCGGTGGGTACCCCATTATTTTTAAGCGCAGTAAAGATACGCTTAGATTGCTCATCTGATACCACAGGATCATCGCTGCCCCTAATCAATAATAGCGGCTCTGTCAGTCCTGATAAATGATGAATGGGGGAACGCTCTCTTAGTTCATCTTCATCATTTTCACCAATAAGTTGCTCAACATAATGGGATTCAAATTTATGAAGTTTTTTATTTAGCATCTCAATATCACTGATGCCAGAATAGCTCACCCCCGCTTTAAAGGTGTTGTAAAAAGCTAAGGCTGACAATACCGTTAACCCACCAGCACTGTAACCTCTTATCGCTAATTGAGTGCCATCCACCCAACCTCTGTTGGCCAGATAACCTGCCGATCTTACCGCATCTTCAACATCAGATTGACCCCAGTGTCCATAAATACTGCGGCGATATTCACGACCAAAACCTGAACTACCACGATAATTGAGATCAAACACCGCAAAACCCCGACTGGTCCAATACTGTATATCCCGTCTAAAAGCTAAACTGGCCTTTGATGTCGGCCCACTATGTAACATGACCAATAAGGGAGGACGAGTATCTCTAGGTGCAATAAAATCTGGATTTTTTGGCCCATAAAAATACCCATAAACCAGTTCACCATTACTTGAACCTAAACTAATGCTCTCAGCTCTAGAGATAAAGTTGGGATTAAATGTCGATAACTCAGGTGAATAGATAAGCTCAGTACCGCGACCTTTAACACAATATATCCCCTTTTCAGGGGTTATCTTATCCCCCACAAAATAGATCCCATCTTCACCTGCAATTAACTGAGATATTTCACCAAAATCAACGGCAATGGGCTCAGTCGTGCCAGTATCGAGATAAATACGGATCAAAGACACTTCACCGTTACGCTGATAACTGGCGATAATGGTATTGTCGGACTCAAAGGCGTAATTATGGCTACCGAGCGTCCAATCAGGCACCGCAAACTCTGCATCGATATCTAAGACGTGCTCAATCTTTCCATCCTTACCAACTCGATAAAGATTCCACCAATTATTAAAATCCGCCACAAAGTAGAGGTGTCCACTAGGACTGAACTGTGGCTGAGTGATGGAACCTTCAAGCTCAGTAACAATACGTTTGGGATTATGGAGGCCGCCTTTAGGATCCAACGTACCCAGCCAAAGCTCTGTATTATCCCAAGGCATATTGGGATGCTGCCAAGCAATCCAGGCTAATTGTGAATGATCGGGAGATACTTGAGGAGAAGAATAGAAATCATCACCGGAAATTAATACCTCACCTTCGCCGGCAAAATTCAAATTCAATGCGACTAAACTGGAAATCGCTTCTCCCTCACCACGATGGTCTTCTCTGATACAGATGATCCGAGAACCTTTGGGATAAGCAGCACAATCTGCATGACGGGTATTGGGAGCGGTAAGTGGAACAGGTGCTTGATTTGGGGCAATTCGATAGAGTAGTTGATCATCCTCTTTAGACACAAACAAGCTTTGGCCTATGCCAAGGAAAGGAGAGCCGCCGTATTCATTAACTTTAGATCGCACATCAAACTCGGCCTTAATCATATCAGTAACCTTACGATCACCATCAATGCGCTTTATCCCTACCTTGCCACCAAGATCTGCTTCAGATTGAATGAAATAAATCCCGCCATTTACACTTTGTAATTCACCAAAGTCGTTAGCGAGGGCCGACACATCATTGGCAGCGATAGGCGATGCCCAGCTACCATAAACGGCGATCTGGCGACCGCTTTTCTTGTCGACTTCCTTTTCAGGTGAAGGCTGTCCGCACCCAGTCAAAAGCAATGATATGACCCCACAAATGAGGGAATTCATAAACAAAGGAATTTTCATCACACTCCTCACTCTGTGAACTCAAACGTCATGGCACGATAAGAAATCATCATTTATTCCGATAAAACCGACCTTTAAACCAATCAATGACGGACATCTGTTTATGGGTAGGTAAACCAAAATAAATACATACCCAAGGAGACAATAGACCATACCATGGGATAGCAGATGTACCACGGCCACTCAGCATAAGGTAAAAAAAGCCACCATAGATAACGACAACACCTGACACTCCAACAGATAACAGCATGTACTTCGTTATTTTTTCTAACCACAGCATCGAATTCTTGGATCCTTATACCTATATGAATATGTGATCATTATCACCTAAATTGAGAGTAATACCAATCAGTATAAAGATATTGGGCGGATAACAAAAAACGAGCCTTGGCTCGTTTTATACTTTACAGTCAAAAGCTTTGCGCACCTTTAAATGCGGATACCACCATCAATTTCAAACACACGACCGTTAACATAGTCGTTTTCGATAATAAATTTAACTGTTGATGAGATCTCACTCGGCTGACCCAGTCTGCCAACCGGTACCATCTTCTCCATACGCTCAAGCGCTTCAGGCTTCATGGCTGCAGTCATCTCAGTTTCAATCACACCGGGTGCTACTGCTGCACTGCGAATATTGTAACGAGCTAACTCTTTTGCCCAACCGACAGACATCGCCGCTACGCCGGCTTTTGACGCTGAATAGTTAGTTTGACCAACATTACCTGCTTTGGCTAAACTGGAAATGTTAATTATCACCCCTTCCTGACCTGATTCAATCATGGCTGCCGCTGCTTCACGACCACACAAGAAAGAACCCGTTAGGTTGACATTAATCACCGCTTGAAACTGCTCATATGACATACGTCCAGTGACTTTACCCTCTTTGGCTTTCACTAACATGCCATCGAATAAGATCCCTGCGTTGTTAATCAAGACATTGACCTTACCAAAGTCTTCCATGATGAAGCCAAAACCTGCCATCACATCTTCTTCATCGGTAATATCGAAAGCGTAACCTTGGACTTCAGTTCTATCACCGATATCGGCACAAGCACGCTCAAGCTTCTCTTGATCCACATCGATAAGCGCCAATTTAGCGCCCGAGTCAGCCAAGTCCATCGCCATAGCCAAACCCAGCCCGCCAGCACCACCAGTGATGACAACAACCTTATCTTTTAAATCCATCGAGTTACCCTTTATTTTTAATCTGTTGAGAATTAGTAAACTGTTCAAAAATACTTGAAAAATCTCGTGTCCCATTACCCTGTCTAGCATGGTTCACGTATAAACTGCGTGCTAACGCCCCCATTGGGGTGCTTGAATTTGACACGAGTGCGGCCTCTTGAGAAAGGCCGAGATCTTTGACCATCAAATCCACCATAAATCCGCCTTGATAGTCATTAGACGAGGGTACATTTGGCATCACATCCGGACAGGGATTGTACTTGTCTAATGTCCAGTTGCCGCCACTGCTCACCTTCATGATTTCAGATAACACCTTAGGATCTAGCCCATGGTCGATCCCCATCTGCAACGACTCGCTGGTTGCAACCATCAAGACTGACAGCAGCATATTATTGCATATTTTAGCCACCTGACCTGCACCGGCTGCGCCTGCATGTAAAATATTCGCCCCCATATGACCTAAAATCGGTTTTGCCAGCTCAAAAGCCCCGTTTTCGCCGCCACAAATGAAGGTCAAGGTCCCCGCCGCAGCCCCCGCAGTTCCGCCAGAAACGGGTGCATCAACAAAACTCAACCCCTTTTCGGCTGCTGATTTAGCCACTTGCTGCGCACTTTGGGCATCGATGGTTGAGCAATCTATCAATAAAGTGCCGTCAGCAACGACATCAATCAGCCCTTTGTTGTTATCATCACCAAGGTAAAGCGAACGCACATGCTTACCAGCCGGCAGCATAGTGATCACCACATCTGCCCCAGCTGCTGCGCCACAAGCACTGCTTGATGAAAGCGCGCCTAAGTCTGTCAGAGACTTCATCGCTTGTGGTACAAGATCAAACACCCGTACCGTTAATCCAGCGTTAACCAAATTGGCAGCCATTGGGGCGCCCATATGCCCTAAGCCGATAAATGCAACACTTGTCATCTCATGCTCCTTCATTCTGAATGCGGTTATTTACATAGTTTCTAGAGGGTGATGTTGCTCTTTCCAAGGTGATGTGAGCATCTTCTCAATCAAGTTTTCAGGCACTTCTTCAACGCTTGCATAGCGCCAATGTGGCGTTCTGTCTTTATCAATCAGTAACGCCCTAACGCCTTCAGAAAAATCACCAACGGCGCAGCAATTCACGCTCAGACCAAGCTCAAACTTAAACACATCAACCAAACTTAACTCTGTGCCTAATTTGGCTTGTCGATAAATAAGGTGCCAACTAATAGGACTACCAGATAGAAAAGTCTTCATCGGACGAGCTAACCAGCTCTCACTAAAATCACTTATTTGCACGCGTCTAACAATCTCATTTAACGAGCCTGTCATCAGCTCTGAGATCTCCTCTTGCTGTGATGCTAAGTGAGAGTCTGGCATATCAATCATCACTTTTAACTCTAACTGATCAAGTTCATGTGAGAGCAGTCCATGATTAGCATTAGCATCATCACTCCATGATAGTGTCGCCAAATGATCTAACATCGGCTCCTTATCATCACTATTAAGATAATGGTTACCAATCCCAACAAATCTCGCATCACCGGCGTTCATGTTGTAGGCCGTTAAGCCAAGGAACAAGCCAGTATCGCCAGGCATACGATTTAAAAAATAGCTGCCGCCAACATCAGGATAAAGTCCAATGGTGACCTCAGGCATCGCGATACGAGAATACTCTGTTAAGATCCTATGGCTCGCGCCTGCCATCAAGCCAAGACCGCCCCCCATTACAATGCCATCACCCCATACCATCACGGGTTTACCAAAACTGTGCAGCAGGTAATCGAGACGATACTCGTTTTCAAAAAACTCAACGGCATCCGAGGTTAGCTCGCCAGGTGTCTTGACCGAAGCATGATAGATGGCGCGAACATCACCGCCAGCGCAGAAGGCTTTTTCACCAGCACCATCAAGCATAATCAGTGCGATGTCATTGTCACTCTTCCATGCTGTTAGCTGCGCCGTCATCGCGTGCACCATCTCAAGATTAAGCGAATTAAGCGCCTTCTCAACATTGAGTGTCACCACACCTATCTGTTTACCGGATACCGTACCTAAGGTCTGAAATACAACACTGTTATTGCTCGTAACGGGCTTATCTGTTTGAATCGTCATTGAACATCCATCCTGTTAACAATCAGCTATTTACGCGTTTTTCCACTTAGCACTGCGTTTATCCAGAAAAGCGTTCACTCCTTCGGTTTGATCTTCGGTATCAAATAGATCCACAAACATCTCACGCTCTAGAGGTAAAGCTTTCGATCTTGGCATGATTCGCCCGGCCTGGATAAGTTGCTTACACACAGCAACACTGCTCGGGCTTTGCTTAGCCACTTTTTCTGCCAACGCAATCGCAGCGTCAAGTGACTGACCCGTCTCAACGACCTCTTCAACTAATCCTAAGGTTTCAGCCTTTTCAGCTTTGAGTCGCTCCCCACATAAGATCATCCGTTTTGCCCAACCTTCTCCCACCAACGCTGTCAGGTTTTGTGTTCCTCCAGCGCAAGGTAGCAGGCCAACTGAAGCTTCAGGCAGTGCCATCACAGCTTGCGCTTCTGCAATGCGAATGTCACACGCTAAGGCAACCTCTAAACCACCTCCCATGGCATAACCATTAATTGCTGCTATCGAAACACCGCGAAATTCACTCAGTGCCTCAAATGCTTCACCGAAGCATTTAGCCATTGAAGCCGCAACGGCTTTATCACCGTCGGCAAAAAGCTTAAGGTCTGCACCCGCAGAGAAAAACTTGTCTCCTTCTCCGGTGATCACTAAGGCATAAATATCTTTATTATCATTAAGCTCAAGTACCTTAGTTTTCAGTGCTTGCAAGCTTTCATCTGTCCACGTATTCGCAGGCGGATTACTCATAGTCAGTATTGCGGTGTGGCCTTCAATACGTTCAATTATTCCAGTCATCAATTCGTTCCTTGTAAACTTAATATTGTCTAGAATACTCACTTATCTATTTATTCAAGGTTATCTTTTAACAATCAGAATCTTGAAAAATCCACGAAGTGGTGTAAATAGAGATGCGCAGCAGATCTATTATTAGAGAATCGCTCCCACGTCTTCATTCAATAAGCGGCGGGCGATGATCAAGCGCATGATCTCATTGGTGCCCTCTAAAATCTGGTGCACTCGCACATCACGTACGTGGCGCTCTAACGGGTACTCACGAATATAACCATAACCGCCATGAAGCTGCAGCGCCGCATCACATACCTGAAACCCGACATCGGTCGCAAAACGTTTTGCCATAGCACAATAGGCTGTCGCCTCAGGATCTTGCTCATCAAGTTTAAATGCCGCTAGGCGAACCAACTGCCTTGCAGCCACTAACTCGGTCGCCATATCGGCTAACTTAAACTGCAGTGCTTGAAACGCCGCAATTGGCTTACCAAACTGCTTACGCTCTGTCATATATTGTGTGGCACGTTCAAGGGCGGCTTGAGCGGTTCCGATAGAGCAAGTTGCAATGTTAATGCGGCCACCATCGAGCCCCTTCATGGCAAAAGTAAAACCTTGCCCCTCTTCACCGAGCAAGTTAGCAACGGGCACACGCACCTCTGTAAAGGTGATTTCACGTGTTGGCTGGGCATTCCACCCCATCTTATCTTCCGCCTTACCGTAGGTGACACCTTTTGCATCAGCGGGAACCGCAATGGCAGAGATCCCCTTAGGCCCCTCTTCGCCCGTGCGACACATCACCACCAACAACTCAGTGGCACCAGCACCAGAGATAAACATCTTGGCACCAGAGATAACATACTCATCGCCCTCCCTTACTGCTTTGGTTTTAAGCGAGGCCGCATCACTGCCCGCGCCCGCTTCCGTTAAGCAGTAAGACGCTAGCATCTGCCCTGTTGTTAGGGGCTCTGACCATTCACTTCTCAGCGATTCCGAACCAAAACTGGTGACCATCCAGGTGGCCATGTTATGGATCGTCAACATCGCAGTGGTGGCGGTACAGCCCATGGAAAGCTGCTCAAAAATAATCGATGAATCGAGACGACTCAGCCCCATGCCACCTTCACTTTCTGGCGAATAGAGAGAACAGAAACCTAACTCTCCTGCTCGTTGAATCACCTCTTTGGGAAAATAATGCTCTTCATCCCATTTAGCGGCAAACGGGGCTAACTCTTCGCGGCAAAACTGCTGAGCTAAATCGGCAAACTGACGCTGGTCTTCATTCAGATTAAAATCCATCTGAGATCTCCTTTGACACGATATTGGTCATCTTGTTGAGATTGATGCCCGTTTTTTATTTTGTGTCGAGTGTGAATAAGGTAAGTGTGTTCTATCTATTCAGGCTGTTTAACCGCACGAATCACCTGCACGATTAAACAGACTGTTTACTTGTCTTTAAAAGCTTATTTCAAGTCTATGGTCATATTAGGTGCTGCGTGCTCAACATCGGATATTTGAGATTCAAACCAGCGAGCTGTAATGGTCTTGGTTTCCGTATAGAAACGCACTGCTTGCTTACCATAGGCATGTTGATCGCCATAGAAGCTGCCTTTCCAACCAGTAAAGGAGAAAAATGGCAACGGCACAGGAATAGGCACATTGATCCCCACCTGACCCACTTCGATTTCATGTTGATACTTACGCGCAACGGCGCCACTGGCTGTGAAAATAGAAGTTCCATTTCCGTATGGGCTGTTATTGACCACTTCAATCGCTTCTTCCAAGGTGTCGGCTTCCATACAACAAAGCACAGGTCCGAAAATCTCCTCTTTATAGATGCTCATCTCAGTTGTGACCTTGGTGAACATGGTCGGTCCAACCCAGTTGCCAGACTCATAGCCCGCTACGGTAAAGCCTGAGCCATCGAGTACGCACTCAGCGCCTTCCGCTTTTCCTTGCTCAATGAGTGACAAAACACGTGCTTTCGCTGCTGGGCTAATTACAGGGCCATAGCCTGCCTCTTTGTCATCCCAAAGGCCTGGTTTAACCTTAGCTATCGCGTCTCTAAGCTCTGGGATCCACTCTTTAGCCGCACCGACAAAAATCGCCACCGACAACGCCATACAACGTTGACCCGCCGCGCCAACAGAAGCACCAACCAAGTTATTAATCACTTGCTGCTTATTAGAATCAGGCATGATGACACAGTGATTTTTAGCACCGGCAAACGCCTGCACTCGCTTTAAGTTATCGGTACCGGTTTTATAAATATATTGACCAACACCAACAGAGCCGACAAAAGAGATCGCTTTGATATCTTTATGGTTAAGCAACACATCCACAGCAACCTTGTCACCGTGGACAAGCTGAAGTACGCCTTTAGGTGCACCGGCTTCTTCAAACAGTTCCACCAGACGTTGTGGCGTCATAGGATCTTGCTCTGAAGGCTTAAGTACAAAGGTGTTACCGCAGGCAATTGACAACGGGAACATCCACAATGGGATCATCGCAGGAAAATTAAACGGGGTGATCCCCGCACACACGCCAAGGGGCTGTGTGTAACTGTAGGTATCGATGCTGCGAGCTACGTTTTCAACGGTTTCACCCATCATCAAGGTCGCAATATTACAAGCGTGTTCAGCGACTTCAATACCGCGCCACACATCGCCTTTTGCATCATCAAACGTCTTGCCTGTCTCTTGCGCCAGAATCGTTGCAAGCTCATCATGGTGCGCCTTAAGCAGATGTTGATACTTAAACATCACACGGGCACGTTCAGATACAGGCACCTCTTTCCAACTTTTAAACGCCTGCTTAGCACTGGCTACCGCGGTTTCAACCTCTGAAACTGTTGCGGCATTGACCACAGCAATGGCTTGGTTATTCGCCGGATTGGTCACCGAAATTTTCTGCTGTCCCTGGCCTTCAATAAACTGACCATCGATATAGTGCTTCACCTGAGTTGTCATATTGCTTCCCATTAAACTTGTAGGTACTGAAGTTAAGATACAATTTAAATCTCTATCGCCATTGCAGTTGCTTCACCACCACCGATACACAGTGACGCCACACCACGCTTTAGACCACGCGCATGAAGTGCATGAATTAACGTCACCAATAAACGGGCGCCTGAACACCCTATCGGATGACCAATGGCGCACGCACCACCGTTAACATTTACTTTATCCGCATCAAGAGAAAGCTCAGAAATAGCCAACATGGTCACCATGGCAAAGGCTTCATTGATCTCAAACAGATCGACGTCATCCTTACTCCAGTTCACTTTTTCAAACAGCTTTTTCATCGCGCCAACCGGCGCGGTAGTGAACATTTCAGGCTCCTGAGCGTGAGTCGTATGGCCTTTAATCGTGGCTAAAATAGGCAAACCAAGTACGTTAGCCTGCTGAGCCGTCATTAACATCAGGGCTGCTGCACCGTCAGAGATAGAACTAGAGTTCGCCGCTGTAATGGTGCCATCTTTAGTAAAGGCTGGACGCAGTGTTGGGATCTTATCCGGACGTGCATTACCAGGTTGCTCATCAATCTCAACCAGCGTATCGCCTCGACGACTTTCAACCGTCACGGGTGATATCTCATTATCAAATGCACCAGTTTCAATCGCCTTATTGGCTTTTTCAAGCGAGCTCAAAGAGAAAGCATCCATCTGTTCGCGGGTCAGTTTAAAATCATCTGCTGTCTTTTGAGCGAATGTGCCCATCGCGCCACCAGTGTAGGCATCTTCAAGCCCATCGAGGAACATATGGTCCATCACTTTTCCGTGACCCATCCGCATTCCGCCGCGTGCTTTATCTAATAAATAAGGTGCCTGACTCATGCTCTCCATTCCACCCGCGATAACGATGTCAGCGCTGCCAGCTTTAATCAGATCATGGGCTAACATGACGGTTTTCATGCCTGAGCCACAAACTTTATTCACTGTCGTCGCACCAACAGAAAGAGGCAAACCTGCGCCTAATGTCGCTTGACGAGCTGGCGCCTGACCCACACCCGCCGGAAGTACACAACCCATCAATACTTCGTCTACTGCATCGGCAGAAACACCAGTTTGTGCCATCAAACCTTTAATGGCAGTTGCAGCTAATTTAGGAGAGGGAACAGTCGACAAGGCGCCCTGAAAGCCTCCCATAGGCGTTCTTTTAGCGGCTACAATCACGATCTCTTGGCTTAATTGCTCTGTACTCATTTTCCACTCCGTCTTTGTTATCTTATTTCAGCAAAACCTTGGTTTTCGCTTAAAATATTAAGTTGTCATATCACTTAAGTATTAACATACCATCACCATGACGTTTACGCTAACGTAAAGCAAGCGACATTACGCAAACATCTACCAAAGTATTAGCCTACAGTTGTCACTCAAAATTTACAGCGTTAGAGAAGTAAATAGATGAAAAAAGCGCCTAGATAGGCGCTTTGAAGTGTTATTGAATCATTTTTATTGCGGCATGACTGTTTAACGATAAATTTTAATCGCGCCAACCGTGCTGTCATAGCTCCGGTTAATGGCTCGTATTTTTAGCCCGTAACTTGTCACATTTCGACCTGTATCATGGATGTCACTGTCGATATACGTTTACAGTCATAGAGTGCTGTATTTACAACTGACTTGGTGGTTATCGGCTTTTTGATGTCCCTAACCATAGCGACTAGCTTTCGCTAATACCGATCATATCATCGAGATTGTATGGCGTTAGCTGATAAACGTAGTAGTTAAGCCAATTACTGACCAGCAAACTACCGTGACCGTGCCAGCGCGCGACCGCCTCACACTCAGGGTTATCATCTCTAAAGTAATTCAGTGGTACATCAGGCTCAAGGCCTTGCTCGAGATCTCGGAAATACTCATCTTTGAGCGTCATCTTTTGATATTCTGGATGACCCATTACAAACAAGTTACGATTATTGGTGCTCAATACCATATAGGCACCAGCGGTATCGGATTGGGTGAGAACTTCGAGTGACGGGTGCGCTTTTAGCTCATCCACATCCATCTCAGCAAAACGTGAGTGAGGGGCAAGAAATTCATCATCAAAACCTCTTAGCAGAGGAAAGTGTTGACTGGTACGGCTATGAACAAACACGCCTGAACGCTTCTTGTTTAATAATTTTCTGTTTAAACCGTATAAGTGGAATAGAGCCGCATGGGCAGCCCAACACAAAAATAGCACCGAGGTGACATGTTGCTGTGACCAATCGATAATATCGCGAATGTTGTCCCAGTAACTGACATCTTCAAATTCAACCTGCCCTAACGGGGCACCTGTGATAATCAAGCCATCATAATTTTTTTGTCGTACAGCCTCAAAATCACGATAGAAGTTATTCATGTGGTCGATAGAAGTATGCTTTGACTCCTTATCGTGGATCCTGAGCAGATCCACATCCACTTGCAGCGGCGTATTTCCCAACAGTCTGAGTAACTGGGTTTCCGTTTCAATTTTATTCGGCATCAAATTCAAGATAAGCACTTTCATTGGGCGAATATCTTGATTAGCCGCCCGAGTTTCGGACATAACGAAAATATTTTCAGATTCTAAAATCTCTGCTGCTGGCAGATCATCGGGAATTTTAACCGGCATACCGCGCCTCTTCCTTGTAAATGAATTAACTCTTAACGAATTAACCCCATCAATCTAAGTTCAAGGCGCGTTTTAACATTGAAGCGTTAATTAACGACCGACCTTCTGAACCAAAACCGACATAGGCTCACTCGACTCTAAATCTATCTTGTATGCTTGCGTGTTGATAAACATCAATTGGCCATTCAGGCTAATGCGAGCACCAACGGCATACGTGTGCCCTTTTTCAAATTGATCACGATTAATGATAAATTGAAACGGTGCAGGCGTAGTAACATCGCCTCTCTCTATTTCAGCAATCACGACCGCAGGGGCATCCATTAAAGACACGTCTTTGACCTGCACTGTCAACATCGCTTCTGGTGGCAGAGCCATGCGCTCTTTAAACCAAACCTCTCCTTGGATCTCAACTCCAGCATTTGGGGTTGCACAACCAGATAACACGCCAACCGAAATAAGCCCAACTGCCATCATTAAAGGTGAAACTGACTTTAACCACTTTTTCATACATTATTACTCCCAATCATACATCAAGATGTCTAGATGTCTATATGTCTACGTTTTAAAATTCAATATAAATGTTAGCTTGATCTATAAAGCTATTTAACTTGCGTAGTTTACTCCGCACTTACTGCGCTTGCACCTTGTCCTTATTAAGATATCTCCCTATCATAAGCTACCCTTTACAAGTCGAATAGCCTAATGACACAAGCCACAGCCATTATCGTGGGTGCCAACTCACTTCTGAGTCGTGAGATAGCAAAACAACTCTCAGAACAAGGTGTTGAACTTGCACTGCTTGCACAAGATCCTGACTCACTCAAGAACTTCTGTGACAGTTTGCCAAACCCGGTACACCTGTTTCCGTTAAATATTTCAGAGCCTTCCGCAATCATCTCAACCATTGAAAGCGTGTGGCAATCCATCGGCGGTGCTCACCTAGTCTTGGTTAATACTGGACAGAACAGCTATAACTCAGCGCTTCCATGGTTACCAGAACAAGATATCATCACGGTTAATGTCCAAGGCTTTGCTGCTATCTGCAATACCAGCTTTCGCTTGTTCAAAGAGCAAGGTTATGGCCAACTTGCTGCCATCAACTCCATCGCAGGTCTACGCGGCGGTCCAAGCGTGGCCTACCACGCTTCTAAAGCGTTCGCGAGCAACTACCTTGACGGCCTGAGTATGCATGCTCAACGATTAAAGCTGCCAATCACCATCACAGATCTGCAGTTAGGTTTACTTGATAAAGCTGCCATGCAGAAAAGCAGAATATGGTTGTCACCGCCAAGTGAGGTTGCCCGTCAAATTATTAAAGCGATGAAAGCAGGTAAACGCCGAGTTTACGTCACCAAGCGTTGGCGTCTGGTGGCTTGGTTAACGAAACTATTGCCGGAATTTGTTTATAACACACGTCACTGGCGCACTAAGGCTGAACGTCTGGCTGCAAAAGCTGAAGGGAAGAAGTAGCGACGAGTTTCGAAAAGACTAAAACTAAAAAGGAGCCTTCGGCTCCTTTTTAGTTAACGAATTACTATTAACACTTCAATTTAGAAAATATAACCAATGCTCACCATATAAACCCATGGGTCAATATCAGTTTCAACTTTTACGGCATCAGCGCCTAAGTTAAAGTTAACGTCTGTGCTTATCTGTGCATACCAAACTGACGCATTCACTAGCCAGTTTTTATTCACTTGATAATCAATCCCCACCTGAGCCGCAACCCCCCAAGAATTCGAAAGGCTCAGATCTGAAAGACCTGCATCTTTAGCACCTTGATTAAATTCATTATCGAAGAAGTTGGTGAAGTTAACACCCGCACCAATATAGGGACGAAGCTTAGAGTCAGATGAGCCAAAGTAGTACTGAGCAACTAAGGTGGGTGGTAACTGCTTAGTCTCTGCTATCTTTCCGAGCGCACCTAATGAGATATCGTGACTAAAAGGCGTAGCCGCTAATAGTTCAATACCAATGTTATCAGTCAACATATAACCAAAATTCAACCCAAGCTGCGTATTATTGCTTACTTCAAACTCAGCGATATTAGCAACAACAGGGCTAGACTCGTTTGGTGCAACCATAACCGCACCTGCACGTACAATAATATCACCGGCTTGATGAGCAGATACTGAGGCGGTAAAACCAGCAGAAAGAAGGACAGCAGCGACTAAACCAGACACGATATTTTTTTTCATCATACAACTCCATCAACACAACATGAAATGTCGTTATTATTATCAAATCCCTTACATTTGCACGCATCCTGCCAGATTTTTAGTGGTAATTTATTGATCCACATCAAGTTAAGTGGTAGACACCCAATTAGATATAGCGTTAATCGATCTTGATCATGAAAATAAAACACATATTGATATTGCAGCTTTAAAAGATGTGAGCAGTGCACACTTCGATCATTAATCAACCTGCCAAGTGGGATCTCATCAGTAACAGGTTGCCAACCTTAATCTTGTCCAATATTTCAAAGCAGTCAACGGAACTAGCTTTATATGGTTGTTATCGACCGTACATCATCCAGCGAACTTTGGTATTTTTTAAATTTAGAATAAGCTGTTAAGTATTAGACAAAAGTACATGAAATTAATCGGAGTAAACTAGAGATAAGAAGACGTGTCAGCGCCCCCCCTTAATAAGCGATCGAAAATAATATCAAGCATTCTTATATTTAACTATTTATTGGTTAAAGCAATAATTTACTGTAGAGGTGAATTGCTTACTTGCAATATATCAATAGTATATTATTACATATAATAAATATATAATTAATGACTATTAATCATATATCCAACAGCAAGAATTAATTAAATTAAGTAGATAATACGCTATTCACTTTGCACTCATAATTAAATATAAACACCCCATAAAAACCCATCAGCCAATAATTATAACCCACAAGCACAGTAAATCATCAGATCAATAAAATATAAGGACGTTATTTTAAAAAATTAACAAATAAATTAAATCAATCTGGTAACAAGTTTTATTGCAAAGAGATAACTTATAAAGGAGGCGCTAATTATGAATAAGCTCAATAAGCACCTCCTTATCAATCATGAAAAAGCAAAGCCTAAATAATGAGATACTCAAATAAGCATATCCGTTACCAGGTTCACCTCTAAAAACTCCAAAATAAACCAACGACCTAATTCTTCACATTCATTAATGGACAAAAACAACCATAACGACAAAGCAACCCAAAATGACCCACCGTAAAAATAGAACTATTGCAATTAAAAACAAAGGCTTAATATTTTTTAAACGTCTATTTTTAATTAAAAAACACGCACCTCCTTCACAGAAATAATGATAGGAAATTTAGCTAGCCCTAGCTATTAAACAATAAATCATGATTTTTAAAATTGTAATCATCTCAATAATTTGATCAATGAAGCATTTTAATGAATATATTTAATTTATATTCTCCGACCTTAAAACAATACTTAAAATAAAGCCAACTAGAGCTGAGTTTAATAAAGTCACTAACCCGTGGCTAATAATAAGGAACGCGAAACGCTATGACTGTCACCACCTATCAACCCGGTGAGATCCAGGGGCTGATTGAGATACAGGCATCTAAATGTAAAGGTTGTGATGCTTGCCTTAAATTTTGCCCTACTAATGCTATTGAAGGCGCCTCAGGGGCGGTACATTCAATTAACAAAGAAAAATGCTTGAGTTGTGGCCAGTGTTTAATCAACTGCCCTTTTGGGGCGATTACTGAAACGCATTCAGCCCTTAAAACCGTGATTGAAAAGCTCGCGAATAAAGACGTTAAAGTCGTAGGGATTATCGCACCCGCAGTGCGTGTTGCTATAGGAGAAGAGTTTGGTTTAAGTGCTGGTGAGTTAGTAACGGGTAAGTTATACGGTGCAATGAATCAAGCTGGTTTCAAGATTTTTGATTGTAATTTTGCTGCAGACCTTACCATTATGGAGGAAGGCAGTGAGTTCATTCATCGCTTACATGCAAACGTGCAGGAAAAATCTAATGCAGGAGCGTTACCTCAATTCACTTCTTGCTGTCCAGGCTGGGTGCGTTATCTTGAAACAAACTACCCAAGCTTACTCCCACATCTTTCCACAGCTAAATCCCCTCAGCAAATGGCGGGCACCGTAGCCAAAACCTACGGCGCAAAAGTTTATAACATGCAACCAGAAAACATTTTCACTGTTGCTGTAATGCCCTGTACCTCCAAAAAGCTAGAAGCATCTCGTCCAGAGTTCAATTCAGCCTGGAAATACCATCAAGATCAAGGGGCTAATGTACCTAGCTATCAAGATGTTGATGCCGTACTAACCACACGAGAAATGGCGCAATTACTTCATCTGCTTGATATCGATCTAGCAAATACAGCTGAATTTGAAGGCGATAGCTTATTCTCTGAATACACTGGCGCAGGCACTATTTTCGGCACAACTGGTGGCGTAATGGAAGCTGCACTTCGTACGGCGCACAAAGTGTTAACCGGGGAGGAAATGGCCAAACTTGAATTTGAACCTGTACGAGGTTTAGCAGGTGTAAAAGCGGCATCGGTAACCTTATTTGATAAAGAACTATCTCAGAATGTCACCCTTAATGTCGCTGTTGTCCATGATATGGGTAATAACGTCGAACCTATATTACGTGATGTCATGGCAGGTATCTCACCATACCATTTCATTGAAGTAATGAACTGCGCTGGTGGTTGTGTCAACGGCGGCGGTCAGCCTATTGACGGGAATGGATCATCTTGGATTGGCAATATCTAAAATAAGGAACATCACCATGAATAACAAAAAGCATGTTTTTGCTGAAGATAGCTTTTTTATCTCTCGTCGTAAGTTTATGGCAATCGGCAGTGCTTTTATCGCTGTAATAGCGATTCCTGTTGGCTGGTTTGGCAATAAAATAATCAAACGAAACGACTACATCAAAGCCCGTAGTGCAGGTTTATATAAAGACGATACCATCGCTAAGTTGCGTGTAAGCCATGCTAATCCAGCGGTTGAAAAATACTATAAAGAGTTTGGTGGTCAACCTCTAGGGCATATGTCCCATGAGCTTCTGCACACCAATTTTGTAGATCGCACCAAGCTGAACTCTTAAGGGAAATATGACAATGCATCATAACCAGCATGACATTAGACCTATTCAAAAACACCCACTAAACGTAAGAGTGTTTCACTATATTTTATTACTGAGCTTTTTACCCTTAGCAGTTACAGGGCTTCTACTTTTCTTCAAGCCCTTATCTCAAAGTGGTATGCAACTAACCTACGACATTCACATTATTGCTGGTGTTGTTATGGGGTTAGATGCACTCGCTTTCACTTTGATGGCTTTTGATCGCGTAGTGCTATTTATCGCACGCGTCTTTAGTTTATCTGAGCGCGATGTGAAATGGTTCATGGTTTTAGGCGGTTATCCACAGAAATTTTTATTGGGTAAAAAAGTACCTGTACCACCAATGAACAAGTACAACTCAGGTCAAAAACTATTTGGCGTCTGCGTGCTCATCGGCGGCACTCTATTAATACTATCAGGGTTAGTCATATGGTTAGCACCACATGTCGCACCACGCGATCTAGTATGGATACTGGGCCAAATCCATTTAGTTTCAGGCTTAATTCTAACGGCATTCTTACCCGTGCATTTATTTCTAGCCGTCTATCGATTTGATGACTTCAAAGCAATGATGGTCCACGGTAATGTGCCTTATCACGATGCCGCTGAATACACGCCGTTATGGGTTGAGCAAGAAATCGTTCCTGTGACAGCAAATCAACAACGCAATAAGTAAGCAGATTCCATCTACCTTTCAATGAAAATTCAGCAGCTGCTCTTTGGTAACTGCTGTTTTTGATTACCATACCAACTAGAGTTTTATCTATTATGACCACACAAGAACATTCTATTTCCATTGCTAGCTACGATGCTAAAAAGAGCTTTATCGATGAACAGGCTATTTGGGCTGCAATTAACAATGCTGCCAGCCCTTCTGCAGAACAAGTGCGTCAAGTCTTAGATAAAGCCCGGCAATGCCAAGGTCTTAGCATTGAAGAAACAGCTTTGTTATTACAGAACCAAAATAAACAATTAGATGACGAATTATTTACAGTGGCCAGAGAGATCAAAAATACCATTTACGGTAATCGTATCGTATTGTTTGCACCACTTTACGTCTCTAATCATTGTGCCAATAGCTGTAGCTATTGCGGCTTTAACGCTGATAATCATGCACTGAAGCGTAAGACATTGAAGCAAGAAGAAATTCGAAAAGAAGTGTCTATTTTAGAAGCCATGGGACATAAACGGATTCTAGCCGTATATGGCGAACACCCTCGTAATAATGTTAATGCGATTGTTGATAGCATCCGTACCATGTATAGCGTTAAAGATGACAAAGGTGGTGAAATCCGCCGAATTAACGTGAATTGTGCACCAATGAGTGTGAGTGATTTCAAAATTCTAAAAACTGCAGAAATTGGAACTTACCAGTGTTTCCAGGAAACATATCACCAAGCTACATACGAAAGTGTTCACCTAAAAGGTAAGAAAAAAGACTATCTATATCGTCTTTATGCAATGCACAGAGCAATGGAAGCCAACATTGATGATGTTGGTATTGGTGCCTTATTCGGCTTATATGATCACCGTTTTGAGTTACTAGCGATGTTAACTCATGTCGCCCAGTTAGAAACAATTTGTGGCATAGGACCCCATACCATTTCATTCCCTCGGATAGAACCCGCTCATGGATCCGAACTCAGTGAAAAACCACCCTATGAAGTCGATGACGCATGCTTTAAGCGCTTAGTCGCTATTACTCGTTTAGCAGTCCCCTATACAGGCCTAATCATGAGTACCCGTGAAAGTGCAGGCTTAAGAAAAGAATTATTAGAACTTGGTGTATCACAGATCAGTGCAGGTAGCCGTACGGCACCTGGTGGCTACCAAGATGAGTCGCAAGAACAGTTTGATGCTGAGCAATTTAGCCTTGGCGATCACCGTTCAATGGATGAGATTATTTACGAACTCGTTACAGAGTCGAATGCTATCCCATCCTTTTGTACCGGCTGTTACCGTAAAGGCCGCACTGGTGATCATTTTATCGGTTTGGCCAAAAAACAATTTATCGGTAAATTTTGCCAACCCAATGCACTGATAACTTTTAAAGAATACTTAAATGATTATGCAGGGCCTAAAACCCAAGCAGTAGGTACCGCATTAATTGAACGGGAGTTAACAGCAATGAGCCCTGCTAGAGAACGTAATGTCCGTAATTGTTTAGCTAAAACCGAAGCTGGTGAGCGAGATATCTACCTTTAATCTAGCCTCTAAGCTGATTAACTTAATACTTTACTAAAGATAAGTGACTCAATGTCAATTAATGCGATACGCCCTTCGGCAGGCCTGGATACCCAGGCACTAATAACGGCAATAAAAAGTGCAAATACACTCGTTTTGCATGCTGCAGTTTATAGCAATTTTATCCATTCTGAAGTTGGAAAATTTATCCGTACGAAGTTGGTTGATGGTAGTTTGCAACATCTCGAGATTATCGAATTACAACCCAACAGACATTGGCGAGACGAGTTTATCTCAATCTTACGACCTCAAATGACTAGAAAATCAGTGCTTTCCATGTTCTCAAACTCTAACCGATGGAGTAAAAGTCTCGCCTTTGAGTTTCCACAGCAAGTGAACCAAGTTTTCACTCAAACTCTACCATTACAACCTATTTTAATTATTGGTGACACATTATTTGTCGGTCAATACGCTCATAGCAGTTTAACCTCAGCTCAAGGAATGTGGATACAGATTGAGTGTTTGTCACTAGGGCTTAAATCCGGAGATCTGCAAACTTGGTATCAGCACGGCCTACCATCAGATCTATCTGGAGATTGGCCGTTAGCTATAAGTCGTTATGTGGAGGAATGTCGTCAATCTAAGCTATTGAGTATACATAAAACCCGTTCGATGACTCCAATCATTAAAGAAGAACATCAATGATTTGTACTAGTCACTCATTCCAGCCCGTTGATTTTAGCGAGAAACAGATTATTGAACTACTCAACGGAACACAAGATCCTTGGTTATTTGACCAAGCCAAACTAGTTAGCCAGCAAGTCTTCAATAATCAAGTATTCATTCGCGGTATTGTTGAGTTTTCAAATAATTGCCGCCATAACTGTCACTATTGTGGGCTTCGCAGTAGCAATCGAAAAGTTGAACGTTATCGACTTTCAACCACCGAAATTCTTGATGCTGTCGATGAAGTAGCACTATTAGGTATAGAGACAGTCGTGCTGCAATCTGGAGATGATTGGCAATATCGAGCAGAGACCATCGCTGAACTTATTCGCACGATTAAAGACCGTCACAATTTGGCCATCACATTATCGCTAGGTGATCGTAAACACCAAGAGCTCAAACTTTGGCGCGAAGCTGGGGCTGATCGATACTTACTAAAAATGGAAACCTTTAATAGACGACTATTTAGACAATGTAGGCCTAATGCCAACTTTGATGAACGATTAACGCGCCTGTCGTACATTCAATCTCTAGGTTATCAAACTGGATCCGGAGTTATTACCGACTTACCGGGAATGAGCGATGAAATTCTTGCTAATGATATCTTAAAACTTTCTAGTATGGGACTCGACATGTTGGCATGTGGCCCTTTTGTAGCACATAGCCAAACACCTTTTGCTCAACATTCAAATGGAAGCGTACTCAAAAGCCATAGAGTCAGCGCTATTTTACGACTATTGAATCCTGGCGCACATATTCCAGCAACAAGCTCATTAGATGTTATTGAGCCTGGTGCAAGAGAACTTGCCTTAATACGAGGCTGCAACGTAGTCATGCCCTCTTTTACACCAGCCCATGTCTATGCCCGCTACAACATATATCCGGGTAAAAACTCTGCAACATGTCAAATGCAACAACGCATAGCTTTAATATTCAAAAAAATCCAACACCATGGCTTAAAACCCAATCCTAGTCGTGGTGACTCAAAAAGGAATCAATATGTGCCAAGGTGTTAACCCTGAAACCAACCAAGAGCAAATCGCTCCTAGAGGAATGCGGTATCAAATTGCGATAGTTGGACGACGTAACGTAGGAAAATCATCGTTACTTAATATGCTAGTTGGCCAACACGTTGCTATCGTTTCTGATATTAAAGGGACAACTACCGATGCAGTTGCTAAAGCTTACGAGTTACTCCCTCTTGGGCCTGTGACATTTTTTGATACAGCTGGTATTGATGACGTCGGGAAACTTGGAGAACAAAGAGTCAAAGCCACAAACCATGTGCTTTACCGTGCTGATATAGCACTATTAATCACTGATGATCAGGGGCTGAATGATGATGAGTTTGCACTGATAGAAAAAATGACGGCATTAAACCTCCCTTTCTTAACGGTGTTTAACAAAGTCGATATCTGTATGCCAAAAGCTGAAGATATCAGCTTTTGTCGACAAAAAAAGCTCCCTTTCATTGCCGTATCAGCAATTAAAGAACTGGGTAGTAAAGAACTCAAGCGGATCGTTACTGAACTGATTCCTGAAAGCCTTAAAATCCCCCCCCCGCTAGCCGCAGATCTATACCGCGAAGGAGAACATATCTTATGTGTGGTTCCCATAGACACTGCAGCTCCTAAAGGACGACTCATCCTACCCCAAGTTCAAGTTTTGAGAGAAGCTTTAGACAATAATTGCATTGCAACCGTAGTAAAAGAATCACAACTAACCCAAGTTTTATCTCTTCTTGCTTCGCCACCTGCTCTAATTATCTCTGATGCACAAGTGATTAAGCAAGTCGATAGTCTAGTTCCCGACACTATAGCCTTAACCACATTTTCGACGCTCTTTGCTCGCTTCAAAGGCGATTTAGCCCCCATGGTTGAAGGAGCAAATGCCTTAGATAGCTTACATGACGGCTGTAAAATCTTAATTTGCGAAGCTTGTAGTCATAATCTTCAAATTGACGATATAGGCCGAGTCAAATTACCCAATTGGATCCGACATTTCAGCGGTAAAGAGATAACCTTTGACGTATTCAGCGGACATGACTTCCCTGAAAATTTAGAGGAATATTCACTGGTCGTACATTGTGGTGCGTGCATGTTCAATCGCACTGAAATGCTAAGAAGGATCCGCGAGTGTCAACGCCGAAATGTTCCAATCACCAACTATGGTATTGCTATTTCCAAGCTTCAAGGCGTGTTACCAAGGATCATTGAACCGTTAATTAAGGCTCTGAGATAAGACAACATTGAGTCTGAAAATACTCACCTTAGTTATTATTTTCACATGGATGTGAAATGAACTAATTGAGAGTATTTTACAAAAAAATACACCAACATATAACTTTAAAGAATCGCTCTCACAGTTAGAAAAAGTAGACTTTTACCTCTCCCAGGCATCCTGTAAGCGATTGTAAAAAAACGTATTAAGTAAGTCACCATACTTTCGTAGTCGATAAAACTTTCTAACTCAGATATTGTAATAAATAGATGATAATTAATAGCGATTAAGATTAGTCAAAGTTTTCAACGTTGCACTGTCAATTTTGCATATCTGTCCAACCAACCTTTCTCCTTCAACCGCTTTTCAAATAAGGCAAGGGATCTATTTCTATTAGGACTTAGTGTTAGATTAAACAATTTCTCAATACCAAAAACGGCATGACAATTGATATTTATTGTTGAGAAATTATCAGTAGAATCTATTAGCGGATCAATACTCACTGCCACTGCAGTCTCCTGCTCAGGCCAATAACCCATGGCATCCAATGAGGACAGATAGGGAGCATCACCATTACGAATGTGCATCCTAGCTTGATTTTTAACTGACCAAGGTAACTCAGGTGCAAGCTCTCTTAGCTCAAGCTCATAGGCTTGGTCTGCAGTCTCTGAAATGTCGTTGGGATTAAAATAGATGACGTCAATATCAGCAAGTGGCCTGTTCAATTCAATTCCGTGAAGTTTGTCCCACACCAGATTCCTAACAAAACCCGCAGCAATAAAGCCTTGAGGAAGGTTAAGGGTTTGAACTAGCTGTAAAGCGCGCATTCTCACTGGATCCTGTCGTATCCAGCCCTTAAGCCGTTCTTCATTAGACATTAAGATATGACTATCACTTTCAACTTGTTTCATCTTGTCTAATACCTGTCGGTATAACATGAAAAAAGGAGTCGAAGCTCCTTATATTTGATATGGGATTTACTTGCCCGGTACGGCCTTCATCATGACCTCGGTGGTGAATTTACCATTGTTGATCACTGGAAATTGGTCATAGGTCTGGAAGATGACCTGCCCCTGATAGCGGATCATCGCCACCACCGCATAATTAGCATTACTTTTTACCGTATCAGCTGGAAGAATAAACTTAAAAGGCACTGGAGCACGTGCAATGTCAAAATTCTTCTGGGCTAATATCACCCCACGTGTGTCTAAATCCACAATCGCAATATTAATTGAACACCCTTGAGGCAGCGCGATTCTCTCTAAGTACCCTGCAGCACCATTAACAATAATAGGCTGGTCTTCTTGTACTGTGACACATGCAGTCAGGAACAGGCAAAGAAGCAGTACTGAACTTTTTATCAATTTAATCATGTTACGTTCCCTTTTACTCATTTCGCTTTATGCTTGTCATTCTTCATTCTGATCAAGCCTTCCTGAGTTGCCGAAGCAAGCAGCTGACCTTGTTGATTAAAGAATTCTCCCTTAACAAAACCTCGACCACCACAGGCATTGGGGCTATCATTGCTATAGAGTATCCAGTCATTCAGATCCAGTGGACGATGGAACCACATTGCGTGATCGATTGTCGCTAAGCGCATTCCTGGCGTTAAAAATGACACGCCATGTGGCTGAGTGGCCGTCACTAAAAAGTTAAAGTCCGATGCATAAGCTAGCAAATATTCATGAACCGAGTGGCCAGTAGGTACGTAACCATTGGCGCGGATCCAAATGTGTTGTTTCGCTTCTCTAGGCTCAGGATGCAATAAACTTTGCGGCTCGACTAATCGCATCTCGATCGGCGCGTCAGCCATAAACTTTTCAAGCATTTTAGACGGGACTTTGTCCCTTAAGGTCATCGCGAGTTCTTGCTGATTCAATAAGCCATCCGGCCCCGGCACATCTGGCATCAAAGATTGATGCTCAAATCCCTCTTCATGTTCCTGAAATGAACAGGTCATGTAGAAAATAGGACACCCTTTCTGAATCGCCTTTACTCGCCTAGCACTGAAACTGCCACCATCACGCATGATTTCAACATCATAGATAATGGGCAACTTATCATCACCAGCTCGTAAAAAATAGGAGTGAAAAGAATGAACTTGCCGTGTCGGGGAAACGGTCTGTTTAGCCGCACTGAGCGCTTGACCCATGACCTGACCGCCAAACACATGACCTAAGCCGATATCCTGACTTTGCCCTCGAAATAAACCAACTTCTATCTGCTCAAGTGAAAGCAACGATAATAGATCATCCAATACCTGACTCATTCGACCTCTTAATTCCTCAAATAATCGACCTAATAGCTTAACTCAGATATCGGGTTTTAGGCTAGGGCTTTGCCAATATGAAGTGACCTTGAATTCCCCAAAGGATAAAGTTTACACGATTACAGTTATTCAATTCTTATATGGTGTTCAGATGCACCACGACGTGCCCAAGCCAGCACTTGATCTTCACCACTATTGTGCAAAATTATCGGCTTGGCATGATGCAGCTGCTCCCAACCTGAAAGTAACGCTTCAGGTTTACAACAATCAGATTGGAAATACATAGGTTTAAACTCGGCAAATTGCCCGTGGCTCACACTGCCCGCTGCAGTAAGTAAATGCTGGCCCGATGGCGCTTCTGTACTACAAAGAAACAACATAGCTGCTGTAATGGATGAGATAGAAAATAGCGGTTTAACCGACGATGCCAACCTGTCTTTTGTCATCGAAGTGAGTGCATGAGGGGTCAAACTGTTAACCTTGATATTATGTTCAGCGCCCTCCATATGCAGACTGTTAACTAATCCTATTAAGGCCATCTTACTGGCACCATAGGAGGTCTCATGCATATCGCCATAAAGCGCACTCACACCGCAGCTCATCATGATCCTGCCGTAACCACGGTGCTTCATCAAACTCCAAACTGCCTTGGTCATATAGAAGCTGCCATTGAGATCCACATCAAGCTGTTCCTGCCACATCTCGACGGTTAAGTGATCAAACGTACAAGAATGATGAACGCCAGCATTATTGACCAAGATATCAATGTGGCCCCATAAAGCGGCAATCTCATTGACCACCCGAGTGACACCGTCACGATCCCGGACATCGAGCTCGAACATAACAGCTGAGGCCCCCAGCTCTTTAATCGTTTTGTAGCATGACGATAGGTTTGCTGTGCTTCCTTTTTGGCTCACTTGGCATTCATCTAGCGAGCAAGCATCAATAAGAGCAACTTTAGCTCCACGCTCAGCTAACGCTAGCGCATAAGCTCGCCCTAACCCTGTCCCTGCTCCAGTAATCACTGCAACTTGATGATCAAAACGCATCGATACTTTTCCTCATTGAATAGTTCAAATGACAACATCACCTCAATCCATACTCTCGGATCATAACAGTGTTCGACACACCGATAACGGGCGTTTTTGTTTTTAGTTAGCACCATTATAAAACCATATCTGATGGGAATTTACTTTGAGCGAGATAACAAAATTGCATATAATTTCAACAAGAAACGTTTTAATTCCTTGTCAAATAACGCCGCATGACTTAGCCCTAATGAATAGGTATAATGTATGGCTATTTGAATGGCGTTACGCCCCTGTTCACTCTTATTAATATATCGATTAATTAAATGAATCCTTGGATATTGGCCATACGGCCTCGCACTTTGCCTGCCGCTATTGGGCCACTTTTAGTGGGTAACATATTGGCACTTCAGCTGGAGCAATTTAGCCTAGTTATCGCCTGTATCTCTATGTTATGTGCGGTGCTATTACAAATAGCCGTTAACTTAGCGAATGATTATTTTGACTTTAAAAGTGGTGTTGATACCGAGGAACGCTTGGGCCCGCTTCGTGTAACCCAAAGTGGGCTCCTGTCACCAACGAAAGTGCGCAATGCCATGATACTTAGTCTGGTGCTTGCATTTTTGGTGGGCTTATTGTTAATTAACCATGGTGGTTGGCCAATAGCCTTACTCGCAGTTGCTGCCATATTTGGCGCGCTAGGTTACAGTGGTGGACCTTATCCCCTTGCTTCTCATGGCTTGGGTGAAGTAGCCGCATTCGTTTTCTTTGGCTTGGTCGCTGTGGTTGGTAGTTACTATCTTCAAGCGGGGGCTGCCAGCACCTCAGCCTGGTTATTAGGCAGCGCGATAGGCTTTCTCAATGCCGCGATTATGTTAGTCAATAATACCCGTGACATGAAAACGGACATTAAAGCAGGTAAAAAGACTCTCGCGATCCGTATTGGGCTAGGACAAGCGAGACTCTTTTATCAAGCGTTTGTCTTTCTCCCTTTCGCCGTGATCATTGCAGGGTTTCTACTTGGGTTCCTTCCTGGTTTACCTGTTTTACTGGCGGGTTTGTCATTAGTGTTTGCGCGTAAACTTAACAATGAATTCAGTCATACCTCTGGTGCCGAGCTCAACCCTTTACTGGGACAAACCGCTAAGCTGACGATGATATTCAGTACACTGTTTAGTATTGGCTGGATTTTCGTTTAAGCTTTGATTGGGTTTGGTTAAACAAACAGAAAAAATATGACCTGTAAAAACTGTAACAGCACGATTTTCCGACAAAAAATAGGCCGTTGTAAAACCTGTATGTGGCAGCTCACCGTGCTGTCGCTTATCAGTTGGCCTCTCTGGTGGTTACTTTATGCCGACAGCCCGAAACAGATCAACTCCATCGCTCTACTGTTTTTTTGCACCGCTTTTACCAGTCTTCTCGCTCTACATTTAATCGTACTAGGCTACCGTACGCTTATTGAATATTTCAACAAGCAACACAAATAGTCACGTGTTATCCATTCTTGGCTGGTTGATGAAACTCAATCACATTACTGTCAGGGTCTCTGATAAAGATAAACATCGCGCCGCTCGGTACTGTAATTGGACCTTCAGTAACAGCAAAGCCTAATTCGGCTAGGTGTTGCTGCACCGCATCAATATCGGTTATCTCAAGTGCGATATGTGTAAAGCCTGTGTGTTTCTCTGGTAAATCCATCAACACATTTTGCACTTCACTCTCTGAACCATTCAGAATAAAGTTAATGTTTATCCCGCATGGATGCTCCATCACGGCAACCGGCTCTGGGCCAATAGGGCCGACAATAAACTCAAACCCCAGCTTTTCATAAAAAGCGCGGGTCACCGCTAAATTGTTCACTCTCAAACCCACATGATTAATCCTGACTATCTCTTTCATTTCGTCCCCTTAGTATTTTCTTATTATTGACTCACGACTTCCATTTCAAAATCTACTTTATCTTGGATATTCATGCCAGCATAAAATACGCTTGCCCCATTTTTCACGGCAAATCATGACGCCATGATAGCAGTCATCAACGGAAGGGATATCATCAAAAGTGAGGTTATCAATGGAGTGACCCAGGAGGATCTGCACGCCTTGAATGGCTTCAGGAGCTCAGTATGGGGGTAGTGAAACCAAACGGTCCATCGCCTAATACGTAGCTAAATCAATCCAAAAATATTGGATTGATTTACATTGACAGCATGGTGAGGACAAGAGAAGCGACTAAGGGCCAGTCGACCCATCAGCACCGTAAAAAGCAGAGTTAACGACCACTTCACCTGTAGTAAACGTGTATTCCATCACCTGAGTTTTCTCGCCACGTTGAATAAAGTACAGATCACGGTAGACACATCGATCAGTCCCATAGGTGTAGGCAATATCGACATCTGAAGTCATCAGGTCTGCATCTACGACATGGGCGATGGTAAAGTCAGTATTGGTGATGCCATGCCATAACTGCTCGCACGCCATAAACGTCTCACCATTGGTACCATTACTGATCCCTGATGTAGAGTAGGGATAACCTTCAGGGCTAGATGCAACATCTCCCGCTCCAAAACTAGACAGTTTATCGATAGCTCCCGTATTCCCCTCAGTTAGCCAACCAGAATGATAGAGCTTGACCGCATTTTCAAACGCTGAGAACTGACCATCCATTGCGGCCTTTCTCGCATCGCCTTGTAAGTTTATAAATTTAGGCAATACAACAACCGCTAAGATCCCCAATATAATAATCACAACCACTAACTCAATTAATGTAAATCCTCTTGCACTAGTTTTCATCATAACTCTCTATATTTATTGGGTTCTTCATGAGTGAAATAGCGCTAAAGCGCAAAATTTGACGTGCAAGTCTACTCTCCTGAGAACAGCGTTAATTTGACCTATGCCTAATAAATGGCAATGAGCTATAGATGCAGGTAAGATCGCCCCTCAAAAATATTAATCGAATAACAGAGTGAGTTAGTCTGAGATGAGTAGAAAAATTGAGTTATTAGCACCGGGTGGTGATGTTGAAGCGATCAAAGCAGCAATTGTTGCTGGTGCGAACGCTGTCTATTGTGGACTGGATACGTTTAATGCCCGTAACCGCGCCGCTAACCTCTCCTTTGATGAACTCTGTGGCATACTCAGACTTGCTCACCAATATGATTGTGAAGTGTTCCTTACCATCAATGTGGTGATATTAGAACAGGAGCTTCCCGCCCTATTTAAGCTGCTAAACCAGTTAGTGAATACCAGCCTCGATGGCATTATTGTTCAAGATTTAGGCTTGTTTAACCTAGTTAAAAAGCACTTTCCGACACTTGATATCCACGCATCGACGCAGCTGACTACGCATAACGAAGGTCAGATCCATTTTCTGAGTAAGATTGGCGCCTCACGGGTTAACTTATCTCGTGAACTTAACTTAGGTGAGATCACCTCGTTAACTGCTCTTGCCCACCAGCACCACATGCTGACCGAAGTATTTGTCCATGGTTCTTTATGTATCGCGTTCTCAGGTCAATGCTACTCAAGCTCTGTTAGTGTCGGTAACTCGGGTAACCGAGGACGCTGTAGCCAAGCATGCCGTGATGAATATGAAGAGACAGCTGCGGGCAATAAATACCCATTGAATCTTAAGGACAACTCTGCTTATTTTGATCTCCCAGAACTGGTTGAGGCTAAAGTGGATTCCCTCAAAATTGAAGGACGTATTAAAGGCGCCCATTACGTCTACACCGTGGTTGATAGCTGGCGTAAACAGATAAACCAGTTTGTCGATACCGGCAAGTTACTCGACGATGACTCAAACCTCTATAAGGTGTTCAACCGAGACTTTACCAACTCGTTCCTCAAAGGCAACCTGACCAAAGGCATGTTTATCGATAACCCACGCGATAACAGTGTTAACCATGCAGTTGAGCAAAAAAATGCCATCTCGGTCGTCCAGATCCAAGAGGTTAGACAAAACCTTAGGGCTGATAAAAATGAGCTAGGGGCGACACTGGAGCAAAAAATCCAGTTTCTCAATATTAATAAGATGCCACTTACCCTGACTTTCTTAGGCCAAGAGGGGTTGCCGTTCACCATCAAAGCTAATGTTGAAGCGGTGTCAAATCAGCCAGAACAAGACTCACAGTTCAACGAGTTTGTCATAACATCGGATTCAAGCTTACAGTGCTCAGATAAGTCGGCTCTGGATCCTGCTGCACTTGAAAAACGCTTCAGAAGTTTTAATGATTCAGATTATGCCATTCAAGACTATGATTTTAGCCAGCTATCTGAAGGGCTCAGTATTCCATTTAAGGAGTTAACCGCCCTTAAAAATAGACTCGCTTTCTTACTCAATGACTCAGTAGAAGTGATAGCCCCCGTCGAATTGCCCGTGCTAGCACAAGCTGACAAAATTGATGAACAACCCAAGTTGTCTCTGCTTATCAGTGATGAGAAAGATGCCCACCTGTGCGATATCACAGAGGCTGACATTTACTTTAAACTGCCCGAGAGCTTTAAGAAGGGCTGCAATAAGTTTATCGAACTACTGCAGCGCAACCCTAGGTTCATCCCTTGGTTTCCAGCAGTATTGATTGGTAAAGACTATCTCGAAGCGGTAAGGATACTCGAACAAGTTAAGCCTCAGCGCATCGTAACCAATAACACGGGCGTGGCATACAAGGCTTTCGAGATGAATATCGACTGGATAGCCGGTCCCTTTTTAAACACCACTAACTCTTACGCTCTGATGACTATGCAAGAGGAGCTCAACTGTTCTGGCGCGTTTATCTCCAACGAGATTAATCGGATGCAGATGCGTAATATCAAACGTCCAGCCGGATTCAAATTGCTCTATAGCATCTATCATCCCATCTTGATGATGACGAGCAGGCAGTGCTTCTTTCAGCAGACTGTTGGCTGTAACAAGCCTAGTATCGAAGATGGCTGTATGCTCAAGTGTGAAAAAGCTACCACAATCACTAACGTCAAAGGGATCTCTTTTGCCGTGGATAAGCAAAAAGGCGGCTACCCGAGTATCTATAACGATGAGCAGTTCTTAAATGTGGATGTGATTAAGGATTTCTCTAGCCTATTTGATGAGTTCTTTATCGACTTAACCGATATTGGCTCAGGCTCTAAAGCTAAGCTGGATAAGGTTCAACTGGTCGAGCATTTTGAGCTGCTGCTTAGCGGCGAAGCTGATGCGATATCACAGCTTAATACCATGGTTGAACTATCAACCAATGCCCAATATCAACAAGGGCTGTAATACCAATCAGTATAAGAAGTTGATCTACTCAGAGTCTGACGAATCCCCACAAAAAGAGATGAATAAATAATGAGATAGGTGAAATAGTGAGGAACATTCATGGCATTTGGTGATCAAATT
>NZ_VKGK01000011.1 GCF_007197645.1 Shewanella hanedai
ACCCGTATGGTTACCGGGTAACATAGTACGCCTTAGTGGAGGCTTGAGCCGTATGCAGTGAAAGTTGCACGTACGGTTCTTAGGAGAGCGGCACTTGGTAACAGGTGCCGCTTATCCGACCACACTCGACCCACTGGGTTATGTGGGTTGCACAGCAGTACAATCTTTACCTTGCCCTGCTTTAACTGGTTTTCAAAACCCTCTAAATCCAATTCATAACGGCCGTTTTCAACCTTCAATGGATTATTTACCACGGTTCTACCCGCTGACTCAATTAGACGGCGAAATTGATGATAGACAGGTGTTTGAATAAGCACGCCGTCGCCCATTTCAGAAAACTCTCTGATCAACAAGGCTATTGCACTTAATACACCTGGTACTTGGACAAAATGCTCAGGGTTAAGCTCCAGCTGGTGACGCTGATTGCTCCAACTGGCAATGCTGTTAAACACCGTCTGCGAGTCAAACTCGTAAGAGTAAGTTTCTCTGTGCACTAAATTTTGCATCGCATTGCTAATCACCGGTGCAATAGGAAACTCCATATCGGCAATCCAATAAGGCACAAGATCATCGGTACCATAAACTTGATTGAGCATTTTGCTGTCGTTCTTAATAAATTTGTCGCTGATTTGCTTATTATTTAGTTGTGCATTGAACATATTTTTCTCGTCGTTTAATGTCGATATGTAACTAAGACGGACAACAGAAAAAAAAGACGCAAAAGAGGATAAACTTTTTACAATTATTTGGTTTAAGGAAAACATCGAGACAGGAAAATGAGAAAAGACAATAACAATAACAATAAAACAGTAAAAGGGTGGGCTCACTTGCCTAGAACACTAATAACCTAACGTCTAGGCAAGCTCATAATCAACAAACTAGTAATCAACAAGCTAGTAATCAACAAGCTAAGTGCTGGCATTGAGGCTTAGGTTTAAAATCAACAATCCCCTCACGGCCAACTTCAATATCACAGTTGGTCAGCAGTAAGTCTTTAAATTTAACTCGGCCACGTTGAATCCGGCTTTTAGCACCAGAAAGGGAGATACCTAATCTATCTGCTATTACTTGTTGCGGTAAGCCATAGACCTCAGCGAGTATCATCGCTAAACGATATTTTTCTGGCAGACAATCAAACATAGGCCTTAAACACTGTGCCATTTTCTGTAATGCCGCTTCCTCTGGCACCTCATCGACATAAGAGTCTGACAACTCATCGTGCATCTCTCTACCACGGTAGAAGTCCATCATCACATTATGAGTAATACGGTATAGCCAACTTTTTAAGCTGTCCTGAGATTTTAGCTGATGCAAGTTACTGCTCGCTTTGATATAGACCTCTTGCAGAATGTCATCAACTGCATCGACATCATCAATTTTGTTAAGCACATAGTGTCTAAGTTGTTCTTTTAGGTTTAACCAATCAGCTAGCATAGTCATCTCAATCAAGGTCAATTTTCATTAAAATCCGTCGTCACGTAAACATGAACAAAGATTAAAAATACATTACATTAATTCGACAATACCAGAAACATAGTAAAGATAGGAAATAAAACCTACAAATGTAGGTTTATTATTAGTAGGAGATCAGTGTTCGACATAACTTATTTGAAGCTTAATGCCGACAATCCCCTGCTGATGAAATCAATATTTCAATAACACTCTACGCTATCAAACTTTAGCTTCACTAGCCTTTTGAGTGGGCTTCAGCATATAACTGCGCGCTAAATATCCGCCATCCGAGATCCGTTTTATGCATGATGTACAAACACCGAAATTCACTCGACATATCGGAGAAATAAACCCGCCATCCAACATCCACTTTGGCAACATTTCGGCCAAGTTGACGAATTTCAGAGATCACAAACTCTGAATATTGATGACCTTGTTCGGTAAGACGCTTGCAGTTTCTATCAAACTTCTCAATTAATGCTGCACCTTCGCTAAATACTAGCGCACCATCTGCATCCGATATCGCACACGGCATCGTATATTTAGTTGAAATAGCCACAGCATCTTTGTCATCAAAGGCCTGACCATAGGATTGAAGCAAGGTTTTTATCTCTTCCATAAGCACCAATATTGATTAAGTAATGTTCTTTGGGGAAAAGTAACATCAAAGAATAATCAACTTCAATAGATAACAGCAAAATCAGGTAATTCGATATCTTCTCAGCACTGGGCCTAACGACTCATGGGTAATATTTCCATCATTAATGATGAACAGGTAATGCTAAATATAACCTCACAGTTAAATATCCCAACAAATGGGCTACTCCCTAGTCACAGGCAGAAAACTCGCCTTAAACACGGTTTATTCGGCGAGTGAAATAAAAATATTAAACACAAATAAAAATACACGTGTAAGCTAGAACTGGTCGAATGAGAAACAATTAAGTCCCAGGTGATTGTATTGCCCCATAAGGTCAGGTAATCTGCTCATCCATTAGTCTATAAATACTGATTAAATACGATAAATAAGGATGTTTTGTTGATTAATTTTAATCATAACGTCGCAATAAGTCCCAACAGATTGTTCATGGATACTCATTAAATAGATGGCAGAGCAAGCTAGTGAGAAAACAAATCCGGAACACATAAATTCGGATAAGCGTACGCAATGTGCCACAGAGACTCGGCACCGTAATGCCACTACGACACCGGAGATGCGTCGATTTATCCAAGGATCGGATCTTACAGTGTCCCAACTCGCTAAAGTGCTCAACATTAGCGAAGCGACTGTGCGCAAGTGGCGCAAACGCGATTCCGTGATCGATACGTCTAACACTCCCCATCATCTCAATACGACACTAACCCCATTACAAGAATATGTTGTCGTTGGGCTGAGGTATCAGTTAAAAATTCCGTTAGACAGATTATTAGTCGTGACCCAAAAATACATTAATCCTAATGTGTCACGTTCAGGCCTTGCTCGTTGCCTGAAACGTTATGGTGTCTCTCGCATTAACGGCATCGAAAGCCCTCATGTACCGATGCGTTATTTTAATCAGCTGCCGATAACTCAAGGCAGCGATATACAAACCTATACGCTCCATTACGAAACACTTGCAGAAACCTTGGCCTTGCCAAATACCAATAGTGACAACGTATTACAAATCGTGTCTTTGACGATTCCGCCTCAACTCACCGACGAAGAATCCTTTTCAATTCTTCTTGGTGTCGATCCAGACAGTGATTGGATCTATTTAGATATCTATAAAGATGGCAATACACAAGCCACAAACCGATATATCGCCAATGTGTTAAAGCATGGGCCGTTTCATCTGCGTAAGTTGCTTGTTCGCAACTACCACACCTTTTTGCAACGTTTTCCTGGTGCCAAGTTTAGTCATGGCCCTGTCACAGAACTCGTTGAAACTAACAACAAGACGCCTGATACTCAGGCACCCAGTGGAGACTCATAATGAGCCAAACCTCTAAACCCTCAAATGCTAAAACTGCAGAATCAAAGCAGGATACGCAAGCCGATTCACGACTCAATAAACGCCTAAAAGATATGCCTATCGCGATTGTCGGTATGGCCAGTATCTTTGCTAATTCGCGTTATTTAAATAAGTTCTGGGATCTTATCAGTGAGAAAATTGATGCCATCACTGAACTGCCATCAACACATTGGCAACCAGAAGACTATTTTGATGCGAATAAGAGCACGCCAGATAAGAGTTATTGTAAACGTGGCGGTTTCTTGCCAGATGTTGATTTCAACCCAATGGAATTTGGCTTGCCGCCAAATATCCTTGAGTTAACGGATACATCACAGCTGCTGTCTTTGATTGTGGCTAAAGAAGTATTGGCCGATGCTAACCTGCCTGAAGGTTACGACAGAGACAAAATTGGTATCACATTGGGTGTGGGCGGCGGACAAAAAATCAGTCATAGCTTAACCGCGCGTCTTCAGTACCCAGTACTAAAGAAAGTCTTCTCTAACAGCGGCATTAGTGACGCTGACAGCGAGATGCTGATTAAGAAATTCCAAGACCAATATGTGCATTGGGAAGAGAACTCATTCCCAGGTTCATTAGGCAACGTGATTGCTGGTCGTATCGCGAACCGATTCGATTTTGGTGGCATGAACTGTGTGGTCGATGCTGCATGTGCAGGCTCTTTAGCTGCAATGCGTATGGCGCTTAGTGAGTTGGTTGAAGGCCGTTCAGAGATGATGATCACTGGTGGTGTGTGTACCGACAACTCACCTTCTATGTACATGAGCTTCTCGAAAACCCCAGCGTTCACCACCAATGAAACCATTCAGCCTTTTGATATCGACTCTAAAGGCATGATGATTGGTGAAGGTATCGGCATGATCGCACTTAAGCGTCTTGAAGATGCTGAACGTGACGGCGACCGTATTTACTCAGTGATTAAAGGTATCGGTTCATCATCAGACGGTAAGTTCAAGTCTATCTATGCACCGCGCCCAGAAGGTCAAGCAAAAGCACTAAACCGTGCCTATGATGACGCTGGTTTTGCGCCGCACACCTTAGGCCTTATCGAAGCTCATGGTACAGGTACAGCCGCAGGTGATGCTGCTGAATTTGCCGGTCTTTGCTCTGTGTTTAGTCAAGGTGACGATACCAAGCAACATATCGCTTTGGGCTCAGTAAAATCGCAAATCGGCCATACTAAGTCGACCGCAGGTACTGCAGGTCTAATCAAAGCCTCTTTGGCACTGCATCACAAAGTGTTGCCAGCGACGATTAACATCAGCGAACCGAGTCCAAAACTGGATATCGAAAACTCACCTTTTTATCTCAACACCGAGACACGTCCATGGCTTCCTCGTGTTGATGGTACGCCCCGCCGTGCAGGTATCAGCTCATTTGGTTTTGGTGGCACTAACTTCCACTTCGTTCTGGAAGAGTATGCGCCTGAGCACAATCGCATTGACAGTGAGAAAGCTAAATACCGTCAGCGCCAAGTAGCTCAAAGCTTCCTTATTAACGCAGCAAGCAAAGATGCACTGATAAACGAGCTAAACACACTCGCCGCATCTGCAACTCAAGTTGAGTTCAACTTAAAAGATGCCGCTGCCAACTATGCCCTGCGCGAACTTGATGCTAATTCGCCGCGTATTGGTTTAGTGGTTAATACAAGTGATGAGCTTGCAACCTCAATCAAACAAGCTATCGCTAAACTGACAAGCGGTGATGATTCTGTAAGCTGGCAGTTACCAGGTGGCACCAGCTACCGTGCAAGTGCTGTGACAGGTAAAGTGGCCGCCTTGTTTGCAGGTCAAGGTTCACAGTATCTGAATATGGGCCGGGATCTTGCCTGTTACTACCCAGAGATGCGTCAGCAGCTTGTCACCGCAGATAAAGTCTTTGCCGCTAATGGCAAAACGCCGCTGTCACAAACCTTATATCCAAAGCCTGTCTTTAATAAAGATGACTTAAAGGCACAAGAAACGGTACTAACCAACACTGCCAACGCGCAAAGTGCCATTGGTGCTATCGCGATGGGTCAGTATGAGTTGTTTACCGCTGCAGGCTTTAATGCCGACATGGTCGCGGGTCACAGCTTTGGTGAACTCAGTGCGCTTTGTGCCGCTGGTGTTATTTCAACTGACGACTTCTATAAACTTGCTTTCGCTCGTGGCGATGCCATGGCAACGAAAGCTGAGCTTCCGAAAGGCGAAACTGAAGCTGACTCTCAACAAGATAGTGGCGCAATGTACGCCATCATCACTAAGTCAGCTGAAGACCTTGCAACACTTGAGACCACTATCGCTAAGTTCGATGGGGTAAAAGTGGCTAACTACAATGCGCCGACTCAGTCTGTGATTGCAGGTCCAACTGCATCGACTGGTGAAGCCGCTAAAGCACTCAGTGAACTTGGCTACAAGGCGATCAACTTACCGGTATCGGGTGCTTTCCATACCGAACTAGTGGGTCACGCTCAAGCACCATTCGCTAAGGCAATTGATGCAGCTAAATTCACTAAGCCAACTCGTGCGCTGTACTCTAACGCCACGGGTGCGCTGCACGACAATACTGCCGCTAAGATTAAGGCCTCGTTCAAGAAACATATGCTTCAATCAGTACGCTTTACTACTGAACTTGAAGCCATGTATGACGCAGGAGCGCGTATCTTTGTCGAATTTGGTCCAAAGAACATTCTGCAAAAACTAGTACAAGGTACCCTTGGCGATAGAATAAATGAGCTTTGCACAGTCTCTATCAACCCGAGCCCTAAAGGTGATAGTGATCTACAACTTAAGCAAGCCGCGGTTCAATTAGCCGTTGCGGGTGTACAACTCGACAATATCGACCCATACCAAGCCGATATTGCAGCCCCAGCTAAAGCATCGCCAATGAATATCACGCTCAACGCAGCTAACTATATTAGCAAGGCAACTCGCGCTAAAATGGCTAAATCATTAGAGACGGGAACAGTGACAAGTCTTGCTCCTCAAATAGAAAGAGTGATTGAAGAGAAGATTGTTGAAGTCATCGTTGAAAAACGTGTCGAAGTTGAAAAGATTGTAGAAAAAATCGTTGAAGTATCTCAACCCAATATTACAAGCCAAGCAGTATCAGCTCAGTTTGATGTCAATTCAGTTAATGAGAGTGTCGTATCAGTGTCTCAAAATAAACCTTTATCACCTGTTAGTGGTGACGCGCTAAGCAACTTTTTTGCCGCTCAGCAGCAAGCCGCAGAGCTTCATCAGCAGTTCCTAGAGATCCCACAGCAATACGGTCAGACTTTCACGACCTTAATGACTGAACAAACTAAGTTAGCTGGCAACGGTATTGCGATACCTGAAAGCTTACAGCGCTCGATGGAGCAGTTCCATCAGCTTCAAGCTCAAACATTGCAAAGCCATACTCAATTCCTTGAGATGCAGGCTGGTAGTAACATTGCTGCACTTAACATGCTTAATGGCACACCAACTCAAACCTATGCGCCAGCAATACAGAGTGCACCAACCGTTTCAGCTATCGTGCATACAGCTCCAACAGTCGTGCCTACTGCTTCAATCGCTGCACCTGTCGCAGCACCAGCACAATCGGCACCGGTAGCTGTAACGACTCAAGTTCAAGCTCCACAAGCCCAAGCACCGCAAGTGAGTCGCCAAGCAGCACCTGTGCAAAATGCACCAGTGGCCGTTGCTCCAGTTGCGTCACCAGCATCAAATACAAACGCTTTATCAGCAGCTAAGGTTCAAGCGACCATGCTTGAAGTGGTTGCCGAAAAGACCGGTTACCCAACTGAAATGCTTGAACTTGAGATGGACATGGAAGCCGATCTCGGCATCGATTCTATTAAAAGAGTCGAGATATTAGGCACCGTTCAAGATGAGCTACCAGGTCTGCCAGAGCTTAGCCCTGAAGATTTAGCTGAATGTCGCACACTGGGTGAAATTGTTGCCTACATGAACAGCAAGTTGACTAATACAAGTGCAGCTGAAGGCTCTCATACGAGTTCAGCTCCTGTTGTTAACGCTGCTGCCCCAGTTAATGTTAGCGGCCTTAGCGCAGAGAAGGTTCAAGCTACAATGATGTCAGTGGTTGCCGAGAAAACCGGTTACCCGACTGAAATGCTAGAACTTGAAATGGACATGGAAGCCGACCTCGGTATCGATTCTATTAAAAGAGTCGAGATATTAGGCACCGTTCAAGATGAGCTACCAGGCCTGCCTGAGCTTAGCCCTGAAGATTTAGCAGAATGTCGCACACTGGGTGAAATCGTTGCTTACATGAATTCGAAACTACCATCAGTAGATTCTCAAGCAACAGCAACAAGCATAACGGACTCTTTACCTTTAAAAGCCGCTGAAGGCTCTACTTATACAACATCCGCTGAGGGCTCGCTCTCTGCTGAGACAGCCTTGAGCGCGCAAAAAGTGCAAGCTACAATGATGTCAGTGGTTGCCGAGAAAACCGGTTACCCGACTGAAATGCTAGAACTTGAGATGGACATGGAAGCCGACCTTGGTATTGATTCTATTAAAAGAGTCGAGATACTAGGTACTGTTCAAGATGAGCTTCCGGGTCTGCCTGAACTGAATCCTGAAGATTTAGCCGAGTGTCGTACACTGGGTGAAATTGTTGCGTATATGAATAACAAACTTGCGACTGTATCTACTACAGTCGCAAGCACAAGCACCGCGACCTCTTTACCTTCACAAACCGCTGAGGGCTCTACTAATACAAGTGCAGCTGAGGGCTCACTCTCTGCTGAGAAAGTTCAAAGCACGATGATGTCAGTGGTTGCTGATAAGACAGGTTACCCGACTGAAATGCTCGAACTGAGCATGGACATGGAAGCAGACCTTGGTATCGACTCGATTAAACGTGTTGAAATTCTCGGGACTGTTCAAGATGAACTACCAGGATTACCTGAGCTTAACCCTGAAGATTTAGCTGAATGTCGCACATTAGGTGAAATCGTTGCCTACATGAACAGCAAGCTGACTAATACAAGTGCAGCTGAGGGCTCTTGCGCCGCGGCGGTTCCTCAAGTTAGTGCCGCTGAAGACTCTACTAATACAAGTGCTGCTGAGACAGCCTTGAGCGCGCAAAAAGTTCAGGCAACCATGATGTCAGTGGTGGCCGATAAGACTGGTTACCCGACTGAGATGCTCGAACTGAGCATGGACATGGAAGCAGATTTAGGCATCGACTCTATCAAGCGTGTTGAAATTCTTGGAACCGTTCAAGATGAACTGCCTGGGCTACCTGAACTCAACCCTGAAGATTTAGCCGAGTGTAGAACATTAGGTGAAATCGTTTCGTACATGAACTCTAAGCTGACTAATGCAAGTGCTGTAGTTACTGGCGCAGTTAAGTCAGTAGCTGAAACTATTACCTCTTCTCTTGAGCTTCCTCCTCACAGCGAGGTAGCGCTAAAAAAGCTTAATGCGGCGGACATACTTAAAGACTGTTTCGCCGCAGACACTAACGTTGTGATCACAGATGACGGTCACAACGCCGGTGTATTAGCTGAGAAACTGACAAAACAAGGCCTAAACGTTGCCGTTGTTCGTCTTCCTAAAGGCAGTGCGCAATCACCACTTAACAGTGATGTCGCTAGCTTTCAGGCAAAAACAATCGATGAAGCAGGTATCAAAGCGGTTATCGGTCAAATCGAGCAACAGCTAGGTCAAATCGGTGGATTCATTCACCTACAGCCAGAAGCTGATGCCACTAACCCTGCTGCACTAAACCTAAGCGATGACAGCTTTACCCATGTTAGCCAAGCTTTCCTTTGGGCTAAGTTGTTACAACCAAAGCTGACGCTTGAAAGCGCTGGCCGTCATTGTTTTATCACCGTCAGTCGTATCGATGGTGGTTTTGGTTACTTAAACACTCAACAGCTACAAACCGCTGAGCTAAACCAAGCGGCACTGGCCGGTTTAACCAAGACATTAAGCCACGAGTGGCCAAGCGTGTTCTGCCGCGCATTAGATGTGGCTGGCGATGTTGATGCTACACATTTAGCTGACGCGATAACCCTTGAACTTGTTGATGCACAGACCAACTTGATTGAGGTTGGAATATCAACTGACACCAAAGGTAACCTGTCTCGCGTCACGCTCATTGCTGCTGATGCAAGCATCAAAACAGCAAAAGCAGAGCTGGATAATACCGACACGGTATTGGTAACGGGTGGCGCTAAAGGCGTAACGTTCGAATGTGCCCTCGCCCTTGCGAGTCGCACTCAATCTCACTTTATCTTAGCGGGTCGAAGTGAACTACTTGCCATCCCTACATGGGCTGAAAACAAGTTAGTTACCGAGCTTAAATCTGCTGCCATTGCTCACATTATTGCGACAGGCCAAAAGCCAACCCCTAAACAGGTCGATGCGCTTGTCTGGCCTGTTCAAAGCAGCATTGAGATAAATACTGCTCTTGAAGCCTTTGCTAATGTGGGAGCAAGTGCTGAGTATGTCAGCATGGACGTTACCGACACTGCGGCTATCACCGCGGCGCTTTCAGGTAAAGACAAACAGATAACAGGTCTTATTCATGGTGCCGGCGTGTTGGCCGACAAGCATATTCAAGATAAGACCCTTGCCGAACTTGCCCGCGTTTACGGCACTAAGGTTAATGGCCTTAAAGCGGTACTGGCAGCACTGGATGCTAGCAAGATTAAACTGCTGGCTATGTTCTCTTCTGCTGCAGGTTTCTACGGTAATACAGGACAGAGCGATTACGCCATGTCTAACGACATCCTCAACAAGGCCGCACTGCAGTTCACTGCACGTAACCCACAAGCTAAAGTGATGAGCTTTAACTGGGGTCCTTGGGATGGAGGCATGGTTAATCCAGCCCTTAAGAAGATGTTTACCGATCGCGGTGTCTACGTTATTCCACTCAAAGCGGGGGCAGAGCTGTTTGCTACGCAACTACTGAGCGAAACTGGCGTGCAACTACTGATTGGCACTTCGATGCAAGGTGGCGATTCCAGCAAAGCTGATGCTTCTACAGGGAACGCTTCTGTAAAAAAGCTTAATGCGGGTGAGGTGCAAGCTGCACTGATCCCGCAGAGTCTTGCGACTAAGCGCCCGTTGTCTGCTGTTACGCTAACGCCTCTCACTTTAACGAGAAGCCTAAACCCCAATGCTTTGGTCTTTATTCAAGACCACCGCATTGGCGGTAACCCAGTGCTGCCAACTGTATGTGCGATTCAATGGATGCGCGAAGCGGCAAGCGAAATGCTTGGCTCTCGCGTTAAGGTGCTCGATTACAAGTTACTCAAAGGCATCGTGTTTGACACCAATGACCTGCAAGAGATGACTCTTGAACTGACACCTGAAGCGCCTGCAGCGACGGTAGTAAATGGGGAGCACTCAGCGGTTTCAAAAGAACCAAAGCTGAATGCGTTAATCAGCTGCCAAGGTCGCCCACAATATAAGGCTATTTTAATAGCCTCAACTGATATTCCACCCGCTAAATTGATTAATTTAAAGGGTGAGAAGCCAGTGACCTCAGCAAGTGAGCTTTATAGCAACGGAACCTTGTTTCATGGGCCACGTTTGCAGGGCATCAAGCAAATGTTCAACTTTGACGACTCAGGTTTGCTAGCCAGTTGTCAGCTGCCACAAGTCAGCGATACTGATTGCGGACAATTTGTGGCTCAGTTGCACCTTGGTGGTTCTCAGCCATTTGCTGAAGACCTCTTGCTTCAAGCCATGTTGGTATGGGCAAGACTCAAATACGGGGCGGCCAGTCTTCCTTCGACGATTGGTGAGTTTATCTCAAATAAGCCAATGGCCTTTGGTGACAAAGGGTTCCTCGAACTTGAAGTCGTCAAGACGACCAGTCGTTCATTGCAGGCTAATGTTGCGCTTTACCATGAAAATGGCGAACTCAGTACCATGATGAAAGGGGCGAAAGTCACTATCAGCAAGAGTTTGAATGATGCCTTCTTAGCTGACTCAACAAAGGTTCTAAGTAAAGAAAGTGGGGCTAAATAGTGAATCAAACGCTTAATGCTTCACAGCAACAAGCGCCTCAAAAAGTTGCGATGCCGCTGCGCATCGCACTTTTAGTGTTGCCGTCGACGGAGCTGAGTTTCAATGGTTCGTCGACTCATCCACTTGAGGTGTTGCAGCCTGAGCTTTATCGTTCAGGCTTGCTCTCTTTTGAAACCAATCCGTTTGAAACAGCAACTTCCAATCTGCTCAAAAAGATCAAGGTTGATGATTTCGGCGACACCAGTTTTGAAAAACAACTGCACGCCACCGTCGATGCCATAGAAAACGGCCAAGTCGTCCAGCTTTCAACCGAGCAGCACTCGTTATTGATGATGCCTGCGTTAAAAGCGGCGCAGATGAGGATCCATCCTCATGCACTGCTTTGCGCCATGCAAAAAGGTGAGTCTGGTATTGAACAAACCTTAGCGGGTGCACTCAATCAGGCTAAACGTGATCCTGCGACAGTGAGTAAACTGGTTACCCAAGACAACCTCACCAGTGAGCAACAGTTTGCCGCTGTTTATCAGCTAATCACAGAGCTTGCTTCTCGTACCACGGTACGTGATGAGATGAATGCAGGGGTTGAACTCGGCCCTAAGCAAGCCAAAAGCCACTACTGGTTTACCCCAAATCACCAAGCAAGAGTGGCGGCGATTAGCTTCAGCACTTCTCTTGGTAATACGTCCACCAGTAATCTATCGAGCGACCAGAGCTGTACCAGTTATATTCTGGCTCAAGGTACAGGCTTTATTGCGCCAAAATCGATAGTGAATCATCAGCGTTTACAGTTTGTGTTATCAGCTGACACGCAAGCTGGTTTATTAGCCGCGCTTGATGGCCTTAATACTCAACTCACATCTAACAGTCAGGACTTACTCACTGTGATGAGGAATAATTTGGTCGCGTTTGAAAAAAGCAGCGCCATTTACGCCATCACATTGCAAGCAAGTTCACTTCCAGCATTACTGCAAGAGCTAAATGTTATGGCTGGCATGTTACCTAAAGTGATGAGTGAGAAAGGCCAATTCAAAACGCCAGCGGGCAGCTATTTTACCGCAGAGCCTTTGGGCACTAAACAATCCAGCGGCCTCGCCTTCGTCTACCCTGGCGTAGGGACTGTCTATGGCGATATGTTTAGCGAGCTACATCGATATTTCCCATCACTCTATTCAAAACTAGAGCGTGAAGGCGATCTTAAATCGATGTTGCAAGCCGATGCCATCTACAATGTAGACGCAAAAATACCACCTGCCATGCCATTGGGCGACCTTGCCATTGCAGGTGTAGGCAGCAGTTACCTGCTGACTCAGTTATTGGTCAATGAGTTCAATATCACGCCCAACTTTGCCTTAGGTTATTCAATGGGTGAAGCTTCTATGTGGGCAAGTCTGGGAGTGTGGAGTAATCCTCATACATTAATTGAAAAAACCCAGCATGATCCGCTTTTTACCCGTGCAATTTCAGGCCCACTTACTGCGGTGCGTAAAGCATGGCAATTGAGTCATACTGACGCCGATATCGTGTGGAACAGCTTTGTCGTCAGAGCTGAAGCTGAATCGATTGAAGCACTTCTACCTGAGTTCCCCCATGCTTATCTCGCTATTATCCAAGGGGATACCTGTGTCATCGCTGGATGTGAAACTCAGTGTCGCGCACTGCTCACCCAGTTAGGTAAGCGAGGCATTGCGGCTAATCGCGTCACGGCGATGCATACTGCACCGGCAATGGAAGAACACGCCAATGTGGTTGAGTTTTACACTCAGCCGTTGCAAACGGCTTTGCCAACTGAGATTAAATTTATCAGTGCTGCCAACTTAACTGATGTCGATAGCCATCAAGCCGTTAATGAGTCAGGTTTTCTTGATAGCCAGCTTATAGCAACATCGATTGCCGACACTTTCTGCAACACCCTAAACTTTACTGCGCTTATCCATAGCGCTCAAAAGCAAGGGGCCAAACTGTTTGTTGAGCTAGGGGCTGATAGACAAAACTGCACCCTTATCGACAAAATAGTCAAACTCGATCATGCGAGTGAAACCAATACATCGGCTACTGCTAGCGTTTGCACAGTGCCTGTCAATGCCAAAGGCGGTGAAGATATTACCACCCTCCTCAAGGCATTAGGACAACTTATCAGTCACCGAGTCCCACTCAGTGTTCAGCCACTCATCGATGGATTAAATCGTGAAATTGCATTGCAGCAACTGCACGACGCAAACCCGAGAGTCGCATCGAATACTGAAACACACATGTCGAAACCATTACTACAAGGGGAAGTCTAATGACTTTCGCAGACAAGTCTTTAACCCACAGTGCGGTTAACGATCATAAGCAGAGCAAAATCGCCATAGTCGGTTTAGCCACGCTTTACCCTGATGCAAAAAGCCCACAAGAGTTTTGGCAGAATCTGCTCGACAAACGCGATTCTCGCAGCACCTTAACCAACGAAAAATTGGGCGCGAACAGTGCCGATTACCAAGGTGTTCAAGGCCAATCAGATCGCTTTTATTGTGATAAAGGCGGCTACATCGAAGACTTCAGTTTCGATGCGTCAGGCTATAAATTATCGCCAGAAAGCTTAACTGGACTCGATAACAGCTTCCTTTGGGCATTAGACACCAGCCGCAAAGCGCTAGAAGATGCGGGTATCGCCCTTAACAATAACGACCTGTTGCAACGCACAGGCGTAATCATGGGTGCTCTCTCTTTCCCAACGGCTCGCTCAAACGATCTATTTTTGCCTATCTATCACAGCGCGGTTGAAAAAGCGCTGCAGGATAAATTAGCCAGTGCTCAGTTCAAGCTGAATCCAACCAATGCCGCAAGCTGTCGATCACATAATGACAGTGTTATCGACAGCGCCAATGGCTCGATTGCTCATAACACCTCTAAAGTAGTGGCGGATGCACTCGGTTTAGGCAGTGCTCAACTAAGCCTTGATGCGGCTTGTGCCAGCTCGGTTTACTCTCTCAAACTTGCCTGTGATTACTTAAGCACAGGCAAAGCTGATGTCATGTTGGCCGGTGCGGTTTCAGGTGCAGACCCATTCTTTATCAACATGGGCTTCTCCATCTTCCATGCTTATCCAGATCACGGTGTATCCGTGCCCTTTGACAGTAACAGTAAAGGTTTATTCGCCGGTGAAGGCGCTGGCGTATTAGTCTTAAAACGACTTGATGATGCCGAGCGTGATGGCGATAAAATCTATGCCGTGGTCAGTGGTGTTGGATTGTCTAACGACGGTAAAGGTCAATTTGTGCTTAGCCCGAATCCGAAAGGTCAGGTAAAAGCCTTCGAGCGTGCCTACGCCGCCAGCGATATTGAACCTAAAGATATCGAAGTGATCGAATGTCACGCAACGGGCACCCCGCTTGGAGACAAAATTGAACTCACCTCAATGGAAACCTTCTTTGAAGATAAGCTCGCGGGGAGCAAAGCGCCGTTAATTGGCTCAGCCAAATCTAACCTTGGCCATCTGCTTACTGCGGCTGGCATGCCTGGGATCATGAAGATGATCTTCGCTATGAAAGAGCAAGCGTTGCCGCCGAGTATCAACATTAGCGATGCAATCTCTTCACCTAATGGCTTGTTTAATTCTGCAACCTTGCCAAATCAAGTGCAAGCATGGCCGGCTAAAGAGGGCAATACTTTGCGTCACGCAGGCGTATCAGTATTTGGCTTTGGTGGTTGTAACGCACACTTGTTACTTGAATCGTACTCAGGCCAACAAGCCGCTGGCACGAGCCAACAAACAGCGACTCGTTCACCGGACACTCAAGCGCTTAAAGTTATCGGTCTCGGTGCTCATTTTGGCCCACTAAGCAGCATTAATCAGCTTGATAAGGCCATCGAAAATAACAGCAACGGTTTTATTCCTCTGCCGCAAAAGCGTTGGAAAGGGTTAGAGAAGCATACAGAACTGCTTGCTGAATTTGGCCTAAGCGACACACCTAAAGGCGCCTATGTTGACAGCTTCGAACTGGACTTCTTGCGCTTTAAACTGCCGCCTAACGAAGATGACCGATTAATTTCACAACAGCTTATGTTGATGAAAGTGACCGATGAAGCCATTCGTGATGCCAAGCTACAACCAGGTCAGAAAGTCGCAGTGTTAGTTGCCATGGAAACAGAGCTAGAACTGCACCAGTTCCGTGGCCGAGTTAACTTGCATACTCAGCTTCAGGAAAGTCTGAATGCCATGGGCGTAAGCTTAAGCAGTGATGAGTATCAAGCCCTTGAAGCGATCACCATGGACAGCGTGCTAGATGCGGCTAAGTTGAACCAGTACACCAGCTTTATCGGCAACATTATGGCATCACGCATCGCATCACTATGGGACTTTGATGGCCCAGCGTTCACCATTTCAGCAGCCGAGCAATCCGTGAGCCGCTGTATTGATGTCGCCCAGAATCTGATGTCACAAGAGCATTTAGACGCTGTCGTGATTGCCGCAGTGGATCTATCCGGTAGTTTCGAGCAAGTGATACTGAAAAACAGTATCGCGCCTGTTGAAATGAACCCAACCTCTGCCATAAAAAGTGATACTTGGAATGTCGGTGAAGGTGCAGGTGCGATTGTATTAGTCAAAGATGAAACCACAAATGTCAGCGCCTACGGACAAATCGATGCTATCGCCTTTGGCCATGCAGAGCATGTGTCTTCTGTCACCGATAAGTTGTTTACACAAACGGGCACTGACTCAAGCAGCATTGGAGTGGTTGAAACCAATATAGCCCCAGGTAGCCTTGCTGGCGCTGACGTGTTTCTGTCAAACGCCACTTTTGCTAACGCGACAACCACGAGTGCAGACAGCCGTATTGGCCACTGTTTTGCTGCGACAGGAATGGCAAGTGTGCTCCACGGCCTGCTGAACCTGTCACGTAAATCGAGTGTGAATAGCAATAAAGCCTTAGTGACCAACATCAGTGAGAACCAAGTTTCACAACTACTTCTCAGTCAAACATCCTCTGAGCAGCAAGCACTGACAACTCGATTAAACGCTGAGCTTAAATCCGATGCTAAACATCAACTATTAAAGCAAGTGACCTTAGGTGGCCGCGATATCTATCAACATATTGTCGACGCACCACTAGCAAGCTTAGCCTCGATTCAAAGCAAGCTGGCTCAAGGCACGGCTTCATCGGTAGTGAAGCGTCACAAGCCATTAATCGCAAGAGCGGCACAATCCACAGTAGAAACAAGAGTGCAGATAGCACCACAACAAGTCACTGAACATATTCAAGCTGCATCAACATCAGTGAGCCCTACACCAGTATTAGGTAATCCAATGACCTCTCAAGCTAAAACCATAATGAGCCAAGCGCTGACTCCGGTGACAACAACGCCAACCCAAAAAATAGATGTTTCAGCGGGCGACTTAAACGCATTTCAACAGAATCAGCAGTTGACTCAGCAAGCACATCAAGCCTTTTTAAAGAGCCGCTCTGCGGGCATGAAAGTCGCAGATGCACTTTTGAAGCAGCAACTATCACAAGTAACAGGCCAAACTGTCGCTCCCCAAGTTTTGCAGTCTGCAGCGCCATTAGCGCAGCAGCCAACAGCCGCTCTTAAAGAGTTAACACCAGATCACGCTAATGTGGCGCCCTACATTGCGCCAACGCCGATGCTAAAACCTTGCATCTGGAACTATGCTGATTTGGTTGAATATGCCGAAGGTGATATCGCAAACGTATTTGGCAGCGATTACGCCATCATCGACAGCTACTCGCGCCGTGTACGCCTACCGACCACTGATTACCTGCTGGTATCGCGTGTGACCAAACTCGATGCAACCATGAACGAGTATAAGCCTTGCTCAATGACCACTGAATATGACATCCCTGTCGATGCCCCATACTTAGTCGATGGTCAAATCCCATGGGCGGTTGCCGTTGAGTCAGGCCAATGTGATTTAATGTTGATCAGTTACCTCGGTATCGACTTTGAAAACAAGGGTGAGCGTGTCTATCGTCTACTTGATTGTACCCTCACCTTCCTTGGCGATCTGCCACGCGGTGGCGACACTCTTCGTTATGACATTAAGATCAATAACTACGCCCGTAACGGTGAAACTTTATTGTTTTTCTTCTCTTACGAGTGTTTTGTTGGCGACAAGATGGTGCTTAAGATGGACGGCGGTTGTGCTGGTTTCTTCACCGATGAAGAACTTGCTGACGGTAAAGGCGTCATTCGCACTGAAGATGAAATTAAAGCGCGCAGCTTAGTGGTTAAACAAACCTTTAACCCACTACTTGATTGCCCTAAATCAAGCTTCAACTATGGTGACATTCATAAACTATTAACCGCTGATATCCAAGGCTGTTTTGGTCCAAGTCACACAGGCGCAGCTCAACCATCGCTTTGTTTCGCATCAGAGAAGTTCCTGATGATTGAGCAAGTCAGCAAGGTTGATCGCAATGGCGGTACTTGGGGTCTAGGTCTAATCGAAGGCCATAAGCAGCTTGAAGCTAATCACTGGTACTTCCCTTGTCACTTCCAAGGTGATCAAGTGATGGCAGGCTCTCTTATGGCTGAAGGTTGTGGTCAGTTACTCCAGTTCTATATGTTGCACCTTGGTATGCACACTCAAACTAACAATGGTCGTTTCCAGCCATTAGAAAATGCTTCACAGCAGGTTCGTTGTCGCGGACAAGTTCTGCCTCAATCAGGCCTACTAACCTACCGCATGGAAGTGACTGAAATTGGTTTCAGTCCACGTCCTTATGCTAAAGCGAATATCGATATTCTGCTTAATGGTAAGCCTGTGGTTGATTTCCAAAATCTAGGAGTAATGATCAAAGAGGAAGATGAGTGTACTCGTTACCCTAAATTAACCTCGGTTGTTAGTTCAAGTGATGTGGTTTCAACTACTTCAAGTACAGCGAAAATTGATCGACCTAATGCGCCTTTGATGGCACAAATACCGGATCTGACAAAAGCGCCCAACAAGGGTGTGGTTCCAATCTCACACGTTGAAGCGCCTATCACGCCGGATTACCCAAACCGTGTACCTGATACCGTGCCATTTACGCCGTATCACATGTTTGAGTTTGCCACTGGTAATATCGAAAACTGTTTCGGCCCTGAATTTTCAATCTACCGCGGCATGATCCCACCACGTACTCCTTGTGGCGATCTGCAAGTGACGACTCGAGTGATTGAAGTTAACGGTAAGCGCGGTGAATTCAAGAAGCCATCATCGTGTATCGCAGAATATGAAGTGCCAGAGGATGCATGGTACTTTGATAAGAATAGCCACGAAGCCACCATGCCTTACTCCATTTTGATGGAGATTTCATTGCAGCCAAATGGTTTTATCTCAGGTTACATGGGCACCACCCTTGGTTTCCCAGGACTTGAGCTGTTCTTCCGTAACTTAGATGGTAACGGTAAGATGTTACGCAATGTTGATCTGCGTGGTAAAACAATACGCAATGATTCTCGTCTACTGTCAACGGTAATGGCGGGAACTAACATCATTCAGAGCTTCAGCTTCGAGCTAAGCACTGATGGTATTCCCTTCTACGAAGGTAAAGCGGTATTCGGTTACTTTAAAGGTGATGCGCTTAAAGATCAGCTTGGACTCGATAACGGCAAAGTCACTCAACCATGGCATGTATCAAAAGGCATTACCGCTGATACTAAGGTGAATTTACTCGACAAGAGCAGTCGTCACTTTAACGCCCCAGTAGGTCAACCACACTACCGTTTAGCCGGTGGTCAGCTCAACTTTATCGACAGTGTTGAGATCGTCGACAATGGCGGTACTGAGGGATTAGGTTACTTATACGCCGAGCGAACGATTGACCCAAGTGATTGGTTCTTCCAGTTCCACTTCCACCAAGATCCGGTTATGCCAGGCTCCTTAGGTGTTGAAGCGATTATAGAAACCATGCAAACTTACGCCATCAGTAAAGATTTGGGTGCTGGATTTAAAAATCCAAAATTTGGTCAGATACTGTCTGATATTAAGTGGAAGTACCGTGGCCAAATCAACCCACTGAACAAGCAGATGTCGATGGATGTGAGCATTACCTCCATTAAAGATGTCGATGGCAAGAAAGTGATCACAGGTAACGCAAGTCTCAGTAAAGACGGCCTGCGCATATACGAAGTATTTGATATCGCGATCTCAATCGAAGAAGCCTAAAAGCTGCGCTTTTTTGCTTGAATTAAAAATAACAAAGAGTTAGAGACTTAAAGTCTCTAACTTATTTAAGGGTCTTAAATTTAATGAATCCTACGACAGTAAGTAAAATACACTCTCCATGGCCTTGGTCAGTTACCGATGCCGACATCAGCTTTGATGTGAATGGGATAGAACAGCAACTCAAAGATTTCAGTCGCGGCTGTTACGTCGTGAATCACAGTGAGAAAGGCTTCGGCCTTGCGCAAACCGCACAAATTGTTTCAGATGATGTACAAGCCGCTAACACGACTTCATTACCCGTCAGTGCTTTTGCCCCTGCTTTAGGGACAGAAAGCTTAGGTGACAGTAATTTCCGCCGAGTTCACGGAGTAAAATACGCTTACTATGCTGGCGCGATGGCAAATGGCATCTCATCTGAAGAGCTAGTGATTGCATTAGGTACAGCTGGTATTCTATGCTCATTTGGCGCTGCAGGTCTTATTCCAAGTCGCGTTGAAGCAGCAATCAACCGCATTCAAACGGCCTTGCCAAACGGCCCTTACATGTTCAACCTTATCCATAGCCCAAGCGAGCCAGCATTAGAGCGTGGCAGCGTAGAGCTATTTTTAAAGCATAAAGTGCGCACCGTTGAAGCGTCTGCATTTCTAGGCCTAACGCCACAAATTGTCTACTACCGCGCCGCGGGTTTAAGCCGTGACGGTCACGGGAATATTTTGGTTGCCAACAAAGTTATCGCCAAAGTCAGCCGTACTGAAGTTGCTGAAAAATTCATGATGCCAGCCCCCGTTAAAATGCTACAAAAGCTGGTCGACGAAGGCGCGATAACCCCTGAGCAGATGGAACTAGCTCAACTTGTGCCCATGGCCGATGACGTGACGGCAGAAGCTGACTCTGGCGGTCATACCGATAATCGTCCTTTAGTCACTTTACTTCCAACGATTTTGGCACTTAAAGATGAGATACAAGCTAAATACCAATACGACACGCCTATTCGTGTCGGTTGTGGTGGCGGTGTCGGTACTCCCGATGCGGCTTTAGCGACTTTCAATATGGGCGCAGCCTACATTGTCACAGGTTCTATCAACCAAGCGTGTGTTGAAGCTGGCGCTAGCGAGCACACTCGAAAATTACTTGCTACCACAGAGATGGCCGACGTGACGATGGCTCCGGCCGCAGACATGTTCGAGATGGGCGTTAAGCTGCAAGTGGTTAAGCGCGGTACCCTGTTCCCTATGCGCGCTAACAAACTGTACGAGCTTTACACCCGTTATGACTCTATCGAGTCTATCCCGACTGAAGAGCGTGAAAAACTTGAAAAGCAAGTGTTCCGCTCAAGCCTTGATGATATTTGGGCAGGTACGGTCGCCCACTTTAATGAACGCGATCCTAAACAGATCGAACGCGCTGAAGGTAACCCAAAGCGTAAAATGGCACTTATTTTCCGCTGGTATCTCGGACTTTCTAGCCGTTGGTCAAACTCTGGCGAAGTCGGCCGTGAAATGGATTACCAGATCTGGGCAGGTCCAGCACTCGGTGCATTTAACCAGTGGGCTAAAGGCAGTTATTTAGATAACTATCAAGACCGCAACGCCGTCGATTTGGCTAAGCACTTAATGTACGGCGCTGCCTACCTTAACCGAATTAACTCATTAACCTCACAAGGGGTTAAATTGCCAACTCAGCTGCTACGCTGGAAGCCAACGCAACGAATGGCTTAAGCCCTGCTTGAGCTAAATAAAGCAGGTTTTACCGTAGGATAAAATCAACAAGCCATTGAGCATGAATAATGCCAATGGCTTTTCTGTAAACAGTCAAAAATCCCCTTCCTCAACATTCCAGCCAACTGACTTTAAGCTTTTGTTACACATTGAAGTCGTGGGCGTTTATGACTTCGTGTTAGCTTACTATTTTGGCTAATAAAAAGAGTGAAATGATGAATAACTTACAAAGGATAGGTGGGGTTGCAGCACTTTTTGAGGCTGCCATTTACATATCAGCTTTTGTCTTTTTTGGCGTATTTTGGGATTACCCTGTTGGCGCTGATAATATTCAAAAGTTTGCTTTTCTAGCGGATAATCAAACCATTCTGTCCATCGTTAATTTATGCATGTATGTCATCTTTGGATGTTTTTTGGCAGTGTTAGTTATCGCCCTTCACCAACGCCTTAAAACCAAAGCCCCTGTGTTATCACAAACCGCTTCTACTTTCGGTCTGATTTGGGTTGGTCTCGTCATTGCAAGTGGAATGATTGCAAACATAGGACTAAATACGGTAATCAGTCTGTCAGCCAAAGACGCTGAGCAAGCTATGACGGTCTGGATAGTGATAGGTACTATCGTTGAGGGTTTAGGGGGCGGAAATGAAGTTGTAGGTGGGTTATGGGTGTTTTTATTGAGTATCGCCGCTTTAAAAACTAACGAGCTTTCAACACCATTAAACTATTTCGGCATATTTGTTGGTTTTGCTGGTATTTTCACTATTTACCCCGCTGAAATATTGACAGAAATATTCGGTCTAACTCAAATCATATGGTTTTCTTGGTTAGGTGTAACCATGTTAATAAGTCGCGAACACTAACAAGCCAAGAAGAGGTTTTAGGCTGAGCTTAAAACCTTGAATTCATGTCCAACATAACATTGCCTCTAGTACGTACTCTACAACCGAGTGTTCTGCTACACTGCTTTGGGTCACTTTTCAGTTAAGATCACTTTTATGCAGCGCACACCACTTCGTCAAGCCAAAACCATCGATAACGTTTTTAATAGCGCCTACTGGCACCTTGGACAGCAAGATTTTACCATTAACGAAATCCGCACCAAGCTTGAGCGTAAAACCGAAAACCAAGAATGGATTGATATTGTACTCGCTAAACTCATAGAGAACGGTTACCTAAAGAATAACTTCGACTTTGCTGTACGCTATTGTGAATTGGCTTTTAGTAATCAACTCGGCAGTGGCGCAATAAAACGTAAATTGCAGCTACGAGGTATAACTGCTGCAGAAATTGATACCGCTTTAGAACAAGTGATGGACGAGCAAAATGTCGATGCCTATGCAATGGCAACATCTAGACTGCTAAGTAAGTTTGAGCACTTCCATGGCACCAACAAAGAGAAAGTCTATTCACAAATGACCACAAAAGGGTTTTCTCGTGCTGAAATTGATCATGCTTTATCACAACATCCTGAACGTGACACATTGCGCAGCAAATTAGCGGTTAAAGCAGATAAAGTCGACTTAACCACTGAGATCATCAAGCTATTCAACAAAGGCAAAGGCGAAACCCTCATTCTACAAGAACTCAAACAGCGGCTGATTGATGTCACTGACTTTGAAGAAACCTTGTACCAGTTAACATTAACAGAGGATGTCGATTTTTATCAAAGCTGTAAAAATGAACTGGCTAAAAAACGTTATGACTTATCAGACTACAAAGAAAAGTCGAAAGCTTACGCCTATTTATCTCGCAAAGGGTTTGGCAGTGATGAAATAAAAGAGGCGATGAATCCCGATGATGAATAACCTTCCTTATTACACGTTAAACCACCAGCAAGTTTATGGAATAAAGATAATCTCTTCGTCGAGGAGATCTAAAATCACCTCACTAGCAATCTCTCTATCGACACCACTTTGGCTCAGCACTTTGATCAACTCTTCACCACTGAAACTGATCGTTTGATCAGCAAGTAGTAATATCAGTTGAGCAAGAATAGGATCACTCACACCTTGCTCCTTTCTATGCCTCACCTTATAACCGACACTCTCTATACGTTGAGCTTGATCTTGATTACGTTTCTCGATGAAAAAAGAGGCTTCAGGATTGACGACCAAAGTACAACTTCCAATTTCAGCAGCGGTTATCCGTTCGCGAGCATTATTGCCAGCTCCACAGATAATGAAATCAAGTTTAGGTATTTCAAATAATCGTTCGATAACTTGATATTGCTCAAACTCACTCAGCTCCCTCAACTTATCCAGTAACTCAGGATCGTTAAAACGTTTCTCGATTGACCAAACATCAGGTTCTACCCAGCGTACAAACTTCATATTGGCTTGTTCGATGAACTGCCATAAATCAGCGATGTCATAGCTTACTTCATTGACATTCAAGCAAGTATCAACAAATTCAACGTCTGGATTTAGGTAGGTACTTTTCAAATAGGTATCTTTAAAGATGGTTTCCTCGGCCGCTTTAGAAAGAAGCCTCCCAATGGGAATGCGACTCTCAATAGGATCATCTTTAGGAGAGAGGATATTAATGCCTTCAATTAATCGATACAGCGCCTGACGTCCGAAGCTGCCATATAACATTAACGATATAACGCCATGAGGCGCTAAAATTTTGGTGAGATTATTCAACCCAACTTGCGGATCAGCTAAGTGATGCAGCACACCAGAGGAGTAGATAACATCAAAGCCACCTTCCGGTACATCTACCCCCTCTAAAGTCATCAAATCCGCTTGAATGAAATTAATATTGGTCAACCCACGCGCTTTTGCGTTTTCCCTTGCTTCCGCTAAACCCACAGAGTTGATATCAATCGCGGTGAAGTTCACTTTGGGTTGCAATGAAGCCGCACCGATAACACCGGGGCCTCGACCGCAGCCAGCATCCAATACCTCAAGCGGCCTATTTGAGTCTCGTTTCAGCGCGACATAGCTCAACAGCAACCTGATATCGAAACCTGGCCTGATAGTCGGCTCGCCTGATGGGTATGGGTATTGCTCATACATGTCTTTTACTTTGCTGGTCGTCTGATCCAAGGTCCGTCTCCAGATGCTGTCAATTAATCAAATTAGTGGGAAATCCAATTACACCAACATAAACGAAAAAATCCTTCTAGACCATGTCTTTATGCATAATACGCCCAAATGATTTTCGAGCGCTTTTCACAATTTAAATCCTATTAACAAAGCCCGTTTATTTACGTTATGTACTAAGAGATAGAAAAAAGCCACCGAGAGAACTCGATGGCTGTAGTTTTAACAGTGGTTATTGCTAACCCAGCAAAAGATTAAAAAATAAAGTTCATCTTAGCCGTGTAGGTAATACCGTCGAACCCATATGGCAATGCTCTGACTGGATACTTGAACGCTTGATTGGTAATGAAATCCAACGGTTCATCTGCACCTAATTCATCGGGCGTCACATCAAAGATGTTATTCACACCAGCAGAGAAACTCAAAGAATCGGTGAAGTGATACTCCAGATTAATGTCCACTAACACAGCTGACTCGACAATACTGGTAGGCTGAAAGGATCCTGTGGGTAAAATACCATCTGGTAATCCAATATGATCATTACCGAAGTAAGTCACATCAGTTTCACCAAAATAGTTAGCTCGTACCATGCCACGCCAATCATTTCTACTGTAATCGAAGGTTAAGGTTGCGCGTTCATGGGGCTGACCGTCGGTTAAGAAACTACGCTGCTCATCGTCAAGTGCAACATCCTCAGGGATCCCCTCAGGCGCATTAACACTGTCAATTTCTGTTTCATTTAAGTTACCCGCCAACGTGGTATTGAAGTCACCACCAAACAGGTCAGCCTTATGGGTAATAATAAGATCGATACCTTGTGTGGTTGAATTAACTGAATTAGAGAAGTAGTTCGCCTGCTCTGCACCTGTCGCAGCTAGGGCTGCAACGGCATCAGCACTAAAGGCTACATCCTCGGCTGATAGAAGACTGCCAAGGGTGATCCTGTCCTTAATCTCTATTCTATAAGCATCTAAAGTTAACGAAAGATCATCAGTCGCGTTTAACACAAACCCTAAACTCATGTTCTTAGAGGTTTCAAGCTTTAGGTTATCCACTCCCAATGCCGAGGGGAAATCAGATCCTGCGGTAGCAGTGAAAGAGTTTATCAGCTCCCCGTTATCACCTAAGTTTGTGGTGTAAGCGGTATAAGCACTCTGTTGCAACGATGGCGCTCTAAAGCCGGTAGAAACGGCGCCACGTAAAGCAAATGAGTCACTGATATCATAACGAGAAGATATCTTACCGACTAAATCATTGCCAGAATCTGAGAAATCTTCAAATCGAAGTGCAGTGCCTAACATCCAGTCATCAGTAAGCTGTGTCTCAATATCAAGATAAAAGGCATAACTGCTTCTGTCAGCCTTACCCGCTGCATCAGGTCTTAAGCCTGGGTAAGCTTGAAAGCCACAATCAGCTAACTTCTCAGGGTCCATAACGGAATCGAACTCTCTACCTGTATTTGTACTACCACAAGAGTATGAAGCCAGTTCACCAGCAACAATCTCATAGTTTTCACTGCGATACTCAGTACCGAACGCAACATATAAGGGGGCGTCTCGACCGATATCAACCACACCAGTTACATCAGCATTGAACGTGGTTTGATCAAAACGAAAACCGCCAGAGTAACCCGATGTAGGTCCTGAATTTGCGGCAATTTCTGCGTCCGTTGCGCTAGGGTTGTTAACCTTATATTCAGCAGCAATAGAGGCGTTTATCGTGTTTCTAGAATCAAAATCATAACGGTTTTGACCATAGACACCTGATATATCAAATTGCCAATCATCGTTAATATCGCCTCTTAACCCAACAGCTACCGACGTGTCCTGCGCTTCATTATAAATGCGCGGCAGAAATCCATCAGGGTAGACTTGAGGCACAACTTTTGCTGCTTCATCAAAGTTACGCCAAAAACCGTTACCTAATGCGGTGCGATTTGAATAACCACCAAATGAATAAAGCTCAAACTCGCCCACAGGCATCATGGCATTATAAAATACCGACTTAAATTCAGAAGCGGCATTACCTTGACTCCAACGTACCTCATCAGACAGGGTGTCCTTAGGTATTGTCGATGAACCACCAATATCTCGCTCTGCACGGTTAGTACCGTCCGCGTCACGGTACTCAAGCGATAGATTAATAAAACCGCCATCATCACCCAGATCAAAACCGGTGTTTACCCCTACCGAATAGTTATCACCATCGCCTTCACCTGTGGTGCCACCTTGAACATAGCCAGAGGTCACATCAGTACTGTCTCTCAGGGATAAGTTAATCACACCAGCGATGGCGTCAGAGCCATATTGCGCCGCGGCGCCATCTCGAAGCACTTGAACATCTTTCAGTGCAATCAAGGGAATAGCATTCATATCAGTACCAGCGGCGCCCGCTCCAACGGTACCGTTAAGGCCAAATATTGCTTGGTTGTGGCGACGCTTACCATTAATCAATACCAATGTTTGATCAGGTTGAAGCCCGCGTAACGTTGCAGGACGAAATAGATCTGAACCATCGGAGACTTGGGTTCGACTGAAGTTAAACGAAGGCACACTGGCCTGCAGACTTTGCCCAAGTTCCGTAAAGCCACCACGAGTCAGGCTCTCTGCGGTAATGATATCAACCGGCACAGCAGATTCAGTCGCGGTGCGATTAGAGACTCGGGTCCCCAATACCATAATGGTTTCGACCTCTTGCTCAGCTTTATCCATCGATGTTTCTTCGGCGGAATGGGCCATCAGAGTTGTACTACCCATTGCTAAGCCTATCGCTAGCGTTAATGAATTAGCGCGAAATATTTTCATTATCATTGCTCCATTTACTATTTATTATCTGAGCAATTACTCATCGATGACTTCATATTAATGAAGACATGATATTGAATAATTCAGAGACAAATTTTTATGATTAAAACGCCATTAATGCTAATTAATACCTGTGATATTAATTAGCAAAACTACAATGAACCTAAAGGTGGCTAATTAAGTCAAAATACAACCAATGAACTTAACCGCTATATTTAAATATAATTAGCTAAATATTGAGTGATAAAACATCACCACAATCACTACCGGGCAGACAAAACGCACATAACTAGGCCATATTTTCCAGAACCAAGAAGATTCAATCTCTGGACAGCCTAATTTCAACTCTTGCAATATCACATCACGACGCCATACCCAGCCCGCGAATATAGATAACACTAACCCGAGTAATGGTTGGCTATATTGAGTCGTAAACGCAATAACGGCACCAAACAGAAGTTCGAAGTTAAAGATAATCACCGTACTGCTCAACACAATTACAGCTCCAATCAGCCAGGTCGCTCTGCTTCTTTTAAGTGAGGTGTTTTCTACCGTATAGGCAACGGGGACTTCAAGCATTGAGATAGAAGACGTCACCGCAGCTATCGCCATCAAGGAGAAAAAGATAAAGGAGATGACATTACCAAGATCACCCATGGCATTAAACAATTCAGGTATGACAGTAAATATTAATCTGTCGCCATTAATCAATTCACCACTTTCAGTAAAAATAGTGACGCCATTATGCTGAGCCACATACATGGCAGGGATAATTAACATGCCCGCTAATATCGCAATGCCAATATCAACTAAGGTAACTTGCGCCCCTAAGACCACAATATTCTCTTTTTTACTGATGTATGAGCCGTAAATAAGCATGGTACCCACTCCCAAAGAGAGGGAGAAAAATGCCTGACCTAAGGCACTAATTAATAACTCTGAGCTTAATATTTTTGAAAAATCCGGAATAACATACACTTCCCAGCCTAATGCAGCCCCTTCGAGTGTCGCGACAAATATAATTAATGAAACCAATAGAATTAATAATAACGGCATCAATCTAGCAGACCACTTCTCTATTCCATCACTCACCCCCTTATGCACAATGCCGATGGTTAATAAAGAGAAGATAATACAAAATACTATATTTCGTGGTGTAGAGAAGGCGGTTAACCACAATGAAATCTGTTCTAATCCTAAAATATCAGTGATAGAGGCTGAGGCATAAGCCAGCATCCAACCCGCAACAATGGAGTAGAAACTTAATATTAAACAAACAACTGTTAATGCCCAATAACCCGTTAACTTTCCACTTAATTTACTAACAGGCCCCTGAGATATCCCCTGTAACGCATTAACCATATTCGACTGTGAATAACGCCCAATAACCAACTCAGCCATTAAGATGGGGTAAGCCAACAGGAAAGTTAATATCAAATAGACGAGAACAAAGGCGGCTCCACCGTTACTAGCAACCTGAGTGGGAAACCCCCAAATGTTACCTAAACCCACGGCTGAACCTGCAGCAGCAAGCACAAAACCAAGCTTCGATGAAAACTGACCACGTACACTCATACTTAACAACCTTATTATAAAAGCCTATTAAACAAAGGCTTAGTGTTATTTCATTGTTTTTGCATGAAACCATCATACTGACAAAAATCACACTTTCTAGCTTTTTATCCCACCAAAGCCAACAAGATGGTAACAAAGATGACAATCGTTATCGTACTCATGTCCACCCAAACACCGAGCACATCAAGCCTCTAAACCGATCATTCCGCACTAAAGCATTCATTTTTTGTATCTAAATAGAAGATTTATAAAATTATGGTTATTTTTTAAAAGCAGATAACCTTTAATAAATATCAAAAACAATAGCGACCGCTATTCTGAGGCTAGGTAAATGTCTGAACTACCAATATTAACTTGCTACATCGATGGCGACTTCGTTAATAGTGATACTCATTTTGACAATATAAATCCTGTCAATGGTCAGGCTATTGCACATATTAGTGAAGCAACACCCGCCATGATTGAAAATGCAGTGGCAAGTGCACGGGCCGCTCAAGAGTCGAGCTGGGGCAAGATGACCGTTAATAAACGTTGCGCGTTATTACATAAAGTCGCCGACCGAATGGCTGAGCGTGAAGAGGAGTTTATCGCCGCCGAAATAGCCGACACCGGAAAATCACTTTTTCAGGTTAAAACCATAGATATTCCCCGAGGTACTGCAAATTTCAGGTTTTTTGCCGATCTAGCAAAGTTTAATTCAGGTGAAACCTTTATTACTGATACACCCACCGGAGATAAAGCCCTTAACTACAGCATCAATAAGCCCTTAGGCGTAGTCGGTGTTATCTCTCCTTGGAATCTCCCCCTGCTACTGGCGACCTGGAAAATAGCCCCCGCCATGGCTTGTGGTAATAGCGTGATATTAAAACCATCAGAGGAGACCTCTTCCACCGCCTTTCTTCTTGCACAAGTGATGGATGAAGTCGGGATACCAAAAGGCGCATTCAATCTGATATTGGGACGCGGCCGTGCGGTAGGCGATGCGCTTACCAGCGCGAAAGGGATTGATGCAATCACCTTCACCGGCGCATCATCCACCGGCAAACAAATAATGAAATCCGTTGCCAATAGTGTAAAACCCATCTCATTTGAACTGGGTGGTAAAAACTCTGCCATCGTATTTGCCGATGCCGATCTGGATAAAGCGATAAAAGGGGTGACCCGCTCTAGCTTCACCAACTGTGGCCAAGTCTGTCTCTGCACTGAGAAAGTCTATGTTCATCGCTCAATCTTCGAGCCATTTGTTGAGGGCCTTAAACAAGCAGCTTTACAGATTAAAATAGGTTACCCCACAGATAAAGATGTATTTATGGGCCCGTTAGTCTCCAAAGTCCACCAGCAAAAAGTGCTCTCTTACTACCAACTGGCCAAGGACGAGGGAGCCACATTTGTTGCTGGCGGTGGTGTGCCCCAATTCAATGATGAGCGCGATATGGGCTGTTTTATTGAACCCACCATCATTACAGGGCTCAGTGATAACGCTCGTGTGAATCAAGAAGAGGTTTTCGGCCCAATCTGCCATATCTCAGTGTTTGATGATGAAGATGAGGTGATAGATAGGGTCAACAATACCGATTATGGCCTTGCCGCTTCTGTATGGACAGAGAATCTCTCACGTGCTCACCGCGTTTCACCTCAGTTAGATGTCGGTCTGGTGTGGGTGAATACTTGGTTCTTGCGAGATCTACGCGCTCCCTTTGGTGGCGTTAAGTTATCCGGAATAGGCCGTGAAGGTGGTAAACACTCACTCGCCTTCTACAGCGAGCCCATCAACATCTGCATTCACATCGATAGTTAATTTAACACTAGAGATTTAACTCTAGAGCCAAGGTTGAACACCTCACTGGCTCTGGCAATAAAACGAGAATAGAGACCAATGAAGTCAAACGACAAAACAACTGCAAAACTCGTAGAGGGCAAAGCCAAACCAAGAGGCCGCTTCCCTCACCTTAAACGCGCTGGCGACTTTATCTATGTATCAGGCACCAGCTCTAGGCTGCCAGATAACTCCTTTGCTGGCGTTGAAGTTGATGAGATGGGTGCCACTAATTTAGATATAGAAGCTCAGACACGAGCCGTCATTGACAACATTCGTGACATTTTACGCTCAGTCGATGCCGATTTAGACGATCTGGTCGAGATCAGCACTTTTCTGGTCAACATGAATGACTTTGCAGGCTACAACCGTGTCTATGCAGAATACTTTGATTACGACGGGCCGACTCGTACCACAGTTGCTGTGCATCAACTGCCTCATCCGCACCTACTGATTGAGTGCAAAGCCGTGGCCTATAAGCCAATCAAATAATACACACTCGCTTCTAAAAGAAATTGATTAAAAGGTAACCTAAGCAGATGAGTAAATTAGCCGCATTTAACTTTCAAAACTGGATAGATGAGCATCAACATCTGCTTAAGCCCCCCGTCGGCAATGTGCAGATCTGGGAAGACACCGACATGATGGTCACTGTCGTGGGTGGGCCCAATCAGCGTACCGATTTTCATGATGATCCGGTTGAGGAGTTCTTCTATCAACTCAAGGGCGACATGGTCCTCAAGGTTATCGAAGAGGGTAAATGCCGCGATCTGTTTATCCGCGAAGGCGACATCTTCTTTCTTCCTCCTCACGTACGTCACTCTCCTCAACGTCCTATGGCCGGCAGTATCGGCTTAGTCATAGAGCCTAAGCGCCCCGAGGGAATGAAAGATGCATTTGAGTGGTACTGTTTTAAATGTGATGCCTTAGTTCACAGAGCTGAAGTGGCACTTAAATCTATCGTGCGAGATCTCCCGCCCATCTACCAAGCTTTCTATGAAGATGAGCAAGCGAGAACTTGCCCAGAATGTGGCGAGTTACACCCAGGCAAAGAGGCCCCGCAAGGTTGGGTGACGCTTGAAGATACAGAACAAAGTAAAGAAAAGGACAAATCATGAAGGTCGTCGATATTCACTCACATTTCATCCCTAAAGAGTGGGAGAACCTGCAAAAGAAATTTGGTGGCGATGGCTGGCCTTGGCTGTCTCATTCTGAAAGTAATGTGAATAATACCCAACCAGAAAAAGCCATGTTGATGAAGGGAAAGCAAGCCTTTAGACCTGTTTATTCAGCCTGTTGGGATGCTCAAGTTCGTTTAGACGAAATGGACCGTGACGGGGTGGATAAACAGATCATCTCAGCGACGCCGATTTTATTTGCCTATGACCGACCCGTAGAGCAAGCAAGCTACTGCGCTCAGCTCTTTAATGATGCTGCGTTAGATATCTGCTCAAAAGATACTCAACGCCTGTTCGCCTTAGCGCAAGTCCCACTACAGAATATCGACGCCTCTTGTATCGAAGTCAGCCGCGCTAAAGCGTGTGGCCATGTGGGCGTACAGATAGGTAACCATGTCGGCGAAAAAAACATGGACGATGAAGGGGTACTCACCTTTTTACAGCACTGCGCAGATGAAGATATTCCTGTATTTGTTCACCCTTGGGACATGATGGCGAGCGAGCGCACCAAAGATTACATGATGGGCTGGACTGTTGGCATGCCAGCCGAAACCCAGCTCTCTATCGTGTCGATGATTTTAGGCGGCGGCTTCGATCGCGTCAGTGACACTCTTAAGATCTGCTTTGCCCATGGCGGCGGCTCATTTGCCTTCCTGCTTGGCCGTTTAGAGAACGCTTGGCACCACAAAGACATTGCACGAGGCAAGTCCCAACATCCGCCGAGCCACTACCTTAATCGCTTTCATCTTGATACGGCCGTGTTTGATCACGACGCATTAGACCTACTCGTGAAGAAGATGGGGCCAGAACGACTGATGTTTGGCACTGACTACCCCTTTCCCTTAGGCGAACAACAGATGGGTCAGTTAATTAAAACCTCAGCAGATCTTAGCGACCAGACAAAGCAAAAATTGCTCGCCAGTAACGCCGAACAGTTTTTTAGCCTTTAATCAGCGTTAACTTGCTGCAACCTAATTTGAACAAGAAGAGAGATAATATGCTCAATGATTTAGCCAAGAAACTCGACCAAGCAGCTGCCAATGCCATCAGCATTCCTCAGCTATCCTCATCGACTCAATTATCCCTAGATGATGCTTATCAAGTACAAAAGTTGAGTATCGAACAAAGGTTATCCCGTGGGGAGAAGTTAGTCGGCTACAAGATGGGCTTTACCAGCCGCGCCAAGATGATTCAAATGGGCGTCGACGATCTGATCTGGGGTCGATTAACCGACACCATGATGATCCAAGATGGCGGCACCATAGACTTAACCCATTACGTTCACCCTAGAGCGGAACCTGAAATCGCTTTTCGCCTTAAGAGCCCGCTTGCTGGCATCGTCACTAAAGAGGAAGCGCTCGCTGCCATTGACGCAGTCGCAGGTGCAATCGAGGTGATTGATTCACGCTATCAAAATTTTAAATTCTCACTCAGTGATGTTATCGCCGACAACTGCTCAAGCACAGGGTTTGTCATCGGCCCTTGGCAATCGGCTGACACCAATATCGACGGCCTAGCAATGGCATTAAAGGTCAACGATACCGAAGTTGAGCGCGGCAGTAGCCAAGATATATTAGATCACCCGCTCAACTCACTTATCGAAGCGGCACGCTGCGTGGCTCAATATGGTGAGTCGCTACAAGCAGGGCAAATTATCTTGGCGGGAGCCGCAACCGCCGCGGTTGCCTTAGCACCAGGACAAACGATATCAGCAGAGATTGAAGGCTTAGCGCCATGCCACTTCTCTACATTAAATAACAGCACTCTCAGTTCAAACACATAGCCGAAGCAAATAACCTGAGTTTATAAGGACAAACCATGACATTCGAAAACACACTCGCATTTGCTCAGCAGCAAGATAAAAATGATCCGCTAGCCCACTACAAGGCGCAGTTCCATCATCCTGTTATCGATGGTAAGCAAGTGCTTTACTTCACCGGCAACTCCCTAGGCTTGCAGCCTAAAACGGCCAAAGAATATATCAATCAAGAGTTAGAAGATTGGGCTCAATGGGGCGTCGAAGGTCACTTTCATGCCAAGAACCCTTGGGTCAGTTACCATGAGATTTTAACGCCAGCATCAGCAAAATTGGTTGGCGCCAACGAGTCAGAAGTGGTGTGTATGAACTCACTAACCACCAATCTTCACCTCTTGTTTGTCTCGTTTTACAAACCGACAGCAAAGCGTTTTAAGATCATCAGCGAAGCAAAAATGTTTCCCTCAGATCGCTATCTGCTCGAAACTCAAGTCCGTCACCATGGGCTTAATCCCGATGACGCGATTATCGAAATATCCCCCCGTGATGGCGAATACCTGATCCGTGAAGAAGATATTATTGCCGCGGTAAACGACAATGCTGACGAACTTGCGCTGCTGTTTTTTGGTGGAGTTAACTATTTCACAGGCCAGCTATTCGACATGGAAAAGCTCACCAAAGCAGCCCATAACGTCGGTGCCTTAGCAGGCTTTGACCTTGCCCATGCAGTGGGGAATGTGCCGATGAAATTGCACGACTGGGATGTGGATTTTGCGGCCTGGTGTACCTATAAATACCTTAACTCCAGTGCAGGTAATGTCGGCGGTATTTTCGTCAACGACCGCCACGGTAATAACACCGAAATCAATCGATTCGGCGGCTGGTGGGGACACAACAAAGAGCGACGCTTCCTGATGGAAAACAGCTTTGAGCCGATGACTGGCGCCGAAGGGTGGCAGATAAGTAACGCACCTGTGATGGGCATGGCGATACTAAAATCGTCGCTAGATATCTTTGATGAAGCTGGAATTGAAAACCTCAGAGCCAAAAGCCTTAAACTGACCGCTTATCTTGAATTTATCTTTAATGATATTGTCGACCAATTTGCCGATATTAGCCTTGAGATCATCACGCCTAACGAACCGACTCGCCGTGGATGTCAGCTTTCAATTAAGCTGGTTGGCACCAACAAAGACTTTTTCCAAGCCCTAACCAAAGCTGGGGTTATCGCCGATTTTCGTGAGCCCGATGTCATCAGACTGGCACCAACGCCGCTGTACAACAGCTTCGAAGATGTCTATCTACTGGGGCAAACCTTGAAGTCTTTAGCGAAAAACTGGAGGTAGTATGGAAAAGCAGGTAAAAAATATCACGGTTGCCGGCGCAGGACCTGTCGGCGCCCTCCTCTCAGTGATGCTGGCAAAACAAGGCTATAAAGTTGACCTGTTTGAGTCAAGAGTCGACTCTCGCAAAGCGAGTATCTATCAGGGTAAATCGATTAATCTCGCCTTGTCCGATCGTGGCTGGCTAGCGCTGCAAGCCGTGGGGCTAGATGAGAGTATTCGTGAGCATGCTATCCCAATGTACTGCCGCGTGATGCATGACTTACAGGGCAATTTAACCAAGCAACCCTACGGCAAAGAAAATCAGGCTATCTGGTCAGTGTCGCGTTCAGGGATTAATGAGCAACTTATCTCACTTGCCGAGGCGGAGCCGTTAATTGATGTTCACTTCGAACATCACCTGACTCAACTTGATTTCGACAGCGCCAGCAGCGTGTTCTCAACCAAGGATAAAGAAACGAAGCATCACCAGAGTGACTTGCTCTTTGGCGCCGACGGCGCATTCTCAAAGGTAAGGCGCTTGGCACAAGAGTTAACTAAAGAACGTATTAGTTATAGCCTTGAATATATGCCACAAAGCTATATCGAACTCACCATTGCCGCCAATAAAGATGGCAGCCACAAGCTCGAAAAAAATGCCCTGCATATCTGGCCTAGAAAAGCTTTTATGCTCATCGCCCTACCGAATACCGATGGCTCTTTCACCTGCACTCTGTTTTTAAATCATGAGGGTGAACTGTCATTTGAGTCCCTTAACAGCAGGGAAAAAGTCACAGGTTTCTTCGAAGATAATTTTGCCGATGCGCTGCCTCTACTCGACAATCCTGTCGATGATTTCATGCAAAAGTCCGCCTCTCCCCTTTGTCTGGTTCATATCTATCCTTGGGTAGTGAATAACAAGGTTGGACTCATTGGCGATGCTGCTCATGCCATGGTGCCTTTTTATGGACAAGGGATGAATTGTGGCTTTGAGGATTGCCGTATTCTCAACGAATTAATCGATGAGCATGCACACAACTGGGATCATATATTGGCCGCCTACCAAGCGGAGCGAAAGCCCAACGGCGATGCCATTATCGAGTTAGCAAAGCGAAACTTTGTTGAAATGAGTGATTTATCAGGCGATAGTGACTTCTTATTACGTAAGAAGATTGAAAGCGAATTCAATAGGATGTACCCACAACTTTGGGTTCCTCTGTATTCGATGGTCACCTTCTCACCTCATCTGCCCTACTCATCTGCGCTGGCGATTGGGGAGATACAAAAAGAGATCATGGACGAGATAATGCAATTGGATAATATTCATCAAGAGTGGCAAGCACCCCATGTTTATCAATTACTGCATAAACTTGTATTAGAAAAACTGGAGAAATAGTCATGGTGTGCCCACATAGCAGTAGCCCTAAGCAAGCAGGTAGCCCTAAGCCAACAAATAGCCAAGAACGTCCAAAATCGAGCCAAACTCGGGAGATGGAAGACTCTATCCATACCGATTTTGAGGATGATATGTCCTACGGGGATTACCTCTGCCTTGAGCAAGTACTCACAGCCCAGCACCCTCAATCCGACGTCCCAGATGAGATGCTATTTATCATCATTCACCAAACCAGCGAACTCTGGTTAAAGCTGGCGGGCAACGAACTCGACACCATGATAAAAAATGTTCAGGAGGGGGATTTTAGTCATGCCTTCAAGGTGATCTCACGGGTGAAACAGATTTTAAATCAGCTCACCCAATCTTGGAATATCCTCTCCACGTTAACCCCTGTCGATTACCTCAAATTTAGAGACTCGCTCGGTCACTCCTCAGGCTTCCAATCTTACGGTTACCGCAAGATTGAGTTTCTACTGGGCAATAAAAACGCCAGCCTCATTCAGGTGCATGAAAGCGACCCTAAGGTACACAGCGAACTTAAAACGATACTCGAACGCCCCAGCCTTTACGATGAAGTCATTAAAGTACTGCATAAACAGGGGCTATCCATTGATGATGACGCTCTGAACCGTGACTTCAGCCAAGCTTATGAAACCAATGAGTCCGTTCTCAATGCGTGGCTCAGCGTCTACCGTAATGCCGATGAGCATTTTGAACTCTATGAACTGGCCGAGAAATTAATCGATATTGAAGATGCATTTCAGCAATGGCGCTTCAAGCACATGTACACAGTGCAACGTATCATTGGTAACAAGATGGGCACTGGTGGTTCATCCGGTGTTAGCTTTCTTAAAAAAGCATTAGATATCAGTTTCTTTCCTGAACTGTTTGAACTGCGGACACACCTCTAAATGTTGCCGCCACCCGATAAGACAATGCTAGCTCAAGCCTATCTTGAAAAAGAGTGCCTTGAACAAGCCCTTCTCGAGCAAGAGTACTCACCCAGTAGTTGTGTCGATGACATCATGATCTATATTCAGCAATATATAGATCAAAGCCAAACCGTCATCCAACAAGCTGTTGCTGACAACTCTGTACTCAGAAACCTGAGCTACGGTGACCCTCAGTGTAAGAATAAAGAGGATGAAGTGCTCGACCTCTTTCTTCCTACTCATCACAGCGTCAAAGCCCAAGAGGCTGCAACAGCTCAGGGAAAGAAGTTGCATGTCTTTATCCATGGCGGCTACTGGCAAGAACTCACCAAAGAGGAATCCGCATTTGCAGCCAACGCGTTCCAGCAAGCTGGCCACTACTTTGCCGTCATCAACTACAGCTTGGCACCTAAGGCGAGTTTAACTGAGATAGTGGAGCAAAACCGCCGCGCCCTTGTTTGGCTAGCCGCTAACGCCGATAGTCTGGGGTTCGATGCCAATGAGATCTACCTGTCAGGTAGCTCTGCTGGCGCACACCTCTGCCTAATGATGCTCCAAACCGATTGGCCAATCTACTTAGCTAAAAGTGACTTAGATAAAAGCCATTTGACTAGCGCTTACCAAGCAAATCAGCCAAACATTAACACCACTATTGAGCCCGTTCCTGCAGCAAAAGCTAACGCTAAGCAGCCCTTTATCAAAGGCGTCTGCGCCGTCAGTGGCATCTATGACATTGCGCCTCTGCTGAAAACCACTATCAATGATCCATTGCAGTTAACGGTACTTGAAGTCGAAGCCAATAGCCCTCTGCGACATTTAACCTTGAATCAATGCCCAGTGATTATCGCCTTTGGTGATAATGAAACCAGTGAGTTCAAACGCCAGAGTTTGGCTATGAAAGCTCAACTAGAGGAACAAGGGTTTGTTGTTACTTTCAGTGAGATTGCTGGTCGTAACCATTTCGATGTGATTTTGGATTTGGGTGTTAAAGGGGCTTGGTTATTTGAGGAAGTGCTCAAACAGATGGATTAGAGAGCTGTCTCACCACTGGGAAGAAGGACGGGCTTTGCCCTGCTAGGGCGGCACTACGTGCCTGCGAGAACGCTCGCAAGCTCACTTCTAGGACGCTCTGCTGCGATAAGGTCATGAGATCAATATTTAGCCTCTGACTGTGGCTTCTCTCCGTGTAGATAGCTTTGGCTTTGGTTTACTTTAAGAAAAGACAGTCTCACCACGGAGCGCTACGCTTTCACGGAGTACACGGAGAAAAGCTGGAGGTTTTCAAAAGCTTTCGAGCAGTTGCATCTCCCCTTGCCGCCCGACGAAGTTCATGCATTGAGTACGAGCCTCATACTCCAATAAAAATCACCTAGCGGCTCAGATGCTACATCCATGTAACTCCGAGCCTAATCCATCACCCATGATGGCTCTACGGGATTTTTAGTTACATATTTCGACAACTTCCAACGGGGACTTGTTATAACCTGCGGCGAAGTTTGGAGCTATGGGAGGACTAGAAGACCACTATCTGTTTCCAAAAGATGTACTATTCCTCACTTTCCCAAATATCGACATTAATGTTGTTCATTAGCGTCATCTATCAAACCATAATCCAGTCCATCTTCTCCAGTAGAGCTAAAGTGGGCAACGATGTATTGACTATACGACTCTACCATTGCATCGGGTACGTCATTGTCGACTAAGATAATTTGGCTTTTAATACCCAGTTTCTCAGCTTTTTCTGAGCTTGTTATTATTTGGTCATATATGTTTTTGTATTTAGATGGGTCGGAGACACCTTCTGAAACGTCAGCTTTTGTATCTGTTAATTCTTGATATCTTGGCTTTGTCGTTTTTCCTAAATATTTACCTACGGTATCAATGAGCAGTAGTTTGGGGTGATTCATTTCATGAGTATAAGAATAATCTAAAATTGATAACATATATCCAATAGAACAAATAGTTCTCAGCCCTCCCGATGTAATGGAGTAGTAGTCTTTATCTCTTATTACAGGAGCATAGGACTTTGAACTTATTGATATTCCGGTTCTTTTATTGATATGAACATTCTCTAAATAAGTGTTCAGAGAATCACCAAGATCATTAAGAACTAGGTCCATACTTGGGGTGCTGGCTTGAAGTGATGCAAGTTTGTCTTCCAGTTCACCTAATAATTTTATTTGGTTATCTAAGTATTCTTTAATTTTTACTTGTTGGTTTCTCATTTTTAGACTGGTTTGTTGAGCTTCCTTTTCTTTACTTAAGCTTGCTAACTCACTAACCAAAGTATCCCTTTGAGTCAAATAAGGGGTAATCATTTCAACGCTTTCGGTGTCTAACATAGTCCTAATTTTTGAGATGTCTTCTTGTACAGGGATTAGCCCCCTTTGTAGTGCTTGTGACTTATGGATGCTTGATTCGATAAGTGATGCAATGTCTCTTCTCCTATTTTTTAATGAAGCAAGCTCTTGGTTAAGCATATCTTTGGGGGATATTAAGTAATGGGTCTCCTCCATTGATGGCTTTATATCTTGCTCACATACAGGGCAGGGCAAAGCAGGGGTTGTAAGCTTGCTCATTAAAGAAACATCGCCAATCCTACCTTGTGCTACCAAAGTACTTTTTATTTTATTTATGTCATTGCCGTAATCATTTTTCAGTCGAGAGTACTTGTCTACTAGCTGGCCAGTTGATTGAATCTGGCTTTTTATTGATTTTTCGTTAAGTGATAATTCTTTGAAGATGGAATTGAGTTTGGCGTAATTCTCATTACTTGCAACCATTTCGCTGTTGAGGTTATTTAGCTCACCTGATAAATGATCACTCATCTCTTCGATTACTGCTAACTTAAAATCTATATCGTCTAGTGATTTACAGTTAGTATCTCTCAAAAATTCTGAAACAGTGTTTAACTTGGATTTTGTTAATTGTATTATTTTGGTTTTTAAGCCTATTTCCTGCTGCATTTCTGTGATGTTACTATCCAAAACATTAAAAATGTACTTAAACACCTCTCTGTTGATAGTTGCTTTTCCCCAGTTACCCAAGTCAAGAAAACTTTTGCTCCCAACGTCGTCCTGATTAAGGTAACAATATTTGAAGAGGCTTCTGAATCCGAGCCTTTGCATGTCCGAGGAGGCTTGAGTTGGTGCTTTTTTTATTTTGACTTTTGGGTAGTTTAAAGAGTCTAATAAAAAGTCAGAAAAGAAGCCATCAGGTGCATTGTTACTGATGAAATTTGGGCTGTAAATGTCCGGATGAAAGTTTGAAGTTTCATCAAATGTGCAAGGGTATACATTTACATAAGCGTTATTATCGTAGATTTCACGGACTATTGTTTTCGGTTTTCCATTTATATCTATTTCAAGGGCAGCATGCTTTACAGAGGTAGCAATTTCATCGCCAACTTCAATTGAACTACTTCCTAACAAATAGTTTATGAACTCTAAGATGCTCGATTTACCAGTATCAGAGTCACCATAAATAATATTTACCCCTGAATGAAATGTTGTGGTGTAGTTCTTTCTGACTCCGACCAGGATTAGCTTTTTAACTTGTATATATGAATGCATTTATTTGTCCTTAAATATGCTGTTAAGTGCGGAGTGTAGCTTGGAAGAGGTAATTGAAAGCAGAGGAGTTAGTGCTTCAATATAGAGGTTAACACTTTCAAAGTGTGCTTCCGTGAATTCGCTGGCCAACTTAACTCCATCTTCTGTCAAGTGAAAACTTAGGCCATTCTTAGGATCGTCGATAGCACCTAGCAAATTTAAACTTGCGAGTTTTCTGAGCAACAACCTAGTTTTTTTTATGTTAAACAGTTCATCTACATTTATTGCTAGACTGTCCATCGTATAAGTAGAATATTGTTTGAGATCTGGAGAACGTTTCCCTGTAGCCTCAAGGATTGCATTTATATGTGACGGGTGTTTTATAAGAAACATAAACACTTGAATTTTCGGTAAATCAAGCTTCAAACTCCCCTTAGTGTTTCGCGATAACTTATTGAGAATGAGAGTCATAATTGCAGTGTTTAAGTATAAATCCTCATCTATGGCTATATAAGGTAAGTTAAAGCTCATTATGAGCCCCCTCCCTTGATGTGCGAATCTGTAATATGGATGTATTCTTTTCCCAAATGATATCGGTATCAAACTTGTTTGATAACTGGTGTAGCATTCCCTTTTTATGGACAGAATCTAGACCACCTAAAATTTGGTTTAAAATTCGCTCGTCTTCATCTGTTATTCGCTGGTGAACAGAGGTGATGAATTTATCTGTAATTGTACCGTCTGCTATGTGTGCCTCTAATTCTTCTTGATACAGACACCTGATTTTACTATACAGTTTCTCGAGTTTTTTCCGGTCGGATTCACTTGTAAATACTTTTCTTGCCAGCTCGGCATTGTAAAAGTATTCCTTTGCATGCCCTTGAATTCTACTGTGAATATCAGCTAAAACCATTTTTATAACAAAGTATTCATTGGAGTATGCGTCAGGTTCAGCTAAAGATTGAAGAGGGACTTGGTTTTTAAACTCACCTTTCATTGTCTCAATATGTTTAATTACAACTTTAAAGGCCGATTCATCTACATCCTTAGGTTTACATATGGTTGAATGATCGGCATTTACAGCCATAGAATCTTTTTTCAATGCATCAATTGCCAGCGCGCTTTTTTTATCTACATACTTGTCGTGGCTTGCATAAATATATTTTGTGCACGGAGTATTTGGGGTTTGTATCCATTGTCTATTTAGCTTGTCGATTGTAGGGCTTAAAACACTTAAATCTTGAAGTTGTACGTTGCTTGAGACTAAACCACCGATATTGGCAATAAGTGCGCCAGAATGAGGCACAGCGAGAGATATTAATCCTCTAATATTACTAACATGATTTTCGTCTATTTGCTTTAAAATGCAAGATTTAGCTATTAGTCCACCCATACTGTGGGCAATGAAAATGATGTTATCGAAATCAGTAAGAGCTATCTCTGTCTTTAACAATTCAGATAGTTCTTCTATAGGGAGGTTTGTCTCTTTTGTCTTAAACGACGAAAATAGACCACGGAATAGACTTTTAGTTTTACCGTAAGTTTCGGTAAAAGTTGTAAAATAGTCGAAACAAGCAATATCAAAACCTGAAATGAAATCGGTTTGAGATTTTAAAAGTTCAGGGAAGGAGGTGTTATCGTCATATGACCAAGTTTCAAGCCCTCCTTTGAGACCATGTATAAAGACAATCAAGTTGGGTTTGTCATCCTTTTTTACCCAGTGAAACATACTCATCCGTATTTCCTTATTCTGAAATAATTGGCTAATTTATTGGGTACAATACAAATAAACACCTAAAGACAACTTAAAAAATCATTGCCTACCACCCAATTTATCATTGAAAACTAACTAATTTAATGCACTGGGAAATGCTCTTTGAAAGAGTCGAGTGAGGTAGGTAAGTTAGTGCTTTGAAGCCTTTGGCATTCAACACAAAGCGTTCTACTGTTTCATCCTTGATTGGCGCTGTTTTATTATTCAGTTTTCACTTATATAATAAAGGCTTGCCAGCATTTCCTTGATTATGGATACAATACCTTACTTACCGTATGGTATTCAATATCCCACAGGGAATATCATTAAAAAAGAGTAGTTTGCATCAAGATGTATCGCTAATTGACGGCGATAACAACAGTAAGGCCGAATCGAAGAGATTATTGAACAGGTGTAGGAGAGTTCGAGGGCTTCGATTTCAACAGCCAATTACTCGTAATCAATTGATTATAATCAATGTTTATAGAGTAAATCCAATCAAATTGATTGTGACTTGTCAGCCACCTGTTATCATCATTCGCAACTTTCAATAGATTGTTGTGTACTTAGTCGTGTAAAGCCCCTTAACACATTAAAAAGAGAATAAAATGAAAAAGATATTACTAGGTTTGTTTTTACTTGCTGCTACGGGCTGTTCAAGCAATGGCCTAACAGAGTTAAAGCAAATGGATTCAAACTTTGATAAAGAGATCGTTATGACAAACGATTCAAAACAAACGGCACAGGTTAGGAATATTGTCACTGGCTGGATGGTTGATAACGGTTATAAAGTATCTAAGGAAACTGCAAGTCCAAGTGCTCAATTAGATGACGATCAAGTTATGTTTGAGTTCAACGCTAACTGGTGGTGGGATATTGCAACTTATATGCGTTACGTAAACTTAGACGTTACTGATAACAAAGGAAACAAGGTGGCTCACCTTGATTTCGATTCAGTAAGGTACGGTGGTTTTGATAAGTTTGGAGATGCAGAGGAGAGGCTTAACATCATTATGGAAGTATTCTTCCAAAAAATCTCAATACAAGATGCTGAACATAAATTAGAGCATGGCAAAGATAAAAGCCCCAAACCTGCAATAACTTGTGCTTATGACTGCGAGAAAATAACTAATAAGACTTCGCTTTAATTAGAACAGTGAATAAGAGTGAATGTGGTTTTCACTCTTTCTCCTCTCCTCCCCCGTTACTCTCCGTAATAAAAGCTTTAGTTTAGATTGTTTAAGAAAAGGCAGTCTCACCACGGAGCGCTACGCTCCACAGAGTTCACGGAGAAAAGCTGGAGGTTTTCACAAGCTTTCGGGCAGTGGCTTCTCTCCGTGGTTCTCCGTGTTCAATAACGTCCATGTTTAGTTGCCAGTTCAGCATCCATGCTTCTCGTTCATAATCACATGGCTATGCCATATTCACCGTGGTGGATAGCTTTAGTTTGTAAATACCTAGATTTCTGATGTTTATAACAAGGGTAGTGAAAAGAGTAAAACCTCTACTTAAACCTCATAATATCTCTATATACTTCATTGAAAGCTATAAGTCACAATTAAGAGCTCAACTAATTAACCTTCAAGCCCCATTCTATTACTTCTTTAATAGTGGAACAAAGGTTACAACTTATAAAATTCAGCCCAAAAAACCATTTAAACTTTAATTCCAAGATTATTCGCAAGTTAGTTTGAATTATGTATAACACTTTAGTTTGAATCTTAAATATTTACACTCAACCTTACCCTTTCATATCAGTTAAATAGCAATACTCAGTCATAAATCCTCATTCGACTATGTACATTAATGATTTTTCACTGTGTTAGGTTAATATTGCTGAAACAATACAATGTGTAATATAAAGCCCAGCTTAAGCATTTGGAAATGTTTAAACACAAGGTTGATTAGAAAGGTGGGAGATAACTTCTATCACCTCTTAACACTTTGTAACTAGTGCTTATTGACTAAACTAGCAATAATCAAAGGATGGAATCTAATGAAACTAAATTTATTTACTAAATCAATTCGACTTGGTTTTACTGCAGCGACAATATCTCTGTTTTCTTCACAGGGGATGGCGGCCGATGCAAGGCTTATTCTTGCTGATAAAAATACTGCTATCGATAACCAATATATCGTCGTGTTTAAAAAAGATACTGCAAAATCCAAGCAATCATTTAATAAATTGGTAAGTCGAATGAGTGCCGAACACTCTATTAATGTTATTAAGCAATATAAATCCAGTTTGAATGGTGCTTTGGTTATCGCCAACGATGCGCAAATAGAAGCACTTCGTAAAGAAGCTGATATCGACTTTATTGAGCAAGATCGGAAATTCACGATTGAACCAGTGATCACAACACAAACAGATCAACCTAATCCAACCTGGGGACTAGACAGAGTTGATCAACGTAATTTACCCCTAAACAATCTCTATCAATATGATCAATATGATCAAGATGGTTCCTCTGTGACTGCTTATGTCATCGATACTGGTATTCGTAACACCCATAATGACTTTAACGGCAGAGCTTCAAGCGGCTGGGATTTTATCGACAACGATAACGATGCGAGTGACTGTAATGGCCACGGAACCCATGTGGCAGGCACCATAGGCGGTAGCGCTTACGGCGTGGCGAAAAACGTCAATTTGGTGGGTGTTAGAGTGCTGAACTGCTCTGGAAGTGGTACCTATTCTGGCGTGATCTCAGGTATAGAATGGGTCTCCAGTAATGCGAGTGGTCCATCGGTTGCCAATATGAGCTTAGGTGGCCCGAGTTCAGCAGCCGTTGATGCCGCGGTCAATGCAGCCGTTGCTAGCGGGATAACGTTTGTTGTTGCAGCAGGCAACGATAATGGTGCCAATGCCTGTACCCGCTCTCCAGCGGGGGCTGCCAATGCACTGACTGTTGGGTCTACGACATCGACAGATCAACGCTCTGGCTTCTCAAACATTGGTACATGCGTCAATATCTTTGCACCGGGTTCATCCATCACCTCAACTTGGCACACATCCAACTCAGCAAGCAATACCATCAGTGGCACCTCTATGGCTTCTCCCCATGTTGCCGGTGTTGCCGCTCTGATACTGCAGCAATCTCCAACGGCAACGCCAGCTATGGTGCTCAATACTCTGACCACCAACGGCACGCCAAATGTTATCGGTAATGTTGGCACAGGTTCTCCCAATGTATTGCTGTATTCAAAACTAAGCACCCAACCACCGACTCTACCGTCAGTGACACAGAAATGGGCAGATTTCAGCACTAACGACGGCTGGTCATCACAAGTGGTCGGCGATTTTGACGATGACGGACGTGATGACATTGCCAACTTCCATCCAAGTAATGGTACCTGGTGGGTATCACGCTCTACTGGTTCAAACTTCAACACCACTCAATGGTCAGATTACAGCACCAATGATGGTTGGACATCACAGGTTGTTGGCGATTATAACGGTGACGGCAAAGACGATATCGCTAACTTCCATCCCAGCAACGGCACTTGGTGGGTATCTTTGTCAAATGGCACCAGTTTTACCACTGCCAAATGGGCAGATTTCGGTACCAATAGTGGCTGGACAACTCAGGTTGCCGGCGACTTCAACGGTGATGGCAAAGATGATATCGCCAACTTCCACCCAAGTAATGGCACTTGGTGGGTAGCTTTATCAACCGGCTCAGGATTCACCACCGTTAAATGGGCGGATTTTTCAACTAATAGCGGCTGGACTACCCAAATTGTTGGAGACTACGACGGTGATGGTAAAGATGATATCGCCAACTTCCACCCAAGTAATGGCACTTGGTGGGTAGCCCGCTCTACAGGCTCTGGCTTCAGTGTATCTAAGTGGGCAGATTACAGCACCAACAGTGGCTGGACATCTCAACTTGCTGGGGATTATAACAATGATGGTCTGAGCGATATTGCCAACTTCCACCCAAGCAATGGCACTTGGTGGGTCTCTTATTCACTGGGCAGCAACTTTACTACCGATAAGTGGGCGGACTTTAGCACTAACAGCGGCTGGTCATCTCAACTTGCAGGGGATATCAGCGGTGATGGGCGAGATGATGTCGTGAACTACCACCCAAGTAACGGCACTTGGTGGTTATCAGAATCAAGCGGCAGTTCCTTCGCCACAAGTCTGTTAAGTGACTATTCAACCAATAGTGGTTGGAGCACTCAGGTACTAGGAGACTTTGATGGTGACGGAAGACAAGATATCGCTAACTTCCACCCAAGCAACGGTACTTGGTGGCTAACCTTTGCCGATTAATCTACGGTGCTAAAAACCACAGGCTACTTATTTGTAGCCTGTGGTGAACTGAAACCCTATCGGTTAACTGACATCCTGTAGTTAACCAGACCGTTCTCTTCAATAGAAAATACCCAAACATTTTGAGCTTGTTGATATTCAAAGCGATCACTTTCGCTATCTACCTTACTGAGCTGAGATAAGAAAATCTCAAGTTCAGGCTGTTGAAGTACGAAGCTACCTACTGAGGTATTTTGGTCAAGATCATTACTGACACTTATGTCTGTTACTGATTCAGGTAGAATATTGGGGAGCCAGCCGCGAGCAAAAAGTTGGCTTTTCGAAGCCTCTTTATATGTTGAGTAGTGACTATCGACAACATCACTGCATCCGACGATTAGAAAGGCAATAAGCAACACTAACGGTTTCATAATACTCCTAGGATGATAATTAGCGCCTCAATAGGGCTAAATATAATTAACTAAATAACAAGCCTTTATTAACGACAGTATTTTGGTGTCTTATAAATGTAATATGAAAACTGAATATTTTTTAATACAAGACCGCTTTTTACATCTATAATGTCAAGTAACGATAAGTACATAAATGTATAGCAACCAAGTATTTGCTACTAGCTTCCATTTAACCTTTACTCTGTAAGTTCACTAACAAGGCTTTTAATGTCCAGTAAAAAAATAGATCCAACCACGTTAAACTTTCTTCTAAAGCTCAGACGTGCAAAACAAATTGATACGTTAGAAACCATGACTGAAGCTCTCGAGAGACAGAACCCCCTGGCCAGCGATCAAGAAGCCATAGCGTTAGCTTGGGTGTTGCGAGAAAAAGAGATTAAAACTGGAGTTTCATCCATTTAACGATCTGAATGTCCTAAAGTGAGTTTTCCACTCGGATACATAAATACCCCCACTATTAGGAAATAAATAACACCTAAAGGGCAAGCTGGATCCTGAAACAAATTCAGGATGACGGCAAAAAACTCCCCATTAATAAGCATCAATACACGTCACAGTGTCTCATCTGGTTCTAATATCCAATCAAAAAATATATGCAGTCTTCATTCGAAGACTGAGCAATGACAATGTGCACAGAGTGTAACTTTTGTTGCCAAATAGTATATTCGACTTTGCTTTCATACTCCTAATATGTAGTATATTCCCTTGTGGTTACGTCTTTTAAAATCAGCCTCAATTTATATTACCATCGGGTTTTTAATAAGAAACAAGTATATATAACTAATAAACCCATCATTAGACGAGTTATAAGACCAAAAATGTAAAAAGGATATTACATGATCAAGCTTAGGAAAAATGGATAATCAGTGCATCTTTTGCTTTAACACTCACTGCCTGTTGAGGTGGGGGAGCTAACTCTGCAGAAGAGAACGTAGAAACTCCGCCGCCACCGCCTGAAACTATCGGCATGTCAGGCAAGGTGATAGATGGCTATGTGTCTAGCGTAACCGTCTGGCTGGACATAAACGGCAATGGTATTCTCGATACCAGTAATGAACCTTCAGTAATATCAGGTGCAGCAGGTAGTTATTCATTCGAATTCACCCAAGAGCAAGCCAGTTGTGTGCCTTATGCCACTTTGTATGTCGATGTGCCTATTGGCGCTATTGATGAAGATACTGGCGAGGTAACTGAGGCCTACCAGATGTCACTTCCCCCCACAGTGGCACCGTTAACTGATGATGATATTCGAAATATCTCACCATTAACCTCAGTATTGTGGCAGCAGATAGCTGAAAAATTAAAGGGAACAGGTAGCCTTGATTTAAGTTGTGAAAACTTAAAGCAGAACAATCAATTGCGAACGGATCTCAAGCGAGAGATCAGTGACGTAATGCGCAACCTTGTCAGCCATTACAATCTATCTGAGGCGCAAATTTTTGCCGACTTTATCGCAGATGCCGATAGTAAGGCTTATGATATTGCCCAAGCCATTGTCACAGGCCTTAAAGCCTCTTATGTCCATAAAAACAAGTTAGAGGCTCAATTCCCTGATTCTCGAGAGATCCGTGTGGTTATCTATCAAGATAGCGAAAAGGATGCTGACTTTGGTTTTGATAAAGCTTGGTACCGTGATTCAGTGATCTTTACTGCTACGGGTTACAGTTTCGAACAGGTGAAACTCAAAGAAAACTTATCTGATATAGACATAGCTCTAAGTAACTTAGTTCGGGTGGATACACCTTGGGGCAACCAAGCCTTATCGGGTCAATTTAGTCAGCGTGAAGATGCTTACTATAATACCGATGGCATCTATCGCTGCGCTTCATTTGAAAGGGTGAGTTTTAAACAAAATGGTAACCGTTTTGAGCTAATCAACTCATCAGATTATAGCTATTCAGATACTATCGAGAGCTGTGAGTATGATGCAAAAGCGCCAAACGTACGCGAACATTTCATCTCTTTTAAAGAAGGTGCTAAGAACTATTTCGCCGAATTTCACTTCAGAGAAGCACAAGCTGAATTTAAGTCCCTCCCTGACTGGGTTAATCTGAAAGATAAGGCTGAACAGCTAAATGCTACAGAGCTTATCGATCATCTATCTTTATTACCAAAAGGCTGGGATGAAGAGGTGCTAATCGATACTTTTCTTTGGCGTAAACGCGAATATGACAATATTGTTCAGGTCGACAAAGACAGTAATGGAGATTGGACCAGGGCAACGCTTCAAGAGGATAACACCAGGTTGTATGAATGCAGTACTGATGGTATCACTTGGGAAATCTGCCCTTCTTAGCTGCTAACCTGCCATGTTTAAAAGCGGTCGACACCACATCGACCGCTTTACATAACATGATGCATCCACATAGTACCTTAAAATAAATCATGGAATCCTAATGCAACAAATTTATCTATTCGATTGGGGTGACACTCTGATGGTCGACTTCCCTGGCATACAAGGAAAAATGTGCCATTGGGAGCAGATAGAAGCAGTTGAAGGAGCTCAAGAAGCGCTCAGTTACCTCTCACAACACAACCAAATCTACATCGCTACAGGCGCCGATGACTCATCAGAAGATGACATAAAGCTCGCATTTGAACGTGTCGATTTAACTCAATATATCTCAGGCTATTTTTGTAAAGCCAATCTTGGCTTATCCAAAGGTTCAGCTGAATTCTATTCAAGCATTATAGAAAAGTTAAATGTAACGCCAAACCAAGCCACTATGGTTGGCGACAACATTGAAAAAGATATTAAACCTGCGCTTGAAGCGGGACTTGGGGCAATTTGGTTCAATCCTACATTTAAGAATAATCACACTGATAAAAGTTTTAAACAGATAAACAAGCTTAAAGAGTTATGTATTTTTAGCGGCATATATCCAACAAATACACCCAGACTTTAACTCTGCAGGCACTCTTTTGTAGTCATCAACTTCATAATCGTCTGCTAAGGTTAATTCGTTGTCCGACAGCTCGAAAACTGTACCAGTAACTTCGTCTCCAACGTTACCGGTATACCTTAATATTAAATGCACATCCTTTCCGCTCTCTCTAATGACTCTTTCATCTGTAATCGTTATGTTGCTAACGATATACTTTGAAAGGGTATCTTTAAGTCCATCTAACTCCCTACCAAAATTGACTATCTGAACATTTTTTTGTTGCAGAGTCCCATAAGAAAACAATAATTCCATTTTCACCTCTTAATACTGATAACAGTCATTGCATAATCAACCTGCAATGGAGCACTAAACTAGTTCTGTTTATCCAGCCTAAAACTAACTCGTGAAGCCCTCTAAACCAGAGTGCCTCACTTCTTAACTCATCAAAAAGTTAACTCGTTAACCTTATCGCCAATAGTTATTTGCAATCGCAATCGTTTTAAACTCTATTGCAACTAGCTCTGCCGAGTACATTAACAATTGAGGGTTATCTATATATTTTTGTCTAACAGCCATCTTAACTTTCGGATCTCGTACAATAGTCCCAATCGTTTTTCTCACCATTTTCATAGCAAGCTCACGTCCTTCAAGTGGAGTTTTGGTAATCAAACTTGGCATGTAGTCTTCAGTCTTTTTCTCATCTGCCGCATATGCAGCCTGAAAAGGTGCAATTGATAAGAAAGATAAAAAAACAATTATTTTCAATATATTATTCATGATTGCTCTCCAGTAGATTCTATTTATAAATCAATACTCTGTTATTAGTATTGTTGTAATCAAACTTGGTTTCACATCCTTAAAAATTGACATGGCTAACCTCTCTATAAAATTGATCAGATAATAATGCGGAATAAAAACACACAAAAGTATCGAATCGATACCAATATTATAGAGATGCAATTGAAGAGTCAATAAAGAGTTTTATACATAACGGGTCTTTGTCACTAAGCAACTTTGCGAAGCTCTATCTGGCCATCCTCGACAACTAGCAGCGCCATACCTGCACTTTCTCTTAGAGGTATTCATAGCATCTTGCCGTTTGTTGCGAGAAGGAATTTGTATGCCAAATATGTTAGCTGTTGGCACTATCTGAGTATAAAGTTTAAAAGTACATGCAGCACATCACTTAAAAATCATTAATCACACAAAAAAGCCATCAACTTCCATTGATGGCTTTTGCATTAATCAGCTCAACCCTTTTGGGTTATTCAATCTATTTAGCGAGCCTTTCTTCGCTGTTCAGGCTCCTGTATATCATCCAGAATATCTTTATAGAGCTCCGGATACTTATCTTCGACATAAGCATCAAGGGTGAGTCTTTGTTCAAGCAAACGGTTCTCATTTTGCCAGTTATCCCATACCTGAGACTCACTGCCAACCAGATATTCCATCAGTGCTTTAGGCTGAACAATATCGACTCGGTCTTCTTCCATCATCAGCTTATGGGCAGTAAAAAGCTCCTGATCATATTGGGCAGCTAAATAGTGGAATAGATGTCCATCATAGTGATAGGAGATCATCTCTGCATATTCAACCAATATTGTTTCGCTATAATCATCAACAATCACCATGCCCATTTTATTGGCCTTACAGTCCCCTGGCGTGTGAGCATTGGTTTCACCTAACTTCAAACCATTATCGACACCATCATAGAAACCGTATGAAACCACTTTGTATTGACGGCATTGCTTTAAACTTCCAAAGGAGAAAATCGATCCTGATGGTGCAGGCTCAACATCCAACCATCCACGCCCATGATCAGAACTACCCCATGAACTTGGTGGCAGATCTCTTTTAGAACAAATAGAGTTCATTGAAGTCATGTTGCCCAGCTTTTTATAGCAAGTGCGCACAAACTCAAATGCTGCTGGGTTGGTATAGGTCACTTCAACATCTATAGAAGCTTCATATTTAGATGCTCCGGGTGCCACATCCACTACAGATATATTGCTGATCAACACATCGGGTTCAGGCTCTGGTAACGTGGATTGTTTATAAGTGCCAATCTTACGCCACTTGGCATTTTTCCATTTACCCCGCCAGTTTTTCTTCTCGCAGTAACACCACACCTTAAACTTGTATTCAGTATCTGAATTCAAGCCCGTAGCCGTAAAGTTGTTGGGAGCGGTGTAACTTTCCACACCACCACACACATTCAACGTAGGTGTCTTGCGATAGCAAACTTTATAGCTGCTACCGACGTGATTGTAATTGCCGCTTGGCACCGTCCAAGTGACCGATATTGCACTATCATCACTTCCCGTTGACCATACAGAACCAATTCCTCCAGCGGCATTGGCTCCGCTACAAACCAAAAGAAGTAACAGAGACAACGAGAGTTTTATGGCTCTACTTAAATCCTTAGGCTTGCTTCTGATACTTAACAAAACCGACACTGACTTATGCCGTAGATACTGCGCTATTTTATTTTTCATTCCATGACTCCTTGTCTAATACCAATCAGTATAAGAAGTTGATCAACTCAGAGTGTTTTTTGGCAAACTAATTCAAGGCGAATGGATGACATAATGGTTGTTCCCTTATGAGTTCATTCAACACAGAAGTAGGCAGCCAAAAACACTCCTTACAGGCGAGTTTTAGCAGTCCTGATCCTGTGTTAACCGTAGAATAACTATGCTCTTCACTCGTTGCCTTGCCTCAGGATCGCTAAACTCTCGCTGAGCGATCAAATCTTTATACTGATTGGTATAACACTCGATTTAGAGTGCCAAGGTATATGCCTGATGCTGACTGAATGGAACATATTCTCAGGGCAAAATAGGGGTTAATGGGGTAAAAGCAGGAAAAGTTGAGTAAGAACAAGTAACGTAAACCGAGTGATATAGACCTTTCTGTTAGAGAATAAAAATGAACACTCAGCTCACCTTTTAGCGACAATATCGATCGATTTACAGACAAAACTCCGCAGAAATAAAGAATAATAAGGCAGTAAATTAAAGCCTCACACTAACTAGTCATGCGGTTCGGTATAGGCTTTCATACCGACACCAGCACCGTATCAGATAATATACAATCAAGGAGCGAACCTAATTAAGCTGATGTTAAAGGCTATCCAAAAATGCCTCCTAAACACCAAAGTAGCAATTTAGGTAATATCTTAACCCCAGAATGCATCTTCTTTACTTTGATTTTCAGAGAATAACCAAACTTCGATAATTTTCCCCCCCTCCAAACGAAATAGATCCAAACCTTGCATATCAATTTCAGCACTATTTTTCTTACCACTAAAGTGAACAGGGACAGACACTAGATCCTCATTAGCCATTGCAGAAGTAATCGGCTTTACCGCGAAACTTCCTAATGAGTCCTCCATCATCCCCCCAATCATGGCTCCAATGTCGCTAAAGCTTCGTTTATCTCCAGAGAATTTATTGCGTCCCGGTTGGTGCCAAACCACCCCTTCTGCAAACGTGCTAGCAAATGTCTCCATATCCCCATTAGCTAACGCATTAAAATAGCTATTGATAACTGATAAGTTGGTTCCCTGCTGAGTGTTATTTTTCATGTTCTTAACCTAATTTTATTAACGTTATTTAGTATGTTTTTACTATATGCTAATTTAAAAAACAAAATAAGAGCGGTAAAATCAATTTAACTGGTACGAAAAACGGAATAATAATGAAGCTTTCAAAACTAAAGGCTATGGCAGTATTTGCGGCAGTGGTTGATTGCGGTAGCTTCAATAAAGCAGCAAAATTACTCGGGATAAGTCGTCCAGCCGTTAGCGAACAGATCAAGAAATTAGAACAGCTATTATCAGTCCGGCTGCTACAACGCACCACTCGAAACTTATCCTTAACTCAGGAGGGGGAAAAAATCCTTCCTTTAGCTCAAAGTGTATTGGAATCGCTTGATTTAGTTAGTAATGTATTGACTGAAGATGAACCTAAGGGCGTTATCCGAATCACCGCTACTTATGACTTTACCAGCCAATGGTTACTTCCTAAGCTGTCCGCTTTCAGTCGTATTTACCCTAAGGTGCAGTTTGATCTCGTCATCTCGGATGAACGGCTTAACATGATTAGTGAACGAATAGATATCGCGCTGAGAGCGGCAAACATTGAAGAAGACGGTTTTGTAGCACGCCCTATCTTTAATGACCGATTGCAATTATATGCATCGCCAACCTACCTGGACTCATTGAGTAAACCTGTATCGATAGATAACTTGGAACAGCAAACTTGGATTTTACTCGATCAGCTGATGCCAAATAATGAGTTGACCATAGAAAATGACCTTGAAAAGTACCACTGCAAGCCAACTCACTTTGATAAAATTAATTCACCAGGAATTATGAATGAGCTTATTTTATCAGGACGAGGGGTTGGCTGTCTTATTGACCATATTGCTCGAGATAATGTAAAAAAGGGAAAATTAATCAAACTATTGCCTGACTGGCACAGCCGTAGTTTAACCTTTTTCCTCCTGTATCCAAGTCGACAACACTTACCTAAAAGAGTTAGGTTGTTAATCGACTTCTTACTGCAATCCCCCTCTGCTATTGACTTAGACACTCACAAAGAGAGCCCTTAATCATATTAAGTTGTAACCAATCTAATTAAAGGAATAGAAACATTCATGAACAGATATATCATCTTACTCAGGGGCGTGAATGTAGGCGGCAATAACATACTCCCCATGAAAGAACTCAAGTGTCTCTTGGAAGACAATGGTTTTAAAAACGTCACCACTTATATTCAGAGCGGCAATCTTGTTCTTCAAGGAGATAAGTGCCCTGAAAAGAGGATTGGTGATTTAATTGAAAGCCAGTTTGGTTTCAAGCCTGCAGTTCTTTCTCTCACCGAGAGTGAGTTCAAACTCGCTATGACTAACTGCCCCTATCAAGGTTTTGAAGGTAAGTTTGTCCATTTCTACTTTTGCCAAGAAGCACCAAAAATAGATAAAACAAAAATGTTAACATTAGCGACAGAGACTGAGCGTTATGAGTTAATAGATAGCGTATTTTATCTGCATGCCCCTGATGGTATTGGCCGCTCTAAACTGGTCGCCAATATCGAGTCCTGTTTAGGCGTACCGGCAACGGGTCGAAACCTAAATACCATCAAAAAACTAATATCAATCAATATGAGTCTCATGACTAACGACTAATAAGCTGCACCGTGATAATGGAAGAAGTCGTTAATAGCAAGAATGAGAGTATAAGGGAAGAATATAAAGCCGCGATTATGCGGCTTATTTATCGTTGACTAGCTGATTTATTTTTTAGTTAATAGATTTTAGCCACAACTTTATCACTGACAATATTACCTTTTGAATCTTCAACCCACACGGTAGAGTTATATTTGCTGAGTTCACCGGTAACACTGTATGTTTCATTCGCGATTGGATCGAATGATACGTTACCAGAAACCAACATATTCTCGCCGATTAAGGTTTGACCGTCTTGCATAAATTGAACAAAACCTGCGATGGTAAATTCTTGCTCTTCAGTAGTGACAGCTCGATTGACCATATAAGGGGTAATTATCTCTTTTCGACCCATATTTTGTAGTCGAGTTCGATAACTCGCATTCTCAATGACGTTCTCATCGACTTGGGTTAACACAAAAAGATGCGCCTGGGAGCCTGTGTAGTGTGTATATGTATCATTCACACTCGCCGTCGTCCCTGAATATCCCTCAGGAACCGATGCCTGAAAGCTCATACAACCCGCTAAGTTAAGTAAAATAATACTTATCGCAATACTTTTAAATTTCACGTTTAATTTACTCCATCAATTTAAAAAACCACACTTGTAATATGTATAATTTATTGATTTAGATGAATATGATAAACAACCTCTGTAAGCGTTATGCGAAATAGAAATCTGTTCGCGATCTTGAAATGTTATCTACATATTCAGCCAGTTACGATTTAACTCTACATGACGCTTTTTTACTTAACAAGTTCGAATTTGTATCATAACGGCAACTAATTAAACTTTTTATTAACATTAGTATTAGGCAATATATTTAAGAACAAGCCCTCATGCTCGCTGCAAAGAAGTGCAACCCATTAGACAAAATAATCACGCAGAACTGGTGTTACGCAAAAAATACAGGTAGGGAGCCATACCAACCAAAGGCACGGTGAATGGAAGACAAAAAATCTTCCACCATGGATGGCAATAAACTTGATGACAGAAACCTGATAGATGATAAAATGTCGACCAATTTTATTTTCAGTACTGGATATCGGTAATGCGCGTTAGCAAGTACCTGCTTTCAACTCAAAAAGAGACCCCTGCAGATGCAGAAGTGGTCAGTCATCAATTAATGTTACGTGCCGGCATGATCCGTCGTAACGCTTCAGGCCTATACAGCTGGTTACCGACAGGACTTCGCGTTCTGCGCAAGGTAGAAGCCATTGTCCGTGAAGAGATGAATAAAGCCGGTTCTGTTGAAATTCTTATGCCTATGGTTCAGCCTGCTGATCTTTGGGTTGAAACAGGCCGTCTTGATAAATTTGGTCCTGAGCTTTTGCGTTTCCAAGATCGTCACAACCGTGATTTCGTGCTTGGCCCAACTCACGAAGAAGTGATCACCGATATCGTGCGTAAAGAGGTCAACTCTTACAAGCAGTTGCCACTGAATCTGTTTCAAATTCAAACTAAATTCCGCGATGAAGTACGTCCCCGTTTCGGTGTCATGCGTTCACGTGAATTCTTGATGAAAGATGCTTACTCTTTCCACTTAGATCAAGAAACAATGGATGAAACCTACGAGACAATGTTCCAGGCATATAGCAATATTCTTAATCGCCTAGGTTTAGCGTTCCGTCCAGTCATGGCTGACACTGGCTCTATCGGTGGCAGCATGTCACACGAGTTTCACGTTTTAGCGAACAGTGGTGAAGACTTAATTGCTTACTCAACTGAGAGCGATTACGCAGCCAACATCGAGAAATGTGAAGCGCCAATGCCTTCAGAAACTCGCGCAGCTGCCACACAAGAGATGACCTTAGTTGACACGCCAAATGCAAAAACCATTGCTGAATTGGTTGAGCAACACGGCATTGCTATCGAAAAGACAGTGAAAACCCTTATCGTTAAAGGCGCAACAGAGGAAGTACCTTTAGTTGCTCTTGTTATTCGAGGTGACCACGACCTTAACGAAGTGAAAGCAGAGAAAATTGAAGCGGTACTTGCACCGTTTGAATTTGCTGACGAAGCTGATATTCGTAAAGCGATTGGTGCAGGTGCTGGTTCTATCGGCCCTGTTGGTCTTGAAATTCCTGTCTATATCGATCATGGCGTGAACGTGATGAGTGATTTCGGCGCGGGTGCAAACCAAGATAACAAACATCTGTTTGGGATTAACTGGGAACGCGATCTTCCACAGGCTGAAGCGTTCGATCTACGTAACATTATCGAAGGTGAGCCTAGCCCATGTGGCAAAGGCATTATCGCCCTGCTTCGTGGTATCGAAGTCGGTCATATCTTCCAGCTTGGAGACAACTACTCTAGCGCAATGAACGCTAACGTACTCGACCAAAACGGTAAGGCTAAGACCTTACTGATGGGTTGTTACGGCGTCGGTGTTAGCCGTATGGTTGCTGCAGCCATTGAGCAGAACCATGATGACCGTGGTATCACTTGGCCAGATGCAATTGCACCTTTCCGCGTTGGTATCTTGCCGATGAACATGCACAAATCTCATCGCGTTCAAGATATGGCGGAACAGCTATATAAAGATCTGAACGATGCTGGTATCGAAGTGCTGTTTGATGATCGTAAAGAGCGCGCTGGTGTGATGTTTGCCGACATGGAATTGATTGGTCTGCCTCACGTCGTCGTCATTGGTGACCGTAATATCGATGCAGGTGTGTTCGAATATAAGAACCGCCGCACTGGTGAGAAGCAAGAAGTCCCATTTGATCAAATCGTTGAGTTCTTAAAGTCAGCTCAATAAGCATTATCGCTGACCAAACTTAATGAAAACGCCGATGATTATTCATCGGCGTTTTTTTATGGCTAAATGACAGAGTCATCCCATCAAAATAGCTTAGCGACTATCTTCAATCACAATGCCGTCATCGGGTAAACTGCCCACAGCCAGTAATTCAACATCGGCAGATAACTGAGTCACCGACCTTATTGATCTTTGGATCGCTAAGATATCGGCAGAGCTCAGAGCATCCTCTGCTAGCTCACAGCGCAAACATATGGTGTCGTTATTGTTTTGACTTGAAACTACCAGCCTCACTTTATGCAACCCACTGTGATGCAGTCTAATTCGCTCAATTTGCTCCGGATGAATAAACAGACCTTTAACTTTTGTGGTTTGATCAGCCCGCCCTAACCAGCCTTTAAGCCGCATATTGCTGCGGCCACATTCACTTTCTCCCGCCAATACAGCGGATAGATCCCCAGTCGCAAAGCGCACCAAGGGATAATCACGATTAAAACTGGTGACCACAACTTCCCCCACTTCCCCTTCTGCAACGGGATTTTTGCTACCAGGACGCACGATTTCAACCAGAATATCTTCTGCCACCACCAAACCTTGTTCACTGACACTTTCAAAGGCGATTAACCCAATGTCAGCAGTAGCGTAGGCTTGCTTAACCTCAATTCCAGCCTTGCCAAAAGTCGACTTTAAAGACGCAGTTAATGCCTCTCCACTCACTAAAGCTTTGGTTATCGCACTGATATCTTTGCCCTGCAGCTTGGCTTTCTCAAGCAGTATATTTAAAAATGAGGGGGTGCCACAGTAGCCATTGGGCGCTAAGTTCTCAATCATCTCAAGCTGAATGTCAGTCTGTCCCGGCCCTGCGGGGATCACTGTACAACCACATGCTTTGGCACCTGAATCCATGATAAACCCACCTGGTGTGAGGTGATATGAAAGACAATTTTGTACAGTATCTCCCGCCCTAAAACCTGCAGCAAAAAAAGCCTGCCCCATACGCCACCAGTCATGAACATCGCCTTCGGGTTCATAGATAGGGCCTGGTGATTGAAACAATCGTCCTACTGCTCCACCTTTGGGGGTCATGCCACCAAAAGGCCGCTGCGCAGCCTGCAGCTTTATCAGATCTGACTTGCGAGTGATGGGCAGCTTAGATAACTGCATTCTGGAGTTAACTGCGCTCACATCAATATCCGCTAACAGCTGACGGTAATAGTCACAGCTGTTTTTAGCGTATGACAACAAATCAGCTAAATCCGACAGTAAATGTGTTTCTCTCAACTTAGCTGGCTGCGCTTCTTTTGAATTATAAAATGGTGACATGATGCCTCCTACAACCAGCGCTTGCGGCGCTTATAAGATTTAAGATTCTTGAAACTTTTACGGGTCTCTTTGCCGCCGCCCAAATAGAACTCTTTGACATCTTCGTTATTGAGTAATTGCTCCTTGCTACCATCGAGCACTATCTTGCCCGACTCCATGATGTAACCGTAATTCGCGGCTTTCAGGGCATAATTGGCATTTTGCTCCACCAGCAACATCGTTATCCCTTGGTCACGATTAATTTTCTCTATGATGCCAAACACCTCTTTCACCAATAGTGGTGAGAGTCCCATTGAAGGCTCATCAAGACAGATCATCTTAGGGCGCGCCATTAACGCGCGGCCAATGGCTAACATCTGTTGCTCCCCGCCAGATAAATAACCTGCAAGCCCGGTACGCTCTTTTAAACGAGGAAAATAATTAAACACCATCTCGATATCTTGATTAACTTGGCCGTCATTACGGGTATATGCCCCCAGCTTTAAGTTCTCAATCACGCTCATGTCTTCGATAATTCGTCGCCCCTCCATCACCTGAAACAGACCTGAACGCACCACATCTTCGGCATTTTTAGCGTCAATTCGTTCACCCATAAAATGAATATCACCGCGAGACACCTCACCATTCTCGGTCTTCAGCAAACCCGAAATCGCTTTAAGTGTGGTGGACTTTCCCGCTCCATTCGGCCCCAGTAATGTCACAATTTCACCTTGAGGCACATCGATACTCACTCCTCGAAGCACTTGAATAACATCGTCATAAACCACTTCGATATTATTGACCGATAAAAGTGGGCTTTGTGGCTTTAACTGCACTGCTTGTGTCATAACAACTCCAACCTAACAACCTTGTACCTGGCAAGTTGATGATGGCTCAACTTGCCAGACCTGCCGATTAACGACGTGGATTAATAACCTAACCAGTCAACACGACGCTCAAGCGTCACTTGGTTAACTTTTTCTACAGTGACATCACCACCATTAAAGTTTCCTTTGTAGATATTGACCTGATTAATACCTCGGTGATCTTCAGCAGTCCAAGTCGCCGCTAAACAAACCCCTTCCAGCCCTTTCGGTACCCAGTTTTGACGCGCATACATGCCTTTTTTAACATTCTCACCTGTCACGCCACCGTTATCTTTTGCCCACTCCATCGACTCTTTCATAAAGAAAGTGGAGCAAATACCACGCATGTAGTGGTGTAATCTCTCTTTGTTGCCACTGCTATCGGACATTTTAGATATCTCACGTACCAACTTCATGCCCGTAACGTCATCGCTCCAAAAAGGCGTCATGGTTGGGAAGATATAGTTCTTAACCCCTTCTCCCGCCGCCTTAAAGACCAACTTATCGCCGCCCCAAATATTGGACATAAACTGAATATCGGTACCCACGGTATTACAAGACTTGATCAGAGATTGCACTGAACCACCTAAGTTGCCGATGTAGCCGTAGTGGGTTCCAGAACTCTTAAGGCTCAAACACTGGGCTTTAAAATCCCCCGGTTTCATTGAGATAACCACTGGATGCTGCACATCAAAACCCAGTTCAGTGGCATACTCTGCGCACGCGGCCTTGGGAGCATTCGGGAAAGGGTGATTAGCCCCGATGTGAGTAAATTTAGGTTTTCCTTGCCCGCCTTTGGCTTTCCAATCATTGGCAGCCCACTGCACTAAACCGCGACAAGAGTCAGAGTAAGATGCGCCATAGAAGAAGTTATAAGGTGCCGGTTTTTTGGTGTTAGGGTTCTTGCCCTGAGGGTCAGTTAAGTGACCTGAATAGGACGCTGAGAAAACCGGTGTTTTATCTTTGGCAGCAAATGAAATCAAGGCTTCAGTATCCGCCGTTCCCCATCCTTGCATCGCCACCATGTCTTTGCGCGACTTCCATTTTTTATACGAGGCTATCGCCTGTGGCACCTTGTAAGCGTAATCGATCGTCTCATACTCTAATTTGATGCCATAGATCCCCCCATTCGCGTTGATGTAAGCCAGTGAATCGCGCACTCCATCGGCATAGGGTTTACCCACAAAAGCAGTCGGACCGGACATATCCGCGAGGTGTCCCACAAAAATGGTTTCTTCGGCGTGAACAAAACCACTGCTTGCCAAGATGACACTGCCAAGGCCCGAGGTCAGCAGTGAATTTAGACTATATCGAGTATTTTTATACATATTATTATTCCTTAAAAAAGTCCATTAAGGTCAAAGCAGCCTAATTACAGCACTGCAGCGGACCCACAAATGTTGCCAAGTTAACTTTGTCTGCGTGCTTCTTGTTAACCGCTAAGAAGAGGAGGAACTCACAAGGATTTCGCCAAACCCTTGCAACAGAGCGTCATACATTGATCACGCTCTTTAAGTGCTTAGTAGGCAAAAGGATAGAATTTCCAATAGTTTTTAATCTGCGCCCAGCGATGAGCCAAGCCTTCAGGTTCAAAAATCAGGAACAAAATAATCACCAAGCCAATGGCCATCTCTTTGATGTAAGCCAGACCATCGGTCACCATAGGAATATTGCCCCAGTCGGTGTATTTCATCAGTCCGACTATGCTTTCGAGCATCTCTGGTAAGAACACCATAAACACCACACCCATTAAGGTGCCTTTGATTGATCCCAGCCCACCAATGATCACCATGGCCAAAAACTGAATCGACATTAAAATGGTGAAACCTTCAGCCGACACATAACCAAGGTAATGAGCATAAATGGCTCCACCAATACCCGCATAAAAGGAGGATATTCCGAATGAAAGTAAGCGATACTTATTGAGTTTCACCCCCATGATTTCAGCAGAGAGGTAGTGATCTCGTACTGCGACAAACGCGCGTCCATCTCGACTACGCATTAAGTTACAGCCCCAGATATACATAAATACCAGTGCAAACAGTGCAATGAAGTAGAAGCTTTGGTCGGTATCAAAATAAAATCCAAACAGATTCACTGGTGCTGCCATCGAACCTGATGAACCTCCAGAAAACCACTCAGCTCGTGCAAAGAAATCTTCAATAATGAACTGGGCAGCCAGTGTGGCTATCGCCAGATACAAGCCTTTAATTCGTGCTGCTGGCATGCCAAATAACATCCCCACCGCCATGGTTAAAAAGCCCGCCAGTGGAATACACAACACCACCGGGATCTGAAAGCTGGTATTAAGCCACGCCGATGCAAAGGCACCAAAACCAAAGAAAGCGCCGTGACCTAAGGAGATTTGACCGGTAAATCCCACCAGAATATTTAACCCTAGCGCCGCAATGCCCAAATAGGCGATCTGGATAAACAGGGTTAAAAAGTACCCGTCCAGCACCAGTGGCGCTAAACATGCAATCGCTATCACCACGGTGGTGATTAGACGAATCGTCTTCGTTTCAAAAATGGTGTTGTCGGCTTTATAGCTAGTGCGGAAATCTCCACACGGACGCATCGCTAAGCTAGACATAAAAACTCCTTGAACAATAAATATGAAGTGTTCGGTAACTGAACGCTAAGCGTTAAACACGCTCTATATCGCGAGTACCAAATAACCCGTAGGGTTTAAACCACAAGATGATAAGCAGCACATAGAAAGGTGCGATATCGTACATGTTGCCGATATGCAGATATTGGCTATCGAAAAACTCCGCAACGTTTTCAAGCACACCAATCACGATCCCACCAACGATGGCGCCAACAATCGAATCGAGCCCCCCGAGGATCACCGCTGGAAACACCTTAATGCCGATAGATGAAAGTGAGTCAGACACCCCATTGACCATGCCAATCACGACGCCTGCAGTGGCCGACACTGTGGATGCTATCCCCCAACTCATGGCAAATACGTGCTTAACCGATATGCCTAAGCTTTGGGCGACTTGTTGATCAAACGCCGTTGCTCGCATCGCAAGACCGTGCTTTGAGTATTTAAAGAATAAGAAAAAACTGACCATGATGATGAGCGCAATCACAGTACTCATAAGGTAGGCCAGCTCGACATTGAGCCCGAATATTGAAATAGACTGGGTGTCGAAAACTTGCGGATAGCTCTGGGGGGAAACACCAAAGATCCATTTAGTCAGAGATTGGAAGAATATGGATAAACCAATGGTCACCATGATCACCGAAATAATCGGCTCACCTATCATAGGGCGCAGGACAATCATCTGTAGTAGCACACCAAACACCGCCATAAAACACAGGGTCAGCAGGAATCCCACAAAAAATGGTAGCTCCATATAAACAAGGAATGCCCAACATACCCAGGCACCCACCAGCAAGAACTCACCTTGGGCAAAGTTAACCACTTGAGTCGACTTGTAGACCAACACGAAACACATTCCGACTACGCCATACAACAGCCCAACAATGAATCCATTGGTAATCAGCTGTAGCAATAATTCGACATTCATGACGCTCTCCTTTGCTCAACATTGGTGCCCACAGCCCGATTTGAATCGGTCACCGTTGCCACTTTAATTTGGGTTTGAATACGTGACTTACTGCCATCTTGGAAGGTGATCACGGTATCGATATCGACATGAGGATCGCCCTTGTAAATTGAGTCGATAATGTCGCCATACTTCTCAGCAATCACGCCACGTCTGACCTTACGAGTACGGGTTAGCTCGCCATCATCGGCGTCCAGTTCTTTGTATAACAAGATGAATTTATTTATTTTCTGAGCCTCTGGCAGAGATTGATTCACAATGGCAATCTCTTTTGTCAGTTGCTCATATACCTCAGGTAGGCTTGATAGATTGGTGTAGTTGGTAAAAGCCAGTCCTTGTCGCTCAGCCCACTTTGAAACGATGCTAAATCGGATACACAAGATTGCTGATAGATACGGTTTTTCTTTACCCAAAATGACGGCTTCACCGATAAAAGATGAAAACTTCAATTTGTTCTCTATGTATTGAGGTGAATATTGAATGCCTTGGCTGGTCTTAGCCAAATCTTTGATCCGATCAATGACGACTAAATGGCCTGACGGCTTAAAGTACCCAGCATCGCCAGTGTGCATCCAACCATCACTCACGTCTTCATCAAAGGCTGCTTGATCGCCTAAGTAGCCGTTGAACATGCCCACGGTCTTGGCTATCACTTCCCCGACTCCTTCACTGTCGGTATTAATAACCTTCAGCTCTGCGGAATCAAATGCAACTCCAACACTGTCGTAATCAACATCATCTTGATGGTGAATGGTATAAGCGCCGCACATCTCCGTCTGGCCATAAAGTTGGCGTAGAGGCACGCCGATACTTTGGAAAAACTTGAAGGTATCTGGCCCCATCGCCGCACCGCCCGTAGCTGCGGAGTTAAGGAATGAAAACCCCAATCGGTCGCGCAACGCTTTCATCAAAATAATGTCGGCTAACATCGAGCGTTTACCTTTGGCTAACGCAGCTTCTGCGCGCTTCATCGCAAACTCGAACAGTTTTTGTTTCAGTGGTGTTGAGTCCATCATTCGCGCTTGCACGTCAGCCAAAATACCTTCCCACACCCTTGGTGCTAGCAAGACAAAATTAGGCCCAATTTCGCGCAGATCGGCCATCATGGTTTCTTGTTCTTCCACAAAGTTAACGATCTGGCGTGCGATCAGCGACTGACCGACCGCATACACCTGCTCCATGATCCACGGCAGCGGTAACACAGAGACATAGTTATCACCTGGCGCTCGCGGATCGGCTCTGAGATATGAACTGCAATGTTCAATGAATTTACTGCCTTGAAGCAGAACTATTTTCGGTTTAGATGTGGTGCCCGATGTGGTGCAGTAGATGGCAATATTTTCGCCCTTACTCGCATCGACTAAATTGTCATAGGCACGGGGGTTGAGTCTGTCGACCTCTTGCCCCATTTTGTAGATCTGCTCAATACTGACCAAACGTGGATCATCGTATTTGCGCATTCCTCTCGGATCGCAATACACGATGTATCTGACCTCAGGGATTGAGTCACCCAGTTCTAACAGTTTGTCGCACTGTTCTTCATCTTCAGCAATCACGACTTGAGCATTACTACGATTAAGTAGATACGCGACCTCTTCATGTAAGGAGTCCTGATAAATCCCTAAAGAGAAGCACGATAGCGCATGGGCAGCCACCTCTCCCCACACCCATTCAGGGCGGTTATCCCCAAGCAGTGCAATTGCAGCCTCAGATTGAATGCCTACGCTGTCCAGCGCTAACGTCATCCACTTCACTCGGTTATGGTAATCCTGCCAGCTAAATTCGCTCCAGATCCCAAACTCCTTCTCACGCATGGCAATATCAGCGCCCCAATGGGCAGCGTTATGACGTAAAATCTTGGGAAAGGTGTCCATCTCTCCCATATCAAATAAGTTTGCCGATGAATTAATTGATGTAGTCATTAGCCAACCTCTTGTAATTGTTCATTGTCTTCAAGCCCAAGATAAGCCTGTCTAACATGTTCATTTTCCATCACTTCATCCGGTAAACCCGTGATCAGCATTTTCCCAAAATCCAGTACCATCACTTTATGAGAGATATCCATGACGACCCCCATATCATGCTCAATCATCACCACGGTGATATCGAACTCCTCATTCAAATCAAGAATGTAGCGCGCCATGTCCTCTTTCTCTTCTAGGTTCATGCCAGCCATGGGCTCATCGAGCAAAATAAGTTTAGGATTCAGGGCGATAGCACGAGCCAGTTCGACACGCTTTCGCAGGCCATAAGATAGGGTGCCAGCCACCGATTTACGCACATGGGAGATGTCGAGAAAATCAATGATCTCTTCCACTTCACGGCGATGCTTTAGCTCTTCTTTTTGTGCGGGAGAGGCCCAATAAAGTGGCCCCGTTAGCCAGTTGTTTTTCATTAAATGGTGACGGCCAACCATGATGTTATCGAGTACCGACATATGACCAAACAAAGCCAAATTTTGAAAAGTGCGCCCGATGCCAAGGTCGGCGCGATCATTCGGGCGCATGTGGGTAACATTTTGATTATCGAAATGAATACTGCCTTTCTGGGGGCGATAACGACCTGAAATACTGTTGAGCATCGACGTTTTTCCTGCACCGTTAGGACCAATAATCGAAAATACGGCGCCTTGTTCGACCTCAAAACTGACATCAGTGAGCGCTTTAACACCACCGAATGCGAGAGAAATTTGATCGACTTTTAAAATGGTATTAGTCACACCCATACTCCTTTAAATAACACTTGCCCTTGCAGCTAGAGCAAGGTGATAACCTGCAAAGAAATGAACATTGAGATCGCTGCAATGGAATCGCTACATTGGATAAATAGATGGAGAGGTAATGACTCCCTCACCACCTATCAGGTTTTTATAATGCGTAGCGCATCGATAATTGTGCGTAGCTTGAATCAACATCTTGATCATGAATGGCGAAGTTGCCGATCTCAAAACCTACGGCTAATGCTGGCGTGAGATTTTGGAACAGATTGACACTCCATTGACTACGATCAGCTTCGTTAATATCAGTTTCGACGCGACCATAAAGTACGGTGCTTCTTAGGGTATCGGTCCAGTAGTGGCGATAGGCAGCAAGATAAGAGGTGGTACTTTCGACTTTATCACCCACGAGATCTTGGGCGGCACCAATACCCACGTAACGTCCAACTTCACCTTGGTGAAATTGGAAACGGAAATCATCTTTACCAAAGGTTTTGATTCGACCTGCTATTGAACCACCCAATGCAGTTTCACTCTTACCCGTCGTGGTATTGAGACGACGACCTAACGCAGCAATGGAGACATTACCCCAGTCAGCTTTGAAGTTATAACGACCGACAAAATCTGGCAGATTGTCATTGGCCGTATCACCACCAACACTTTCAGGGTTTTCTATCGACACTTGAAAGTTGCCCATGTTATAGCGAATTTGTCCTTGACGAATAAACGCTAACCCCACCGTAGCACCAGCAAAGTCAGCCGTTTCCGGTATCGCACTGGTATTCATGAACGTGGTCCATGTTTGCCCCACGGTCAGATCTTTATACTTGATAAAAGCATGACGAAGACGTGGCTTAGCGGAGTTGGATACCACCTGATTACCGCCACCGCCAAGGAAATCCATTTCGATGAATCCCATCACATCGCCATGAACATATTTCGTATTGAAACGGGTTTCGTTAGCAAAAATGCGAAACTGTGAACTGCTATCTTCTTGAGCTGCACCAGTGCCGATCCAGAAGTCTCGGTAACCTACATCACCAGATACATAGCGAGCATCAACCTTGAGGTAGCCACCAAATGTCACTTTGGCGTCATCACCAACCTTAAAGTCATAACCCGCCATTGCTGAACCGGCAAGAAGAGAGAGTGAACTTGCAATCGTGATTTTTTTTATTGTTGAAATGAGCATCTTTATATCCCCTGTTATGTCTTCCTTCAAGATGGAGAAATAACCGGGTTCACTCAATTGGGAATAGGTATTAATGCAGGGGTATTAATGCGTTAGGGTTAATGTAAACAGATTAAGACTGGCGCACTAATACCTAAGGGGTAATACTAAAGTCGGTGGAGGTTAATGATGCCATAAAGCTAAAATATGATATGTTAATTTTCATAACACATTTAGAGTAAGCCCTGTGTTCCTGGCGGGACAGCCCCAACAGATAGGAGTAACCAAACGATGTTTCCCAATTGGCTGCTCGTAGTGATTAGCATTAGCTATATCGGATTGTTGTTTTTAATGGCTTTTTTAGGCGACAAGTACCGTGAAAAGCTCTTTAAACAACAACACACAATCATTTACTCTCTCTCACTCGGGGTGTATTGCACCTCTTGGGGTTTTTTAGGGACTGCAGGTCAAGCTGCCAGCAACTCATTCTCTTACTTACCCGTTTATATCGCCCCTATTTTACTGTTTATTTTTGCCTGGCCCTTCATTCAACGAATTATTCGAGTCTGCCTTAAACTCAATATTACCTCTATTGCCGATCTGCTCGCTTCTCGCTTTGGTAAATCGCAACTGCTTGCGGTCGTCGTTACTTTTGTCGCCCTATTTGGCACTCTTCCTTACATCGCGTTACAGCTAAAAGCGATCGTGAACTCCTACGAAATTCTTCGCCAAGATCATCTGCTGTCCTCATGGCAACTGGGGCTTATAGTGAGCTTTATTTTGGCAGGATTTACCATCATATTTGGCGTTAGAGCCATTGATGTGACTGAACGTCATCCAGGAATGATGCTAGCCATCGCCTTTGAATCTCTAGTGAAAGTCATTGCTTACCTTACCATTGGAATATTTGTCTCTTTCTTCCTATTTGATTCCCCCATGGAGATTTGGCAAATAGCCAATGAAACGTCACCCGTCTCCACTGAGTTTACCTCTCCCAACATCGTGTCTATGTTTGGCCTGCTGTTTATCGTAACCAGTGCATTTCTCTGCTTACCGCGTCAATTTCAGGTCCTCATTGTGGAGCTAAAAGAGCAGAAACATGCCAGATGGAGCCGCTGGACATTTCCACTCTATATTTTGGTGTTTGCCTTTTTTGCCACACCGCTAGGTCAAGCAGGCAACATCATCTATGGCAACTCATTAGAAAGTGATGCCTACGTGCTATTTTTACCCGCATTTAGCGGAGATAATTGGCTTGGATTGTTTAGCTTTCTCGGTGCGATTTCAGCCGCCAGTTCCATGGTCATCATCTCAACCATCGCCTTGAGTACCATGATCAGCAATGAAGTGGTGTTTCCCACCTTATTTAAAGTCAGCAATATTCAAAGCACCGACTTTCATCGGTTTAGATCTCATCTACTCAATATACGAAAAGCATTAGTCTTATTCGTTATCTTCATGAGTTATGGGATGTTTCTCGTCGCGCCTCCCGACACATTGGCCTCATTAGGTGAGGTTGCATTTGGGGCCATCGCTCAAATTGGCCCCGCACTCTTTGCGGCCTTTTTATGGCGAAGAGTCACCTTATACGGCGTATTGTCCGGCATCATCACAGGCTTTAGCCTCTGGTTAGTCCTTAACCTTCTTCCTCAGCTTGGCCTTTACGCACACCCGTTTGCAGGCAGTGAATACTCCATCACCACACTGGCAACCTTAACGGGCTTGTTTGCTAATATTGCGATGATTTGGCTTGTCTCTTCGTTTACTCGCCAAAGCGTACATGAGCAGATGCAGATAGCCCATTTTATCGAGCGCCCTGATCTGACTAAGGTACAACCCGGTCTGCCAAAGTACGTTAACTACACTGAATTAGAGCTGCTCGTGGCTCGTTTTGTCGGAAAAGATAAAGCGGCTCGTGGCTTTCATCGTTTTTTTTCCAGTCAGTCCCAACCTATTACGGATAAAAATGCCCATAACCAAGCATTGATTTTTTATACTGAAAATATGCTTGCCAGTGTCATGGGATCAGCCTCGGCTCGGCTCGTCATATCCTACGCCCTCAACGGGCGCGATATTGCCATGGAAGATGTCGCTCAACTGGTCGAGCAAGCGTCAAGCCATCGCACTGAATTCAGCCGCTCTGTGCTGCACAGCGCCATTGAAAATGCCAGTGAAGGGATCTCGGTTATCGACAGTGACTTAAAGCTTGTGGCCTGGAACCAGCACTACCTAAACCTGTTTAACTACCCCGAGGATTTAGTCTATATCGGTTGTCCTGTAGAGCAGCTAATAAGGTATAACTTGAGCCGCAGTAAACGATTCAGTCACAACTTAACCAAGCAGGTTGAAAAACGATTAGCTCATTTACGCAAGGGGAGTCACCACAATAGCGAACGGCTGCAACCCGATGGTAAAACCATTCGTATTCAGGGAAATCCGATCCCTGATGGCGGCTTTGTGATGATTTTTTCAGATATCACCATGTACCGTGAAGCAGAGAAACTGCTTCAAGAGAAAAACCTCACTCTAGAAGCCAGAGTCTATGAGCGTACAAAAAAACTTGAGCAAGCCAATTTAAGCTTAGAAAAAAGTAATGAAGAGCTCGCCCATGCCTTACAAAAAGTGGAGCAAGCTCACCAGAAAAAGAGTCAATATCTGAAAGCTTGCAGCCATGATTTACTGCAACCCCTATCAGCAGCAAGGCTGTTCTCATCGGCCTTTGTTCAAAATGGTCAGCTATCGAGTGAACAGAAACAACAGATGGGGTATATCGACAACTCTCTACAAGTGGCCAATGAACTCTTGCTCGACCTCAATGAGATATCCCGCATTGAAAGTGGCACTATCGTCCCTGAAATAACCGCCTTTGCATTACAAGAGGTACTGGATTCTCTCGTCGAGGAGTTTGGGGCCATTGCAGCCAGTTCGGGCATTAAATTCAGCTCGATAAAGACCTCCTTGTGGGTATCGAGTGACAAAGTACTACTGAGACGTATTTTGCAAAACTTAGTCAGTAATGCCTTTAGATACGCAGCCGAAGGGAAGATATTACTTGGTTGTCGTCATCAACATGAAGCTGTGCTTATTCAGGTAGTTGATGACGGCCCAGGGATCCCCCATGATAAGCAGGCCATGATTTTTGAGCAATTCACTCGCTTACAGCACTCAGGTCATCAAGGGGTCAATGGCTTAGGATTAGGGCTCAATATTGCCCAAGGTCTAGCTTCATTAATGCAGCAGCAACTGACTTTATCTTCAGAGGTCAATAAAGGCAGTATCTTTAGTTTGAGGGTAGAAAGGGTTTGCCAACAAGAGGCCGCTGTCACCGCACCACCAATCGATATTTTGAGCTTAAACGGCGTGCACGTGCTCTGTATCGATAACGATCCGAATGTATTAGCAGGCATGGTTGAGCTACTTTCAAGTTGGAAATGCCATGTTTATCCAGCAGATTCAGTGCGGCAGGCCAAAGTCCAATTTGGCAAGTTCGCCTCTAAAATTGATATCATGTTGGTGGATTACCAACTTGAAGATAATCAAGACGGTCTCGCCTTGATCGCAGATATCCAAGCTCAATCTAATCTCCCAATCCCAGCGATACTGATCACTGCCACCATTGATGAAAACGTGGTGTTACGCACTAAAGCTTTGGGCTATGGCTATTTGCGAAAAATCATCAAACCTATCGCCCTTAGAGCCATCATGAGTGCAACCCTCGCACGCAGTCTTCGTAAGAGCTATACCAGTTCACAGCAGGACAAGTAGCAGACTAACAGAAGGCTAACGTGAGCATTTTAACCAGACGCTCCAACTAAGAGGAGGATTGGGGCTATAGAGCTGCGACTATTGAGCAAGTCGCGTCTGATCCAGTTGCAGTTGATTCATGGCAATGACTGCTTGGGTGCGTGTGTGAACGCCTAATTTCAGAAATATCGCACTGGCATGAGCCTTAATGGTGGCTTCAGATAACCCTAACTCATAAGCAATCTGTTTATTGAGCAAACCATCGGCAAACATCATCAAAATACTGTGTTGTCGAGGAGACAAACTCACCAGTTTACTGGCCATACTGTCCGCTTCAATCGCTTCAATATTGTCACATCCGGCTGGCGCCCATTGTTGACCTGAAAGCACCGTTCTTATCGCTTCAACCATGATATCAACGGAGGTCGATTTAGGAATAAACCCCGCCGCACCAAATGTCATGCTCTTACTAACTGTGATTTTATCTTCTTGCCCTGAGATAATCACAACTCCCATTTGTGAATGGCAATTGCGAATGTTAACTAAGGTATTAAAACCGTGGGCTTTAGGGATATTGAGATCCAATAACAAGAGATCTGCATCACTATGCAAAGCCAATGTACTGTCTAATTCGGCGATAGTCTCAGCTTCAAACAGCGAGACATGATCAAAATGGGTGGTTAGTATATTAACTAATGCTTGTCTGAATAATGGGTGGTCGTCAGCTATTATTATTTTTACTGGCTGTAGCATTTTTGGGCCCTCATATGCACTCTTTTCCAGTCTACCCCAACCTTTATTATTATCAACTTAGCGGTATCGCACCTTTGTATTACCTTTTATTGCAATTAACACTTACATAACAAGTGTGTAAGTGTTAATTAGTTATTTAATGTCAATATTTATCACCCTCAACATAGACTTATTAACTAGGTTTGCGTTGTTAATTCTATCTAAAATTGGTTAGGTGGTGCCAAATGACAATGCATCTTAGCAATATCGACTCCATCTTAGGCAAGGCTCAATTCGACCTCAAGACCTCCCCCGCTAACATCCCAGTATATTGCTGTTTGTCGATCGCCAACTGACCGTTAATGAGTACGATGTCAACCCCAGTTGAGTAACGGTTCCAGTGAGAAAAATCAGCTTTTGCACGGTAGTTTTCTGTATCTAGAATAATAATATCAGCAAACATACCGACGCCCAGCTGGCCCCTATTTTTCAAACCTAATATCTCTGCTGTTTTAGTTGAGCTCTGGTAGATAAATGCTTCAAGGGTTAACAGCGGGTTTTGCTTAACATACTGCTGGTACTTTTGCGGGAACGAAGCATACTTCCTTGGGTGACCATCGGTGCCATCTGATGACGTCACCACCCAAGGCTTAACGATAAAGTTCTCTAGATCTTGCTCTGACATATTGAAAGAAGCCACTCTCACCTCACCACGCTGCACCAGCTCAATTGCGGCATCCACTTCAGATTTACCCAGTGCGATAGCGACCTGTTCTAAGGTTTCTCCAACGAGTTGTTGATCCTTAAAAGCAGTAATAAGTAGGGCTTTACCACCGCCTCGGCGGCGCAGGTTCTCAGTTATTTCACGATTGAGTTGCTGATAGAGCGTAGGATCATTCAAGCGTTCAAAAAAAGCTTCTTGTGAATCCGCCATCACCCATTTAGGCATCACGGCGTTATGTAGCTTAGTGCCTGATGCAAGCCAAGGATATTGATCTGCCGATATTGAGATGCCCTGAAATTGAGCCAGCTCAACCTTTGCAATCACGGCATCACTTTGCCCCCATACATCGACGCCAAGCGCTTTTAGGTGCGCAAGGTGCAGATGAATATTGGCCTGCTTTGCAATAGCAATCGCTTCATCAACGGCGGAGAGCAAACCGATACTAAAGCTGCTCTCATCACGAAGATGAGTGTCATATATGCCATGATACCGAGCTGCCACTTTCGCCAACGCAATGACCTCATCGGTGTCTGCATAGTTCTGTGGCACATAATAAAGGCCTGATGAGAAACCTAAAGCCCCCAGCTCCATCGCCTGCTCAACCAGTGACTCCATGGCATTAAGCTCTTTGGTGGTGGGCATTCGTTTCGCTTTCCCCATCACTTGCTGACGCACAGCACCATGGCCCACCAACATGCCGACATGAGTGCCAATGCCATTGCTTAATAACTGTTTACTGAGCTTATCGATATTGGCACTGCCATCACCATCATTGCCCACAATAACCGTGGTGACACCTTGAGTCAGATAGTTGAGGTTATGGTTATTATCGTGACTTTTAAGCTCAGCTAAAGCATGTGTATGGGGATCGATAAAGCCTGGACTCACCACTTTTCCTTTGGCATCGATTAATCTTTTCGCCCTTACTTGCTTACTTCCTCTTGGATAGATATCACAGATTATCGCGCCACAAACCGCCAAATCCATTGGCAGTAATCGCTTACTCTTGCTGTCGAACACTTGACCTGAGTGGATCAAAATATCCACCTCAGCAAGTTCAGTGGATGATTGACGCGGTAATGGGCTCTCACTTGAACATCCCACCAAAGCGGGCAGCAAGATTAAGATAAGTAAGTACGGGTTTCTAATCATATCAAGGTCTACTCTACTGGCTTCGAAGCGAGCATGGTCTGCATCAGGCTGTTTGCTGCATTAATCGCGAGGTTATCGATAAATCGTCTATCAGTATTATCGCCCATCTCGTAGGTAATAGCATGAACCCGATATTTATCGGCAATATACTGCTTAAACACGCCTATATCTGGATTATTACCAGGCTGTTGAATCACCTTAAAAGCAGCGTATTGACTGTCTAAATCATCTAACCAGTGTGCTGCCATCTGCGGGTTTTGTAACCCGTAATCCTTTGGCATGGTGTAAAAGATATCTTTTCGAGTAGAGTGAAAGTCTACGGCAAAGTGAATCTTGTCTCCCGACGTAACCAAGCGTTCAAGATAGCTTGCTACCACACGGGTTTCAGCCTGTTCAAACTTGCCCCAATCTCGATTCAAATCCACGCCATTAGCATTGTGACGCCAGTTACCCACCTCTACGCCGTCAGGGTTCAAATTTGGAATAATGACAATGTTAAACCTCTGCCTAAACTGTTTGGCAAGCTGGGTGTTCGACAGTAACACTTCGCTAAAGGGAAATAGTGCCATGGCGCCTGTCAGTTCTGGCGGATGTTGACGACCCAGCACCAATAACCACTCTTTCGCCTCTTTGCCTCTCGTCGCTTCTAACTTCATAATAGGACGCTGCTCAGTAGACAAACCAAGTTGCTCATGACTTGCCTTACCTTGAGCCAATAACGCCTCGCCCCAATCTAGGTAATCTTGATTATCGATGATCTCCTGTCCTGCCACCCAGATAGGTTGGTCTGTAGCAGCAAAGTGCATCTTTAACTGTTGATTTCTCAACGTGTACTCTTTTAACGACCAGCCCTCACCGTCACGGCTTACTTTGGGTAAATATCGATGCTTTCCTCCTTCAACCTCCATCACAATATCCACCTCTTGGGGGGATTCGGTCACCAACTTGAAGGCATACCAAGCACTGTCATTGATCGGTGTATTTTCAGGGCTTAAGGTCAGTAAAAATCGCGTTTCACTGAGTTGCTGACAACGGTCAAGCCGGCTCGTTGAAAAGTCAGTATCAAACTTAACATTGTCGAACTGACAGCGATTGTCGGTAGCAGTAGAAGCGCTCTGGCAAGCGGTAAAAAAAAGCAGGGGTAATGCAGTATAAAAAGCAATCGTGACTAATTTATAGGGAAACAACATAACAGAACCTATGTATAAGGAAACATGGCCCAAGTGGGCCATGTTATAGGACGATATCAAGGTTAGAATGACTTACTAAAACTCATGTAAAAATATCGACCACGGTTTGAATGCAAGCTACCAAAGTAACCATGTGCTAACTCATCGGCCAAAGGTGGCTGTTCATCAGTGATATTTCTGACGCCTAAACGCAGCTTACTATTATCAAGGAAATGAGCCCCTTTAAAACGATAGTCAGCATACAGATTAATGGTTTCAAAGTTGTCAACGGGCAGCTTAATGACCTCATCATTATCATCGGTATAGGTCGCACTCGTATCAATCACATCACTGATGTAGTTGTAACTTACCCCAGCGCCGATTTGATCTAAACGCCAGTTAATCTCTGCTCTTCCACGCCACTCAGGACGGCCATTCTCTTTAATGAGATCACCTGCACCTGCAACAGTTCTATCAGCTGGAACAGTTGGATTACCGGCTTTTTGCGCCGCAATCAGCTCGGCTGAAATAGGATCTGCATCTTGATAAAACTTAATCAGATGAGCCACATTAGCAGAGAAGTCCCACTCACCGATATCCGTTTCAAGCGAGTAAAGAAAACTGAAATCAACGCCTTCAATATTACGAATATTCAGATTCAAATAATCGTTATTAATCTGTATCACCTCCATGGTGCTGCCATCACGGATCACCGCAGGATTAGACGAGCCTTGGCTACGAAGTAGCGAGTCATAAAGGAGATGAGATGAGCCGGGTAAGATACCAACAATGTTCTTCTGCTCTATCTGCCAATAGTCAGCCGTAAAGGTAAAATTACTGGTAGGGTTTAACACAAAACCCACTGAGCTATTCACCGACTCTTCAGGTTTTAGATCAGTAGAGCCGCTGCGAATATCGATGATGCCATAAGTTTCATCCAAAATAGGATCATAAAGTCCATTGCTTCTTGGCACCCCTTCTGCACTCACCTGTGGCAAACCTGGTGCTCTAAAGCCACCAGCATAAGAAGCACGAATACTTAACCAATCGATAGGTTCCCAGTAAAGCGCGACTTTAGGTTTAGCCGCCGAGCCTACATCAGAGAAGTTCTCATAACGACCAGCAATCTGTAGCTCGATGTATTGTGAGTAGGAATCTAATAGTGGGATTAACAGTTCAGCATACACTGAGGCGACATTTCTTGAGGCATCTGAGTTTGGCGTATGACTTGAACCCAATACATCACTGCCAGAAAGCTCCTCGCCTGTGACTGAGTCAATAAAAGGGTTACTGCCATTTAATAGAGGATCACGGATATCTTCAAACGTTTCTCTTCGATATTCAACCCCCATCGCAAGCCCAATATCACCAGAAGGTAAGCTCCAGAGTTGACCGTTACTCACCTTGAAGTCCACCGACGCTAAGCTCGTTTTGCCGTCACGTTGTACATCAACCATAAACTGATCGATCACCGCTTGAGAGTTTAACGTCCCATCCCCTGCATTTGGGTTATTGATATCCCCGCCGTTAAAAATATTGTAGGCAAGATCAGGATTGGTACTGTTGACCGCAGCTTGAAATTTACTCGCCTGCACTCGGTTAGCAACGTCGTTAGTTTCAGCTGCGGTATAGAACATCGCACTGTCCCAATCCCAGTCGCCAAAATTCCCTTCAAAACCACCCAAAATACGGTAACTGGTGTTTTCTACGTTGATGATTCTCGGGCCTGCATCTATCGGGCGGTAACGTCGAACATCTACATCCTCTCCAAACGGGTTGTAGTAGGCATTATCATCAATGGTAAATCTCTGCGCCGTTAAGTTACCGGCCTGCTCACGCGTGCGCTCTGAGTTAGCCTTGTAGTAGGTAATTTCTGAGAAAAACTCCAGTGAGTCACTCAACTCATGGGTCGCATAACCATAAAAATTAAGTCTATCCACATCTGATACTAAAGATCGTGTGGTGCCGCGATCGAAACGTAAATCTCTCGATAAACTGCCTTTATCAGCGCAGATCCCATTACCGAGATCTTGAACGCAGCCATCCATGCTGTCTGGCTGAATATGAAAAGTGTTTAACGAACCGCTTCTAAACTCTCCCCAAGGCGTGGTAGTGGTACGGTTATCGAGCTGGGTATCACCAATAAATCCTTCAGGCAATGTAGGATACTCACGTAAATCATGGCTTTTAGCATAATCTCGCTCAGATGCCATCATCCCTTCTCTGTCAAAATAGCTTAATGAGCCAGTAAGGTGCGTCTTGCCTTCGTTGAGTGATACCCCGCCTAAATAGCTTACCGTTCCTTCCCGCAAAGAGGTGCCTTCAGAGCCACCATAGGAGAAAGAGACTTTATGTCCTTCATAATCATCTTTTAACTTGTAATTAACCACACCAGCCACGGCATCTGAGCCATAAATCGCAGCAGCGCCATCACGCAGCACCTCTAATGAACGTAAACCAGAAATAGGAAGTGCATTCGAGTTAACCGTAGTGACTGGCACAAAGTTTTCAGTCTGAGTTCCGGGATGAGTAACAACACGGCGGCCATTGAGTAAGGTTAAAGTATTCCCCGTTCCCAATCCTCTCAAGTTGATTGACGCCACATCTCCACGAGCATCGTTTACGCCACCATTACCGGTTGACGCGCCAAAATTAACTTCTCCCATCTGCGGGATTTGGCGTAAAAGGTCATCACCTGACATCGCCATCGTGTTTTCAATATCTTCCTCTGTCAGTGTGGTGACAGGGAGTGAGCCACTGTCGACAGCACGCTTAATATTGGAACCGACCACGCTCACACGTTCAATCGACTCCTCTGCAACTTGCTTGTCTTCTTCCTCTGCAGCTAGCGCATTTGTTGCTAATGCACTGCATAAGCAGGCACTTAAGTAGCTTAATTTCAGCCCAACACCATAGGTCTTTTTATTATTGTTCATTTAGCTTTTCCCTTCCTGTTTTACCTAGCTCACTTCATACCGGCTTTATCTGTTATTTCCTGACACTTACACTGAATAAACTCCGTTAACATTACAAATACCCGTTGCTAACTACGGCATAACCTTAGGTTATACTTTTGTAGCGAAATAAGTCGGTAAATGTTAATTTAACTCGGTAGACTGAGTCTCTATAATTAAAAATATAAAAGAAATAATGATGATGAGAAAAAACCAGACAACAGCACTTTTCATGCTGATATTTGGCCTGCTAGCAGGTATTTTTTGCCACCACTATATCGATAAGCAATGGCTAGAGAGAGCAGTCAGCTACGAGCTTTATGCTAACCTCGATGATCAACTCGCTTATAAATTTAAAGGCAAAGAGATACTCGTAGGAGAACTCACCCCTTACCAGCTCTCCCCTTTATCCCAAGATAATCTTGAAACCGATCCGCTCATTGATCAGCAATGGGTACAGGACTCTCAAGGGACGATACGTTTACTCAAACCTGCATTTCACTTTGGGATCTGGTCGCTACTGCCCGCTTTCATTACGGTCTGTTTATGCTTACTGACTCGTGAACCTCTGGTATCACTATTGACTGGCATCATAGTGGGGGCGTTTATGTTGGGACAATTCGATGTCGTCGATAAAGTCCTCATTCCAAACTTAGCCAGTGAAGGCACAGCAAGCTTGTTACTACTCTATCTGTGGCTGCTTGGAGGATTATTAGGCATTTGGACCAAGACTGGTGCAGCACAAGCTTTTGCTGACTACATGGCCAAACATTTTGTTAAAGGGCCTAAAAGTGCCAAATTAGTCACTTGGCTTCTTGGCGTACTCTTTTTCCAAGGTGGCACCATGAGTACTGTGCTTGTTGGCACAACGGTTCGCCCTTTAGCTGATAAAGCCAAAGTGAGTCACGAAGAGATGAGCTATATTGTTGACTCTACCGCCTCCCCCATCGCGGCAGTGCTCGCTTTTAACGCTTGGCCTGCTTATGTTCAAGCCCTCATTTTTGTACCCGGTGTCACCTTTCTTGCCACTGAATCTGATAGATTAAGTTTCTTCTTTAGCAGTATCCCCTTTAGCTTTTACGGTATTTTTGCCGTCATAGGCACCCTACTGCTCAGCTTAAACATCACTAAGTTTTCAGGAAAGCGTATACAACAAGCTCACCAAAGAGCGGCAACCACAGGCCAGCTTGATGCTCCTGGCGCTAGACCTTTGAGCGCCAAAGAGCTACAAACCGTTGCAGTACCCGCTAATTATCGACCTAATATGCTGGAGTTTGTTGTGCCTTTAGCGTGTTTAATTGGTATTGCGATAGGCACTTTTATAGCCCTAGGCTCACCTAAAGTTAACTGGGCATTCACCGCTGCGTTGTTACTTTCTGGTGGTATTGCACTGATTAAAGGAATGAGCCTGAATGATCTTATTGATGGGTTTGGCACTGGACTTAAGGGCGTCGTACTCGCTTCAGTGATTTTAATGTTGGCAGTGATCATCGGCAGTATTAGTAAGCAGATTGGAGGCGGACTGTATCTAGTGTCACTCTTAGCTGAACAATTACCCTATTGGCTGGTGCCATTAACCTTGCAGTTGATCACCATGATCATCGCTTTTTCTACCGGCACCAGTTGGGGAACTTATGCTATCGCCTTCCCTCTCGCAATGCCGCTAGCATGGGAAATATCCCAAGTTCAAGGGCTGGCCAACCCAGAGCTTTACTTAATGGTCTGCTTTGCCACGGTATTAAATGGCAGTATCTATGGCGATCAATGCTCGCCCATCTCAGATACTACCGTGTTGAGCGCCATGACAACTGGCTGCGATCTCATGGACCATGTAAAATCCCAAATAGTCCCCGCATCACTTGCAGCCGCAATGGCAGCGATCCTTTGGACTGCTTTGGTGTACTTCTTTGTTTAAGGCAAAGGGGATTTATTCAATGATAAAAAGGTAAATACATGAGACTGAGACACATTGAGATATTTCACGCCATCTATACCACTGGATCTATCACCAATGCAGCGAAAATTCTGCACGTGTCTCAACCCTCTGTCAGTAAAGTACTGTCACACGCCGAACTGCAATTGGGGTTTCAACTCTTTAACCGAGTAAAAGGACGATTGACCCCTACCGAAGAAGCAAAAATGTTGTTCGATGATGTTGATAAAATCTATCAGCAATTGAGAACCATTAAAAACACCGCTAACAATATTAAGAAATCAGAGTTTGGTAGTATCAAAATTGGGCTTACACCGGCACTCGGGTTTGACAGTATTCCAGCTGCAGTGGCCAACTTTCATCGTGATCATCCAGCTGTGAATATTCAGTTACAGACCATTCACAATGAATCTGTGATGCATACCCTGCTTGAAAGGAAGTGCGACCTTGCCATTGTCTTCTCCCCGGATAAACAACCCGGCCTCAATGAGATAGAACTGGCTCGTTCAGAGCTCACCATCGTCTACCCCAAGGCACTGTTTCCACACTGCCCCACTAAACTGTCTTTTGCTGAACTAAGCGAGCATGAATTTATCGACATTGGGGATAGTGGCCCACTTGGGGATCTACTCTGGACGCGAATGCTTGAGGAAAATGTCAACATAACGCCCAATATTCGGGTGCAAACCTATTTTCTTGCAGCCAGAATTGTGGCGCAAGATATTGGCCTATGTGTGGTGGATAAATTTACCGCCCTTGGCAATCTATCCCCAAATACTGCAATGGCTTCATTCGACCCACCATTAGAATTTAATATCAGTGCATTACACTTAGAGAACAACAATTTATCTTCTGCTAACAAAGAGTTTTTAAGTTATTTAACCAGTGTAATATCATAGCGTTACCAGAACCTATAACCTTGAGTTATAGTCATGGTAACTCTTTCAAATTTATCCAGATAATAGATCCGCTAAGCTGTAATTAATCACAATTACACTTAATAACAAGGGTCATCATCTCATGATAAAAGCTCCCTACCTCCTCTTTATCGGCGATGCCACAGACAAACTCTCGATCAAAATGGCACAAGGCGCTGTCGACTGGAGTCCAGATCAATGCTTAGGCGAACTCAGCGTTGCTGGTTGTACCGTCACAACTGGTTTACCGCAAATCTCAATCGCTCAAGCCGCAAGAATGGGAGCTAAATCATTTGTACTCGGATTTGCTAATAGCGGCGGCGTACTTGATGCCAAATGGCACGATGTGATTAAGCAGGCGCTAGAACAGGGCTTAGATATTGTCAGCGGATTACATGAGAAACTGACTGACATTGATTCTTTATCTCAACTTGCTAGTAACTTAGGCAGACAACTCATTGATATCCGCCATCCCCAACAATCATTTAAAACAGGGACTGGCGAAAAACGCAGTGGAAAACGCTTACTGACAGTCGGCACTGATTGCTCAGTAGGAAAGATGTACACCTCATTGGCTTTGGAAAAAGAGATGCAAGCCCAGCAACTTGATGCAGACTTTAGAGCAACGGGTCAGTGCGGGATCCTGATTAAAGGTATGGGAGTGGCTATCGACTGTGTCGTGTCTGATTTTATCTCTGGTGCAACGGAGTCATTATCCCCCGATAACACGAGTGAGCATTGGGATATAATTGAGGGACAAGGCTCGCTATCGCATCCTGCCTTTGCCGGTGTCAGCTTAGGCTTACTCCATGGATCGCAGCCCGATGCCATCGTGGTATGTCACGCCCTTAACCGTAGCCATATGCGCGGATTGCCCAATAGTCAGTTCCCCTCCATTGCTGACACCATCAACTTAAACCTACAGGCTGCAAAGCTCACTAATCCCAATGTCTATGTCGCTGGTATCGCAATAAACACCTCAAGTGTCACTATCGATAAAGGGCAGGAAATCTGTCGTGCTATCAGCCAAGAGTTCAACTTGGCTTGCACCGATCCTCTACGTGACGGTGTGGCAAGTATCGTGAATCACTTGCACCGAGCCCCAACTAAAGCCATAACGGCTAATACTGATTCGGCCATAGCTAATCGTTCAGAACTAGCAGCAATGGTGAAAAGAGCATGATCAGCTCAACTAAACTGCTCCACATTCACGGTGACGATTTTGAGCTACTCGCCATTCAACAATCAATTCCTCTTAAACAGGTCTTTAGAATTGCTCGCGGTGCTAAAACATCTGCACAGGTGATTGTGGTAATGATAAAATACCAAGGACTTGTCGGATGGGGCGAGTCTGTCCCCTATCAGCGATATGGAGAAACCATCGAAAGCACTATATCCGCCATCAAAGCGGTCAGTACTCATGCTAAACGGTTTACCGAGTTTGCCGACACTATAAAAGCCCATAGCCAAGGTGCTGCGCAAAACGCACTGGATTGTGCCTACTTAGATCTCCAAGCGAAATTAACCGGTAAAGCAATAGAGGTTCGCTTTAACCTGTCAAAAACACAAACTGTGATCACGGCGCAGACCTTGAGCATAGACACTCCTGAAGCGATGGCTGAAGCAGCAAAACCGTTCGCAGAAGCACCGTTAATCAAGGTAAAACTCGATAACATCGACATTATTGAAAAGATGACCGCTATCCATACTATGGCTCCTCATAGCCAGTTTATTGTGGATGCGAATGAGGCATGGTCTATCGAAGATTTACGACAATGTGCAGATGAACTTGCTGCGCTAAACGTGGTACTGATTGAGCAACCCTTACCCACAGGGAAAGATGAAGCACTCGCAAGCTTACATATCGATATTGCGCTGTGCGCCGATGAATCTTGTCACACCGCCAAGGATCTTCCTTCGCTGTTAGGCAAGTATGATGTTGTTAATATCAAACTTGATAAAACCGGTGGGTTAACCGAGGCGGTAACACTCGCAGCACAAGCCAAAGTCATGGGTTTTGACATCATGATCGGCTGCATGGTGGGCAGTTCATTGGCCATGGCACCGGCATTTTTACTGAGCCCTTTTGCTAAATATATTGACCTTGATGGCCCTTTGTTAGTCAAGGAGGACAGGCTGGTGAGCTTCGATATTGATAATGGCCTCATGCAGCCCTTTAGTAAACAGCTTTGGGGAGGAGTGAGCCATGAGTGCAACATTGAAGCAAATCAACTGTTTGCACTTTATTCATAAATAACTTCCTTTCAAACTAAAACGGCTAGACGATCTTATGCTCACCTAGCCGTTTTTTATTCCATTTATCAAGATATAGAAACTAGTTAAATTGCACCACCACAGGCTCCGATGGCGCTTTATTGAAACCAATCACACTCGCTTGCGTCTCGCCAAAATGAAAACCATTAGGCTCAGTATTACGACTATAAGCGCTTTGCCACTCGATTAAAGAGAAGTCATCAAATGCAATGATTGAGTCCTGTGCCTGATGACCTTGAGCTTTAGGTATTATCTCAACTAACACTCGATAGCTTTTATAACCAATCCTTGGAGAGTTAAAGTCAGCAGTGATAGTCTGCCAATCTCCCTTACCCGATACGTTAATGGATTGAATTAACTGTTTTTCACTGTTTTCAAAGGCATCAAAGAGCTTTTGACGTGTTTTACGCCCTTGCCAGTAAAAATTTAGCGTCACTGGTTTAACCGTATTAACCCGTGTTTGCACTGTCATCGGTGAACTGGCGTTATAAACACGCCTAAAGTGCTTCATGCCTAACCAGGCGCGATTATCTACAGTTAATTCAAGGCTAGTATTACTGCTTAGCTCATTCTTCTTTTGACTCTCGCCTAAATTTAATCGATGGCTTTTGGCATCAATCAGCCAAGTGCGATCCCTAGTATCAAAATCAGCATAGTGTTCAAAGTCGCTGCCATTGATAAGATTAACCCCAATTCGATACTGCAGTTGTTCATCCTTCATCACAACGCCTGTGAGTCTGTCGCCCCAATGGGAGGAGGCAAGACTAAAGAGTTCATCTTTACCACTAGGCTTAACTGTCTTGCTGTATTTCGATTTGAGGGTCTTTTTATTATCAGACTCGATAACACCATGACCTCCAGATGCGCTGACATAAGTGTTTCGCTTTGCTGAAAGCTCAGATAAACGCTTCATCACATAATGTCGCTGTAAACCGACAGCTGGAGTGGGTTTGTAACCCTTTAGATAGATTGGAACCATCTCAGCGCGGTGAAACTGACCCTCATCAAGCCATACGTACAAGATAAAACTGAGTTGCGTCGAGTTAAAATTTTGATCGAATATGAAGTTTCCCATGGAGTAGGCAATCAAACGGTTTTGGTACAATTCCAGCCCTTGGGCAACATGAGGATGATGGGCGATAGCCAGAGATGCACCCGCATCAATCGCAGATTTAAGCCTTTGTTCTGTCACCCCTGTAGGCTCGTTTTTATACTCTAAACTGCCATGGTATTGCACCACAGTATGGCGACTGGCTTTTGTTTCCCGCATCACGGTAGAAACGATGTTCTCTAAACTGCCGTACGCGGCGCCGCCATGATCAGCTGTCGCTGCTTGACCTACTTTCGCACCGCCTTCCCACCCGACATACCCCAGCATAGAAAATGGCTGACCATTGATTGTCTCTCTGTGAGCTTTTAATGCATCATTAGATGTTTTACCCGCTCCTGAATAGCCGAGTTGGCTCTGTAAAAGGTGTTTCAGTGTGGAGTCTAGTCCAGACTCTAGATAGTCATAGGTGTGATTGTTGCCTAAAGTCACGTAGTCAATTCCAGCCCAAGTGAGTGCTGATAACAACGCGGGCTGACTAAAGAACACCACAGACTTTTTAGCCTTCTTCTTAGGTGTCTCGTTAGCTATTTGAGTCTCAAGATTAACAGCAGCAAGATCTGCCAAACTCATATATGGCTTCATCTGCGCCACGACTTGTCGACTGTCATCTAACAGGCTTTCATCATGAAGTAGCTCAGCATCATCAAAGTAAGGCTTAAAAAAACGTCTACCCATCATGACATCACCGCCAAATGCCAACATGACTCGGCCCGCCTTTTTTTCTGTCAATATGATAGCCGGAATACTGTCGCTGTTTTGCTGCAACTCACTCAGACTGAATGAGTGGACAGAAGAATAAAATCCTTGGGCATCAAATGTTAGCTGAACTAACGACTCAGACAGCTTGATGGTAAAGCGCCCATCAGCATCTGTGGTTACACTTCGAGAGCTTGATTTGGTTAACCCTATGACCAGAACCTCAACAACCGCACCTTTGATCGGGCGTGAGGCATCATCGAGCACTTGGCCTTGCACAGTGGTGTCACTGCGTACCGGCAGACTAAATAGCGCAATGAAGAGCGAAAAAATAAGCCAGGTGATCTTAATATGTGTAGAGGTAATCGACATATGGATTGATAATGCTATTGTTGTTATTGTTAACATTTACAATAAAAGAATTAACACGTTATCGCCAGCAATCAAGATGCCATTTGATACTCAATGCATACCCTAAGGTTATGAATCACTCTCTTCGACTTGCTGAAAAATAATCCTGTACCGCTATTTTAGTGTCCACAATTCAACAGCTTCGAATAATTGTCTTGATTTGGAATTAGATATTAGCTTTACTAACTGTAAATAAAGAATAATTTTCTTGGAGTGAAGGTGCCAGATAAAACAGCATTAGTTCTTGGCGGTGGTGGTGCACGTGCGGCTTATCAAATAGGCGTGCTAAAGGCGATAGTTCAGTTCTATCCTAGAAATCATGGCATCCCTTTTAAGATCATTTGCGGTACGTCTGCAGGTGCAATTAATGGTACATCCATTGCCACACATGCATCTTGTTTTCATTTAGGCGTCAGAAAGCTCGAATGGGTTTGGCGTAATTTTCGTACCGAAAAAGTGTACAGCGCATCCATGTCTGGCGTGTTAAAGCACTTAAGCAAAATGCTGCTCATGAGCGTACAAGATGACAAGGTTAATACCAATGCTGGCAGCTTATTTAACAGTGAGCCACTGCGTGGCTTACTCAATGAGTTAATCAATTTTTCTCGCATTGACAGAAATATTGGCAGCGGTGCGTTAAGCGCATTGAGTATCGATACCTCCTGTTATAACTCCGCTCGTTCCGTCACGTTTTTTCAAGGCAGTCATAATATATCCGAGTGGCAAAGAGATAGGCGCAGTGGCCAGCGTACTCAGTTAAATACCGATCACTTGCTTGCCAGCTCTGCCATTCCGTTGGTTTTCCCCTCGGTAAAGCTGAATCAAGAATATTACGGCGATGGCTCTGTCCATCAACTTGCTCCCCTAAGCAGCCCTATACACTTAGGGGCGAAAAAGCTCTTTGTCATCAACCTCGAGAGTCCTCATAAACAACTTTCTCAAGAGTTAGATCATCACCCAAAAACTGCCACCATAGCTGGCCATCTACTGGATACCATCTTTTCAGATACATTAAACAGTGACTTGGAACGACTAGAGCGGATCAACAATACCCTCTCTTTGATCCCCAATGAAGACAGTAAGAAGCTCCCTTTAAGCAATATTCAGACGTTAGTGATTAAACCCAGTGAAGACTTAAGTAAACTCGCTTCTCGTTACTATAATGAGATGCCCTTTGCGGTAAGATCAATGCTAAGGCCCATAGGCATTAATCAACAGACAGATTCGAGTATCGTCTCTTATCTGCTTTTCGAGCGTTCCTATTGCAGTGCCTTGATTGATTTAGGTTATCAAGATGCCATGTGCCAAATCGATGAGATTCGAGATTTTTTTGAAATAGAGAAATGATGCTAGTCTAATTGCTTCATGATCATGCTTGCAGCAGCCACTCCCCAGACTTTATACAAAGGCTCACTTGGGTGAAAGCCGTCTTTCGCCATACCGGCTTTCTGTAAGTCATCGTCTTGATGAAGAGCGCCACTTAAATTGATAAGACCGCACGCTTTATTAAGGCCTACAAACTCCTCTAAACTGCGATTGAAGGCTTGTGCTCTTTGACCTAAAAACCAGCGTAATGGATGGGGTAATAAGGGGAAATTCTCCATCGGAGGCACTGAAGTAAACCAGATTCTTTTGGTGTGAAATTGGCTTTGAAGTTGTTGAGTCAATAGCTGTAGTTGCTCCTGCCATTGTTGCGATCTCAAAGGACTAAGGACATCATTCACACCGATTGAAAGCAACACCACATCAAACTGCTTGCCCTCTATTTTCGTTAGCTTTTCGATAAGATCTGTTGTGGTGTTTCCAGATTGAGCCACGAGAGACCAAGTGACACAGTATTGCTTAGCCAATTCTTGAGTAATGTACCCAACCAACGCCTGATCTTGGTGATCAACACCAACACCCGCTGCGGCAGAATCACCCGCCACCAGAAGACTTAGTGCAGCTCCTTCGCCTAGCGTGCCACATCGCTCACCATTAGCCTCTGGTAAAACGAGGCTTATCCGGCGGACATACAACCCCTGCAAAGCGAGCAGAGGCGCAAGACAAACCAACACCATATAACGAAACATCAAGTTCCTTAGTTTGTAAATATACAGTCAAAAAACGAGCCTTAACTAGGCTGCGCTGTCTGGGCGATATACTTATCAACTAAACGTTCAAGAATATCTAAAGGCACGGGGCCATTCTTTAAGACCACATCATGGAAATCCCGCAGATTAAACTTATCTCCTAGGGCTGATTGTGCTTTATCTCGCAGGGCTAAAATCTTCATCATCCCGACTTTGTAAGAGGTCGCTTGACCTGGCATCACGATATAACGCTCAATTTCGGAGATCACATCACTTTGAGCCATGCCCGTATTGAGTTTCATATAATCAATGGCTTGCTCACGGGTCCAACGCTTTGCGTGGATCCCAGTATCGACCACTAAACGTACCCCTCTGAATAGCTCCGCCTGCAATCTGCCAATGTTATCAAAGGGATCATCTTGAAAACCTAGCTCCCAAGCGACACGTTCAGAATACAGTGCCCACCCTTCGCTATAGGCGGTAAATGGAGCCATTTTACGAATAAAAGGCATCCCCTCTAGCTCCATAGCAACAGCAACCTGAAAATGGTGACCAGGGATCGCTTCATGGTAAGCCAAGGTCCGCATACCATATTTAGGTGTCGCTTTTATGTCGTACAAATTAGCAAAGAAGCGACCCGGACGACTGCCATCAATTGCAGGTTGCTGATAATAAGCGCCTGGTGCGGTCTTTTCTTTAAACTCAGGTATCCGAACAACTTCCATTCCGGCTTTTGGACGGATTCTAAACGCATCATCCAGACCCGCATTGATCTCATCAAGAATTGTTTGATAATCAATTAGAATCTGAGCTCGACCAGCATCACTGTCTTCATAATAAAACTGCGGATCTGCGGCCAAGGTTTCAATTGCTGCAGAGAAGCCATTTGCAATATCAAATCCTTCGCTCTCTAAGATGGTTAATATCTCACCTTGAATACGCGCTACTTCTGCTAAACCCATGTTGTGGATTTCATCAGCGGTGTAGTCAGTTGTGGTGAAAAAGTTCAGTGCGAGTTGATAAGCTTCATCTCCATTAGGAAGACGCCATAAGCCATCGTCATTACCAGATTTATCAGCCAAAGCAGCAAAATAGTCGATAAACAAACCATAAGCTGGATAGACATACTCACGAATATTGTCCTCAGCTAAACCTAATAACTCAGCTTGCTTCTTAATTGGAATGTCTTGAGCATCGGCCAATTTTGTTTTCAAAGAAGTGTAGAGAATATTGTCACGAATTGGTGTCTCAACAAACTCAGTCATCTCAGTTAACACGCGATCGATAACGAATCGAGGGGGAATGATCCCGTTGTGTTCTCTGATCCTGAGGCCAAGCAGATTCTGTTCGAATTTAAGTTTTACTTTCTCTAATCTAGAGAGGTAATTTTCGGCATCTTCAACGGTTTCAACCCGATGTTGGGCTTCCATAAAACTAGGATAGCCATTTTGGACTCCGAACAACTGATTAACGGGGTAATTATGATAACGGTAGGTTTCGGCTCTGGCAGAAAAATCGAGAAGATACAATGCGATCTCTTTCGATAATTGCTGATTTTCATCTAAATCAGCGTCTTCATAGCTCAATAAAGTTTCATGTATGACCTCAAGCTCGTCAAACAACTCATCAGCCTTTTCTGGTCTGTCATCATCAAGATCGGCATTGTGGCCTTTGATACCAACCGACTCAAGGAAACCTAAGGAAGTTAAGGTTTCAGGACTATCAAAAGCAATTTTGATTAACGTTCGATCTAAAAAAGCACGAAAGAAAAATGGCTTCTTGGCGTACCACTCATGTGTCGCGAGTGCCGCACCTGAAACAAAGAGGATTAATAAGGCTAATCCAGTGTATTTTAATATTTTTTTAAACATGACAATCCCTGTTGCTGTCTATTATCGCAACTAGGCTAACACCATACTCAAAAATTTAACAGACTGACAACCATTGGTTAAAGTAACAAAGTATTGATGCCATCAATTTTGAACTCGCTAAGGCCACTTATCCTTGCAATAAGTAGTTTTCAGCTTTCTCAATACGTCTAGGTTTACCTAACAGAATAAGTATATCAGCGGAGCGAATGACCCAATCAAGTTCAGGTTTCTCAATTTCAGCACCATTACGCCTCACAGCCCTAAGCTCGACCCTCAGTTTATCCCAAGGAAGCTCAGCCAAGGTGAGCCCAACTGCATATGCCCCTTTCGGTAAAGAAACAGCGTGAAGATGTTCTAAAGTGAAGTCGGTTTCCGATCCAGAAAAGAATCCATGTAGATATTGATAATGATTACGACGTTCAAACTCAAGGCGTTTTAAGATCCGTGTTAACGGCACTCCACATTGATAAAGCACTTGAGAGACCAACATTAAACTGCCTTCTAAGCTTTCTGGTATCACTTGACTCGCACCAGCAGCTTCGAGTTCTGCCAAGTTACTGTCATCACGTGTGCGCACCAAAATCTTGGCATCGGGCGCCAAGTAACGACATAAAGGCAGTACTTCTTCAAGTAAGCGGCCATCGCTGAAGGTCAATACGATCAACTTAGCCTCTTTAATTTTGGCCTGTTTCAAAATACTTCGTTTACAAACATCGCCAAAATAGACTGGTTCTCCTGCTTTTCTGGCCTCTGAGACCCGAGTAGGATCGAGATCCAACACCAAGAAAGGTACCGCTTCAGTCTTCATGAATCTAGCGATTGTTTGGCCGACACGTCCGTAGCCTAAGATCAGCACCAGATCCTTTTCCTGATTTTCATCCTTTTCAATACTGGGAACAATTAAGGGCGCTTCAATCTCTTTCGGTCTTGCTCCCTGCATTATGCGAGCAATATCGAGGCTATGGCGTACCAGCCAAGGAGCAAGTGCCATAGACATAACTGCGACCATAACGAGCTTTGTACTTAACACGATATCAAGTAAGTTGTAATTCACCGCTAACGCCAGCACGACGAAACTAAATTCCCCCACCTGTGCCAAAGTCAACGCGGTCGCGACAGATATACCAAACGACTCCTTCGCAAACCTAAGCAACGCAAATATCACTAACGCTTTACCCAAGATCACGGCGAATAATAAAATTAAGATCTCTCCCCAAAAATCGATCACCAAAGAGAAATCCATTAGCATACCGATTGAGATGAAAAAGAGTCCCATGAGGAGATCCCTAAAGGGACGAATGTCCGCTTCGAGCTGTCCCTTATACTGACTTTCACCTAACAGCATTCCCGCCAAGAACGCCCCTAATGCCATCGATAGCCCTAACCAATGGGTTAGAGCACCAGTGAGCAGCGCAACCACTAAGGTAGAAAGCATAAAAAGTTCATTGGAACGCGAGCGCGCGACTTCATCAAACATTCTCGGTAAACCCCATTTACCGAATGCCATCAAGGCGGCAAAAATTAGCACCCCCTCAGTCATCGCCCAGGCAACACTGCTAAAAGAGAGCACGTCGCCACCTGAAGCTAGCAGGGGTAACAAGATTAATAGGGGGACAACAGCTATATCTTGGAAAAGAAGCACACTGACAGACAACTCTCCATGTCTGCGCCTTAACCAGCCTTGCTCGTTAAGCAATTTTAATACGATGGCAGTCGATGAGAGCGCAATAGCAGATCCCACCACAATAGATTCAACGATAGTAAATGAACTCAGAAGAGCGATACAGGTTGCCAGCACCATAGTAATGATCATCTGAGCACTACCTAGCCCAAATACAGTTCGTCGCATGGCCCACAATCTAGGTAATGAGAACTCAAGCCCCAGACTAAACATCAGCAGTACTACACCCAGTTCTGCTACTGATTGCATCTGATGTTGGCTAAACCAATTGAAACCTGAAGGTCCGCTTATCACACCTGTGAGCAGATACGCCAAAATTGCAGGTAATCCTGCTCGTCTCAATATAGCTATGGAGATAATGGCAATGACAAGCATCATGAGTACTTGGATAAGAAAACTGTGTTCCATGCTAAACGCTCCATCAGTCAAAAAACTGACTAACCTATTTTACTACCGACACCCGAAAGATTAACTGAATGACAAATAAAGACAAATTTAATTAACAAATATTTAGGCACGCATATTGCTTGTGTCTATTCATTGTAGAGGATTTATAAATTATTTAAGTCCGCTTAATATGGAGTACTTGTTATGGACTTTGGCCTAGCGACAGAGTTTTCACCTGAAGAATATCGATATCAGCCTGAAGTACGTCAGCTAACTGATCTTGAACCTGACTTAGTGAAAATAATTCAACACCTACATGAAAGTTTAGATCCTCGGACAGTTTTTGCCTGTTTTGGCAAAATAATGGGACAACACCTGCCGATTGAAGGGATAGAGATGACTTTTAAGCATCACCAATTTCATTGGGGAAGCCATCAAGGCATCAAGGTGCTACAACAGGTTAACTTCTCTGGTGATGTTTGTCATTTAAACTATGTATTGAGAAAACCGCTAACGCCCTCTCAATCACAACGACTAAGTGCGATACAGACACTGGTGTTATTACCGATGTTTAATGCGATTAAATATCAGGAAATCTCCAGAAAAGCCATGTATGACTCACTGACTAATCTTGGTAATCGCCACTACTATTCCGAAAGTTTAAAGAAAGCCATTGCGACGTCAACTCGCCATGAAAGTCCGCTTTCTATCGTCATTTTAGATCTTGATAATTTCAAGCAACTCAATGACAACCACGGCCACCTACTTGGTGATAAGGTACTTGCAGAGTTTGGTCAATTGCTCGCATCAGCGATAAGGGATACTGACCAAGCCTTTCGTGTTGGAGGGGATGAGTTTGTTGTCATCGTAAGAGGCGATTCCAGCGCAGCTAGCATATTATGCGAACGGGTACTGTCGTCCATCTCTACACACAGCCTATTTGAAAAGTACCAAGCTGAAACCAGCTTAGGTGTATCACAGTGGAGGGAAGGAGAAAGTGCAGCAACTGTGTTTGAACGTGCTGACAAGGCGTTATACCTTGCCAAATCAGACGGCAGACGTTGCTTTAAAATAGCCTAGAGTTAAATCGAGTAAAACAACACTGACAAATGTGCGCGTTAAATAAAAAACTAAATTAGCTTACCAAAAAGAGTAAGCCTTCTGAGCCCTTAGCGCTCAAGTATGATTTTTCAATCCAATACCCTACGGCGCAAACGAGCCTTTCATTATAAAAAATCAACGGCACTCTTGCTCTCTCCCAAGGGGGTACACCATACTCCTGCCATAACTTTTTTAACTCCCTGCCCTGTTGCCTATTGTGTGGTCGACACCGTGTGCTACCGACAGCAGAAAAACGAACACTGACCACTTCATCAACTTGCGGCATTCGAACCGTCTCTCGATCTAAGGCGTTAGTTATGATTAATGTTTTTCTATCTGAAAGGCAGATAGCAAGTTCTTCAGGCTTGATAAGCTTGGATTTAGCCTCATCCAACATCAATGGTAATCTAGCTGTATCTATCTCAAGTGAGGATGTGGAAACTTGATCACGCTCATCCTGATTTATCGAAGAGAGATAAGCGCTATTGTTAAAACGCCTAACCAACATGTCGCCAATTTTAAGTTCGATATTAGCATCAGACTTAGCGTGCAAGAGTTGATTCAGTAGTTGCTCAAGCTGCACCATAGAGGGGGGAGCGAATCCAAGTTGCTCAACGTATCCTCTAAAAAGTAATGCCTGCCAATTTGGTTTTTGTTGACCAAGTAAAACAAGATTTAAGACTGTGCCACTTCCATGCACCACGACTTCAATAAACTCAGGTAAGCGAAGACTCACCTCTTCATCAATCACACTTTGCTGCTGGCCACACAATGCAGCACTACGACTGGCCGTGGTCGCAATCGCGCTCCATCTTGATTTGAGTTTAGGAATGATCTCCAGACGTAAAAAGTTCCTGTCATACTTATCATCACAGTTACTCTCATCTTCAATATGCTGCAAATTAAGACTGGCAGCCTTGGCTTCTATCTGCTCACGGCTAATACTAAGTAAGGGCCGTGACAGCACTTTATCACCATCGAAGGTTTGGACAGCGCCCATCGCCGATAGCCCTTTTGGCCCCAAGCCTCGCTTTAGTGCTAGCAATACCGTTTCTAATTGGTCATCTAAGTGATGTGCAGTTAACAATAAGTCTCCGCTATCCATTAGCGACTTAATCGCCTTGTAGCGGGCATTACGCGCCTCAGCTTCGATACTGAGCCTTGGACCTGTGTTAACCTGAACCCGAACAATCTCAATTGGCAATTGATATTGCGATGCTTGCCTTTGGCAATGTGTCACCCACATATCAGCATTCTTGCTAAGTCCATGATGAACATGCACCAACAGATAACGATATTCGGGGTGTAGCTTGGCATAGCATCCCAGTCCTTGAGCTAGAAGCTCTGAGTCGACACCGCCACTGTAAGCGAGCACTAACTTTGCACCAGCATCAATAGAAGCAGCGTTAACGCTTGCTTCAATTAAGGCTGCTATATCAAATTCAACAAGCGCCATATTAGAACAATATCCTAACCTTGCCAGCGCCTGTTAAGGTCTCTAATGCAAGCATTAACTCATCTGTTGGGTTCACTCGCCAGCTATTACCAAGCTTAAACTGGGCTTTCACTTGTGGCTGGGCGTAATTAACGACGACAGGTACCGCACCGTTTTTCCAAGGTTCAATGGCGCTTTGGAATTGATTAAGCCAATCAGGTGAAATAGCCTGACTCTCCAAATCAACTTCAACCGCACTGGCAAAGTGACTACGTGCTTCACCCATGTCGATAATGTTTCTGGCAGTCATACGATTACCGCCGGCAAAATCATCAAAACTGACTTCACCTTCGATAATGAGAATTCTGTCTTTTTCTAAAAGGTGATTAAACTTCTCGAATGCCTCGGTAAATAACATCACCTCGAGACGTGCACTCTTATCATCTAAGGTTACAAGTCCCATCTTTGAGCCACGCTTAGTCATCATCACACGAGTGGCGACCACAAGCCCTGCTGCCTTCATGGTTTTGCCACGTTCCGTCGGATGTATGTCTTTAAGACGGCATGATGTGTAGTGCTTTAGCTCTTTCAAGTATTGATTAATAGGGTGACCAGTAAGATACAAGCCTAATGTATCTCTCTCCCCTTCTAACCACACTTTATCGGGCCAAGGTGCGCATTCAACAAACTGTTGTTTTACATCTTCTTGATCCGAGTTTAACAGGCCAAACATATCATGCTGACCAATCGCTTCCGCTTTGGCATTTTGATCCGCTGCGCGTATCGCTTCAGGCAAGGTGGCCATCATGGCCGCACGATGCGGGCCTAAAGAATCTAACGCGCCGGCATAGATAAGCTTTTCCATGATGCGTTTATTCAGTTTTTTCAAATCCACACGGGCACAAAAATCGAATAGATCCTTAAATGGACCATCTTTACGCGCCGCAAGAATGGAATCAACCGGGCCATCACCCACCCCTTTAATCGCACCGATGCCGTAAACAATTTTGCCCTCTTCATCCACATTGAATTTTAGTAAACCCTTATTCACGTCTGGCGGAAGCAGTGGCATCCCCATACGTTCACATTCGTCAACTAGAATCACAATTTTATCGGTGTTATCCATATCGGCAGACATTACCGCTGCCATAAATTCAGCCGGATAATGAGTCTTTAACCACAGTGTTTGATAGGAAACCAACGCATAAGCAGCTGAGTGAGACTTGTTAAAGCCGTAACCAGCGAACTTCTCCACCAGATCGAAGATCTTCATCGACAGTTCGCCGTCGACACCGTTATTTATTGAACCCTCTTCAAACGTACCGCGCTGCTTGGCCATCTCCTCAGGTTTCTTTTTACCCATTGCACGACGAAGCATATCCGCTCCACCGAGTGAATAACCCGCAAGAACCTGAGCAATCTGCATGACCTGCTCTTGATAGAGAATAATGCCGTAAGTGGGTTCGAGCACCCATTGCAAAGAATCATGCTGGTATTCAGCATCTGGGTAAGAAACGGCTTCACGGCCATGCTTACGTTCGATAAAGTTATCTACCATGCCCGATTGAAGTGGGCCAGGTCTAAATAGTGCCACCAGTGCAATCATATCTTCAAAGCAATCAGGCTGAAGACGCTTGATCAAATCTTTCATACCGCGGGATTCAAGCTGAAATACCGCAGTCGTTTCGTAACGTTGTAACAATCTAAAACTGGCTGGATCGGTCAGCGAGATCGATTCAATTCTAATGCGCTCTTCGCCCAACTTATCTTTCTTTGCATTGACCATCTGCAATGCCCAATCGATAATGGTCAGTGTTCGCAAACCCAAGAAATCGAATTTAACCAGACCCGCGGTTTCAACATCGTTTTTATCAAATTGAGTAACGGGGTTGAGGCCTTCTGCGTCGCAATAGATAGGCGCAAAGTCGGTGATCGTCGTTGGGGATATAACAACACCACCGGCGTGCTTACCCGCGTTACGTGTGACACCTTCAAGTATGCGACACATGTCGATGAGGTCTTTAACTTCCTCATCAGCGTCATAAGATTCCTGCAGCGTAGGCTCAACCTCGAATGCCTTGGCCAAAGTCATCCCAGGCTCAGCAGGTACCATTTTTGAGATCCGGTCAACAAAACCATAAGGGTGTCCTAAGACTCGACCCACGTCTCGGATAACCGCTTTTGCGGCCATGGTTCCGAAGGTAATAATCTGTGATACCGCATCACGGCCATAAAGCTCGGCCACATGATCGATCACCTCATCGCGTCTATCCATGCAAAAGTCGATATCGAAATCCGGCATAGAAACACGTTCGGGGTTAAGAAATCGTTCAAACAGCAATTCATATTCAAGTGGATCCAGATCGGTAATTTTAAGCGCATAAGCCACTAATGACCCAGCTCCTGAACCACGACCGGGACCGATAGGAATATCTTGATCTTTACCCCACTGAATAAACTCCATTACGATAAGAAAATAACCGGGGAATCCCATCTGGTTAATAACCTTAAGCTCAATGTCCAAACGCTCATCATACTTAGGCCGCTTCTCAGCTCTAACGTCAGGATCTGGAAACAGGAACTCAAGTCGTTCTTCAAGCCCTTTTTCTGATACCGCAACCAGAAACTCTTCAATCGAGAGATCACCTGTTGGAAAGTTAGGAAGGAAATACTCGCCTAATCGCACCGTCACATTACAGCGTTTAGCAATCTCGACCGAGTTTTGAATGGCTTCAGGAATATCTTCAAACAGTTCGCACATCTGCTCACTAGTTTTGAAATACTGTTCAGCACTGTATTTTTTAGGTCGACGGGGATCGGCCAATGTAAAGCCGTCAGAAATCGCCACTCTGATCTCGTGTGCATCAAACTGCTCTGGTTTATTGAACACCACTTGGTTTGTTGCCACGACAGGTAAGTTTTTGGCTTCAGCTAATTCAACAGCCATGTGCAGATAACGTTCTTCGTCAGGACGTCCTGTTCGAAGAAGTTCTAGATAATATCGGTCAGGAAAGTTGGTTTGATAGAACTCCACCAACGAATCCACTTGAGACAAGTTACCTTTCAATAAGGCCTTGCCTATGTCACCTTGTTTGCCACCTGAGAGTAAAATCAAGCCTTCACTGTATTTAGCTAACCAGTCTTGATCGATAACCGCTTTATCATCGATATGTCCCCTAAGATAGGCATCACTGATTAGTAAGGTTAAGTTTTTATATCCCTGATTGTTCATCGCCAAAACCGTAATGGCACAAAGCTCTTTTTCAAAGCTAGGCACTTTGACCCAGAAATCAGATCCGATAATGGGTTTTATCCCAGCCCCGTGGCAACCTTCGTAAAACTTCACGAGGCCACACAGGTTAGTTTGATCTGTCAATGCTACAGCTGGCATGCCTAACTCAGACACTTTTCCTATGATCGGCTTAACCTTCGCCAGTCCATCAGACATGGAATAATCACTGTGAACACGTAAATGGACAAAACTGGGATCAGACATAGTACCTATAACTTATAAATTTGGGATGACATAAGTAAAGAGAGATTAACAGAGTCAATCTCACCTAGCTAGCGTGCAAGTAGATAGAACAGAATCAGCTGAAAACGGGTGAAAGAAAGAGCGTTAACTGCGCTCAATACGCTCTCTTACAGGTTTAAAGCTTTTACGATATTCAGGAAGTACGCCGTACTGTTCAAGAGCTTCAAAATGAGCTTTGGTTGGGTAGCCTTTGTGCTTGGCGAACCCATATTGTGGATGCTCCATATCAAGCAGATCCATCTCTCTATCACGAATGACTTTAGCGATAATCGACGCGGCACTGATCGCAGCGATAAGCCCGTCACCTTTTATGACTGCGTGTGCAGGGATAGGGCTACCTGATTGCTCGCCATGATGAAAAACAGGTGTACGATTACCGTCAACTAACACGGATAGCGGTTTAATCTCTAATCCCGCCACAGCTCGCTGCATCGCCAGCATAGTAGCATGCAAAATATTTAGCTCATCGATCTCTTCAGGGGTCGCATGGCCCACGCTGATGCTCAGCGCTTTTTCGTGTATTTCAACAAATAGCAATTCACGTTTTTTTTCAGTTAACTTCTTAGAATCATTCAATCCAGTAATCGGATTATTAGGATCTAAAATAACAGCAGCGGTGACCACATTCCCGACGAGTGGCCCACGACCAACCTCATCGACTCCAGCGTGAAGTTCACCACATAAGCTCTCTATCTGCTCAGGTGTAATACCTTTAAAAACAGCCATATAATCTAACCAATACCTTAACCATGTATATTACGAATGAATCAACTTTATCACGGCCTCTGCAGCTCGATCACTGGCGTTACATCTCAGATTTTTATGCAGTGCCAAAAACTTATCGTGCAGAGGAGTAAAGTCAATATCAAGTTGCTTAGAAACAGCATTAGCGATGAGCTCTGCAGTGCAGTTTTCCTGAATCAGCTCAGTCACCAGATCTTCACCGGCCAGCAAATTGGGCAGAGAAAACTTATCAATCTGCATCATACGTCTGGCGATACTGTATGTCAGCGCATTAACGCGATATGCCACCACCATAGGGCGTTTAACCAGCATAGCTTCAAGCGTCGCAGTACCCGATGCCAGTAAGATACAATCAGCAGCTGCCATCACTTCACGTGATTGTCCCTCAACTAATGTGATCTCAAGATCCGGTGCATGCTGTTTCAACGCTTGTTCAAATTGTGTGCGTCTCTTAGCATTAACCAGCGGTGTGACAAAACGAATATCTGGGTATTTTTGTTTGATAATACTGGCAGCTTTAACGAAAGGTTCAGCAAGCTGTTTTAGCTCTCCACCTCGTGAACCTGGCAATATTGCTAAATATTCGACATAGGGATCGAGCCCTAAACTCTCTCTGGCAGCTAATTTATCGCTGACTAAATCAATGTCATCAGCAAGAGTGTGCCCAACAAATGTACAAGGAATGTCATGCTTATCGTAGAAAGCCTTTTCAAATGGCAGCAAAGATAGCACCATATTGGTGGCTTTCGCTATTTTGAAGATGCGTTTAGGACGCCATGCCCACACGGATGGACTGACATAATGAACCGTTTTAATGCCACGATTTTTTAACTTTAACTCTAAACCAATGTTAAAATCAGGTGCGTCGATACCGATAAAGCAATCTGGCTCTATAGCGCAAATCTCATCAATCAAGGTTTTACGTACTTTCAATAACCTAGGCAGACGAGAGAGTACTTCTACTATTCCCATGACTGCTAACTCTTCAAATGAGAACAGAGACTCGAAGCCTAGGGCATCCATTTTAGGCCCGCCAATCCCGACAAAACGAGCATTGGGATACTGTTTTTGAAGTGCCTTTATCAAACCAGCACCTAAAATATCTCCGGATAGCTCTCCGGCGACCATGGCAAAAGTGGGAGGTGTTACTTCACTCATAGGTTCGGATCTTAGATTAAATGTTTAAAAATAGGTAATACCAATCTGCATTAACATCGTTCACTTCAGTGCGTGCAATTCAACACGAAATGACAGAAGAATATAAAATAGAAAGCCCGTAAATTTACGGGCTCTTTGATATACTTTTTATATTTGTAACTAGCGGATAATGCCACGATTGGAGTTAGTCACGAAGTCGATTAACAACTTAACTTGCTCATCATCAGACTCTTCAGCCAAAGCAACTAATGCTTCTTCAACTGTATGCCCCTTACGATAAAGGGTCTTGTACGCTCTGCGAACCGCTATTTGGCTCTCTTTAGAGAAACCACGGCGCTTCATTCCTTCGCTGTTCAAACCACGAGGGATACCAGGCTGACCCGATGCCATCACAAAAGGAGGTACATCTTGTAAGATAAGAGAGTAGCCCGCAGTAAACGCGTGAGCACCAATATGAACAAACTGATGCACGCCAGTTAAGCCACCTAAAATAGCCCAATCGCCTACGTGCACATGTCCTGCAATAGACGCATTGTTAGACATAATTACATTATTACCAACAACACAGTCGTGGGCAATATGAACATAAGCCATAAACAGGTTATTTGACCCTATGCGTGTCTCACCTTTATCTTGGGTCGTACCGCGATGAATAGTGACAGATTCACGAATAATATTATTATCACCCATGATTAAACGTGTCGCTTCACCTGCGTACTTTTTATCTTGGCAATCTTCACCCACAGAGGCAAATTGAAATATTTTATTGCCCTTGCCTATGACAGTTGGTCCCTTCACGACAACGTGAGAACTCAACCAACAATCGTCACCAATTTCAACATCTGCACCAATATAGGTCCATGGACCGATAGTGACATTGTTACCAATTTTGGCATCCGGGTGAATATACGCTAATTTATCTATCACTTCTTAATCTCTCTACGTGCACACATGATTTCAGCCGAGCAGACTAACTCGCCATCAACCTTAACAATACCTGTGAACACCCCAATCCCTCGGCGCTCTTTCACCATCTTAACTTCGAAATGTAACTGATCGCCAGGCTCAACAACACGCTTAAAGCGTGCCTTATCAATACCAGCAAAATAGTATAACGAATCTTCAGCAGCCGCTTCCATGCTTTTATAAGCTAGAATACCTGTTGCTTGAGCCATCGCTTCTAAAATAAGTACACCAGGCATCACAGGTTGAACCGGGAAATGTCCCTGAAAGAAAGGTTCATTGATAGTGACGTTTTTAATCGCATGCAACGATTCACCGGGTGTATAATCTAACACTCGGTCAATCAATAGAAATGGGTATCTATGGGGCAAACAGTTTATTATCTCTTTGATATCCATAGTATTTAATTGTTCAGACACTCAATATTCCTCAAACCACCTTTTAGGCAGTTAATCCTCAGTTTTAACGTTTTTCTCTAGCTTTTTAACACGTTGAAATAGCTCGTCTAATTGCTTAAACCTAACCGTATTTCTACGCCATAACTTATTCGGCATCGCCACACTTGTTGAGGTGTAAACACCAGGCTCACGAATAATACTGGTGACGTTCGTTCCACCAGAAATATGCGTCCCGTCCGCTATGGTTAAATGGCCAGCAACAGCACTATTGCCGCCTATTATACAGTATTTACCAATTTTAGTGCTGCCAGCAATGGTAGAGTTACCTGCAATAGCGACATTTTCGCCGATCACATCGTTATGAGCAATCTGAACTTGATTATCGATAATAACACCATCATGGATCTCGGTATGCTCAAGCGCACCGCGGTCAACGGTGGTGCTGGCACCAATTTCAACACGATTACCGATGCGTACACCACCGGTTTGTGGAATTTTAATCCATTGACCACGCTCATTCGCATAGCCAAAACCATCAGATCCAAGTACTGCACCTGAGTGGATAATACAATCTTGTCCCAAATGCACATTATGGTAAATGGTGACATTAGCCCAAAGACGAGTGCCAGATCCAAGAATAGATTCCTGACCAATGACGCATCCAGGCCCTACTTGTACATTCTCACCTAAGATAACATTTTCACCAATGACGGCATTAGCGCCAATCGCAACACCTTCACCTAAGCTAGCACTTGGGTGGATCACTGCAGTAGCATGGATACCATCAGCTGATTTGGGTGTGTTATCTAACAGTTGAGCAATGCGGGCAAATCCAACATAAGGATCATTTAAAATCAGTGCATTTCCCGTAAAGCCATCAAGTGCTTTCGGAGAGATCAATACAGCACTCGCTTGAGTTGTCTCAAGTTGTACACGGTACTTTGTATTCGCTAAAAAAGAGAGCTGCCCTTGGGCAGCGTTTTCAAGTGTTGCGACACTGGAAATAGCCAGTGTCTCATCACCTTGAATCTCAGCGCCGAGAACTTCTGCAAGCTCTCTTAACGTGTAGCATTTCATCAATCATTAACCTTTGCTAAGCGCATCAACTACTTTACTACTAATGTCTGCAGTCGGCTTAACATAGATCACAGCACCACGTTGTAGCACCATGTCATAGTTATCTTTTTCTGCGATTTTGTTAATAGCTTGCTGCACTTTAACAAGTAACTTGTTCTGCTCTTCACCTTGGCGACGACGCATATCTTCATCTAACGCCTTACCTTTAAGCTGCAGATCAGACTTCATTGATTCCATTTTACGAACCAACTCAGTCTTCTGAGTGTCACTCATTAGCGCACCGTCACGTTGTTGCTTCTCAAGCATCCCACGTAACTCTTCTTGGATTTTCTGAACACTGGCAACACGATCACCAAACTCAGTTTTCAAGGTTTTACTTACCTGCTCGCGCTGGGGTAACTGCTCGAATACGGCTTGCATATCAACTACTGCTATTTTCTCTGCTTGTGCCGCTAAAGGGGCTGCCAGTAGAACCAAAACCGTCATAGCGCGATTTAACATCTTCATCAAAAATTACTCCTGTATTCAGCAAAACTTGCCGATATATCTTTATAAATTAGTTAGAAATTAGAAAGTTTTACCAATGTTGAATGAGAAAATCTCAGTTTCATCATCTTCATATTCCTTGATTGGCCATGCGAGACTAAATACCATTGGTCCCATTGGCGACAACCACTGAACACTCATCCCCCAAGACGCACGGATCCGCGCTGGGTCTGAATAATCCTCTAGCTTATCAAACTCATGAGCAGGAAGATATTTGTATGAGTCATAATCGAACTCAGTATCCCATACGTTACCGGCATCAACAAAGAAGCTGGTTCGTACTGAATTTGTATATGCTTCATCCAAGAAAGGTGTCGGCACGATCATTTCGATACTTGCAGTCGCGATTGCATTACCACCAATAGAACGACCTGAACTGACCTGGATCTGGTTAGGATCGCCAGGTAAGAAACACCCATCGCCCGATGGATCAGGTGAACAAGGCTCTAGACCACGAGATAAGTAGAACGAACGTGGTCCAACAGAGTTAGACTTGAAGCCACGCAATGAGCTACTACCCCCTGAGTAATAGTTCTCCCAGAAAGGCAAGATTTGATCATTGTCATTAAACTTACCATAACCGTTGCCATAACCAAGACGTGCTTTGGTTAATACAACAAAGCTCTGATTACGGTTTAGCGGGAAGTAGAAACTCGTGTCAAAATCTGCTTTAAAATACTGCAGATCAGAGCCCGGAATAGTGATCTTAGTATTTAAACGCTGAGACGAACCATTCGATGGGAAGGTGCCTCGGTTTAAGTTACTACGTGACCAGCCTAAGTTTGCCTCGAAATTATCAAACGCTAATGAAGCATTAGGATCATCACTATCACGGTAGATATTATAAAAACGCAATGCCTGCTCATAAGCTGAAATCTCTGAGATTTCGTTATGACGATAACCTATACCACCATTGATACGATTATATTCATTGATCGGAAAACCTGAATTAATCGCGACACCATATGAACTGTTTTTATAAGCTTCGAGGTTGGCTTCATCAGCATCGAACTCATTCCAATAGATGCTTCCACCTAGACTGACACCATCTTTAGTAAAATAAGGATCAGTAAAAGATAGGTTGACATTCTTAGAGTATTTATTGGTATTTAAGTTAAGACCAGCTTGGTTACCCGTACCAAGAAAGTTGCTCTGCTGAACACCAAACTGCAGACTCATGCCCGATTCAGTACCGTAACCAACACCGGCGTTAAATGAACCCGATGGTTGCTCTTTTACACTAAACGCGACATCTACCAGATCATCAGTACCTGGTACCTGAACGGTTTCAGTGTCGACGGTTTCAAAATAACCTAGACGGTTAAGATTGGACTTTGAAAGCTCAACTTGCGCCGAGTTTAACCAAGCACCTTCCATCTGACGTAATTGACGTCGCATCACTTCATCTTTAGTGATCTGGTTACCTGAAAAGTTAATACTGCGTACATAAACCCGCTTACCCGGTTTAATATTAACGTTTAGGCTGACCTCTTTGGTCTCATCATCAATCTCAGGATAAGTTTTCACTTCAGGATAAGCGTAACCAAATCGACCTAAATATTTGCCGTACATCTCTTCGGCAAAGGTCACATCAGAGCCGTTATACATGTCTCCCACTTTAATTGGAAGAATCGCTTTCATCAGCTCCTCACGCCCCATGAGATCACCAGTTAGGTTAACTTCTTTAACCTTGTACTGCTCACCCTCATCGACATTAATCGTAATATAAAGCCCTTTACGATCTGGCGTCATAGTGACTTGAGTGGATGTGACATCAAAACGAATATAACCGCGGTTTTGATAGAAAGATTTAACGGTTTCGAGATCAGCCTCTAGCTTCTGCTTCTGATAGCGACGCTCACCGAACAGATCCCACCAAGCAACGAAATCTTTAAGCTCAAGCATGCCGATAAGTTCAGCATCGCTAAACTCTTCGTTACCAACGATATTTATCTGCTTAATTTCAGCAGCTAAACCTTCGGTAAAATTGAATTTCAGCTCAACACGATTTCGAGGTAAATTGATAACCTGTGCTTCGACTTTAGCGCCATACTTTCCGACGCCATAGTAGAAGTCCTGCAGGCTCTTCTCAATTCCAGTTAACATAGTCCGATCGAGTGACTCGCCAGTTTTAACACCTGAACCGTCTAGACTCTCTTGCAACTGTTCATCTTTGATATCTTTGTTGCCTTCAAAGGTAACGGCACTGATAGTTGGTCTCTCTTTGACCGTTACAATCAATACACCACCGTCACGACTCACTTCGATATGTTCAAAGTTAGTTGAGGCATACAAGCTTTTAATTGCTTGTTGAAGTTTAAGTTCATCAACAGTATCGCCAACCTTGACTGGAATTGTCAGTAAGGCCGCACCAAGAGCTACGCGCTGTAGTCCTTGAACTTGAATATCTGTGACTTCAAAAGGCTGGAATGTTTCTGCCCAACCGTTCCCTGATAAAGACGCACCGACTAATACCATCGAGGCAAAAAGTTTATTAAATCTCATAGAGCACTTCTAGTTATTGTGTGTCCTTGCTCAGAGTCGGGAGAAATCATTGAAAAGCGCAACACTCATCAACATTAGCAGCATAGCTGCCCCAAATCTGAATCCAATTTCCTGAACCTTTTCAGGTACAGGCCTGCCTGTGATCACTTCAATGAAGTAATATAACAGGTGTCCCCCATCAAGCACTGGCAAAGGTAGTAAGTTGATAATACCTAAGTTAACACTGATTAATGCGAGGAAACCTAAAAAGTAAACCAAGCCATAGTTAGCACTATTACCCGCACCTTGTGCAATAGATATTGGTCCACTTAAATTTTTCACCGATATATCGCCGGTGAACAACTTGCCTATCATCTTAAAGCTGACATCAACAAGTTGCCATGTTTTATCTGCTGCCACTACAAAAGATTCTATAAATCCATATTCTAATTGCAGTTTCATGTTTTCTGGCCAAGCAGCTTGAGTCGGAGCAATACCAATCACACCTTCAATCTTACCTTGAGCATTTTCTCGCTCTTGAGGAGTAACAACAAACTTAAGTTGCTCACCCGCTCGTTTTATCGTGATATCTACAGGCCTGTTTGGTGATGACTTTATCACCTCAACAAACTCTTCCCAATCGAGATAAGGTGCACCGTCCATTGCGACAAGAGTGTCGCCGACTTCAATACCTGCAGCAGCCGCTGCACCATCAGGACTCACTAAACCCAATACAGGCGTAATAGCGGGTCGGTAAATACCTAAACCTAAAGAGGTTATTGGTGACTCTTTATCAGGGTCGAAATGCCAACTTTCTGTATTTAAGGTGTACTTTTGACCTTGAGTAACGGGGGGTGAATCATTAACATCGGTCATTCCACTAATGGGAGTTAACGTTAACTCAACCTTGGGATCGCCTATGTGCGCTACTAATGCGTAAGTAACTTCTTCCCAGTTTTTAACCGACTGACCACCCACAGAGGTGATCTGCATCGGCTCATCAACCTGAATTTGTGCAGCAGGAGTACCCAGTATCGTCGTATCAATAACAGGCTTGAGAGAAGGAACACCAATAAGATACATGAAATAAAGCGCGATAATGGCGAAAAGAAAGTTCGCTAGCGGCCCAGCGGCAACAATCGCAATTCGTTGCCATACCGTTTTGCGGTTAAAAGCTTGATCTTTTAACTCTTCAGGGACGTCGTCAACTCGCTCATCGAGCATTTTAACGTAGCCACCGAGGGGAATAAGTGCCAAAACATACTCGGTTCCGTCTTTGCCCACCTTACGCCAAATGGCTTTACCGAAACCGATCGAAAAACGTTCGACCTTCACACCGCAACGCCTGGCTACCCAAAAATGGCCATACTCGTGTGCAGTAATTAGCATACCTAATGCAATGATAAAGGAACCTAGGTTCCAAAAAAAATCGATCATTCCCTTCCTCAGAGATTAGTTAAATTTTATTTACCCATTCTGTCGCATAGATACGAGACTGTACATCCAATGCTAAAATGTCATCAATATTGTTTAGTGCTTGTTTAGGTACATGACTTAAACAGTTTTCATTCACTTTAGCAATATCGGTAAATTTAATTTTATTATTTAAAAATGCAGCCACTGATATTTCATTTGCCGCATTTAATATTGTTGTTGCCTCTTGACCCTGCTCACACGCATCTATCGCTAACGCTAAACAAGGAAATCGAGTGAAGTCAGGTTCTAAGAAGCTTAACTGTCCGACTTTGAAAAAGTCTAAAGGTTCAACTCCAGAGCGAATTCTTTGTGGATAAGACATACAATGTGCAATCGGTGTGCGCATATCAGGGTTGCCCAGTTGAGCAATTACCGAGCCATCTAAGTACTGCACCATAGAGTGAATAACACTTTGAGGATGAACAACGACCTTAATCTGTTCGGCACTTGCATTAAATAACCAACGAGCTTCGATATACTCAAGCCCTTTGTTCATCATGCTCGCCGAATCAACAGAGATTTTACGCCCCATAGACCAATTAGGATGTTTACACGCTTGCGCTGGCGTCATTTGAGCTAATGAGCTTAGTTCAGAGCTTAAAAAGGGACCACCAGAACCCGTTAGCAAGATATGTGAGATGCCCGCTTCTTTAAATTCACAGAAACCTATTCTTTGCTGTTCAGATTCAGGTAACACTTGAAAAATCGCGTTGTGCTCACTATCTACTGGTAACACCTGAGCACCGGATTTCTTCATCTCTTCAATAAAGAGGCGCCCTGACATCACCAGAGACTCTTTATTCGCTAATAACACTCGCTTACCAGCTTTAACAGCAGCAAGTGTTGGCATTAGCCCTGCCGCGCCAACAATTGCGGCCATAACGGTATCAACACAAGTTGCTGTTACAATAGCGTAAAGCTCATCTTCGCCAGTGGTTACTTCAACTTTTGAACTCGGCGACAGTCGCTCCTGCAACAACTTAGCCGCGTTAGCATCAACCATGTGTGCAATTTGAGGTTGATGTAACTCACATAGAGCCAGCATCTTGTCGACATTGGTATTGGCCACTAACGCATAAATAGAATAAGCCTCAAAATTATTGGAAATCACGCTCAGCGTGCTTGCACCAATAGATCCTGTAGCGCCTAATATCACCATGTTCTGCATAAAATTACATCCAAAATGCAATATAGATTAATGTAAATACAGGCAGTGCAGCAGTTAAACTGTCGATACGGTCTAGAACGCCACCATGACCAGGCAGAATGTTGCCAGAATCTTTAATCTCAGCCACGCGTTTAAACATGCTTTCAGAAAGATCGCCAACGGCAGACACCAAGGCCACAAACAGAGTCACGCAAATAACCAAACTCAGTTCCTGCTCAGGAGAAATCTGCATGATTGCAAACACAATCAACATGCTCATCGCTAAGCCGCCGACTAGGCCTTCAATGGTTTTAGCTGGACTAACATTGGGCATCAATTTAGTACGCCCTAACGCTTTACCCGCAAAATAAGCGCCGCTATCAGTCGCCCACACAACTAACATGACTAAAAAGACTAATGAGCCACCATAGTATGGATCAAGCTCTGTGCTTAGCCCTTTAAGCGCAACCAGTGCGGCATAGCATGGAATTAGCGTTAGCTGACCGAACATAGACTTGAACATATGGCTTTTTTGCCATAATGCTGCACTTTTAGGGAACGATATCACTAACAGAAAAGCGATAATCCACCAGAAGGCCCCGATTAAAATAATCGAAAGGTATACCGGATGGAGATGTCCCTTAAACCAAAGTTCATCACTTGGCACAAATAAATTTAGTGCCACTAATAAGATGCCAATGGTAACCGTGAAGCTCCACTGCGTTATCTGACAGCGTTTATCAATTATCTGCCCCCACTCCTTGGCTGCGATTAAAAATACCCCTATAAGCGCCCAAGAGAAGTATTCTGTAGGGAGCCCAAAAACGGCTCCCAAAACCAAGGGGATTAACCATATTGCTGTTATTATTCGTTGTTTTAGCAAAACTGTCCCTCTACATTATTTAATTTCTTGCAACGACTCTATCTGACAACCCGTCAAACCAAATCGACGTTGTCTTGAGGCAAAAGTTGCGACTGCTTGCTTAAAAGCCTGCTCATCAAAATCAGGCCACAGGATATCGGTAAACACCAACTCTGCATACGCTGCTTGCCAGAGCACAAAGTTACTAATCCGGTAATCACCACCCGTGCGGATCATTAAATCAACTTCAGGCTGATTTTGCATGCTTAAATGACGACTTATGGCCTCTTCAGTGAACTGACTGCTGCTCATTTCACCAGATTCCACTTTTTCAGCCAATATTTTAGCCGCCTGCATGATATCCCAACGGCCACCATAGTTAGCTGCAACATTGAGAACCATGCCAGTATTATTGGCAGTTTTATCTTCGGCGGCAGCGATCTGTTTCTGTAATCGTTCAGAAAAACGGCTTGTATCACCAATGATATTGAGTCTCACACCATTGTTATGGAGTAATTTAATCTCTCGTTGAAGTACAGTAAAAAATAGTTCCATCAACAAGGTGACCTCTTTATCAGGTCTACGCCAATTCTCGCTCGAAAACGCAAACAAGGTTAGCGAGTCAATGCCCATCTCTCTGGCGGTGCTAACTGCACGCCTAACCGTTTTAACACCAGCTTTATGCCCCATGACTCTAGGCTTACCTTTCGCCTGAGCCCAGCGCCCATTGCCATCCATGATGATAGCAACGTGCTTTGGAGTGGACAGCTTAACAAGCTCTGCAAGCTCCAAAGCTGAAAACTCTGAACAAGATTCGGAGTCGATTGACATCTATTACAACCCTTTAAATAGACAAACGCCGTGTAGTATACCTCTACACGGCGCCTTAACTCTAGTTTCTTAGCCTGAGATTAGACTTCCATCAGCTCTGCTTCTTTTGCAGCCAATATCTCGTCAATCAGTTTGATATGCGCATCGGTGAATTTCTGCACGTCTTCTTCACTGCGGCGTACGTCATCTTCAGTACACTCTTTGTCTTTCTCTAATCCTTTCACATCAGAGTTGGCATCACGACGCACGTTACGTACCGCGATACGACCATTTTCAGCTTCAGCACGTACAACCTTGATAAGGTCTTTACGACGTTGCTCAGTCAGCGCTGGAAGTGGTACTCGGATTGTTGCACCTGCAGACATTGGATTTAGACCCAAATCTGAACTCATGATCGCCTTTTCTACTGCAGGGATCATTGTGCTATCAAATACAGAGATAGCCAGTGTACGTGAATCTTCAATTGAGACATTACCCACCTGTTTCAATGGCGTTAAAGAACCATAATAAGGCACTTTAATCGAATCCAATAGACTTGGGTGTGCACGACCAGTACGGACTTTAGCCATCTGTGTTTTAGTCGCTTCAACGCATTTGTCCATGCGTTCCTTAGCATCTTTTTTAATTTCGTTTAGCACGTTAATTATCCTTTATGTGTCTCTGAATGCTTAATCTTCATTGAACTAAAGCTTTCGCATAGCAATATTTGCCTGCTCGCTTCACTCTCGATGTTTACACAGCGAGGCTACTGACTTTTGTCGATTTGATCATTGTCCCTTCGTGCTCGCCCATAATCACGCGGCGAAGAGCACCAGGTTTATTCATGTTAAAAACTAATATTGGCATATCATGATCTCTCGCCATCGTAAATGCAGCAAGATCCATCACTTTTAATTCTTTATCAAGTACTTCATCGTAACCCATTTCATCGTACTTTACTGCATCTGGGTTCTTAACTGGATCATCTGAGTAGACGCCATCAACTTTAGTGCCTTTTAAAACCACTTCAGCTTCGATTTCGATACCGCGTAAACATGCGGCAGAGTCAGTAGTACAAAAAGGGTTACCTGTACCGGCTGCAAAGATAACCACACGACCTGATTTCAGCAAGCTAATCGCTTCAGCCCAGTTGTAGTCATCACATACACCTTTAAGAGGGATTGCAGACATTAATCTTGCATTGACATAGGCACGGTGCAAAGCATCACGCATTGCCAAACCGTTCATCACAGTTGCAAGCATACCCATATGATCACCAACAACGCGATTCATACCAGCTTTAGCTAGTCCTTCACCACGGAATAGGTTACCACCACCGATAACCACACCTACCTGAATGCCAAGCTCAACCAGTTCTTTTATCTCCTGAGCCATACGATCCAACACTTTAGGATCTATGCCAAAGCCTTCTTCACCCATTAAGGCTTCGCCACTAAGCTTAAGAAGAATACGTCGAAATGCAGGTTTAGGATTCGTGCTCATTATTATTGTCCTGGTTTATGCCGATAGGTAATTATCTGATATACAATAAAACCGCAGCGGTTGCTACGGTTTTATGGGGGCTTAAGTAAGGGGATTAAGCCTTAGAAGCAGCGATCTGTGCAGCAACTTCTGCAGCAAAATCTTCTGATTTCTTCTCAATACCTTCGCCAACTTCTAGACGGATGAAGTTAGTTACTGTAGCGCCTTTTTCTTTAAGAATGTCGCCAACAGTTTTCTTAGGCTCCATGATGTAAGCCTGACCTGTAAGAGAGATCTCACCGGTAAACTTCTTCATACGGCCAACAACCATCTTCTCAGCGATTTCAGCAGGCTTGCCTTCGTTCATCGCGATTTCGATTTGAAGTGCTTTTTCTCTTTCAACAAGATCAGCAGGAACGTCAGTTGGATTAACGAACTCTGGCTTAGAAGCAGCAATGTGCATTGCGATGTGCTTAAGCGTTTCTGCATCAGCGTCACCAGCAACAACAACACCAATACGATCACCGTGACGGTAAGAAGAAAGGTTAGCACCGTCAATGTACTCAACGCGACGAATATTGATGTTCTCACCAATCTTAGTCACTAGAGCAATACGTGTATCTTCGAACTGTGCTTTTAGATCTTCGATAGTTACTTTAGATGCTGAAGCAACGTCTAGTACCGCGTTAGCGAATCCTAGGAAGTTTGCATCTTTTGCAACGAAGTCAGTTTGACAGTTAACTTCTAATAGCGCAGCAAAACCTTCGCCATTTTGAATAAGAATTGTACCTTCAGCAGCGATGTTACCTGCTTTTTTAGCAGCCTTAGCAGCACCACTTTTACGCATATTGTCAATTGCTAGCTCAATATCACCAGCAGTTTCAGTCAATGCGTTCTTACAATCCATCATGCCAGCGCCAGTGCGCTCACGAAGTTCTTTAACCTGGGCAGCAGTAATTGCCATTGTTAAATCCTCTAAAAATAATTCTTCAAATAGGAAACAGGGGCCGAAGGCCCCTGATCACCAATCAACTCGCTTGGTTAATATGGGAGATGAAAATCATCAACCTTATTATTCAGCTTCGACGAAACCGTCTTGCTCAGCTTGTACAGCTAGATCTTGACCACGGCCAGCTTTAGCAGCGGCAGCAACAGATTCAGTGTATAAACGGATTGAACGCATTGCGTCATCGTTACCAGGAACGATGTAGTTGATACCGTCTGGAGAAGAGTTAGTATCAACAACAGCTACAACTGGGATACCCAAGTTGTTGGCTTCTTTAATAGCGATATGCTCATGGTCAGCACCGATAACGAAAATAACGTCAGGTAGGCCGCCCATGTTCTTGATACCACCAAGAGATTTTTCTAACTTCTCAAGCTCACGAGTACGCATAAGCGCTTCTTTCTTAGTAAGCTTGTCGAAAGTACCGTCAATAGACTGGCTCTCAAGATCTTTAAGACGCTTGATTGATTGACGAACTGTTTTCCAGTTAGTCAACATACCGCCTAACCAGCGGTGATCTACGTAGTACTGATCACAAGAGATAGCAGACTCTTTGATAGCTTCGCTTGCAGCACGCTTAGTACCAACAAAAAGAACTTTACCTTTCTTTGATGCAACGTTGCTGATGAAAGCAAGTGCTTCATTGAACATAGGCACAGTGTGCTCTAGGTTGATGATGTGAACACCATTACGAGCGCCGAAGATGAATGGCTTCATCTTTGGGTTCCAGTAACGAGTCTGGTGACCGAAGTGAACACCGGCTTGTAGCATGTCGCGCATTGAAACTGTAGTCATTTTAATACCTTAAATAGTTGGGGGTTAGACCTCCACGTATCCCATACTTCCGACCTATAAAGGCACCCCGGAGAATGTGTCGACACGTGTGTGATTTAGTATTTACAATTAGCCATGTATAATGGCGGCCATGCTTAATTCCGCACTTCATGACATACTGCTAAAATTCTAACGCTAAGCGCGTAGAGTTTGTTGCATTTGCCAATAATTAAAGTGAGAGAGTCAAACATAACGGCGCGCTTTATACCATATTAGGATTACAAACACAAATTTTTGCTGTAAATTACACACAGAATTCGTCATTAAAAAGACCCGAGAGATAGCTTAATGAGCATAGTAATAAAGACTGCTGAAGAGATTGAAAAGATGCGTACTGCGGGCAAGCTGGCCGCTGAAGTACTTGAGATGATCGCCCCTTTTGTTAAAGTGGGTGTGACGACGAACGAACTCAATGATATTTGTGCAAAATTTACTGAAGACAATGGCGCTATCTCAGCTCCCCTCAATTACCACGGTTTTCCAAAATCCATCTGCACCTCAGTCAATGACGTTATTTGTCATGGCATCCCAAATGATCGCCCGCTGAAAGATGGAGATGTTGTTAACCTAGATATTACCGTTATCAAAGATGGTTTCCATGGTGATACATCTAAAATGTTCCTCGTTGGTGATGTCAGCCCAAAAGATATGCGCTTGTGCCGCGTTGCTCAAGAGAGCCTTTACGCCAGTATCAAAAAGGTTCGACCAGGCATGAAGCTTGGCGAAATAGGGACCATTGTTGAAAAACTGGTTAAGACCAAAAAAACCGGTCTTGAAAAGTACAGTATCGTGAAAGATTACTGTGGCCACGGCATTGGTGCAGGCTTCCATGAAGAGCCGCAAGTGATGCATTACAAAAACAGTGATAAAACGGTGTTACGTCCTGGTATGTGCTTTACTATCGAGCCGATGATAAACGCTGGACGACATACCTGTATCCTAGATAAGGATGATAACTGGACAGTTACCACCTCAGACGGTAAAAAATCTGCGCAATGGGAACACACATTATTAGTGACTAAAACGGGAGTTGAAATTTTAACCCTTCGTGCTGAAGAGGATCTCCCTAGAGTAATTAATCACTAAGTATAGATAACGATTATTACCGATTTATCCACTGAATAAATAGTCAGGATAAATCGGTAATATATATGCTCGCTCAAGGGATTCAATGACCACTTCACCTGCTCAACTCGCCAAAGCTGCACTTCTCGAACAAAACAACGAACTACTCTCCCAGTTTCGGCTTAAGGGTGATATCAAACAATTAGTCGCCCAACGTTGTAACTTTGTCGATCGGTTATTGCAGCAACAATGGCACGCCCACGAGCTTGACCGCTACCCAATCGCACTTATCGCTGTTGGCGGTTATGGCAGAGCAGAGTTGCATCCCCAATCTGATATCGATCTGTTATTTCTCATCGACACAGAATTAACGGCCGATGCAGAAAAAGCCTTAAGTAGCTATATCGCTTTCTTGTGGGATGCGGGTCTTGAGGTTGGTCACAGTGTTCGCAGCATCGAAGAGACATTAGAACAGGGATTAAGTGACGTTACTATCGCCACAAACCTGATTGAATCAAGGCTTTTATCGGGTCCTCAAAGCTTATATCAAACTCTTTATTCCAGAATAAGAGATGATAACTTCTGGCCACCAAGTAAATTCTATATTGCCAAACGTGATGAACAGCTTGCTCGCCACGCTAAAGCAAGTGCTTTCGATCTGGAGCCCAACTTAAAAACCTGTCCCGGTGGATTAAGAGATATTCACACCGTCGTGTGGGTCGCTATGCGCTATTTCAATGCATCAAAAACCGAAGATCTCGTTGGCCATGGTTTTTTAGAACCTGAGGAACTCGATGAGCTGATAAAATGCCAGTCATTTTTATGGGAGCTCAGGTTTGCATTGCACATTATTTCCGGCAGAGATGAAAACCGTCTATTGTTCGATCTTCAACGTCAGGTCGCCGATCTACTGGGTTATGAAGACTCAACGCAATTAGGCGTTGAGCAGATGATGAAACGTTACTACCGTACTGTACGGCGAGTAATGGAGCTTAATCAAATGCTGCTTCAACTGTTCAAACGGGCAACGCTTGGACACACCAAAGCACTGGAAATAAAGCCAATTAATCAAAACTATCAACTTCGTGGAGGCTTCATTGAAAGCTTGAACGAATATTTGTTTGATGATCCCGTTGAGATTGTAAACCTGTTTCTTTATGCCGCTAAGAACTCTAATATTAAGGGGATTTATGCCCCAACACTGCGCAGCTTAAGAAGAGCTAGACGGTCACAAACTCAGCCCTTGATGAATCACCCAGGTTGTCGCATCATTTTTTCAGCAATCCTGCGCCACCCAAGAGGCATAGCTTCACTTTCTCTAATGCACAGACATGGAGTCTTATCCGCTTACCTTCCAGCTTGGCGAGAGATTGAAGGGCAAATGCAGTTCGATCTTTTTCATGCTTACACGGTTGATGAACACACCCATAGATTACTGCAAAATATCGACCGTTTTTCCCAGCCGGAACAAAGAGAGGAGTTTCCTTTAGGCTCAGTGCTTATTAATCAGCTACCCAAAAAAGAGTTGTTGGTCCTCGCAGCGCTGTTTCACGATATTGGAAAAGGACGCGGTGGCGATCACAGCAAACTTGGCGCCGTTGATGCTTTGGCTTTTTGTAAACTGCACGATCTGAGCGATCACGATGGTCGACTCGTCAGCTGGCTGGTTGAAAATCATTTAGTGATGTCAGTAACGGCGCAACGACGCGATATATCCGATCCCGATGTCGTCGGAGAATTTGCCGATAAAGTACGTGATGCTGTCCACTTAAGTTACCTTTACTGTCTCACCGTGGCGGATATCTGTGCCACCAACGAAAAGACTTGGAACAACTGGAAAGGCTCCCTACTACGCGAACTCTACTTTTCAACTCAAAGGGTGCTCGCTCGCGGTAAAGAAAAGCCAGTGGACATTCGAGCCAGAGTACGAGAGCACCAAGCCAAAGCAAAAAAAGAGTTACTCAGACGTGGCGTTAAAGAGAAGAGTTTAGATGCGCTTTGGCAACGATTTAAGGCTGATTATTTTTTAAAACATCAAGCAAATCAAATCGCTTGGCACTGCGATGCCATCTTGAAACATAAACAAGCAGAGCCTTTAGTGCTTATCTCAAAACACACGACGAGAGGCGGTACTGAACTGTTTATTTATGGCCAAGATAAGCCTAAATTATTCGCGACTGTGATGGCGGTTTTAGACAATAAAAATATCAATGTTCATGATGCCAGTGTGATGGCCTCAAAAGATGGATACGTGCTGGACTCTTTTGTTATTCTTGAGCAAGATGGCAGCTCGGTATCTCAAACATCACGTATTCAAAGTCTTCGAAAGGCACTGGTAAAAGCCCTAAGCAGTGATACAGCTAAGTTGCCTAAATTTAAGAAGCTCCCACGACAGATGAAACAATTTAAAGTACGGACTCAAGTGAGCTTCTTGCCATCTCGTCGTAGCAGCACAAGCATGATGGAACTGATCACGTTAGATAGCCCTGGTCTACTCGCTAAACTTGGTGATATTTTATACCGCTGTAAAATACGGTTACTTACCGCAAAAATCACCACCATAGGCGAACGAGCTGAAGATTTCTTTATGCTTCAAAATGCCGATGGCGAAGAGCTCAATCTTGAGCAAAAACAATTACTCCAAGAAAGTCTAATCAAAGCATTTACAAAGCAAGCAATGAATTAACCGGAAGCGAAATTAGTCAACATTTTACGAATGAAAAATGAGCGAGATGTTAGATAGCATTAATTATGCTAAATCATTCTTTTATATTTCTTCAGAGCAACACATTTTTGTATAAGTTGAGTATATAATCATTTTTCAACGAAATTTAATCAATTACATAATCGGGAGACATTGATGGAGGCTTTACGCCAACGCATAGAAGCAGCTTTTGAAGTGCGTGCAGAAATTAGTCCTAATACAGTTGAGCCAAGTTTACGTGCAGACGTAGAGCAGGTTATCAACATGCTCGACACTGGTGAAGCTAGAGTCGCTGAAAAAATTGATGGGCAGTGGTATGTCCACCAATGGCTGAAAAAAGCGGTATTGCTCTCATTCCGTATCTTTGATAACGCAGTTATCGACGGGGCTGAAACTAAGTACTTTGATAAAGTACCGATGAAATTTGCTGATTACGATGATGCTCGCTTCAGAAAAGAAGCCATCCGAGTTGTGCCACCAGCAGCCGTTCGTAAAGGCTCTTTTATCGGTAAGAATACCGTATTAATGCCGTCATACGTTAACCTTGGCGCTTATGTCGACGAAGGTTCTATGGTCGATACATGGGCCACTGTAGGTTCTTGTGCGCAGATCGGTAAGAATGTCCACCTATCTGGCGGTGTTGGCATTGGTGGTGTTTTAGAGCCATTGCAAGCAGGACCTACCATTATCGAAGATAACTGCTTTATTGGTGCTCGTTCTGAAGTTGTTGAAGGCGTCATTGTTGAAGAAGGCAGTGTGATTTCAATGGGCGTGTATCTGGGTCAAAGTACACGTATCTATGATCGTGAAACTGGTGAAGTTCATTACGGAAGAGTGCCTGCTGGCTCAGTGGTTGTTTCTGGTACTTTGCCTTCGAAATGCGGTAACTATAATCTTTATGCTGCAATTATCGTCAAAAAAGTTGACGCTAAAACTCGCGGTAAAGTCGGTATCAATGAACTACTCAGAATTGTCGATTAATTCTTGATTCGGTAACAAAAAAACTCTCACTTCGATGGGAGTTTTTTTATACTTTTTTTAAAACACACACTTTCTTACGCTGTGAAACACTCTGTTCCCACCACCACATCTTGATACATTTAACTACAAATAGCTTACAGCTTTCCTAGTAAAAACAGTCTTTAATCTATCCAACCCCGAAGAAAAGACGCTAGGAGCTACACATGAAAAAGTTACTTACCATTGCAACACTGTTCTTAACTCCACTTGCCTTTAATGCCTCTGCAGCTATGGATCCACAACTTAAAAAGACACTTGTAGATGTCTGTAAAGCAGGTGCCAGCAACAGCATGTACAAATTACACAAGACGGTAAAAAGTTACCGTATAAATGAACAAAGAATTTACCCTCGTCTAGTTTGTAACGGCGAGACCTTTCATCAATTTACACTCAGTCAGGGAGCGGATAAAACAGCAAAACATATTGGTCAATATATGAAAGGCTCGGTGACCATTAAAGATATTGCCATGACCTATAATTCAGCTGAAATGCTAACCGTTAGCTATTAATCATGTGGGTTAGATCAATATTTGATGAAATTCATAAAACTGAATTCTAGAGATTAAAAAAAGAGCCATTAAGGCTCTTTTTAATGATTAGATCTCTTACTTCAATATCGATTGATATTCACTTTATGTTAATTAAAAACGACTGTTTTATTCCCATAAACAATCACTTCTTCATGCATGACTAAGTGTAACGCTTTACTAAGGACACTTTTTTCAACATCACGGCCATTTTTAGCTAAATCATCTGCACTGTAACTATGGTCTACATGAATAACATCTTGTTTGATAATCGGCCCTTCATCCAAGCAATTATTTACGAAGTGAGCCGTAGCCCCAATAATCTTAACGCCTCGCTCCCACGCTTGACGATATGGTGATGCACCAATAAAAGCGGGGAGGAACGAATGATGAATATTAATAATTCGGTTAGGGAACCGCTCAACAAATTCCGGCGTCAATATTCGCATGAATTTGGCCAATACCAAATAATCAGCCTCATAGCCTTCAATCACTGCGACCATTTTGTTCTCATGCTCTGCACGTGAACATCCCTCATGGGAAATAAAATGAAAGGGAATATCAAACTTCTCAGCCAAGGGCTCTAAACTCTGATAATTTCCCACAATCGCAGCGATATCAACATCCAGTCCGCCATAGTAGGCCTTCATCAAGATGTCACCTAAACAGTGAGCCTCTTTAGTGACCAAGATAACGATGCGCTTTTTCGCGGAGCTAACCAGCTTAATATCACTGGTAGACGGTAATACCTTCTCAAGGTCGTTGATAATGAGTTCACCATTAAACTCACCTTCCAACTCAGTTCGCATAAAGAAACGTCCCTGAGCATTATCAACGAATTCACTGTTTTTAATAATATTTAATTGATGGTTAAAACACACACCAGTAATTTTAGAGATCAACCCCTGTGCGTCAGCGCAGTTTGTGATCAATACTTTACGTTCCATACTCTTTCAACTCCAAAACTACATAATTAATTTGTACTCAAACGCCTTAGGTTCGCTTATCAATATATTGCTGAAGCAATCTACGAACATTTTCAGCTTTGGTTCCATAAACAATCTGCACACCGTTACCAACAACGATCACGCCCTTAGCCCCTATCTGATTCAGTTTGACTTTATCAATCAATTTGGGGTCTTTAACACTGATCCTTAACCGAGTCAGACAAGCATGTAAACCAGTAATATTATCAACACCGCCTAAGCCATGAACGATGGTACTCATGCTTATTCTTGTTTTACTGTCTTGGGCGACTCTTCCTGGAGTTTTTAAGTTAAACAGTAATATCGAACTTCTAAAAACAAGATAATAGATAACCCCAGTGATTGGCCCTAAAATGAAAAACCACTCAATCCTTTGGGCATTCCCCATCAGCAGAATAAAGTCCACCAGCCCATGAGAGAAAACAATACTATGATGAATATCCAGTAAGATACACACTGAATAAGCTAGACCAGTTAACATTGCATGTATGATAAATAGCACTGGAGCCACAAATAAAAAAGCGAACTCTATCGGCTCAGTGACCCCAGTAAGCCAGCTCGCCATGGCAGCAGAGATCATAATCCCCGCCACTCTGTTTCTTTGAGCTTTATCCGCACAGCGCCAAATCGCAAGTGCTGCTGCAGGTAATCCCCACATTTTAATCAAGTAACCGCCAGCCAAATTACCCGCTAATGGATCCCCCGCCAAATAGCGTGCGACTTCACCACGAACCACCTCACCTTCTCGCATGTATTGCCCCATTTCAAGGTAAAACGGGGCATTCCAGATGTGATGTAATCCTAACGGAATAAGTAAGCGTTCAACGGCGCCATACAATGCAAATGCTTCTGCTGGTTTTTGATAAACAACCCAATTTGAAAACCTTTCAATCCAAGCCGACATCGTGGGCCATATCAAAATAGAGAGGTAGGCTAACAAGATGCACAGTGGGATCATCAACAAAGGAGCACTTCGCCTGCCTTCGAAAAATGAGAATACCAATGGAAGGCGCAAACGTTCACTCTGCTTTACCGCAAGGCAAGTCACTGCACCAACGAGCATGCCACCAGCAATGCCTGTATCGATAGTTTCAACGCCCCACAATTGGCGAGTTTGCACTGCGTAGACACTCGCAAGTGCCGCCGTGCTAGAGAGAAAAACCCCGAAACCAAACACGGCACTGAATGCGGCAATCCCCTGATCTTTACAGAACCCAATAGCGATTGCCACAGCAAACAACATCGGCATCATGCTAAAGATAAGGTTACCGACAGTTAACATCAGTACACTAACAACATCTGGAATAAAAGGCAGTGGGTTCATTGCCAACCCAAGCATGACACCAGCGGCAGGCAGGATAGCAATAGGGATCAACAGCGCCTGGCTTAGGCGCTGTGCAAACTTAAACCAATGCTCTTTAAGATACGTTAAGGGATTTAAGAATCGATTTGTTTGTTCCAGATCTGCAGCCATGCTTTGGCAGTTACCTCAGGTTCCATCGTTTCACAGGCGTCGACTTTCAACAGTAAGCCGACACGATGAGCCCCCAATTCAGTCAACAGCTCATCAAACTGTATTCCAGCTCGACAGAAAGTATCGTAACTTGAGTCCCCTAATGCGATAACACCATATTTTAAATTTGGAAGATAAGGAGCTTGAGATTTAAGCATCTCAAACCAAGGAAGGATCTCATCCGGAACATCGCCTTGGCCAGTAGTTGAACACACGACTAATAACACCTCATCTTGAGGAGGTATGAAATCAGTAAGCGCATCACTTTGGAATAACTGAACTTCTCGACCTGTTGCTTGAATATCGTCCCTTAATGTCTCGGCTACAAATTGTGCATTACCATATACAGTTCCAAAAATCAGATTCACTTTTCTCATGTTATACGTCGCCTTGAGACCAAATTAGCTTTATAATTAAACAATACTTTATTGACAGCTTCATGCCAACTTATTTGCCTGAAACTTCAAGGATATAAATCGATGCGCCACTCTAGTCGACATAAACACCTCAAACACCTTCATCGCGCCGCCCATATCAGACGCATGTGCTACTTCAGAACGGTCAAGTTAAACGACATTAACAACTCGTTATCCCAAGTCACGGAAAATCAAGCGACTCCGCTAGATATTAAGGCTAGTGATAATCTCCATACAAAATAACTCGCGTAAAATAAGCATTAAACGATAAGAGATGACGGCTCTGAAACCAACATATCCTCATTCCAGCCAAAAGCATTAAACAAAGTAAACCATTCCTGTTCCAACTCTGTTTCAACCGTCATTCTTTCTCCCGTTCTTGGATGAGCGAAAGAGAGACTTTTAGCAATTAGCCAAAGTCTATTGATTGCGAAGTGCTCTCTAAAAAACTTATTCTGTTTACCGTCACCATGAGTCGTGTCACCCACAATAGGATGTCTCAGATGAGCCATATGACGTCTTAATTGATGTTTACGACCGGTATGTGGCGAAAGCTTTATCATAGCGTAACGGCTACTTGCATAACGACCTGACGGGTAAGGAATTTCAGCATTAAGTAAAGGTTGGTAACTGGTCACTGCATCTTGAGCTGCTTTATTTGGATCGACATCTTTATCGCCATGATCATCAAGCTCAACTCTCAGTGCATAATCTAATGTGCCAGCTTCATTCATATTGCCTCTAACAATCGCTAAATATTGCTTTTGGACTGTTTTAGCAGAAAATTGCTCACATAAATTATTTGCCATCTCGCTGCTTTTTGCAAAAAGAAGCACGCCTGATGTCGGCCTGTCTAAACGATGGACAGGAAATACATGGCAACCCACTTTATCTCGAGTCATCTGCATAGCAAAGAAACGCTCGCGTCGTGCTAAGTAAGATCTGTGCACCAGAAGCCCAGCAGGTTTATGAATGACGACAATATCTTCATCTTCAAATAGTATCTCGATCTCTGGGGGTACTTCATCCGCTAACCCATCATTAAGGGCTAACTCATCATTAAGGGCTAACTCATCAAACTCTTCAGATGAATGGTGCATATTGTCCTGGTCTAGCTGATTATCATTGTTCACTTAGTAAATTATCCAAATCATCAAAAATCATTATTAATGGCTGCAAATGGGACTGAGCGTTCCATACATGATGCGCCATCGGCGCGATTGAAATACTTGAGGGAAGTGCACTCTTCGATATTATCAACTGATTCATCTTGGGAATGAAAATAAATTGCACCCAATTCTCAAATGACATCACCTCACAGCTAAAAGGAGAGGTGTTAGCCATCGCTTCTTGAGAAGGGGCCTCCTTTGACCATAAACCATGAACCTTAAGTTCATCCTCTAACTGGCACAGTTTTTCAGTTGTCTTTATATACAGCACGGCATAAACCTTTTTACACTCTAATTTGGTACTCATATTTAACACACAATAATATCATCTCAACCCACTTCTCCCTATAATACCCATTATATTAAAAAGCAGATCATCGGTGTTACGGCAGGAAAATGACAGAAATAACGACCCTTACTCAGTTCTTATCAACAGCGAATACTCAATTTCAAGTCTATGACATGGGAAGAAGGGTGCAACAGATTGATATGCAAGAATTTCAGCAGATTGAGGAGCTAACCACACCTTATCCAGCCCCTATTTTAGGGCATGCTCAATTTGCCATTGTTTTTTGGGATGCAAGCCAGCAACATTATATCTGGTTTCTAAAGCTACCTTTGGATGAACGCGGTTTACTGTCACCCGCTCCCAGAACGCAATTTATTAGAATGATTATTGAGGCATTAGGCCGGGATCCTTCGCAGGTACTCTCTGAGGAACAACAGCAGAAGTTAGCTAATCACCCATTTTCATTTAAGCCTACATCAGAAAAGTTGGCTCTTTTTAATGCATTGGTGAAAAAGCAGCTTGAACAAAAAGCCTCTCCACAATATGAATTCGCCTATCAATATCTTTCTAAACAAGTAAAGGCTGAAAACTGGCAAGAGATTGGACTGCAAGGCATTGCAGACATCTGTGTGCGCGCCGATGAACTCGATCATCTTACCGTTCTGATTAATAGCTTTGACTATGCAAGTACTGAAGTGCAAGTGGCTGTATGCCAGTGTCTCGAACACTTAGCTGTCGATGAACAATTGGCTGACACCATATTGAAAAAGTTGATCGCTGCCGATAATGAGCTAAAACCTTATTATCTGCGTGCCCTTGCCTCAGATGAAGCAAAATCTTCAGCTGGGATATCGCACCTTGCAGAGCTCAATTTACTTGATGCTAATGCCCTCATCACCATCGCAGCCCGCAACTGGGCAGCGTTAAAAGATGATCACACTCGAAGCACCTTCCTCGAAGCCCTTGCCGCTCAGGAACAACACTTCTTTAATCAAATTTTTGCTGATATTGTAGCGATACCAGTATTGCGAATTCAGCTACTATCCGATCTTCGTAATCCAGATAGAAGTGCCATACTTTCAGCTGCTATAGGGGGATTATTTAAGGTGACAAAAGCATGATGACCGATTTTTTATTATTTGCCGCAGTGATCGTCATTGTCGCATTTTTTTGGCAACTTCGACAAATGGCTGAACTGAGCCGTGTTTTTGCCGACAGAGAATGCCACAAACAAAAAGTGCAGTTGTTAGCCATTGCGATGGAATCCGCCAGACCCAGTATTGGGGGCAGTAGCGGCCTAACGTGGAAGGCTAAATATCTTCTTGAGTTTAGTACTGATGGGATCAATCAATATCGAGCACATATTTGGATGCATGGAAAGACAGTTAAAAAAGTTGACTGGCCTATTTTCCCCGAACCTGAATGGTTTGAAGCGCCTGAAGCAAGAGGATCTGTTGGGGGGAGTTGTGGCTCTCGTGGAAGCTGTAACACAGGAAAATGTAAATAAAGGCGATTGCCTAAACAAGACCAAGTTAATAAAAAACAGATAAAGAAAAAGCGCGGCTTCGTTGAAGTCGCGCCCTTTATTTCTTTTGTTAAGCAATCCAGCTATTTATTGTGCTCCCTGCACCATCCATGCGTTCAAAATGCTCCTTGCTTCATCCTTGATACTTCCATTTTTCCCTGTAACTCACTCTCTGAGTAAGTACTCATCCATGAACTCAGTAATCCATTTACTAAGCTAGCTCAATCCTTAAGCGTGTCCAAATCCATCCCTGTTATATCCCTATCACTTCCTTTTGATTTCCGTGTATCTACTTATAAATAAGCAGTTACTCATCCATGTTCTCGGTTATCCTTTTACCGAGCTGGCTCAATCCTTAAGCGTGTCCAAATCCATCCTTGTAGCATCCCTTCTGCACTATCCATGTGTCCTGTCTTCCAGACAGCAAACCTTCCATCCTGGATTGTTTAACTTTCCTAAGTCAGTACTAACACACCATCCTAGTGTGCTCCATCCTTGATAATGTCCCTATAGTGCTTTTCCCTAAGTCACTTTCGATCATCCTGATCACTGAATCCATTCATTTACCGTATGTCCGTCTACGAGTTAAATATTAGAGTAAATATGAGAAAAAATGGGGTGAGAGTAGAAATCAAGTTTTTAACTAAGATGAGTCTTAGCAGAAGAACAAACTTAATTAGTTGTTTTTAAATGATATAAATTTAAAGGTGGGGTTTATCTATTGTTATTCTCTTCACATGTCGCACGCTCTTGTGAGAGATCTCTTACATCTGTTGTAGCCGTTTAGGATAACCGCTACAACCCAGTCTCAGCTTAATCCCAGCGATTGAACTTCTCTATGTATCTTGAAGGACGAAATTTAATCCGAGTAAACATATTTAGAGGTTGATATAGCTATATTTAACGACGGAAAAATTTACCGACTCGCTGTGCAAACATAAGCCAATCACCCAAGAAACTATAAAACGGATACTGAAAAGTAGCAGGTTTATTCTTCTCAAAAATAAAGTGCCCAATCCAAGCAAATCCATAACCAACTAAAGGCAAAAGCAAAAGTTGGATCCAGTTTTGAGTCATAAGCGTTTCAATCAAAATCACTAAAATGGACAAGGTACCAATATAATGTAAGCGCCTACAGGTGGAGTTTTGGTGTTGTGATAGATAAAAGGGGTAAAAATCTTTAAAAGTTGAGTATGCTTTTTCCCCATTTAATTTAGCGGGCTCAGTCATTATCGTGACCACGATAAAACAGTAATTCACCTTCAACATTGCCTATCGACAACGGCTCTAAAAGGGTAAACCCATGTTGGCTAAAAAGTTGTGCATGGCTCGCATCACTCGCAAAAACACCGATCCCTTCCAGTTCAGGCTGTTCATCACACCAGCTTAATGCTGCTTGAACCAACTGACTTCCAAGCCCCTTCCCTTGCTCTGTAGGAGAAACCGCAATAAATTGCAAAATACCGCAATGAGGGCTTGGTAGATGTTCTAACAGTGAAGACTCTTTCTTAATCAAAGCCTGTGTTGATTGCCATCCTGTACTAATTAGCATCTTTAAACGCCAATGCCAGTATCTAGACTCCCCTAATGGAACTTGTTGAGTCACGATACAAGCAACACCAACCATTCTGTCTGAATCGAACAACCCAATTAATGCCTGCTCTTGTTGCCATAACTCGTTGAGTTCCTCACGTATTGCCCCTCTCAACTTTTGCTCATACATGGCTAAATCGCCGGCATGTAATGAATCAATAAAGAAGGGGTCATCGTGATAGGCGTTATAGAGTATTGATGCTGCAACCCGAAGATCTTCAGCCGTTAGGTATACAGCTCGATAAGCTTCTAGTAATGCGTTAGCGTCTTTAGTCATTAATTGATAACCTTCAATCTAGAACAGTTATCAACCAATGTATCAAGCCCAATTGACAGTGTAAATATTATTCAGATATGCTTTGAAAATAACCACTTTTTGTTTAAGTTTGATCCATACTCATAATAGCTAGCAAGTATCGTTATTTAAGGAGCGGTCAATGGATACGACGCCACAAGATCTTAGCCATTTGTTTGAACAACTAGGCATAGATAACAGTGAAGACAATATTGACAAATTTATTGCGAGCAAGCAGATCCCTGCCAATGTATTAATATGCCAGGCTGAGTTCTGGAGTGAATCACAGAAAAGCTTCTTAAGAGAAGCGATAGAGGAAGACGCCCAATGGTCTGAACTTATCGACCAATTAGACGCCCTTATCAGAAAGTGATGTTTAAATGGTGAGGTAAGCTTTCTCACCCCAACCCACAAGACTATTATTACTGATGACTACAGGCGTGCATTCATCTTTTGTAATCTTGCCATCACCACTGTTTCGTTGCGTTCGATAAAAAAGCACGTGCACCTCTTTTTCATTCTCGATATAAGCCTCATAAAAGTCAGCTTTCCCCATCAAAACGTTAACTTGATCTTGATTCATCCCTAAGGCTAATTTAGCCAAATTTGCACGATTTACATTTTGTTTGGTTTCCCAACCATCTTGACCATTCCAACCAGATTCTCCATCACCGATATTGAGTACACACCCAGATAGGCTTAAACTTGCAATGCTAATAAATGCTAAACCAATTAAATTTGTTTTCACTATGACTTCCTGTTTCTTTATTATGGTTAGACTCGTTAAAGCAAATTACAGGCCAATACAATATCGCATTGTTTATATTGATATTTATTAATTAGTGAACAATTTTATTAGTCGTTTAGGCTAGCTATTGAGAAAAATAACCAATGATGAGTCCTTTAGAACACGTTTTAGCTGCAGCCAAGTCAGTCGCAAACACAGGAAAGCAACCCAGCTTAGCCTTGATTAAAACTAAATTGGGGAACAGTATTCCATTACCAATACTTATCCAAGGTTTACAGCAGTTTAAATCGATGTCACCAGAGTCAATCGCACAAATACAGCCCCCTAGTTCTCCGTTATCCCAAACAGATAATACCGAAGAGAGCTCTGAGTTAGATAAGCTCAAACATGATTTTGAACAACTAAAAAATGCTTATCAACAACTTAGTATTAGAGTAACCCAGTTAGAAGCAGACCATAAGGTCCAAAAGTAATGCACGTTATAGAACTGCGATTTGAGTGTTTTGATGACACCACGATTACCGCTGCTGAAAAAGCAATAAATGGTCTTCTGGAAGCTTATAGAGCTAACGGTCAGGTATTAGGAAGAGAATTTGCCGTTGCCTTCAATGATGGCGACTTTAGAGTCAGGCTATTAATGCCTGAAAAGAGCAGTTTAGCTAAACGTTTTAACAGCCCTTGGGTAAACTCCGCATTAAATGACCTAACCCACGCTAAGCTGCTTGCCCCAAGAGAGAAGTATGTCGGCCAGGATATCAATTCAGAAAGCAGCAGCTCTGAAAAGCCGAGTTGGCAACTCATCTACACCAGCTACGTACATATGTGCTCTCCTGTGCGAAATGGTGACACTTTACAACCTATTCCACTCTATCAGCTACCCGCCACTTTTAATGGCGACCATAAGCGTGTTATTCGTTGGCAGACCGAGTGGCAAGCCTGTGACGAACTTCAGATGGCTGCAGCGACTAAGGCTGAATTTGCCGCGTTAGAAGAGCTTACCTCAACGAACAGCGATCTTTTCCGTCGTGGTTGGGATATCAGAGGAAGAATTGAATTTCAAACTAACATTCCGACTTACTACTATCTTTATCGTGTTGGTGGAGACAGCTTGGCTTCTGAAAAGCTACGCCCCTGTCCACGTTGTGGTAATAAAGAGTGGCTATTGGATGAACCTTTACTGGATATGTTTCATTTCCGTTGTGACGAGTGCCGTATTGTCTCGAATATTTCGTGGGATCACCTTTAACTGAAATGCCTAAATTCGAGACTCTCAACGTGAGAGCTCGAATCTATATATAGGATTGATATTATTTCCCTTTCAGGTTCTGCCACATCAACTTAATGCGATGCCAAATCCCCGGATGATCGAGTTCAGGCATCGACTCTTCGATATGCAATTCAGGCGGGGCCACTCTGGGGGTTAATCCGCTAATAAAAATCTCCAATGAGTCAGTGAGTTTTTCGCTGGGTACTTGACCGGGGATCTCAATCCACACACTGCCATCTTCATTATCGACAGTGAGCATTCTGTCTCCATCACCTAACACACCAATAAACCAAGTTGGTGCCTGTTTAAGCTTTTTCTTCATCATCAGATGGCCAATGATATTTTGTTGTAGATAATCAAAATCGGTCTCATTCCACACCTGTAATAGCTCGCCAGCTCCCCACTGTGAGTCAAATAGAAGTGGAGCTGAAAAATGGGTGCAAAATAAACCGTTAATGTCTGGGTGTAATGCGATCTCTAGCGCCGTTTCCACATTGTCAAAATTGACACTGTCTGCTCTCTCTTTCGGGTGCCAGTAGACCGTATTATCCATCCCCTCACCATGCTCATCCTCAATAAACTCACCTTCAATACAAAGGGAGTTCTCTCCTTGAGGATAATAGCGAGGAGATTCTCCTAGCTTATCAATATAAGCTTGATGATATATTTTTAAGAATTTATTCAGCGCAGGTAAAGAAGACACTTAGTTGTTGTCCAAAATCAGGTATAATGGTTATCTATTTTGCCATGGAAAAACCATTGATGACACAAGTTCATGATCCTTATAGTGACGCAAAAGCGCTTTCTGAACTGACGCTAGGAAAAGCGACAGGCTATCAGTCTGAGTATGACGCATCTCTGCTGCAAGGGGTTCCTCGTAAACTCAACCGTGATGCCATAGAGCTCATTGATACTCTGCCCTTCCATGGCACAGATATATGGACAGGCTATGAACTTTCATGGCTGAACGCCAAAGGAAAGCCAATGGTCGCTATCGCTGAATTTCACCTCAGCTTTGATAGTGAGCACTTAATCGAGTCCAAGTCTTTTAAGCTTTATCTTAATAGTTTCAATCAAACAAAGTTTGACTCTATTGAGCTGGTTCAATCAACATTAGCCGATGACCTCAGTCGTTGTGCAAATGGTGAAGTGTTAGTGAAAGTTATCGAACCCAAACACTTCACTCATCAGCGCATTGTTGAACTTCCAGGTACTTGTATTGATGATCTAGACATTGAAATTGAGGATTACAATTTCAATCCCGACTACTTACTAGACAGCACAGATGATAAGTCGATGGTAGCTGAAACATTAAACTCTAACTTGTTAAAGTCTAATTGTTTAATTACATCACAGCCCGATTGGGGCAGTGTGATGATCCGTTATCAGGGACCGAAGATAGATCGCGAGAAACTGCTTCGATACCTTATCTCGTTCCGCCAACATAACGAGTTCCACGAACAGTGTATCGAACGCATTTTTGTTGATCTGAAACGTTTCTGCCACTGTGCAAAGTTGACAGTGTATGCCCGTTACACCCGTCGTGGTGGCTTGGATATCAATCCTTATCGTAGTGACTTTGAACAGCCTTCAGAAAGTCATAGATTAGCGAGACAATAGCATTAATGGAGCTGCTTTCTCAGCTCCTCCTTTTACTCTCTATACCCAAACCACTTCAAGATGCAGAATTCATCATTAATCTGATAAAACTTGCCCAGCTAAAAAACGTCCCCTTGATTTACAATCGCTTCATTAGTGTCAACAACGTCTCTCTTAGCCAAAGGTTAGCCGTATTGTGTTGTAATTTTTTACTCCACACCATGTAGAGCTCAATTGGTTTAGTCGCAAAAGGAAGTGACAACACTTGTAAGCCAAACAAATCAGCATATGCATCGGTATAAGATTGCGTCGCAACTGCGATAGCATCAGATTTTGCCGCTGTAGCAAGCATACTTAACAGGGATGATTGTTCACCGTACATCTCTCTTGCAGGAAGTGCCTCTTTTGTCATCAGATCAGCCATACTCAAATTTGATCGACGCATTATGTGAATAATGTGTTTTTCAGCAAAATATTGCTCACGACTCAAACTTCCCTTAATTCTGGGATGATCTTTTCTGACAACACAGTTTAATCGATCTTCCAACACCTTCATTGAAGCAAAAGAAGCTAAGTTAGGTTGAGATACATCAATGGCCAAATCAACCTTCTCTAATTGAAGATCCCCCTGTAACAACTCCTCCGCGATCGGAGCTTCACGAAACACAATATCAATACCGCTTTCACTCAGGTATTCATCCACGCGTGTTTGAAGCAGATGAATAATCGTTTCATTGGCATACACGTAAAAAGTACGTTCGCTTGTCTTGGGATCAAAAAGGTGTAAACCCGATACGACTTGCTCAATGGCTAGCAAAGGTTGCTCCAGTTGTTGATATAAGTTCAACGCAACCAAGGTCGGCTTAACTCCTCTGCCTGCACGAATGAACAACTCCTCACCTATGGATTGTTTCAGCCTAGCAATGGCATTACTTACCGATGACTGGGTCAAATTCAACTCTTCAGCAGCGCGGCTAAATGACGCCGTTCTATACACCACAGAGAACACTCTAAGTAAGTTCAGATCCAGCAATTTTTCTTGAAACATTACCCCCCCTAATATTCACAATATAAATAGTAGAGTACAGGTTAAGCCTAATTATTTATCAGTTCAAGCGAGATAGAATAGTTTCAACAGTTAGAAACCGTTCAGTCTCATTAGCTTAACGCCAATTAATGACTGAACCCAGATTACTCTTGAAAGGGGCTACACCATGAAAAACTCATTACTTGCAGTATCAATTATCAGTGCATTATCACTCAATGCAGTTAGCGTTAATGCCTTTGCCGCACAACATGAACATGACCACATCAGCGTAAGCTATGCAGGTAAAGATGCCACCCAACACACAGCCAGTGCCAATAAAGAGATTGCTAAGACACTGAACTTTGCCGATAAAGCCGCATTTGAGCAATCTTCAAAAAACCTGATCGCCGAACTTGATGAGAAAACGGCTGCTATCATGCGTTCTGAATTCGAATTCCTCAACGATAAAGCACCCGATTCAATCAATCCGTCTTTACACCGTCAAGCACAATTGAACATGGTGGCAAATGGGTTATATAAGGTCCGTGATGGTATCTATCAGGTGCGCGGTACTGACCTCTCTAACCTCACGTTAATTCGCAGTGATAACGGCTGGATAGCCTACGATGTACTACTAACTAAAGAAGCTGCCAAACTATCACTTGAGTTTGCCATGAAAAACCTTCCCGAAGGTGGTGATCTCCCAGTAGTTGCGATGATCTATTCACACAGTCATGCCGATCACTTTGGTGGTGCCCGTGGTGTGCAGGAACTTTATCCTAATGTCGAAGTGTACGGATCAGACAATATCACTAAAGAGATCGTCGATGAAAACGTGCTAGCTGGTAATGCTATGAGCAGACGAGCCGCCTATCAGTATGGGGCCACATTGGGTAAGCATGACCACGGAATTGTTGATGCAGCGCTAGGTAAAGGGATATCGAAAGGTGAAATCACTTACGTTAAGCCCGATCACACCCTCAACGGCCAGGGTAAATGGGAGACATTAACCATTGATGGCCTAGAGATGGTCTTTATGGATGCTTCTGGCACCGAAGCCGCATCTGAAATGATCACCTATATCCCGTCAATGAAAGCACTGTGGACTGCGGAGCTAACTTATCAGGGAATGCACAACGTCTATACCCTGCGTGGTGCTAAGGTTCGCGATTCGCAAAAATGGTCAAAAGATATTAATGAGATGATTAATGCCTTCGGCAGTGACGTTGAAACCTTGTTTGCTGCTCACTCAGCGCCAATATGGGGAAATGAAGCGATTAATGACTTCCTTAAGTTGCAACGTGATAACTATGGTTTAGTGCATAATCAAACATTACGTTTAGCCAACCAAGGTGTCACTATTCAGGACATCGGCGACGCTGTTCAAGATGTTATCCCTGAATCAATTTACAAAGCTTGGCATACCAACGGCTATCACGGCACCTATAGCCATAATGCTAAAGCAGTGTATAACATGTATTTAGGTTACTTCGACATGAACCCTGCCAACCTTAACCCTCTTCCAACTCACCCAGAAGCGGTAAAGTTTGTCGAATACATGGGCGGAGCGAATACGGTAATAGCTAAAGCACAGGCCGATTTTGCTCAAGGAGATTACCGCTTTGTTGCAACAGCACTTAATAAAGTGGTAATGGCAGACCCTAGTAACGATAAAGCCCGGGATCTGCTCGCCGACACCTATGAGCAATTAGGTTATCAATCTGAAGGAGCAGGCTGGAGAAACATCTATCTCACCGGCGCACAAGAGCTCAGAGTAGGCATCCAAGCTGGCACGCCAAAGACAGCTTCAGCTGATGTGATCAGTGAGATGGACATGCCAACTTTATTCGACTTCCTAGCAGTCAAAGTCGACAGTTTACAAGCGGCAAAACACGGAGAGGTTACCATGAATGTGATCACCCCAGATGACGGACGGATCCTCTATGTAGAGATGAGTAACGGCAACTTAAACAATATTGAAGTGAGCAAACTTAAGGTTGCTGATGCAGACCTCACCATCAATAAAGCTGACGTGAATCGCATATTAATGGGAGAGGTGACGCTTAAGGCCTTGTTAGCAAATGGCAGCGCAGAGCTAACTGGAGATAAAAGTGCATTCGAAAAAATTGCTTCCAGCTTGGTTGAATTTAAAGCCGATTTTGAGATAGTGCCGCTAAACCCTAACCAAAAAGATGCACACAAACACTAATATCTGGAACATTAGTATCTGAAATATTGATACCTGAAACAACTTAACTCAACAAACAAAACACAGTGAGCTTAAGCTTGCTGTGTTTTGTCAATCTCGCAATACTGAGCATCGCAAGACACCAAGTCCCCCCACCTCCCCCATTCCTGTACATACTCAATACAAATACAAAATACCACTTTATGAGTATTCCTAAATTAGTATGAACTGATGATCTACATCACATTTGTAACAACATGTCAGCAATCATTAGTTAACATTGTTCCAGATCAAAAAAACCACTGCGATTAACATCTATAACAAGCACAAAGCAATGATGAAACAAAGGAACTACCTAATGAAAGTTCGTGCACTTACCCTCGCAGTATTAGCAAGTATGTCCGCATCAGCCATCGCAGCTGATACGATAGATCCACTAAAAAAAGCCTTTATCGATGATGCTGAGATAAAACTTCAATTTCGCCTACGTTACGAGCAGGCTGACGTCGAGAATGTCGACGATCAGCACCAAACAACCCTGCGCACACGCTTAAACTATAAAACTGGCGATATCTATAACTTCTTTGCGCTAACCGAAGTTGACGATGTTCGTTCAACCGATAATGAACCCTTAATAGCGGATTATGAATACACTCAAATTAACCAGGCTTTTATCGGTTATAAGGCACCAGCCAACACACTATTAAAATATGGCCGTCAGCGTATTTTACTCGACAATCAAAGATTTGTTGGTGGTGTCGGTTTCCGTCAAAATGAGCAAACCTACGATGCGTTTTCAGTAAAGAATACCGCAATTGACAACCTCACGGCTTACTACGCTTATGTCAATAATGTTAATCGCATCTTCCCTGAAGGCTCAGGTAAAGAGGAGCATAAAAACGAAACCAGCTTATTAAACGTCAACTACAAGGGCCTTGGATTCATTAAGTTAAGTGGTTATGCCTACCTTATAGATAACCTCAGTGTCGCTAAGTTCTCAACGGACACTTACGGTATTCGCGCCGCAGGCGATATAAAACTCGATAGTATAAAAGTAAACTACGAAGCCGAATTTGCTCAGCAATCAGAGGGAGGAAACAACCCAACCACATACACGGCCAATTACTACAAATTGGGTGCAGGCATCGGTTATGAAGGTTTCGGTGCTAAATTAGGCTATGAAGTCTTAGGTTCTGATGATGGTAAAGCAGGTTTCATCACTCCACTGGCGACGTTACACGCTTTCAATGGTTGGACAGATAAGTTCCTCTTTGGTGGTGCGGGCAACTGGGAAAATGGCATCGTCGATACCCACTTTATCTTAACGGCAAAAGTAGCAGGCCTTAAATTACTGGCAAAATACCACAAGTTTGACTCAGATTATGGTGATGTCGACATGGGCAAGGAGTGGGATATCGCAGCGACTTACCCTTTTGCAAAACACTATGATGTAGGGGTTAAATACGCGAGTTTCAGTGGTGCAGATGCAGGATATAGCTTCTCGAATGACACGAATAAACTTTGGTTAACACTACAAGCTAAATACTAAAAATGTGAGATAAAAATAGGATGAGCTGATTTAAACAATCAGCTCTTTATTTCAATCATGCTAGGGCTAACATGTCCGCTAACGTTAACTGACACGCTTTCAGCTCAAGCTTATCGAGATTAGAAACACTAACAGCAAAACGATACTCTTCGTTTAGCCTACCCAAAGAGACCTTCCAGTTTTCAGCGCGACTCCCATCAGCTTTATCTTCTTGGGTTAAATTAAGCTGAATATCACCAAATAATACTATCTCATTAGTGTCTTGGGTCGATTGACTAAGGACCAACGTGTTGTCTGTGACTACTGAAAAATCGAAGCTAAATGATTTAAGTGACAAAGATAGCCCCAATCCTTTCGCTTTTATGTAGGACTCTTTCAACGCCCAAAGGTCGAAAAAGCGCTCCCGCTGCAAGCTTTCTGGCAGTGCTAACAGTTCATCGGATTCTATTTGAGTAAAGTAATGACTTAAAATCGAATAGATGTTGGTGCTCGCCCTAGTGCGCTCAATATCGACGCCCAGTTCAATGTGTATCTCTGGCACTTGCTTCACATTAAGTAAGGCTATCACTAACCAATCACCACTATGACTAATATTAAACTTAAGCCCGGTACGTTCACGCTGCTTAGAGGTTAAATCAGGCTTACCTTTCTCGCCATATTCAAAGCACCAATCCTGAGGCGCAATTTTGTCACCAGTATCACAGTGCAGGGATAAAATGCCTCTGAGGTAAGCCCTTACCATTAAACCTTTATCCCTAGCTTGGGGCTGAATATAACGAGACACCTTAGCTAATTCATCTTCAGACAACCATTGACGCATAAGATCAGATTGCTCTGGATGTAGAACATCTAGATTTAATGGACAAAAATAGAGTGCAACTGAAGAAGGGGTTGACGTTTGAGATGACGACAAGTGAGCTCCGGATAAATGTAATACCAGCAAGAGTAAGATAATAACAGAGCCAAACAGTAATACTAATACCAACTACATTAAATATGTTATCAATTCAGAGGCGCTCAAACTTTTCAATTCAAGGCGCATTGATGAAAGAATGGTTATCCCATTGTAAGTCAATGGAAAGCAGAAGTGGAATGTTTGAGAGCCTCCCGCAGGGCGGGTTTCAAAGCCCTGGATGCAGTGTTGAATGATTTAGATATAGAATAACTATTAGCTTCAATCATCCGCCTTGCCTTCAGCGCTTTGAATTCCCGCTGAATGAACAGATACTTAATGTAATTGGTATAAGACCAATCAGTATGAAGTATCCGTAAAGCGCTCACGACATCAGCAACTTTCAATGCATCCTTATTATATTTTGGGAAATGTTCACCCAAAAGTGACGTTACTCATTTTTATTCATGTGATCAGAGAACAAATAAAAACAAATAAGGTGGTTCTATTTAGCCAAAAAAAACCACCGAATAATCGGTGGTTTTTTTTATTTCTTAACTTCTATTTAGCCAACAACAAAGTGATGCTAAATGTAGCTAACTTAAACGAGTTTCATCTCTTGAATGATTTCATGAGCTATTTCTGGTGTCGTGCTCACTGGTTTCTCATGCAAATCAGCTTTCAATTGCCCTTTACGATGTTTAAGTGCTGCATCAAGCTTCTTTGATGCTGACGTAATAGCAGGAAACATGATTTCATTTGTACCAGAAGCAGAAATTCGGCTACCTTCATAATTAGTACGTAACTCAACTTGATGTTCACCGTGCTCTTTCGAGATGATAACATCCAATGAGATTAACGTCGGGAAGTGTGTTGCGATTTTAGAAAACTTGTCGTTCACATGTTCTTTGATTGAATCACTAATATCAACGTGGTGACCTGAAAGATTTATTTTCATAGGTTTTCCTTTTAAGAATTACTTCAATAATAGAGCTCGGGGCTGAGAAGGGAAAACACAAGGGGGCATGTAAAATTAAATTTACTGAGTAACTATTGCCGCACACTTTTTAATTTTACCCTTAACTATCAGTCCTTTTTTACTCTGTATCCATTCTAATCATGACATTCGAAGTGCTAACCATTTGAGTCAACACTGTGGCTTAATTTGATTGCTGCAGTCCCCACTCTGTAACGCAATTGAAAATAAGCTGTTTCGTAAACTATCAAACTAGCTGACTTAATATTTACTCCTCATATCCAACAAATGCAAGCCTCCCTTATATTCAATGTCTAAAATTAAGGCAAAACTAAGCTAACAGTCATAAAAACACACAAAACGCTGCATTTTTGACAACAAATAGCGCAAAATCGGAGGTTCACTATAAGCATAAACAAAAATCTAGTCATTTGAAGTAAAACTCCCCCGCCTTTTTCAGGGCTCTCCCTTAACCATACTTTTCATCCAATGAACAAGGTTCACTCACTTTTTGCTCTTTTGTCACTCCGTTAGCTTGATGTTTTGGGACTCAGCTCTCATCTGAGGATCTTTACACATTAAATCTAAATAAAAACCGTTCTCATTAGCGTTAGTTCATGTAAAATCCCACGCACAACTGTCATCTAAATTTTTGAAAAACCATTAGGAAGCACTGTGGTACTAGCTAATTGTAAGTTTCGAGCACTATTTGCAACCAAGGGGTTCGATATTTCATCCCGTGCATTAGCCGCCATCTTTGGCGGCTACATCGTGGCAGCAACGGCATGCGGATTACTCTCTTTATCTTTACCACTTCCCAAAGCCGAAAGTGTTCTTGTAGCCATGATGCTGTCATTCCTATTCTATCTTGCTGCTGCACTCTGGTCTTTTAGTGTAAGAAAGAACTGGCAAGCTTGGCGCGACCTTCTATGCATTAGCACTTTGCTCTACCTCATCATCTTAGTGGTTGGCTAATTCATGAAAGAGACATTTTTCCGCACCATGACGTGGCTACATACTTGGGTAGGTCTACTGGTCTGCTGGGTGTTATTACTGGTTTTTTTTGCAGGTACAGTAAGCTACTACCGTTATGAAATATCGCTCTGGACTCAACCTGAGTTACATAGTGAGGTTTTTCAACACTATCAGGAAAACCATCTTGAACAGCAGTTAGCACAGGGACAAGATTACTTAGAACTACATGCTGAAAATGCCAAAGACTGGCGTATAAACCTACCTATCGAACGTAAGCCTTATCTCAGTTATAGCTGGCAAACACAACCTAAAGCTGGGCAACGTCGTGGTGAGTTTATTGAGCATGTGGTTAAAACGAATGATCAAGGCGTCGTCACCGAAACCCGAGACTCAAAAGGGGGTAATTTTTTCTATCGCCTGCATTTTGATCTTCACTATATGCCAGCCAAAATTGCACGTTGGATAGTAGGCTTCTGTACCATGTTTATGTTGCTGGCCTTAATCAGCGGCATCGTGATCCATAAGCGTATATTTAAAGACTTCTTTAGTTTCAGACGCAACAAAGGTAGCCGCTCATGGCTCGATGCCCACAATGTCAGTTCGGTATTGGCTCTGCCCTATCACCTAATGATCACTTACACGGGCCTTATCACTCTAATGATGATGTATATGCCTTGGGGGGTACTCACAGCCTATGATGGTGATACGCGCGCGTTTCGTGCTGAACTGAACCCTGGACGAGAGCAAGTAAAACCTGTTGGTATTTCAGCCGACATGGTTCAAATAAACACCTTGTTGCCACTGGTAAAATCTTATTGGGGAGAGACACCAATAAAACAAGTGGTTGTCACCAATCTTAATGATCAAAATAGCCGTATCAGTTTCTACAAAAACACTCAACAAGCGGTCACTGACAAACGTATTCCATTAGTGTTTAGTGGCGTTACTGGCAAATTAGTCAGTGACATTCCTGATTCGCCATCGGCAACTCATGCCACTCACGATACATTAATGTCATTACATACAGCGCGATTTTCAGAACCATTGCTTAGGGTATTTTTCTTTATATGCGGCATTATGGGCTGCGCTATGATTGCGACAGGCACCCTTTTATGGGCGGTGAAAATCCGTCAAAAACAACAAAAGAATATCAAAAATGGAGCAAAACCTAGTCTAGGCTTACGTCTAGTCGAAGGGTTAAACCTGACTTTCATTGCTGGACTCCCCGTTGCCACTTGTAGCTTTTTTTACGCCAACCGTTTGCTACCTACTGAGATGGCCAACCGAGCTCAATGGGAGGTGAACTGCTTCTTTATTACTTTGACCCTCGTCGCAATGTTGGCCTGCATCAACCGAACTCAAACCAGCTGGCGTTTTGTATTACGTTTTGGCGCAATAGGCTTACTCGCCATACCAGCACTCAATGCACTAACCTCCAATAGTCACCTGATAAATAATATCAGCCAGCAGCAATGGGCGTTAGTTGGATTCGATATGATGTGCGTCTTGTTAGGCGGTGCGCTTTGGTTTGCCTCAAACAAGCTCGCCAATAAAATCAGTTTATCGACATCATCCAGTCCCGCTAAACACAAAGCTAACATAACCCCAAAGCTAGCATCTCAAATTACATCGACAAAAGGCGCATAAACGATGATCTCAAATACTCTGATCTTCAGCTTATTAACTTTCAGCTACCTTGCTTTGGGATGCATGGCTTTAGCCATGTTTTCCCATTTCCGAGACAGTTTTAAGCAACCCCCTACTCAAGCTCAGAGTCGAGGATTATATTGGGTTGGTTGGTCTATCTTAATAGCCAGTTACTACCTAGGGATCAGTTATCTAGGTTTTGCCTATGGCAGTATACTGTTTATCGGAATCTTATCGTTTGCTGGTCTATTGGTGATCTTAACTGCAAGCTATCGGCCTAGGCATTTGCCACATTTAATGGCGGGTTCCACCTCTCTTGGCGTCAGCCTTATGCTGATTAGCTAGCTGGGCATTCATCACTTAGCGAAACACTGACCACACAGACTGAGTGAGTAAAGTCTTTGCACTAAGTTCAGCCGACATTCAGATAAATAATCATACAATACCTTTTTATACTTTTATGATAATGAGGCCAGTATGTTAGTGACATCACAATCCCAAAATACAAACGGAATATCCGGTCTCGATCACCACACCACCAAGACGCCAAACAGCACACTTGTTGGCACTGAAAGCAATCACCACAATAGTCACTCAGCAGATAAAGTGACCATTTCCGTTCAAGCAGCACAGCTTTCAGCGAACGATCAACAGACAAACTCCCAGCAGAAAAATGATGTCGACACTTTACCTGCAAAGCCTGAATTGCCCAATAAAGGTGAAAAGGTCGACAACTATCTAGAATTTCGTAAAGCAAAAGCTCAGTATCAAATCTATTCCGATATGGCGGGCGTCGCTACAGGCAATAACAACGGAATTTCAGCTTCTACTGCCTACTACTTATCAAATAATGATGATGCACGTGCAACTGTCGTGAACAGTAAAGCTCAACAGCAGCAGATGTCAGCGATGCAAACTTACGTAGAAACGACGCAAAACATTCATGAATAACGTGACATTCAATATTGTAATAGCCAAAAAGACTGCATAACTGCAGTCTTTTTCTTTATAAAATCACTGATAAGAAATAAACAACCCGCTTACTCGGTCTTATGTTTATCCTCTAATACCATCAATGTCATACCAAGGTGTTGGATTGATTGGACAGCGGAAACGAACGCCTTCAGACGTCACATTGATCACATCGCTTTTTAAGGTTTCGCCAGGTTCAAGCGGAAACATATCTAACGCTTCGTGAGTGGTAAAGTTTTGCAGCTGAAAACCAACGAGTTTGCCAGCTTTATTGTTGATAATAAATTGATACTTTCCCGGTTTCAAAGCCGCTAATGTATCTCGCGCTGAGAAATGACCACCATGTTGTTCAAGATAAATTTCAACCACGCCGTCGGCGTTTTTCTCTGGCGTAGCAGCAAAGGCATTAAGACTCAGCACTAGCGCAGTAAGAGTGATAAATTGTGTGATTAACTTTTTCATTTCCGATCCCTAAAATAGTTTATTTGATTCCTATTTAGGATAGAAAAATCATTAGCTTCACGGTATGCCTCAGAATCTATACTTTATGTCAGTCAGTCTATTTCAGCGCTTATATTTAAACGAAACATAGGTTCCAAATGTCAGTATTAAACAGCTTACTCTCCTCATTTCACCTCAATGCGACCATATTCCACCGTTCATTGGTCTGTGATGCGTGGAGTACCAACACTTCAGGTTCAGGGCTTGCCAGCTTTCACTTAATCAGCTCAGGCCAAGCCTTCTTATATTGTGATGACTTCGAAGCTGAACCGTTAACCGCAGGCGATTTGGTTATCTTTCCCCATGATGCCCCTCATGTCATCAGCTATAGCCAAGATAAACAGACAGCAGCAGAAACGGATCTGTTTATTGCCTACCCAATCGAAGACAGCGCTCCCAATAGCACTGGGTTAGTATGTGGTTATTTTGATTTCAAGGAGGATAAGAAACATCCCCTTATTGCTCAACTCCCCTCCTATATTTTAATTAGAGCTCAACAAAGACAGGGGGCGCTTGGCAGTATCATCGAGGGATTAATTCAAGAAGTGACACTAGGGAGCCAAGCCAGCGATGCCATATTATCGCGTTTGAGTGAAGTTTTCTTTCTTAGCTTACTCAGACAGTTAGCAATGGAGGAGAGCACTCGATTAGGTCTATTTCGTGCCCTTCAAGATACTAAAATGACAAAAGTACTGCAAGCCATAGATACCGATATAGGTGCACCATGGGATCTCAATTCATTAGCCGACATCGGTGGCTACTCCCGCGCTAGTTTTGTTAGCCATTTTAAGCGGTACTTACAAGCAACGCCGCTGGAGTATCTTTCACATTTGAGATTATCGAAGGCGAAAAAACAGCTTATACAAGGAGATTCAGTATTAAAAGTCGCATTAGATGTTGGCTACCGCAATGATGTATCATTTGCCAAGGCGTTTAAGCGTCACTTTGGCCACGGCCCTGGCGCCAGTAGAGCTAACCGGACTAATTGAATCACACTAAGCTGCTCACTAAATCAGTGACCTTCTTATTTTTTGAGGGATCTAAAATGAGTTTTTCCTTAACGACCCTATGGACTACACAAGAGAGTACTGAAGGAGAGTTTAATCGAGATCATGCCATTGAATTTGGCAGTGGACAAACAGTGCAGGCCTCATCAGCACCTGAATATAAGGGTAATCAATCTAAGATAAACCCTGAAGAGCAACTGCTTGCAGCACTCTCATCCTGCCATATGCTCACTTTCCTTACTATTGCACACTTAAAGCGTCTACCCGTTGAAAGCTATACCGATAACGCCAGTGCCATTTTAGGTAAAAATTCAGCGGGGAAAATAGCGATAGTAAAGCTGATATTACAACCTAAAATCATTTTTCAGCAAGGGGTTGAAGTCTCAGCAGAAGTACTAGAAAAAATTCATGAAAAGGCCCACGCAAACTGCTTCATTGCCAATAGCCTTTCAGCAGAGATTGAGGTCGTTTACTGATCTCCCTCAAATTGTTCTCTGGTGATTAAGTTGGCTATCTACCCTTTAAATTGGCTCTTAATCACCAGTATTTCATCCAAAGAGGAGATAAATAGGGACACTAATGTTGGGTCAAAATGCAGACCTGATTCATCTTTCAATAATTGAATAGCTTCATCAACAGACCAAGCTTTTTTGTAAGGTCTCACACTCGTCAATGCATCAAAAACATCGGCTATAGCCACAATACGCCCCACCTTAGGGATCGCTTCGCCTTTTAAACCGTAAGGATAACCACTTCCGTCCCACTTTTCATGGTGTGATAACGCGACGGTGCGTGCGATGCTAAGCATCTCTGAACCATCATCCCCTAAAATTTGGGCGCCTATTTCGGCATGGGTAAGCATAATTTGCCACTCATCGTCATCCAGCTTTCCCTGTTTTTGTAAAATAGAATCTGGAATACCAATTTTACCGACATCGTGCATAGGTGCGGCAATTTTTAATGTCTCAGCATCTTTCTCACTCATCCCCGTTGCAAGGGCAAGAACATAGGTGTAATGACTCATTCGGATAACGTGCATCCCTGTTTCATTATCTTTATATTCGGCAGCTCTACCCAACCTTTGCACCACTTTAAGCTGGTTATCGGATAGCTCTTGAGTCTTCTCCATCACCTTTCGGTCAAGCTCACGATTTTGATTATAAAGCGCGAGATGGGTTTTCACTCGCGACAGCACGATTGCAGGGCTAATGGGTTTAGTGATGTAATCAACAGCCCCTAATTCAAGTCCTCTCACCTCATCTTCTTGAGCTATCTTCGCAGTGACAAAGATGATCGGAATATGACGGGTACTATGATCAATTTTTAACTGACGGCAGACTTCATAACCATCAATACCGTCCATCATCACATCCAATAAAATCAAATCAGGAGGCGTTGTTGAGCGAGTGTTCCTTAAAGCTATTTCGCCATTTTTAGCAACTTTAACTTTGTATTGGTCTCTCAATACCCCCGCTAAAACATCAATGTTTTCAGGTGTATCATCAACGACTAGAACGGTTGCTTTTTCAACAGTACTCTTATCCACTCTTAGGATCCCTTAATCTAGCTCTCATTTAGTGATGATAATATTGAAGCAACGACAGCTCTCGCAGCTTCAAAATCGTAACTTTCCACCAGCTTATTTAGCTCAATAAACTCTTTGGCGAAATGGCCATCTCTTAAGAAATATAGCTCATCGAAGATAAAATCCCCCACTTCAGCCTCATAATTCTCTAACATCTCATCGAGTTTACTTAATCTCTCTTGCAACTCACTTGTAGATAATGTTTTTTCATCAGGTGATTGATTAGCAGTAATATTTTCAGAAGAGTCGAAATAAAGTTCGATCTCATTCCTAACCTTAGTTAACGCTTCTCTAACCTGATTCAGCTTAGATTCGAGCTCAAGCATATTGGGATCAGCAACACTTATCAGCTTAACATACGACTCTAACTCTGCAGTGTGGGCGGCCAATTCTGTTGCTCCGATGGTCCCAGCAATCCCTTTAAGTGTATGAACGACTCTTTCTGCAGTTATTGTATCAGCATGATTTAATGCCAGTGTTAAATCGGTTTCAAATGAATCAGTTGAACCACTAAAACGCTTAAGGATCTTCTCGTATAGCGCGCGATCGCCTTGAGTACGATCTAAACCTGATTTCGCGTCTATGTACTCAAAGTTATACTCATCAAGAGGAACTTGCGTATTACTGTCTGTCGCTACAGTTTCAGCAGGCTCTATAGGGTTTGTAGGCTTGATAGAATTAGCCATGGTAATAAACGTATTTTGTACATTTATCGGCTTAGGAATATGATCTGTCATTCCCGAGGCAATGGCTTTTTCTCTATCACCAGCCATCGCGTTGGCTGTCATAGCAATAATGGGTAACTCAGACAAGCCCTCCATTGTTCTGATTATTTTAGTCGCGGTGTAACCATCCATTACTGGCATCTGACAATCCATTAATACACCGTCAAATGTCTCTTTTTCCAGAAAATCCAGCGCTTCTTGACCATTAACCGCAACGACAGAAGTGATGTGATTATTCGACAGGAGATCGACAATAAGCTCCCTGTTAAGGTCATTGTCTTCAACAATTAAGATATGGGCCCCAGCAAGCTGATTTAACGCGGTACGATACATCTTCTCTTTTGCAGAGCTCTTACTCCGCTTATTGACTTTTCTGCCCAAAACTTCAAGCATGGTATTGAGCAGATGAGAAGAGGTAACAGGTTTGGTTAATATGCCAGAAAACTCAATATCATTGGCTAAATCGACTAACTCTTCTTTACCGTAAGCGGTCACCATTAATATTTTGGGCTGCTCCTGAACCAACTTAGACTGTTGAATCGCTCTCGCTGTTTCGATGCCACTCATCCCTGGCATTTTCCAGTCCAGTAACACCAACTGATATGAAGCGCCCTCTTGCTCTAGTAACCTTATTGCCTGCTGACCATTTGCTGCCAGAGAAAATGAGAGACCATGCCCCTCTAACATGCTGGCAAATATCTCCCTTGCATTGGCGTTATCATCCACGATAAGCACATTGATGTTTTCAAGGGAAACCTTATCCAGTTTTGGTGTCTCGTGAACTTCTGCTGGCGTTAAAGGTAAGGTAAACTTAAAACAGCTTCCAACACCTTCTTGGCTTTCGAAGCTAATGGCACCTCCCATAAGCGCAACCAAATTCTGACTGATAACAAGCCCTAAACCTGTCCCACCATGCTTTCGAGTCGTTGAAGAATCTGCCTGAGAGAATGCCTTAAACAGCTTTAATTGCTGCTCTTTTGTCATCCCAATACCGGTATCTGTGATCTCAAACATCAGCTCTATGCTGGTTTCAGTTTGAGACTGAGCAAACACCTTAATCAGCACTTCTCCTTGTTCAGTAAATTTAATCGCATTGTTGCTGAGATTGGTTAGAACCTGAGATAATCGTAAAGGATCGCCGCTGAAATAGGTTGGCAATGATGAATCTGTATGGAACAGTAATTCTATCCCTTTATCTTCCGCTTTAAAGCCCACAAGATCGCTGACATCTTCAAGGACATCTTCCAAAGAGAAGTCAATTTTTTCAATATCCAACTTACCCGCTTCAATTTTAGAGAAGTCGAGAATGTCATTAATAATGCCAAGCAAAGACTCAGCAGAACGGTTCACTTTATCAATATAATTACGCTGTTTTCTATCAAGCTCCGTCTCCAAAGCAAGATGTGACATGCCGATAATCGCATTCATCGGGGTTCTGATCTCATGGCTCATATTGGCAAGGAAATCACTCTTGGCTTTATTGGCACTGTCTGCCTTCTGTTTCGCTAGCTCTAGCTCTTTTTCGAGTCGTTTAGCCGCATCAATATTCATATTAATACCGCTAACTCTTATGGCTCGGCCTCGACTATCACGTTCAAATACTTTCCCGATACTCAATACCCACTCATATTGACCGGAGCGATTCAGTAGTCTTAACTCTTGACGGTAAACATCCTCCTCGCCAATAATGTGTGCTTCTATCAGCTCACTATAAAGCTGGCGATCATCTCGGTGTATCAAGCCAAGCCACGTCCTGTTACCCTTTTTCAATTCAGACCATTTATCTTCACTGATACACAATTCAGTGATCTTGTAGCCCAGCATAGTCGCGCACACATTGTTAATGAGTACCTTCCCTTCTAAAGGAAAAGAGTCCCACATTCCAAGTTGAGCGCTACCGGATGCAACCTCAAGACGATTCTCTGATTCGTGCAGTTTTATCTCACTGGCTTTTTGCTCGGTAATATCAAAAATACTGACATCTAGGTACTCCTCGACACCAAGGTTATTGATAGAGAAAAGTGCACGAATCTGCACATAACGCTCGATATTTGAGGCATGGATGATTCTGACATCAGCGCGGAGTGAAGTGCCATCAACTCGGCTTGATTCCATCTGTGTACTTAACTCATCAACATCGGCAGGATGTATCAAATCAAACAAATTAACCTTAGGCGTGTCACCTAAAAAATCCTCAACATTGTAACCGGTTATCTGCGCCATATTTGGACTGGTATATAGCATCACAGATGTTCGCCAATCTTGGCTCAACCGATATCGAAACACCGCACCTTGGATATTACTGACCATAGAACTAAACTGCGCCTGATTATTTTTAAGCTCTTTTCGCACTAGCTCTCTTTGAGTCACATCCAGCAATGAAAGGCGAATGTCTTCTAGTTGACCTTGCTCATCTAATTTGGAAATAACGGTCATTGAGGCGTATCTCTTTACCCCGTCCGATCGAAAAAGCTCAACTCTGATATCCGAAGTTACCTCACCGGATAACACATGGGAAAACAACTCTTGGGTAAACTTTTTACTGTGTTTAATAACATCATTAAACGTAAGACGGGCAAACTCCTCACGTTCTCGACCGGTCAGTTTCGCAAAAGTCAGGTTATGTTTTATAAAGTTACCTTTGATGTCTAATGAGGCATAAGCGACCGGTGAATGCTCATAAAGATCCCACAGGCGGGTCTCTCTTTCCTGTAACTCCATCGTGCGGGTTTTCACTCTATCCTCGAGTTTTTCGTTGACCCCTTTTAACTGTTCATGGATTCTGCGTCCTAACCAAACTGAACTCATAAAAATGATGCATACCAGCAAAACCACCACGGCAAACATGCTATAAACAATCCGCTGGAAGCTAGTATAATTTTTCTGAGCCTCTTTCAATGTGATTTCAGATACTATGCCAAAACCATATTTGTCACTCCAGCGCCATGCGCCAATCACCTCATCTCCCTTAAAATCGATGTAACCCGAGAAGTCCTGACCATCTAGATGCTCACTTATCTGCCGAGCACTTTCCGTGAGATGAACATTATTGCCTGACTCAAGCAGGACTTCAGTTTCTTGATACTTATTTGCAGGGATTTCAGAGATCAGGTTCAACACCGATGTTTCCCCTTTCTCTAGCAAACCAAGTTTAACTAACTTGTCATTAAAACGGCTTTCAGTGAGTAAACGACCGTGATCATCAACAAAATATGAATCACCGGTTTCGCCGACATGAGCACTGCTTGTGAGCTTAGAGAACTCTAGATAAGGATTAATACGTAACGCTAGCACCGCAGAAATGGAGCCATCGACAAACTCAATTGGGCTTATCACGAACATGGTCGGGGTGTTCTCATCTAAATTGCCGCTAGGATCCATAAGCGCGACATCTGAATGCATAGGCGGCGTTATCACTATCTCCCCTTTAAAAGCACTGGCTATTAATTCTGGATATTCAAGTTGAACCAAATTAATCAAACCTAAGTTTTCATCACGGTTTGACGCCAGATTGATACCATCTGATGAGATAATAAAGAAACCCATGGTGCCAAAAGGTTTGCTGTAGCGATAATATGCGGAGCGTGTCCACTCCACATCAGAATCTAATAGCAGACTCTCTCTGTCTCTTGGTGCATTAAGGAGATCTTCCACATGACCATGGAGTATCGGGTTAAAAGCTACGCTTAAAATGCGGTCTTCCCAACCTGCAACCCAAGCTTCAACAGCCGCATCAGCGACATCGACAACGCCTAGCAGAGATTGGCCACTCTTCTCTCTGTCATTTTTATCCGCGACCACTAACCCAATTCTGGCAATCAAAAAGATGATGGTGACAAAAATGATCATCCCAGCTCCGGCCAAACGACCATATTGGGCATATCCAGAAAACGTATCTTTATCTTTAATCGTTAATAGACGCAGTCGCCAAAATACAACACAGAGCGCAAGCAACATCAGCACTAGCAAAACTATTTGTAGTAATTTGTCCATATTTATACCTAAAGAAAGAAGTCATGCTATTGACTGTCACGCTGCGACATCAGCAATTAAAAAAGATTTAATAATCAAATATACAAGATATTTTCACGGAAAGGGGGTTTAAGTATATAAATTGGATAGATACGCAGAATAATAAGCTAATTTACCTCCCTTATTCGCTATGAGAAAGAGAAAAGCACAAAGAATGATGAGATAAAAATGAGGGTTACAGACTTGGCGAATACCAAGTCGTAACCCTCTAATATGCTAATAACAGACGAGGTGAAGGCCTGAGTACAACATCAACGCTTACTTCAAACTTTTACTGAATCGATAATAAAGGCAGTATTCAAACTCTCGAATACAACCCTGTTTACCAACTTTTAATGAATCCTGAAGCGGCACATTCAAAGTTTTTAATATTTTGATTACTTAATGTCTTGCGCCATACCTCTTGCCGGAATAGGTTGAGCATTAAAAGGAAGCACGGGTTGCTGCACAAGCTCCTCTTTCAGGTAACTAATGGCTTTTTCTAACTGAGCATCTTGGCCGGTAAAAGTAGCATAAGGTAAGTTATCTACCTCGATATCAGGACTAACGCCTCGTCCTTCTAATACCCAACGTCCATCTACCGCGTATTGTGGATATTCAGCCACACGCGCCATCCCTTTATCCGTTAATGAATTTCGACCCGATAGCCATACGCCAGCACCAGCGGTTTGCTTACCGATCAAAGGGGCAATTCCCAACGCTTTTATCCCCGCAGAGAAAGTCTCACCATCTGAATAGGTCAATTGATCGGTGAGAACCACTAAATGACCACGAAAAGTCTGCTGCATATTGCCGCTCGGAGTACCTCTCGTCGGTTGCCAAAATGCCCAGGTACGACGCAGTAATTTTTCTATAATCCAGCTGTCAATATTGCCACCGCGATTACGGCGAACATCAATCACTAAGCCCTCTTTATCATAATTAGCGTAAAACTCACGGGCAAAACTGGCGATATCACCACTGCCCATTGCGTACAAATGCAGATAACCAATTTTGCCATCACTTGCTTTACTCACTTTATCGCCATTGGCATTAACCCAATCTAAATACCTCAGCTTGGCATCACTGCGAATACTCACAGGCTTAACAATGATCTTGTGCTGCTTGCTGCCACGTTTTAGCGTGAGCAGAACTTGCTTATTAACTTGGTTGGTTAAAAAGCGCGTCACATCAGCTTGGTTTGTGACTGGTTTACCATTCACTGCAACGATAATATCGCCCACTTTGGCATCAACACCTATCTGCGCTAAAGGCGCAGCATGGGAAGGCAGTTCAGGATCATTGGTATAAATATGGCTGATTTCTACCCCTATCTTAGTCTGAGCTAAACGGGCACCTAAGCTGGCAGCTTTTGCCATCTCACTGTCTTGTGGTAAATCGCCACCTCTAACTTGCGAGTGTAAGGAGTCCAATTCACCCATCATCTGTTTAAAAATGTCATTAAGCTCGTGGCGGTCGGTCAACCTATCAACCAGAGGCTGGTATTTGCTCTTAGTTGCCTGCCAATCAAGACCACGCATCTCTTTATCGAAAAAGGAATCTCGGTGCATTAACCAAGCATCTTCAAACATCTGTTGCCACTCGAGTTCTGGCTCTATGGCTAATTGCCACTGACTGGTTTGAACTTTAGTATTGCTAAGATCTTTTGGGAGTTTATCGCCTGCATCCACAATCAACATATTTTGACCATCTTTACTGTGCTTGCGAATAAAGAGCTTTTTACCATCGGCCGATAAAGCATAGCTGCCAACATCGTCGGCAAATGTCTCTACTTTTGGCTTAAGTGAATCAAACTTAACCACTTTAAGACTCGGTACGCTGTTTTTACCCGGTGCTTTGTCAATAAAGTACAAGTTACTGTCATTGATTTGAAGGCTGGAGTAGTTACCAGAAGCGACAGGCACTTGCCATAAACGCTGATTGAGCCCATTCCAATCAACTTTTACCCTCTCCTTATCTGCTTTTTTGTCTTGATCGTCATCCTTAACAGATCCTGTCAACTCATTAGGTTGGCGAAATGGGAAGCTCGCATTTTTATCCAGTGCTAAGGCAAAAACTTCGGTGCGCTTATCAAACATAGGCCCCATATTACGATCGCCCCAAGGGGAAGTGGGCATTGAGCTAAATTGACGATCTGAGAGGAAATAGAGCCATTTACCATCATCACTGAATGCGGGGGAATATGACTCATATTTATCACTTGTCAGTGTTTCGCTGCGATCATCATCCAGCGAATAAAGAACTATTTGAGGTCTAGGCTTGCCCAATTCGAACTTAGTAACGGCGATAAATTGGCTATCAGGAGACCAAACAACATCGGCATATGGACCTAACCCCTCACCTTGAGTAATGATTCTTTTAGTGCGATTTTTCTTTAAATCCAACAACCAGAGATCGCCGTTATAATCATCGGTCGCAATGTAACGCCCATCCGGTGATAGCTTGATATCCATGCGTAAGGTTGTGCCATCTTTCGTTAACTGTTTGGTTTCTTGGCCTCCATCAAGGGAAAAGCGCCAGATCTCTTGCTCTCCCGATGCATCACTGATTCCATAGGCCCACTTTCCATCCGAACTCAATACCGCGCCTCTAATTCGACTATTTCCAGGAAGAGTCAGTTCGATAAGACGAGAACCATCCGTGCCGGCAATGGCCACATGACTTCTTGCTGTAATGACAACTTTATCACCCGCTGGCGATAATTGAGTTGAGGTCGCGTATTTCATTGGACTGTTAACCCAATGTGCACGGCGTTGAGGGAAATCAGAAATTAACTGAATATCCAGAGTTTGAGTTTCACGCTGACTAATATCAAACAACTTAATGTCTGCACCTTGCTGAAACACGATTTGGCCTTCATGCAAACGTGCACCACGAACCTGCCACTCTTTGAATTGAGTCACTTGTTGTATATTGGTCCCATCAAGTGCCATCGACCAAAAGTTATCATTGCCATCGCTATCACTGACAAAAAAGAGACGGTTATCCCACAGCATAGGCTGACGAACCGATCCCTCATGGGTAGACGTGAGCCGTTGAGCTTCTATATCTGAATTCAACTTATAACGCCAAAGCTCACCTCTGGCACCGCCACGATAAACCTTGGTATTATCGCCCGTGGTTTGCAGACCAAAGCGAGTAAAATAGAGATACTCCCCTTTTTCATCAATCACCCCTTCAATAGCATCTGCCAACGGAAGATCTTGGGTTTCTAAAGTCTGTGGATCAACACTTCTGAGCACCCAGTAGTTAGCAGGGCCAAAGGCATTATCGGTGGCGTAGAGCACTTCGCCAGTGGCAGTCCAGCCCTGAACTCGCACTCGGCTATTCTCGAAACTCACCCGTTTAGCCTGCCCACCCGTTATCGGGATCACGTAGACTTCGCTAGCACCAGCATAATTTGCAACATAGGCCACCCATTGACCATCTTTGGAGATCGTCGCCCCTAACTCCTCTGCAGGTAAGCTGGTTAAACGCTGGGCCTGCACTTGGTCCATCCGCTTTGTCCAAAGATCTCCCTCTGCAGTAAACACGAGAGTATTGCCACTCAGAGCGGGGGCACGGTAGTAACCAAGCTGTGCTGAAGAGTCCGATGCTATTGCGGTCGAAAGGTTAAGGCCGCCAAGCGCCATTAAGGTACAAACAAAAGGGAGGCTAAGTTTCATGGGTAGCTCATTATTTTTATTTAATTTTTTATGAGCAACAAGGTAACAAAAAATAATGAATTCAACAGTAAAATATTGATCAATAATTATTAGGAAATGTGTACAAAGAGGCTAACTGACTATACTTAAAAAACAGTGTTCAATAATACGGGTTAAATATGGATCAAAATGAAAAGGATAATGCCGCAGTAAAGTCAGTATTGGAAGATATTGAAATTATGAATGACGCAGATTCCTTACCCATCAGACAAGACCCTATTATAGAAAAATTATTAAAAAAACTGCCGGACGATATTGCCAATAGTTATACCGATAAACAACTTCAGGGCTTTAGAATCGCTTTAGGAGATCGCACTTGGGCAAGGCATTTTATTGATAATCGAGGCACACTCTCCTTCCCGTTTATACGCTGGCGTTTCTTCTACGTATTTCTACTGGGTAAAAACAAACGTGCTTTTACAAGACGCGAGAAGCATGCATCAATGCTGATGTTTGTCGGCTTAGTCTTGAGTTTTATCGTCATCAGTATGCTTATGGGTCTATTCACCATCTACATCCTCAAATCGGCGTTAGGTATCGATCTAATGGAAGGGTCATCCCTTGGTATATGGGATTGGTTTAAAGATCTGTTCTAATACCCGTTCTACTCAGTATGTGAGCAGAACCCCCTTTCAATGCAAGGTGCATTGATAAGGAAGAAATATAAAGCCCCTAACACCGCAAGGTACTAGGGGCTTTTTTCAATATCAATTAATTACTTATCAGAGGCGGGTACGCTTGGTTTCGGCAGAGGAATAATCACCTGTTCGCTTAGGGTTTTCCACCTTAAATGCTGGGGATGATCCTCATTTTTAAGCTGGGGATAGTTCTTGCGTATCTTAAGCACCAATTTCTCGGCCTCAACCCACTGCTCTTGCTTCACCAAGCTTTCAAGATGATTCACAGCCTGTTTGGCACTCACTACCGCATCACGTTGTGGCATCGTCTTGATAGGTTTGCTATCAGAGAGGGATTTTATTTTAGCCTTAACATCAGCATTACGCCCTTGAAGCGAAACATCTTTAGCGACCTCGGAGATCACATCCACCTGAATAACCTCATTCTGAGCAGCCCCTTGTAATTGAACTTGCTGTTCATCCACGCTAGGTGCACTCATCATAGCCCTAGGCTCACTCTTGCGCAGCGTGACGGGTAACTCCGACTCTTGAGCGTCTGCTTCCATCTGCATCATCACTGGCGCATAAGACTCATCACTCAATAGTTCCTGTGTCTCATCTTGGTTAATAAGCAGCAAAGTTGCCACAAACATCACCGAAGCGGCTGACGAAATTGGCCAGCGATGACGACGCCAGAAACTGTTGTCAACAACAACGAGATTATCCGCTTTCTTTGATTGATTAGCACTTTTCGCTAACGACATGATAGCGTCATCCAACTCTGCACTGGGAGTTTCCTGCGCTTGAGCCCGGTACCAAAGCTTAATTTCAGCATCAAATTCAGCAGGCTTATCTGCATTTTCATCTTTCATTTTCGACCTCCTGCCACTTATTCATCACACACGCTTTCAAACTCTGATTCGCATAACGGATACGGCTCTTGGTCGCTTCAAGCGAAATCCCCACCACTTCGGCAATGCCACCAGCGGTAAACCCGCCTTCCATATTAAGCAGCAAGGCCTCTTTTTGCACCGTAGGCAATAGAGAGATGCAGTGCTTAAGTAACTTCGCCTTAACTCCCTCTTCAAACTGGGTATCAGGAGCTTGAGTATCACTTGGTAACAACGAATCTGCATCTTGCTCTTCAGTAAATGCCTCACTGAAGAGATCGACCGGTTTTACCGCTCTAACATGATCAATAAGTAAGTTATGGGCAATTCGATATAACCAAGTGGTAAACTTTGCACTCGTTTCATAGCTAGATGCCGCTTTAATCACTCGTCCCCAGGTCTCTTGATAGAGATCTTCTGCCAATTGAAGATCCCCTATCTGGCGAACGAAATAGCGATATAAACCACCTTTATGTTTTTGATACAAAGACTCGAATGCCGACGTATCACCTTGTGAATATTGTGACATCAATTGTTGATCAACGTCAGCTTCTGCTCTTTCATTTAATGCTTCTGCCACAAGACTCTCCAAACAAATATCTTCTCCCCCAGCTATATCATTGGGGCTTTATTGCTGGAAAGTGTGCACCGCTAACCCATCTTTGTCTATCCCAAGTTCATCTGATAGCTCAATGCCTTGTGACAAAGGCTTTGCCAGCAACCCAGCCGTTTTGGTCAATTGCACAAACTCATGACGATAACCAAAAGGATCCTCTCCCATCGCCGATTGAGCAATGTCACTGACCTTGGCATAATCTAGATCACCGATATGGTGACTCTGATTAATCAACTGACCTAAGCCCGCCACCGCAGCTGCAAATCTAAAGTCATCACTCGCTTGACCAAAGCGACTTAATGCAGAGTCTTTTAAGATAGGGTAACTAATCAGCTCGCTCACCTCTTTATCCAAGGGTTTATACCTTAACTTCAAATAGGCAATCTCTGTGCGACTGTACTTCTCTTCCCCCGTATTGGTGTCGACACCATATCTGAGCTTATCGTTCGCTTGATTTGGACTATTGACTAGACTTATCTCATACAGAGCAGTGACTCTATGCCCCGCCCCTATCTCACCAGCATCGACCTTGTCGTTATTGAAATCTTCTCGATTAAGTTGACGGTTTTCATAACCGATAAGACGATATTCCGACACTATTGCGGGGTTAAACTCCACCTGCACTTTTACATCTTTGGCGATGGTCATTAAGGTTGCACTGAGTTCGTCCACCAGCACCTTACGGGCCTCATTTAGCGTATCGATGTAGGCGTAATTCCCATTACCTTTATCTGCCAGTTGCTCAATCAAATGATCATTGTAATTACCTTGCCCAAAGCCTAAAGTCGTCAAGGCAATGCCATGCTTACGTTTATCTTCAATGAGATCTGTTAGCCCCTGCTGATCCGACAAACCAAGATTAAAATCTCCGTCGGTGGCTAAAATAACCCGGTTAACCCCGCCAGTGATAAAATGCTTTTGCGCTAATTGATAAGCTAGCTCTATTCCAGCTCCGCCATTGGTCGAGCCTCCGGCGTTGAGCTTATCCAAGGCTTGGGAGATGGCTAAATGGTCATTGCCTTTGACACCATCGAGTACCACACCAGAAGCACCAGCGTAAACAACCACTGATATGCGATCCTGCTCATCAAGTTGCTGACTTAACATCTTAAGCGAGCTTTTCAGTAGAGGCAGCTTATCCTTTGATGACATTGACCCTGACACATCCAATAAAAACACCAGATGACTGGCTCCCAAAGAGGCTTTATCTTTCTCAAACCCTTTAAGGCCTATTCTCAATAACATCTTATCTGCATTGTAGGGAGAGGGAGCGAGTTCGGTGTTAACACTAAATGGCTGTTCCTCTGCATTAGGTGCTGGGTATTGATAGGAGAAATAGTTAACCATCTCCTCCACCCTGACGGTTCCCTTTTGCGGTAAACGTCCCTGATTAACCCAACGTCTAAAAGTTGAATAACTGCCAGTATCAACATCGATTGAAAAAGTGGACACAGGGATCTCACCGGCCACCATAATTCCGTTCGCAACTTGTCGTTCAAACTTATCCCTATCTAACTCACTAATCCCCAGATCATGATCTCCATTTGAAGGTGGACTCATGTAAAGCATTCGCTCAGTTCCAGACAGGGCTTTCATCTTCATCATGCGAACACTTGCCTGTTTACCAGCAAGATAGGGATCGCTCACACTGGCCATATCTTGGCTTTGTTCATGAACCACTCCTTTGTTTGGGGCTGACTCCGTTGGTTGTTGGCCACTGCATGCGACCAACGCCAAACCTGAACTCATCAGTAGCGCTATTGAGATTGTTGATAATCTAAAACCATTTCTATTCACACCGTGATCAGACTGAACTTGCATGAGACTCTCCAATGATATTCTGTTGCTGGGTTGCAGTTAGGGATATAGAGATACAAACGCAGATAAAACAGAAAGTGGTTAAAAAAGTTTCATGGATGCAGAAATCAATCTCGAATTATAGCTTGAGGCAGTTCATGCTTTTTGGGTAGTAGGTGAGATGAATCACATTTCAAAAAGTGAAAATATGGTACTTTTGGCTAATACCTAATCAAATTTATACCCGCAATACTGACAAGAACAATGTCTTTGCCACTTACTTGCTGATATAGAACTCCACTTCTACTCAGGAGCGTTAATGTGCCATATAAAGCTCACCGACTCCCATTTTCCCTAAGCTCTCCTTAAGGGAATAAGCTCCAAAGATAGCGCAATCTAAAAGTGACAATGCATCTTCCAATACCAGATATTGTCACACCGCTTTCACTCTCTTTTCAGGACAGATTAACGTGCCACACAAAGCCCACCTATTCTCATTATCCCTAGGTCATGCCTTCTATGAGGCGTGCATCAAGGAAAAGTACAATCTCAAACGCCTTGGACAAGATGTGCTTGCAGGCATCTCAGTTGGTATTATCGCGATACCTTTGGCCATGGCTCTTGCCATCGCCAGTGGCGTACCTCCGCAATACGGTCTCTACACCGCCATCGTCGGCGGGTTTATCATCTCCCTCACTGGCGGATCGCGATACAGTATCTCAGGGCCTACCGCAGCTTTTGTCGTGCTGCTTTATCCCATAGCCCAAGAGTTTGGGTTAGCGGGCCTGTTAATGGCAACGGTGATGTCAGGGATTATCTTGGTCATGATGTCGCTATTAAAGCTGGGGCAACTGATTCAATATATTCCTGAGCCTGTGACCCTAGGCTTTACTGGTGGAATCGGTGTTGTGATTGCCACACTGCAGCTTAAAGACTTCTTCGGACTCTCTATCACTGAGATGCCGGAGCACTATATTGATAAATTAGCAGCACTCGCTCACGCTTTTCCGACCATACAAGCGGCAAGTACCTCTGTCGCACTGGCCACTTTTGTCGTCATGCTATTGTGGCCTAAACTAAAAACGCCGATCCCAGCTCATCTGCCCGCCATTTTAGTCGGCAGTTTTCTAGCCCTTTGGCTGAACCAAGATGGCACCATTGTCGAAACCATAGGCACACGGTTTAACTATCCCTTAGCCGATGGTGGCGTTGGTATGGGTATTCCGCCCTTTATGCCTACATTTGAACTGCCTTGGTTGCAAGATGGTGCTAACCACCAAGCTTTAGGATTAAGTTGGGGCATGGTACAAGCTCTGCTTCCCAGTGCATTTGCTATTGCGATGCTCGGCGCGATTGAATCATTGTTATGCGCCGTTGTACTCGACGGCATGACAGGTAAAAGACACAGTGCAAACAGCGAACTACTGGGACAAGGGTTAGGCAATATCATTGCGCCCTTCTTCGGTGGGATCCCGGCCACTGCGGCCATCGCAAGAAGTGCAGCCAATGTGAAAGCCGGTGCACAAAGCCCAGTCGCAGGCATGGTTCACTCTATAGTCCTACTTCTTGGCTTACTCTTACTGGCAAATATTCTCGCTTACCTACCCATGCCAGCCATGGCGGCGCTGTTATTAGTTGTCGCTTGGAATATGAGTGAAGCACCAAAAGCGCTTCATTTGGTCAAGTCGGCTCCTAAGAGTGATGTCATTGTATTTCTGACCTGTTTCTCACTCACTGTCATCTTCGACATGGTTATCGCCATCACGGTGGGGATCGTGTTAGCGGCACTGCTATTTATGAAAGAGATAGCCGAGATGACCCGGTTATATGATATCAGTCAAAACAAGCGTTATATCGACAGTGACATTCCTGAAAACTGGGTCGTATTGAAGATAAATGGTCCGCTCTTTTTTGCTGCAGCCGACTCTATCTTTTCAGAAATAACACTCTTAGCTAAAGAGCGGCAAACACTCATTCTTTATATGGATGGCGTTTCCATATTAGATGCAGGCGGTTTAACGGCATTAACGAAGTTGATAGAGCATCTGCAAGCAAAACAGTGCAAGCTGGTTATTACTGATCTGCAATTTCAGCCTATCCGCACCTTAGCCAGAGCTAGAATTCAACCTATTGAAGGGTTACTTCACTTTTATCCAACACTGGTTGATGCTCTGGAGAAACATCCTCATTAGGAATGCCATTTCCTGTAAAAATACAGTGTAATACCAATCAGTATAAGAAGTTGATCTACTCAGAGTGTTTTTTGGCAAACTAATTCAAGGCGAATGGATGACATAATGGTTGTTCCCTTGTGAGTTCATTCAACGCAGAAGTAGGCAGCCAAAAACACTCCTTACAGGCGAGTTTTAGCGCTTCTGATCCTGTGTTAACGAGCTTAACCGTAGAATAACTATGCTCTTCACTCGTTGCCTTGCCTCAGGAGCGCTAAACTCTCGCTGAGCGATTAAATCTTTATACTGATTGGTATAAAAATGCCAGCTAGCGTAAACTAGCTGGCATTTTATTAATGAACAGTTGAGCTCTTTATTCATTTAATTGGCCGCCCCCCTAACTAAATACATCATCAAACTATCATAGACTTAATCAAACTGAGCAATTTGCCAGCAAAGCTTCGATTAACAGGCTTCTGTGTGTATAATCGTGCGCAAATAACACCTATGTCGTGTTTTTAAGCTCACCCTACGAAGGAGTATGTATGAAAGTTGGTATCATTATGGGTTCCAAATCTGACTGGCCGACCATGGAACATGCGGCGAAAATGTTAGATACATTTGGTATCACCTATGAAACACGTGTGGTTTCAGCACATCGAACCCCCCAGCTACTCGCTGAATACTCCTCGACCGCTGCAGATCGTGGTCTAAAAGTCATTATTGCCGGTGCCGGCGGTGCTGCGCACCTTCCAGGCATGGTTGCCGCACATACCAGTTTGCCAGTTCTAGGTGTACCTGTTAAATCTAAAGCCCTGAATGGTATAGATTCACTACTCTCTATTTGCCAAATGCCTAAAGGTGTCGCGGTGGGAACCTTGGCTATTGGCGAGCCAGGTGCTGCCAATGCGGGCTTATTAGCCGCGCAAATTTTAGGATGCCAGCAACCTGAAATTTTTGCGAAAATAGAAGCTTTTCGTCAAGCGCAAACCGACTCAGTACTTCTTAACCCGGACCCTGCTATTTAATATGAACATATTAGTTTTAGGTGCTGGACAGCTAGCACGTATGATGAGTTTAGAGGGTGCACCACTGAATTTGAATGTGCGCGCTTTTGATGTCGGCTCTCAAAAAATCATTCACCCACTTACCCAACAAGTGTTTGAGCAAAGTTTAGAGCAAGCCATTTCAACCGTTGATGTGATCACCTCTGAGTTTGAACATATCCCTGATGATGTCTTGGCTCTGTGCTGTCAAAGTGGCAAGTTCTACCCAGGTAAAGCTGCCATTAAAACAGGTGGTGATCGCAGTATTGAGAAAAATCTACTCGATAAAACGGGGGTTCCATCCGCTCCCTATCAGTTGATCACTCAAAAACAGCACCTCTTAGATGCCGTTTCCCTGCTCGATTTACCCCTTGTGATAAAAACTTGCCAAGCGGGTTATGATGGCAAGGGACAGTGGCGTTTAAAATCATTAGATCAAGTTGAATCAATTTGGACTGAGATGGCCGGATTTATTGCGAGTGGAACAGAGAGTTTCCCCCACACCATTATTGCAGAGAAGATGATCCCATTTGATCGTGAAGTTTCTGTGATTGGTGTCCGTGATAAAGAGGGTAATGTAAAAACTTATCCAGTTACTGAAAACCAACATACCAATGGCGTGCTCACTTTATCCCTAGCGATTGAGATGGATGATAAAATCCAGCAGCAAGCAGTAGATGCGTTTAATAAACTCGCTGTGTCTATGGATTATGTTGGCGTACTGGCTATCGAGTTTTTTGAGGTTTCCGGCACCTTAATGGTTAACGAAATCGCCCCTCGCGTGCATAATTCAGGTCATTGGACCCAGCAAGGGACTGCTTGTAGTCAATTTGAAAACCACCTACGTGCGGTTGCAGGTTTGCCTTTAGGAGATACCAAAGCACAAAAGCCAAGTGTGATGATCAACGTATTGGGTCAAGGCGCTATGCCAACGCAGGTACTAACGATTGATGATGTTAAAAGTCACTGGTATGGCAAAACACAAAGAACTGGCCGCAAGATGGGGCATATTAATGTTTCAGCTGAAGATAACAGCGCGTTAGGTAATAAACTACTGCAACTGGCTGATATGTTACCTGAGCAAGATTACCCTGGTGTGCGTTCGATGGCGGAGCGGTTGTTACAAAGTTAACCTGTCGTGTCATGATACCAATTGATATTATCTAGCCGAAATATAACACTTTTATATTTCGGCTTTTTTATACCGAAAAAGTTAACCGAAAAACAGGCGCCATAACCAAGAGGAGTCTAAGTCTTCCTTACAAGTATGATATTGCTGAGCATAACGCTTAGACCTGTCATCCACCTTTTTAGCAACCTTGATCAACCAGGCTTTCTGGTTGTAAGTCTTACGCTTATACCCCCCCCAACCTTCGTGATAGTTAAGGTATTGGTTACGCGCATCCCATTTTGAAACACCATTAATTTTATTGGTTTTGTAGATAAACCAGCCCATAAAATCCATTGCATCATCAAAATTGCTTCGGCTCGACCAAGAGTTACCCGTCTCTTTAACATAGTCATCCCAGGTCATGGTTTTAGCTTGTGCATACCCATAGGCATCACTGGCTCTTCCGATAGGGATAAACCCAAGGAAATACTCCATTGGCGGCGCAGCATTATGCTTGAATGAACTCTCCTGATACATCATCGCCAAAGGAACATGCACAGGAACTCCCCATTTCTCGCGCGTATTTTTAGCCGCTTCATACCAAGAACGATGCTCTTGATAGATAGCGCATAAATTTTCAGGCTCTTTGGGCGGCGCGCTTGCACAACCTGACACGAATAAAGCCAAGAACGCCGTCAATATATAGGAAGAGAGTTTCATTAATGAGAATACCGAAAAGCTAAATTATCAAAGCCATAGTGTCACATTGATGGAAAAAAGAAGCAAATATAGGCTCGACAAAATACCGCTTATTTTAACTCTGGTAATTCACAATCATGGGCTTCTTGCTGCCAAATAACAGGCATCCAAAAGTCAGTGTTATTACCGCGGTAAATTTTATCGGTATTAAATTTTGCCGCCAGATGATATCGCTGGTTCGTGTCAACGGTCACTGATAACACTTTAGGCGTTCGTGCAGCCAACTTCACTTTTAGCTCAGGCGCGCTTATCAACTCAGCCAAAGTAAACTCATAGATGCCAGGGGAAAGTTGATAGTTAGGCTTAGAGATAACGGGTTTACCGTTAAGATGGGTAACCACAGCGCGATAGAGATCTTGCGCTGGATTTGGGTCTAAATAGCCTGATACAGTACCACAATAACGGCTTGTATCAGGCTGTGAAGCACAGCCTGATACAAGTACGCCTAATACAATGCACACTATCGTATTGCGCACTTGAGCGCTCATCAGGCGTTGTTAACTTGAGCTTGGTCCTCTAATGAGGGCTCGGCAAAATAATCATCAAGAAATGACTCGAAACTTTGAGTTGTCTCAGCTTCCATCACTCTCTGTTTTTCAATTGATTCGATCGCGGCAGCTCGGTATTGCTGTTTAACCGTTTCAGGCAATGGATAATCATTCAACGTATGGTAATAGGTCTCAGCTAATTGCTTAACCCAGAAGCCATGATCAACTTGAGAGGTTTTAAGCTCTTTCATTACCAAGCCTGAAATAGAAAGCTCTGGATCGTCAACCGCTGCACTCCATCGTGTCAGTGCTTCATGATAATCTTGCTTGCTTTCTGTATCGAGTAAACCGCATAAACTATTGAGTCCATCAAATAGTTCATTCATCCAGCTAGAGAGTAAAATGGGTTGACCATCTTTGCTCAATTCGAGCCCTGGCTTACGACCCTCTAATATAACCTGATTTAAATTACTCGAAATTTCAGCTTCCTGCCCTGCATCACTCAACGGTGATTCATTCAATAAGCAATGCAGTAAAAAGAGGTCTAAAAATCTAACCTGTGAAGCTTCGATACCAATTGGACTATAAGGATTAACATCCAAAGCGCGCACTTCGATGTATTCAATTCCCGCTCTTGCTAATGCTTCAGAGGGCTTTTCACCATTTTCTGCCACTCGTTTGGCACGAATAGGGGCATAGAATTCATTTTCAATTTGCAGTACGTTCGCATTCAATTGACGGTATTCACCATCAACTTTAACGCCTATTGCCTCAAAATTTTTCGAAGGCTTACGAATCGCCGCCTTCATGCCAATCAAGTATTTATCAAGAGAGTCATAGCTGATATCCAACTGCTCTTGTTCCTTGTTGGTATAACCAAGATCACTCATACGCAGTGATGTGGCATAAGGAAGATAGAGGGTACCTTTACCCATTTTCTCAAATGGAATATCGGTTTCTTGTTGCTTAAGGAAGGAGCTACAAAGTGCAGGAGATGCACCAAACAGATAAGGTAAAACCCACACCATACGACGATAATTACGTATCAGCCCAAGATAAGACTCAGAGATAAAGTCATTCTTAGTCAGCGAGCTACCCGAGAATTGGTATAAGTTATCCCACAGCTCAGACGACACTGAGAAATTAAAATGCACACCAGAAATAATCTGCATTTGAGCACCATATCGGTAGGTCAATCCCTTACGATACAAACTTTTCATCATTCCCGGATTAGATACACCATAATCAGCAATCGGAATATCTTTCACATCACCCACATAACAAGGCATACTCACAGGCCAAAGCCTTTGATTATTAAGGTTTTGAACCGAGAAGGCGTGAGTGTAAGTTAGATCTTGTAATAAGCTATCGATATCTCGAAAGACTGGCGTGATAAACTCTAACAATGACTCACTGTAATCAGTGGTGATCCGTGAATGTGTTAATGCAGATCCTAAAGCTTGTGGATGACTGTCAGTCGCCAGATGCCCTGAACTATCAGTCCTCAATGACTCACGCTCAATACCGCGCTGCATTCCCTGTAGTGCATTACGCCCCTCAGGGGTCGAGAGATGCTCAATTACTTCATTGAAAGGTTTCAATATATTTTTCTCTAGTTTCGTCATTATTTTCTTATATATACATGTATATAAGTCAGACCAGCTTACGTCCTATTTGCTTTCAAAATACCTTACAAAAGGCATCGAAGCGGGACTGATAAAATGATGAACATTGCCCCATCTCGCTAGTTAACTCTCATTCGACCTATAAAGTAAAGGAGTATCTAACTGGCATTAGCCTTTTAAGGCCACGCTTATTAGATACTTTACTTAGCTCTTTAGATATATGGGGCAGTCACTCAAATTACAACTATAAATTAGAGACTGGATAGCCAAGTGCTTTAATATCCGCCTCAATCTTAGCTTTATCGCCCACGATAACCACGATCATCTGCTCAAGTTTTAGCTGTTCTTCAGCTAATTCATTGAGTTCAGTTTTAGTCATCTTATTGGTGATATCAGTCTGCGTATCCGTAAAGTTCGTATCAAGGTTGAAACGCTGGATACGACGCATAAAGCCAGCTTTCTGATAGGGAGTTTCGTAATCTAACGCTTTACCTTGTGAGATTGACGCTTTCATAAAAGCCAACTCCTCATCGGTTATTCCCAGATTTCTATACTCATCTATCTCTTTAACAAACTCAACCAACGCCTCTGAAGTGACATCGGTTCTCACGCTCGCTTGCGCTTCGAATACCCCTAGTTCACTGCCACCAGAGAAGTAACTCCGCGCGCCATAGGTGTAACCTTTATCTTCACGAAGATTAAGATTAATTCGGCTATTAAAGGCACCACCTAAGGGATAATTCATCAAGTACGATTTAAAAAATTCACCCGTGGCATCCCATGGTAATCCATGCTTTCCGAATTTAATCACCGACTGAGCAGCGCCTGGCTTATCGACGATATAAACTGTTCCACCTTGAAGTACCGGTAACTTAGCTAATGCAGGTAACGTAGAAGCCTCGCCTTTCCAATGAGATAGTCCACTCAGTTGTCCTAAAATCTCCGCTTCACTTAAATTACTCACTGCAACAATTTGTGCATTGCCACCCGTGTATTGCTGATGATAAAAAGCAGTAACATCGGCTAATGTTAATCCTGAAACCGTCTCTAAGGTGCCATTACTGCTCACGCCTAATGGGCTATCAGCGCCATAAATCAAACCATCAAATGCTGTATCAGCCATATAATTAGGGTCTGACATCATGTGCTGTAAACTTTGTAGCTGTTGTTGCTTTAGACGCTGAAAATCTGCTGCGCTAAACTTAGGCTCAAATAAGCGCTCTTCAACTATCGCTAAGGTTTCATCTAAACGAGAAGTCAGGCTAGAGACCTTGATGTAACTTTGATAACCGCTAGCACCAAAACTCACTGTGCTACCTAACATCTCCAGTGCTTGTGCTAACTCTTCTGAGCTGCGTTTCTGGCTCGACTCATTGAGCATGGAGGCTGTTAGCCCCGCAAGCCCAGCTTTATCAATAGGCACCAACCTGTGGCCACCGTTAAGGTATATCAACAACTCAACCGTAGGAGTCTCTTCACTTTCAGTGCCAATAACCTCGATGCCATTAGCAAGCTCACCATGCCATAACTCTGGTGACTTTAGCACAGGAGCTTTACCTGCAGCGGGCATCACATTGCGATCAAATGAAGAGGTAATAGCTTGAATATTATCAATTCCAGTGACGGCTACATCCGACACTTCAAGCACAGGTGGAGTAAAGGTATCTTCATGGGCAATGAGTTGCTTCTGCCCCTCAGGGACGATGCTCATCACCACCATCGGTTTATTTTTGATATAAGTGTTAAACACACGCATCACATCAGCTTTAGTCACATTGGCGTAGCGCGCTAAGTCTGTAGCTATCATATTCGGATCATCAGAAAATGTCTGATTAAAAGCTAAAGTAGACACCTTGCCAGAGACACTTTGCAGACCAAAGATAGTGCCAGCTTCAAATTGCACTTTCACTTTCTGCAGATCTTCATCGGTCACACCGCGATGTTCAAACTCCTCAATCGACTCCTTCATCCGCTGTTCAAGATCTTTCAACTGACTGCCCTTTGCAGGGTTCGCCAAGGCGTACATGGAGAATTGACAAGCCAACTCCTGACAAGGGTGACTTACGCCAGCTTGAACCGCGTAGCCATCTTTAACTAAATTTTTGTAGAAGATAGATGTTTTGCCGCCTCCAAGAATATTAGAGAGAAGATCCAGCGCAGCTTCATCTTGATGACGGGCATAAACGGTTGGAAAAGCGATACGAATAAGCGGCAGATGTATCTTATCTTCCATTGAGATATAACGAGTCTTATCTAACGTCACTAAAGACTTCTTATCCGCGTTAACCTCAGGGCCCGATGGGATCTCACCAAAGTACTGATTTATCCAAGCCAACGTTTGCATCTCATCGAAGTCGCCTCCAACGGTCAAGGTTGCGTTATTTGGACCATACCAACGTTTAAAGAAGTTTTTAACATCATCTAAGCTGGCACGTTCCAGATCTTCTGGCCAGCCAATAACAGGCCAAGAATATTGATGCCCTGCTGGGTAAAAGGCTTGATTAAACTGCTCGCCCATACGGCCGTAGGGTTGATTGTCGATACGTTGAGCACGCTCATTTTTAACGGTTTCACGTTGAACTTCAAACTTCTCTTCTGTTAACGCTGGTAAGAAAAAGCCCATACGATCAGATTCAAGCCAGAGCATCTTCTCTAACTGGTTACTCGGTACAGTTTCAAAATAATTGGTTCTATCCGTATTCGTGGTGCCATTGAGCGTTCCGCCGGCTTCGGTAACCGTTTTAAAATGCTGCTCATCACCCACATGTTGTGAGCCTTGGAACATCATATGTTCAAACAGGTGGGCAAAACCTGAACGTCCCTCTAACTCACGCGCAGACCCCACATGATAAGTGACATCCACATGCACTAAAGGATCCGATTTGTCTTGATGCAAAATGACCGTAAGACCATTGGCTAGCTGATATTTTTTGTAAGCGATACCCACTTCAGATTTAGCAAGGCTGACTGACTCAAGCAAGGTCACCCCTTGAGGCAAATTCGATTCTGTTTCTTGACTCGCACATCCAGCTAACGCGGCTGAAATAGCCACGGCTAATATCCATTTTTTCACTTTAAAGCTCCTTACTGACTGAGCAATAACCCAGTATTCATAACCAATGAAGTGCGAAAGCTGCCACTAAAAGATAACGTACACACTTACCTACTAATATCATCAGAGTCGATCTAAGCAGAGGAAGTTTCATCCAGCCTGCTAATAAACACAAAATATCACCAATTAACGGTGCCCAAGATAAAAGAAGAGCCCAATAGCCATATTTTTGAATCAGTACCATAGCGTGGCGATACTTCCCTTTTGCGACCTCTTCTGGACTGCGAGCAAATCGGCCTAAACTGCCTAAGTAAAAACTGGTCAGCGCGCCGAGTGTATTGCCAACCGTGGCAGCAATAACCAAAGAAAGCCAAGCATCACTACTTTCATTAAGCAGGGCGACAAGTAAAACTTCTGATCCACCCGGTAACAAGGTCGCAGCAAGGAAGGACGCACTGAACATTAACCATAACGCTGTCATAAAAGCTTACCTAATGAAAAATCGTAATTTTTTATTAATAAATACCGATTAATTATCAATGTTGAACTGGTGTTAAATTTTAAAGTTATTAAAACAAACCCTATTATCACAATAAGTTATAACGAAATGGGTTTGTTTTGCAAGTAGTGCTATCTATACAATGGAAACATCGGATAATAGCCTAACTTATTTGCTCTATTTTGGGGCATAGAAAACACTTTATTAACACTTCATTACAGACCTTATTTTAATAATAAAAACTTGGAAAATTTATCATGTGGCAAACCATTAAACAGATCCCTTTTTGGCAAAAAGTCCTCGCAGGCTTTATTTTAGGGGCAGGTGTCGGTGTTATTTTTGGCGAATCAGCCACGGTACTCAAGCCCTTAGGCGATATATTCATCAGCGCAATTAAGATGCTCGTTGCACCTTTAATTTTATGTGCCATTGTCGTTAGCATCACCTCACTAGGCTCTCAAACCAGTCTTAAGCGTTTAAGCTTCAAAACATTAGCCATGTTTATGTTCACAGGCACAATCGCCTCGCTCATTGGCTTAACCGTTGGTTCACTGATTGATATGGGCGGCTCAATGGAGCTTGTGACCACAGAAGTTCGTGAACGTAACATCCCTGGGTTCTCTCAAGTGCTTTTGGACATTATCCCGGTTAACCCTTTTGCATCACTCGCTGAAGGCAAAGTCCTGCAAATTATCGTCTTTGCGGTATTAGTTGGCATCGCCATCAACAAAGTCGGCGAAAAAGCGGCACCGCTTAAACACGCTTTCGAAGCTGGCGCAGAAGTCATGTTTCAGCTAACTCGCATGGTACTTCAGCTGACGCCTATCGGTGTTTTTGGTCTGATGGCTTGGGTCGTCGGAGAGTATGGTTTATCCATGCTATTACCTTTAGGTAAGTTTATTGCTGCTATCTATATCGCCGCATTGATACATATCATCTTTGTGTATGGCGGTTTAATTAAATTTGCCGCTAAGCTAAGCCCGTTACAGTTCTTTCGTAAAGCCATGCCAGCTCAAATTGTCGCCTTCTCAACAGCTTCAAGCTTCGGCACACTGCCAGCGAGCACGCGTTGTACTGAATCAATGGGCGTGTCCAAACAATACAGCTCTTTTGTATTGCCCCTAGGTGCAACCATGAATATGGACGGTTGTGGCGGGATATACCCAGCCATTGCAGCCATCTTTATTGCGCAAATCTATGGCATCCAGTTGGATATGACTGACTACATGCTGATAGCTGTGACAGCAACGGTAGCCTCAGTTGGTACCGCTGGTGTTCCTGGAAGCGCGATGGTCATGCTTTCAGTGACCTTAGGCGTTGTGGGTCTGCCACTCGAAGGAATTGCGTTTATCGCCGCTATCGATCGCATCATCGACATGATCCGAACCAGTACTAACGTCACTGGAGACATGATGACAGCTGTGGTCATCGGGAAATCTGAAGGTTTATTAGATGAGCAACAGTTCTATAATAACCAAGAAGCGGATATCAATGAAAACGCGACAGCGACTCAAACGAAGTCAGCTTCTGAGTAATTCCAGCATTTTTAAGACTTAAATATATCTTCAAAAAATCAGCCGCTGTTGCGGCTTTTTTTATGATAAAAAACGCTAATAGCCTATTAAAATTACGTTATTTAGTATTATACTTACCCTACATTTACAAGCTGGTTTAACAATATAAGGCTAATATATGGCAAAGTTTTTTCTGTTACCCATTATCTTATGCCTGTTGTGGACAGGTTTTTTACACTTCAATGGCGTGCCTCTTAAACAAGGCAAAAAAGGCTTTGTTTATATTATCGCGATCAGCGCAAGCATCATCTTCTCTCTTGCCTTACTACTTTGGATCACAGCTGAGCAAAATATCTCTAGCTAACAGCATATCCACCTCTTTAAATGGAAATCTAATTCCATTTGTAGTATAAGCACTCTCAATTAAGCTCTATCCATCAAATCAGCGGTATCTAGAAGGTCCCATGTCAGATAAATTTTTCTTTAAAGGGCGCAAAACCCCTAAGCCTAAACATACAAGTTTCGGCTATAACACTAAGCGAGCCTCAAAACTAGGCAGCAGTGATAACCCACTTAACTTGGTCGTCAGTAACGATACGCGTAAAGTAGAAATAGAAGCCCTGTTAAACGAACACGATTTAATTGCTAACATTGAGATTAACTCGGACGTTGAAGAGAACATTGTAGAGCTAGACGGTATTTTGAATAAGCCTGAAACCACTCGCTTCGATAAAAAGCCGAACAGGAATGAGCCCTGTCCTTGTGGTAGCGGTAATAAATATAAGAAGTGCTGCGCATAGCAATACTGATGTCACTAGTTGCTCTTATTGCCACTAGTGACGCTTTCTCACCTAGTTATTGTTTGAAATCGTTGTTGAATGTCGCATTAACTCATCTTAAGTCTTAGATAAAGTCTCTTACTCTAAGGTCAATGTTTCTCCCCCCATTAAACATAAACCCTGAACTGATATTTAAGTTCATTACATCGCTTTGCGATACAGATCCAAGTGCCTCGATCTATGCTGAGAAAATAGGAACTGTCTGATCACATCTTGCCCATGGTTTAAACACTCGAATCTTGCTGCAAAAATATGCCTATCGGCTCTCACCGCTTGCAATTGCAACTCCACCGACTTTTGATCCGGTAAGTTTAGGTTCAATACTTTCCCATCAAGGCTCTCATCGATATTCAAGGTATCTTGCATATCCAAGGTGATCCCGGTTGATGAAAGAGACAAAATATTACCCAATGGAATATCTGTACCGTCAGTTAGGGTCACATCCACAGGTGGCTTTACGCGCCAACTACGCTCGTGACCATTGATATCAATCACTTCAGGTGCACCTAAGTTTTGTATAATTTCACCAAACTCATTGATTTCAATCTTGAGCGGGATCCACAATTTATAACCTGGCCCTTCAGCTAAAAGAGACAAACTTGATTGGTGCAATATGGACGCTAAACAACTGGGAATGTTAGTTTGTACTTTCACAAGTTGACGCTGCTCTAACTCAGCGTTCGCTGCCGTTGAGAATAGCTCCCTAAAGAGATCAACTTCATCAGTTGAGAAATTCATGTCGGTCTCAATGTATAAAAAATGTTACATTGATTATAAAGCGTTCAACATTTAGCTTCAATCCCTTATTATTTAAGCTCTGGTAAGAGATAATTATAAAGGTAATAAATACAAAAAAGCCCATCTGAGATGGGCTTTAAACATAAACATTAAACTAAATGCTAGCCTAGCACGGCAATCAATACACCAGCTGCCACAGCAGATCCGAGAACACCAGCAACGTTTGGCCCCATCGCATGCATCAACAGGAAGTTATGTTGATTAGACTCTAGACCAACCTTGTTAACTACCCTAGCCGCCATTGGAACCGCTGAGACGCCCGCAGCACCAATCAAAGGATTAATCTTGCCGCCAGATAGCTTACACATTAACTTAGCCATCAATACGCCTGTTGCTGTTCCTATTGCAAATGCAACGGCACCCAAAAGTAAAATACCTAGGGTTTCAATTTGTAAAAACTTGTCAGCTGAAAGCTTAGAACCTACAGCCAAGCCAAGAAAGATAGTCACAATGTTGATCAACTCATTTTGAGCCGTATTTGACAATCTATCCACGACACCAGACTCGCGCATCAAGTTACCTAAACAGAACATACCCACTAAAGGGGTTGCTGCTGGTAAAAACAGAATCGTTAAGCCTAATACCATCAGTGGAAAGATGATTTTTTCTTTCTTACTGACCTCCCTTAGCTGCTCCATCTTAATTTTACGCTCAGCTTCAGTGGTAAATAATCTCATGATAGGCGGTTGTATAAGGGGGACCAACGCCATGTAAGAGTATGCAGCAACGGCAATCGCACCAAGCAAATCAGGGGCAAGCTTAGAAGCGAGAAAAATCGCCGTTGGCCCATCAGCACCACCGATGATGGCAATTGCCCCCGCATCTTTCATACTGAAATCAAAGCCTGGTACAAAATTTAACGCCACAGCGCCTATCAAGGTAGCGAAGATACCAAATTGTGCTGCGGCCCCGAGTAATAACATCTTAGGGTTAGCGATTAAGGCACCAAAATCAGTCATGGCACCCACGCCCATGAATATCAGCAGTGGAAATATTCCCGTTTCAATTCCAACGTGGTAAGCAAAATAGAGCAAGCCTCCCTCATCGGTAAAGCCACCATTTGGAATATTGGCCAAGATAGCACCAAAACCAATAGGCAAAAGCAGTAAGGGTTCAAACTTTTTAACAATCGCTAGGTAAAGAAGCAAAGCCCCTACCCCCATCATTAACAATTGGCCGCCGGTAAAATTAGCAATACCTGACTCAGACCAAAATGCAATTAATCCTTCCATCTGACCTCCTATGCCAAGCCTAATAATTGATGACCTACAGAGACAGAGTCCCCTTCTTTAACCCAGATTTTACTTATCACGCCATCAGCTTCAGCACGAATTTCAGTTTCCATCTTCATCGCTTCTAATATAATCACCACATCCCCTTCGCGAACTGTGTCACCTGTTGATACGTTGACCTTAAAGATGTTTCCTGAAAGTGGGGCATTCATCTCTAATTTCACAACATTACTTTGAGTCAGCGCCGCTTGTGGTGCTACAGGGGCTGTGAAAGGGATAACATTTTCAGCAGGACTGATCTGACTGATATCCCCACCCGCTGAAACCTCTACAACAAAGCTCTGACCTTCTACATTCACAGTATACGTTTCAGGACCTCTCTGCTCTTGTGCGGTACTGTCAACCTCGACTTTCGGGGCAAGCACAGGCTTAGGTTCAAACGCATCAGGATTATTTCTGTTTTTAATAAACTTCAAACCGATCTGCGGAAACAATGCATAAGTGAGCACGTCTTCAGACAACTCAGATGCCAAATCAAGGCCATCTTCAGTTGCTTTATCTTTAAGCTCTTGGGTTAAGTTATCTAATTCTGGTGACAGTAGATCGGCAGGACGACAAGTTATTGCTTCAGCACCATCAAGCACTTTGGCTTGCAGCTCTTGATTAACAGCCGCTGGTGTTGCGCCATATTCGCCCTTCAATACGCCTTCAGTCTCTTTGGTAAGAGACTTATATCGTTCACCCGTCAGTACGTTAATCACCGCTTGAGTGCCAACGATTTGAGATGTGGGAGTCACTAAAGGTAGGAAGCCTAGGTCTTCACGCACTTTCGGAATCTCCTCAAGCACTAAATCTAACTTGTCTGCAGCGCCCTGCTCTTTTAACTGACTCTCCAAGTTTGTCAGCATTCCACCAGGCACTTGTGCACGTAGAATTCGCGAGTCGATGCCTTTAAGCTCACCTTCAAACTGTGCATACTTCTTACGTACATCTCTAAAGTAGGCAGCAATCTCTTCAAGCAGAGCCATATCATAGCCAGTAGCTCTATCAGTACCCTCGACCATGGCAACCAAAGTTTCTGTCGCACTGTGGCCATACGTTTGGCTCATTGATGAGATAGCGGTATCGAGTACGTCGATACCTGCTTCGATGGCTTTTAAGTATGTAGCAGAACTTAACCCAGTCGTCGCATGACAATGCATAGAAACCATAAGATCTGTCTGTGACTTGATTTGACTTATCATGTCAAAAGCATCAAACGGCTTAAGCAATCCAGCCATATCCTTAATACAGATTGAATGGCAGCCCATATCCTCAAGCCGTTTTGCCATATCAACCCAAGTATCTAAGTTATGCACTGGACTGGTTGTATAAGAGATAGTGCCCTGCGCATGGCCACCCACCTCAACCACAGACTTAACGGCCGTTTCTAAGTTACGGACATCATTCATCGCATCAAAAATACGGAACACATCAACGCCGTTGGTATGAGCACGTTCAACAAACTTATGTACCAAATCATCGGCATAATGACGGTAACCTAACAGGTTTTGCCCACGTAAAAGCATCTGCTGGGGCGTATTAGGCATCACTTTTTTCAACTCACGGATGCGCTCCCATGGATCTTCACCTAAATAACGAATGCAGGAGTCAAACGTGGCTCCTCCCCAAGACTCCAGAGACCAGAAGCCAACTTTATCCAATAGTGGCGCGATAGGCAGCATATCTTCGGTTCGAAGACGTGTTGCCAGAATTGATTGGTGTGCATCTCTTAGGACGACGTCGGTTAACGCAAGTGGCTTACTCATAGAAAATCCCTACTGCTATTATTATGCTTTAGCGCGATATTGCTCAATGGCTGCAGTGATCACTGCTACCATTTTGGGATCGATTCCCTGACTTTGTACACTAACGCCGCTGTTAACGGGTTTTGTAGGCGCTACGGGTAAAGGCGCAAATTTCCATGCCACCAATTTAACCCCTAAAATCAATACTGTTAGAAAGACGAACACTAAACTCATACCCAACAACATGATGCCAAACGATTCAACAATTTGTTCAGATATCGACTCCATCACACCCTCTTTATTTTTCTCTGTATAACCTAGGGAACACAACACCTAGAAAATAACTTTTTATTCACTTTTGAGAATAAACCTAGCTACCTTAGCTTTAACGTTTGCAATCAACAGAGCTGAGTTAAGCCAGCTCATAGAGAAAACAATAACCAATCTATAACAAAGTACCGACACCGTTGTAAATTGGTCATACCAAATAAATCAAAACCAGAGCTAGTTGACTGTGAAATTAATAAAATTTATGACAATTTATTGAGAAACCATTAACCAGCTAACGATATCATGTCGTTTATACGTAGAAAGTTGTACTAACAGATAACCTAGATTTAAAAATAGAAACTTGGAATTTGACAAGATGAAATGTTATGCAGTTTATGCTAATAATTTCGAGAAACTTGAAGCTAATACCAATCAGTATAAGAAGTTGATCTACTCAGAGTCTGACGAATCCCCACAAAAAGAGATGAATAAATAATGAGATAGGTGAAATAGTGAGGAACATTCATGGCATTTGGTGATCAAA
>NZ_VKGK01000012.1 GCF_007197645.1 Shewanella hanedai
GAAACCATAGCATTGTGGCCCCACCTGATCCCATCCCGAACTCAGAAGTGAAACGCAATTGCGCCGATGGTAGTGTGGGGTCTCCCCATGTGAGAGTAGGTCATTTCCAGGCGCCTATTTATTCTCGAAAGAGAAGCGATAAATCCCTAGTACTTTGTACTAGGGATTTTTCGTTTAAGCCTGGGAAAATGACAGAACGAACATGGGGAAAGAAAATAGCGCATGCGAAGCATGCTTCCCTTCATGTGATAGGTAGAGATTTGCTCGAAGCTGGACCATTGGAAGGCGCCTTCGCTGCAGGCTAAAAATCACTACTTCCGAGAACAATTTCCGCTGAGCGGGCTCCCCCCAGTTCAGCTACTTCGTCACTTCTCGCTACAAAGTAGCTGAATGCTGCGCATCCAATACACTACTTTTTCGCGCCCATGTGTTCCCTTCGGGGATAATACCAATCAGTAATGAGTTGTGATCTAATAGATACACCACAAACCACCAGTATCCCTCTTTGAAAAATTACACAGCAGAAGAGATCTTGGCCCTATCTAGAGCTGAAAAGGAACCCCGTAAAAGGATCCGATTGTTGGCAGTGTCTCTATTTTTAGAAGGACACCGCCGGAATGAAGTCGCCAATAGACTTAAAGTTGCCCAGGGCAGTGTTAATACATGGGTAGCAAAATATCTTGCTCATGGCCTTAAAGGCTTGGATGCTAAAAAGAATAAAGGTAGAGATAGCTATCTTACAACACGGCAAAAGCAACAACTTAGCGCCTATATCGAATCAAATAGCATGAAAAACTCTGGTGGCAGACTGACAGGCGATGACATCCGAAAATATATTCAGCACTATTTCGATGTTGATTATCACCCTAACGCTATTTATAAACTATTAACTCAGCTCAACTTTAGCTGGATAACCAGCCGTTCCAAGCACCCCAAACAGTCACCTGAAGCCCAAACGGCTTTTAAAAAAGTTTCAACTGGAAACGATCCTTAACATCCCAGGTAGCGTAGCACTTGAACAGGTCGATATTTGGTTTCAGGATGAGGCTCGCCTTGGGCAACAAAACACAACGACACGTTTGTGGGCGAGAAAAGAGACGCGTCCTAGGGCGGTGCGTCAGCAACAATTTGAATATGTTCATTTCTTTGGCGCTGTTTGCCCGCAAACAGGAGAGACTGAAGCGTTAATTACGCCATACCTAAGTAAGGATATTATGCGTACTATCACTAACAAAGCCTGGTAGACACGCGGTTGTTGTTATGGATGGTGCAGGCTGGCACACCGACGATATCGCGGATGAATTTAACAATTTGAGTATCATCAAGTTACCCCCGTACTCGCCAGAGCTAAATCCGATAGAACAAGTATGGAGCTGGTTAAGACAGCATCATCTTGCTAATCGCAGTTTCAAAGGTTATGAGAATATAGTAGATGCTTGTTCGATTGCTTGGAATTACTTTATCAGTGACTCAAAGAGGGTAATGTCATTATGCCGAAGAGACTGGGTAATTATGACTAAGTGTTAAGATGGACCGGTATAAGTCGCGAGAAAACACAATTTCACATGCAGTCCAAAGCTGCTAACGCAGTGTGGCCGTTAATTGCGTCCATGGGGTTACGGCATTTCCGCCATCCATAGTGGTCAGGGTATCCTTGCTAGATACCTATTTAAGTGATTTGTTGGAAGGCTTCTAAGAGGAATAAAATCAGTTGTTCATGAAACGTGCTTTTTTCGTTTTGACTGGGAAGTTACCGAGTGAACTGAGGGAGGTTACGGGAATTGTAATTTCGAGTCTCCAATTAATATTAAAGATTGCTGCGATGTACGGGCTGTTTAGGGGGGCATACTTATGATGTTATTGCTTCTCATCACTAAGCGGGTGAAGTAACTGTTAATGGCCTAGTATGTCTCTAAATCGATTGCTGGTTTTTATAGGGTTCGTGCCTACGTGACAGTATGATAGCTGCCATGTCCTCAGAACTGGTTATAGGGCGCTTGGGATAGCATTTTGTCGGGGAGAGTTAGAATGGGTATCTTGAGTATGGGAGTTGGATATTTCTGGAGTTTCGTTAATACCATTTATTTGTATGAGGGGGGAGAGAATTGGGTTTTTCCTAGCTGTAATTTAGCTGGTTTACTATACTAAGTGTGGAAATGTTAAACTTCTTGAGTAAAAAGTGCTCGGTCGAACGTTATTATTCGAAATAGTACTTTACCTTTTAAGGGAGTTTACGCATAATGCGTCTCGTCAACAGGGGTGTAGCTCCAATTGGTAGAGCGGCGGTCTCCAAAACCGCATGTTGTGAGTTCGAGTCTCCCCACCCCTGCCAAATATAGAAAAAGCCGAGCATTAGCTCGGCTTTTTTGCATCTGAAATTCAATCAATTGATCAATGCGAGCCTATTTACACTGATTGGTATAACAGTATTGTTGATTGAGTATACTTCTCTAAAGGTGTCCCACACTGACATCATTCTCTCCATTTAATCGATGCCAGACTTCCATTTTGCGACTATTACAAAATAACGAATCAATGGTAGGTTGAGTACATCGTGCAGCCCGAATAACGATGAACTGATCATCGACTTTAGTGATATCGGTATAAGGATATGGCAGTAATAAACTGGTATCCTAGTGAGTATCAATCTTTACATTTAAGTGATCGAATCGTGGAAAAACCGGCATATCTGGACGCAATGGGAATTACAAGGTGGAGCCAGGAAAAAGAGGCGAAGCAGAGTTATATTGTTTTGGTTGATCAGGTCACCTCTGAATTAGAAAGTCATCCCATTATAACGACGGTATTGTCCTTAGTAGACTGTCCTTTTACTCATTGCACATTTACAAGTTCATTTGTTAAAGGCGCGGATGTTATTTGGGATATGCGCAGAATGAAACTGCCGAAGTCGAATGCTGTTTTAACCTCAGCTCCTTTGAATGAATTGGAGAAAACCGTTGAAAGTAAACGGGAGCTCTGGAGCCAAATAGTTGTTCAGCAAGAGGCTAACTGATGTCAGGTGTTGGGAAAAACATTGAAGTATCTCTTATTAGTGCTGATATGAGCACTCAAATGGCTGCTATTGCCACTACAGCACATTCCCACCCTATGAGCCTTGCTACAATAGAAAGTTGTTTTGGCCCCTTATACAGCTCTTTTGGTGTCTACATCGAAGGCCAATTGCAAGGCTTTGCCATTTCCCATCAGATTTTTGAAGATGCTACGCTAATGGATATCTGTATTGCACCAGATTCTCAAGGGCTAGGGCTTGGGCGTTCGTTATTAGACAGTGTGATCAAATCTGCTAGTGAGAAAGGGGCTGAGACACTTTTTCTTGAAGTTAGGGAGTCTGGCATCGCGGCAAGAGCGTTATACATCAAAGATGGATTTAGTGAGACCGGACGCCGTAAAGGCTACTACAGAACTGGCGACGGCAGTGAAGATGCGATCTTAATGGAACTAAGCTTAATTAGATAAAAAAATAGCGTCAATCAGGAGGCCTGTGACGCTATTTTCGAATAGAAAATGATATATGAATTACTTCACTTCTTTTCCTTGAGCTTGAAGGTCTGCATGGTAACTTGAGCGAACCATTGGCCCACAAGCTGCATGAGTAAATCCAATACTGTCAGCAAAAACTTTTAGTTCATCGAACTCAGCAGGCGGTACGTAACGCTCAACTGGCAGGTGGAACTTTGAAGGTTGCAGGTATTGACCTAGTGTCAGCATTTCAACATTGTGAGATCGAAGATCTCTCAATACTTGCGCTATCTCTTCGTTAGTTTCACCTAAGCCCATCATCAAACCAGACTTAGTCGGTACGTTTGGATGACGCTCTTTAAACTTTTTAAGCAGATCTAATGACCACTGGTAATTCGCACCTGGACGCGCTTTACGGTAGTGCATTGGTGCAGTTTCTAAGTTGTGATTGAAAACATCAGGTGGCTCAGTAGACAAAATATCCAATGCAGCGTCGATACGCCCACGGAAATCAGGTACTAAGGTTTCAATCTTGATCTCAGGGTTGAGTAGACGGATCTCGCGAATACAATCAGCAAAGTGCTGCGCACCACCATCACGAAGATCATCACGATCGACAGAAGTGATAACCACATACTTGAGCTTCATATCTCTGATGGTTTGAGCTAGCTTTTTAGGCTCCTCCGCATCAGGTTTAAGTGGTCTACCATGGGCAACGTCACAAAATGGGCAACGACGGGTACAAATAGCACCTAAGATCATAAACGTTGCTGTGCCATGGTTAAAACATTCTGCAAGGTTAGGGCAAGACGCCTCTTCACAAACTGAATGTAAGCCATTGTCACGCAAAGCTTGTTTGATTTCGACAATTCGTTGGCTTGATGCGGGAAGCTTTACTCTTAACCAGTCAGGCTTACGCAGCATTGTTTCGCGCTCAGAAGGAACGACTTTTATAGGGATGCGTGAGACTTTATCGGCATCTCTGAGTTTTACACCTGGTTGTAATCTTTCTGGCCTACTCATATGATTGTGACAATCCTTGATGGTGAACTAGATTCTGATAGCCTAAGTTTTGGCTAAATGTTTTCACGAGTTGCTCGCCTGCCTCTGCGACAGTTTGAGGCCCGCCTAATTGCTTGCATTGCACCATTTCCAAGCCTGCATAACCACAAGGGTTAATTCGCTGAAATGGGCTCATATCCATATCGACATTAAGCGCTAATCCATGAAAGGAACAGCCCTTACGGATCCTAAGTCCTAGTGATGCAACTTTGCGTTCATCAACATAAACGCCAGGTGCATCAGCTTTGGCATAAGCTTTAACTTCATAGCTTTCAAGCATCTGAACTATGCTATTTTCGATATCGGTGACCAGTTGACGTACACCAATCTTAAGTCGTTTGATATTGATAAGAGGATAAGCAACAAGTTGACCTGGTCCGTGATAGGTCACTTGACCGCCGCGATCGACCTGTATAACTGGAATATCACCAGGATTCAAAATGTGTTCACTCTTGCCAGCTTGACCTTGGGTAAAGACTGGAGGGTGCTCAACTATCCACAATTGGTCCGGGCTGGAACTATCTCGGTTATCCGTGTAGTCCTGCATCGCGTGCCATACTGATTCGTAATCTTGTTCACCAAGATACCTTACGTGCAACGTGCTCTGAGACAAGGGCAACCTCTCGCCTTAAACAATAATGGCGGTATTATACGCCTCTAACTTATAATTGTAAGCTAGATCACACTTACAAAGCAGCCTGATAATAGATCCGCGCTGTTGAAGCTTCAAACAATATCAAAACAAGTTATCAGCAAGGACTTAAATTATAGGACGCGTTTGACGCCTTCGATAGCTGCAAGCTCAATATAGAGGGATTCGATCTGCTCTTTGCTTTGAACTGTCACTCTGATTGTGATTGAGCTATAGGTGCCTTTGCTTGAAATTTTAGTACTTGGAGCATAGTCGCCAGGGACATGCTTTTGCACTACTGCGACGACTCTATCAGCCAGAGTATCACTTGCATCGCCAACTATCTTAAATGGAAAAGAGCATGGGAGTTCCATTAGTTCGTGAAATTTTGTGTTTAAGTCAGTGTCAGTCATAACGGGATTTTCCTAAGGAAGCCAAATACGAGTGGTTGGATCTATATGGTGCTAATTATACCAAATTCAAGTGGGCGTAGAAATAAGAAAGCCACCGAAAGGTGGCTTCAATTAACAGTTATTAATGGGGGGTATACCAATCAATATAAGAAAGTGATCTACTCAGAGTGTTTTTTGGCAAACTAGTTTAAGGCGAATGAATGAGGGAATGGTGCTCCCTTGTGAAGTTATTCAACGCAGAAGTGGGCAGCCAAAAGCACTCCTTAAAGGCGATTTTTAGCGTTCCAGATACTGTGTCAACGAGCTTAAACGTAGAACAACTATGTTCTTCACTCGTTGCAAGCCACATGGATGTGGTGAATGTCATTAATGCAGGAGCAATTAATGACCTTGTCTCTGAATCGCTAAATTATCGCTGAGCGAACACATCTTTACAATGTTTGGTATTAGCTAAACCAGCCTGTAAACATTTGCTGGAAATAATCCATTAACTTGCTAAACCAACTGCCTTCATTGACTTCTTGAAGTGTTACAAGTGGGAACTGAGCGATATCTTTACCATTTAGTTGGAAGTAGATACGGCCGACTGTTTCCCCTTTTGCTAAAGGTGCAGTTAGCTCTTTTGTTAGCTCAAAGTTTGCTTGTAGGTTTTTAGCTTGACCGCGACTAATGGTAATAGGGGTATCAGTGATAACACCTAAGTCCACAGTCTCTTTATCGCCATACCAAATTTTCTGAGTGACGAAGCTGTCGCCAGCCTTGTATGGTGTAATCGTTTCAAAGAAACGGAAACCATAGTTTAGGATTTTTTTGCTTTCAGCTTTTCGAGCTACTTCACTTTTGGTTCCCATAACAACAGCGACTAGGCGCATGCCGTCTTTTGTTGCTGAGGTCACTAAGTTATAACCCGCACCTGAGGTGTGGCCAGTTTTAATACCATCGACATTTAGGCTCTTATCCCACAATAGACCATTACGGTTATATTGTTTGATGCCATTAAAGGTGAAAGACTTCTTGCTATATACCGCATACTCTTCAGGAACATCACGTATCAGTGCTGCACCTAAAATAGCCATATCATAAGCCGTTGTCTTATGGTTTTCAGAGTCGAGTCCGTGGGAGTTCTCAAAGTAACTATCTTGCATACCGAGCTGTTTAGCCCAAGAGTTCATCAGATCAACAAAACCATCTTCAGTGCCTGCAATATGTTCTGCCATGGCGACACAAGCATCATTACCTGACTGGATGATAATTCCGTGGTTCAGATCATCTACCGAGACCTGCTTGCCAACTTCAATGAACATCTTTGAGGAGTCAGGAAAGTTCTTTGACCATGCTTTTTGACTAATAGTGACTTGGTCATCAGGTGAGATATTGCCAACTTTGATCTCATGACCAATGACGTAACTGGTCATCATTTTTGTCAAACTGGCCGGATTTAAACTTTCGTAGGCATTCTCTTCAGCGATGATTTGCCCTGTGTTGTAATCCATTAAAACGAAGGCTTTAGCGGCTACGGTTGGCGCATTTGGCGTCACAACGGGAGCAGCAAAAACAAAAGAGGATGCAAGACTAGTTGCAAGAATAAGGGATTTTAAAGGTCGGTTTAAGAAATTCATATCAATTAAGGCACATCTTATTTGGTTATATTCAGGATCGTAAGCTTTCGCGAGTATATCACTAGTCGACAAGCTAATTCAGTGAAGGTTCATTAATCTTTTATTATTAGAGAACTTGTAAGTTCAAGCTCTTCTCTGGTTATTCGTATTTTCTAGCATCCATTTGTGCACTATTCAGAGATCAGATAACTCTGTGGAAAGCCATTCTCTTTTAGTTCTAGGTTGAGTTTAGTGGCTAATCCTTGTTGGCCAATAGGACCGAGTTGCAGTTTGTAGAGATTATTGCTTGTTTGCAATCGAGTCTTGACCTGATATTTGTTCTCTAATGTCTTGGCCAGATTATCCACTTTAGATTTATTGGATGATGCCAATACTTGAATGTAATGAACTTTGGTCTCTTTAAGTTCTGCTAAAGCGATGGATTCAGGGTTTTCAATGTAGATCACCTCAATTGCTACTTTTGCCGTTCCGGTTTTTAGCATATCCAATCTATGCGCTGCCGCATATGAGAGATCAATAATTCTGTCTTCATGGAAGGGACCTCTGTCATTGACTCGAACGATGACCTCTTTGTTATTGGCAAGGTTAGTGACTTTGACATAGCTTGGCAGTGGCAGTGATTTATGGGCTGCTGACATGGAATACATATCATAGGTTTCACCATTAGAGGTTAGATGCCCATGGAACTTGCTGCCGTACCACGACGCAGTACCACTACTGCGATAGCCTTTACCTGTATCCATGACTTGATAAGACTTACCAAGTACCGTGTAGTTTTTCTTATTCCCGCCACGACTATAGGCTTCATATTTAGGATGAGCATCTTCAACTTTTGTGACGTCTGGTGCGCTACTCGGAGCCTGATCATTTGCCATGGTATAGCGACCATTGTTAGAACTTGAGCAAGCAGTGACAATTAAAGTAAGGCAAATAATGGCTATCCAGTTGAACATTTTATTGAGCATCATGAGCCTTTTTTAATTCTTGGCTAAATTGATAAACGGCCATGGCATAAAGCGGGCTGCGATTATAACGAGTGATCACGTAGAAATTCTTAAGCCCAATCCAATACTCACTTGTTGCTTCCTGTTCAAGCTCTACGATAAGTGCTGGCTGTGATATATCGAGATCGATTGACTCATCCAGCGAAAGCGTTGGAGTTAATATATCTGCGACTTGGTAATGTAAACGTTCACCAGCCCAGACTTTCAAGGGGGACGGGAGCCCGCTCTGTGTTTTTAAAGGGATTGCAACAGGCGCGCCAGCGACCCAGCCATGTTGGTGGAAATAATTAGCGACACTGCCGATGGCGTCCACAGGGTTATTGAGTAAGTCTCTTTGACCGTCATTGTCGAAGTCGACCGCATAGTGTCGATAACTTGAAGGAATAAATTGACCATAGCCCATGGCTCCCGCGTAAGAGCCTTTCAACTGGTTAATATCGAGCTGCTCCTCTTTGGCTAAGGTTTGTAAATTACTGAGCTCTTTTCTGAAAAAAGTGGCTCTTGGTGGGTAATAGAAACCCAAGGTATACAGGGCATCGACAACGGGGTAGTTACCCATGTAACCGCCATAGAAGGTTTCGATGCCAATAATGGCGATAATAACTTGTGGATCAACACCAAACTCTTTGGCGGCGCGGTTAACCGTCTCTTCATGTTTCTTCCAAAACGCCAAACCCGCCTTCAAACGCTTCTCTGTTAGAAAAATAGGGTGATACTGGTACCAAGGTTTAGCTTCCCATGGTTTAGTCATGGCATCGATTACACCTTGATCGAACTTAGCTGAAGATAGAAACGTGTCTATCTCTTCATTCGAGAAGCCTAAGGCAAGTTGCGTTGTTTGGAATTCAGATTTTAGTGAGGATGCAGCATTTTCGATATTAGTGTCTGAAACTGTGGTGGCTGAAGCGCCAATGGAGAATGTGGCCAAGAGTATTGTGGCTAAGAATTTAGGCATCATTTAATTATTAGTTCCCTAATATAACAGCGAGTAAACAGAGTCGGTAGACGGTATCATTACGCCGCTCCAAAAGAGACCCTAGTTTTGAAAGTTAAAGGTTAACAGGCTTACCTTAATCGCCCATGAAACGGTTATATTTACATGGGTAATTGAGTTTATCTGTCAACAAAGCGCCTGTGAGTGTGAATACTCATCAAGATGCCAAATCCTGTCATCAACGTTAGCATGGAAGTTCCACCATAACTAATTAATGGTAAAGGCACACCCACCACAGGTAGTAGACCGGATACCATGCCGATATTAACAAAGATATAGACGAAGAAAGTTAAGGTAATACTGCCCGCTAATAAACGAGCAAAGCTGGTTTGTGCTTGTGAGGCGATAACTAAACCACGCCCAATGACATACAGGAATATGGCAAGTAACAGTACACTGCCAATTAAACCAAACTCTTCACCGATCACGGCAAAAATAAAGTCGGTATGTCGCTCCGGTAAAAATTCAAGTTGAGATTGGGTGCCATCAAGCCAGCCTTTACCTAGCATCCCACCTGAGCCGATTGCAATTTTAGACTGAATAATATGGTAGCCAGCACCTAGTGGATCTTTTTCGGGATCGATCAAGGTGAGTACACGAGTACGTTGATAATCGTGCATAAGAAAGAACCACAATACAGGCAACATCGCAAGGACACTGCCGATGAAACCACCCACAATTCGCCAACTCATTCCCGAAAGGAAAAGCACGAATATCCCCGATGCTGCCACTAGAATGGAGGTGCCGAGATCAGGCTGTTTAGCGATAAGCAGAGTGGGGATTATGAGTATAATCCCTGCACCTAACAGATAACGCTTTTTAGGAGGAAGTGGGAATTTACTGATATACCAAGCCATGGTGATCGGGAAGGCGAGTTTCATTAGCTCCGAAGGCTGGAATTCCATAAAACCTAGGTTTAACCAGCGTTGTGCTCCCTTATTGATCTCACCAAAGAAGTGCACTCCTATCAGTAAAATTACCCCTGCAATATAGATTGGGAATGCCCAGCGTCTGAGAACTTCAGGGTTGATCTGTGCAACAACAAACATCACAAATAGAGATAATCCCATGCGAAACAATTGACGTTCCATTAGGGCTAAATCTTCTCCGCCAGCAGAATAGATCACGACAAGTCCAAAGCACATCAACGCTAAGAGCCCAAGTAATAATGGCAAATCGATATGCATTCGCTGCCAGATATTAGGCCTATGGCTTTGTGGATTCATTAATTGAACTCCAGATTGTCTCGTAACATGTATTCATCGAGTAGTGCTCTGGCAACAGGGCCGGCATTGACGCCCCCCCAACCTGCGTTTTCAAGCACGACAGCCAGTACTATTTCCGGATTTTCATAGGGCGCATAGGCGATAATGAGTGCATTATCTTTTAAATATTCATCAATCGTTTCAGCATCATATTTTTCATCTTCAGCAACGCTAAATACTTGAGCGGTACCCGTCTTCATCGCAGCGGTATAACCCGCATCCTTGAAGCGAGATTTATGCGCGGTATTCATCATCGATTCATTGATAATATCCCAGTTATTTTGGTCATTAAGTATGATCGGAGCCATCTCATCGACGGGGGAATCTATCTTTGATGTGTTGTCTTTAATGGAACTGAGCATGTGCGGCACGAGTCGCCGTCCTTTGTTCGCCATAATAGCCGCTGCATTGGCGAGCTGTAGAGGAGTAGTTGTCCAATAACCTTGGCCAATACCGACTGATATCGTATCACCTATGTACCAAGGCTGATTGTAACGCATGCGTTTCCAATCTTTAGAAGGCATGTTACCCGCAGACTCTTCAAAAATATCGACACCTGTTCGCTCACCGAAACCAAAAGGTCGCATAAAGCTGGCGATCTTATCGACGCCTGTTTTATAGGCTAGATCGTAAAAATAGGTATCACATGAGCCCATTAATGCTGTATTGACGTCTACCCAGCCATGGCCCCAGCGTTTCCAGTCTAGGTACTTACGTTCTACGCCAGGGATCTGCCAATAACCAGGATCCCAAACTCGTGTCTTTGGTGTCACGATTTTTTCATCTAATCCTAATAGGGCAAGATGAGGCTTAATGGTTGATGCTGGCGCATATTGACCTTGCGTTGCGCGGTTAATCAGCGGGCGAGCACGAGAATTCAGGAGGCCACCGTATGCTTTACTGCTTATCCCATGGACAAATTGGTTAGGGTCATAAGTGGGACTGGATACCATGGCTAAAATCCCACCATCACGGGGATCGATCGCGACAACAGATCCACGGCGTCCATCAAGGAGTTCTAATGCTTTCTTCTGTAGTTCAAGATCTAATGTGAGGTAGATATCTTGACCCGGTTCAGGGGCAACAGACTTGAGAGTTCGAATGGTACGTCCGCGGTTATTCACCTCTTCTTCGAGGTGCCCAGGCTTACCATGCAGCAAGTTTTCATAGAATTTTTCTATGCCTTGCTTGCCAATATATTTAGTACCGGCATAGTCTTTCCACTTATCTTCTTTTTGTAACCTAAGCTTATCTTTGTCGTTAATTCGACCAACATATCCTAGCGCATGCGTCATTAAGCCATTATATGGATAATGACGTTTCAAGCCTGCGACGACAGAGATCCCCGGGAAATCATGCTGATTAACACTAAAAATAGCCACTTGCTCTTCTGTAAGAGGAGTCTTGAGCGTGAGGGGTTTAAAGCGTCGGTGATATTTGAGAGATTTAGTGAAATCTTCCTGTTCATCGGCACTTATTGGAATAATTTTGCTTAATCTTGCAAGGGTTTCAGGAATGTTTTTGACTTTTTCAGGGGTCAATTCTAACGTGAAAAAGGGCTGGTTCTCGGCGAGAATTTTGCCATGTCTATCAAAGATCAAGCCGCGGCTAGGTGCGACAGGGACAACCCTAATACGATTGTCGTTAGAGCGGGTTTCATAGTCAGTGTAAGAGCGTATTTGTAGGTGATATAAGTTACTTAGTAATATCCCTAGTAAAAGGATCACACAAACAAAAGTAAACAAAGCTCTTCGTTTGAAAAGTGACGCTTCTGCTGCATGGTCATGCATCGTAATCCGCTTTCTTGGCGCCACTTACGCTTCTCCAGCTTAGATATAAGTATTAGATACATAGCCTAGATTAATACTCGAACTAATTTCTACCTAATTTCCCTAACTATTCTCTATGGTAAGGGTGATTAGTGTTAACGCTCCATGCTCGATAGAGGCTTTCAGCAACAACGACCCTGACTAAGGGGTGAGGTAAAGTCAATGCAGATAAACACCAGCTTTGGGTTGCAGCTTGCTTACAAGAGGGAGCTAGACCTTCTGGACCGCCAATAAGTAAACTGACATCGCGTCCATCCAACTGCCAACGACTTAACTGTGTCGCTAACTCTGGAGTTGTCCATGTTTTACCTGGAAGATCTAAGCTGACAACGTGATTTCCTTTCGGGATGACTGCTAACATTTGCTCGCCTTCTTTATGTAGAATTCGCGCTATATCAGCATTTTTTCCTCTTTTGCCAGCTGGGACCTCTACCAGTTCGAGCGCCATGTCTCTAGGAAATCGACGTTGATATTCCTTAAAGCCTGTGGTGACCCAATCTGGCATACGCGTGCCTACTGCGACCAGCTGTATTTTCATTAAGCTGGCTTTTCAGTCCATAGCTTTTCAAGCTCGTAGAAGTCACGAGTCTTATCTTGCATAACGTGAAGGATCACATCACCAAGATCTACCAGTACCCATTCACTGCTTTCACGGCCTTCAACACCATTGATATGAAGGTTAGCACGCTTAGCTTCAACCACTAGGTTTTCAGCAATTGCTTTTACGTGAGTTTTTGAAGTACCAGAACAAACCACCATAAAATCAGCGATATTTGAACGTTCTGAGATGTCTAAAACCACGACATCTTTTGCTTTTAAATCTTCGACTTTGTCGATCACAAACAGTTTTAGCTCGGCGCTTTCCACGCGTTATTCCTTAATAATTTTTTGACAGCGCGGAAGTATAACAGGTTATATCTAATCGCATAAGAGATTGCTGCTATAGAAGCGTAATTTGATTAAGTAAGAATCAACTTTAGATATTAAGAGAATGTTTAGTAGAGCTTTTTATCTTTAATATACTCAGTAATGATATTGGGTAAGGCATCCGTCGGGAGGATCTGTTGGGCTAGCTGCTGGCGGATGTTGGTGGAGGAGTACGCCTGTGGTGTGACTTGAATGGGAATGATGAGCCCAGATTTACGTTCGGCTATCGCCTCTGGTGACGACAGTCTTATTTGGTATTCGTCAGCGATGGCGTTGTCAGGGGCTAAGTTCCAGCCTTGGCGCTGACAAACAACGAGATGGCAGAGGTTGAACAGAGACTGCCACTTGTACCAGCTCGTTAAGTTAACCAGTGAGTCCATTCCCATAATGAAGTAGAACTCATCGTTTGGATGACTTTGGGTTATCTGCTCAAGAGTGGTCACTAAGTAGGAAGGCGTTTCCCGTTTGACTTCAATGTCGCACAGTTTAAATTCTGCATATTGATCACAGATCAACTGTGTCATCTCTACACGATGTTGCGTACTGACAGATGTCGCAGTTTTATGAGGTGGAATATGGTTTGGCATTAGCCAAACCTTATCTAAACCCAATTGTTGTTTCGCTTCGAGGGCTGGGCGAATATGCCCGAAATGTATCGGATCGAATGTGCCACCTAAGATACCGATGCGCATAAGCGGACTATTCCTCTTGGTTGAGCTTTATGTGAGCCAAGACTTGATGTGCTTTAGGATCGAAAAGCAGACTCAGGTGACTCATGCCTGTCCAATCTTCAATGCCTTGTTGTTTCAGCTTGAGCTCGATCGCAGACGCACTGACAAGCAGCTTTTCTATATGGGCCAGAGTGAGCCTGTTAAGCGCTGACTGGTACAAGGATTTACGCTTATCCCATATTCTTAGCTTACCCCATAAAGATTGCAGTGATTGATTACTATCTAGTGCTGTTCTTAGTTGCAGCAGTATGGAAAGTTCTTTAAATACCCCCCACAAGATGATGGGCATTGCGACACCTTCAGCTTTTAGTTGGGCGAGAATATGCAGCGACTTGTCTTGTTGATTATTGAGCATGGCATCGGTGAGCTGAAATACACTAAAGCGAGACTGGTCTTCAAAATAGGCAGAGAGCTGATGGCTGTCAATTCGATCTTGTGGGCTTAACAGTTGTAGTAGCTGCAGTGATTGATCGGCAGCCAATAAGTTGCCTTCATAGAGGCTGAAAAGCATCTCTCTGGCATCACGGGTGAGTGTAAGCTTAAAGTGTTCTATTCGTTCATCGAGCCAGCGTTGAAATTGCGTACCTTCTGGCGTGGCGCAGGGTACATAAACACCTTGGGCATCGAGTGTTTTAAACCATTTACTTTTGGTTTGCTCTAGAGCCAGCTTAGGCCCGGTAATGATAAGAAGAACATCAGGGTTTGGCATCTGCATCAAGCTCTGGAAAATTGCACCGCCTTCGCTGCCTGGTTTAGCCTGAGGGAGGATTAATTCTATGATGCGTCGACTTGAGAATAGACTCATGGCTTGCCACTGGTCGACGAGATCATGCCAGTTAAAACCCGTTTCCTGCGTCAATTGTATCTTCTCTTCAAACCCCTCTTTTTTAGCTTGAGCGTGGATCTGACCTCGGCTAGTTTCGCAAAGCCACGGGTCATCGCCAAAGACAAGGTAGCATTGCTGAAGCGGTTTGAGATGACGTGAAAGTTGATCTGGGTAAACCCGCATCAAATTACCTTAACAAAGTTATGAGGTGTAGTGCCTCATTGAGAGGTGTGATACCTGAGTATCACTTGACCTCAATGGTGGCAAGAGTCTGGATCATCTTATCCGCCGCTTGAACACGCATCTCTTTTAGCAGCATCTCCATTTCACGGCTTTTTGCGAGTGCGGTTCGAGGATCGTCTAAATAGTCACGATGGATATCAACATCGAACTGTTGAGCATCTTGGTCTGGGAGTGAGACTGAAAATGTAACATGGTAGGTCAACTCGTACTCAGCAACATTGCCCGTAGGGTAAAGCGAGAGGGTCGTTCTATCCAGTGAGTCATTTAATATCTGTAAATTAGGTATGTTGTCAGCCTCTTCAGCTAATGTAATACCTTGCAGGCGTAAACGCTCACGCACTAGACGGGTGAGTTCACTGTATTGATCTTGACTGCTCAGATGTAGGGTTCTTAATTGCTCTGGGATCGAGTAATTACCTTGCAGTTTAAAGCCGCAACCTGCAGTGAACATAATGCTCAATACCAGTGTTATTTTGATTGCTGCGAAACATAGGCGTTTTATAAGCATAATCGAGACATGTATTCCTTTGACTGATGTCATTTAATTCTAGTTAGCAGACTGATACTGAGAAAACTCAGTATCAGTCTGTTTTAGTCTAGTTCGCCACGATATTGAGCAATTTGCCCGGTACGTAGATCACTTTGCGAACCGTTTTACCTTCGGTGTGTTTTACGACACCTTCTTCAGCAAAACCTTGTTCTTCGACGGCTTCTTTTGTTGCATCAGCAGGCACAGTGATTTTAGCGCGAAGCTTACCGTTTACTTGAACGATGATAAGCTTGCTGTCTTCAACAAGTGCTGATTGATCAGCTTCAGGCCAGCGCACATCTTCGATGTTTTCTGGATTTCCAAGGTCGTTCCACAAGGTAAAGCTAGTGTGTGGAATGATAGGGTAAAGCAGACGTACCACCGCTGATAGTGCTTCTTGCATCAAGGCTCTATCTTGCTCTGTTTCCGTAGGTGCTTTTTGAAGACGATTCATCAGCTCCATTACAGATGCAATCGCGGTGTTGAACATTTGACGACGTTCAACATCATCACCGACTTTAACGATAGTCTTGTGTAGCTCACGACGTAGTTCTTTTTGCTTAGCATCAAGAGACTTAACGTCCAGCGCGACAGTTGCACCTTTAGCTACGTGGTCATGAGCGACTTTCCACAAACGCTTAATGAAGCGATGGGCACCTTCTACACTCGACTCTTGCCATTCAAGTGTTAGCTCTGGAGGAGCAGCAAACATCATGAATAAACGCACAGTGTCGGCGCCATACTTGTCTACCATCTCTTGAGGATCGATGCCGTTGTTTTTAGACTTAGACATTTTGCTCATGCCTGTATAGACAAGCTCATGTCCTTGGCTATCAACTGCTTTGACTGTACGACCTTTATCGTCAGTTTCCTGAACGGTTACATCAGATGGAGAAACCCAAACCCGTGCGCCTTTCTCATTGTTATAGTAGTAAGCATCAGCTAACACCATACCTTGAGTCAGTAGTCGTTTTGCTGGTTCATCAGAGTTTACTAAGCCTGCATCACGTAGCAACTTGTGGAAGAAACGGAAGTAAAGTAAGTGCATACATGCATGCTCAATACCGCCAATATATTGATCCACTGGTAACCAGTAGTTAGCCTTGGCAGGATCTAACATTTCATCGGCATGAGGGCTACAGTAACGCGCGTAGTACCACGATGATTCCATAAAGGTATCGAAGGTATCAGTTTCTCTAAACGCTTCTTGACCATTAACCTGAGTCTTTGCCCACTCTTTGTCAGCCTTGATTGGGCTTTGGATCCCATCCATGACCACATCTTCAGGCAAAATGACTGGAAGTTGATCTTCTGGTGTTGGTACAACTGTGCCATCAGCAAGGGTAACCATAGGGATTGGTGCTCCCCAGTAACGCTGACGAGATACACCCCAGTCACGTAGACGGAAATTAACCTGACGCTTGCCTTTACCTTCAGTGGTGAGTCTTGCATCGATAGCCTCAAATGCCGCCTGGAAGTCGAGTCCGTCTAATTCAGGGAAAGCATCACCTGAGTTAAATACGATACCTTTCTCGGTATAAGCTTCTGCACTAATATCGAGTTCACTATCACTAGGCTTGATAACACCTTCGATAGTTAAGCCATATTTTACAGCAAATTCATAATCACGTTGATCGTGAGCAGGAACTGACATCACAGCGCCAGTGCCGTAGTTCATCAATACGAAGTTAGCAGCCCAAATAGGCACTTGCTTACCGCTTAATGGATGAATGGCATACAGACCTGTAGCAACACCTTTCTTTTCCATCGCAGCCATGGCGGCTTCAGTGGTATCGGCGTTTTTGCACTCTTCGATAAATGCAGCAAGTTCAGGGCTGTTAGCAGCCGCTTTTTCTGCCAAAGGATGGCCAGCAGCAACAGCGACATAAGTCACACCCATAACAGTGTCAGGACGTGTCGTGTAGATGTCGAAAGACTCATCACTATCGGCAACTTGGAAAGTCATCTCGATGCCTTCACTGCGGCCAATCCAGTTACGCTGCATGGTCTTAACTTGCTCAGGCCACTCATCGAGCTTGTCGATGTCATTTAACAGTTCTTCAGCGTAATCGGTGATCTTAATGAACCACTGTGGGATCTCTTTTTGGACCACAGGGGTATCACAACGCCAGCAACAACCGTCTTGTACTTGCTCGTTAGCGAGTACAGTTTCATCGTTTGGACACCAGTTCACTGAAGCGGTCTTCTTATAAACTAAGCCTTTTTCATACAACTTAGTGAAGAACCATTGCTCCCAGCGATAGTACTCAGGTGTACAAGTTGCGATTTCACGACTCCAGTCATAACCGAATCCCAACATTTTTAGCTGGTTTTTCATGTAATCGATATTTTCGTAAGTCCAAGGCGCTGGTGCAGTGCTGTTTTTAATCGCGGCATTTTCAGCTGGTAGACCGAAGGAGTCCCAACCGATAGGCTGAAGGACATTCTTTCCCTGCAGGCGCTGGTAACGAGCGACAACGTCACCTATGGTGTAGTTACGAACATGACCCATGTGTAGACGACCCGATGGGTATGGGAACATAGAGAGACAGTAAAACTTCTCCTTGTTCTCATCTTCGGTGACTTCAAAGGTTTTCGTGTCTTGCCAGTGCTGCTGCACTTTAGCTTCAATTTCTGAAGGTTGATATTGCTCTTGCATCAATATTTCCCGGCCATGCCGCCCATTATTTGATCTTGCGCACTTTCCGCGCGAGTTAGTTCCGCATAGAATAAACTAGAAGTGAGTCATTAAAAAGGTTCGGATGAAGGAGTATTGAATATGAGTGCAAGAAGTGCGGAGCTACTATCGCTTTATGAAGCACTATTGGCGAAAGTTAAAGTGGATTACCTTAACGATAACTCAATGACTGTAAAGGAGTTATTTTCTATCATCACCAATGGTAAGGAGTACCTTTCTCTTAAAGACCAAGCTAAGGAGGATGAGGTCGCTTTAGTTGAACAATTTTTAAAACGTGATATCGCCAGCTATCTTCAGGAAAAAAATGATAACGATTTGAGCCACAGTCCAACAATGATCACTGTTGAGAACACAGTTTGGCATTGGTTGAGTGGTATTACTGACCGTAGTCAGATTGAGTGGCATGAAGTATTACAGGACTTTAAACACCAAGGTCACTACCAAAGTGGTGAGATTGTTGGGCAAGGAAATATGGTGTGTGTTCACTGTAGCCATGAGATGAAAATTGAGTTTCCCGGCGTGATCCCTGATTGTCCTGAGTGTGATCAGAGTGAGTTTACCCGAGAGGCACTAGCACCATAACTTATTGTTTAGCTCTAGTGAGTTTAATTGAAATAAAAATACCCGCAGTAGCGGGTATTTTATTGATGAAAATAAACACATCAATGCCTGTGTTTTATATATCTAAATAGGAACAGCAAAAATAAAAGTGATGACCAGATAAGTATGGGCCACTCACCCCACTTAGAAAAGCCAGTAACCCCTTTCATGAGTGGAATGTCAGCAACCAGAACACCTGCTTCAAACTGAGGCAGTCTATGGGTGATATTACCCTGTTCATCGACCACTGCTGTTACCCCATTGTTGGTGGCCCTGACTAAAGGGCGGCCCAGCTCGATGGATCGCATTTGAGCTATCTCCATATGCTGCAATGGCCCATTTGAAGTGCCAAACCATGCATCGTTAGATACGGTTAACAATAGTTCCGTGTCTTCATTGACGTTGGCTCTTAGTTGTTCTGGAAATGCGATCTCATAGCAAATGGCTGGTGCTACCTGATGGCCAACCGCATTTAGGTTTGGCTGTTGATATTCGCCTCGCGCAAATGAAGACATCGGAAGGTTGAAAAGGGGGGCAATAGGCCTAAGTAGCGCTTCAAAGGGGACGAATTCACCGATGGGTAACAGGTGATGTTTTCTAAACTCATTGGTCCCACCAATTTTATAATCAGCTTCACTTTGTTCTGGGCTGCTGTGATTACCCAGTACAATAAGTGAGTTATAGAAGTTATCTTGTTGGTTACTGATAATACCGGTAATAATTGCGCTGTTGTTTAGGTTGGCAACTTTATTGGCATTATCGAGAAAATCAGACACCATGGACTCTGGAGCCGGAATGGCGGCTTCTGGCCAGATGAAAATATCTGTATCGGCCAGCTCATCTCGGGACAGATCCATGTATTTCATCATGGTTGGCCATAATGCGTCAGGTTCCCACTTCATGCTCTGGGGGATATTACCTTGTACTAGCGTGACCTTAACAGATTCACCATTCGGTTCAACGCTCGAAAACATTGGGCTGATGCAAGTGGCGAGCGCTAGCAGCGGCAGCATTATTGCTGTGCTATACCAGCGTTTTTGCAAACATAAAGCCAATGCACCAGCAAACATAGCGATAAGATAGCTAAGCCCTAAGACGCCAATAACACTGGCAATCGCTTTAATCGGTCCTTCGGTTTGGGAGTAACCCGCCCATAACCAAGGAAAACCGGTTAACACCCAGCCTCTGGCCCACTCCGTTAACATCCACAACACGGGAAATAGGAGCAGGTTTCTAACGAGTTGGTTTTTTGGGGTTAGTTTTTGTAGCAGATAACCACACAATGCAGGATAAAGAGCAAGGTACAGCGCCAGTAGCGACATTAATCCGATAGAGGCGATGAGTGGCAGCCCGCCAAACTTGTCCATGCTGACGTGGACCCAGCTGATCCCAACAGAGAAACAGCCAAAGCCGAAGCTAAGCCAAAAGGTAAAGCTCTCTTTAGCCGATAAGTTTCGGCTCATATGAAGAACCGTTGCCATGGCGACTAAGTAGATTGGCCATATAGAATAGGGAGCAAAAGAAAGTGCGGTGCTGGCACCGGCAATATATGCCAGTACCACACGCATTTTTGCATGATGGGCGGATGCCCGAAGTTTATTCAGCATTCCAGCCTCATCATAGAAAAATTTACCTAGATCAAAAACGTGTTATTCGTTTTTCTCTTCGGCATCTGGATCGGGGAGTTTGATTCTAAGTTGCAGTAATCGACGAGTGTCTGCGCTTACGACTGTAAACTCGATATCACCGATGAGGACTTTCTCATTACGTTCTGGCAAGTGACCAAAAGCGTGCGAGACTAAACCACCGACCGTGTCGAATTCTTCGTCGCTAAACTGAGTATTGAATGTTTCGTTGAACTCTTCAATAGGCGTTAGCGCTTTGATCATATAGACCAGCTTACTAATCTTTCGGATCTCGGTTTCTTCAGTTGTATCATGATCGAATTCATCTTCGATTTCGCCAACGATCTCTTCGAGAATATCTTCAATTGTAACTAGGCCAGAAACGCCACCATACTCATCGACGACAATCGCCATGTGGTATCTTTGGGAGCGGAACTCTTTGAGCAGTACATCAACACGTTTGCTCTCAGGAACAACAACGGCAGGGCGGATAACTTGTCTTAATGAGAAAGGCTCATCGCTGTTCTTAAACCCATATTGAAGCAGGTCTTTTGCAAGCAAAATACCTTCAATGTGATCTTTATCTTCATTAATCACAGGGAAGCGTGAGTGCGCTGTTCCTATGACCGTAGAGAGAAGTTCTGTTACCGAATCATCTATTTGAAGTGCCACGATCTGTGCTCTTGGGATCATGATATCCCTTACACGTAGATCGGATACTTCTAAGACGCCATTAATCATTTCTCGCGTGTCTTGAGAGATAACTTCACGGAGCTCTGCACCGTGGATTACATCAACAAGATCGTTGCGATTTTGAGGTTCGCCCTGAAACAGCTGACTTACTTTTTCTAACCAGCTCTTCTTTTGGGCGCTGGTACTCGGTGGGATATCATCACTCATAGTTGTTTACTTGATCTAAAATTTAGCATTAATTGTTAAATTTAGAACAGTTATAGCTCCTTGTACGGGTTGTTAAAACCTAACTTTTCAATGAGTTGAGTCTCTATTGACTCCATCTCTTCAGCTTCGGCATCGTTGATATGATCATACCCTAGCAGATGAAGACAACCATGTACAACCATGTGGGCCCAATGTGCTTGTGAGGGCTTGTTTTGCTGTATTGCTTCCTGTTCGACAACCGATGCACAGATGATTAAATCACCAAGCAGTGGGATCTCAATTTCAGGTGGTGCTTCAAAAGGAAATGAAAGCACGTTTGTCGGCTTATCTTTTCCTCTATAGGTACTGTTAAGGTTTTGACTTTCGACATCATCGACAATTCGTATTGTCAATTCAGCTTCAGTCATGGTATTTCCGAGTGCAGTGCGCACCCAAAGTTCAAAATTATCTTGTGTCGGTAGCCTGTTATTATCAGTGGCTATTTGTAGATCCAGTTCGAGTTTAAGCTCTGGATGACTAGTGCTCATTTTCTGATGTTTCCTGAAGCTTGTAATGATTATCACGCTTGGCTTTGGCAAGTTGAGCACGTTGGTCATGCTCCTCGTAAGCTTCAACTATTCTGGCCACTATCGGATGACGGACGACATCTTTTGCCTGGAAAAAGTTAAAGCTGATCTCTTCGACTTCACTTAATACTTCAATGGCATGGCGTAAGCCAGACTTTTGATGTTTTGGCAGATCTATTTGAGTGATATCACCTGTGATAACGGCACGAGAGTTAAACCCAATACGGGTTAGAAACATCTTCATCTGCTCAAGGGTGGTATTTTGACTCTCATCGAGAATAATAAATGCATCATTCAGTGTTCGGCCGCGCATATAAGCCAGTGGCGCGACTTCGATGATATTACGTTCTATCAACTGCTCAACTTTCTCAAATCCTAGCATTTCAAATAATGCGTCATACAGCGGGCGTAGATAAGGATCGACTTTTTGACTTAGATCGCCAGGCAGAAAGCCAAGCTTTTCTCCCGCTTCGACAGCTGGGCGAGTCAGTAAGATACGACGTACCTCTTGCCGCTCCAGTGCATCAACAGCAGCGGCTACAGCGAGGAAAGTTTTACCTGTACCAGCTGGACCGACGCCAAAGGTGATGTCATGGGTAGTGATGTTGTCAACATAATCGCTTTGATTTGGGTTACGTGGCTTAATAACGCCGCGTTTAGTCTTTATATAGAGTGCCTTGTCATCTCTTGGCAATTCAGCTTCAAGTGCTATCGCTTCTTGAATGGCAAGATGGACTGTATCTGGTTCTATGTCTGGCGTACTGCCTTTAACCGGCTGAGTCTCGACATATAGTGTTTTAAGCATGTTATTCACACTTAAGCAGTTCTTAGGCTGTCCCACAATTTGGAAGTGATTATCACGGTAGCTTATTTCAACCCCGATCCGACGTTCCAACTGTTTAATGTTGTCATCAAAAGGTCCGCATAGAGACTGTAAACGTCGTGTATCAGCAGGCTCAAGGTAAAGATTAAGCGTGGTTAACTTGTTTGACAAAAATAACTCCAGATGGGCAAAAACATATACTCACAGTTTACGAGCGAAACAGGACAATTGCTAATGCTATTTATGTCTATGTTACTCGAGATTAGAGGCAAAAAAGCGGCATGAAAAATGCCGCTTTATTTACATGTCTAGACAATGCTATGGGATATATTGAGTGACACCAATATCGTCATCTTTCTTATGTTTAGCAAGAATATCTGATGGCTGAAGCGAACGTCGAAGATCCATTTCATCTTCTCCGCGAATAAAGGTACCGCGCAGCGAGTTAGTGTATACATCGACAATTTCTACATCGACGAAGCTGCCAATATGTTTAGGATCGGCTTCGAAGTTAACTACTCGACTCGTTTCTGTACGCCCTCTAAGTTCCATCGGATTTTTTACCGAAGGGCCTTCGACTAAGATACGTTGAACTGTACCTAACATCTGGCGGCTAAAGCGCATCGCTTGTTGGGTGATTCTATCTTGCAAGATAGCTAAGCGTTCTTTCTTCTCATCTAAGGTAACATCATCGGGTAGATCCGATGCTGGTGTACCAGGACGTGCGCTGTAGATAAAGCTAAAGCTATGATCAAATTGAATATCTTCAATTAACTTCATGGTATCAGCAAAATCTTGCTTAGATTCGCCAGGGAAACCAATGATGAAGTCTGAGCTGACCTGAATATCCGGGCGCGCTTTACGAAGACGACGAATAATCGATTTATACTCGATAGCCATGTGTCCACGCTTCATCTGCGTCAAGATTCTATCTGAGCCAGATTGCACTGGCAGGTGCAGGAAGCTCACCAATTCAGGCGTATCTTCGTAAACATCAATAATGTCTTGAGTAAACTCGATTGGGTGGCTGGTGGTGAAACGCAATCTGTCGATGCCATCAATCGCCGCAACATAACGCAGAAGCTCTGCAAAGGTACAGATCTCATCATCATGAGTTGCACCGCGGTAAGCGTTGACATTTTGGCCTAAAAGATTGACTTCACGTACACCTTGGGCTGCAAGTTGTGCTATTTCAAGAATAACATCATCAAGCGGGCGACTGACTTCCTCACCACGTGTATAAGGTACTACACAGAAAGAGCAATATTTACTGCAGCCTTCCATGATAGAGACAAATGCACTTGGACCATCGGCGCGTGGCTCTGGTAGACGATCGAATTTTTCAATTTCAGGGAAACTGATATCAATAACGGCTTTGCCGCCTTGTTTAATCTGATCGATCATCTCAGGCAGACGATGCAAAGTCTGAGGGCCAAAGATTAAATCAACGCATTGAGCGCGCTCTTTAATCACTTTTCCCTCTTGAGATGCCACACAACCACCGACTCCGATAATCAGATCTGGGTTTTTGTCTTTTAATTTTTTCCAGCGTCCAAGTTGATGGAACACCTTTTCCTGAGCTTTCTCACGGATAGAACAGGTATTTAACAGGAGAATATCAGCTTCAGCTGGGTCTTCAGTTAAGGTATACCCTTTATATTCGTCCATAAGATCAGCCATCTTAGATGAGTCATACTCATTCATTTGACAGCCCCAGGTTTTAATATGGAGTTTCTTACTCATCAGTTTATGTCACTCTTGGAACCACGGGAAAAATAGCGCAACATTTTACCTCTTGAGCAAGGTACTGACCAGCTTTTGGACTGTTTTATTGAAAATTATCTATTCTGCACCGTTAACTTTCTCTTTAAGAGGGGGATTTATCACTGATATATAAGGTGGTGTGCTCGCCATCTTCAGGGTGCTTGTGCGAGCCTGTTGATAGATATCGGCTTGGAGTTGCAGTCTAAAATTGACTAACATTTCCGTGGTATATTGATATAGGGCATATTCTATCGGCGTTCTATAAGCTACAGTCATGGATTCCATTGCCTTATTGACGCTCTTCTCTATCATAAGATCAGCTGCGGCTGTAAAGGGTAAGAAGCTTGCAAGAATAAAGGCTATGGAGGGGACGATTTTCATAATGTGCTCACTTTTTCAGATTTATTTACTCGGTAAACTGAGTGTAGAACATGGTTTTATGTGTAAAGGGTTCAGTTTGTAAGCGAGTGTTAGATTCTTTTCCGTTAGTAACATTTACGCAGATATTTAAATATTCCGGTCATAGTTGATCGCAGTTAAGCGGTTAAATTTAAAAAAAGAGATGATGGTATGGGGATTCAATCGTGAGTGAGTCACAAGTTAATACTATAAAGAAAGACGTTGTCGTCATCGGTGGAGGAATGGTGGGCGCGGCCACTGCTATCGGTTTAGCGCAGCTGGGCCTAGAAGTTGCTGTCGTTGAAGCGTTTCAACCCAAACCTTACACTGATGAGCAAGCATTAGATATTCGTGTGTCAGCCCTTAGCGTGGCTTCTGAAAGTTTATTAGACCGTCTAGGTGCGTTAACAAGTTTAAGCAAGATGCGAAGAGCCGCCTATTTAGGCTTGGAAACTTGGGAGATGGAGGGATGCATTACTCAATTTCATGCAGACCAAGTTGGTGCTACTCACCTTGGCCATATCGTTGAAAATCGCCTTGTCCAGTTGGCGCTCTGGGAACAATTTACCTCTTTTGACAATATCGAACTCATTAGTCCCGTTACCGTTGAGCGTTTTAGTCGTAAAGAGAGCCTTGTTGAAATATTCCTTAGTAATGGAACCTGCATTGAGGCTTCACTGCTTGTTGGGGCTGATGGTGCCAATTCACAGGTTAGACAATGGGCTGGTATTGGATTAACGGGGTGGGATTATGCTCAGTCGGCGATGTTGATTAACATCAAAACAGCTCAAGAGCAGCAAGATGTAACATGGCAGCAATTTACGCCCAACGGGCCTCGATCTTTGCTTCCTTTGCCAGGTAAACATGCCTCTTTGGTTTGGTATGATGATGCAGCTCGAATTGCACAGCTTTCTCAAATGAGTGATAAAGCACTCTCGGAACAAATTAAGCGTCATTTTCCAGCAAGACTAGATAGAGATTTTGAAGTATTACAAAAAGGAAGTTTTAAGCTGACTAGGCGCCATGCTCAATCTTATTACTCAGATAATGTGGTGATTTTAGGAGATGCGGCCCACACAATTAATCCATTGGCAGGGCAGGGAGTGAATATTGGCTTTAAAGATGTAGAAGCGCTTATCTCCACAGTCTCATCTAAATTGAGTCAAGGTGAGCCTTGGTGGGAGAAAAATGCATTAGCTGCATATGAGAAATCACGTTATCACGACAATCAGTTAATGATGACAGCAATGGATCTGTTTTATGCGGGCTTTAGTAATGATCTCTTGCCATTAAAACTTATCCGTAATGCAGCCCTGAAAGTGGCAAATATAGACTCTCCTATTAAAAATAAAGTACTTAAATATGCGATGGGGCTTTAATAACCATTAATCTGTTGGCTTTTGTTTGTTGTGACAAAAGCCTTAAGCCTCTGGACAAACCTCGCTCATAAGCCGCTAATCTCAGTCTTTATTCTCTTCGAGTTTTCATTATTAAAGAGTGCAATCTTCTAATCGTTTGTTGACTTGGACATTGAGTGTTAAAATACCGCGTTTTATCTGCACCGCATTTGTGATTAGTGTAAAAGCTGACGTTAAAAGGGGCTGCGATGAGTCGCACTAAACGAAAGAATAGGCCGTATGAGTAATATAAAGCTAATCGTTGGGCTTGCCAATCCAGGTGAGAAATATGCTCAGACTAGACACAATGCTGGGGCTTGGTACGTGCAAGAGCTAGCACGAGTGTGCGGTGCTACCTTAGTGGCAGATAGTAAATATTTCGGCTTAACAGCCAGAGTTACCCTGCACGGGAAAGATGTACGCTTACTTATCCCATCCACATTTATGAATCTCAGTGGTAAGTCTGTTGGGGCAATGGCTAATTTCTTTCGTATTGAAGCGGATGAGATTTTAGTGGCTCATGATGAGCTGGATATGGAACCTGGCGTGGCCAAATTTAAACTTGGCGGCGGTCATGGCGGTCATAATGGTTTGAAAGATATCATCGCGAGTCTTGCAAATAATAAAGGTTTTTACCGACTCCGAATTGGGATCGGTCACCCCGGTGATAAAAGCCAAGTGAGTAACTACGTGTTAGGTAAAGCCCCTGGGGTTGAGCAGACTGCGATAGAAGAGATTATTGATGAAGCGGTTAGGTCAACAGAAGTGCTATTTAATGAAGATATGGCTAAGGCCATGAACAGATTGCACGCCTGCAAGGCGTAGCCTCTATTTACTCACAAAGGTTCTTTGTGAGTAGCGTAAGATTAAATTTGATGAAGCCGCCTCTAGCGGCTTTGTATATTTGTAATAAGTACTTAACTAACGGTGAGACTGTTGGTTTGTAATTGATATTTAAGGTAAACAATATGGGTTTTAAATGTGGCATCGTAGGCTTGCCAAACGTAGGTAAATCAACCTTGTTCAATGCGTTAACTAAAGCGGGTATCGAAGCATCAAACTTCCCGTTTTGTACTATTGAACCAAATACTGGTGTTGTACCTGTACCTGATGCCCGTTTGGATGCATTAGCACAGATAGTTAACCCTGAGCGTGTTTTACCAACTTCAATGGAGTTTGTGGATATTGCAGGTCTTGTTGCCGGCGCTTCTAAAGGTGAAGGTCTGGGGAATAAATTCCTTGCCAATATTCGTGAAACTGATGCTATTGGTCATGTTGTTCGTTGTTTCAATGATGACAATATTGTCCACGTTGCAAATAAAGTATCGCCTGCTGACGATATCGAAGTGATTAATACCGAATTGGCATTAGCGGATCTCGATTCTTGTGAGCGTGCCATATTCCGTCAAGCTAAACGTGCTAAAGGTGGTGACGCCGATGCTAAGTTTGAAGTCGCAGTACTTGAAAAGATGCGCCCTATCCTTGATGACGGCAACATGTTGCGTTCAATGGATTTGAGTAAAGAAGAGCTGGCAGCAGTTGCTTACCTTAACTTCTTAACGCTTAAACCAACGATGTACATTGCTAACGTAGCTGAAGACGGTTTTGAAGATAACGAACATCTTGATGTTGTTCGCGCCATCGCAGCTAAAGAGAATGCGGTAGTTGTTGCAGTGTGTGCCGCTATTGAATCTGAACTTGCTGAAATGGAGCCTGAAGATCGCGCTGAGTTTATGGCTGACCTTGGTTTAGAAGAGCCAGGTTTAGATCGTGTTATTCGTTCAGGATATGATTTGTTGAAGTTGCAAACTTACTTTACCGCTGGTGTTAAAGAAGTGCGAGCTTGGACCGTACCTATCGGTGCTACAGGTCCACAAGCTGCAGGTGTGATTCATACCGACTTCGAACGTGGCTTTATTCGTGCTCAGGTGATGGCTTATGATGATTTTATTACCTACAAAGGTGAAGCTGGAGCGAAGGAAGCGGGTAAGCTAAAAATCGAAGGTAAAACATATATCGTTAAAGATGGCGATGTCATGCATTTCCTCTTTAACGTATAAAGCTACACTGTCTAATTTTTGTTATTGTCTGTAGTTAGGCTGTAATAAAATAAAATGGCTCAATTGAAAAATTGAGCCATTTTTGTTTTCTGTTTTTATTATACTGTAAAAAAAGGACATAAAACGGGCCTAAATTGCGCATCTAGCCACCACTTTGACGAAGTTATAGCCGAACGATTGCGATCGTAAAAAATAGCGAAAAAAGCTGTTGACCTAGATGAGTTGAATAAGCATAATACGCCCCGTTCCTCAGCAAGAGGGACAAGAAATAAAACGATGGCAATATAGCTCAGCTGGTTAGAGCACAGCATTCATAATGCTGGGGTCGCAGGTTCAAGTCCCGCTATTGCTACCATCTTTCTCAAGATGTTAAACTAGAGAACTGTAGTGAGAAAATGGTGGTGTTGATATTGAGCATGCCGATTTTGTCTGTTGCAGTGCGGGAGTGGTGGAATTGGTAGACACGCCAGATTTAGGTTCTGGTGCCGTAAGGTGTGAGAGTTCAAGTCTCTCTTCCCGTACCATTTATTAAAGACGGTTTGCTTAGGCGAGTTGTTTAAAAGTTAGATTGGGATATCGCCAAGCGGTAAGGCACCGGGTTTTGATCTCGGCATTCCCAGGTTCAAATCCTGGTATCCCAGCCATTTTCAAAAGTGGTTAATGTGGCAATATAGCTCAGCTGGTTAGAGCACAGCATTCATAATGCTGGGGTCGCAGGTTCAAGTCCCGCTATTGCTACCATCTTTTCTTCAGATGTAAAATGAAGGTTGCAGTACAGGAGTTGTGGTGTTGATATTAGACACGCCAGATTCTATTTACAGTCATCTTAATCAAGATGTAAAACTAGATGCAGTGCGGGAGTGGTGGAATTGGTAGACACGCCAGATTTAGGTTCTGGTGCCGTAAGGTGTGAGAGTTCAAGTCTCTCTTCCCGTACCATTTATTAAAGACAGTTTGCTTAGGCGAATTGTTTAAAAAGTTAGATTGGGATATCGCCAAGCGGTAAGGCACCGGGTTTTGATCTCGGCATTCCCAGGTTCAAATCCTGGTATCCCAGCCATTTTTAAAAGGTTAATTTTTTGACCTTGTCTTAGTAGCAATTAGGTTCTTACCTTTTTATATTACAGATGAAGCAAGGAAACTTGCACTGAAATTCGATGCGGGAGTGGTGGAATTGGTAGACACGCCAGATTTAGGTTCTGGTGCCGTAAGGTGTGAGAGTTCAAGTCTCTCTTCCCGTACCATCGAGTTTTAACAAGATTTATTGGGGTATCGCCAAGCGGTAAGGCACCGGGTTTTGATCTCGGCATTCCCAGGTTCAAATCCTGGTACCCCAGCCATTTTAGACCTGTCTTCGGCAGGTTTTTTCATCTTAATCAAGATGTAAAACTAGATATAGCATTGGATGGTAGTGTTGATGTTAGGCACTCTGTTTTTCTGCTAGTGCAGTGCGGGAGTGGTGGAATTGGTAGACACGCCAGATTTAGGTTCTGGTGCCGTAAGGTGTGAGAGTTCAAGTCTCTCTTCCCGTACCATTTATTAAAAAGTAGTTCGCTTAGGCGAGTTATTAAAAGTTAGATTGGGATATCGCCAAGCGGTAAGGCACCGGGTTTTGATCTCGGCATTCCCAGGTTCAAATCCTGGTATCCCAGCCAAATACAAAAAAGCTCGTCTTATGACGGGCTTTTTTGTGTCTGAAATAAACTCACTAGCCCTCCGCTACATTCACCCAAACGTTATCTCTTTCGATCACAGTCTAATTTCCTAAGCCCTTACTTATATTCGATTGGCATATTGGCTTCGCTCATTAGTTTAAGCTCTTCATACGCTTATCAGTCGCATTGTTGTGGCTTGATAGGGGAAGGTGTCGCGAATCAAACTATGATAGCTGTGAGCTTTGTGTGCGAAGTTAATACCAATCAGTATAAGAAGTTGATCTACTCAGAGTGTTTTTTGGCAAACTAATTCAAGGCGAATGGATGACATAATGGTTATTCCCTTTTAAGTTCATTCAACGTAGAAGTAGGCAGCCAAAAACACTCCTTACAGGCGAGTTTTAGCGGTTCTACTCCTGTGTTAACGAGCTTAACCGTAGAATAACTATGCTCTTCACTCGTTGCCTTGCTTCAGGACCGCTAAACTCTCGCTGAGCGATCAAATCTTTATACTGATTGGTATAAGAGGTGAGGGATTGGTTTGTCTTGATGACTCAAAGTGTAACTGATGTCATCGTTACAACTCGCTATGAAAGGAAGTGTCATCGTGGTTTGCACTGCATTGTTTTATGGGCATAAAAAAACGCACTCATTGAGTGCGCTTTTTGATGTAACAAGCAGTAAATTAATTAGTGCTTAAACATCGCTGAGATTGACTCTTCGTTGCTTACGCGACGAATTGCTTCAGCCATTAAGGTCGACATCGTCAACTGAGTGACTTTATCAAGTGCCTGGATCTCTTTGCTCAATGGAATGGTGTCAGTTACGATCACTTCATCAATAACTGATTCAGCGATGTTTTTGGCAGCATTACCTGAGAATACTGGATGAGTCGCATAAGCGAATACGCGGTTAGCACCATGCTCTTTCAAAGCTTCAGCAGCTTTACAAAGGGTTCCACCAGTATCGATCATGTCATCAACGATAATACAGTCACGGCCTTGTACGTCACCAATGATATGCATCACTTGTGCAACGTTTGCTTGAGGACGACGTTTATCGATAATCGCTAGATCTGAATCATCAAGAAGTTTGGCAACAGCACGAGCACGTACAACACCGCCAATATCAGGAGAAACAACAACTGGGTTATCAAGGTTCTTAGCCAACATATCTTCAAGTAGCACAGGGCTACCAAATACGTTATCAACAGGAACGTCGAAGAAGCCTTGGATCTGTTCAGCATGAAGATCACAAGTTAGTACACGGTCAACACCTACACTAGATAGGAAGTCAGCCACTACTTTCGCTGTAATAGGCACACGAGCACTACGAACACGACGATCTTGACGAGCGTAGCCGAAGTAAGGGATAACTGCTGTAATACGACCAGCTGAAGCACGACGAAGCGCATCAACCATAACGATAAGTTCCATTAGATTATCGTTTGTCGGTGCACAAGTAGATTGAATGATAAATACATCCGCACCACGTACATTCTCGTTTATCTGGACACTGATTTCGCCGTCACTGAAAACGCCAACATCCGCGTCTCCAAGTTTACAAAATAGACGGTCAGCTATTTTCTTAGCGAGACTAGGTGTTGCGTTACCGGCAAAAAGTTTAATGTCAGGCACTGTATCAACCTCAGGCGTATGCTTCATTTATTGGCTGGGGTAAAAAATACCCCAGAAAGTATTCTTTAAAGTTGCGCTAAACGTAACTCTAAAGGCGATATATTTGTCCCTTTAGCGACAAAGCCGGTCATGTCACTTGGCAATTTAGCCAAGACATCCATTGCTTGCTGCTGCAGCTCGAATTCCCCGAATATACAAGCGCCGGTTCCTGTCATTCTAGACGGCGCATATTCTATCAGCCAGCCCAAGGTTTTGGCAACTTGAGGGTGCCTTTTTACGACAAGTTGTTGGCAATCATTTTGCCATTGGCTACTCATGAGTGAATTAAGATCTAATTTTGGCGTATTTCGGTTAAGGTCAGGATCTTGAAATATTTCAGCGGTGGATACATGCACGTCAGGGACTAACACTAGGTACCAATATTCCTTAGGCGATACTGGTGTGAATTGTTCACCAACACCTTCGGCAAAAGCCGATAAACCATGAATAAAAACAGGTACATCGGCGCCAAGTGATAAACCTAGTTCAGCGAGTTCGATTCGGCTTAACCCTGTTTTCCAAAGTGCATTTAATGCGACTAAACAGGTGGCTGCATCTGATGATCCGCCACCAATACCTCCTCCCATTGGTAGACGTTTATCCAGCCAAATTTCAGCACCTTGGCTCGTTCCTGATCTCTTTTGCAGCAATTTTGCGGCACGCAGAATTAAGTTATCGTTATCAGCGACAACATCGCCGATATTTGAGTGCAATTTGAGTGCAGAACTCTCAGTGACTTTAAAATCTAATACATCACCATGTTCGATAAACTGAAACAGAGTTTGTAGCTCGTGATAACCGTCTTCACGTCGATGGTTAACATGTAAAAATAGGTTTAATTTAGCGGGAGCTGGCCAGCCAAGTGATACGTGGTTGCTCATTTAGGGCTCTTTTGATTATTTGTTGGTTCTGTTGTCGCGAGTGCCTGCCAGTGGCTGATCTGAATTTTAAGCCTCAGTGGCCCCTTGGTCAGTTGCAATAATCTAGGTAGCTGAGCGCCGCTCTGTTGCTGCCAACTTTTAAACTCGACTTTCCATGGCGGTGTATCGCTTAAAGAGAGAATGACTTTGGGTCTCAATTGTTCGTCTTGGCTAATGACCTTATCGTCGACATCTGCTTGCCCTGTTATCCATAACGGCAAAGAGTCGACAGGAATTGACCAACCGGTGATCTCTGTTAGTAACTCTTGAGCATCGTGATGTTTATAAACTTTACCGTCGACCTCTAATTTTGCAATGCCATGCTGAGTTGTCAGCGATAACACCGTTGTGCCAAGCATGGTGGTTAACTTGAGCTCATTGCTGTCTGGTGTATGCAACCAGTAGAGATTAGTACTGAATTTGTCGTCAGGTGTTCTCACCGCAAGTTTGCCTTGCATCTCCCATGCTTGGGCTTGTGATACTTGGCTAACGTTTACTGGAATTAGGTCATTTGGCGTCTTGGTGGCACAAGCTGACAGTAAAGAGAGACTGAATATCATCCAGAGAAGCTTAGTTTTTGTGAAGTAGCTCAAATTATTCATCTATTGCTGATATTGAAGGCTAATATGATACGAGGGACTGATAAGAATACAATGGAAATTAGTAAAATTACTGAAATCCTTGCTCTATCAGACTTGTAAGCATATACCTGTAAAACAGTTATTACGCTTGAAGAGGGAATTTAATTAGAAAAATGAATAAGAATTAAGATTATTATTCGGTTTTGTTAAGCATATTCTGTTTTTAGTCTATTCAATTCAGTAGAATGAGTAACAACTCGCAAGATAACCAGACCTTAGAGACCAGAACGAGTCAGATGAGCCTTGTAGCAATCGGTATTAATCATAAAACAGCCACGGTCGACCTTCGTGAGAAGGTAGCCTTTGCACCAGACAGAATTCATGATGCTATGAAGAGTCTGGCAAAGTGCACTAAGACTGGCGAAGCTGTGATCATATCAACCTGTAATCGAACAGAACTCTACACCAACACAGGTGATGAGGCTGAGATTATTCGTTGGTTCGAAGAGTATCACCAACTTTCCCATGAAGAGGTCGAGCCTTGCTTATATAAATTTAAAGGCCAAGGAGTCGTTAAACATCTAATGCGTGTCTCTTCAGGTTTGGACTCCTTGATTTTAGGTGAACCACAAATCTTAGGGCAAGTGAAGCAGTCTTTCGCTAAAGCGAGAGAGGCGGGCTCAGTTGCCATTACCATGGATCGTTTGTTCCAAAATACGTTTTCTGTCGCCAAAAAAGTGCGTACAGAAACGGAAATTGGTGCAGCAGCTGTGTCGGTAGCATTTGCAGCGGTTAGCATGGCCAAACATATTTTCTCCTCTATCAAGTCGACAAAAGTCTTGTTGATTGGTGCGGGTGAAACCATAGAACTAGTGGCAAGACACCTAAAAGATAACGGCGTTGCGTCCATGGTCGTTGCAAACCGAACACTTTCACGCGCCGAAGGCATGTGTGAAGAGTTTGGTGCGACAGCTATTACACTCGAACAGATACCAGATTATCTCGCTCAAGCTGATATCGTGATATCATCTACCGCGAGTCCCTTACCTATATTAGGTAAAGGGATGGTAGAAAAAGCGCTAAAGCAGCGTCGTCACCAACCAATGTTGTTGGTAGATATAGCAGTTCCTCGAGATATTGAAGCCGAGGTTGCCGACTTAGACGATGCCTTCCTCTATACAGTGGATGATCTGCAAGGCATTATTGAACAGAATATGGCCTCCCGAAGGGAGGCTGCCGAGCAAGCCGAAATAATTGCTGAAGATGAGTCACATCTTTTCATGGAGTGGGTACGATCGCTAGAGTCGGTCGACAGTATCCGTGAATACCGTACCCAAAGTATGGCGATAAAAGATGAACTAGTTGAGCGTGCGATCAATAAGTTAGCCCAGGGCGGTGATAGTGAGCAACTATTGCTTGAACTGGCGAATAAGCTAACGAATAAATTGATCCATGCACCAACTCAAGCCTTAACAGCAGCGAGCCGCCAAGGCGATTTGAATAGCATTGGCCAGCTTAGAAGTGCGCTCGGATTAGATAAAAACTAAGGTTAGCGTTTTAATGAAGGACAGTGTGATCCGCAAGCTTGAAGGCTTGCTTGAACGTAATGAAGAAGTGTTGGCTTTGCTAAGTGATCCAAGCGTGATCTCAGATCAGGACCGTTTTCGTGCGCTTTCAAAAGAATATTCTCAGCTTGAAGACGTGGTTAAAAGCTTTACCGCTTTTCAACAAGCAACGGAAGATCTTGAAGCCGCAAAAGAGATGCTTAATGAAGATGATCCTGAGCTTAAAGAGATGGCTCAGGATGAGATTAAAGACGCTAAATCTGTACTAGAAAAGCTAGAAGATGAGCTTCAAATCCTACTGCTTCCTAAAGATCCTAACGACAACAAAAATGCTTTCATTGAAATCCGTGCTGGTGCCGGTGGTGATGAGGCCGCTATTTTTGCGGGCGATCTCTTCCGTATGTATAGCCGTTTTTGTGAAAAAAATCGCTGGCAACTCGAAGTCATGAACGCTAACGAAGGCGAACATGGTGGCTTTAAAGAAGTTATCGTTAAAGTGTCTGGTGAAGGCGTTTACGGTAGACTTAAATTTGAATCTGGTGGACATCGAGTACAACGTGTTCCAGAAACCGAGTCTCAAGGGCGCGTTCACACCTCTGCATGTACCGTTGTGATCATGCCTGAAATTCCAGAATCAGAAGCAATCGAAATTAATAAAGGCGATTTGAAAGTTGATACTTTCCGAGCATCGGGTGCGGGTGGACAGCACGTCAACAAAACTGATTCGGCTATTCGTCTTACTCACATCCCAACAGGTATTATTGTCGAGTGCCAAGATCAGCGCTCGCAGCATAAAAACCGAGCTCAGGCTATGAGTGTGCTAACTGCGCGTATTCAAGCGGTTGAAGATGAGAAGCGTCGTAGTGCAGAAGAGAGCACTCGACGAAATCTTGTCGGCAGTGGTGACCGTTCTGAGCGTATTCGTACTTATAACTTCCCTCAAGGTCGATTGAGTGAACACAGAATCAACCTGACTCTGTATCGCTTAAACGAAATCATGGAAGGTGAGTTAAACATGCTTATCGATCCCTTAATACTAGAAAACCAAGCTGATATGTTAGCGGCGTTAGCGGAAGAATAATTCGAAAGAATCAATCTTACTCTAAGCTACTTAAGCAAGGTTTCAAATTAAGGACATCATTTGTACCATACATTATCCGAGGCCCTAGCATGGGCCTCACCTCAGTTGCTTGATGTTTCTGACACTCCTAAGCTTGATGCTGAGGTGATGCTACTGCACATCATACATAAACAACGGGGTTACCTTTATACTTGGCCCGATGAGCGTTTAACATCGGAACAGATAACAGACTATACCAAGATGGTCGCCAGACGTGTTATCGGCACGCCGATAGCCCATATTGTTGGCGAACGTGAGTTTTGGTCACTGCCTTTTATGGTCAATCCGACCACTTTGATCCCTCGACCTGATACTGAAATTTTAGTTGAAACGGCGCTTAACTTACCCTTAGCTGAAACAGCTAAAGTGTTGGACTTAGGCACCGGAACAGGGGCTATCGCCTTGTCTTTGGCTTATGAAAAGCCTCAATGGCAGATCACAGCGGTTGATAAGATCATCGAAGCGGTAGCGTTGGCAAAAGCGAACCGAGCGCATCTAAAACTGCCTCAGGTAGAGATTGTGCAAAGTGACTGGTTCGATTCAATTAGCTGTTACGACTTCGATCTTATTGTTTCTAACCCACCTTATATCGATGAGACGGATGCTCACCTTGAAGAGGGCGATGTTCGCTTTGAACCTCACAGTGCATTAACGGCATCAGAGCATGGTTTTGCGGATCTGTACCACATTGCAGAATGTGCTCGAGATTACCTGAAACCAGGTGGATATCTGCTGCTTGAGCATGGTTTTGGGCAAGCGATACAGCTTAGAGATAAGATGATTGAACTTGGCTATGAAAATGTCGCCACAGTGCGAGACTTTGGTAGCAATGATCGTTGCACACTTGGTCGTTGGCCAAGATAGCCTCTTACGCGATCTTTGAATAAGCTGGATCTGGACGCCATTGGTATTTGTTTATACCAATGGCGTTTTTCTTTGTCTAACAACAGTAATGAAAACATGACCGAGTGTGTAATATATCCCTTGAATGTGGCTTAGAGATGTATCACCTCCTTGTAATTCTTGCTAGTCGGCAACCCGCACATTTCATCGTAAGCGCTTTGGTATTCAAGTTCGACGGTATGGTATTGATGACTGCGGAGGAAATTTTTTGCTTGGGCGAGTGAATTAAAACATCTAATACGCTTCCCCTCACTTAATTCAACGAAGTTGTCTTCACTGTCTATCGTCCCCACTAGATATTGGTTGGAGTCTGCAACACCAATTATCCTTGGGTAAAGCTGTTGAGTTTGCGATGCTTTTTGATTTAGGCTGCTTTCTTTAACATGAATATCCATCATTTTCTCCTTGGTGGTTAGTAGTGAATACGTTCGAAACATGAAAAAGCTCATAATTTGAACAATTGAGCCCCTGTTTCCCCCAATGCCCCTAAAACGCACTTCCAAAAGTGCGATACAGAGCTGATTAATCATATCCGGCGTAACTGTCTGTCTATGGTCGATCTCATCATCTTACCTGTGTTTTTCAGCTTGGGTTCTTTTAGTTATTCAGCCGTTTTATTGATCAATATTGCTAGTGGTGTTAATTTAACTCTTCGTGTCTTATAAATACTATAAATATTATTTGGTCGATGTGAGTAGTATTTATTGATGTTGATATGAATTTAATAATCAAAACATGAATATAGAGAATGAAGAGGCAATTATGTACCAACTGAAAAAATCAAAATCAGTTTTACTTATGCTTTCCCTAGTAACGGCTGGACTCATTAGCGCAGGTATTAGCGTCGAAACAGAGGCTAAAGAGCAGCCTTCTGGGTTTTATACACGTGGTGATGTATCAAAAGCACCAGGTACTCGTAGTGGTTATGACAACCCAAACGTGGCTGACTCACAAAAGCCTACAAACTGGGGGAAAAATGTCGATGGTATTGTTGTGCAGCTAGAGTGGGCATCTTTACAACCGAACTCCCCATTAAGAGCGGGAGAGAGAGCTGCATTAGATACCACTTGGATTGAAAGGGCTATCGATGACATTGAAACTTGGAATAGTGTTCCTGGGAATAATAAATTAGGCATTAAGCTACGGGTATTTGCTGGTATTTATACTCCACAGTGGGTTAAGAATGAGGCTGGTTCATCCACGTTGGACTTCAAGGGCAGCAGCTTCGATGGTGATTTCCCCCATTTTTGGAAAACCGCTTTTCAGACTCGATTCAAAGAGCTTCACCATGAATTGGCTGCTAAATATGATTCAGAGCCGTTAATCAAGGAGGTATCGATATCGGGTTGTATGATAAAAAATGCCGATATGCATCGTGCTCGCGGTGAATATCAGAATATGAATATCTTGATTGATGCAGGACTCACTTGGCAAAAAGATCGTGCCTGTCAAAACTGGCAAGTAAATGCGGTTGCAGGAAAGTGGGATAATACTTGGGTATCTGTAGCGCGTCCACACTTCAGAGAGTTTAAAAAGATGTCGTCAAAACCTTCTCGCTCTGACTGGCCATTAAATACCAGCGTGATGAAAGAGACTGTTGAGACATGCCGTAAAGCTGGGAGTTGCATCAGTGGTAATAACAGTCTTGAGCAGGAAGATAAAGACGCTGATGCATTTAATAATGATCAACATGCTATCTACTATGCTGCGAGTAAATATCGTGGAAGCAGATCCAAGGCTCCGCTCTACTTCCAGACAGATGTTAAGATTATTCAAGGCTCAGGTTTAATTCATAATATTATTGGTTGGGGAATTAAGAACAGCCATGTTGAGATGATTGAACTTCCCACTTTGAAGGCGTTTAAAAATTATGATGATAGTTATTTAGGTAGCAGTGCTATGCAGAAAAAGCGTACTAAGTTAAAGAACTAGCCTTTTAGTTTGTGACTTAATCTATCATTTTGAAACCTGTTAAGCCCTAGTTCGAGTTTGACTGATTTAGGGCTTTTTATATTTCAGCGTATGTTTCGTTTTTGGCAGTATGCACGTACCATTTATTCTTTAAGGTGCTTTACCATAAAGTATTTACAGCCTGTTTTTGGGTAGGCTTGTTGAGTCCATTGAAGTGTATACCCTCTGGCTTCGTAGAAAGGGCGGGCTTGAAAGTTTAGGGTGTCCAAGATTGAGTAGATGCAACCTCGTTTTCTGGCGATAGATTCAGCTTCTGCAAGTAATTGAGATCCAATGTTTTGCCCCCTGAGAGATTCGCTGACCCACAGGTTGTCGATCTGAAGCCAATTCCCAAAGGTGCGGGCTGAGAAACCAGCTAACAGCTCTCCTTCTTTATTTTCTAGCTTAAGCCCAAGTGAAAGGCGCTCTGACACTTCCCAGTTTTGCCAATTAAATTCAGCAATCTTCTGCTCAATTGTATTGGCAAACTCCTTACTGTCGTCGAGTATAAAAGTTGGGCTCATTAGCGTTTCCATGTTCAATCATCTTGGACACAGCTTAAACCAGATCGAAAAATATCGACAACTGGATTAAAGGTGTTTGTTTTATGGTCACTTGAAGAGATTATGAGCATGATATTGGTGTAGATTAAGGGGATCAGGTACACTAGCGCCTTTGTCAGCGAAGTAAGTATTGAAATGGAAACTTTGAACAATCTGTATCCGGTGATTAAGCACCTTCATTTGACTCTGGTTGCAGCGAGCGTACTCTTTTTTATCGTACGTTTTGTGCTACACCTTCGTGAATCTCCAGTGATGGAAAAGAAGCTAATCAAAATAGCTCCCCATGTGATTGACACTTTTTTAATTTTATCAGGCCTTACCTTGTGCGTAATAATCAATCAGTATCCATTTGAGGATCCTTGGTTAACAGAAAAATTAGGTGCTGTTCTCGCTTACATCTTATTAGCTACAATAGCCCTAAAGGCTAATCGCAATAAGTTGTTTAAAACCTTTGCGGCTTTAGGCGCTATTGCTTGGGTGGTTTATGCCGCTAAGCTTGCCGTGTTTAAACAAGCCATGTTGTTAGGATAATGACCACTTTGCCACTTAAAAATGAGATTGAGTTGCCTGAAATGGCATTCGAGATCGGTGCACATCTCAGCTTTTCTAAAGCTGAGTCTGCTAATTGGGCTTGGCTTGAACTTGCAGGCTCTGTTCTTAGCCATTATGTGGTCGATCGACATGAGCGACTAACTGAACTACTACGCTGGTTCTATCAAGATTTAGGGTTTTGCATACGCCAACCTTACTTTAGTGTCGAGGCGGCAGATCTGGGGACTTGCATCAGCAGTCGTCAGGGAAACAGTACGACTTTAGCCACGGTATTGATGCTGCTTGCTAAGCAGTTAGATCTTAAGCTGGAGCCTTTGCTTCTGCCTGGTACTACGGTACTGATGAGCAAAATTGACGGTGTGGTTAAGTATATTGATCCGCTAAACGGCAATGAGTTAACTCGTCATCAGTTACACGTTTTGGTACGTGGTGAGCTAGGTAACGGAGTGCCCTTTAAGGCCAGTTATCTTAAGCCTGTAAGTTTGAAGCGTTTAGTGTCGAGAATGATCCATGAGCTCAAAGCGGGTTGTATCGTGTCGCACAAGTTTGAACCTGCCATGGAGTGCTGTAATTTATTGCTGCAGTGGCATCCTGATGATCTTAATTTGAATCGTGAGCGTGCTTTTATTGCTCAGCAGTTAGGTTGTATCAGTGTCGCAGCTGCTGACCTTAAGCATTTTGTGGACAACAGTCCTCATGATCCTGTGATTGAACTGGTGAAAATGCAGCTTAAAGAGTTAAGAGAAGAGCAAGAGGTATTTCACTAACTCCATATGTTAATCACGGTAGGCATTGCCTACCGTTCTATTAAAAATAATAAACCGAATTAGAATCAAAAAATCAATCAACAAATAAAATCAAAAAATAATTAGAAATTAAAATAATAATAAAACTATGGATGGGAGAATACACCGCTATGAGTAGTACTGCATTAGTTACTAATGATGCCACAGGGCTCGGGATCTTGGCTGTCATACTGGGGTTTGTATTTTATACAAGCAATAGCAAAAATCGATTTTGGACCAAGTTCTATACCTTTATCCCTGCACTGTTGATGTGTTATTTTTTACCTTCACTACTCAACACTTTCAACATCATTGACGGTCATTCGTCGCAACTCTATTTTGTCGCCTCGCGTTATCTTTTGCCTGCTTGTTTAGTCTTGTTGATTTTAAGCGTCGATCTTAAGGCTATTGTGTCTTTAGGTCCCAAAGCGCTGATCATGTTTTTGACGGGTACCGTGGGTATCGTGGTTGGAGGTCCTATTGCGCTGCTTATTGTGTCAGCGATGAACCCTGAAGTGTTAGGCGTTCAGGGGCCAGAAGCGGTATGGCGTGGGATGACGACATTAGCAGGTAGTTGGATCGGTGGTGGCGCCAATCAAGCGGCCATGAAAGAGATCTACGAAGCCGGTGGTGACATCTTCTCTATCATGGTGACTGTTGATGTGATCGTGGCGAATATATGGATGGCAGTCTTGTTGTTTATGGCATCGAAGGCGAAACAGATAGATGCGAAAACAGGAGCGGATACATCAGCACTGGAAGCATTGAAAGATAAAGTAGAAAAATACCACGCTGAAAATGCTCGCATTCCCAGTCTTAAGGACTTGATGATGATTGTGGCTATCGGTTTCGGTATCACAGGATTAGCCCATGTGGTTGCTGATTTTTTAGGTCCATTCTTCGAGTTAAATTACCCTTGGACGCGAGATTACAGTCTGACCTCTAAGTTCTTCTGGTTGATTGTGACTGTGACAACAATTGGTTTAGCCATGTCCTTCAGCCCAGTACGTCATTTAGAGGCAGCGGGCGCGTCTAAAGTGGCTACGGCATTCCTTTATATTTTAGTTGCAACCATCGGCTTACACATGGATGTCTCTAAACTGTTCGATCCAGAAAACCTTTGGTATTTTGCTATTGGTATTATCTGGATGCTGGTTCACGCATGTCTGATGTTGATCGTGGCTAAATTGATAAAAGCGCCGCTGTTTTATATGGCGGTAGGCAGTCAGGCCAATGTTGGCGGCGCTGCATCTGCTCCTGTTGTTGCGGCAGCATTCCATCCGTCATTGGCACCAGTCGGTGTATTATTGGCGGTATTAGGCTATGCTGTTGGCACTTATATGGCTTGGATATGCGGCCAGATCTTGCAGATAATCGCGAGCTAAATGAGTCGCTACTAAATTGATTAACGCCAAGGTATCGCCTTGGCTCTTTAAGAGAGAAGTTCTGATGAGTAATAAAACCATAGGTTTAGGTTCAATCGAAATCGCAAACGATAAACCTTTTGTGTTGTTTGGCGGTATGAATGTGCTTGAGTCTCGCGACTTAGCAATGAAAATTGCAGAAACATATGCCGAGATCACTCAGAAATTGGGTATTCCTTATGTGTTCAAAGCCTCTTTCGATAAGGCTAACCGCTCTTCAGTTAACTCTTACCGTGGTCCGGGTATGGAAGAGGGATTAAAGATCTTTCAAGAGATTAAATCAACCTTCAACTTGCCATTGATTACCGATGTACATGAAATTTACCAGTGTGCACCTGTGGCTGAAGTGGTTGATATTATCCAGTTGCCGGCTTTCCTTGCTCGCCAGACTGATCTGGTTGTGGCGATGGCTAAAACGGGAGCAATTATCAATGTGAAGAAGCCACAATTCCTAGCGCCTCATGAGATGCGTCATATCATCAGTAAGTTTAACGAAGCGGGCAATGACGAGATCATTCTGTGTGAGCGTGGTTCAAGCTTTGGGTACAACAATCTAGTGGTCGACATGCTAGGTATGGATGAGATGAAGCAGACAGGTTACCCCGTCATCTTTGATGCGACTCACGCGCTTCAACGTCCTGGCGGCCGTGCAGACAGTGCTGGTGGTCGTCGTGCTCAAGCTACTGAGCTTGCTCGCAGTGGTATGGCATTAGGTCTTGCTGGTCTGTTTATCGAGGCTCACCCTGATCCTGACAACGCTAAGTGTGATGGCCCTTGTGCGCTGCCATTGAACCAGTTGGAAAACTATTTGACGCAGATGAAGGCAGTTGATGACTTGGTTAAGTCATTCGATGCAATTGATACCAGTAAGTAATACTTATACTGATTGGTATTAGCCCATATTTCACGATATGGGCTTTATCTATTTTAGCAATAGTGAATATTCGCCATTGTAGGTCGTTTGTCATCGAGCGATAGGATATCCTTAGTACAACTAATACCCTCCCAGAAGTTATTGTCAACTATGTGGATCTTGTTTACCTTCCTTGCAGCTTCTATGCAGGCATGGCGTAATGCATTTCAAAGCAAACTGAGTAAAGAGGTGAGTATCGCGGGGGGGACTCTTGCGCGTTTTCTCTGGGCGGGTCCCATCGCAGCAGCCTATCTTGCAGGACTTTACCTTTGGCGACCCGTGGCGTTACCCACTTTCACGTTTGAGTTTGCTTTCTATGTCCTAGGTGCATCAGCGATGCAGATCCTTGCTACGGCCTTAATGGTGAAGTTATTTAAATTGAAAAACTTCGCTGTTGGCGCAGGCTTGGCTAAGAGTGAAGCTTTGGTTGCGGCCATACTCGGCGTTATTTTTTTTGGTACCCAGCTATCACTGTTAGGTTGGTTAGGTGTGTTGATTGGTGGCTTAGCCATTTTTATGATGGGCAGCCGTCAGGGACTTAAAGATATCTCTTTGCCAACGGCACTGATTGGTTTGGCTTGTGGCACCGCATTTGCGTTAACTTCGCTCTGGGTGCGAGAAGCCAGTTTGAGCTTAAGCTTACCTTTTCCCTATAGTGCGGCTTGGGTATTATTGCTGGTGATCTCGATTCAAACATTGGTGCTATTGATCTACCTGATGGTGAAGGAGAGCAATACATTAACCATGCTTTGGCACCGACCTAAGCTTACATTTTTAATTAGCACGACGAGTTGTATTGGTTCTATAGGTTGGTTTAGCGCCATGTCTTTGCAGGCGGTTCCTTATGTGAAAACATTAGGGCAGGTTGAAGTGTTCTTTACTCTATTGATTGCTGTGTTTTGGCTTAAAGAGGGGGTAAAAATTAAGGATATGTTGGGACTGATACTTATCGCGATCGCTGCCATGCTGGTGATGTGGAGTTAGCGGCTCAGCTTGAGCCGCGAATGGGTGTTTACTTGCTGATTTTTTGACGTTGGCTGATGACCAAATGTGCGCAAAGTATGCCGATCCCCGCTCCTGCTAATAGATCACCTAGATAGTGGAAATTTTGTGCGAGTTGACCGACAAATACACCTAGCATGGTCGCTATCCAAAGCAGGCGGTAGCGAGGAAAGTGGAACCAGAATACGGATGCAAGGGCGAAGGTAAAGAGTGAATGACCAGAGGGGAAGGAGTTGTATGCTAGACCTTCAGCAAACGGATGAAAGCCCTCAATGCGATCATTAATCCATGATGGATTGTTGTCAGTCCAAGTTTGTGGCCAAGTACGGCCAAAAAGCGCTTTAGCCCCGAACCTGACGACTGATGCAAGCATAAAGGTGAGTGCCAAATGGATGGCTAAGCCAGAAAATCGATTTCTTACCTTTGAGAATATGCAGCTAACCAGCACTATCAAGGCGAGTGCCTCTAAAAGCATTGGAATATTACTGAGTAATTTAGTGAATGAAGTTGCACTATTTTGCTGGTAAATAAAGTCAGCTAAATGCCGATCAATAAAGAAAATACTAAGCAAGGTGATGAGAAGTATAGCGCTGTAAAAGAGTGTGCTTTTCTTCATTGAGTAAAAAAGAAAAGTAGGGGGATGCGTCGGCATTGTGATGACTCTAGGGTTAATTCAATGGCGCCTAATTTACGCTGTTTGAGTAAGAGATGCATGCCAAAAACTTAAATTTTGGCATGCATCAATTGAGTTAACCTCTTAAGCTCTCGATTAGGAAACTCAAACTAGAGGCTTTATCGTCTTCAGTCTCATCTTTATTAAGCTGGTCAGAACTCTTATCTTGCTGAGAATTGATAATAAATTTAGGCGGTGTTAACCAGTTTCGTTGTACTAACTCGTCGATAAGATCCAGATATTGAGAACCTGTTTTTCCGATCATAAGGTTAGTTAAATCGCGTTCAGCAGAGAGTTGTTTTATGGTTACAAACCCACTTAAATACAGATGATCTTTTGTTAATCCACCGCCACGATATACTCGTGTCGTAGTCACAAATGCATCATCTTTACTCATACCCATCTCATCGACTAAAAAGCTATAGGTGTGGTAGAAGTTTTGTTCTTTGAGCATGGAGTCTACAGCCAATACTCGGTAGGCGAGAGTGTTAAGCCTGTTATGCGCCATGTAACCAGCATTATATTCAGCCATGATGGCCAAGCCTTCTTGAGTTTCGGTCGCACCTGGTAACCCTAAACGTAGTGCTTTTAAGGGTTGCTGACGAGAGTTCAAGGTTGTGGCCATATGAACACCTAACTCATGGTGGTTTAATCGCTGAACCTCTGCAAAGCTAAATTTGGCATGAGTATTCACTTTTAATTGTGGTGGGGTTGAGCTCACCATAGCACGAGCTAGAATAGCGCTGCTTAGATTCACTTTACACTTCATCCCCCAATCACTTGCTTGCTGCTTCATCAGCTCACAAGCGCTTTTAGCATCCAAAATCTCGCCACCATTTTCTTCTATTTCTTTTGCATAAAGTAGAAATTTGGCGTTGTTAATTGATTGAGTATCGGGTCTTCCATAATGGCGAAGCGAGTTATATAGAAATGACTCCTGACCGACGCTCGAGAGCAGATCTACTTCTTCACTTAGCGAGTGGATCATATCTGAGTAGAGTTGCTTCATTGCAGGGTCTGAGATACTTTCGATTGGAACCCGATATAAATTTTGCTTGAACCCATTGGCATCGATGGGGAGTTGTTTATAGTGAAAATTCGGTGTAAATCTGCTTGGAGCTCGCTCGAATCGACGTCGTTCAGCGGTTAAATTCACCGGGTTTACATATTTTAAGGTCTCTACTCCCTGAGCCAACTTATATATCATCGCGTCGACATTAAGCACTGCTGGCTCTATCGCAGAGCTCAGCATATTCGCTCCGCATACCTTGCTTCTCAGGTTTATTTTTCGTTGAAAAAAGGCGCTGGTTTCACTTAATGACTGTTTCAGCCCAAGTTTAAGTGCGTCGACAACCAGAGGGAATACATCGCCATTATTGGCATCTAAATAGACTTTTTTTATCTGAGTTGATAGGACTAGAGTACGATCAAAGTGTGCATTTGTGTGAGTGGTTAGGTAACCCATGCCGCGGTTAACGGCATTAAGATCGGCTGAGGTATCTATATTCGGAACCGAGCTTTTTTTCAGTTCGGCGTGAAACTTATTAACTACAGATTGCCATCTAGACATGTCAATTTGAGCCGTAGCAATATCAAACAGAGGCGCGACTTTATCAGTCTCTAGAGGCGTATAGGCTTTTATATCAAAGACGATCACTTTACCAAACTGAGATTCCAGTTTAGTTATTAGGGCGCTATAGATTTGAAAGAATGCATCGTGCTTGTAATGGCTTAGGGATCTTTGTTTTGTTGTCAGCGGCTTATCCCAAAGCTTCTGTTTTGTCGTTAGCTTGTAGGATGTAGATAATGCCTTTGGACAATCGAGATCGTATTCAAGTCGCGAGTCAAGGCAGGTTAGCGTGATAGGTTGTGAGGCGATAAGCTCATCGGTTAGCCTCGCTGCATGTGTATCACGCTCTTCTTTGGTAAGTTGGCAGTGCTTTAGTAGATCATCGCGTAATTCATGACCTGTATGGATCGCTGTGCAAACAACCGGAAGGTATTGCTCTATCTTTATATGACAACCAGAAGATGAGAGTTGTCCAGAAAACACCTCTCCACGTTTGATAAAAGATAGAACTTCTTCAAGACTATAAACTTGCATTTAATTGTGTACCTTCATTGGGCATTACATTCGTACCAGCCATTATCTTGCTTGGTACCTTGTAGGAGTGGGAGCTATTCAGACTGTGGAAGTGTTTTGGTTCGCGTGTCAGCTTGATATATTTGAGCCAAACGAGCTCTATTTTAGTTTGGGCTTGATCTGGCTGATTAAGGGCTTGCACAAAGTGTGCTTCCTCTATTGTTTGTGGCGCTAATAGCGCTGATTCTAACCCAAGCATGGTATGCCCATACAGACTGAGTAACTCTGATTCAGCTAAGGTAAAGTCTCCGCTCTTTCTAAAACCTCGAGCAAAGTTGATGTTATCAATGAAGCATTTTTGACTACGACGAAATGATTCTTCAGACATACAGGACCTCAAAAAATGGTGGTTACTCAGTGGGTTTGAGTTATTGGATTAATCGAGACGTTAGGGGGTTTATCGTTAAAAGAGAAACAATATATTTTTGTCGTCACCATAAGAATTTATTGTTATTCTGCGGCTGACTCAACGTGGAGTCGACATAAGAAAAATCGATGGACGTTAAAGTATTTAAAACATTCTTAGAAGTCGCTAAAACGCGCCATTTTGGTCGCGCAGCTGAGAATTTATACATCACCCAAGCCGCTGTGAGTGCGCGAATTAAACAACTCGAAATATTTTTTGGGCAGACGCTATTTATTCGACACCGAAATAGCATCAAGTTGACCTCATCAGGAGAGCGATTGATTGCCTATGCCGAAGTGATGGTGAGTACGCTGGAGCATGCGCGTAATGAGTTAGCGCTGTCGGATAGCAGAACCCTGCAACTGACGATGGCGGGGACTCCCAATATTTGGGATGCTTATTTGCAGCAATGTTTAAGTGAAGTTGCAGAAGCCTTTTGTGGCTATGCATTCCAGGCGGAGGTTTTGAGTCGGGAATTGTTAAATAGGCACTTGCTTGAGCGAACCTTAGACATGGCTTTTGCATTTGAACCACTGAAGAGCGATGAATTAGTCAGTAAAAAGATAGCCAATATCAAGCTTGAATTGATGGCATCGAGCCACTGTTCTGTGGATGAAGCCTTATCTCAGCGATATGTTTATGTGGATTGGGGCACCCGTTTTTCATCCGAACATGCTGAGCGTCATGGTCAAAAGAGTGCGCCTTATCTTCGAACGTCCACAGGAGGTATTGCACTCGATTTTATTCTGAGAAAAGGCGGGGCAGCATACTTGCCCACTTCTATTACCGCGCCTTACCTTGCCACTGAACAGCTTTATCATGTTGAGGGGAGCGAGCCATGGGAGCGCCCCGTATATTTCACCTATAGACGTGACACGATTTCATTTGAAGCCATCGCTAAAATAGAACGCTTAGTTATGGCTGAATAGTCATTGTTTCTTTGATTTTTTCATTGCGATAGCAATGCATATTCCGGCTCCGCCCCAAGTGATAAGTAGGGCGGATGTCATCATTATTATGGCGCCTGTGCTCATAGTTCCTCCTGCTTTGTGGCTAGATTAATTAATAGTGAAACAAACAACATAAAGGCAATCAATCCCCAACCTAATAGCAGTTGATCTGTAATGGGGTAATCTCCATAGCCATTGTTAAATGTGTTGAAAAGGTTTTTGACTAAAATGATGGCTAGCATGGCTGGACTGATAAAGCGTAAGCAAATATCCATCCAGCGGCCAATGCTAAAATCAGAGATCTTGTTAGCATATTCACGAATATCGGCAATTTTGAATAACCAAGCCAATATGATGAGTTCAACGAAGCAACTGGCAAGTAATGCGACGTTATTGATAAAGTAATCGATTAGGTCGAGCAGCAATAATCCGCCATTGGTGGCAAAGGCCATCGAGATAACAAAGCCTGTTCCACATACGATTACCGCCGCTTTTTTACGTGGCATACACAATTTATCTATTAAGGCTGAGGTGACGGCTTCAATAATAGAGATGTGAGAGCTCAGACCTGCCACGACCAAGGCAAAGAAAAATAGTGGGCCAAATATGTAAGGAGCTGGGAGCAGATTAATCGCTGCGGGGATGGTCACAAAAGCGAGTCCCACACCGGATGAAACCACTTCGGTTATCGGCTTCGCTTGCTCTTGAGCCATGTAGCCTAATATGGCAAAAATTAGCACACCGGCCAGAATTGAAAAGCCACAATTGATGAGGACGGTCATAAAGGCGTTATTATTAATATCTGACTTTTCAGGTAGGTAGCTTGAGTAGGCTAGCATGATCGCAAACCCAACACTTAAGGTGAAGAATATTTGACCGTAAGCCGCTGACCAGACTTTTGCATCGAGGATTTTGCTAAAATCAGGCTGAAACAGATAGTTGAGTCCCTCTAAAGCACCTGGTAGGAAAATGATTCTGCCGATTAGTACTAACACCATGATAAAGAGCAGTGGCATCATGATTTTACTGGCGCGTTCAATCCCTCCTCTAACGCCAGTGAAAATAGCGATAAAGGTGAAGGACCACGCTAAGGTCATTGGGATGGCGATATTGAGTTGGAAGTTACCTAAGTTGGTGGGAGAGTGATCGCCTATCTTCAAGTATTCAGTGAAGAAAAAGGCATTTGTGTCAGCCCCCCAACTTTGATCAAATGAAAAACCGAAAAAAGAGATAGCCCAACCAATGATCGCAACATAGTAGATTGCAATGACCGCGGCAATTGAGACCTGAAACCAGCCGAGCCATTCGAGCCTGAGACCAAAGTTTTCACCGAGTTTTGCGAAAATTTTTGGTGAAGCTCCACGTAATTTATGACCTAAACTGAACTCCATTATCATGAAGGGGATACCAGCGGAAATCATGGCGAATAGATAGGGGATGAAGAAAGCACCGCCACCATTTTCATAAGCCATATAAGGGAAGCGCCAAATATTACCAAGGCCGATTGCTGAGCCTACCGCGGCGAGAATAAAGCCAATACGCGAATTCCATTGTTCTCTTTGCATAAGTTCTACTTTTATCTAATTGTTTTTTTAACAGAGTAGTTAGCTATGAGTATGCCGTCTGACGTTTATTTTTCAAGCTATTTTGTTAAGCGTAAGTTGCGAGTGTTGTTCAGCTCTTGTTTTAATGTTGAATAAAACTTAGCGGGATAACTTAATTGGAAGGGGGTTATACCAATTGGTATTAGATTGGATACTGAGATTCAATTTTGGTGATCTGATTGTATAGGTCTTCATTGGTTTTACAGTTCAGGTGGTGGACTCGAGCACGGGCGACGATATAGCCATTGATTGAGCCCACTTCTGTTTGTCGCTTGTTTGCTACATCTTGATGCATAGACGAGAAGTTATTCGCGGTGAGCTTAATCACTTCATATACTCGGTTGGTAAGTACTAACTTGTCGAGTTCAACACCCTCTAGCTTAGCCACTTCAACAAGCTCTGAGATGATCATTTCGATTATTGGTCTATAGCGAATATCAGCTAAGGCACCATTTCGGCACTGCTCTATTGCTGTTAGAGGGTTGATAGCGGCATTGATGGCGAGCTTCTGCCAAAGTAGGGGCAAGACAGGCTCACACCATTGACTTTGAGGGATGGCACTAAGCAGCAGATCTTTAAGTCTATTCGGCAGTTGAGGCCCGCTAGCATGGCCTAATTGAGAGCTGCCGCAACCAGTTTGCTGTATATGCCAAGTCGCCAGTTTAAGTGCTCCTTGTGACGTAGTTCCGACACTCAAACCTTGAGTCGATAGCTGCTTTTCAATCTGAAGATGAGGGCCCATGCCGTTATGCAGCAATAAGAGGTGACAATCCTTAGGAATACGCGTGAGGATAGAGTTGATGGCCTCATTAACTTGATAGGCCTTCACGCATACAATGATAACTTGGGTATCTCGCATTACTTGAGCCAGTGCGTCATGAGTATCGGACTGGCTTACTGGGGAGAAGAGTTCGGCTGATAAATTGGAGGTGTTATTCTCTATCGAGGTCAAAGTGAGTGTTTGCTGACGTGTGTTTCCCCCTCGAGTAATAAAGTAGGGAGCACACCCCGTTGCCGTCAGTTGATGAAACAAGAGTTGTCCTATGGCACCAGCACCTAAAATTCCGACCTTTGTGTCCGAAGTTGAAGTGAACCTTGATTTGTGTGTGCTCATAACGGTTTTCCTTGGCTTATTCAGGTTCGGAAATATGAGATGCTTTGATATAGCGTTGGTAGCCCCAAAGGCAAGAATAAAACAACAGAACTCCAAGCATATCGGCAACAAAGTCAGCGATTGAAGCACTGCGATAGGGCAATGTCGATTGCACCAATTCGATAAAAATCCCGTAGCATGCAAGCGTGATAGTGAGCAGATACCATTTAGGCTTAAAGGCGAGATGAGTCAGATAAGAGAGGCAGAAGAAACTACCCAAATGGCCTAGTTTATCCATGTTAGGGATCGTCTGCGGGAGCAAATAGGTGTAGTTGGGTCGAGAGAATACGAGGTAACTGATCGCAATCAATGTTACGAGCAAAGCCAACTTAAAAATATTTCGTCTAGATATCACGGGTTCAGGCGCATTTGGTCATTTGGGTAATCATAGGAAAATGTGGCTTCCTTGTCACTTATAAAAATCACTAATTTAGCCATATTGGATATCTTTCACATCTTTAGTCTCGATTCCACTTCATATGTAACTGAGGTAAACTAAGACTACGATAAATACAGGTACAGGACACATGAAATGCCTTCAATGGATATAGTTTCAGAAGTCGATGAAGTTGAATTAAGAAACGCTGTTGATAATTCGGTACGTGAACTAAAAACACGTTTTGATTTTCGTGGCAAAGAAGCGAGTATCGAATACAAAGATCATATCGTAACGCTATCGGCGGAAGATGATTTTCAGTGCCAGCAACTGGTGGATATTTTACGCATGCAATTGAGTAAGCGTAATGTTGATCCGTCAGCGATGGATGTTGATGATAAGTCGGTACACAGCGGTAAGACATTCTCATTGAAAGTCCGCTTTAAAGAGGGCATCGAAGTCCTAACGGCTAAAAAGCTAGTTAAGATGATTAAAGACAGTAAGTTAAAAGTACAGTCTTCAATACAGGGTGACTCTGTGCGTATTACTGGCAAGAAGCGTGATGATCTGCAGGCGGTAATGGCATTAGCGCGTGAATCTGGCTTAGATCAACCTTTCCAGTTCAACAACTTCCGCGATTAGCTTGTAAATTTTAGCTTTCTGCGAAAAAATTAAGATAAAAGAGGTTTAAAGAATAGCGCTTTAAACCTCTTTTTAGTAAGAGCTAAGTCTTAGTAATAGACGCTTCATCAGATGTTTCTTTGTCGTCATCATTCATCTTATTTTGAACATTATCATGACGAGTGCGTTTATCGACAATATAGACAAGCAGCAGTACGGGGAAGCCGATCACGCTGGCGGAAATAAAGAAATTGATGTAACCGAAAGCATCTACATAGGCGCCGGAAAACCCCGCAATAAATTTGGGGAACAGTAACATGATTGAAGATAACAGGGCATATTGAGTCGCACTGTAGCCCGTGCTGGTTAAGCTCGAAAGATAGGCGATAAAGGCAGCCGTTGCGATACCTGCACTAAAGTTATCGATAGAGATGATAATGGTGAGTAGAGAGACATCATAACCAATCATGGCTTGGTAGGCGAAGAGTAAGTTAGTGACCGCTACTAATAGCGCACCGATAAAGAGGATCTTCATGGTGCCGTATCGTGCTAGTAAGATACCACCGAACCCAGCGCCGACTAAGGTCATTATCAAGCCGTATATTTTACTTATTGCGGCGATCTCATCTTTCGCAAATCCCATATCTACATAAAAGACATTGGCCATTATTCCCATGACGATGTCTGATATTCGGTAGCATGAGATGAGCAATAAGATCAGAATTGCATTGCGTCCATAGCGTTTAAAAAAGTCTAAAAATGGCAACACGCTTGCGGTGTAAAACCAAGATAGAGTACCAGCAACGATTTTTGGATAGCGTTGACTAAACTCTGTTCTAATCTCTTGCTCTTTCTCATCAGCAATTTTCATTTCAACTTGCGGCTCTTTGCTAAATAAAGTGGTCAGAATTCCCACTGACATCAGGCCAGCCATGATTAGATAAGCCGTTTGCCAAGCAACGAGATTGTATGCATCACTATTGGGTTCTATCCAAGCTGCAATGGTAAGGGCACCAGCGGTAGCGACAATCATGGCGCTGCGATAACCGACTTGATATGCCGCTGCTAGGGCGGCTTGCATCTTCTCGGGAGCGGACTCAATACGAAAAGCATCAATCACGATATCTTGAGTTGCTGAGGCAAATGCGACCATTAATGCAAAGAGGGCAAGACGCTCCAGGTCTTTAACGGGGTCGCTAAATGACATGCCCACGATAGCGGTCACTAACAGGATTTGCGCAAACAACATCCAACCTCGTCGACGGCCTAACAAGCGGGTGAATATGGGGAGTGAGAGCCTATCGACTAAAGGAGACCAGGCCCATTTGAAGCCATAAGCTAGCGCTATCCAACTAAAATAACCTATTGCGGTTCTGTCTACTCCCGCTTCTCTAAGCCAAAAAGAGAGCGTTGAGAACACCAACATCAAGGGCAAGCCAGCGGAGAAACCAAGTAATAATAGGACTAAGACTCGTTTGTGGCTATAAATAGAGAGTGCGTCTTTGAAGCGAGAAAGCGATGAGTTTGCTGCTAGAGACATAAAAAGAGTTCTAAGTTGTTATTAGGGCTAGCTTAAGGGCGAGCGTCCCTTGGTTCAAGGAGAAAAGTGATAACAGCAGAAATTAATCTTTTATACTGATTGGTGTTAAATATAAAAGCCCAGACAGTGATGCCTGGGCTTAGCTTTCTATATCGTTGAACTTATTCGGAACAGGGTCTGTTACCTATGCATCCTTTGGGTATTTGACCACCGAGACTGAGAAAATCACAACACTCATCTATCTGTTTACGTAGATATTGATTGCCGCGGATCATCCAGTCTGGCCATCGGTCAAAAGCATGCAATAGGTGCCAAAAAACTCGCTCCATATCCGTTTGCGCGTCACCCTGATGATTGAACTGTTGCCACTCTTCTAGGGTGTCCCATAGATATAGCTGTACCTCGTTAAAACCGAGCTGATTACTCAGAAAGGCTTTTCCATATAGGGCCAGCTGGGGCGCTTTATTATCGATGAACTCATTAGGTGTCATCAGCCGCCTCCTTTTTTTATACTCATTGAGTATAGAAGACAATGGACTTAATTTCTGATTATTTGTGATAAATAATCATTCTCATTCAATCTTATTTCCTGGGGAGAAGTGTAGCCTTCTCTAAGATAATGTCTTTTATAGGAAAGTCTGGCCATTGAAGTTTCAGGTTTTGTTCAGTTGCAACATTCGACATTGCTTGAATAACGTCAGCCCCTTTGATGATTTCACCAAATACTGCATAACCCCAGCGCCTAGATGATGGGTCTAGTCTCACATTCTCGCCAACATTAAAATAAAATTGGCTGGTGGCGGAGTGTGGATTTTGGTCTCGAGCCATGGCGATGGTACCAAAGGTATTCGACAGTCCATTACCCGATTCATTGACAATAGGCGCAGCGACAGGTCTCTCTTCCTGTTTCAGATCCAAGCCCCCACCTTGTACGACAAACTCGGCAATCACACGATGGAAGAGTGTGTTGTCATAGTGCCCTTTAACAACATAAGTAAGAAAATTATCGACGGTTAGTGGTGCCCGGGTTCTGTCTAGCTCGACCACTATTTTCCCCATACTGGTATCGAGTTGTACTTGTGGGTAGAGAGTATTGGGCTGAATGTCGATGGCAAATGCAGTTTGGCTCAGACACAATAGAATTAAGGCGTTAAATATACGCAGCATAAGGCTTCCTTGTTATGACAAATGACTAATTGGCTATTACTGCTGAATAAATTCATTAAGCTCAGGATCGGTTATTATTTTTGTGCTTAACTCATCGAGCAATTTATTGATGGCGAGTTCTAGGGTGGCAAAATCTGCGCTGAAAGGGCCTGTTACTGTATTTTTGGCCGTATAACGTTTTGTAAGAGTATTGCGACCGTTTTTTGCGATGACATTGATAATGATATTACTGTTAGCTTCGTAGTTAAATGTGCCGGTGTTTACGTCAGTTAATAACTGCTCTAATTGTAATTGGATCTGCTTAGTTGAACTGGGATCTATTTGATAACCCGCTTTGGTAAACCCCTTACGAAACACCTCATCCATCTGTTTTCTTGGTGCTTCAGAAGGGCTGATTAACTTGGCAGCTTGATCGTCATTATTAAACCGGACAATAAAGTTAGCCGAACGAGTATCAATAGTCTCTATGGCTATGGCTTCAGGCGACTGTAGCTGGGACTCGATGTTTGGTGCTTGCGGGTTGAGTGCGATATGACTCGGCATCTGAGAAGCGCAGCCTGATAGTGCAATCACGGCTGTTAACGAAATAAATAGACGTTTCATGATGGTGTTATCTTAATTTAAATGGACAAAACTGAATGGCGTTAGCATACCAGAATTAGGATGGGTTTCCACAGCTGGAGGATTCTAAGTTTGGTTAAGATTGGGTACAGCTTATTTTGTTAATATATCGGTATTAACTCTTCATATGAACGTATAAATGATTAAATCTATTTTTATGTCGTTACCACTTTTAGCTTCATCTCTTATTCTTAGTCAATCAGTGAATGCAGAAGACTCTAATCATTATATTGGTGGGACGCTAGGCTATGGCTTCCATGACTTTGAAACTGAAAAATATGGTAATGCTAACTTTAGTGACAGTATTACCTTTGATCTGTATTACCAATATATGATCAATGACCATTTCGGGGTTGAAGTCGGTGGCATGTCAGGATCTGGTGGTGCTTTCAGTATCTTATCCGATATCTGGAATGATGTGAAAGGGCTAAGTTATCGTGGCCTACGGACCGCTGCATACGCTAAATTACCACTGAGTGCCAGTAATAGCCTATATGCTAAAGCTGGTACAGCTTATCAATGGATTGATTATGATGTTGTTCTTCAAGATAAAGAAAGAGTTAGTGTTAGTGAAACTGATAATGGATTTTATGGTGCTATAGGTTGGGAGTTTAGGTTCCGTAACGGACTTGCTTTAAATGCGGAATATCAACATGTGCCAATGAGAAATTTGACGCTGAAAAGTTATAACTTTGGTATTAATTACCCGTTTTAAATTATATGTTCTAGAACTAATCAATAAGCTATAGGAGTTATTGACTTTAATCTCAAAGCCCATCAAGTTAGAGTAAAAATTCAAATTCTACACAGGAAGTGCTCAATGGGGATTTCTCAACGTCGGGTAGGTATGATCAATACAGTGGGTGCTCCAGAGGATATTATTAACAGTCGGGGTAGGCCAATTTTTGGTTATTTCGATGGTCCGGTATCATCCTTGGGACTCGATAAGTTCAAGTACTCTAATGAGATGGATAAACCCGCTTCAATACTGAGCCGTTATTTTCACTATAAACAGTTCCAATTTGTCAGCTTAGTGACACCGCGCTACATCATTGGAGTCGCGATTGCCGATATTCGTTATGTGGGAAGCGCATTTTGTTACCTTTTTGATATCGCTAAGAACAGGTTAGTCGAGACAAGTTGGCTTAAACCGCTTGGCTTAGGTTACAACCTAACGCCTTCACCGATGGACGGAACAGCTGAAATAGCCGGCCGCAAGGGAGCCATTGCGTTTAATCTATCCCAAGGTATCTGGTCTTTATCGATTGATACATCAAACATTAAAGCGGAATTGACGTTATCACCTCCTGTGCTGAGTTTACCCATGGCCATCTGTAATCCAACGGGTTATAGCGGCTGGACCTATACCCAAAAGCATAACGGGCTAAAACCCCAAGGTCAGTTAACGATAAATGATGAACCTCAACCTTTGAACCAAGTGCTAGGCAGCTATGACTTCTCAGCAGGTTATATGCGCCGAGAAACAAGTTGGCGTTGGGCTTGTATTAATGCTCACAGTGACAAAGGCGTTATCGGATTAAACTTAGCGGCAGGGGTTAATGAAACTGGCTGTAATGAGAACGTATTTTGGGTTAACGGAGAGCGGCATTTACTCGGGCCAGTGCATTTTGACTTTGCCAGATCACGTGGCGACAAAGAGGGAAGTAAGCAGGGGCAATTGTGGCGAATATATTCTGATAATGGCCAAATCGATCTCTCCTTTAAGTCACTGAACTGCCGTCAAGAAAAGCTCAATTTACTTTTGCTAAAAAGTAACTTTAGGCAGTATATCGGGCGCTACTCAGGTTATATCATCGACAATTCAGGCGTTAAGCATACGCTGGATAAAGTGTTGGGCTTAACGGAAGATCACTTTGCTCGTTGGTGATATACCCAAACCTATCTCTGAATAACAATAATAACAACACGTAGATTAGGAACTGGATATGGATTTCAATGCGCTTATTGCTCACCCAGAATTATTACTCATTGGGTTAGCGCCGCTTTTTTTTATCAGCATTTTATTGGAATGGTATTTAGGAGATCGGCGAAACAAGTTACCTGCCAATGCAAAATATCGTTTGCCTGAGGTCCTGTGTAATCTCTCTCTTGCAGGGTTACATCAAGGGGCTGATATTCTCACTGGTTTACTTATCGCTAAGGTGTACTTGCTCTTTTTTGGTTGGCATCTCTTTGATATCAAAATGGGGCTTTTTACCTTCATACTGCTTATGGTCGCACAGGACTTTTGTTATTACTGGTTTCATCGAGCCAGCCATCGGATCCGTTGGATGTGGGCTGCGCATGTGGCTCACCATAGTTCAGAAACCATGAATTTTAGCACTGCATTTCGTCAGTCTCTAATGTATCCGCTCGCAGGTATGTGGGTATTTTGGCTACCTTTGGTAGTGCTTGGTTTCGACCCTAATTGGGTTGTATTCGTCGTTTTACTCAATCTTGGTTTGCAATTTTTTGTTCATACGCAGGCGGTTAAATCATTGGGTCCTTTAGAATATATCTTCAACACTCCCTCACATCATAGGGTTCATCATGGTCGCAATCCGCAATATATCGATAAGAATTATGCAGGTGTGCTGATCATCTGGGACAAGATGTTTGGTACTTATGCCAAAGAGGAGGAGACGGTTGAGTATGGGATCACTAAACCTGTAAACAGCTTTAATCCCTTAGTCGTCACCTTTAGCGAGTGGCGAGATATGTTCAGAGAAGCGTTCGCATCGAGGCTTACTTTAAAGCAACGGTGGGGTTGTTTGTTTTCACCACCTCAGACTCGAGATCGTGATTAATTTGTTACCTACTTTCTGTTTTAAGTGATATATAAAGTGGAGTTTTGGCTGGGCAAAGTTAACTTTTTCAATATGATAAGGTGTGCTAAGGTTGATACTCCAATGTAATCATATAAGAGGTTGACTATGAAAGCATTTATTTCAGAATTGCCCAAAGTGGAATTACATCTTCATATTGAAGGAACCTTAGAGCCTGAGTTGATGTTTGAATTGGCGCGCCGTAATAAGGTGGACATTCCTTTCGATACCCCAGAGGCTGTGAGGGCCGCCTATGATTTTCATAATCTGCAGTCATTTCTAGATATTTATTATCAAGGTGCAAATGTGCTCATTCATGAGCAGGACTTTTTTGACCTGACTTGGGCATATTTACTGCGTTGTCAGCAAGACAATGTGATGCACACTGAGATCTTTTTCGATCCACAGACCCATACAGATAGAGGGGTCCATTTCAGCACTGTCGTTAATGGGATTCAAATGGCGTTGTCGCAAGCTGAAAAGGAACTTGGGATCAGCAGCCAGTTGATCATGTGCTTCCTGCGTCACCTGGATGAAGACGCCGCTTTTTCTACCTTGGAAATGGCCTTGCCTTATAAAGATAAAATAGTGGGCATAGGCTTAGATTCTTCAGAGCAGGGAAATCCACCAGAGAAGTTCAAACGGGTTTTTGAGAGGGCGTTGGAATATGGTTTTTTGACTGTAGCCCATGCAGGCGAAGAGGGGCCAGCTCAGAATATTTATGATGCTATGGACATGCTCAAAGTAAGCCGTATCGATCATGGGGTCAGTTGTTCTCAAGATGCAACTCTGATGAATAGATTAGCCACAAGCCAGCTGCCATTGACTGTTTGCCCTCTGTCAAATACTCGTCTTAAAGTGTTTGATAGCATGGAGCAACACAATATAGCAGCGCTTTTGCATCATGGCCTGTGTGTCACCATTAATTCTGACGATCCTGCGTATTTTGGCGGCTATATGACCGATAATTTTAATGCTGTAGCTGAGGCATTACCATTAACTAGATCTGAGCTGACACAATTTACCCTTAACGCCATCGAAGCGAGTTTTATCAATGATGATGCTAAAGCAGTAATGAGAGAACGAACTCAGGCCTACCTTACAGCCAATCAGGATGTTGAGTAGAGAGATCCTTGTAAGCTTACAATTATGTGAAGTTTGCAGTCGTATAATTCGTTAATTCTAGGTAAGTAAAGAGTTCTATTCGGCTTTGTTGGTAGAGCTTTGTAACTCGTTAATGACTTCAAGTTAGCTAGGCTTTGAATGAAGGCTAATTACATTTCTGTTTAAGCCCCGTTAATTTGGTATTTGGTTGGTGTAGTCCATATCTTCATGGTCATTTATAGCCTGCTGCTTGCTAATTTACTGCTATTTACTGCGAATATATTCCTATACGCTCTGCTGTTTTTAGTAAATTAGAAGTTAAACAATTGGTTTAACTTGTTTAACACAGCAAGCTTCAATGCCGTAAAGGATAGGAGTCCGATGAACAACCCTGCGTCTGGTTCAAAGAGTATCATTTTGCGAGATCCCATCCTGAAACCAAAGTCCGCTACGATACCCCCTTTTAGAGGTTTGCTCATCATTTAAATACTTAATGTTAGTTCATACAGCTCTAATACAGCTTCTTACTATATTGTTGTTGATTATGTTGCTAACTTGAGAGGGTAATGTAATCTTTGCCCTCTTTGATAATTGATGTTTAGTTTTTTACAGTGAGTTAAATTTTATTATAGAAATATAGGGAAATGATCATGAGAAAAGCATTGTTGGTGGCTATTAGCCTGTTAAGCGCTGGAGCTTACGCCGGTGAATCAAATCATGTTGTAGGTGGAAGTATCGGCTACGGGGTTCAGGATTTTGAATCCAATGACGGCAAGGAGTTTAGTGTTGGAGATAGCTTTGCGAGTGATATCTATTATCGATATATGCTAAATGAGAACTTTGGTATTGAAGCCGGGTTGATGGCTGGTACCGGTGGTGTAGCAAGTGCAATATCTGGCATTTTTGCCAGTGTTGATAACATTAGCTACAAAGGTGCTCGAGCGGTTGTATATGGACAAGTTCCGCTTTCGGAAAGCAATCATCTCTACGCTAAAGCCGGCATGAGCGCGAACCAACTAAACTATGATGTTTCAGGTTTTTTTAGTAGTGATGTAATAAAGAGTATTGAAAGTGATGGCAGCGACTTTTATGGCGCTGTGGGCTGGGGGATTCGTTTTCAATCCGGGCTAGGGTTGAACATAGAATATCAATATGTACCGGTTCAAGAGCTCAAAGTACAAATTTTCAGTATCGGTATGAGTTACCGCTTTTAATCTAGCGAAATATGCAACATAGCCTTCGAATGAAGGCTGGTTACATCTTATCGTTCAGTTCATTGGTATTCAGCCCGCAAACTAAATACCAACTTAATGAAACCCTAGAACTTAGAACTTGTTATTCAACAAGCTACTTTTTGGCACCATAAAGTGAACTTTGTGGGTGTGGCTCACTTGCTACCATTTCTGCTTCTGTCGTATGAGTCTCAAAAGGCTCGGCTTTCTTGCTGATTTTTTGTGCTTGCAAGATAACGAATTTTCCGTTTGATGCCACCGTGGTACAATTTTTAAAGATGCGTTGCAGCTTCACGTGGTATGCCAAGTGACGATTACCAACGACATGTAAAATGCCGCCATTTTTAAGCGAACGCCATGATTGGAGGAACATCTGCCAAGCGATATGATCGGTGATGGCTTCGCCTTGATGGAAAGGCGGATTACATAAGATTAGATCCGGACGTACGCCATCATCCAAGTGGGTTAAACAATCATCCCAGCCAAATGTCGCTTGTTGACCGACTAAGCCATCAGTGTCTAGCTTATTGAGTTGCCAGTTTTGTTTGGCTGATTCAATCGCCATTTCTGAATCGTCAACGAAGTGAATATAAGCCTCTGGAAATAGCTGTTTTGCGTGTAAACCTAATATGCCATTTCCGCAGCCTAAATCGATAATCGATTTGAAATTACCTTTAGGCATGTTTTCCAGCATAATTTCAGCGCCGATATCCAGTTTATTCGCAGCGAATACATTGCTTAGATTACGTATTTCTAGGTTTAACTTAGGAACTGACCATTGAACTTCATTAGGCAAGCTTCGCACTTTACCATCGCTGACACAGGTGATCACACGGGTCTTTTTCCAGGTTAAACTCGCACTGGCTGAGCCTAGGTGTTTGCTAATTAACTCAAGTACAGACTTATTAATTGATTTGGCTTTGGCACTGATGAGCACTTGTGTGTTTACTGGAAGAACTTGAGATAGACGATTAAGCTGGTGGGCAAAATAGGTTAAGTTCTTCGGTAGCTTCATTAGTACAAGTTCAATTTTACTAGGTAGGTCATCACGGCTGTTAAGCCACTCAATGGCTTCGCTAGGGAGCTTATTTGTAGCCAGATTTTGCTGGATGCCTAATTGACTGGTTTTGGCATCGGTTTCAACCATTAGTGGCCAAGCTGGATCCATAGAGCGAAGGCAAGTGGTTAATGCACCAAAATTGTCATTGAGGATTGCCGTTGTAACAGACACTTGTTCAGTCTCTTTAAGATGTTTTATCAGGTGCTCATCGGCAGCATCCCATGCCTGTAAGTTTGATTCCTGATCTTTAGGGTAGCGTGCTAGTTCTAGCTCGATATCCGCGACTGAAAATTGTGTTGTCATATGCCAAAATGTACCAATAAAATAAGGGCACGCATTATCGCAGATCTACCTGACAAGATATATAAGTTAAAGGGTGTACGTCTATTGGAGAGAATAATGAAGCAACAAGGCTTAGGTTTTGAGTCATTTGAGGCGTTATCTCATGACGCTGGTTCTCAAGGTATTCAAGCGCCGGTTCAGTTGATCTCTGGTTATCTAAATGCTGACCAGCAGGCGGCTTTGCTCAATGAAGTGGACACTTACCCATTAACCCGTCCTGAAATTCATGTTTATGGTCAAAATCACGCTATCCCGCGGACACAAGCTTGGTTTGGAGATTCTGGTTGTGATTACCTTTATTCAGGTCTATTTGTTAAGGCGCTATCTTGGCCTAAATATGCAGGCAAGCTAAGAGAAAAGCTGCGTCGTGATTTTGGTATAACAGCGAATGGGGTGCTGGTGAATCGATATGCTAATGGCCAAGATTCAATGGGCTGGCACTGTGATGATGAGCCTGAAATCCTTGCCTGCAGTGATATTGCTTCTATTAGTATTGGTGCTAGTCGCGACTTTGTTATTCGACACAAAGCAAGTCAGCAACAGTATCGGATACCTCTTCATAGCGGTGATCTACTTATCATGCATGCCCCCATGCAAGATGAGTGGGAACATTGTGTACCTAAGCGGTTGAAAGTGTTGGAGCCTAGGGTTAATTTCACTTTTAGAGAGTTAATTAAACATTACCACGGTGCTTGATTGATGGTTATTTATCCTGAAATAGGCGTGTATTATGTTAGTCAGCTCTCAATTTGGTGTAGAGAAACACGTTAAGCTAAATGCTAAATAGTTTGTTGGAGTGTCAGATGAAAAACTTATTTATTGCTAGCGTTATCGGCCCAATCGTTCCCGGTATTATCAAGTCTCTGGCTGAAGTCACTCGCCGATTTGAGGGCGAATGGGTGACGAGTAAGGTGATTAAACTTGATGGTCATTTCTCGGCAATGATGAAAATAGCGATAGCAGCAGAAGCTGAAGGTGAACTTAAGTCATGTTTTGAAGCTGAGTTCAGTGGATTACGTTTTTTCTTCGATGAAGTGCTGGCTGATAAAGATACCGCTTTTACTTCACTGCACTTGAGAGTTGACTGTCAGGATCGTTCAGGACTCACCCGTGATATCGTCAATATTCTCACCGATCTGGATCTTGTGATTGAACATATGGAGTTTAACCGAGTGGCAGTGTCTACCATCGGGCAAACAGTATTTTCATCAACGTTGAATTTAGCGGTTCCACAAGGTGTGAGTACTGAGAGCGTTGTCGAGTTACTCGAAGGCGTGACAGAAGGAACAAGGGTTAAAGTGTTGTAGTGACTTTATACGTCTGAAGAGGGTTGACCTATTCTTCCCTAAACAGTAATCTGCGGCCATGAATTTAGGCTGAATAGAGAAACCATATGTCAGTTGCACAGAACATTATTGAAAAACTAACCGAAGCCTTGGCACCTGCCCACCTTGAAGTGATTAATGAAAGTCATAATCACCATGTGCCGCCAAATTCAGAAACTCATTTTAAGGTTATTATTGCCTCTGAATTGTTCGACGGTAAGCGTTTGTTAGCTCGTCATCGTGCTGTAAATGAAGCATTGGCTACTGAGTTTGCTAATGGCCTACATGCGCTTTCTATGCACACTTATTCACCAAGTGAGTGGGAAGCTCAAGTCGCGGTTCCTGATTCACCTAAGTGTAAAGGTTAAGATTTAATTTAAGGAGTTTGAACGCGAGTTTCAGACTCCTTTACGTTGATGTTCTATCAGTATCCTCCTCTTCGTTTTTAGCTTTCTTCATAACATTCCCTTTCTAATCTATATTTGGCTCTATCAACCCTCTTTTTGTTTATCTATCGTGTCGTTTCTGTTATCAATAAGTTACTTGGTAATCTGTGATAGAAATTGATGAATCGAATAGAGAAGCTCACTGAATTGATCGGTAAAGGGGCAAGCTGGTTTACATTGTTAATTGTATTGTTAACTTTAACGGTCGTCGTATTACGTTATGCTTTTAATATCGGCGCTACAGCGGTGCAAGAAAGTGCACTTTATCTTCATGGTGCCATATTCACATTAGCGGCAGGCTACACCCTTAAACACGATGGCCATGTTAGGGTTGATATCTTTTATCGTCATTTCTCTAATCGTGGTCGACATTTGGTCGATCTGCTGGGCACACTCTTCTTACTTTTTCCCGTTTGTATTTTTATCGCTTACTCTTGTTTTGATTATGTTTTGGCATCTTGGCGTTACTCTGAGTCTTCAGTTGAAGCCGGAGGATTACCCTTTGTTTATTTACAGAAAAGCCTCTTACTGTTGCTGGTGGTGAGTCTATTACTTCAAGGTTCTGTCGAGCTTGTACGTCATACTTTGGCGTTGCTCACAAAAGAAGTGATTGAAGATAAAGACGCAGTGGGAGATAAGCTGTAATGGCCATTTTACTCTTCTTGGCTGTCTGCCTTGTGCTGATGTTAGGTTATCCCGTTGCGTTAACGCTTGCTGGTGTCGCTTTGATGTTTGCCGCAATAGGCACGTTAACAGGGACGTTTGATAGTAGCCTACTTGGTGTATTACCTAACCGTTTATACGGGGTCATTAATAATCCAATTCTAATGGCTGTGCCACTCTTTGTATTTATGGGCGTAGTGCTGGAAAAATCTAAAATTGCTGAGCAGCTTCTGACCAGCATGGCAGAGCTCTTTGGCCGCTTTCGAGGAGGTTTGATTTTTAGTGTCTTCTTTGTGGGCATGTTGCTCGCTGCCAGTACCGGTATTGTGGGGGCTACAGTTGTGACGATGGGGTTAATGTCACTGCCAACATTATTGAAAAGAGGCTTTGACCCAGCTTTTAGTGCTGGGGCTATTTGTGCAACTGGTACTTTAGGTCAAATTATTCCTCCCTCTATTGCCTTAGTACTGCTTGGCGATGTGCTTTCAAATGCCTACCAACAAGCCCAGTTACAGATGGGAATTTTTAGTCCCAAATCAGTCTCTGTGGGAGATCTGTTTGCCGGTGCATTAGTCCCAGGCTTACTCCTGCTGACCATGTATTGTCTCTACACCTTGATTTTGATTAAACGTAAACCAGAGCAGTTCCCTGCTGTTGTCGATCATCGACGGTTAGATTGGGAGTTTGCGTTGCAAACTCTGGGGGCTTTAGTGCCACCCTTATTGCTCATTTTTCTTGTGTTGGGGTCGATATTATTTGGAATCGCAACACCAACTGAAGCCGCATCCGTTGGCGCTTTTGGTGCTTTAGTGATTGCTTTGATAAAAAGGCAGATGAACGTAAAGCAGTTAAAAGAGGTGATGATTAGTACAACCAAGATCACCTCGATGGTGTTTCTTATCTTGATAGGCGCTTCTATCTTCTCCCTTGTCTTTAGAGGACTGGGTGGAGAAGTGCTGATCCATGAACTCTTTAACAATATGCCTGGCGGACTTATCGGGGCAACGTTATTGGTTATGGTCGTGATTTTCTTGCTTGGGTTTATTTTGGACTTTATTGAGATCACATTTGTGGTCGTGCCTTTAGTCGCTCCGATTTTGCTTACCATGGGGCTCGATCCCATTTGGCTCGGAATTATGATAGCGGTTAATTTACAAACCTCGTTTTTAACCCCTCCTTTTGGTTTTGCCCTCTTCTATTTAAGGGGCGTGAGTAAAGAGTTAATTACAAGTGGTCAGATCTATAAAGGGGTCATTCCCTTCGTGGTTATCCAGCTGCTGTTGATGTTGATATTGAGTATTTGGCCCGAATTGATCACTTGGCTGCCTTCTCAAATATATGGTTAAGGCTTCCTGCGCCAAGATAGTGTTAATTCGGTGTAGTTCAGTTTTCTAAGGAAAGTATGGAAAAGGAAAAGGAAATAATGAAAAGAGTAACCGTTATTTTTCTCTCATTGGCAGCGCTGTTTATGACAGGCTGTCAGGAGAAGGAAAGCCAAGCAGTGCAAACTAGCATTGCAGATGTTGAAACCATTGAGTGGAAGCTAGTGACCTCATGGCCCAAAAACTTTCCCGGTCTTGGTATGGCTCCTGAACGTTTTGCCAAATTGGTTGATGAGATGTCTGCTGGTCGACTAAAAATTAACGTCTATGGTGCTGGTGAGTTGATGCCTGCATTTGAAGTTTTTGATGCGGTGAGTCAAGGCACTGTTCAGATGGGGCACAGCGCTGCATATTATTGGAAAGGCAAAACACCGGCTGCCCAGTTTTTTACCTCGATTCCATTTGGCTTAAATGCCCAAGAGATGAATGGTTGGCTACATTATGGCGGCGGATTGGAGTTGTGGGAGGAGGTATATGAGCCTTTTGGAATAAAGCCGCTTGCTGGTGGTAATACTGGCGTACAGATGGGAGGTTGGTTTAATAAAGAGATCAACTCAATGGAAGATCTTAAAGGCTTAAAGATGCGCTTACCAGGTTTAGGTGGCGAGGTCTTAAAGCGAGTTGGTGGCGTTCCTGTTACTTTGCCCGGACGTGAGCTGTATACCGCTCTGCAAACCGGGGCTATCGATGCCACTGAGTGGGTGGGACCATTTAACGATCTCGCGTTTGGTCTGCACAAGGCGGCTAAATTTTATTATTACCCAGGATGGCACGAGCCTGGTTCTACTTTAGAGTTTCTTATCAATAAAGAGGCCTTTGCAACATTGCCCGCCGATCTTCAATCAATCGTTACGGTTGCTGCTCGGGCCATTAATCAAGATATGTTAGATGAGTACACGAGCAAACATATCATCGCCCTTGAGTCTTTGATTAATGAACATGGGGTGATTATTAAGCCTTATCCTGATGAGGTGATGAGTGAGTTAGGAAGAGTCTCTAAGGTCGTGATAAAGGAGCAGTCAGTTAAAGATGCGACAATGGAGAAAGTCTATAAGGCATATATGGAATATGAAGCTGGTGTACGCAAGTATCATAAAATTTCGGAAGATGCTTATAGCCGGATAAGAGAATAGAGTGTTGTCAAATTAAGTATCATCAAGGTGCATAAATCTTGTTAATCTTGTACCAAAGTGATTCGTGGCAATAGTATTAAAAATAATCTCTTTACCGACTTAGCCTATGCTATGTGGTGAAGGGGAAATAACTTGGAGAGCTCAGATGCCGTTACTGGATAGTTTTACCGTTGATCATACCCGTATGAATGCCCCCGCTGTGCGAGTAGCAAAAACCATGAAAACCCCTTCAGGTGACACCATTACTGTGTTTGACCTGCGCTTCTGTGCGCCAAATAAAGATATATTAAGCGAGCGTGGGATCCATACCTTAGAGCATCTTTATGCCGGGTTTATGCGAAATCATCTCAACGGGGAGCAAGTTGAAATTATCGATATCTCGCCTATGGGCTGTCGTACTGGTTTTTACATGAGCTTGATAGGTACGCCAACAGAATCGGATGTGGCAGCGTCTTGGCTTGCGGCAATGAACGATGTGCTCACGGTAGAATCTCAATCTGAGATCCCAGAGCTTAATGAGTATCAGTGCGGTACATTTAATATGCATTCACTCGATCAAGCAAAAAGCATTGCTCGCGCAATTATTGATGCGGGTGTCAGTGTTAACAAAAACGATGAGCTGAAACTCAGTGATGAGCTTCTTAAAGGGCTTTAACCGTTAATTCATCATTAGAAAAGGCCGTTGTTTCGACGGCTTTTTTGTATCCGTTGAAAAATATGGCAAGTGTCTGTGGTTTGAATGCGGTTTAAGCTTATTGATTTTAATAATTATTCAGCTATACATTAAGGCACGCCGAGTTTAATTGATGCTTAAATTTTAGTCGGTTGGTTTTTGTGTTTTATTTGTTGTTTTTTGCAATCCATATGTTTGATTTATGATTCGATATTGGTGATAACCTTGCTGGATCAAGGAAGGCTATTGGTTAAGTAGAGTCTAAATCAAATAAAAAGCGAAAATGTGAGAGACACCTAACTCTATAAAAGCGACATATACTATGAAATGGCTCACATTTTTCATGGCGATGCATTAATATTTACGGTAAAATGCGCGCGAACAGCGTGATTGCAGTCGCAATTCTGTAATAAACCTGCGCTAGCTCAACGAGATGAGCTTGGCATTTTCCTTGTCAATTTATTGCAGGAACGCGGCGCATTATCTTTCCTTCATAACGTAGTGCTTGTGGATATGATTACAATAAAGAAAGGATTGGACCTGCCCTTAAGTGGCGGGCCAGAGCAAGTCATACATAATGGCCCGGCCATTAAACGTGTAGCTACTTTGGGTGAAGAGTATATTGGCTTACGTCCCACGATGAAAATCAAAGTGGGCGATAAAGTTAAGAAGGGTCAGGTTATCTTTGAAGATAAGAAGAACCTTGGTGTTAAATATACGGCTTCAGCCAGTGGTACAGTAGTTGAAATTAACCGAGGAGCACAGCGTGTTCTTCAGTCAGTCGTCATTGAAGTTGAAGGGAATGAGTGTGTCTCTTTCGATAAATATGATGCTGCCCAGCTAGATTCATTAGATTCGCAGCTAGTTCGTAACAACCTGATCGAATCAGGCTTGTGGACTGCATTGCGTACTCGCCCCTTCAGTAAAGCGCCAGCAGTAGATTCTACCACTGCTGGTATCTTTGTTACTGCGATAGATACTCAGCCTCTTGCTGCCAACCCTGAAGTGGTTATCGGTGAGCATAAAGATGATTTTGCTAATGGACTTAAAGTCCTGTCGAGATTAACCGAAGGCAAAGTCTATTTATGTAAAGCACCCGGCGCTGATATTCCTGCTGCTAACGCACAGGTTGAAGAGTTCGCTGGCGTACACCCTGCTGGTTTACCTGGTACACATATTCACTATCTTTTATCTGCATCAGCAAACAGAACTGTTTGGCATGTGGGTTATCAAGATGTGATTGCGATAGGTCAACTGTTTACTACTGGTGAGCTTAATTCTCAACGCGTAGTGGCACTTGTTGGACCTAAAGCGGTAAAGCCAAGATTGGTTCGTGCTCAGGTCGGTGCGTCAACAGATGAGCTTTCAGCTGGTGAAGTAGCTGAAGGTGACGTTCGAACTGTTTCAGGATCAGTGCTTAGTGGTCGTAAAGCCGTTGGACCTTATGCTTATTTAGGTCGTTTCCATCAGCAAATATCTTTCCTTGAAGAGGGCAGAGAACAAGAGTTTATCGGTTGGGCTATGCCTGGTGCTGACAAATTCTCTATTACTCGCACTTTCTTAGGTCATTTGTCATCTTCTCGTTTGTTTAATATGACGACAAGTACAGGTGGGTCAGATAGAGCTATGGTACCTATCGGTAACTATGAGCGTGTTATGCCACTGGATATTCTTCCTACTATGTTACTTCGAGATCTTGTCTCTGGTGATTTTGATGGTGCCGTTACATTAGGTGCACTTGAATTGGATGAAGAAGATTTGGCACTGTGTACTTTCGTATGTCCTGGTAAGTATGATTATGCAACTTATCTTCGTGACTGTTTAGATACGATCGTGAGGGAAGGCTAATGAGCTTTAACGATTTTTTTAAAAGTATTGAACCACAGTTTGAAAAGGGCGGTAAATACGAAAAGTTTTACGCCATTTTCGAAGCTGCTTATACGGTTTTCTACACCCCAGGTCATGTGAACAAGGGTCAAACCCAAGTTCGTGATAATTTAGACCTGAAACGTATGATGATCATGGTATGGGCATGTACTTTCCCAGCCATGTTCGTGGGTATGTATAACGTCGGTTTACAGACCCAAATTGAACTTATGAACTCAGGTGTATCACTTCCTGATGTATGGCAAGTTAGCCTGTTCGGTATGTTTGGAACTGAGCTTACTGCAAACTCAGGGATCCCTGCTTTACTCTGGTATGGTGCTTGTTTCTTCCTGCCTATATACGCCGTGACATTTGTTGTCGGTGGATTCTGGGAAGTTTTGTTTGCCTCGGTTCGAGGGCATGAAGTTAACGAAGGCTTCTTTGTTACCTCTGTGCTTTTCGCATTAACCCTACCAGCAACCATTCCTTTGTGGATGGTAGCCTTAGGTATTACCTTTGGTGTGGTCGTAGCGAAAGAGATCTTCGGCGGAACAGGACGTAACTTCCTCAACCCTGCACTGGCTGGTCGTGCTTTCCTATTCTTTGCTTACCCGCTAAGTATGTCAGGCGACACTACTTGGGTTGCTGCTGATGGTTACTCTGGCGCGACAGCGCTGAGTCAAGCCGCACAAGGCACACTAGAGTATGGATTTAGCCAAGATTGGTGGAACGCTTTCTTCGGTTTCATTCCAGGTTCTGTTGGTGAAGTGTCTACTTTAGCTATCTTGATTGGTGGCGCGGTTATCGTATATACCCGTATTGCATCATGGCGCATTGTTGCTGGTGTTATGGTTGGTATGATTGCGATCTCTAGCCTACTTAACTTTATTGGTAGTGACACAAACCCAATGTTTGCTATGCCTTGGTACTGGCACTTAGTCCTTGGTGGCTTTGCATTCGGTATGATGTTTATGGCTACTGACCCAGTTTCGGCTTCGTTTACGAACTCAGCTAAATGGGGTTACGGGATTTTGATTGGTGCAATGGCCGTGTTTATTCGTGTCGTTAACCCAGCGTTCCCAGAAGGTATGATGTTGGCCATCTTGTTTGCCAACTTGTTTGCTCCACTATTTGACCATTTTGTAGTACAGGCAAATATCAAGCGGAGGATTGCACGTGGCTAGTAATAAAGATTCGTTCGGCAGAACTCTCTTCGTTGTAGTGGGTTTATGTTTTATCTGTTCAGTATTTGTCTCTACTGCAGCGGTATTACTTAGACCTATTCAAATCGAAAACAAGCTGCTCGATAAACAAAAATACATTCTTGAAGCTGCAGGTCTTACTCAAGCCGATGAAGCACCTATGTCAAAAGCAGAGGTACTTGCAACATACGATAAATTTGTTGTTGCTAAGCTTGTTGACCTTAAAACGGGTGAATGGGTTGAAGGTAATGCAGACTTGTTTGATGCCGATAAAGCATCACGCGATGTCGCTAACTCTTTTAAACCACAAAATGATATCGCATCAGTAAAGCGTGTAGCTAATACTGCTGTTGTGTATGTGGTCAATGATGAGCAAGGCAAGCCGAGAACCATTATCTTACCGATTAAAGGTTATGGTCTGTGGTCAACCATGTATGCATTCCTCGCGATTAAACCTGACATGAATACCATTGAAAGTTTGGTTTATTATGCCTTTACCGGTTCAGGTGAAACACCTGGTCTTGGTGGTGAAGTTCAAAATCCTCAGTGGATGGCGAAATGGCATGGTAAGAAGCTTTATGATGCGCAAGGTAATTTAGTGATTAGTGTCACTAAAAACCCAGTTGTAGCAGCATCTGAACACGGTGTCGATGCGTTGTCTGGTGCAACATTGACGGGTAATGGTGTTCAAAACTCACTCGAGTTCTGGTTAGGTGATGAAGGTTTTGGTCACTTTATCGAGAAATTTCGCCGTAATGGAGGATTGAGCTAATGGCTAACGCAAAAGAACTTAAACAGGTTCTGTCGGGACCCATTGTCAATAACAACCCGATTGCTCTACAGGTACTAGGTGTTTGTAGTGCACTTGCTGTAACCAGCAAGCTGGAAACAGCTTTGGTGATGACAATTGCTTTGACTGCTGTAACGGCATGTTCAAACCTATTTATCTCTATGTTACGTAACCATATCCCAAGCAGCGTACGTATTATCGTTCAAATGACGATTATTGCGTCGCTGGTTATCGTTGTTGACCAAGTGCTACAGGCTTATGCCTATGATGTCGCTAAGCAACTTTCGGTATTTGTTGGTTTGATTATTACTAACTGTATCGTGATGGGGCGTGCTGAAGCCTATGCGATGAAAACACCACCAATGATGAGCTTTATGGACGGTATCGGTAATGGCTTAGGCTACGGTGCTATCTTAATGTCTGTTGGTTTCGTCCGTGAACTTTTCGGTAACGGTTCGTTATTCGGTGTTGAGATCTTAAGCAAGGTTTCAGACGGTGGTTGGTATCAACCAAATGGTCTGTTATTGCTTCCTCCAAGTGCGTTCTTCTTAATTGGTACTTTGATCTGGATCATTCGTACTGTTAAGCCAGAGCAAGTAGAAGCAAAAGGGTAAGCGTAATGGAACATTATATAAGTTTGCTAATTCGCTCTATTTTTATCGAGAACATGGCACTCTCTTTCTTCCTAGGGATGTGTACGTTCCTAGCGGTTTCAAAGAAAGTGACCACGGCGATGGGGCTAGGTATTGCAGTTGTTGTTGTATTGGCGATATCTGTACCTGTTAACCAGATCATCTATCAAGGGCTTTTAGCTCCAGGTGCTTTGGCTTGGGCTGGTCTTCCTGATGCTGATTTGAGCTTCTTGAAATTTATTACCTTCATCGGTGTTATTGCTGCATTGGTACAGATCCTTGAGATGGTGTTGGACAAGTTCTTCCCACCACTTTATAACGCTCTAGGGATCTTCCTTCCACTCATCACCGTTAACTGTGCCATTTTTGGTGCGGTATCTTTCATGGTTGAGCGTGACTACAACCTAGCTGAAAGTATGGTATTTGGTGTGGGTTCGGGTCTAGGTTTTGCGTTGGCTATCGTCTTGTTAGCTGGTATCCGTGAAAAGCTGAAATATGCTGATGTGCCTGATGGACTTCGTGGCTTAGGTATTACCTTTGTTACTGCTGGTCTTATGGCGCTTGGATTCATGTCGTTTTCTGGTGTGTCCCTATAAGCGGGGCCCTCTGGGTTCCTGTTTCGGACTTATAAGGATAAGTTGATGGATATTCTTGAATCTACTCCACTCGAGGTTTATCTCGGTGTGAGTATGTTTACTGCAATAGTCTTAGGCTTGGTTTTGGTGATTTTGTTCGCTAAATCTAAGCTTGTAAATAGCGGTGACGTTACAATTGGGATTAATGATGATCCTGAAAAAGGGATCAGCTTGCCTGCTGGTGGTAAGTTACTTGGCGCATTAGCTGAGAAAGGTATATTTATATCAAGCGCCTGTGGCGGCGGTGGTACTTGCGGTCAATGTAAAGTACACGTTAAATCAGGTGGTGGTGATATTCTGCCGACTGAGCTTGGTCATATTAGTAAAGGTGAGGCTCGTGAGGGTTGTCGTTTATCTTGTCAGGTAAACGTGAAAACCAATATGGAAATTGAGCTTGAAGATGAAATCTTCGGTGTGAAGAAGTGGGAATGTACTGTTATCTCTAACGATAACAAAGCCACCTTCATTAAAGAGCTTAAGTTACAGATCCCTGATGGCGACTCTGTTCCTTTCCGTGCTGGTGGTTATATTCAAATTGAAGCGCCAGCTCACCACGTAAAATATGCAGATTATGATATTCCTGCAGAATACCGTGGTGATTGGGATCATTTTGGTTTCTTCAAGCTTGAGTCTAAGGTTGATGAAGAGACAATCCGTGCATATTCGATGGCGAACTATCCTGAAGAGGAAGGTATCATCATGTTGAACGTGCGTATCGCTTCGCCACCACCACGTGATTTATCTTTACCTTGCGGCAAGATGTCTTCATATATCTTCAGCCTAAACGCTGGTGATAAGGTGACAATCTCTGGTCCATTCGGAGAGTTTTTCGCAAAAGATACCGATAACGAAATGGTATTTGTCGGCGGTGGTGCTGGTATGGCACCAATGCGTTCACATATCTTCGATCAGCTTAAGCGCCTTCATACAAGTCGTAAGATGAGTTTCTGGTACGGTGCACGTTCGAAGCGCGAAATGTTCTATGTTGAAGATTTCGATGGCTTAGCGGCTGAGAATGAAAACTTTGATTGGCATGTCGCTCTTTCAGATCCTCAACCTGAGGATAACTGGGAAGGTAAAACAGGTTTCATTCATAATGTTCTTTATGAAAGCTACCTGCGTGACCATGAAGCCCCTGAAGATTGTGAGTACTACATGTGTGGTCCTCCAATGATGAACGCGGCAGTTATCGGCATGCTTAAAGATCTTGGCGTCGAAGATGAAAATATCTTACTCGATGACTTCGGTGGCTAATCGCTTCTTATAAAGCTAAAATCCGCAGATAGAGTCGTCATCTAGTGTGGAAAGTGGAAGTTGATAAGCTCATGCCACTTTCCTTTATTACTAGATAGTCTTAAGTGGAATATAAGGATTCAGGTCAATGCAAAAGACCTCTGTAAAATGGTTAGCTCTTATCGGGCTAGCCTTTTTCATTTCAGCCTGTTCTAAACCTGCTGAAATCATCTCCCTTTCCGGTAATACCATGGGAACGACTTACCACATTAAAGTCGTGCCTAATGAGCAGCTTCCGGAGCCTAATTTATTACAAGCTGAAATCGATCTTGCCCTTGAAAAGGTCAATGACCAGATGTCGACTTACCGCCCTGATTCAGAGCTATCTCGTTTTAACTCATCGGGTTTTGAAGAGACAGTTACGGTATCTGCTGATACTGCAACCGTGATAAAAGAAGGTATCCACCTTTATCAAGTGACGGGGGGCGCGTTAGATATTACGTTAGGACCCTTAGTGAATTTGTGGGGGTTTGGTCCCGATAAGCGTCCAACTCAAGTCCCATCGAAAGAAGTGATTGCTGAGGCTAAGGCGAGAACAGGGATAGAGTTTCTTGATGTAGACGGTACTCGTTTGAGTAAAACCAAAGCTGATCTGTATGTTGACCTTTCATCCATTGCCAAAGGTTTTGGTGTTGATGTGGTTGCTGGGATACTGAATAAGTACAATGTTGCCGGCTATCTCGTTGAAATAGGCGGTGAGCTTAGTGTTTTCGGTTATAAGATGGATGGCTCAGCTTGGCGAGTTGCCATAGAACAGCCTGATGTTGATGACCGTGAGGTGCAACAAGTGATCGCACCTGGTGATATGGCGATTGCAACCTCAGGAGATTACCGAAATTATTATGAGGAAGAAGGGCAACGGTTCTCACATTTAATCGATCCTCGTACAGGCTATCCCATCGATCATAGATTAGCTTCTGTAACAGTGCTTCATAAGCAATGTATGGTTGCTGATGGATATGCAACCGCCATGATGGTTTTGGGGACAGAAGCTTCATTAGCCCTTGCTCAACGTGAGGGTTTAGCTATTATGCTAATAGAGAAGCAAGATGAAGGTTTCAAAGTGTTCTACAGTGACGCTTTTAAACCTTATGTCGAAAACTAATCAGGTAGAATGTTGGTATATACCCAAACAACTTCAAGATTCAGCATGTCGAGAAGTGACAGAGTTCAAGGCATGAAATAGTAGGACTAGTTATTCTAATTCAATATTTCATAACACAGAAAAATGTAGCTTCTCGCCATGCCCTTCGGGAGTGCCCGTAGAATCCCTGCACTGCGTTAGTGATATCGACAAGGGAATGACCATTATCCTCAATCACTGCCTTGTTCAGCTATCCTACGGGAGCTCTGAAACGAGTATCTTAAGGTAGCTTGGGTATACGTCTAGTGCAAGCTTACTCTTGCACACAGGCTTTGATGATATAACGCTATAGTTGGAGTTTATGATGAGTACTTTTATTGCGGCTTTTGTTGTTTTACTGCTGTTTTTTCTTTTGATGTCTATAGGTTACATTGTTAAACGTACTGCGGTGGCAGGAAGTTGTGGTGGATTAGGCACTTTGGGTATTGAAAAAGCATGTGATTGTGATGATCCGTGTGATAACCGCAAAGCTAAAATGGCTGCTGAAGAGGCAAGACGTGAAAAGCTAGAGAAGAACCGTATTCTTTAAGGTTACTTCTTTGATGAAGATTAGCGTTAAATAGGGCATGACTAGCGTCATGTCCTTTTTTGTGTCCGGAACACTTATGCCGTATCCCATGGATGGATTAGAGGAGGTATTTGTGTCTAAAGACCTACGTAAAGTTACCTGGATATAAATTTGTTTTGTGGGCTGTTCAAAAAGATTTGCTGTACAGATTTACAATTTTTCTTGTTACTCCCTCTTTTCCTGCTTTTCTGTCAACTATACTAAAAATCTCAAGTAGTAATGTATTTGTCGATTACTTCATTCACCTATCTAGTTAACTCACTATGAAAGTTCCCATATGACTAATGAGCCGGAAGCTGTTTTAGAATCAATAGTGCAAATGACTGAGCGGTGTCAACTTGATTCGTTGGCGGAAAGCTTAGTATCAACGGTGAGGGAGATGGTCAATGTTGAGCAGGTTGAGATCTTAAAAGTGGATAGTCATCTTGAACCTGATGAGGTAATTAATAACCTAATTACTTTGAGCGCTGAGTCTGCTGCTGACGTTTTAGTCGAATGCTTAAAGAGTTGCTCAACGGTGAAGCTCTCTTCGGGAGTATTTGAGCAAATCGCTATTCCTATTTTACTAAAAGATGCCGTTGTCATGATCTTGTGGATCACGAGTGAGCATTTTTCAGCTCAAGATGTTCAGATGCTTAAGGGGTTTTCTAAAGTCTATGAGAATTTCCTATCCATTGTCATTGAGAGTGAAACAGATCCTCTTACCGGACTTCTTAATCGAAAAGCCTTCCTGCCACGCTTGATTAAAGTTGCTAGGTTGATAAAAGAGGAGTTAGATGATTATGCTGTAACTCCTCAAGAATCAGCACTTAGTTCAAAGCGTTATTGGTTGTGTATTTTTGATATCGATAAATTTAAGGTGATCAATGATACTTTCGGCCATTTATATGGAGACGAGATTCTCATCGATTTTGTTAAGATGATGAAAGCAACGTTTTCCGAGTTAGATAGTATGTTTAGGTTTGGTGGTGATGAATTTGTCATCATTATGTCGAAACGGAACAAGGCAGAAATGATGAAATTGTGTGAGGAATTTTCACATAAACTGTCAATTCATCATGGTAAGGAAGTGCAGGTGACCATCTCTATGGGGATTATTGAAATTAACAGTGTCGAAGAGTCTAGTGAGTTGCTAATGAAGGCTGATAAAGCACTTTATTACGTAAAGGAAACTGGTAGAAATAATATTGGTATTTACGAAGATCTGATTCAAGACGGTTCTATTGTTCCACTTAAAATAGAGGATGATATAGAGATTTTTTAACTTTATACTTCGTTCATAAACAGCCCCGCCCCATTTTATAGCCTTGCTCTTTAAGCGCATTTAGACATTACCTATGAAACCGCACTTTGATACCGATAATGTAAGTTGTCATTTCACATCGATATATTTATTTTCCAGCTAATTCTCTTTTGATCCGACCAAAATCCGTGATGGATATCGTGGTGAGTAAATTAGAAACCCTAACTTTTCAATGCTTTCGATTAATAATGTGGTTGGTAAACTTAATCTAAATGATAATGCTTCTTCTTTATTAAATCTTTGATGTATAAGGCTATTTGTCTTTGTGTTTAATATGTATTAGTCTGTTTTATTGATATAGATCAAGTTTACTAATTCCATATTTTTCTTTGCCAGTGTTTAATTTTGGAGACAACGAGATGAAAGGCCAACCTAAGGTTCTCAGTTTGCTTAATAAGGTACTCACCTTTGAGCTGACTGCAATAAATCAGTACTTCCTCCATGCCAGAATGTTTAAAAACTGGGGGCTAGACGGACTTGATAAAGCAGAATATAAGAAATCAATCCAAGACATGAAGCATGCTGATAAGTTGATCGAGAGAGTCTTGTTTCTGGAAGGACTCCCTAATTTACAAATGCTGCTTAAATTACGCATTGGTGAGCACTGTGAAGAGATGCTGGCCTGCGACAAAGAGATGCTAGAGGAAGAGTTGGTTGTGCTTCGTGAAGCGATTGAGCTTTGTGAAACTGAGCGTGATTACGTCAGCCGAGATATTCTTGAAGATATTTTGGAAGATGAAGAGGAACATTTAGATTGGCTTGAGTCGCAACAAGAGTTGATTGGACTTACAGGTATCCAAAATTTCTTACAAACAAAAATGGGCGAATAAGAGGCTAGTATGAAAGGTAATCAAGAAGTTATCGACACACTCAATCAGTTGCTCACAGGTGAGCTCTCGGCGATGGATCAATATTTTGTCCATGGATTGATGTATGAAGATTGGGGATTGAACGAGCTACATGTACGTATTTCCCACGAATCAGATGATGAACGTGTACATGCCGGAAAACTGGTTCAACGTATTTTATTTTTGGAGGGTACTCCGGATGTTGCAAGCCGTGAAGCACTCAATATCGGTAAAAATACACAAGAGATGCTGCAAAACGATCTCAACTATGAATATCAAGTCGCCGATAACCTTCGCAAGGCGATAGCACTATGTGAAGAGAAGAAAGATTATCAGACCAGAGAGATCCTAGAGGTCTTACTCGATGAGACAGAATCCGATCATATGCATTGGCTTGAAAAGCAGTTAGGTTTGATTAGTAAAGTTGGATTGCAAAATTATCTACAGTCAAAAATGTAACTGTTAATATAATATTTAAAAATGAAGCCTAGTTTTTAACTGGGCTTTTTTATGAAAGATATTATGACCTATTAATCCTTGTAACAGTAATAATGTTCTGCTCGATACAAATCGATGCAATATTGTACAAATAAGTCATTCTTCATACAGCTTGAGTTCAGTCAAATCCTTTATTCTAAATGAGTAGCATTGTGGGAGGATTGATATGAACACAACCAAGCAAATAGAGTTAATGCCAGATAGCTTTGGTGAGCAAATCTCAAATCTGCAATTGCGGATAAAGTCACTCGAGTCTGAGTTGGTCAAAGCAAAACATCAGTTATCAAACTCGAATAGCTGTGAAACCATTGCCCTAACCGAAGATGAGATTAATATGATCTATGCGCAGTTTTAAGCTTTTTCTCCCTTTGTTATTGGTGGTCAGGCGTAAATAGTCTTTACGTTTTCAGCTGTTCCTCACTGTTATCTGTGAGTCAGCGATCTTGCTTTCATTTCTACTTTCAGGTGACAATAACTTGAGTACTGTTTAAATATACAGTATCTTGATTGAAAGAGATAAATTGGTGTGCTCGTGTGTGAGTGACACTCAAATTAAGAAATTAGCTAACCGTGAAAAAAATTATTCATATCGATATGGATTGTTATTTTGCCGCCGTGGAAATGCGAGATTTCCCCGAACTGAGAGGCAAACCGATTGCTGTGGGAGGACGTAGTGATCGTCGTGGGGTGATCAGTACTTGTAACTACGAAGCTCGCGTTTTTGGCGTACGTTCAGCAATGGCTTCCGGCTATGCATTAAAACTGTGTCCGGACTTAATATTAGTTCCCGGACGCATGTCAGTTTACAAGGAGGTATCAAACCAGATCCGTGAGGTTTTTGCTCGCTATACCGACTTAATAGAACCCCTTTCTCTCGATGAAGCCTATTTAGATGTCAGTGATTGCGCTCAATGTCAGGGTTCGGCTACGCGTATTGCTGAAGCGATTCGGAAAGAGATATTCGAGCTAACAGGATTAACGGCTTCAGCTGGTATTGCCCCCGTGAAGTTTCTCGCCAAAGTCGCCTCCGATCTTAATAAACCCAATGGACAATATGTGATAACACCAGAGATGATAGCCCCTTTCGTAAAAACCTTACCTTTAACTAAAATTCCTGGAGTCGGTAAGGTAACAGGTAAAAAACTTGAAGATATTGGGCTCGTGACTTGTGGTGATTTACAGGATTATCCGAAAGATGAGCTGATAGCACGTTTTGGCAAGTTTGGTGCCGTCTTAATCGAACGAGCTCAAGGCATCGATTTACGTGAAATTAGCTCTCACAGAGAAAGAAAGTCGGTTGGAGTTGAAACAACGCTACCTAAAGACATCTACACATTGGAGCAATGCCAAGGCGTGATGCCACAACTTCTGCAAGAGCTTTCGACACGTATTCATAGAAGTGCCAAAGAGAGAAAGATACATAAACAAGTGGTGAAGCTTAAGTTTAATGACTTTAAGCAGACCACCATCGAGCACAGAAGTGATGAGGTGTCGGTGAAACTGTTTTATGATCTTTTGGTTCAAGCATTGGAGCGACAAGAGGGGAGGGGAATACGTTTGCTGGGAGTGTCTGTTGGATTAGCGACTCAAGCAGAGGTTGAAAAAACGGAAAAAAGCGAAGCTAGCATATCTCAGCTGGATCTGGGCTTTTAGAATAAGACCTTAGGTGTTACAGCCTAAGGTCTAGAGGTATTGTTTATGCTTTCTCTGGAATTCGTGCCAGTACAGCTAACAGCAGTTTGTAATACTGAACCACTGTTTTGATTAGTACTTTTTCATCAGGGCTGTGTGGGTAGCGAATGGTTGGTCCGATAGAGACCATGTCCATTTCTGGGTAGGGCTTCTTAAACAGTCCACATTCCAGACCTGCATGGATAACCATAATAACAGGCTCTTTTTTGTAGATGTCATCATAGGTTTCACGCACAAGCGCCATGACTGGGGAGCTATTGTCAGGCTTCCAACCTGGGTAAGCACCACTTAATTCAATCTCGACACCTGCTAAGTTAGCCAATGACGTTAATACACCTTCAACTTCTTCACGGCCTGAGTCCAGTAGTGATCGAATCAAGCAAAGAATCTCAACACTTTCAGTCTCAGTGCTGATAACACCAACATTCAGTGACGTTTCCGTTACACCTTCAACTTCATCACTCATGCGGATCACGCCATTAGGACAAGCGTTAAGCAGGTCGATAAGCATGTTCTGTGCATCTTCGCTCATGACTTGCGTTGCGGCAGGTATCTCTGTTAGCTCAAGAAGCATCATAGGATCGGCAATAGCGAGTTCTTGACGAATTAAGCTCTGGTACTCAGCGATTAAGACTTCAAGTTGAGGGACATTCTCACCAGGTAACATAAAGCTGACATTGGCTTCACGTGGTATCGCATTACGCAAAGATCCACCCGTGAAGTTCGTCAGTTCAATTGCTAACTCATCAGCATAATTAAACAGGAAACGAGCCAGCAGTTTATTGGCATTACCGCGTCCAAGGTGAATATTGACACCTGAGTGACCGCCCTTTAAACCTGACAAGGTTAAGGTATAAGTCGAGTTTGACTGCTCTGGAGATTGCCACACCATAGGAACACTGATTTGTGCATCAACGCCACCGGCGCAGCCCATGTAGATCTCGCCCTCTTGCTCGGAGTCTGTGTTGATTAAGATCTCTGCATCTAAATAACCAGCTTCGAGGCCAAAAGCGCCTGTCATGCCAGCTTCTTCGTCAATTGTCAGCAAAACTTCAAGCGGTCCATGGGGAATGTCATCAGAGCCTAAAACGGCTAATGCTGATGCCATCCCTATGCCGTTATCAGAACCTAAGGTTGTGCCAGTTGCTTTGACCCACTCACCGTCGATATAAGGAATAATCGGATCTTTTTCGAAATCATGAACTTTGTCTGCATTTTTCTGAGGCACCATATCAATATGTGCTTGCAGGGCGACAACTTTGCGGTTTTCCATGCCTGGAGTGGCAGGTTTTTTGATGATGAGGTTGCCGACTTTGTCTTCAACTATATCGAGCTGCTTATCTTTGGCCCAAGCCTGAATGTGCGCGCTTAATGCTTGCTCGTGCTTAGACGGGTGCGGAATCGCACAAATTTGTTCAAACCACTGCCATAGGGCTTGAGGTTGTAATTGGCTTATTGCAGTCACGGATAGTTCCTCTTTTATAATGTGTAAACCCAAACTACTAAATCTCTGCTCTGTTCAGACCGCCTATCAGGGAGCTGAAACGCACATATTGAGATTGATTGGGTGTGCGAGGTTAGAAATGCGGATAGTCTATCACAGAGTCTGTAGGACTTTTTATCTGTGCTTTCACTCTGTTTTAACTGTTATGGCTTAAGCTGTCATCGAAAGTTGCCAGCGGACAGTTTCCAATCAAAAGAGGTTGGCATTGGCATGAGTAAAAGGCATATTGTTTGCCAAATAATAAAATTAAAACAAACAATAAAATCATTACCTCTTCTTTTTACACTGGTAAGTTTTTACAAGCAAAAGGATGACACATGGCTCAGGTTAACTTTATTGATGTATGCGATGAAGATGCAATTTTTGAAGGAAGTGGCTGGGACGCACTGGTTGTCGTCGCCACAGATATGATGCAAACGGGGATCGATGAGATCGCTTTGTTGGCGGATCACGGCGGCAAGGTCGATCATCGTGTTGGTAAGTCAGCAACCTTGTTGTTTGCACCTGGCTTGGCGGGTGGTCGCTTGATCTTATCGCCAGTATTAAACAGTCAAGATGATGTTGAAGATGTCAGGGTATTTGCCGATGCTGCAAGGGCTGGCATAAAGTTAGCGTGTCAGGTTGGTGCTAAGCGTCCACTATTACTGGTGGGTAAAGACAGTGATCTTCGCTATCAGTTTAGTGGTGAAGTCGCTGCTCTTGCCTGTGGTCAGGAGATATGGCAAGCGCTTGAGGCGCGTGAAGCGACAGGAGATATTGCCGCTTTTGATGCAATAGGTTTACTGCACTCATCTGAGGTGAGTCAAAGTTTGAATGCGCTAGAAGCGGGTCGCATTCTAGCGAGAGATCTTTGTGGTACTGAGCCTGAACGTATGTCGGCTGCTGCATTTGCCGATTACTGTGTGGCGGCATATCAAGATTCAGGTCTTAAGGTTAGCGTCATTGAAGACAGAGATGTTTTGGAACGTGATTACCCGCTGCTAAGCGCGGTTGGGCGTTCATCGTTTGCGGTATCTCGTCACCAACCTCGCGTCGTCAAGCTTGAGTATGTGGGAGAGGGCGAGACTGAACGTACTTACTTCTTTGCTGGTAAAGGAGTGATCTACGATACCGGTGGTGCTGATATTAAAGTTGCTGGTGGCATGGCTGGCATGAGCCGAGATAAAGGTGGCGCTGCTGCAGTAGCGGGGTTGATGAAAACCCTGTCTATGCTCAAACCCAAAGGTATTCGTGTTGTCTCTGAATTGGGCTTAGTTCGAAACAGTATAGGCAGTGAAGCTTTCGTGACTGATGAGATCATTACTAGTCATGCTGGCGTGCGAGTACGAATAGGGAATACCGATGCTGAAGGGCGTCTAGTATTGGCCGATCTCTTATCTCACCTTCGAATAAAGGCTGACAAAGCGATCAAACCTGAGTTGTTCTCCGTGGCAACCTTAACGGGTCATGTGGTGCGCTGCTATGGCGGCTATACTGCGACGGTTGAAAACAGTGTGGCTAAACAAGCTGGTGTGGCATTAAGCATTGCAACCCAAGGTCAAGCTTGGGGAGAGCCGATAGAGCAGTCGGTATTACGACGTGAAGACTATGCCAAAATTATCGACCCATCGGGAGCGGCTGATATTGTCTCCTCCAATAATGGCCCTTCGTCGGTGACCGCACGTGGTCATCAATATCCTGCAGCTTTTTTATTGAAAGCATCTGGCTTGAGTGCTCATGGTGTTCATGACAAGAAACCGATGGCTTACACACACGTTGATATCGCCGGAAGCGCCACTGAGGGTCACCCATTCTATGGCAAGCCAACAGCGACGCCTTTGGTCGGCCTGTATAAGCATATGACTGAAAAATAATTAGTTGAGCCTCTACCCACAAACTTTCTCTCTCTAGTTTGTGGGTAGAACTCAAGGGGCGTGCTGATATTTTCCCTAACATTCACGTCACCGGCATTTGAGTCATGGTCATATTAGGGGAGGTATCTATGAGTTATATCTAAAATGAGTTTTGTAACTTTTAGTTCATCGTTATGCTGAACGTGAGGTTTTTATGCTCAACTTTTATGGCTTCATGGATCAATATACACAAATAGGTAGTTTAATTACGTAATTTGACTATTTTAAAATATTTTTAAAAAAATACTTGTAATAAAATTACTCAGGTCTATACTCCCCCCCTTCGATTTAGCACAGCACTGACGCTAGGCTAAATCACGAAAGGTTTTCCTTTCACGAATTGCAGGGCTAACTACCCTTATACCAGTCAGTTATTGATTGGTATTTAGTTTCCATCATCCATCATCCATCAACCTTTATCCCTTTGGGGATGTTTAGACTCAAGTAGCATCTTGTTTGGTTAATTAATCTAAATGAATGCTTGTGTAACTGTTAGCGCGGAAACTCTTTCCTTTTAGGAACGCTTGAAATTAGTCTTTGCCTGCTCATTGAGCAGGCTTTTTTTTCTTTGTTACTTTCATAAACATCAAATAACTTACTAGTAGCGCACAGATCCTTCAATGGGTCTTTATCTTTTGGTAGTAAAATTACCAAATAAGCTGGTTTTATGACTTATTAGCTCATTTTATAAGATAGTTGTTGTAATAAACTTTCATAATGGTTATAGTTATCTCGTTGGCTAGGCAATGACGTCTTCCATCTTTAAGTCTATCCAGGAAGGATAATTCTCCAAGGAATCGAGCGACAAGTTTCTTATAACTTTGTTAGGAGTATTGATTATGTCTTATACCGGAATTCAGCACACTTATTGGCAGAATAATTGGTTTTGCACTGATTCATTACGTGGCGGACTATTCGCCATGAGCTTTAAGGCTTAACCCACCTTTTAGTGTTTGTTGTAACGATTATTAGGGTTTACTGCCCCTACTAGATGTTCTTTGAGCTATAGAAAGCTAGTTACCATCCATAGACCCTTTATCCCCTTTGGGGAGTGTAGACTCAAGTTGTAGTTTGATAAGATCAATTATCGAATTGCAGTGTAACTGTTAGCGCAGAAACTCTTTTACTTGAAATTAGTCTTTGCCTGCTCATTGAGCAGGCTTTTTTTTGGCTGTAATTTAGTGTTATCGCTTGCTGCTAGTTTCTAATGTGTAAATTCCCTATAATCCCATAAATGTTAATTTTTTGTAGCGTCACAACACAGCTTAATTTAGCTGTTGGTTTGCGTCAGCTTTGTACTTATGGCGATGATAAAAATAATAAAAAGGGTCTGTCTATGTTAGAACGTCTATTCAAACTTGAAGAAAATCAAACCAGTATCAAGCAAGAGCTGGTGGCTGGACTAACCACTTTCTTGACCATGGCTTACATTATTTTTATTAATCCGATGATGTTGGCAGATGCAGGAATGGATCATGGCGCTGTATTTGTAGCAACGTGCTTAGCTGCGGCAATCGGCTGTTTAATCATGGGGATCGTCGCAAACTACCCGATAGCACTTGCTCCTGGTATGGGATTGAATGCCTTTTTTACTTATACGGTTGTGGGGGAAATGGGCTATAGCTGGGAGACAGCATTAGGGGCTGTTTTTCTATCGGGTATTTGTTTCCTAATTCTATCCTTAGTGAAAATTAGGGAGTGGATTGTCAATAGTATTCCTATGTCGTTGCGCTTAGGCATTGCTGCTGGCATCGGATTGTTTTTGGCCTTGTTAGGACTAAAAAGTGCGGGCATTGTTGTCGCAAGTCCTGCAACGTTAGTCACTTTGGGCGATATCACTGCTTTTCCGGCTGTGATGGCGGCTTTAGGGTTCTTTTTGATCATTGCGATGGTGAACCGAGGGATGAAGTCGGCGGTGATAGTGAGCATTCTGGCGGTAACATTACTTGGACTTCTTTTTGGCGACGTGCAATACCAAGGTGTGGTTGCGTTACCTCCTTCTATTTTACCCACGTTTATGAAGATGGATCTTTCAAGTGTGCTTGAGATCAGTATGTTATCAGTGGTGTTTGCCTTTCTCTTTGTCGATCTGTTCGATACATCAGGTACGTTAGTCGCCGTCGCGCAGCGGGGAGGTTTCTTAGACGATAAGGGGCGCTTACCAAGATTAAACCGTGCATTAATGGCCGACAGTACAGCGACTGTCGCTGGTGCCATGTTAGGCACTTCAACGACGACCAGTTACATAGAGAGCACGGCGGGTGTGAGTGCTGGTGGTCGCACCGGGCTGACAGCTGCGGTGGTTGGAATATTATTTCTCTTATCGCTGTTTATTTCACCTTTAGCTGCGATGGTGCCAGCTTACGCTACGGCGGGAACATTATTCTATGTGGCAATCTTAATGATGTCTGGACTCGTGCATGTTGCGTGGGAAGACTTAACTGAGGCAGCGCCTGTTGTGGTGGTTTGTATTTTGATGCCACTGACTTTTTCTATCGCCACCGGCATAGCGTTTGGTTTTATCTCCTATGCCGTGATCAAATTGATGAGTGGTCGCTACAAAGATCTCAGTTTCGGAGTCGTCATTCTCGCGGCGTTGTTCATCGGCAAATTTATGTACGGATAACAGTTCATTTTTTGGGATCAATTCTAAACAACAACAAAACTGGCTGTTTTGATTGATCAACAAATATGTATACGAATAGGTTAAAGGTCACACTCTATGTGGCCTTTTTATTGTCATATCTTTATTGTTTGAGTAAAAAGCCCTTTCTTTTACACTCATCGCTACCATTTAGCCTCAGGATTGGGTATAACGCTAAGTTCGGCTTTATTTACTATTTTGAACATGAATTTAAGTGAGATTGGTTACCGCCGTGTGGTGGTCAAGTTGGGAACGAGTGTACTGACCTCCGGCAGTAAAAAGCTGGATAAAGCGCATATGGTTGAATTAGCGAGACAGATGTCTGTACTAATGCAAGCGGGGGTTGAGGTGGTTTTGTGCACGTCAGGCGCAATTGCAGCTGGCCGAGAGCATCTTGGCTACCCGGAACTTCCCGATACTGTTGCCAACAAACAACTTTTGGCAGCCGTTGGCCAGAGTCAACTTATCTTAGCTTGGTCTCAACTGTTTAGTATCTATGGTTTACATGTCGGCCAACTATTGCTGACCAAAGCTGATCTTCATGACAGAGAGCGTTATTTAAACGCACGTGACTCACTCAATGCATTGCTAAAAAATGGCATCGTTCCCATTATTAATGAAAACGATGCTGTAGCCACGAATGAAATTAAAGTCGGTGATAATGACAATCTATCGGCGCGCGCTGCACTGCTTTGTCATGCAGACCTTTTAATATTACTGACGGATCAATTAGGCCTGTTTGACTCAGATCCTCGCTCAAACCCTGAAGCCAAATTGATTAAGCAAGTGGTTAATATTGATGACAGCTTACGCCAGCTTGCCGGTGGTGCAGTTTCTGGTTTAGGGACGGGTGGTATGGCGACAAAGCTTGAAGCTGCTGACATTGCTAGACGTGCTGGTATAGAGGTAGTGATTGCATCAGGTCAACGAACCCAAGTGATACTCAATGCCGTGTGTAAAGAGGCTGTCGGTACTCACTTTACAGCGCTTGAAAATCCGTTAGAGAGTCGTAAACAGTGGATTTTAGCGGGCCAGTCGGCAAAAGGTAAATTGGTACTTGATGCTGGTGCTATCAATGCGGTGACGCAAAAAGGTCGCAGTCTTCTTTCTAAAGGCATTATATCCGTGGTGGGGGAATTTGGTCGTGGCACAACTTTGCAGCTTATCGATAGTGAAGGCCGTGAACATGCACGTGGCATAAGTCGTTATAGTGCGGCAGATCTGAATAAAATCGCGGGTAAGCACTCGGATGATATAGAGTCTTTACTGGGGTATGACTATGGTGATGCTGTTGTACACCGTAATGATATGGTTGTGCTTTAAAACGAAGATAACTTGGCCCTAGCCTTTAGGTTCTAGGGCGTTAAAAAAATTTAGGGTGATGTGACGTGATTGAAAGTAACGAACAATATCTGCAAGCGCTGGGTCAAAATGCTAAACAAGCAAGCTACGCTTTAGCGAACTTAACCGGCACTCAAAAGCAGGCTCTATTATCGGCGATTGCGGCCAACTTAACCGCAAGAAGCCAAGATATTTTAGCCGCCAATAGTAAAGATGTGGCAGCTGCGCGTAAAAATGGCCTTAATGAAGCCATGATTGATAGATTGTTATTAGATGAATCTCGCTTAAAAGGCGTGATCAGTGACATTGATAATGTCATTAGCTTAGCTGATCCCGTAGGGACAGAGTTAGAGAGTAAACTATTAGACAATGGGCTGCGATTATCACGTCGTCGTGTCCCGTTAGGTGTGATCGGTGTTATCTACGAAGCGCGCCCAAATGTGACTGTCGATATTGCCGTACTTGCACTTAAAACCGGTAATGCAGTGATTTTGCGTGGCGGTAAAGAGACCCTGCAATCTAATTTAGCGCTCAGTGAAGCAATACGCAGTGCTGTTGTTGAGCAAGGTTTGGATGCAGATTGTGTTCAGTTGATAAAAAGTCCCGATAGGGCGTTGGTTTCTGGCTTATTAAAGTTGGATCAATTTGTCGATATGATCGTGCCTCGTGGTGGTCAGAATTTACAGCGTTTGTGCGCTGAACAAGCGACGATTCCGGTTATTCTTGGTGGGATAGGGATCTGTCATCTGTATGCGGATAAAGATGCAGATATTGCCAAATCAATCGATGTAATAGCCAATGCGAAAGTGCAACGACCTACGGTTTGTAATGCGCTGGATACAGTGCTTGTACATGAGTCACTTAGCGACGCATTATTACCGAAACTTTTCTCTACGCTTAGCGCTCAAGGTGTGAGTTTTTATGGTTGTGAAAAGACTAAAGCTATTGCCGATAAACTTGGGGTATCGATTTCATTAGCAACTGATGAAACCTTTGGTCAAGAGTGGTTGTCACTGACGTTAGGGATCAAGCTAGTATCAGATATTGATGCGGCGATTAAGCATATCCGCACTTACTCAAGCGGACATTCTGAGGGGATATTGACCGACAATATTCATGCGTCAGCGCATTTCATTAATCACGTTGATTCGGCGGCTGTGTATGTTAATGCAAGCACTCGCTTTACCGATGGCGGCCAGTTTGGGCTGGGTGCAGAAGTCGCAGTGAGTACACAGAAATTGCATGCTCGCGGGCCTATGGGATTAGAAGCCTTGACCACTTATAAGTGGATCGGAGTAGGGGATTACACCGTAAGGGGGTAATTGCCTATAAGCCAAAAAAGGAAGCTCATTAGCTTCCTTTTTTGTTTTTTAAGCTTGATTAGATGAAGAGCAGATCAATTATGAAAGATGACGATGAGCAGGGAAAAGGGCTTAAGCTTTAAGTATGTTATTGCGAACCAGCCCGCGGCGTACATTTTTACATAATTTGCCAAAGCGAGTTATTTCATCGAAGTCAGGAGTGACTCCTCTTTCGATTGCAGATTCCCAATAGGTCAGTTCAGTATCGACTAACTCAAGTAGCTTTTTAGGGCAACCTTGGCAGCTATTATCTGGGCCGCAGACGAAAGTTTCTGATTCATAAAGAGGAAGTTCATCCTTGACCTGCTCAATTATCCCCAGCATTGCACTTTTTCTATCTGGCTTTTTACTCATGTGCTATTCCTGAATCTATTGGTTATGTAGACAAGAAGGTGAATGATAAGTGATTTTATTTTAATCGGAAGGCAATGGCGAATTAATTACAATTAATCATTCAGTTTTAATCACAGTAGACTGGTCGTTAAGTGATAAATACAGCTAACTTATGGGAATGATAAGGCTGTATATTTCGTTAGTGAATAGCTCGGGTCATTAACCCTAGATTGTCATTATCTTGCTATATTTTTGCCACTATTGCTCTGTATATTCAGAGCAATTTTATTTACAAGGTCCTGTTATGTCAAAATACCTAAGCTCATTGGCTTCAACATACGCTTTTTCTGTTGCTTCTTTTGTCGCTAGTTTGTTTATATCATTGCTAGGGGGAAGCTCCATTTCAGCTCATGAGTTGCCCAAGCCTAATCTTGAAGAATGGGCATCAGAGGTGATAAAAATAAAGGAAGTGTCACCCACATTATATTTGGTTAAGTCTTACAAAGAGGTTAAATTCTCCGAAGATAAACCCGCGATGACTTTTGATTCAAATTCATTTATCTATCTCGATAAACAAGATGCTTATCTTATCGATACCCCGTGGAGTGAATCAGATATGCCAGACTTGATGCGTTGGCTGAAGATGAAGAAACTGCAACTTAAGGGCACCATTGTCACTCACTACCATGATGATAGAGCTGGTGGATTGGGTTATCTCGATAAATATGGTTTTGCGACTTACGCATCAGACATGACTAATGAGTTACTGGTTCTGGATAATAAGGCAATAGCAAACCACAGTTTTTCAGGAGATAAATTTGAGCTGCTTAAAGGCCAAATTGAGACTTTTTATCCGGGGTCAGGACATAGTATGGACAACCTGGTTGTCTGGTTACCGGAGGACAGAGTATTGATTGGTGGCTGTTTACTGAAAGACAACGAAGTTAATCATCTTGGTTGGACGGGAGATGCGGATCTAGCGAATTGGTACCACAGTATCAGTAAGGTCAAAGCAGAGTTCCCTAAAGTTGAATTTATCTTCCCTGGACATGGAGAGGGGGCCAAAGGTCAATCGATATTAGATCACTCCTTATCTGTTACAAAGGAAGTCGCTAGTTTTGAGTGACGGCTATAAGAGCTGTATAAGTGACAATTGAGTGTTAAAAAGGAGTTTTAATGAAAACCTCCTTTTTAATTGTTCGCTTAGTTTCTATAAGTACTTTTTAAGGAGTGTTTGTTCTTGAAGGGATTGGTAAAAATAAATTCAGGATACAAAATATCTGAAAATGGTATTGCTACTTTGATATTGATTAACCAAGGCAGTGCACGGCATAGATCTTGTTTAGTGCGGATTAGCTGTACCGAAACCTGGTAGTCATTAAGCTGATTGGTTTGCAGTTTGAAATGATCATTATGGGTACAGCCATTAGATAAAACTTGAAATTCAAAGCTGTCGCTATATATCTCTATGCCATACAATACTTCAATCATCTCCCTCTCTTCACTTATGTCTATATTTTCATATTTGCTTTGACTCCCCGCGCTGAAGAGTAGCAGTAAGGTAAAAACTAATGGGGAAAATATATTAAATTTTTTCATAATTTTACTCGATATTAAAAACAACGCGAGGCTATTAGCTTCGCGTTGTACTTCTTATATTGATTGGTATTAATATTTGATTATGGAGTTTGCACTTTCCACTTTCCTTCTTGAGAGCTGAATAGCAAGAGCAGCTAATAGGAGTAGCATAAAGTCGGTGCTACCTCCCTTATCTTTTTCTCTAACATCTATCATGGTTTTGCTAACGGACTTTTCTCCATATTTATCCGTTACTGTCAGTTCAACTTCGACTTTCCCCGCTTTATCTCCAGCTTTAAATTTTGCAATTTTATTGGATGTGTCAGTCAAACTCGCGCCATTGCCTTTTCCTATTAGCTTCCAGCTAAAGGTTAAGGTGTCTCCATCGGGATCTTTAGTGCCACTTGCGTCAATCGTGGTGCTTTGACTTACCTCAATCGGCTTAACTTTTTTAATGCTGATAACTGGTGCTTTATTGGTTATAGTCAGCTGAACATTGTCCAGATAAGCTTTGTCATCACCTTTAGAGCCGGCAGCGTCTTTAGTATAAGCAAACAGTACTCTGTCTTTGCCTTTAGCCAGTGGGAGCTTGACATGCAGGAACTTCTCCTGAGTATTACCACTGGCGAACAACTCTTCATTCTGATTTACCGCTACTCGCAACCCATCCTTATTGGCCTCGGAGCTGACAAGATAGCTGAAGCTTAGTTCAGTGACTCTGTCACTGCTGATAATACCAAGCAATGCTGCGGCATTTCTATCCTCAACAGAATCAGTTTCTATGCCGCTGTCACCTGCGTATGTACGGCTAGACTGGGGTTGCCACTTACCTTTTCCTCCGCTGTGCCACTCGATAAAGCCTGGATAATTGATATCCAGCAGTTTCTTCAGGTCAAGATTTGATTTCTCAGCAATTTCAACAGAGACAGTGGACTTTGCTTGTTTAAGGTGTGGGTGGTTGGTTTCTAGCGCCATCTCAAGACTGGCCGCCCCTGCATTGTTGGTGGCAAACTTAAATTTAATATCGCACTCTTTGCCCGGTTCAATATTCGTTGTGTTACAACTGTTATTGGTAACTTGTGGCGATGCAAGATTATTAAGCTCATTGAACTCCACTTTATTTACAATAAATCTCTCACTGCCTTCGTTCTTGATATTTAAGTTATGAACGACATCCTGAGCCATTTCTAAATAGCCCAAATCGAGTGTTTTGTTGAATGTAACCCCGGAGGATTCCCCATAAATCCAGTCAAGCATCTTGGAGACTCTGACATAGACCCCAGGGAGATTATCGCTGGCACAAACTTGGGCGCCCCAACTGACAATACCTGTTTGGTAAAACTGGCCACCTTTTTTCATAAACAGAGGCCCACCGCTGTCGCCATTACAGGAGTCTTTTTTTATTGTGGCGTAGCCAGCACAGATCATAGTGTCTGTTATTTTTGCATTAGCACCCAGCAGTTCTGCATAGTTTTTACGACATAGGGCTTGATTAAACTGTGGCACATCTGCTTTTTGTAATATTTTAGCCGTGGGTCGTTCGTCATTCTCTACGGTGACGCCAAAACCTATGACTGTCATCATATCACCATCTTTTAACTGTGCAGCCAGCTCAGGCGTAATAAGCTTGATGGGAGTGACCCCTTCCACTGGTTTTTGCAACTCCAGCAGAGCGGTATCTGATTCAGGGTCAGCATATATAGCCTTGAGCTTATGGCGCTTAGCTTCACCTGGTTTTTTTACATCATGGAGCCCGATAATAACATCAACTGAAGCTGGATCTGCATTTCCATATCCAACACAGTGAGCAGCAGTGAGGACATACTTTTTAGCCATTAACGATCCACCACAAAAAGGTTGGACTGCATCTGTTGTAGCTGTGGATGAGCCGATAAGAGAGACCATAAAGGGGAACTCGCTTTTTTGCGCGTCTTCGCCCCCTATAACTCTTGGTGTAGGATTGTTGGTTTTATATTTTGCTATTTTGTCGTATGGATTGGCGAGACAGGCGCCGCTAACTGTTACCGCTAGCGCGATAAGCAGGGTTGTCATTCTAGGGTTGTACATTGTAAACTCCAAGATGTTTAACTGTGTAGTTAAATAAAAAATCCTACCTGAAATAGATTGCCGTCTATTCAGGTAGGTACTCAAGCAAATCACCGGGTTGACAGTCCAGTGCCTCGCAAATCAGTGCTAATGTAGAAAACCTAATTGCTTTAGCTTTTCCTGTTTTTAATATGGATAAGTTTTGAATTGAAATACCGATCTTTTCTGAAAGTTCATTTAGGCGCATATTCCGTTTCGCCAGCATCACGTCAAGATTTACAACTATTTTCATAACCAGTCCTGGTGGATTAGATCAAGGTATCAACTTCTTTTTTAAGGTTTTCTGCATAGCTCATAATTCTCGCCACCACAATTAGAAAAGAACCAAATAGCAGTAGCGTTAAGTTGCTATAAATTCGTGTTCCCATCTCTTGTAACGGGGGAAACTCTAAGTCCGCCATCTCTGGTGGCATGCAATCCAAATCAATGATTTCATGTTCGTTAATCGGACCCATGGGAATCATATTTGGCTGATTTTCAACAACAATGAAGCCATTGGATGTATGAAGAAATAGCGTATCTAATGTCATTGAAGCGATGGCATCAGTGAAGTAGAGGCTAACTAAAAGCCAGCCAATAATCGCAAGCCCTTTAGTGTTACTGCTGTGGAAAACAACGCCCTCGGAATATGATTTAAACAGCTTATCCAGTCGTAATATGATGAAAAGAGTAATAATCAAACATGCGGGCGTGCTTATGTACCATAACCATTTAACGAATAGATTGGGGGAGTCATGAATACTGACTTGGATAGGATATGGAGAATCTGTGGGGATGGTTAACTCATCAAGCATCACTTGAAAACCAAAAATACTTGCTCTGGAGAAGAACTCAAAATCTAAGTTAAAAAAATCATAAAACAAAAAGAAACCTATATTTGAAATCACAATCCCACCGCATATGATCCAAAGCAGTCCCCGTATTGTGATGCCGAGTTTGCGGATTTTTTTTATATCTGAATTAATTTCCATAATTTGAATACCAACAATCACATGTGAAAGTGTTGTTAATGAATATCGTTAATTATTCAATGATAATCATTAAATATTAAAAGTCAAGAGTGCTTGATGTTGAGGTTTATATTTATGATTTTAATAGAAATTATATTTTATTTGGTCATGAGTACGGTATCCTTTTTATTTAGTTACTCGTACGGTATTTTGTTCGCTATTAAATAACAAATTAACATATCTATGTTGATAGTATGTATGCTATTGATTTTTAATTTTAAAATGAAACTAATGGGTCGTTTACTTTTTGTTAGTGTGTAGTATCTATATTTTTAAATGAAGGTTATCTATATTTATATGTTGATTGAACAAACTAATTTATTGATTAGGTGGCTTCAGGTTCCTATATTTAGTTTTGTTTATAAATGTCTTCTTGCTTGTCTGTCTTTAATGATGTTTCATGATGAATAATACCAGTAAGAAATCGTACATAGAGTAAAGACGGGATCTATTTTTCTGGTGAAAAATGATGGGAAGTAGAAAGTCGTATTTATATTGTTTCATCTGAAGTGAGTGCTTTGGAGGGGGGGGGCAACGCGTGAAGCAGGGTCTGTCATGTGTCTATATTCAGAGGGGCTAGATAATAAAATGCCATTAATACTGCTGCATTAATGGCATTATTCCTTAAGTGACAAATTCTCGTAAAGGCATCAGTTTTTTAGAACAATAGGCCTACACCTTAAACTGTTTAACCAAGCCATTTAACCTATCGACAGACTTACTCATGTGTACAGTATTCTCTTGATTTTCTATCGAGGCATTCAAGCTTTCTTCAACGACCGTTTTCACATGACTCACAGACTTTGTTGCTGAGTTTACTATTGATCTTTGTTCCTCTGCGGCTGTAGCAATCTGCTCATTCAATTGGTTTAGGTTTGTGATAGCCATTGATACTCTATCGAGTGCGACTCCAGCTTGATTAGCAATGGTTACCGTTTCCTCACCACCTTCTTTGGATCTCGACATTGAGGTCACTGCTGCACTCGCTCCTTTTTGGAGGTTCTGAATCATGGTTTGAATTTCATTGGTGCAGTTCTGGGTCCGTGAAGCCAGAGTACGAACTTCATCGGCGACGACGGCAAAACCTCGTCCTTGCTCGCCGGCTCTCGCTGCTTCAATCGCGGCATTGAGTGCAAGTAAGTTAGTTTGTTCAGCAATGGCTTGAATAACATCAAGAACAGAAGCAATGTTATCAACTTCTTTATTTAATTCATTGATGACATTTGAACTGTCGTCAATGTGTCCAGCGAGTTCGCCGATAGAGCTGATAGCTTGCTGAACGGTTGTACGTACCGCTTCACTGTCATTGTTTGCATCTTTTGATGCACCAGAACAGTTTTGTGCATTACTGGAGATACTCTCTGCGGCATCATTGACTTGAGCAATATATGAAACCACTTGTTGGACTTCCTTGCTTTGCATATTGACCCGTTCACACACCTTCTCGCTTATATCACTGATAGAGACAATGGAGTTATCAAGGCCATTTGATTCGGTGCTTATTTGTGAAATTAAAGATTGGATTTTCACTACAAACAGGTTGAACTCAACACCGAGTGCAGCCAGTTCATCTTTACCGTCTTCGTCGACTCTTTGGGTCAAATCGCCTTCACCTTCTGCGATATCTTTGAGTCTATTCACTAGGTTATCAACGGGGATGATGATTGCTTTAATAAGGGCAATGATGGTAACAAAGCCAAATACGAGTGCAGTTAACCAAACTACACCAACGGTAGTCACCGCTGTTTTAAGCGCCACTTCAGCCTCGTCATTTGCTAAGTCTGCAAGGGTATCAGCTGCTGCAGTTAACTGTTCTAATAATGCATCAGCTTTTGATATCGATATTTCAAGGTGGTTAGTATAGTCATCTGCCTCCGCTTCATAACGGAGCTGCTCTCGGTAGGTATCAAAAAGTTTTTCATCATTTAGAGCAAGGGCCTGCCATTGAACAAAGTTATATTTAAGATCTTTGGCATCTTGTTTGTCTTCTTCACTCTCAGCTAAGTCAAACAATATTGTCATATGACTTTCGACTTTTTCAGCTAAGACATCAAAGTTCTCTCAGATGGCAGGAAGGTTGCTAGGCTCCTCTTCAGCAAGATACTCTCCTGCAGTATCTTGCATTTCAATAATATAACGCTGTAACTTTAATGCCGCTTCTACCACAGGGTAATCGCGTTCAAAAAGCTCACCTAACACATCATTAACATCGCTTGCGGTTGCTGTTCCTGATTCAGCCAGTATGTCGCCTCGGTCTTCAGCCTTGGCCATTTCAGCTTCATTCTCAATAGCAAATTCATCTAGTGAAGTGATGAGTACACCACCCAAGCCATCAAACTCATTAAGTAATTGTTTTGCTTTCAACTCAAACTCTAACTCTAAGTAATGAGATTGGTACATTTTCTTGGTATCAATTTGCAGTTCCTTGTTGGCTGCCACCGCTTCATTGGCTATCTCTTTCTCTGAAGGATCGAGTAGTTTTTCTAGTTCTTCATAAGAGCTTGTATATACGCCATTTAATGGGGCGATAAAAGTGAACAATTCAGTAATTTCACTGATATCTTCAGAAGCCATTATCTCATTGGCAATTTTTCCTCTTTCCCATAATGATGCGATCATGTCGTCAGTGCTTTCAATGGTTGGTGTAATATCTTCACTTAATCGCTTAATGTTGTTATCAAGCTCATAGACATAGAATAAACCGACACCTGCAGTACCAGATAAGAGCAACAAAAGAAAAATGATAGCTGTAATTAACTTAAGTCTAATCGTTCCAAACATCGTGTATCTCCATGTGTACTTTGAATAGCAATTGCGGTACATGTAAGGGTTAATATGTGTTCAATTTAAGTACGCTCAAAACAAGCTTAATTGACTGATTGATTTAGCTTGAGAAATTGACGTAAATTAAGCTTAGCTAAAGAATTCAGATACTGCCTGAAAGTATAAGTCTCTATTCGGAGTCCTTGATTTATCCTGTTTTCTTTGTGATTAACCCTATCTAAAAACCTTGGTAAACGAAGACTCTGCAGCAGGTTTATCTTTGCGATTAGCAAGCTCGTATTAATCTAACCAAGCATGAGTAAAATTGACCAAAATATAGGAGAGTGACTTTGATTTTATAAATGGATTTACATAAGTGGCTGAAGTGTAACCTTATTATTGTTGGCCTGTATTTTGCTTTATTAAATCCATATCAGGATTTCAATGACAGGATGGCCTTTATGAACATGCTCATAAAAAAAATAACCACAGCAACGCTTAGCAGCATGCTAGTGATCTCTGCAGCATTCTCTACTTTGGCTATTACGCCAGTTCAGGCGGATGCAGATAGAAGCTTGAGCCAGACCTTTGGTTACAATGGTCAGCAAGTGTTATTAGATATGGATGTCGGATCTGCGGAGGTGTTTGCGACTGATGAACAAGAGATTCGAGTTGAAGTGGTGGTTTCTAACGCCGATAGTAGCTGGTTTTCACTCTGGAGCAGTTCAGAACTTGATGATGTCGAATTCGATGTCGATCTGGAATCTAAACGGATTACGCTAAAATTAAACGAGCAAGATGATATTAAGCAGGAGTGGAAAATCTACCTACCCCGCCAGGCTGCGGTCAACCTTAATGTTGGTGTGGGGCAAGTTGAAGTCACTAACATGGAAAGCGATGTTGATATTGACTTGGGTGTTGGTCATGCACAAATAAAACATAGCATTATCTATAGCTCTGTTTCGCTTGAATCTGGTGTCGGTGAAGTAACTGTTGAAGATGGTGGCCACGCGCTAGCTATTGAACGTAACTTTGTCAGACAAGCTTATCATGATGAAGACAGCAGCGGTTTTGGTGAGTTGAGTGTTAATGTTGGTGTTGGCCAAATTGACGTTGAACACTTTTAACGCTCAGCTTAAACACGAGGTTTGCGAACACATAAGCCCATATTGATGGGCTTTTTTGTATCAGAAATTCAGAAGCTTCACTAATGAGAATGAGGTGTTCCACTCTTTAGCTTTATTCTGTTCAGTAATGGCAGTAACTGCTGCAGTGCTAGTGCCATCAAGATAAGACCTAAACCAACGTAAGTGGAACGGGCTATCTCTTCTTGTAAAATCCAAGCAATAAAACCTATGCTCATGACTGGCGACATAAAGGCCATGGTACTGATACTTGCGGTGCGCTCTGCTTTTTTAAGTGCGATTAACCAGAGCACGAAGGTAACCCCCATTTCGAATAACCCCACATAAACACCAGCGGCAAAAGCTTGCAGATTCCAGCTTGGCAGCGTTTGGGTGAATAATAGTGTGCCAAGTATAAAGGGAAACCCCACTAAGAAACTCAATAGTAGGCTGACAACAGGATCCCCTTTATCTTTGGTATTGATGATCCAGTAGAGAGACCAGAGTAAGGTACTGGTAAGCGCTAAGATGACCCCGGTGCCACTTTCAAATGAAAATCCAGTGAGATTGCCATTGGTTGCGATAACGAAAACACCAAAGTAGGCGACAATGGCTGCCACCATGTCACTTTTACGGAGTTTCTGAGCCAGCATTGGAACAGAGAGCAGGGGCAGCAATATGGCCCAAGTATAATTGAGCGACAGTGCCTGTTGTGCGGGCAGCAGATCATAGGCCTTAAAGAGCACAAGGTAATAGAGGAAAGGATTAATTAATCCTGTCTGCAGGTAGAAATAGGGGCGTTGAATAAACTGCGTCTTAATTAGATGGAGTTTTCGCTGTGCAACAAGAATGATGCCGAGAGCAAAGATCGAAGTGACGACAGCGACCAATACTAGCTGTAAAGGAGTGAAGTGTTCCAGTGCAAGTTTAAATGCGGTGGCAACGGTTGACCATAGGCATACCGCACCAATGCCGTAAACATAAGCCTGATTAGATGGTTTCAATTTTTATTACTCACAAGAGACGACTAAATAGCGAGTTGTAGTTTTATCTAAAAACCTGATTCAACCGACTACACTTCTTAATTGCATGCATTATACGGTATCCAGATTTTGATAGTGCGCCAAAGATCAAAAAAATGAGGGTTTATTTCTTTTTTGTATTTCCCCCCTTGTAATCGTTACCCAAGACCCAATATAGGGTGTAAGGAAAGATATTGAGACACTTTGGACCTAGTGCTAACGCTTTAAGCAAAGCAATAAAAGTTTAGCTTGAAATTAGTTTCGTCCGTCCCCATATCTCCATCAGATGACAAAATTAGCTTTTATATAGAAAAGATTTCAGGAGCACCACAATGGGTAAAATTATTGGTATCGATTTAGGCACAACTAACTCTTGCGTAGCTGTACTAGATGGCGGCGTAGCACGTGTATTGGAAAATGCCGAGGGCGATCGTACGACTCCTTCAATCATCGCTTACACCGGTGACGAGATATTAGTGGGTCAACCAGCAAAGCGTCAGGCTGTTACAAACCCAACTAACACTTTCTTCGCGATTAAGCGTCTTATCGGTCGTCGCTTTAAAGATGACGAAGTTCAGCGTGATGTTGACATCATGCCATTCAAAATCATCGGCGCTGATAACGGTGATGCATGGGTTGAAGCTCACGATAAAAAGATGGCTCCGCCACAAGTTTCTGCTGAAATCCTTAAAAAGATGAAGAAGACAGCAGAAGACTTCCTAGGCGAAGAAGTAACTGAAGCAGTGATTACTGTTCCTGCATACTTCAACGATTCACAGCGTCAAGCAACTAAAGATGCTGGCCGTATTGCTGGTCTAGAAGTTAAGCGTATTATCAACGAGCCTACAGCAGCAGCACTTGCTTATGGTATCGATAAGAAGCAAGGCGATAATATCGTTGCAGTATACGATTTAGGTGGTGGTACATTTGATATCTCTATCATTGAAATCGACAGCGTAGATGGCGAGCAGACGTTTGAAGTACTTGCTACTAACGGTGATACCCACTTAGGTGGTGAAGATTTTGATAACCGTATGATTAAGTATCTTGCTGATGAGTTCGAAAAAGAACAAGGCATGAACTTACGTAAAGATCCTTTGGCTATGCAGCGTCTAAAAGAAGCGGCTGAAAAAGCGAAGATTGAACTTTCAAGCACAACTCAAACTGAAGTGAACTTACCATACATCACTGCAGATGCATCAGGTCCTAAGCACTTAGTGGTTAAGATCACTCGTGCCAAGCTTGAGTCTTTGGTTGAAGACTTGATCACTCGTACTCTAGAGCCTCTAAAAGTAGCGCTTGCTGATGCTGACCTAAGTGTTTCAGATATCAACGAAGTGATTCTTGTTGGTGGTCAGACTCGTATGCCTAAAGTACGTGCTGAAGTTTCTGCTTTCTTCGGAAAAGAGTTACGTCAAGACGTTAACCCTGATGAAGCAGTTGCAATCGGTGCAGCAGTTCAAGCTGGTGTACTTTCTGGTGACGTGAAAGATGTACTTTTACTAGACGTTACGCCTCTGTCTCTAGGTATTGAGACTATGGGTAGCGTAATGACTAAGCTTATCGAGAAGAACACCACTATCCCGACTAAAGCTAGCCAAACATTCTCGACAGCAGACGACAACCAAAGTGCGGTAACCATTCACGTACTTCAAGGTGAGCGTAAGCAGTCAAGCGGTAACAAGTCTCTAGGTCAATTCAACCTAGAAGGTATCGAGCCAGCTCCACGTGGCATGCCACAAGTCGAAGTTTCTTTCGATATCGATGCTGATGGTATCTTGCATGTTTCTGCAACCGATAAGAAAACCGGTAAAGCGCAGAACATCACCATTAAAGCCTCTTCAGGTTTAAGTGATGAAGAAGTTGAAGCAATGGTTCGTGATGCTGAAGCACATGCTGACGAAGATGCTAAGTTCGAAGAGCTAGTCGTAGCACGTAACCAAGCTGATGGCATGGTTCACTCGACTAAGAAGCAGATTGAAGAAGCCGGTGATGCATTACCAGCTGAAGACAAAGAAAAGATTGAAGCTGCGATGGCTGCTGTTGATACCGCTACTAAAGGTAAAGACAAAGAAGCAATCGATAAGTCAACTCAAGAGCTAATGGAAGCTTCTGCTAAGTTGATGGAAATTGCTCAAGCTAAAGCTCAAACAGAGCAAGCTCCTGAAGGTGAAGCGAAAGCTGAAAAGCCAGAAGAAGATGTTGTTGATGCTGAGTTTGAAGAAGTAAAAGATGACAAGAAATAATAGAGGCTAACCCCTATATTATAGAGCACGGGCGTTAGGGGAAACTCTAACGCCCGTTGTCACATGATAAGCTAAGTGATTAGCGGTAACTTCAGCAAAAAAGCGTGAGATTATGTCAAAGCGAGATTATTACGAAATATTAAGCGTCGAGCGTGACGCTAGCGAACGTGAAATAAAAAAGGCGTATAAGCGTCTGGCCATGAAATTCCATCCGGATCGCAATCCTGGTGACAAACAAGCTGAAGCCAATTTCAAAGAGGTGAAAGAAGCCTACGAAATTTTGACCGACAGTGATAAGAAAGCAGCCTATGATCAATTTGGTCATGCTGGTGTTGATCCTAATCGTGGTCATGGCGGCGGCAATGCTGACTTCGGTGATGTATTCGGTGATGTGTTCGGCGACATCTTTGGTGGTGGCCGTCGTGGCGGTGGACAGCGTCAAGCTGCTCGTGGCAGCGACCTGCGTTACAACTTAGAGCTGTCTCTTGAAGAAGCGGTTAAAGGGCTAACCAAAGAACTGCGCATTCCAAAACTGACAACCTGTGATACATGTGATGGTAGCGGTGCTAAGAAAGGCACAACTCCTACGACTTGTGGCACGTGTCACGGTCAAGGCCAAGTTCAGATGCGTCAAGGCTTCTTTGCTGTTCAGCAAGCCTGTCCTACCTGTCATGGTCGCGGTAAAATCATTAAAGATCCATGTAATAGTTGTCATGGTGAAGGTCGCGTTGAGAAAAGCAAAACGCTATCAGTTAAGATCCCTGCTGGGGTTGATAACGGCGATCGCATTCGTCTCTCTGGCGAAGGTGAAGCGGGCGAGTTTGGTGCACCTCCAGGTGATCTTTATGTACAAGTTAGTGTGCGTGAGCATGCTATTTTTGTCCGTGACGGTAATAACTTGTATTGTGAAGTGCCAATTTCATTCGGTAAAGCTGCCCTTGGTGGTGAGATTGAAGTACCTACACTTGACGGTAAAGTGAACCTTAAGATCCCAGCAGAAACACAAACAGGACGTATGTTCCGCATGCGCGGCAAAGGCGTTAAGTCTGTACGAAGCCATGCTGTTGGTGATTTGCTGTGTAAGGTTGTGATGGAGACGCCTGTTAAACTTAACGATCGTCAAAAAGAACTGCTTCGCGAATTCGATGAGACCTTAACTGGTTCATCATCTAAGAAGCACAGCCCTAAGGCTGAAGGTTTCTTCGACGGTGTGAAGAAGTTTTTTCAAGATTTGAATAGCTAAATTTAATTTCCAACAGCGAAATTGAATTGATAAAGCCCCGTATTGCTAACGCAAACGGGGCTTTTCTATATAGGGATATATTTATCCTCGGTGGTAAGGATGCCTATATAGAGAGGGTTTTCACAAAGAAAATAGAATGTGCTGTTTCACCTAGAATCAGTCGATCACAGGGACATCGATGGAGGGGATTTATATAGGGATGTCTCTTAATTCCGAAGACATGGCACCTGAAATACTCTCTGAACCAGCAGCACAAAAGTTAATCAAAGTTTGATAGAATATTGCCTAGAACTTAGACGTATTTACATAAAGGATTATCACCCAATGAAATTGCTACCTGTATTATTTGTTTCAGCTTTGGCGTTAACGGGCTGTGCTGCTACGGAGTCGCCAACAGGGAGAAATCAGATATTGCTTTTCTCCTCTCAAGAGATAGATCAAATGGGGGCGAGTTCGTTTGAGCAGATAAAGAAGCAGGAAAAGGTGAGCCAAGATGCCAATCTGAATCGTTATGTGGATTGTGTGGCTAATCGGATCACCAGCGTACTGCCTACATCGAATTTACCTTGGGATGTTGTTGTATTTGAATCGCCTCAAGTTAATGCATTCGCGCTGCCCGGTGGTCATATTGGGGTGTATACGGGATTGTTGAAAGTGGCTGAAAATGAAGATCAACTTGCCACTGTCATTGGCCATGAAGTGGCACATGTTTTGGCCAATCATAGTAATGAGCAAGTTTCTCGCTCTCAAATGACTGGGGTGGGGATGCAACTGGCTGATGTGGCACTCGGTGCTGGTGGAGTGAGCAATAAAGATCTCTATATGGCTGCACTGGGTTTAGGAACTCAAGTGGGCTTTATTCTTCCTTATGGTCGTGAACAGGAAAGTGAAGCCGATGTTATGGGGGTTGAGTTGATGGCAAGAGCAGGCTTTGATCCGAGTCAGAGTATGGTGCTTTGGCAGAATATGGCTAAACAAGGTGGCGGGCAGAGCCCTGAACTTCTTTCTACGCATCCTTCCCATGACCACAGAATTGATGATTTGAGTAATATGCAGGCTCAGGTAGTGCCTTTATATAAGGCAAGTCAGGCTCAGCTTAAACAGGCTTGTCGAATTGATAAATAATTAACATCATTTAAAGAAACTAGATTGTGGTTATGTTAAACTGCTGCGCGAAAATTAATTGAATAATTGAGAGTAGAATCATTATGTCTGACAAGTTTACTACTATTGAAACACAAGCAAGTTACGGCGTTGGTCGTCAACTTGGTGAGCAGTTAGCTGCTAACTCTTTCGAAGGTATCGATATCTCAGCTGTACAACTCGGTCTATCTGATGCATTTGACGGTAAAGAGAGTCAAGTTGCTATGCAAGATCTCCAGGTTGCATTTACAGAGATCAGTCAGCGTATTCAAAAAGTACAGGAAGCTGCTGCTGAAGCTGCTTCAGCTGAAGGCGAAGCATTCCTTGCTGACATCGCAAAGCGTGATGGCATTTTGACATTAGAGTCAGGCCTACAGTATGAAATTCTTAACGAAGGAACTGGTGATAAGCCAGGCCTAGATTCGACAGTTCGTACTCATTACCACGGCACATTCATTAATGGTGATGTGTTTGATAGTTCAGTTGCTCGTAATCAGCCTGCAGAATTCCCAGTATCTGGTGTTATCGCTGGTTGGACTGAAGCACTTCAGCAAATGCCTGTTGGATCTAAGTGGAAGCTTTATGTACCGCATCACTTAGCCTACGGCGAGCGTGGAGCTGGCGCATCTATCCCGCCATACTCGGCACTCGTGTTTGAAGTCGAGTTACTCGATATTCTGTAATATTAAAAGCCTAAGCTAATGTTTAGGCTTTTTTTTGCAAAGATTAGAGTGCGAAGGGCATCAGTACAGTTCGAGTTATTTTAAGGAAGTTATGATGAGTGAAAAAGTAAGAGTGGCAATCACTGGTGGTAGTGGCCGTATGGGGCGTACTCTTATTGAAGCCGCTAGACAACAACCTATTATTTATTTAGGTGCTGTTATCGAACGAGCCGGTTCTACTTTGATTGGTGTTGATGCGGGTGAACTTGCCGGTGTTGGCTCAATGAATGTTCCTATTACCGACTCTTTGGATCTCGCGGTTGATGATTTCGATGTTCTCATCGATTTTACTTCTCCCGAGGCCAGCTTAATTCACACCGATTGGTGTGCTCGTCATGGCAAAGCCATCGTGATTGGTACGACAGGTTTTAATCATTCTCAGAAAGAACTTATTTCAGCTTATGCTGAAAAAATCCCTGTGGTGATGGCGCCTAATATGGCTGTTGGTGTTAACTTGCTTTGGAAACTGCTTGAGATCGCTGCTGAGGTAATGGGAGATTACTCCGATATTGAAATTATCGAAGCTCATCATAGGCATAAGAAAGATGCCCCCTCAGGCACAGCACTTAAAATGGGTGAAGTGATCGCAGAAACCTTAGGCCGTGATCTTGATAAGTGTGCTGTGTATGGTCGTGAAGGAATAACGGGTGAGCGAGATCGTGAAACCATTGGCTTCTCTACCATACGTGCCGGTGACATTGTCGGTGAACATACTGCCATGTTTGCAGATATCGGTGAACGTATCGAAATAACTCATAAAGCATCCAGCAGAATGACATTTGCCAATGGTGCTATGAGAGCCGCTTCTTGGCTCGTTGATCAAGATTCGGGTCTTTATGATATGCAGCAAGTCTTAGGGCTTAAGTAGCTATTTTGTTAAACCGTCAAATTGACGGTTTTTTTTCAAATTTTAAAAATTAAATTAATAGACCAAGTGCACTAACTCATATATAGTTGTCCGAATTTGTCAAAATTTCGTATTTTAACGGATATTGGTATTTTAAAAGCAAGAAAAAACATTATATTTTAGTGGCTTGGCTCTTTTTGGAGGTCGCGTTGACAAAGTCTGCCTTACTCGTACTCGAAGATGGAACTGTATTCTCTGGCACAGCTATTGGTGCCGATGGACATGCTGTTGGTGAAGTGGTTTTTAACACTTCAATGACAGGTTACCAAGAGATCCTTACGGATCCATCATATTCTCGCCAAATTGTAACTCTAACCTACCCTCATATTGGTAATACTGGCACCAATGATGAAGATAAAGAATCTGATAGCGTGCATGCACGTGGTCTGGTTATTCGAGATCTTCCTTTAATTGCTAGTAACTTCCGTAATCAACAATCTCTCAGTGACTACTTAAAAGCACATAATATTGTGGGTATTGCTGATATTGATACGCGTAAGTTAACCCGTATTTTACGAGAAAAAGGCGCACAAGCTGGGTGTATCCTAGTTGGTGAGCAAGACGTGGCTAAGGCGCTTGCTGAAGCAAAAGCTTTCCCAGGTCTAAAAGGCATGGATTTAGCCAAAGAAGTCACAACAGAAACACAGTATCAATGGCGCAGTGGAAGCTGGCGTTTAGTCGGTGGATTGCCTGTTGATACCCCAGAGTCAGATCTTAAGTATAAAGTCGTCGCGTATGACTATGGTGTAAAACGTAATATATTACGTATGCTCGTTGACCGTGGTTGTGATGTGACCGTTGTTCCCGCTCAAACACCAGCATCGACAGTGCTAGCCATGAATCCAGATGGTGTGTTCCTGTCAAATGGTCCCGGCGATCCTGAACCATGTGATTATGCGATTACCGCCATTCAAGAGATCTTAAAAACAGACATTCCAGTCTTTGGGATCTGTTTGGGTCATCAGTTATTAGCGTTAGCGTCTGGTGCTAAGACCTTGAAGATGAAGTTTGGCCATCATGGTGCAAACCACCCAGTAAGTAATATCGAACAAGGTAATGTGATGATCACCAGTCAAAACCACGGTTTTGCTGCTGATGAATCTAGCTTGCCAGCCAACATTAAGGTGACACACAAGTCACTCTTTGATGGTTCTTTGCAAGGTATTCATTTGACGGATAAGCCTGCATTTAGCTTCCAGGGACACCCTGAAGCGAGTCCAGGACCCAATGATGCAGCTCCTTTGTTCAATCATTTTATTGAACTTATTGAATTGTATCGTCAGAACGCCAAATAGTCGGGAGAAGGTTTAAGCAATGCCAAAACGTACAGATATAAAAAGTATTCTTATCCTAGGTGCTGGGCCGATTGTTATCGGTCAAGCATGTGAGTTTGATTACTCTGGTGCCCAGGCTTGTAAAGCACTGCGCGAAGAGGGTTATCGAGTTATTTTGGTTAACTCTAATCCAGCAACGATTATGACCGACCCTGAGATGGCCGATGCAACTTATATCGAACCTATTCACTGGGAAGTTGTTCGTAATATTATTGCTAAAGAGCGCCCAGACGCGATACTTCCGACCATGGGCGGTCAGACAGCACTTAACTGTGCTCTTGAATTAGAGAGCAAAGGCGTTCTTAAAGAGTTCAATGTCGAGATGATCGGTGCAACTGCCGATGCGATTGATAAAGCTGAAGATCGTAGCCGTTTCGATAAGGCAATGAAGGCAATTGGTCTAGAGTGTCCTCGTGCGGGTATCGCCCATACGATGGAAGAGGCAAATGCTGTTGTCGCTGAGCTTGGGTTCCCTTGTATTATTCGTCCGTCATTCACTATGGGTGGCAGCGGTGGCGGTATCGCCTATAACAAGGAGGAGTTTGAGGAGATCTGTTCTCAGGGTCTTGATCTCTCACCGACAAACGAACTGCTTATTGATGAGTCTTTGATCGGTTGGAAAGAGTATGAGATGGAAGTGGTACGTGATCGCAATGACAATTGCATCATCGTCTGTGCTATCGAAAACTTCGACCCTATGGGCGTCCACACAGGTGACTCAATTACTGTTGCACCAGCGCAAACTTTGACTGATAAAGAATATCAGTTGATGCGTAATGCATCTCTTGCTGTATTGCGTGAGATTGGTGTTGAAACAGGTGGTTCAAACGTACAGTTTGGTATCAATCCTGTTGATGGCCGTATGGTTATCATCGAGATGAACCCACGCGTATCACGTTCATCGGCATTAGCATCTAAAGCAACTGGTTTCCCGATTGCTAAAATAGCGGCAAAGTTAGCCATTGGTTACACGCTAGATGAGCTTAAAAATGATATCACTGGCGGTAATACTCCTGCATCATTTGAGCCTGCTATCGATTATGTCGTGACCAAACTTCCACGCTTTAACTTTGAGAAGTTTGCTGGTGCCAATGACCGACTTACGACTCAGATGAAGTCGGTGGGTGAAGTCATGGCGATTGGGCGTACTTTCCAAGAGTCGCTTCAAAAAGCGCTTCGTGGACTTGAAGTTGGCATGAATGGCTTAGACCCAATTATCGATATTGATGAGCCGGATGCGATGACGCGTATTCGTCACGAACTTAAAGAACCTGGTTCTGACCGTATTTGGTACATTGCTGATGCGTTCCGCTCAGGCTTATCTGTTGAAGACATCTTTGGGTTGACGAACATTGACCCTTGGTTCTTGGTTCAAATCGAAGAACTGATTAAGCTTGAATCAGACGTTAAAGATTCTGGTATGTCAGGCATGAATCAAGACTTTTTACGTAAGTTAAAGCGTAAAGGTTTCTCTGATATCAGGTTGTCATTATTGCTTGGGATTAGTGAGTCAGAGATGCGCAAGTTGCGTCACAGACATGAAATTTTCCCCGTTTATAAGCGTGTCGATACGTGTGCTGCTGAATTCTCAACTGATACGGCTTATATGTACTCTACTTATGAAGAGGAATGTGAAGCCAACCCATCAAATCGTGAAAAGATCATGATTTTAGGTGGTGGTCCAAACAGAATCGGCCAAGGTATCGAATTTGATTACTGTTGTGTTCATGCGGCGTTAGCGCTTCGTGAAGATGGTTATGAAACTATTATGGTTAACTGTAATCCAGAGACAGTGTCTACAGATTACGATACCTCTGACAGACTCTACTTCGAGCCAGTCACTCTTGAAGATGTGCTAGAGATAGTGCGTATTGAAAAGCCGAAAGGCGTTATCGTTCAATACGGTGGTCAGACTCCACTTAAACTTGCTCGTGAATTAGAAGCTGCAGGCGTGCCGATTATTGGTACTAGTCCTGATGCGATTGACCGCGCTGAAGACCGTGAACGCTTCCAGCAAGCGATTCAACGCCTTGAGATGAAGCAACCTGAAAATGATACCGTAACAACGGTTGAAAGTGCGGTTATTTCAGCTGCGCGTATCGGTTATCCATTGGTTGTTCGTCCATCTTATGTGCTAGGTGGTCGTGCGATGGAAATTGTTTATGATGAGCAAGACTTGCGTCGTTATTTTAACGAAGCAGTAAGCGTATCAAATGCATCTCCAGTTCTACTTGACCGTTTCTTAGATAATGCGATTGAGATTGATATCGATGCGATATGTGATGGGGAAACCGTGGTTATCGGTTCTATCATGGAGCATATCGAGCAAGCAGGTGTTCACTCTGGTGATTCTGGTTGTTCACTCCCACCATACAGTTTGAGCGATGATGTTCAAAACCGCATGCGCGAGCAGGTGGGTAAGCTGGCAATGGAGTTGGGTGTTATCGGTCTGATGAATGTTCAGTTTGCCGTTAAGGATGATGAGATCTACATGATTGAAGTCAATCCACGTGCTGCACGAACAGTCCCATTTGTCTCTAAGGCAACAGGGGTTCCTCTTGCTAAGATTGCGGCGCGAGTGATGGCAGGTCAAAGCCTAAAATCACAGAACTTCACCGAAGAAGTTATCCCACCTTATTACTCTGTGAAAGAGGTGGTATTGCCTTTTAACAAGTTCCCTGGTGTTGATCCTTTGCTTGGCCCTGAAATGCGCTCAACGGGTGAAGTAATGGGTGTGGGTGACACATTTGCTGAAGCTTATGCCAAAGCTCAACTTGGTGCGACTTGTGAAGTACCTAAGTCTGGCCGCGCATTATTGTCTGTTCGTAACAGCGATAAGGCACGTGTTGTCGACTTAGCGGCTAAGTTAATTGCTTTAGGTTATGAGATTGATGCAACCCACGGTACTGCAGTTATCTTAGGTGAAGCGGGGATTAATCCTCGTTTGGTTAATAAAGTCCATGAAGGTCGCCCTCATATTCTTGACCGTATTAAGAATGATGAATACACCTACATTGTCAACACGACCGAAGGACGACAGGCGATTGAAGATTCACGTCAACTTCGACGTGGTGCCTTGCGTTATAAAGTTAACTATACGACAACGTTAAATGCTGCATTTGCAACATGTATGGCTCACGCAGCTGATGACAGAACCAATGTCAATTCAGTACAAGAGTTGCATAAACGTATTAAATAAATTGTTAGTTAATCTTTTTAAAAGGCCGCATTCGCGGCCTTTTTTATTTTTATTACCACAGACTTAAGTTGGGAACGCGAGTTTTCTTATATCGACTAGACTTTATATTATTTACTGTAACTTAGTTGGTGGGTTGGCATGAAAATCTCGAGTAAGATTATTTTAGCGACCGTTCTATTGTCTGGAATTGGGATACTTACAGCAGGATCACTGGTGGGGTGGAAGTCCTCATCGATTGCATCAACAGCGTTAGAAAAAAGAGCATTCGATAGGCTTGTCGCGATAAGAGAGGTGCAGAAGAACCAGATAGAACGTTATTTCTCGACCATAGAGAAAGAGGTGATGACCTTGTCTAATGACCGCATGGTTATGGATATGATGGAGGAGCTGCCGCAGTCATTTTCTCAATATGCTAAGCAAACAGAACTCAAAGAGAATGGCGAGTTGAAAGGGTACTATACCCAGATGTTTGATGAAGAGTACAAGTCACAAAACCCCTCCAGCTCATCAAGCTCGACCACTAAACTGGAGCAATTAAGCGATAATGCTAAATCAATCCAACATGCCTATATTAGTGGTAACCCAAACCCTTTGGGTGGTAAAAATGAGCTTGTTTCTGCAGACGATGGCACTCGTTATAGTGAGCTACACAAGAAGTATCATCCTCATCTCAACCAGTATTTAACCTCGTTTGGCTTCTATGATATTTTTCTTGTTGAGCCGGAAACTGGAGTTGTGGTGTATTCCGTTTTTAAAGAGCTAGATTTTGCGACTTCACTCTTAACGGGTCCCTACAAAGAGACCGGACTCGCCGAAGCGTTTAGATTGGCTAATGCCAGTACGCAAAAAAATGATACCTTTTTAGTCGATTTTAAACCTTACTTTCCCTCATATGAGGCTGCTGCTGCATTTATCTCTTCTCCAGTATATTCAAGCGAAGGTAAGAAGTTAGGTATTTTGATATTTCAGATGCCAATCGATGAAATTAACAGCTTGATGACGTTTGAAAGCGAATGGAACAAGGTTGGTATGGGGAGTTCTGGTGAAACTTATTTAGTGGGTGAAGATCATCTACTGCGAAGCCAGAGTCGTTTTTTACTTGATGATAAAGATGGATACCTCGAGGCATTAACTGCAGTGGGCACTGAGGCTAAAATTGTTGAGAAAATTGCAGCAAGTGGTTCTGCAATAGGTTATCAAAAGGTAATGAGTGAAGGGGCAAACGCTGCTTTATCCGGTCAGACAGACATTAAGACAATCAAGGACTACCGCAATGTCGACGTGTTATCAGCCTTTGCACCGTTGAAGATTAAAGGGGTTAACTGGGTCATATTGAGTGAAATAGATGTCGCTGAAGCGATGCAAGATAAAGATGAAATGCTCAAAGCTATTTGGCAAATCATCATGTTAATCATGCTTATCTTAATGCCTTTGACCTTGGTTGCAGGCATTTTTGTTGGTAGGGGAATATCCAATCCTATTAATAACTTTATCTCTCAAGTGAATAAAGTTGCAGATGAAAAAGATCTCACAGCGAGAATTGATTATAAAGGTAATGATGAGTTGTTCTCATTAGCGACCTCCTTTAACCAGTTAATGCAAGGATTGCAGGGAGTTTTAAACAGTGTTGAAGAACTTGCTGCTACATTAGTGGCATCAACAGACAAAATGTTAGTCAATATAGGTGAGACAACAGATCAAACTAAGCAGCAGTCTAATAGTGCCGATAGTGTCGCTGTGGCGACTAATCAGTTACTGGCGACGATTCAAGAGGTCGCTCAGAATGCGTCAAGCGCGTCTGATTCGGTAAGGGACACCGAACAGAAATGTCAGGAGACCAGTCAGGTTGCAGGGCGATTAGAGAGCGACATGTCTGAATTGAATGTTCAAATGAATTCAGCGTCAGCTTCAATTGAGAAGTTAGCTCAAGAAAGTGAATCAATCGGTTCAGTTTTGGATGTGATCCAAGCGATTGCGGAGCAGACTAATTTACTGGCGCTCAATGCTGCCATTGAAGCAGCTCGAGCGGGGGAGCAAGGACGAGGTTTTGCTGTTGTTGCCGATGAAGTCAGAACGCTTGCTTCACGAACCCAACAGTCAACAGAAGATATCAGAGAGAAAATAAACTCTTTGCAACAAGAGACACAAACGACGGTTAAAATGGTGAACTCATCGAGCCAGATGGCGAATGCCAGCATTAGTGCCTGTGAAGAGAATCGTAAGATATTGGCTGAAGTGTTGGCCTTAGTTTCCCAACTGAGTAATATGAATATGCAGATAGCCACTGCATCAGAGGAGCAAAGTTCAGTGGTGGGGGAGATAAATAAGAACATTACAGAGATAGCCAGTACATCACTCAATATATCAAGTAAAGCGGAGCTGAGTAAATCTGATGTCCATGAATTAAGTTCTTTGGTTATCAATCTTGAAGAGAAGATGAGAGAGTTTAAGCTGTAGTAGATACTGTCTAGTACTTCTATGAGTTTAAGTTGCTAGCCGGTTGAACTCACAAAAAAGAGGCTTTAAAGCCTCTTTTTTTATACCTTTAACTTGTCATTAAAGGTCTATCTATTAAAGGTCTATCTCATGGGTGTAACTCATGACGACTTTATAGTCCTCATCAATTTCATCTTCGCTAACCTGACTTAGCATAAAGCTAAACCCACTCTTACTTAGGCTAACGTTGTAGTCTTGATAGTCGAGACCATCATCAAAGTTATAGCTGCCTACATGTAATCCTAGTTCAATATCACCTAAAACTTCGAAGGTAAGGTTAGCTTCTATGTAAATATCATCACCGAAATCTGAAGACCAGTCAGAATGGGCTGTGGTGGAAATACCGACAGAGATAAAGTTCCATCCTATAGAACCATAGACCTCACCGAAGTCTATGTCGTCTCCATCCGGATAGCCGTAGTAGACATAACCGAAGTCATAGCTAAACTCACCAACTTCATTTGCAAAACCGAGGTATAGGTCTAATTCGGTGGAGGCATCACCACCAAAATCAACGTTTGATGCCCAAGTGCCGACGTAAATACCGGTATCAGTAGCGTAATCAATACCTGCTGAAACTGCTGGTTTATCATCGGCTTGAGTAACTCCTCGCCAGATATAGTTATTCGTTACACCTACATTAGCCACTATCCCTTCATCGGCATATGCCGCTGAAGAGTAGTTAAATGCTGCTGATAGCCCTACGGCTAGTACAAGATACTTATTCATCATTATTCCCTATATTATTGTTACTCAGATTATTTGAATGCTGTCTAAAGTCGCTAGTATTCAAATAGCTAGAGCATTTACATTTCAATTTAAGTCTAGTGCAGATCCTATAAGTTGCAGGGAATGGCTTTTTATAATGTTTTTTGATGGGAATTTGTTGATAAGTCTCTTTAGAGGTGAGTCAGTTTAATTTTAGAGGTAGGCTAATTAGATTAGTGATGATTTAATCTTTAAATAGTGGATTTTTCGATAGGAAAGCTAGAAACTGTGTGACAGGTTATGCAGCTTGCTTCGTTCACCACTGGCATCATCGACACTCTATGTATAGAATGTGGTATTCCAAGATAAATATTTATTTACTGTGTTGACTCTTAATTGGTCAGCATAGGCTGCTTTTGTTTTAAAGGAGACGAAAGAGTACTATGAACAAGGTTCCTATGACGGTTGTTGGTGCAGACCAACTTCGTAAAGAGTTAGATTACTTAAAGTTTGAGAAGCGCCCTAAAATTGCAGAGGCAATCGGTGAAGCAAGAGAACTTGGCGATCTAAAGGAAAATGCCGAATATCACGCAGCACGCGAAGAGCAAGGTCTATGTGAAGCTAGAGTGCGTGACATCGAAGGTAAACTGTCAAATGTTCAGATTATCGATGTGACTAAAATGCCAAACACTGGCCGAATTATCTTTGGTACTACAGTGACTATCTTGAATATTGATACTGAAGTCGAAGTGACCTATAGAATAGTGGGTGACGACGAGGCTAATATTAAAGACAATCTACTTTCTGTTAGTTCACCAATCGCACGAGGTCTAATAGGCAAGAGTGTTGATGATGAAGTGACCATCAAAACTCCAGGTGGTTTGACAGAGTACGAGATTACGGCAGTTCAATATATCTAATCGATATAGCTGCTTATTTTACCTATTAAAACCGCATAATTGCGGTTTTTTGCATAATGACGTACTTACTCCTTTTACAGATTTAGGCTCTATGCCTTGTGTAGGTGAGCGATATTGTTTTAACCGTACCTCTCTTTATTTCTAAAAACTGTTTGTGTTTATTTGTATCTAGTTTTACTATCACTGAAAATAATGATTAGGAATGGATTTGTTGGCTTTTCTTCGCATGGGAATAATGTTGCTGTTGGCTTGGGGATTTTTTCTCAATCCTGCATATGCACATATTTCAGAAAGTGTGAGTGTTGTCGAACATGCCTTGCCTATCTCTGCTCATTGTCAGAGTGATGAATTTACCCCATCACAAGTTAGTTTTTGTGGCGATGATGGTATTGTTTTAGAGCATAAACCACAGCCAGTTCAAAGTAAGAGTTGGAAAGAAAAACAAGACGATGCAAGTTTTGTCGTTCTTACCTCACCACGTCGACTTGGCTTTACCCATCATGATCCCCATCAGTGTCGTCCCAACTACTTACTGGCCTACGAGTTTGTTTCTCCAGACTCTCCTTCGTTCTGCATTGGGTATCGGGAGGACTTTTTACCTTCACTTGATTGGCGCTTAAGTGCGACTCCTAAGCCATCCAAAATATCTGGCTGGAAGGAATCTAACCTGCTGTACAGCTTCTCACAACAGATCTCCTAAGCTAATTCCTGCATTTTTAGCTAAGTCATATTTCTATGGCTGGCTTAATTTTACCTGCTTGCCGTATGGCGTAGTTGTCCGTCTATGACTGACATCATGTTCATAGCATAACCACATTTTGAATGGGTTGAGCTCAATGGCTAAGCAGGAGGTTTTTATTAATGGATGCCCTATAGGCAATAATTCTTATGAGAAGAACTCAGAATAAAAAGCTGTTAAATCATTTTTCAGCTTGGAAATATATCGTCATTATCGTCACCGCTATAGTCATGTTTTTCAGTGCTCTGCCAAGCTTTTATGGTGAAGATGCAGCTGTTCAAATTGGTGATAAAGCCGGGCTAGCCCTCCCTGCAGTGACATTACATCAAAACTTGACCGAGGCAGGCTTTGATGTAAAACGAATTGACCAAAATCAAGGCGAAACACTTGTGGTACTTGACTCTCAGAGTCAACAAGCACAAGCCAAGCAATTCCTCACATCCTATGTACTAGCCCCTGATGAGTTAACTTTAGCGCTTGCGCCCGCTGCGCCAAACTGGTTGTTATCTCTTGGTGTTAGTCCAATCAAACTGGGCCTTGATCTTCGTGGCGGAGTGCAGTTTTTACTGGATGTTGATCTTGAGCCAGTTTACAGAATGCAAGCAGAATCTTTGGTTGACTCAATACGTCAATACTCCAGAGAGAACAAGTTGATGGGGACTAAAGTGCGCGTGGTTGGTGGAGTAAACGTCTCCATGACGGTGACGAATTCTGCCAACATTGCCAAGTTAAAATCACTGCTTTCTAGCCAATATTCTGCTTGGAAACTTGAGAGTAAAGGTGATGCCGCATTTGTCATTTCATTGAAAGAAGAGGAGAAAATACTACTTCGAGATTTGACGGTGAAACAGAACTTACAAATTATGCGTAGTCGTATTGAGCAACTTGGGATCTCTGAGGCGCTTGTTCAGCGTCAAGGTGAGCATCGAATTCGCATCGAATTACCAGGCGTGCAAGATCCTGCTGCAGCTAAGAGTGTCATAGGTGCTACCGCGAGCTTGGCGTTTTATGCCGTTATGGAACCCGGTTCGGTTAATGCGAAAGTACTGAAAGATAAAGCGAACTCTTCTGTATATGTAGAGCGTAGAGCGGTGCTTGGTGGTGAACATATTGTTGATGCTAGAGCGGGAGTCGGCGAGATGGGCGGAGCTGAAGTGAATATCACTTTAGATGCGACGGGTGCCAGCATGATGTCAGATTTCACCAGGGATAAAATAGGTGAACCGATGGCGACATCGTATAGCGAATACTCTCGTGATGTTGATGGAAAGGTTCGTCAAACAACTGAGATTATCAGTGTTGCGACCATTCAGGCTCAATTGGGTAAACGTTTCGTCATCACTGGCTCTGGGAATTATGAAGAGGCGCAGCAATTGGCCTTGTTACTGAGAGCTGGCTCAATGACGGCACCAGTGACGATTGTCGAAGAACGCACCATAGGCCCGAGTTTAGGTGCTGAAAATATTACTAATGGCTTTGCGGCGTTAGCGTTAGGCATGGCGATGACATTATTGTTTATGGCGCTATGGTATCGTCGCCTAGGTTGGATTGCCAATGTGGCTTTGCTGTTGAATATGGTGATTTTGTTTGGCTTGATAGCGCTTATTCCGGGCGCAGTTTTGACCTTACCGGGTATTGCGGGCTTAGTGTTAACGGTGGGAATGGCGGTTGATACTAATGTGCTTATTTTTGAGCGCATTCGGGATAATTTACGAGAGGGAAGGGACTTCGCACATGCGATAGATAAAGGTTTTAACAGTGCATTTTCGACTATTTTAGATGCGAACCTGACGACGATGATCACTGCCGTGGTGCTCTATTCAATCGGTAATGGTCCTATTCAAGGTTTTGCTTTGACCTTAGGTTTAGGACTGCTAACCAGTATGTTCACCGGTATTTTTGTATCTAGAGCATTAACAAATTTGGCCTATGGTCGTAATTTTAGCCGTGATTTGAAGGTGTAATATGAACTCAACTAATTCGAATAAAACAATAGAGACCTTGACCAAAGCTATGCCACTCACCAAGTTGAGATACTTTACCAGTGTGCTCTCCGTTATCTTAATGATCTCATCACTTGCAGTGATCTCTGTAAAAGGGTTTAACTGGGGATTAGATTTCACAGGAGGTGTTGTCACTGAAGTACGACTTGACAGCTTAGTGACAAGTCATGAGATACAGACGTTGTTGAGCGGAACATCTGAACAGGACGTGAGTGTCATTTCTGCTAACGAACCTGGTCGCTGGGTATTGCGTTATAGCTTGCCAGCCAGTGACGAGAATGTTGGCAACAATGCCATTGATATTGCTGCAGTGCTGCTACCGTTAGACAGTAATATCGAAGTCCTCAATAGCAGTATTGTCGGACCTCAAGTAGGGCTAGAGTTAGCAGAGCAAGGAGGCTTAGCGTTACTGGTATCAGTCTTGTGTATCATGGCTTACTTGAGTTACCGTTTTGAGTGGCGCTTAGCGAGTGGCTCTCTGTTAGCTTTGTTGCATGATGTGTTGCTGGTGCTGGCATTTTTCTCCTTGACGCAGATGGAGTTTAATTTGACTGTTCTCGCTGCAGTAATGGCCGTCCTCGGTTACTCACTGAATGACTCGATTGTGATTGCCGACAGAATACGGGAGTTGCTTACCATCAAAACGAATTGGACCACGACGCAAGTTAATGATGAGGCTGTGCGTGCAACCTTTGCGCGAACGATGGTGACCAGTGGTACCACTTTACTCACGATCAGTGCATTGTGGTTTATGGGAGGGCCACCGCTTGAGAGCTTCTCGATAGCCATGTTTATCGGCATAATTACTGGAACCTGGTCTTCAATTTCGATAGGAACCTGCTTACCTGAGTTATTGGGCTTGAACTCAGAGCATTATAAATTGGTACCGATTGACGATACGCCATAAAAAAACGGAGCCACTGAAAATTCAGTGGCTCCGTTTTATTTTATACCGATAGGTATTAAACATTAGGCGCTATGGAAGGTTAGAGCACCTAATGTTTATCAAAAAAGATTACTTTGCTTTTGGAACAGCAATTTTCATCTCTTCAGATTGACGGAATAGTACAAGGACGTGACCGATTTGCTGTATTTTTACAGCTTGAGTTTCACGTACAATGGCATCAACGACTGCATTTTTTAACTCTCTGTCACCAGAGGCTATTTTCACTTTGATCAGTTCATGATAAGCGAGTGCATTATCTATTTCCGCCAGTACACCTTCAGTCAAGCCATTGGAACCAAGCATCACTACAGGCTTCAAATCATGCGCTAAGCCTTTTAAGTGCTGTTTTTGTTTGGTTGTTAAGTTCATTTCTACCAACTTTATGCTGAGTTACTGTTGAAAAACGGCTATTCTACCCTTATATACCCATTATGTAACTCTCATTTGTTGCGGATTTTAAATGTCAGGAAAAAAACGAACGGCGAGTTCCTCCCGTTGGATGCAGGAACATTTTGATGATCACTATGTCAAACTAGCTCAAAAGCGTGGATTTCGTTCACGTGCCGCGTTTAAAATAGAGGAGATCCAGGAGAAAGATAAATTAATTCGTCCCGGAATGACTGTAGTAGATTTAGGGGCCGCTCCAGGTGGTTGGTCACAAGTGGCAGTTAAATTAGCGGGAGATGATGGTAAAGTTATCGCATGCGATATTTTGCCAATGGATCCCATCGTCGGTGTAGATTTTCTTCAAGGAGATTTTAGAGAGGAAAAAGTTCTCGATGCTTTATTAACTCGTGTAGGTGATGCCAAGGTCGATGTTGTTTTATCTGACATGGCGCCTAATATGAGTGGTACTGGTGGTGTAGATCAACCTCGCGCTATGTATTTAGTTGAGTTAGCATTAGATATGTGTCATCAAGTGTTGGCACCTAATGGTTGCTTTGCTGTCAAAGTCTTTCAGGGGGAGGGCTTTGAAGAGTATATGAAAGCGGTAAAAGAGGCGTTTAAAACCGTTAAAACACGTAAGCCAGACTCTTCGCGAGCTCGTTCGCGTGAAGTCTATCTTGTGGCGACAGGGTACAAGTTGTAGTACTCTAGCCTCAATAATCGCAAGACTGTGTTAACGTGCAAATTATTGTGCATTAACATAGATAATCGCAAGACTGATAGGGTATACAAGTTGTACTTTTAATGTCAGTAACCGCAAGGCTGATTGGGTACGAGTTGTCGTATTCTATGGTCAATAATCGCAAGACTGCATGAGGTCTAGTAATTTTGAGTGATATGGCAAAAAATTTAATTCTCTGGGTAGTCATCGCCGTTGTGCTGATGTCTGTTTTTCAGGGCTATTCCCCCTCTTCTTCCAGTGCGTCGAAGATGGATTATTCCGCTTTTCTAGATGATGTCCGTACTGGACAGGTTAATACCGTCGAGATAAAAAGCGATCAGCGTACAATTGAAGGTACTCTGCGTACAGGGGAAAAGTTCACGACTATAATGCCTCTTTTTGATAGAGATCTCATTAATGATCTCGATCGTAAAGGGATTACCATGAAAGGGCAGGAAGCTGAAGAATCAGGGTTTTTAACTCAGATCTTTATCTCTTGGTTCCCAATGTTGCTGCTTATCGGTGTGTGGATTTTCTTCATGCGTCAGATGCAAGGCGGCGGTGGTAAGGGCGCGATGTCTTTTGGTAAGAGTAAAGCCAAATTGATGAGCGAAGATCAGATTAAGACGACTTTTAGTGATGTTGCGGGTTGTGACGAAGCTAAAGAAGACGTTAAAGAGCTGGTCGATTACCTTAAAGAACCGACTCGATTCCAAAAGCTAGGCGGGCGAATTCCTACAGGTATTTTGCTTGTTGGTCCTCCTGGAACAGGTAAGACGTTGCTTGCTAAGGCGATTGCTGGCGAAGCTAAGGTGCCTTTCTTTACTATTTCGGGTTCAGATTTCGTTGAAATGTTTGTTGGTGTTGGTGCATCTCGTGTGCGTGACATGTTTGAGCAAGCTAAGAAGTCAGCGCCTTGTATCATCTTTATCGATGAGATCGATGCCGTAGGTCGCCAACGTGGCGCGGGTGTTGGTGGTGGACACGATGAGCGTGAGCAGACATTGAACCAGATGTTGGTTGAGATGGATGGCTTTGAAGGTAACGAAGGCGTGATCGTGATTGCCGCAACTAACCGTCCAGATGTGTTAGATGCTGCATTGCTTCGTCCAGGCCGTTTTGACCGCCAAGTGGTGGTAGGTCTTCCGGATGTTCGTGGTCGTGAGCAGATCTTAAAAGTGCACATGCGTAAAGTGCCTTTAGCTGATGATGTTAAAGCGAGTGTTATTGCTCGTGGTACACCAGGGTTTTCTGGTGCGGATTTGGCAAACCTTGTCAACGAAGCTGCGCTGTTTGCTGCTCGTGGTAATCGCCGTATCGTTGGTATGGAAGAGTTTGAAAGTGCTAAAGATAAGATCATGATGGGTGCAGAGCGCCGTACCATGGTGATGTCTGAAGAAGAGAAAGAGATGACGGCTTACCATGAAGCTGGTCATGCTATCGTAGGTTGCTTAGTACCTGAGCACGATCCTGTGCATAAGGTGACTATCATTCCTCGTGGTCGTGCTCTGGGTGTAACCTTCTTTTTACCAGAAGCTGATGCAATAAGTCAGAGTCGTCGTAAGTTGGAGAGTCAAATCTCAGTGGCTTATGGTGGACGATTAGCGGAAGAGATTATTTATGGTAGTGAGAGAGTATCAACCGGTGCTTCTCAAGACATTAAATATGCGACTTCAATTGCACGTAACATGGTTACTCAGTGGGGTTTCTCTGAGAAGTTAGGACCTGTTCTTTACGCCGAAGATGAAAACGAAGTTTTCTTAGGGCGTAGCATGGGCAAGTCACAGCATATGTCAGACGAAACAGCCAGTATCATTGATTATGAGGTTAAAACTCTTATCGATAATAACTATCAACGTGCGCAGACATACTTGCAGGACAACATGGATATTCTCCATGCCATGAAAGATGCTTTGATGAAGTATGAAACTATCGATTCAAATCAAATCGCAGATTTGATGGACCGTAAAGAAGTTCGTGCTCCAGTTGATTGGAACATGGACGATAATAGTTCAAGCAATGATAAGGGCGGCAAATCAGCAACATCTGAAGATACCGCTGAAGATGAAGTGCAAACTGAGCCTGAACAAGCGAAAGCCACTGACGTCAATGAAATTGACGAATCTACAGCGAAGTAATTAGCTTTTGCTTAATTGAAGAAAACCCCGTTATGGGGTTTTCTTGTTTCCGGCTTAGTCCCTTTATTCTGGAGTGTTGGTGTTTAAACTAAAAAGTGGTAATAAATCCTTAGATCTTGAAAGCCCTATTGTGATGGGGATCCTTAATGTCACCCCTGACTCATTTTCCGATGGTGGACAGTTTTCTAGTTTCAAGTTGGCATGTAACCATGCTGATGAGATGGTCGCTCAAGGTGCCAAATGCATTGATATTGGTGGTGAGTCAACAAGACCTGGTGCTGCAGAGGTCACCTTAGAGGAGGAGCTTAGCCGAGTTATTCCTTTGGTTGAGTATGTGGCTAAACATCACGATGTCTGGATCTCTGTTGATACCAGTAAAGCTGCCGTGATGGAAGCTGCAGTTAAAGCTGGGGCTCACCTCATCAATGACGTACGTGCACTACAAGAGTGCGGGGCGCTTGAGGCCGCTGCAAGGTTACAGGTACCTGTGTGCCTTATGCATATGCAAGGGCAACCAAGAACCATGCAAGCTTTACCTGAATATGTGGATGTTGTTGACGATATCAAAGCCTTTTTTGAGTTGCGCGTTCAAGCATGTATAGATGCTGGCATTAAGCGTGAGAATATCATTTTAGACCCAGGTTTTGGTTTTGGTAAAACGCTATCTCACAATTATGAATTACTTAACCGCTTAAGCGAGTTTAAGGTGCTAGGCTTACCTATGCTAATTGGCTTGTCTCGTAAGAGCATGATGGGGAATCTGCTTAATCGTGATGTTTCAGAACGTTTAGCGGGAAGTTTGGCGGGAGTGTTATTAGCTGCGCAAGGCGGGGGACATATCTTTAGAGTGCACGATGTTCCTCAGACCTTAGATGTATTAAAGGTGATGAAGGCGACAGTTCATTATGAGCATGTTTAATGGTCGTGTCGCACCTATTTTTTTTAGAAACAAAATAATAACATTTAGTCCTGTTCAGCGTAGGTTAGGTTACGAACAGTAGACTGATGGCGTTTTTTATCTTTATTTCTTTGTTTACCAAAGGAATAAAATTGGGGTTATGACTATGAAGAAATTTTTTGGAACTGATGGCATTCGAGGTAAAGTCGGTGCTGGTAAAATGACACCCGAATTGGCATTAAAGCTGGGTTGGGCAGCGGGAAGAGTATTATCTCGAACCGGCACTCAGAAAGTGATTATAGGTAAAGATACACGGATATCTGGTTATCTGTTTGAGTCTGCAATGGAAGCTGGTTTATCGGCAGCTGGGCTCAACGTAATGCTAATGGGACCGATGCCGACACCCGCAGTTGCTTATTTAACGAGAACGTTCAGGGCTGAAGCTGGGGTGGTTATCAGTGCATCTCATAACCCTTATTACGATAACGGCATCAAATTCTTTTCGACCGATGGTAGTAAACTTGATGATGAGGTGGAACTTGAGATTGAACGTGAACTCGAAAAACCACTTATCTGCGTTGAATCTCATCTGTTAGGTAAAGTCTCTCGTATCGATGATGCGCCAGGTCGTTATATCGAATACTGCAAAGGTAACTTTCCAGCAGAACATACCTTGCGTGGGTTAAAAATCGTGGTCGATTGTGCCCATGGCGCCACTTACCATATCGCCCCTAATGTTTTCCGTGAGTTAGGCGCAGACGTGATTGCTATTGGGGATAAACCCGATGGGCTGAACATTAACCATGAAGTTGGCGCGACTTCGATGGCGAAGATATGTGAAACCGTTATTTCAGAAAAAGCGGACCTAGGTATAGCGTTAGACGGTGACGGTGACCGTATCATGATGGTCAATCGTCATGGTAAGGTGATTGATGGTGATGAGATCCTCTATATTTTAGCTTGTGATGCTCAATCTCGTGGCGTGCTTTGTGGTGGCGTTGTAGGTACATTGATGTCTAACCTAGGTTTGCACCTTGCACTGCAAGCGTTAGATATCCCATTTGCTCGCTCTAATGTCGGTGATCGCTATGTGATGACCCTGCTAAAAGAGAAAGGCTGGCGTATTGGTGGTGAAAACTCTGGCCACATTCTGAATTTAGATCATGGCACCACAGGTGATGGTATTGTCGCGGGTATTTTGGTGTTAGCGGCGATGTGTCGTCAAAATGCAACTCTTGAAGAGCTGACTGCGAATATTACAATGTTGCCGCAAGTATTGGTTAATGTCCGCTTTGAAGGTGAACATAACCCGTTGACTTCTGTAGAAGTACTTGAAGCTCAAAAACTGGTTGAATCGCAACTTGGTGAGCGTGGTCGTGTGCTATTAAGAAAGTCTGGCACAGAGCCTTTAATCCGAGTGATGGTAGAAGGTGATGTAGAAGCTGATGTCATTAAACATGCAAACTATATTGCTGATGCAGTCAGAAACTTAGTTTAAGACTCAGTTTCAAAATTGGCTTTAGGTTGGGTTGTTGTAATTAAGAATTAGCTAAATTATTTGGCTAATTCTTTTTAAAGTCGTATTTAAATACAATTTGATGGATAAATAGATCTTTGCGGATGAAAAAGCAGCGTTCCAACGTTTATTCCTAATTATTACTGCTTTAGCTATTGTAAGTTTCTAAGCGGTTCGCTATTATCCTCACCGCTTTCAGAGGAGACACAAATGGCACTCAGACGTCCAATGGTCGCTGGTAACTGGAAAATGAATGGCAGTGCGCAACTTGCACAAGAGCTATTCAATAAGTTCGCTACCAAACTTCAAAACGATTCAGCGGAAGTGGTTTTGTGTCCGCCAAGTATTTATCTAGAAAGTGTTCGTCAGCAGTTAGACGCTAACAAGGAAGCCTTAAATGGTTGTCTTGTCAGAATGGGCGCCCAAAACCTTAGTCAACATGATTTTGGTGCTTATACTGGTGAAGTGTCAGGGCAGATGTTAAAAGATTCAGGATGTCGATATGTTATTATCGGTCACTCCGAACGTCGCCGTATGTACGGTGAAACAAGTGATATTGTTGCTGATAAATTTGCAGCAGCTCAGAAACATGGTTTGACACCGATATTATGTGTTGGTGAATCAGGTCCAGCTAGAGAAGCGAGACGCACTTTTGAAGTGATCGCAGAAGAGTTAGACATTGTCATTGAAAAGAATGGCACCATGGCTTTTGATAACGCAATTATCGCCTACGAGCCTTTATGGGCTGTAGGAACCGGTAAAAGTGCTACGCCAGAGCAGGCGCAAGAAGTTCATGCGTTTATTCGCAAACGCCTCTCTGAAGTGTCTCCATTTATTGGAGAGAATATCAGGATTTTGTACGGTGGCAGCGTAACACCGAGTAATGCAGCAGATTTATTTGCTCAACCTGATGTCGATGGTGGATTGATTGGCGGTGTGAGCTTAAACTCTACCGAGTTTTTAAGTTTATGTTCCATAGCGATGAGCGCATAATATGTACGAAGTTTTAATGGTTGTATACTTGTTGGTTTCAATTGGCTTAGTTGCCTTGATTTTACTGCAGCAAGGTAAAGGCGCTGACATGGGAGCCTCATTTGGCGCCGGTGCATCAGCAACATTGTTCGGATCATCAGGTGCTGGTAACTTTTTGACTCGTTCAACTGCAATTTTAGCAGTTGGTTTTTTTGCACTAAGCCTAATTATTGGTAACTTAAGTGCAAATCATGCCAAGTCTGAAGATGCATGGAAAGATTTGAGTTCTGATGCAGCACAGGTGACTGAACAAGTGACTGATACTGCAATCGAAACTGAAAAGTCAGAAGATAAAATCCCTGACTAAATCAAACTTCACCTCGGTGAGTGTTTGATCGCTCTTAAAATTTTAGAGCATTATCTGTCGCTATCATCCCTTAAAAGATAGCGAAAAATAGATAAGTAAGACATGCGAATATGGTGGTGTTGATATTAGATACGCCAGCTGAGATTCGTTATCTATATCTTAGATATAAAACAAAGGTAGTCACATGCGAATATGGTGGGGTTGATATTAGATACGCCAGCTTGAGATTCGTTATCCATACTTTGGATATAAATATAAGTTAATCACATGCGGATGTGGTGGAATTGGTAGACACGCCAGCTTGAGGGGCTGGTGAGCGCAAGCTCGTGGGGGTTCAAGTCCCCCCATCCGCACCAGTTTAGAGTTTATTTGTAATGACTTACATTGCAGATAAGTTCAAAAAATAATAAAACGAATGTTATTCGCTTTATTATTGCAAGTAGTTTGATTAGTCAATATACTTGCAGCAGTTGACGCGGGGTGGAGCAGTTTGGTAGCTCGTCGGGCTCATAACCCGAAGGTCATCGGTTCAAATCCGGTCCCCGCAACCAGCTTCTCAATCGTAGATATGTCTATGATTGTTTACAGGTTCTAAAATCAACGACCTCGTTTTTACGGGGTTTTTTGTTATCTGGAACTTATAAAATACCGTTAATTCGGTGTTGTCTGGGGCTATTTAGCCCTTTTTTGTTTTTCGGGGGGTCACCTTGGCAACGATAGAAAAGAAACTGGAAGAGATACTTAAATCTCCAGTTGAGGCATTAGGCCACACACTTTGGGGATTAGAGTATATCCAAGCGGGTAAACACTCAATCTTACGAGTTTATATTGATAATGAGAAAGGCATCTTCATTGAAGATTGTGCCGAGGTCAGCCGTCAGGTAAGTGCCGTGCTAGATGTTGAAGACCCCATCTCAACTGAATACACATTAGAAGTTTCTTCTCCCGGTGTAGATCGGCCGTTATTTAACGCCGCGCAATATACTGCTTACACCGGTGAGACTGTAAAAGTTCAACTGACTATGCCTGTTGCGGGTAGTCGTAATTTAAAGGGGACCGTCAGCGGTGTTGAAGGGCAGATGCTCACACTAACTGTAGATGGTAACGAACTGATTATTGCTTTGGATAATATCCGTAAAGGCAACCTAATCGCTAAGTTTTGATGGATTCAAAAATCAACGAGGCAAGAGGATGAATAAAGAGATTTTGCTAGTCGCTGAGGCGGTTTCAAATGAGAAAGGTGTTCCTCGCGAGAAAATTTTCGAAGCGTTGGAAATTGCATTAGCAACTGCCACCAAGAAAAAGTATGAAGGCGACATCGAAGTTCGTGTAGAGATCGACCGTAAAACGGGTGGGTATGACACTTACCGTCGTTGGATGGTTGTTGAAGACAAGGGCGAGCCTTTGGAAAACCCTTTTAGTGAGATTACACTAGAAGCGGCTCAGTACGAAGATCCTGAGATCCAACTTGGCGAGTATATCGAAGACGATATCGAGTCAGTTGTGTTTGACCGTATTACGACTCAAACAGCTAAGCAGGTTATCGTACAGAAAGTACGTGAAGCTGAACGTGCTCAAATTGTTGATCAATTCAGAGACAAAGAAGGTGAGTTAATCACCGGCGTTGTTAAGAAGAGTAATCGTGAAAGCGTTGTGGTTGATCTTGGTAGCAATGCAGATGCTGTATTGTTCAAAGAAGATTTGATCTCACGTGAAAGCTTCCGTCCAGGCGATCGTGTTCGTGCATTACTTTTTGCTGTACGTCCAGAAGCACGTGGTGCTCAGCTGTTTTTAACACGTACTAAGCCTGATATGCTTATTGAGCTTTTCCGTGTCGAAGTACCGGAAATTGCTGATGAGATGATTGAGATCATGGGAGCAGCTCGTGATCCAGGTTCACGTGCCAAGATTGCGGTTAAGTCTAACGACAAGCGTATCGATCCTATCGGTGCTTGTGTTGGTATGCGTGGTGCACGTGTTCAAGCTGTATCTAATGAGCTAAATGGTGAACGTGTTGATATCGTGCTGTGGGATGATAATCCAGCTCAATATGTTATCAATGCTATGTCTCCTGCTGATGTTGCATCAATTATCGTCGATGAAGATAACCATTCTATGGATATCGCCGTCGAAGCTGACAGTTTAGCTCAGGCTATTGGTCGTAACGGACAAAACGTTCGCTTAGCAACTCAACTTACTGGTTGGGTTCTGAATGTGATGACCGTGGCTGATATGCAAGCTAAACATCAAGCTGAAAGCGCTAAAGTCGTTAACTTATTTGTTTCGGCATTAGGCGTTGATGAAGATTTTGCTCAGGTTCTTGCTGATGAAGGTTTCACTTCATTAGAAGAAGTGGCTTATGTGCCAGCGTCAGAGCTAATTGAAATCGAAGGTTTTGACGAAGAGATCGTTGAAGCTTTGAGAGAGCGCGCTAAAGCGGCTATCTCTACTCGCGCACTGGCTTCTGAAGAAGCATTAGATGGTGTTGCACCAAGTGAAGACCTACTTGCACTCGAAGGTCTAGAGAGACACCTGGCGTTTGTATTTGCAAGTAAAGGCGTTATTACACTAGAAGATTTAGCCGAACAAGGCATTGATGACTTGATCGATATTGAAGAATTGACAGAAGAAAAGGCTGGTGAGCTCATCATGGCAGCCCGCAATATCTGTTGGTTTGGCGAAGAAGCATAAGTCGATCAACAGAGGGGATTATACAGATGGCAGAAACAACAGTAGAAACACTGGCCACAGAAGTTGGGAAAAGCGCAGACCGTTTGGTTGAGCAGTTTTCCGATGCCGGTATTAAGAAAAGTAAAACTGACTCAGTTACTGAGGCAGAAAAGCAACAATTGCTTGAATTTTTAAAGAAGCAGCATGGTGGTGATACAGCACCAACAAAGATGACGCTACAACGTAAATCAGTTTCAACATTAAGTGTTGGAACCGGTAGCGACTCTAAAGATGTTAAAGTCGAAGTCCGTAAGACTCGCACCTTTGTTAAGCGCGACCCAGCTGCTGAAGCTGAAGCAGAAGCTGCTGCAAAAGTAGAAGCTGAAGCTAAGGCTGCTGCTGATCTTGCCGCTAAAGCTCAGGCTGATGCCGAAGCTAAAGTGAAAGCAGAAGCTAAGGCTAAAGCCGATGCTGAAGCGAAAGAAAAAGCGAAAGCGACTGCAAAAGTTAAAGTTGCACCGACAGCTGAAGAAAAAGCAGCTCAAGATGAAGCTGATAAACTTCAAGCCGCTAAAGATGATGCAGCTAAAGCTAAAGCTGATGTTGATGCGAAAGCAGCAACAGAAGCAGCTCGTATTCTTGCAGAAGAAAACTCGGCTCGTTGGGCTGAAGAAGAGAAGCAACGTAAAGAATCTGAGAAAAGTGTCGATCACCATGTAACGACTTCAACAGAAGCTCGTGCTGCAGAAGACACTGCCGATGCTAACGCTGAAAAGCGCGATCGTCGCCCTCGTAAAGCGCCAACACCAGCTCCAGCTAGTGCACCTGCTAACACAGGTAAAGGTAAGCGTCGCGGTGGAAAAGATTCTCGTAGAGATAGCCGAAGTGGCGGTCGTAACGCTCGCAATAATCGTAGTGTTGCACCAGAGTCAATGGATCACGCATTCACTAAGCCAGTTGCCGTCGTTAAGACTGACGTGAGCATTGGTGAGACTGTTTCTGTTTCTGAATTGGCATCAAAAATGTCAATTAAGGCAACTGAAATCATCAAGCAGATGATGAAGATGGGCTCAATGGTTACAATTAACCAAGTGCTTGATCAAGAAACTGCTCAAATGGTTGCTGAAGAGATGGGCCATAAAGTTGTCCTAACTCGTGAAAACGAACTGGAGCATCAAGTGCTTGCAGATCGTAACGGCGATGTATTAGCTGAATCTCGTGCACCAGTTGTTACTATCATGGGTCACGTCGATCATGGTAAGACTTCGCTACTAGATTATATTCGTCGTGCTAAAGTCGCATCAGGTGAGGCGGGTGGTATTACTCAGCACATCGGTGCATACCACGTTGAAACTGAAAATGGCATGATCACCTTCCTGGATACTCCAGGTCACGCAGCGTTTACCGCTATGCGTGCACGTGGTGCTAAGGCGACCGATATTGTTATCTTGGTTGTTGCTGCAGATGATGGCGTAATGCCACAGACTATTGAAGCTATCCAGCACGCAAAAGCGGGCGGCGTACCTTTAATCGTTGCAGTTAACAAGATGGATAAGCCTGAAGCTGACCCAGAGCGCGTGAAGAGTGAACTTTCACAGCACGGCGTAATGTCTGAAGATTGGGGCGGGAACAATATGTTTGTTCACGTTTCAGCTAAGAGCGGTCTAGGTATTGATGAGTTACTAGAAGGTATTCTTCTGGAAGCTGAAGTACTAGAGCTTAAAGCAATCAAAGAAGGCATGGCTGCTGGTGTTGTTGTTGAATCTAAGTTGGATAAGGGCCGTGGTCCAGTTGCAACTGTATTGGTTCAGGAAGGTACACTTAAGCAAGGCGATATCGTTCTTTGTGGTCTTGAATACGGTAAAGTTCGTGCAATGCGCGACGAAAATGGCCGTGCCATTACCGAAGCGGGTCCATCTATCCCTGTTGAGATTTTAGGTCTTTCAGGTGTTCCTTCGGCTGGTGATGAAGCAACGGTTGTACGTGATGAGCGTAAAGCGCGTGAAGTTGCACTTTACCGTCAAGGTAAGTTCCGCGACATTAAACTGGCTCGCCAGCAGAAGTCTAAGCTTGAGAACATGTTTGCTAACATGACTGAAGGCGAAGTTGAAGAATTGAACATCGTGCTTAAGGCAGACGTTCAAGGTTCATTGGAAGCTATTTGTGATTCATTGAATGGTCTTTCAACTGATGAAGTTAAAGTGAATATCATCGCACGTGGTGTAGGTGGATTAACTGAAACTGACGCAACGTTAGCTGCAGCTTCAAATGCCATCATGGTAGGTTTCAACGTTCGTGCTGATGCACAGGCGCGTAAAGTTATCGATAGCGAAAGTGTTGATCTACGTTACTACAGCATCATCTATCAATTGATTGATGAAGTTAGAGACGCAATGAGTGGTCTACTTGCTCCTGAGTTTAGACAAGAAATCATTGGTCTAGCTGAAGTTCGTGATGTATTTAAGTCTCCTAAAATTGGCGCAATTGCTGGTTGTATGGTAACTGAAGGTACGATTAAGCGCAGCGCACCAATCCGTGTGCTACGTGAGAACATTGTTATCTATGAAGGCGAGCTAGAATCACTACGCCGCTTTAAAGATGACGTTAGCGATGTTCGTAACGGCATGGAATGTGGTATCGGTGTTAAGAACTACAATGACGTCAGAGTTGGCGATCAAATTGAAGTCTTTGAAACTGTTGAAATAGCACGCTCTCTCTAAGAGATTGTAGCTAAGAGGGCGGCTGTTGCCGCCCTTTTTTCGTTTAGATAGCGTTCATAAAAAGCTATCTATTTAACCGAGTGGCAAATTATTATGGCAAGAGAATTTAGTCGAACACGTCGTATTGCACAGCAGTTACAGCAAGAGCTGGCTCAAGTGTTACAGCGTGATATAAAAGATCCTCGTATTGGCATGGTGACAGTGAATGACGTTGAAGTGTCACGTGATTTAAGTTACGCCAAAGTTTTTGTTACCTTCTTTGAAGAAGATAACAAAATAGTTGAGGAAAAATTAGAAGCGTTAACAACGGCTTCTGGTTACGTTCGTTCATTAGTTGCTGGACGCATGAAGCTGCGTGTTATGCCTGAACTTAGATTTGTCTATGATGCCTCGCTTGTCGAAGGTATGCGCATGTCTAACTTAGTGACGCGTATTATTCACGATGATGAAGCTAAGCAGCAGAAACATGGCAACGTTGAGCAGAATGATTCAGCGGATAAGCCGGAAGGTGAAGAGTAATGGCTCGTCGTCCTCGTGGTCGTTTTATCGATGGGGTCATACTCCTAGATAAAGATACAGGCATGAGTTCGAACTTTGCACTGCAGAGAGTTAAGCGACTCTTCAATGCTAATAAGGCTGGACATACGGGCGCGCTAGATCCATTAGCGACGGGTATGTTGCCTATCTGCCTTGGAGAAGCCACCAAGTTTTCGCAACATCTGCTCGATGCAGACAAGCGTTATACCGTGACAGCGAAACTGGGTGAAAGAACTGATACCAGTGATTCTGATGGTGAAGTGGTGCAAACGCGCCCGATTAACTTCACGCAGGAACTGCTGATGGAGTCATTGGATCATTTCCGTGGTGAGACCATGCAAGTGCCTTCGATGTATTCAGCACTTAAGCATGAAGGCCAACCTCTATATAAATATGCCCGTGAAGGCATTGAGGTGCCAAGAAAAGCACGACCTATCAACGTCTTTGAGCTTAACTTTATCAGTTTAGAAGGTGATGAGCTTACGTTAGACATTCATTGCTCTAAAGGGACTTACATACGCACTATCACTGATGATCTTGGTGAGATGTTGGGTTGTGGTGCTCACGTGATAATGTTGAGAAGGACTCAGGTCGCAGACTACCCTTATGAGCGTATGGTGAGTTTAGCCCAGCTTAATGAGATGGTCGCTCAAGCAGAAGCGGACGGTGTTGAGTCTAAATCAATGCTAGACCCTCTGTTATTGCCTATGGATACCGCAGTCAGTAAGTTTAAAGAGATAAACTTGCCTGCGTCTCTGGCCCCCTACCTAATGAACGGCAATCCAGTTCAAGCTTCTGGCTTGGAAGTGGATGAAATTGTGCGTATTACGATAGGTGATGAGCGTCAGTTTGTCGGAATTGGATGCATGAACGATGACGGCATGCTAGCGCCTAAGCGTCTAATTGTTATTCGAGAAGATGAAGAAAGTCTGTAAAAATTTATACTGATTGGTATGAGTTATCTATTGCGTATTTTGCTATAAATAGGTAAAATCCGCGCTCGCTTTAGCTGAGTTAGTGATTGGCTAAAGATTTATTAATGCATTATTTGGAGAGACAACATGTCACTAAATGCTGAACAAACTGCATCTATCCTGGCTGAATTCGGTCGTTGTGAAAACGATACTGGTTCTACTGAAGTTCAGGTAGCTCTTTTAACTGCACAGATTAATCATCTGCAAGGTCACTTTAAAGAGCACAAGCACGATCACCACTCACGTCGTGGTCTACTACGTATGGTTAATACCCGTCGTAAACTTCTTGCATACCTAAAGCGTACTGAAAACGTACGTTACCAGGAACTAATCAAGAAGCTAGGTCTACGTCGTTAATATCGACTAGATTTAGATAAAGGAGGCCTTAGGCCTCCTTTTTTGTGTCTGTAAGAAAGTGAATCGGTGTTGAAGGGATTAATACCAGTTCCATTAAATAAGTGATCAATTCAGAGCCACTCAGGCTTTTCAATTCAAGGCACATTGATGAAGAAATGGTTATTCCCTTTTAAGTTAATGCAAAGCAGAAGTGGAATGCCTGAGAGGCTCACGTAGTGCGGGTTTCAAAGCCCTTTATGCTACGTTAGAGGCTTTCGATATAGAATAACTATTAGCTTCAAGCCTCCGCCTTGCTTACAAGGCTTTGAACTCCCGCTGAAAGATCACATCGTTAGTGGAATTGGTATTAGATATACGACTGCATGGATGCAGAAGGTAGGGCGAAGCAGGATGCCAGAGCCGAGAATAACTATTAGCTTCAATCATCCGTAAGCCACATGGATGTGGTGCATGTCGATATTGCAGGAGCAATATATTGACCTTGCCTTCAGCGCTTTGAATTCCCGCGGAATGAACAGATACTTAATGTAATTGGTATAACATCAGTAACCGAAGGCTTGAGTGCTATTACTTTATAAAATGGGCTGAGAGCCCTCTAGAGAAAGAAGCGCCTGAAGCTTTGCTTCATTCAATGCGCTGTAAAGATGTCATTTAAATATTGCTGATACTGGCTGTGTTTGGTTTGATGTATTTCTCTATAAACTCATCCATCGGCAGTGGTTTGCTGAAATAGAAACCCTGACCAATTTGACAATCATTGCTGCTAAGCCAGTCAAGCTGTTCTTGGTTTTCAATGCCTTCTGCAACAACGCTAAGATTTAACTGTTTTCCTAACATCAAAATCGTCGATGCTATAGCGCTCTCCTGCGGTAGATCGGTAACGAAACAACGATCAATTTTCATTGTTGTGATCGGCAGGTGCCGTAAATATGAAAGTGACGAGTAACCCGTACCAAAATCATCAACAGCAATACCAAAACCTGCAGACTTAAGCTGTTGCAGCTTAGAGATGGCCAACTCGATATCATTCATCAATGAGGTCTCTGTTATCTCAATTTCTAACAGTTCAGGGTCTATTTGATACCTTAAGGCTAATTGTTTGATATCAGGGACCAAGCTGGCGTCAGCAAATTGCTGTGAAGCGACATTGACGGCGATAGGTAAAACGAAATTGTATCTTACTTTCCATTCTCGCAAAGTTTTGCAGGCCTCTTCAATGACCCAACGACCGATAGGTATGATGATACCGGTTTCTTCTGCCACAGGAATAAAAGAGAGTGGGCTGATTAATCGGCCATCTTTCTGCCATCTTATCAAGGCTTCGCAGGCGAGTATTTTACCTGTTTTAATGTCGAACTTGGGTTGGAAATGAAGTCGAAACTCATCATGCTTAAGCGCGTCATGCAGCGATGCTTCGGTTCTTAAACGAACGGCCGCCCGCTCTGTCATCTGTTGCTTGAAAAAGGCCCATTGGTTTGAGCCAGCCGCTTTCGCACTGTACATGGCGATATCTGCATGACGAATAAGATCTTCTGCTGTCATGCCATCATCTGGATAGATAGAAATACCCACAGACGCCGCGGGGTGTATCGTGTGTTCGTTGAGCTGCATAGGAGTGTTCAGCTGAAGCAATAAGTTATCAACAAAATCAGCCGCTTGACCAGGTGTCTGGATCTCATCGGCTAGAATAACAAACTCATCTCCGCCTAATCTAGCGACCGTTCCTTTGTCACCGACCACTCGCTCTAATACTCTGGCTATTCTTGCAAGGAACTTGTCGCCTAAGGCGTGCCCTAACGAATCATTGACGTTTTTGAATCTGTCGAGATCGATAAACACCATGCTAAATTGCTTTTTATGGACTCGCGCACGTTGAATCGTCACCGCGATGGTTTCCAGTAATAATGTACGGTTAGGCAGGCCGGTTAACGGATCTCTGGTTGCCATTTTTCTTAATTTACTTTGTGTTTGACCAAATTGAATCAAAATTTGATTAAACTTTGAGGCGACCAAACCTAACTCATCGTCAATATGTGAGGGGTCTACCGGCAGAAGATTTTTATCGGGTGATTCAGGGTCTATTTTATCGATGGCTTCACTGATTTGGGCAATGGGGCGAGTGAGAAAGCGATGGAATACGATGGATAGAAGCAATGTGATCAGTAGCGCTCGCGCTAAAGTTGCAGTAAGGCTGAATTTTAATTGAGCAAGTAATGAATCTGTGAGCCCTTGAGTATCATAAAATACAGTTAGGGTGCCGATAAAGTGTTGTTTTGTTGCACCTTCAAAGTAAAAAGGCCGCAGAAGTGAACGAGAGATCTCTTTCAGATCGCCAAAAAGGTGATCGCTGAGTCCTTGAAAAACATTAGGCTCAGCATTGGGGTTGGATACTGAAACAAATAAAGAACCGTCATCAAGTTCAATAACGGCAGAACCGACATGCTGAACCTTAAGTATTCCCTCTAGCGTCTGCTTTGCTAAGTTATCATCAAGCGCCCACACGGCGTTCGCAGCAGGTTGCTCTACCGAGTCGAGTAGCTCTTTCTGAGAAGCTTTAAGTTGATCTCTGGCGGACACACCAACAAGGGCTATTTCTACGATAAAAATCGCAATCGCGAAGAAAAGCGCAGAGAAAACCACGAGATTAGTCTGTTTCCAAGTAAGAGATTTAAAGCTGGCAGACATGTACCGATCCTTTTATTCGGGCGTTGATACTCAAAAAAACTCTTTTAGGCCAGTTCCATAACAAAATATTCTTGAAAGTATTCACTTTAGAGAAAACTTTCGGCTTTGTCATCACTCTGCGCTCTTTATCTCTTGAATAGAGATGAAGTATACTTATGCGCGAAATTAAGGTTATTAAATTTAAGGAATGGTTCACGTGAATCCAATCGTAAAAAGTTTTGAATATGGTCAACATACAGTCACCTTGGAAACAGGGGTTATTGCACGCCAGGCAAATGCGGCCGTTTTAGCAAGTATGGGTGATACAACAGTATTAGTCACTGTCGTTGGAAAGAAAGCAGAAGACGTGGGCCGTGACTTTTTTCCTTTAACCGTTAACTATCAGGAAAAAACTTACGCAGCGGGTAAAATCCCTGGTGGTTTCTTCAAACGTGAAGGCCGTCCTTCAGAAAATGAAACCTTGATTGCACGTCTAATTGACCGTCCAATCCGTCCTCTTTTCCCGAACGGTTTCAAAAATGAAGTTCAGGTTATCATCACTGTTGTTTCAGTCGATCCTCAAATTAATCCTGATATCATCTCTATGATTGGTACTTCTGCTGCACTTTGCATCTCAGAACTTCCATTCAAAGGACCACTAGGTGTGGCTCGCGTTGGTTATACTAACGGCGAATACATCCTAAACCCTGAAGTAAGCCAGTTGGCTGACAGTGACCTCGACCTAGTTGTTGCTGGTACACAGGGTGCAGTATTGATGGTTGAATCTGAAGCTGCTTCATTACCTGAAGAAGTGATGTTGGGTGGTGTGGCTTATGGTCATGCTCAACAACAAATCGTTATCAATGCAATTACTGAATTTACAGCTGAAGCTGGTAAAACTAAATGGGATTGGACAGCGCCTGTTGCTGATGCTGTTTTAGTTGGAAAAATTAAGGAACTTGCAGAAGCTGAATATGCATCTGCATACCAGATAGCTGATAAGCATGAACGTCGTGATGCCGTTGTTGCACTTAAAAGCGTTGTTGTTGCCAAACTAGTTGAAGAGAACGCAGATCTTGATCTACGTGAAGTCGACAAGTTACTTGGTAGCCTAGAAAAGAAAGTTGTACGTGGTCGTATCATCTCTGGTAGCCCACGTATCGATGGTCGTGAACCAGATATGGTTCGTGCTCTTAACGTTATGGCTGGTGTACTTCCACGTACTCATGGTAGTGCATTGTTCACTCGTGGTGAAACTCAGGCTCTTGTTACTTGTACACTAGGTACTGAGCGTGACGCACAGAAAGTTGACAGCATCATGGGCGAATACACCAATCGCTTTATGCTTCACTATAACTTCCCTCCATACTCAGTGGGCGAAACTGGCATGGTTGGTTCACCTAAGCGTCGTGAAATCGGTCATGGTAAGCTAGCTTGGCGCGGTATGAATGCCGTTATGCCTTCTGCTGAAGAATTCCCATATAGCGTTCGTGTTGTATCTGAAATCACTGAATCTAACGGTTCAAGTTCAATGGCATCAGTTTGTGGTACTTCGTTAGCACTTATGGATGCAGGTGTCCCAATCAAGACTTCTGTTGCTGGTATTGCGATGGGTCTAGTTAAAGAAGGCGACGATTTCGTTGTTCTTTCTGACATCCTAGGTGATGAAGATCATCTTGGTGATATGGACTTTAAAGTTGCGGGTACTCGCGACGGTATTACTGCACTGCAGATGGATATCAAGATTGAAGGTATCACTCAAGAGATCATGCAGATCGCACTAAAGCAAGCTTATGGTGCTCGTGTTCATATCCTTAATGTTATGGATCAAGCAATCGGTTCACACCGTGGCGATATCTCTGAGCATGCTCCACGTATCACAACGATTAAGATCAACCCTGAGAAGATCCGTGACGTGATTGGTAAAGGCGGCGCAACTATTCGTGCTCTTACCGAAGAGACCGGTACAACTATCGAACTTGATGATGATGGTACTGTGAAAATTGCCTCTTCAAACAACGAAGCAACGCAAGAAGCTATTCGTCGTATCGAAGAGATCACTGCTGAAGTTGAAGTGGGTACTGTTTACAACGGTAAAGTTGTTCGTATCGTTGATTTCGGTGCATTCATCACGATTCTTCCTGGTAAAGATGGTCTAGTTCACATCTCTCAGATTGCTGAAGAGCGTGTTGCTAACGTTTCTGATTACCTGCAAGTGGGTCAAGAAGTTAAAGTTAAGGTGATGGAAGTTGATCGCCAAGGCCGTGTACGTCTTTCTATGAAAGAAGCTGCGCCTAAAGCTGAAGCGGCTCCAGCTGCTGAATAAGCGTTAACTCGCTACAAAACGAAAGGAGACCTTAGGGTCTAATGCCGGTAAGTTAAGCTTACTGGCATTTTTTATTCCTGGCGTATCTCTGAGGTCTTCGTTTAACCGTCCTAGGAAATGACCTCGTTCGTCGAGGCTCTAAAATTAGGCTTTCTGC
>NZ_VKGK01000013.1 GCF_007197645.1 Shewanella hanedai
GCGGTTCTGATCCTGTGTTAACGAGCTTAACCGTAGAATAACTATGCTCTTCACTCGTTGCCTTGCCTCAGGACCGCTAAACTCTCGCTGAGCGATCAAATCTTTATACTGATTGGTATAAGAGGCCAGAATACAATGCTTAAGCTTATTTCTATCGATGGATTGAAACAGGGTTTGTACTCATCAATTCCTTAATATCTCCTCATATTCTCCATATTTTGCTTAGATCACTTCACATCTAATCTGCACATTTCGTTTTTCAACTACTAAGTGTAGGGCACTCAATACAAAAAGTTATTACAACTATTTCGAACGGTAATAAATATATGTTGAGATCGTGTAATAAATGAACTTTATCATAGTGTATAGATTTATTTATTTAGCTTTAGTAATCACTGGTTGGATACATTTTAATACATAGGTTTTGTGTTTGTTAAATTAAACCTGCGCTGAACTATATTTAATATTCAATTAACTAACGCAACTAATTGTATCAATTGTTTATTTATTAAATAATATCTATTGCACATATGGCTAATAACTTGATTTTATATATCTCGCTGTTTTTAAACGATGAATTGATTTGTTTTTCAGTTATCTTTCGATCGGTTGTATCAATTGGTCTCATTGTCGTTATTTAAATGTAATAACTGTTGACTTGGTTGTGTGAATTTAACATTATTAATTCAGAAGGTTGTCACCTTTGTTTAATGTTAATAATAAAATGAATTATAAATAAAATAATATAACAATAATTATCATCAACGTTATTACCTGTTAATTAAGCGGGTAATAATAATGATGAAGGAGAATATATGAACTCTTTGACCTTAACAGCCAAAGCCGTACGTAATAGTGTTATCGCAGTAGCAGCATCAACCGTCGCGTTTTCTGGTTTAGCCTTTGCAGAAGAGCAGGCTGATGGAGCGAAAGTAGAAAGAATCTCTGTAACAGGTTCGCGAATTAAAAGAACTGATTTAGAGGGGTCTTCGCCTGTAACAACTATTAGTGCTGCAGATATTGAAAAAACTGGTGAAATGTCTGTTGCTGATGTGCTTCGTCGAAGTAACTTGAATACTTTTGGCTCTTTTGCTGAATCATCTGGTAGTACATGGCAGAGTCAGGCTAATATTTCATTAAGAGGAGCTGGTGCAGATAGAACATTAGTTTTACTCAATGGTAAGCGTATGCCTGGTTCTCCAACTATGGGTGGTACAGCCGTCAACTTGAACACAATTCCTACAGCGGCTATTGAAAGAATTGAGGTGCTAACTGATGGTGCTTCTGCTGTTTATGGTTCTGATGCTGTTGCTGGTGTTGTAAATATTATTCTTAAGAAAGGTTTTGAAGGATTGGAAGTTTCAGCTACTGGATCGAACCCTGAACAACCTGGTGGAGAAGAGTGGAAGGTTAGTGCTGTTGGTGGGACAACAAGTGATAAAGGAAGTTTAACGTTTTCATTCGAACACCAAAACCGTGAAATTATATATCAAAAAGATCGTTGGTTTTCAAGTTCCACAAATACATTAGCTGAAAAGTATTCAGACACTACTGGCGTGTCTGCTTATGCTCGAAATTTCCTAGACATGACTACATTCCAATTCAAACCAATGGAAGCGTGTAATAATGACAAAATGGTTGGTGGTGGTCATGTATATGATTACGGTGATGGGGATTTCATTTGTGGTTATGATTATACCTCAGAAGCCGCAGATCATGCTGCTAGACAATATACAGCTGGTTACGTGACAGCTGACTATGAACTATCAGATGAAGTCAGGTTTGAGGGACAGGGGTTATTTAGTCGTAATGAGACTTTTGGCCGTTATGCTCCTGCTGCTGGTTGGTTTAATGTCGAAGCTGGACAGATGGATGTGCAGAATTATGATGAAGATGGTAATTATATAAATACCACTAAGAATGAAAATGCTGGTCGTGCTTACTATAGATTTACAGATGTTGGCACTCGTGATTCAACCACGATCGATTACAGTACCGATCTGCAAGTTGGACTTATTGGAGAGCATGAAAATTTTGGTTGGGATGCTACATATCATTACAATTTAGCTGAGAATAGTAACTATGGAACAGGATATGTACACCGTCCAACAGTTGAAAATCTAGTTGCAAGTGGTGATTTTAACTTTGGGCCTAGTGGTAATAGTGATGAGGTTGTTGCTGCTATTTCACATGATACTTTAGCACAAGATATCATGGAGTTTCAGAGCCTAAACGCAGGTGTCAATTTTGAGGCTTTTGAACTACCAGGTGGATTAGTTGGTTGGTATTTTGGTACGGAATTTACTGAGTACAAATACACTTCTAAAGTTGATGCCGAGTCAGCTGCGGGTGAAGTTATAGGCTCTTCAGGAAGTGGTTCTGGTGGTGAACGTGAAGTTTTTGCTGTATTTGGTGAATCAATTTTACCCGTTACGGATGATTTAGAACTTAACGTTGCTTTCCGTTATGACAAATACTCAGATTTTGGTTCAGCGACAACCCCAAAAATTGCGCTTTGTTATCAGTTACTAGAAGATGTCGTGTTAAGGGCTTCATGGGGACAAGGTTTTAGGGCTCCATCTCTTTCAGATTTATATGCTGCAGATTCATTTAGTGCTGATTCAGCAACAGATTATCGTTTATGTGATTTACAGGGTATTGAACCTTCAAAATGTACTTCATCACAATATGATGTTACCAGACAAGCCAACGAAGGGTTAAGCCCTGAGACTTCTGATTTTTATAATCTTGGAGCCATTTGGAATATTACAGATAAACTAAGTACAAAAGTAGAATATTATAATTTATCAATTGACGATGTTATCACTTTCATTTCACTTGACTCCCTCTTAAAAGAAGAAGCTAAAGTTGGTTACGGTAATCTATCTGAAGGTGAAATTGTACGTGCAGGTAATAACCCTGATGGAAAGATTCTTGAAGCTACCACTCCTTTAGTTAATGGTAACGGCTTCGACACTTCTGGTATAGATTTCAATCTTACATATTCTGGTTTAGAAACTACAGTTGGTGATTTCGGCTCTACTTTTGACTTAACTTATGTGCTGACTTACGAGGACGAAGAGTATTTTGATGGTCCTGTTAACAATATGGTTGGCCGAAATGGTTTACCTGAGTATCGATTCACTTGGGTTGTTGATTGGTCTTTAGGTGATCATGGTGCATCTTTGTTAACTCAGCATATTACTGGTCAGGCAGAAACAACCGATCCTACGACGTTTGAAAAGACTGGTAGCCTCCCATCACAAACTACGTTTGATTTTAGTTACCATTATTTGGCTTCTTGGAACGGAAAGTTCGCAGTTGGTGTTCGTAATATAACGAATGAGGATCCTGTACTAGATTCTAATTTAGCCTATGATGATTCTTTGTATAATCTATATGGTAGAACTTATACGGCAACTTATACTCAAAGGTTTTAAAGAGTAGTTTTGAGGAAGGCCTTCTTTTGAGGAGGGCCTTTTTTTATTCAGTGTTCAGTTAGCATATTTTTACAAGAAATATGTAGTTATTATTTTTTAATAACTCAACCTCAACTCTTGTCTGTGTTGATGTTCATATTTATCAGCGCAATTTGTACATCTTTGCTCAAGCATATCGCGAGCCAGGCGTTCAGGCTCAATTTCATTTTCGCAATCAGAACACAAACCATAAAGGTCTATGTCTAGCTGACAAAATGCGGCATCAAGTTTCGTGAGCTTCATAAACAGTGGCTCGTCACATAACTTAGCTTGAGTTAATACCTCAATAATGTCACAGAGATTGACTTGTTCATTGTCGAGTACAAGATGATTTTTGCCGACAAGTTCACCTATCTCTTTCCTGAGTTGAGTTTCAAGCTTCGACAGTTCATGCCTAATGTGTGATCTGCTCACGAGAATATGCCTAAGTTATGTTTCTAACGGACACTAAGTCTAAACAGGTGGTGATTGATAGTTATGACTGAGATCAAATCTCAGTCATATATACATTTTTTATCATCATTATCAGTTGATGTGAATGAGCTGGAAACGGTTTTCTTTGTATTTTGAAGCGGATTAATAATTAGCTTCACTTCTTAGTAGGGCCAAAATATCTTGAGTTTGCCTCATGACACGAACTTGGGCAAAGAGGGCATCGGCTTCAGGATAATGTTTGACCATAAATTTGAGCCACTGCTTTATTCTAGCGGGGTAGTATTTCTCTTTTACGCTGACTATCTCGTAGTCAGAATATTGCAGCAGTAACTGCATAACATCATACCAAGGCATCATCGTTTGGTTGGTTTTGATGACATGGGCTAAGTTTGGTACGGCTAAAGCACCTCGTCCTATCATGACGTCATCACAGCCACTGGCAGCCTTACAGTTTAGGTAATCTTGGTGTGACCAGACTTCGCCATTAGCAATGACTGGGATTGATATGGCTTCACGTATAAGATTGATATATTCCCAATGTGCTGGCGGTCGATAACCCTCTTCTTTGGTTCTTGCATGAACCGTCAGTTCAGTCGCTCCAGCAGATTCAATTGCTTGGGCTATTTCAACACAGCGGCTTTTATCATCCCAACCTAATCTGATTTTGGCTGAAACGGGGTGAGTTAAAGGAACGGCATCTCTTACCGCTTTGGTGACTTTATGGATAGTCTCGGGTTCTTTGAGTAATGCAGCGCCGCCGTTGCTTCTGTTTACCATGGGAGCCGGGCAGCCATAATTGAGATCTACACCCTGTGAGCCTAATTCGATGGCTCTTACTGCATTCTCTGCCATCCAATTGGGATGTTGACCCAAAAGCTGCAATCTGACAGGCGTACCTGCTTTCGTTTTACTGCCATAAGCAAGTTCAGCACACAGGCGATAAAACACTTTTTCAGGCAGAAGTTGGTCAACAACACGAATGAATTCGCTGATCACAAGATCATAACCGCCTACGCCGGTAAGTAGTGAACGCATAGGATCATCGGCAACGCCTTCCATTGGAGCAAGTATTACGCGCATTATATATTTCTTATCTTAATAGCAGAGGTGGAGAAGACTAAATGATGAGGCATAGAGTTTGGCTCCCAGTAATGACTATTTTACCTCAAGGCGTTAATGGATACAAAATCTATGCCTGTTGATTTACTGACAATTTGTTTAAGCAGTTGCTAAGATTGAATTAATGATGCATAAATGTGATCGTCATACAAAAAATGAAATAAAATTGAAGTGTGTCAGGTCTATTATTGCAAGCCAGCTGACAACAATGTCGTTGGCATCAAAAACAACTTAAATTAATACGGAAGGAAATTATTATGAATTTAGTTAAAAAAACTGTTGTTGCTGCTGCTTTAGGTACTGTTGTTGTCGGTTCTGCGTTTGCCGCTCAAGCACAAGCTAACCCGTTTGGATATAGCCAAATGGAGTCTGGTTATCAACTTGTTGATGGCGAAGGCAAGTGTGGCGGTGATATGAAGAAAGGCAAAGAGGGCAAGTGTGGCGAAGGTAAATGTGGCGGCGACATGAAGAAAGCCAAAGAAGGTAAGTGTGGCGAAGGTAAATGTGGCGGCGACATGAAGAAAGCCAAAGAAGGTAAGTGTGGCGAAGGCAAATGTGGCGGCGACATGAAGAAAGCCAAAGAAGGTAAGTGTGGCGAAGGCAAGTGCGGCGGCGACATGAAGAAAGCCAAAGAAGGTAAGTGTGGCGAAGGCAAATGTGGCGGCGATAAGTAATCTAACCTTAGGGTAAGATACACACTGCTATATGAGATGATGCATTTGATGCAGATGCTCTATGGTAAATCTAAGGCCAGTTTAACTGGCCTTAATTGTCTTTGTTTATACCAATATTTGAACATGAGTGAGTAGGAGAGGGCATGAGTGAGCATGCAAAAGTTGGACTCGGTCTTAGACGAGAGATGCTCGACGAATTTTGTCAGGGTTCTCCTGAAGAGATAAATTTTTTTGAAGTCGCCCCTGAAAACTGGATGACGTTAGGCGGTAAATATGGCCGTCAGTTTAAACAGTTAACTGAACAGCATGAGTTTTTTTGTCATGGTCTGTCGCTTTCTATTGGTGGGCCAGCAGAATTAGATGTGCAGTTTGTGAAGAATATTAAATCCTTTATGGATGAGCATAATATTTCTGTTTATTCGGAGCATTTAAGTTACTGCTCTGGGACTGGGCATATGTATGATTTGATGCCGATCCCGTTCACGGAAGAGGCCGTACACTACGTCGCAAATCGTGTTAAGCAGGTCGAGGATATTTTAGAAAGGCCGTTAATTCTCGAAAATGTCTCTTTCTATGCCGCTCCGGGCGCACAGATGTCTGAAGTGGAGTTTGTGACTGCAGTATTAAACGAAGCAAACTGTAAGATGCTACTGGATGTGAACAATATCTATGTGAACTCAGTTAATCATCAATATGACGCAAGCCAATTTTTACGAGCAATGCCAACAGAGCGGATCGCGTACTTGCACATCGCTGGTCACTATGAAGAGGACAAAGATCTGATTGTAGATACTCATGGTGCTGATGTTGTTTCACCTGTATGGGATCTACTGGCTGAGTGTTATGACGTTCATGGCGTTTTTCCAACGTTATTAGAGCGAGATTTTAATATTCCAAAGACTCATATTCTACTCAATGAGATCAATAAAATTTCTCAATACCAACAAACAGCAATAGGCGCTATTTCTAGGAGGGCATGATGAGTTTTTTACAGATCCAGCAATCTTTTATCGATCATATTAAACAGCCCTCATCAAGTTTACCTGAAGGGACTGATGCGCGAAGAATGAAAGTGTATCGAGAGTTATTCTTTAATAACATGGAAGGCTTTATCTCTAGCGCTTTTCCAGTATTAAAGACCTTATACACCAAAGACAATTGGTTGGCGTTGGTACAGACATTCTTTGTTGAGCATGACTGTGAAACTCCGATTTTTATTGAGATCGCTCAAGAGTTTTTAGTTTTTCTACAGACAGAGTATAAATTTAACGAGAGCGATCCAGCCTTCATGTTAGAGCTGGCACATTATGAGTATATGGAGTTAGTTGTTGCAGTCGCAAAAGACAATCCGCTACACAAACAGATAGACACTCCCATCATCAATCAAGCACTTTGTCTGTCTGATACTGCAAAAGTGTTGCAGTATTCATTTGATGTGCAACGTATTAGTGATGAATACCGTCCTGAGTCGCCAAGTGATTCGCCGCAGTTTTTTTGTCTCTATCGTGATGATGAAGATGAGGTGATATTTTTACAGTTAACGCCTTTATCGGCGCAATTATTGGGATTTTTGTCACAATACGAAGCTGTAAATTTCGATGATTTAAAAGAGTGGTTGGTGAGCGTTTATTCGAACATGGACCAAAACGTTTTAGTGCAAGGGGCGTTACAGCTCCTAGAAGATCTTGCCACTAAAGGGGTGGTGAAGGATTTATCTCTAATTAAGCATGCCGGAATCTAGCTATTTAGATATAAACAAAGGCACTAAACAGTCTTCCTATATGCCTAGCTTCACACTATAATGGATAGATAAATTGATCTAGATCAAAAAAGCATTCATCTATTATTGTGAGGAAGTCATGAGCCAGCCGTTTAAAGATGTATTTAATATTTACTACTTAATTGGTTTTATTCTTGTTTTATTAATACCTACATTACCAGCAACATTGTCGTGGTTAAAGGTTGCTGGTGTGCTTTAATTATCAGTAACTCATGTATACTAGCCACTCTTTTGAGTGGTTTTTTTGTTTATGCTTCCAGTGTTTGTAGTTAAGACTACGAGATTAGAAATAGCTTGGTATATTGAGGGGCGTGATGGTAATTAAGCGTGGGTTATATCTTATTTGTGGATTGTGTAGCTTAGCGTTAGGTTTACTTGGGATACCGCTCCCTATCCTACCAACGGTGCCATTTATTTTATTAGCCGCTTTTTGTTTTGCACGTTCGAGCGAGCGTTTACATCAGTGGTTAATGAACCATCCTTGGTTTTCAGAAGCACTTGCTGATTGGGATAAAAAACGGGCGATACGTAAAGGATTAAAGAGAAAAGCATACATTGTTAGCGGCTTAAGTTTTGCTGTTAGCATTGCTCTCGTTCCACTTATTTGGGTTAAAGTGATGCTGGTATGTTGTGCTATTGGGCTGGGTCTATACTTAAGGCAAATCCCCGAATTGGAAGATTAACTGAGTATTACTCGTCTATTTCAATTGCGCAGTAGTACTAGTAAAGAGCTTATATTTTGTGAGTTCTTCGTCAAAATAACCTCATTAGCACCACCACTAGTTGCAACTCACAGTAAAGCGGCTTAAGCTTTAGCCCGATTTTTAAAAGTCAGCTAATAGCAGCGGACAAAACCAAAAGATGATGGTATGAATAACGAAAGTTTAGCGCTAATAAAACAGAGTATTAAAACGATTCCGGATTATCCAAAAGCTGGAATTTTATTTAGAGATGTGACAAGTCTACTTGAAGACCCTGTTGCCTATAGAGCAACGATCGATCTCTTAGCTCAGCACTATAAAGACCATGGTTTTACTAAGATAGTGGGCACTGAAGCTCGCGGCTTCTTATTCGGTGCTCCATTGGCACTTGCATTAGGTGTGGGTTTTGTTCCTGTTCGTAAACCAGGCAAGCTACCTCGCGAAACCATTTCTGAAAGCTATGAGCTTGAGTATGGTCATGATGTATTAGAACTTCATATTGATGCCATCAACGAAAATGATAAAGTACTTGTGGTAGATGATCTGTTAGCGACTGGCGGCACAATTGAAGCGACGGTAAAACTTATTCGCAAACTTGGTGGTGAAGTTAAGCACGCTGCCTTTGTGATCTCTCTACCTGATTTAGGTGGTGAAAAACGTCTTCAAGAGATGGATCTTGAGCTAGTGACACTTTGTGTATTTGAAGGCGAATAAACCAGCGTAAAAATGTTCCTCGGTAGCGAGTTTTAGTATGGCATGCTATTGTGCCACAATCCGAGGAGCATGCTCCCGAAATTGATAAAGAAACACTTTGGGGAGTTCCATGTCATATCAGGTGTTGGCCAGAAAATGGCGCCCTGCCACTTTCGAGCAAATGGTTGGCCAGTCTCATGTTTTACATGCGTTAACCAACGCGCTTACTCAGCAAAGATTGCATCATGCCTATCTGTTTTCTGGCACTCGTGGGGTTGGAAAAACCAGCTTAGCACGACTCTTTGCGAAAGGCCTGAATTGTGAGCAAGGTGTCACCGCGACACCCTGCGGTAAATGCTCAAGCTGTATTGAAATATCTGAAGGTCGCTTTGTCGATCTTATCGAAGTGGACGCAGCCTCAAGAACAAAAGTCGACGATACCCGTGAACTGCTCGATAACGTGCAGTACCGCCCTAGTCGTGGCCGTTTTAAAGTCTACTTAATCGATGAAGTGCACATGCTGTCACGCAGCAGTTTTAATGCGCTGCTCAAGACGTTGGAAGAGCCTCCTGAACATGTAAAGTTTTTACTTGCGACAACCGATCCACAGAGGCTTCCAGTCACTGTGTTATCTCGTTGTTTGCAATTTAACCTTAAGAGTCTGACTCAAGAAGAAATTACACAGCAGCTTGACCATGTGTTAACTCAAGAAGTATTACCCTTTGACGAACAGGCATTAAGCTTATTGGCTAAAGCGGCTAATGGCAGTATGCGTGATGCGTTAAGCCTCACAGATCAAGCGATAGCGTTTGGTGGTGGTGAAGTTAGACTGACCCAAGTGCAGACCATGTTAGGCAGCATTGACGAGCGACACGTTATCACCCTGTTTAACGCGCTAACCCAAGGTGATATTGGGCAACTGATGCAGGTGACGTCTCAAGTGCTCTCATTTGGTGCCGATCCGCAAGAAGTGCTGCGTAGTTTACTCGAACTCTTACACCAAATTACCTTAAGCCAATTTGCTCCTGCAGCGGCACAGCTCTCCATTCATAGTGAGCAGATAAAATCGTTTGCTGAGCAGCTAAATCCAGAGCAAGTACAGCTTTATTATCAATTGTTGCTGACTGGCCGTAAAGATCTCCCTCATGCACCAGATCCAAAATCAGGTCTTGAGATGGCGCTGCTCAGAGCGGTGTCATTTGTACCTGAGGCGCCCGTTAAGCGTTGGATTGTTGATAAGCCTGCGAGTGTATCTGTACCAGCTCTTAATAAGGTTATTTCAACGGATCCAGTTGCAAGCACTGCGCATGCAAGTACGCCTCTAACTGATGAGTTAACAGCATCACCAGAACAAGTTGTTGAACATCAAAGTGATGTTGTGACGTTGAAAAGTGAGCCAACAAACGCGGTGACAATTGATTCAAGTGAAGAACAGCTTTCTTCGCTAGAAGCTGTTGATGATGAAGACGCAGCACTTGATAGTTTAAACAGTGAACAGACGTTAATACTAAGTCAGGCTGCAAGTCATGGGATGGAGCAAGAGACGGCTCAATTATCAGCTCAGGCAAGCCAAGCTGATGAGGTTGAAGCATTGACTTCTCAAGCAGTTGACCAACATTCTGAGACGACTAGCATCAACGAGACGGTAGTATCGACTACAGACGATGAACCGACCAAAAAGATGTCTGCGCTTGATGCGCCAGTGGCTGAAAAGAGCAATGTGGTGAATGAGTCACAGCAGTCAGATCCCAATGCTGTGCCCGATGAATATTATGCACAAGCGGCGCAGTTTGATGTTGAACAGGACTATCAAGAACAGTTCCAAGAAGAGGATGCTTACCCGTATCCAGAATCTTCTGGTGATAACGCATATTCGCCAGTAGCACAACAGAGTGAAACAACAGATTCAGCCCCAGCAAGTACACCTGAAGAAGATGACATACTCGATGCAGTATTAGCAGCGCGAGATAGTTTGCTGACTCAACTTAGCGCTGAAGAGCCTAAGGAGAGTGGTGGAAAAAAGTCTGAAGCGCAACGTAAAGATTTTGTCCCGCCAAAACGGCCTCCTTCAACAGAGCAACCTCAAGAGGTAACGCCTGCAAAAGAGAGTAAGGTGCTTGATGAGCAATCCTCGACAGAGGCTGAGTTCGATGCTGCAGCGTTAGAAGATAGGCCCCCTTGGGAAGAGCCTGTTACGCCTATTTTGGCTGAGGAGACTGTTGATGATACAGAACTTAATCAGCCTGTTGAGCAGACAAACTCGGCAGCTGAAGAGGAATTTGTTCCTGCAAACAATGCGGTTCCCAAAGAAAGCTCAGCTCAATTGGTTGAAGTTCCTGCGCCGGTATTACATTCGACGCCACTTGAGGTTGTGCCAACCCATGATGGCGCAGTGACAGGAAATGACATCGATCTGAAATGGTATCGTTTGATGTCAGCACTGGATGTTGGAGGGCGGGTACGTCAGCTGGCGGTCAATTCAGTGTGCCATCATTTTGTCGAGCCGCTTGCGCTCTTGTTGAAACCGAATCAGAAACATTTGTCTGCCGATGTTGCCATCGTGCAGTTAGAAGAAGCGTTAAGCAGAGCCTTAGATAAAGAGGTGCATGTTACGGTTTCTGTGGGGGTTGATGCTACGCGTGAAACACCACTTGAAATACGTCAGCGTTTCCATAAAGAGTTATTATCACAGGCCCATAACGGTTTAATGAATGACAGTCATGTTCAGTGGTTAATTGCGGAGATGGATGCTGAGTTTGAAACGGATAGTTTAAGTTACAGCCCTGAATTGTTGAGTTTGAAAGGAAATACCATCGAGCTTGTCGATAAGTCGAACTTTAAGACGTTGTCTGAGTCATAAGTTTGTGCGGCTTTGATTGATTATCACTAATTTTTAAGTAAGATGAGCCAACTTTATTAGCCCCTTAATTGAAGAGATATAGCTATGTTTGGAAAAGGCGGTATGGGTAACCTGATGAAACAGGCCCAGATGATGCAAGATAAAATGGCCAAAGTACAGGAAGAGATTGCACGTATGGAAGTCACCGGTGAAGCGGGTGCAGGTCTTGTAAAAGTGACCATGACAGGTTCTCACAGTGTACGTAAAGTGGATATTGATCCTAGCCTGTTAGAAGATGACAAAGAGATGCTTGAAGATCTTATCGCTGCGGCGTGTAACGATGCTGCTCGTCGTGTTGAAGAGAATCAAAAAGAGAGAATGGCTGAAGTTACAGGTGGTATGCAACTACCACCTGGCATGAAGATGCCGTTCTAATCAGGGTCAAAAATGAAATTTAGTCCTCTGGTTGATGAACTTATCCAATCATTAAAGTGTTTGCCCGGTGTTGGTCCAAAGTCTGCTCAGCGTATGGCGTTTCAGCTTTTGGAGCGGGATCGCAAAGCGGGACAATCTTTGGCTTCTGCATTAGCGAGTGCGATGAGTGATGTAGGACATTGCCAAGCTTGCCGTACTTTTACCGAAGAGAAGTTATGCCCCATTTGTGCCAGTCACAAACGAGGCCACTCTGAGGTTATTTGCGTTGTTGAAACGCCTGCTGACGTGCTGGCAATTGAAGCGGGAGGACATTTCTCCGGTCGATATTTCGTGTTGTTAGGCCATCTTTCTCCACTTGATGGAGTCGGGCCAGACGAACTTGGTTTGTCACTGCTTGAAGCACATTTGGCTTCCGGTGATGTCTCTGAGCTTATTCTGGCTACTAATCCGACAGTGGAAGGGGATGCAACAGCACACTTTATTGCTGATATGGCCAAAAATCATCAAGTTGTGGTTAGTCGGATTGCTCATGGCGTTCCGGTTGGCGGCGAACTTGAATATGTTGACAGTACAACATTAGCACTCTCATTTAATGGGCGTTTACCTTTGTAAAGTGGAAGCGTTAAAGCGCTAGTGCGCTACATCCTTGTCTTCAAAATCAAATAACCCAGAGTCTACATGTTAGATTCTGGGTTTTTTTTAATCATTTGAAAGGTTAAAAAACTTTTTCCCTTGAAAAGGTAAATTCCAGCCCCATCTCTTAATGCATAGAGAAACAGTTTTTGTGAAACACATAAAGGAACAATCCATGTCCCAACAAGAAACTCATGGCTTTCAAACTGAAGTCAAGCAACTCCTTAACTTGATGATCCACTCTTTGTATTCAAACAAAGAGATTTTCTTGCGTGAATTGGTGTCCAATGCAGCCGACGCCGCAGATAAACTTCGTTATGAAGCACTGACTAACGATGCACTTTATGAAGGTGACGGTGAGCTCAGAGTTCGCATTAGCACAGATAAAGAGAAAGGTACTGTTACCATAGAGGATAACGGTATCGGTATGACTCGTGACAGTGTTATAGAGCACTTAGGTACAATTGCAAAATCAGGTACTGCAGACTTCTTTAAAAATCTTTCGGGTGATGAATCGAAAGATTCACAGTTAATCGGTCAATTCGGTGTGGGTTTCTACTCTTCATTTATCGTTGCCGATAAAGTGACTGTGCGTACTCGTGCAGCTGGCCATAGCAGTGACGAAGGTGTTTTATGGGAATCAGCTGGCGAAGGCGACTTCACCGTAGAAAGCATTGTAAAAGAAAGCCGTGGTACAGAAATTGTGCTTCATTTGCGCGAAGAGGAGAAGGAGTTTGCTGATGACTTCCGTCTGCGTTCAATTATTACTAAATACTCAGATCATATCTCTGTGCCTGTTGAGATGTTCGAAGCCGGTACACCTGCGGTTGAAGCAAGTGATGATCAAGAAGCGGTAGCGGCGACTGAAGGTCAGTGGAAGCCGATGAACAAGGCGACAGCTTTGTGGACTCGTAACAAGAGCGACGTTTCTAAAGAGGAATATCAAGAGTTCTATAAGCATATCTCTCATGATTTTACCGATCCACTTATCTGGAGTCATAATCGTGTTGAAGGTAAGCAAGAGTACACTAGTTTACTGTACATCCCTGCGAAAGCACCTTGGGATATGTGGAACCGTGACCGTAAGCATGGGCTAAAACTCTTCGTGCAACGTGTTTTCGTTATGGATGATGCTGAGCAGTTTATGCCTAGCTACCTACGTTTTGTACAAGGTTTGATTGACTCAAATGATCTGCCGTTAAACGTGTCTCGTGAAATTTTACAAGACAACAAGGTAACGACAGCGCTTCGTACTGCTGTGACTAAACGCGTTTTAGGCATGCTTGAGAAGCTAGCGAAAAATGATGCTGAAAAATATCAATCTTTTTGGGCTGAATTTGGTCAGGTGTTAAAAGAAGGACCTGCTGAAGATTTCGCAAATAAAGAACGTATTGCTGGTTTGCTACGTTTTGCATCGACTCACACTGAAGATGCGACTCCAACAGTGTCACTTGCTGATTACATTAGCCGTATGAAGGAAGGGCAAGACAAGATTTACTATATCGTTGCCGATAGCTATGAAGCGGCTGCAAACAGCCCGCACTTAGAGCTACTTCGTAAGAAGGGCATCGAAGTCTTGTTGATGTCAGAGCGAATCGATGAGTGGTTGATTAATCACTTAACTGAGTTTGATGGTAAGCAACTGCATTCTGTGACTCGTGGCGACCTTGAACTGGGTTCTCTTGAAGATGCCAGCGAGAAAGAGGCACAAGAGAAGTTAGAAACAGAATCTGAAGGCCTAGTTAAGCGTGTTAAAGATGCACTGGGTGACAAAGTCTCTACGGTTAAAGTGACGACCCGTTTAACAGATACGCCAGCGTGTGTGGTTGCTGGTGACGGTGAAATGTCGACTCAGATGATCAAGCTAATGGAAGCGGCTGGTCAATCAGTCCCTGAAAGTAAGCCTACTTTTGAGCTTAACCCTGAGCATCCTCTTGTGGCACGTTTAAACGATGAACAAGATGAAGAGTTATTTGCTCAGTGGAGTGACTTACTTCTTCAACAAGCTCAGCTTTCTGAGAAAGGCAGTTTGGCAGATCCATCAGCATTCATTAAGTTGATGAACCAAATGCTTTTAGCTCAGTTAAAGTAATGATGAGTTAATTGAAATGACAAGAGGCATGACTTGTTTTTATTAAGAGTCTGCCTCTTTTTGCTTTTAAATTTAGGATTGTTATGGAAGCTGTTTTAGAACTGACTAAAGATAATATTCAAGATGTGGTTGATGCATCGATGAAGCAAATTGTTGTCTTAGCTTTTTGGTCGCAACAAAGTCCTGAAAGTGTTGCGCTGTCTCAGACGTTGACGGGGATGGCACAAAAGCAATTTGGTCGTTTTGTATTGGCGAAAGTAGATTGCGATAAAGAGATTGAAATCGCCAACTATTTTCAAATTCAAAATATGCCGACCACGTTAGTGTTAAGTGAAGGAAAACCCATTGATGGTTTTGCAGGGCTGCAAGAGGAGGAGCAAATAGCAGCGATGCTGGATAAGCATCTTCCTGCTCAGTGGCAGTTACAGCTAAATGAAGCAAAAAATTTATTAGCGTTACAAGACGCAGAACCTGCTTTAGTGCTATTAAAGCAAGCGTACACAGAGTCACCTAATGCAGAAATAGCCTTGGTGTATGCCGATGCTTGTTTAATGCTGGATGATTTTGAGTTCGCCGCAGAATTGTTAGCCACTGTTGGGCTTGCTGATCAAGACAGTTATTATCAAAGCTTGAAAGCTAAATTGGCTTTGGCATTAGATGCCGCTGACAGTCCTGAAATTAGGCAGTTACAACAGCTCGTTGATAATGAGCCTGATAATATCACCCAATTACTCTTGCTCGTAAAAGCCTTACATCAAGCAAAACGTAATGAAGAAGCATTAGCCATTTTATTTAGCCCACTATCGAAAGATATTGGCGTGGCAAATGGAGATGCTAAGCAATTATTTTTAGAGATCCTCACGGCGCTAGGTCAGGGGAATACACTGGCAAACCAGTATCGTCGTAAGTTATACAGTCTTTTGTACTAACGTGAAGGCTGAAAACTGATAAGAATATTGAAAGAAGAGATCAATAAATGTCTTTATTTTGATTTCTTCCTTAGTACATGGGGCTAAAGTCTAATGATTATCTGGCTTAAAACCCATATCAGCCCCTTCAAAATAGCGGCCAAATGTGCGAAGATCGCGGCCTAATGAAATCTATGTCAAATAAAAGGACAATCGAGATGCGCATCATGTTATTAGGTGCCCCAGGTGCCGGCAAAGGCACTCAGGCACAATTCATCATGGAAAAATATGGTATCCCGCAAATTTCTACAGGCGATATGTTACGCGCTGCAGTTAAAGCAGGTACGCCACTAGGCTTAGAAGCTAAAAAAGTGATGGATGCTGGTCAATTGGTTTCAGATGAATTGATTATTGGCCTAGTAAAAGAGCGTGTTGCTCAAGCCGATTGTGAAAATGGCTTCTTGCTAGATGGTTTCCCTCGTACCATTCCTCAAGCTGATGCGATGGCGGAAGGTGGCATTGCTATTGATCATGTTGTTGAGATTGATGTGCCAGACGAAGAGATTGTTAAGCGTATGAGTGGCCGTCGAGTCCATCCTGGTTCAGGGCGTGTTTACCATCTTATTTTTAATCAACCTAAGGTTGAAGGTAAAGATGATGTCACTGGTGAAGATTTAGCTATTCGTCCAGATGATGAAGAGAGCACAGTGCGTAAGCGTCTAGAGATCTATCATGAGCAAACTAAGCCGCTTGTCGCTTATTACGGTAAAGTTGCTGATAGTGGTCAGGCTAAGTACAGCAAGTTTGATGGCACACAAAGTGTTGCAGCTGTTAGCGAAGAGATTGTTGTCGCGTTAAGTTAAGACTGAATAAGTCACTTTGCGATTAAAAGCCCACTTAGGTGGGTTTTTTTATGGGAAAAATCTAGCTTGGAGAGTATTGATTTCTAATCATGAAGCACAATAGATAAAAAAGTGACTTAGCTTATGGTGAATTTTGCTGTTTGTGTTAGTATCTGCCGCCATTTATATTAGCGCTCAGGCATCGAAGCTGATATAAAAAAATAGTTAATTGTCATAATGCCCGATGCTTTTCTTATCAGGCATTAAATCCAAGCCACATCAGAGATGTTCTCTTTTGCCTTCTGTCATGGGCTTAGTGAGTGTATTGTGGCTTTGGGTGAACCCGTCACCATTTAATGAGAGCATTACATGAAGTTTCCAGGTCAACGAAAGTCAAAGCATTACTTTCCCGTACAAAATCGTGACCCATTGTTGGCGCAACTTACTCAGCAGCCTAAACGATTTCCAACGTACGTTACTGGTATAGATCAAACTCTGGTGGATATTGAAGCCAAAGTGGCTGATGAAATGCTCGCTCGCTATCAATTACCTAAAGGTAATTCAACGTTAATTGACGATGAGACTGCTCACGCCCTATATTCAGAGCTTAAAAGTCAGCAGTTGATCAGTGATGAATTCGCTGGTGGTACGATTGGTAATACCGTTCATAACTACTCGATCCTTGCTGATGATAGATCTGTGTTGTTTGGCGTGATGAGCAATAATATCGAAGTGGGCAGTTATGCTTATCGTTATCTTTGTAACACATCTTCTAAAGTTGACCTTAACTATTTACAGCCAGTAGAAGGCCCAATAGGCCGCTGCTTTACACTTATCTCTGAGTGCGGTGAGCGTACTTTTGCGATTAGTAAAGGTTCGATGGATAAGTTGAGTCCTGAGTTTATTAATAAAGAGGTGGTACAAGGCGCTTCTGCTCTGGTTTTGACTGCTTATTTAATGAGAGCCAGCGACGGCGATCAGATCACTGAAGCTGCACTCAAAGCGATTGAGTACGCTAAAGAAGCGGATGTACCAGTGGTATTAACCTTAGGTACACGTTTTTTAATTGAGAGCGATCCTCAGTGGTGGATGAACTTCATTAAAGAAAATGTCACCATTCTTGCGATGAATGAAGATGAAGGTGAAGCGTTAACGGGTTTTAAAGACCCACTTCAGGCAAGCGAAACCGCACTTGAGTTATGTGACTTGGTATTAACGACCGCTGGCGCGCTGGGTTTATACATGGCAGGTTACACGGAAGAGTCTGAAAAGCGTGAAACGTCTCATACATTATTACCTGGTATGATCCCAGAGTTTAACCGCTATGAATTTTCTCGTCCTAAATTAAAGTCTGCATGTGATACTCCGATTAAGGTGTACGCTCATATTTCCCCTTACATGGGTGGTCCGGAGAAAATACGTAACACCAACGGCGCTGGTGATGGTGCCTTGGCTGCATTACTTCATGACTTAGCCTCTAATACTTTCCATAAGGCTAACGTACCGGGCTCAAGCAAACATAAACGTGATGGTCTATGTTACTCATCATTCTCTCAAGTGTGTAAGTACGCTAATCGAGTGGCTTATGAAGTATTAGCTCAACATAGCCCACGTTTATCAAGTGGCTTGCCAGAGCGTGAAGACAGCTTAGAAGAAGCATACTGGGAAAGATAAACCCCATAATGCATTCAAATAAAAAGGCGTCCATTTGGACGCCTTTTTATTGCTTCAAATCAAGCGTGTGATTGTTATCTTATTTCGCGTGAAGTTGTGCGTTAAAACTGCCAGCCGTTTTACCCGCTTGAGTATCATTATAAACCACTTCATTGAACTCATTTTCTGACTTTGCAATGATAACTGTTGCAACAGTATCACCGGTGACATTCACTGCTGTTCTGACCATATCCAGTAGTCTGTCGACACCGATAATCAGTGCTATACCTTCTACAGGTAAGCCAACTTGATTAAGTACCATTGCCAGCATAATAAGACCTACACCAGGAACACCAGCAGTGCCAATTGAGGCTAATGTGGCGGTAACAACGACCATGGTATAGTCGGTTATTGTCAAATCCACACCATAAACCTGTGCGATAAATACCGTCGCAACACCTTGCATGATGGCAGTACCATCCATGTTGATTGTCGCTCCTAAAGGCAGAGTGAAAGAGGCAACTTTGTTATCAACTCCTAATCTGTGCTCTGCAGCTTCAATAGTAACCGGTAATGTCGCGTTAGAACTGGCAGTGCTGAATGCAAATAGCTGTACGTCTCTCATCTTGCGGATAAAGGTAAAGGGATTTAATCCGGTAAAGATTTTCAGTAGAGATGGGTAAACAATAAACCCATGGATCAATAACACACCTAAGACCACGAAGAAGTATTTAACGACACTGCTGAAGGTTTCTAGCCCTAGTGTCAGTGCCAACTTTGCCATCAGGGCAAAGACACCGTAGGGCGCCAACTGCATGATCAGCGTAACGACTCGCATAATCACTTCGTTAAGGTCGTTAAACAAGGCTGCTACGCGCTTTCCTCGTTCACCAATATGTGAGATAGCAAAACCGAAAATGACCGCAAACAGGATGATTTGAAGCATGTTGCCTTCGCTCATCGCTTGTAGAGGGTTGGTTGGGACAATATTGATCAACACTTCAGATAAACTTGGGGCTTCTTTTGCGTTAAAGCTCAGTCCTTCACTCACTAATGATGCATTGCCTGGATGGATAAGAATCGCAACTGAAATAGCAACTGTGATCGCGATAGCGGTAGTGAAAAGATAGAAAGCGATGGTTTTGCCGCCGAGTCGTCCTAGTTTAGAAGGATCGCTCAGTGAGCTTGTTCCACAAACAAGGGAAATAAAGACCAGAGGAACAACCAGCATTTTAAGGCCTGAAACGAAAACCGTACCAATTACGTGTAAAAATCCCTCAGTGATATATTCATTTATAAAACTGCTATCGGGAAATAAATTCCTTAAAAGTAACCCTAATATGATACCGGCTCCCATACCGATAAGTATTTTACTCGTTAAACCGAGCTTCTTTGATTGAGTTAATGCCATTGTGATTCCTGTATAATTATTATGCTTTCAATTTGCGCAATAAGCCTAGCATGCAAAATTCGGCGAGGATATGGGTAAAAAGTTAAACTTTATTACTGTTTTGGGTAAATAAATCAAGATAGTTATGGAAAGGTGATAGGAAAATTATGTAATGTTGTCCTATAAGTAATAAGCGTATTGCTAAAAATTACATTTTGAGTAACAGGGAGCCTGACATGCAGTCAGCATATAAATTGTCTATCGCATTCTTTTTGTCTTTTTTTATTATTGCATGTAGTGGTGGTGGGGGCATTTCAGATACGACAGATCCAGAGCCTGAACCTGATAAAGGCACCATATCTATTACATTATCTACTTCAAATACAGATATTAATGCAGCCGCACCCGCCACACTGACAGCCACCGTGTCTAATTCAAAAACGGGTGCAATGAACGATACCTTAGTGACGTTTACATTAAGTGACAACACTTTGGGGGCTTTTAATCCAGCGACTGGTACAGCTTTAACAAATTCAGAGGGGAAGGCTCAAATTGAGCTAGTAACTTCTAATATCCCTGGAGCGGCTAGCGTGTCTGCTAGTGTTGCAGGTTTTACCGGTACCTCACCCACTGTTGGCGCTAATATGGCCGGTGATGGTGGTGATACTAGTGGGGGAGCAGTCGTTGTACTGACATTAACCGATTCTGATGGTAATGCTACAGATACAATATCGACAACTAAGCCCGGAAAACTCGTTGCAACTGTTTCAGGGGTTAATAAACCTGTAATTGTGACATTTACATCGGCTAAAGGTGAAATCCCTGTTGATGCAGCAGTTACTGTAGAAGGTGTTGCTGTGGTCGACATCTATGCGGGAACGGATTTAGGTGCGGGTAAAGCCGTTGCTTTATTAGAAACTGGTGAAAAAGGGGAAGTCATTGTTGTAGTCGGTGCTACAAACGTACTTATGGGAAGTGGTGAGCCTTTTGTTTCAGGGGTTGCTTCTATTTCGACTGAGCAGTTATCTGCAGGTGGTACTGCAACTGTGAGTGTGACACTTCAAGATGGTGATAATAATCCATTTACTCAACCTGTTGAAGTTAACTTTACATCTACTTGTGCGTCTTTTTCGACACCTCAAGCTATCTTAAGTACACCAGTTACTGCCGTCAATGGTGTGGCATCTAGCACATATCTAGCACAAGGCTGTAGTGGTGATGATCAGATAAACGTAACTGCTAACGCAGGGGGCCAGAGTTTATCCGCCAGTGCGAGTATTACTATTTTGCCTGCCAGTATAGGCAGCATTGTTTATGTTTCGGCAACACCAGAAAAAATAGGAATTGTTGGTACTGGTTTACCTGAATCATCTACGGTTATTTTTAAGGTACTTGATACAAATGGCTTACCTGTTAGCAATCAGCTAGTCGATTTTAGTCTCAATACTGATGTTGGTGATATTCAACTAAACCCTTCGGCGGCAACAACAAATGAGCAAGGTTTTGTTCAAACCGTAGTTGGTTCAGGTTCTGTTGCAACTGTCATACGTGTAACGGGGACAATTAACGGCTCTGATCCTGCTATTTCAAGCCAATCAAGTCAGTTAGTCGTTACAACAGGAATACCAGATCAAGATAGCTTTTCACTCTCAGCTTCAAACTTCAATCCGGAAGGGTGGAGTGAGGAAGGTACGCTGGTTCAGATTACTGCGAAGCTATCAGATGCATTTAATAATCGAGTACCAGATGGAACATCAGTGACGTTTAGAACCGAAGGTGGTGACATTGTTGACTCATGTTTGACGACTAATGGTGATTGTACTGTAGATTGGCAGAGTAAAAACCCTCGTCCTTTTGGCGCGACAGTTCAGCCGTTGGCGTTAGATGGGCAAGGACGTCAATATTGGGATGTTCGTCAGAATTATTACCTTGGGCAACCTATGGGAGGAAGGACGACAGTAACGGCTACAGCTGTTGGAGAGGAGTCTTTTGCTGATACGAATGGCAATGGAAGATTTGATGCTAATGAAGTTGCAGCTTTTTTAGGTAAAAATACAGCCGGCGATGACTTTGATCTAGATGAGCCTTTTGAAGATTTTAATGAGGATGGTTTATTTAATCCTGAACAAGGTGCTGGTGCTGGTGGCGGCAGTTTAGAGGAACTCATTGATTTTGATTCTGATGGCAATTTTGACACAAAAGATACCTTATATAATGGGGTGTTATGTGCAGAGCCTGTTCATGCTGGATGCGCATCTTTTACGGCTCAAAGCACCAGTACTTTCGTTAGACAAGATCTTGTTTTGGTTATGTCTGGCAGTGCTGCTATTGCTTCACAACCTATAGTTACGGATAGCGCAACAGATACTGGGGTACATGTATTAGATCTAGCACCTAAATCGATAGGCTATGTTTCCCTTTGTATTTCTGATTTACATAATCAGCAAATGCCTTCAGGCAGTGAGATTAACGCAGTGTCTTCAGCAGGTAGTGTTGCGACTACGAATCCTATTATATGGCCTAATACTAACTTTAATGGTGCACGATGTGACACATTTGCAGTGAAAGCCCCTGATGAACCTGAGGATGGTGTGTTGACGATAAACGTGACAACTCCTGGCGGAGTCATCTCAACCGTTGCTGTAGTTGACATCAATATGTGATGAAAACAGTTCGTCAGCATTAATATAAAGTTTGGCTGCATAAAAAAACCACCTGCGAAGGTGGTTTTTTTGTGCAGGAAAGTAAGTCGTTAACTACTTCTGAAACTGATACACACTTCCTAGCTTCATTATCTGTGTGAGTTCATCTAATGCCGTTCTAGATTCGATAAGCAACTGTGGGTCTGCCAAGTCATCGACACTGAGACGGTCACGGTAATGCGTATCTACCCAAGCGTTCAAGCGAGTGAATAATGCCTCATTCATTAAGGTGTTTTGGTTCACAGCTGCAAGCTCCATGTCATTCATGGCCACTCGTAGACGAAGACAAGCGGGTCCACCGCCATTTTGCATGCTTTGCTTAACGTCAAAGTAGTTGACCTGTGTTATTGGGGTTCCTAATGTCACAAGTTCATTGAGGTAAGCGAAAACCGCTGGGTTTTCTTGGCAGTTAGTGGGAGCAATGATCGTCATTTCACCAGAGGGAAGGGTGATTATTTGAGTATTGAACAGGTACGTTTTGACGGCATCCTGAATACTGACCTTTGATGTTGGTACTTCGATAAAGTGGACGTCTGATCTGCCAAACTTACGCTGTATTTCATCGAGCTTATTCTGTGTATTCAGGAATGCTTGCTGGTGATAGAAGAGTACATTTTGGTTTCCAACAGCAATCACATCATTATGAAATACACCTTGGTCAATCACATCTGGGTTTTGAGAGATGTATACCGTGTTGTCTTCACTTAACCCGTGGAGACGAGCAATGGCTTGAGAGGCTTCTATGGTTTGCCTTGCTGGATACTTTTTCGGTTTAGGTGCCGCTGGATTTGTCGCTTCTTGTCCATAAACAAATAGCTCAACTCCTTTATCACCATAGTTTCCACACAGACGAGTGTGATTCGCTGCGCCTTCATCGCCAAAATTTGCCTGCTCAGGAAGGTGTTGATGATGACTGAAGTAGCGAGGATCATTAAAGGTTGCTGCTAGAATATTCCCAGTCGTGGTTGGTTCAATACTGCGGTGCAGCTTATCGACTAAGTTTGCTGGAGTGAAATGCAATTTACCATCTCGAGTATCAGCACTCGGTGAGACTGTTGCGGCATTGGCCGTCCACATACTTGATGCACTACAACATGCACGTAAGAGCGCAGGAGCTTCTTTAGCGGCTTTATTTAGTATTTCAGCATCTGTGCCAGAAAAACCAATTCGGCGCAGTGTATGGAGGTCTGGTCTCTCCTGAGGGGCTAGCATGCCTTGAACCATTCCCATATCAGCGAGTGCCTTTGCTTTTTTTAATCCTTGTTTGGCTGCTGATTTGGGATCGGATACTGCTGATGCATTACTAAAAGAGGCTACATTGCCAAAAGAGAGACCTGCGTAGTTATGGGTGGGTCCCACGAGTCCATCAAAGTTCGCTTCAAAATGCTTCATTTATTATCCTTGTTAGGTTAGCAATAGGGTTACTTATGGAATGCCACTGGCAGTAACAGCTAGTTAATTTGAGGTTGTTAGGGGCTGTCTAGTTTTTAAACGTACTTAATTTTGGCTCAGTATACGTGAGCTTTTTGGGTTAACAAGTTGTAGATAAAGGCTGAAATGACCATATATGCATTGAAATTCACAATATAACCTCGCTAGCCGACTATTAATGAAATATTAGTTTTTAAATAAGCAAAAAATTATTTTCCATTTTTTTGCTTTGTGCTTAAAAATTGGCTGAACGATACAAAAAAAAGAGGGATTAACTTGAAACTATCGAGACAACCCTCTATATATGGAGCCAATTAACAAATTTTTGAGACTTTTGGCGCAGATCATTCTATGGGTAAATCGCTAGTTATTGTCGAATCACCGGCCAAAGCCAAGACTATTAATAAATATCTCGGCAAAGATTACATCGTGAAATCGAGTGTGGGTCACATACGTGATCTACCAACATCATCAACCGCTGAAGCTAATGTGGCGACTAAAACGCCGGCTGAAGTTAAGAAGATGTCTCCTGAAGAAAAAGCAATTTATAAGAGTAAAAGAGCGAAACAAGCGCTCGTTACTCGTATGGGGGTTGATCCTGAAAATGGCTGGAAAGCTAAGTATCAGACACTCCCAGGTAAAGAGAAAGTGGTCAAGGAGTTGCAGGCTTTAGCTGAAGACGCAGATCATATCTTTCTCGCAACGGATTTGGATAGAGAGGGGGAGGCCATTGCTTGGCATCTCCAAGAAGTTATTGGAGGGGATGCATCTCGTTATCAACGTGTTGTGTTCAACGAAATTACTAAATCTGCTATTCAAGATGCGTTTAGTAAACCTTCAACGTTAGACACGAATATGGTTAACGCGCAACAAGCGCGTCGATTCCTTGATCGCGTCGTTGGCTTTATGGTGTCTCCGCTGCTTTGGAAAAAAGTGGCACGAGGACTTTCAGCGGGTCGTGTGCAGTCAGTAGCGACTCGTCTAGTGGTTGAGAAAGAAGGTGAAATTAAAGCGTTTGTACCAGAAGAGTTCTGGGACATTCATGCAAATTTAAATACTTTAGCTAATGACCTGCTAAAAATGGAAGTGGTTAAATTCCAAGATAAGGCATTTAATCCAGTTAACGAGCTGCAAGCTCAAACGGCTGTGGACGCATTAGCACAGTCAAGTTTTGTGGTTGCTGCGCGTGACGATAGAGCGACATCGAGTAAACCTTCAGCGCCTTACATCACCTCGACATTGCAGCAGGCTGCAAGTACTCGATTGGGTTTTGGTGTTAAGAAAACCATGATGATGGCTCAACGCCTCTATGAAGCGGGTCATATTACTTATATGCGTACGGACTCGACTAACTTGAGTCAAGAAGCGGTAGAGAATGTCCGCGAGATGATCAGCAAAGAGTACGGTGATAAGTACTTGCCTGCTGAGCCATTACGTTATGGCAGCAAAGAGGGAGCTCAAGAAGCTCACGAAGCAATCCGTCCTTCAGATGTATCTGTTCATGCTGCAAGTATGAGTGATATGGAACGTGACGCTCAGCGCCTTTATGAATTGATTTGGCGTCAGTTTGTTTCTTGTCAGATGACACCTGCAAAATACGATGCAACTCGCTTGACTGTTAAAGCGGGCGAATATGAGCTTAAGGCAACAGGTCGAACATTACGATTCGATGGTTGGACACGCGTTCAAACCGCAGTTAAAAAGAAAAATGAAGAAGAGAGTACCTTGCCTGTTGTGGCTAAAGGGGACGTGCTTTCTTTAGATGAGTTACTGCATAAACAGCACTTTACTAAGCCGCCAGCAAGATACAGTGAAGCGTCTTTAGTCAAAGAGCTTGAGAAGCGTGGTATTGGTCGTCCATCTACCTATGCAACGATTATCTCAACGATTCAAGATCGTGGCTATGTGAAGGTCGAAAACCGTCGTTTCTACGCAGAAAAGATGGGTGAGATCGTCAGTGAGAGTTTAGTCGGTAGCTTTAAAGAGTTAATGAGTTATGACTTCACCGCCAGCATGGAGCAAACACTTGATGATGTTGCTCATGGTGAGCTTGAGTGGAAAAAGGTCCTTGATGGTTTCTATCAAGACCTGACTAAGCAATTGGATCAAGCTGAGTTGGCACCGGAAGAGGGCGGAATGCGTCCTAACGAAATGGTGTTAACGGATATCAAATGTCCAACGTGTGAAAGACCTATGGGGATCCGAACAGGTACCACAGGTGTATTCCTTGGTTGTTCAGGCTATGCGCTGCCACCAAAAGAGCGTTGTAAGACAACGATGAACTTGACCTCTGGTGAAGAGGCGATAAGTGAGAATAGCGAGGATGCAGAAACTGATGCATTGCGTGCTAAACATCGTTGTAATGTCTGCGGCACTGCGATGGACAGTTATTTAATCGACGAGACTCGTAAGCTGCATGTCTGTGGTAATAACCCAATTTGCGGTGGATATGAAGTTGAGTTAGGCCAGTTTAAGATTAAAGGCTATGAAGGACCACTCATTGAATGCGATCGTTGCGGCAATGATATGGAACTGAAAAACGGTCGTTTCGGTAAATATTTTGGTTGCACCAATTCTGAGTGTAAGAATACGCGTAAGCTGCTGAAAAGCGGTGAAGCTGCACCACCAAAAGAAGATCCTATTCACCTTCCTGAGCTCAAATGTACTAAGTCAGATGGTTACTTCGTACTCAGAGATGGTGCTGCCGGTATATTTATGGCCGCAAGCACTTTCCCTAAGTCGCGAGAGACACGTCCACCACTCGTTGAAGAACTGGTGAGATATCGTGAACTGTTGTGGCCTAAGTATGCTTATTTAGCTGATGCGCCTGTTGAAGATGATGAAGGTAACAAAGCTACTGTCCGCTTTAGTCGTAAGACCAAAGAGCAATATGTAGCAACCGACATTGATGGTAAAGCGAGTGGTTGGACATCTAAGTTTATCGACGGTAAGTGGGTAACAGAGGCCAAGAAAAAAGCCAAACCTAAAGCGGCGGCAAAACCTAAAGCAACTAAGGCTAAAGTGACTAAGGCTAAAGTCAAAGAGTAAATAGCCTAAGCCTTTACTATATTTTACTGGTACTAAGCCTCGATATTTGTCGGGGCTTTTTTATGTCTGACTTTTTCGCTTCAATGTGTTTGTAAGTGTTAAATCTGCACTTTCGACGGGTTTCTTTGCGTATTCATTGTCGTCACTCTACATTGCTTTCAGTACTTGAATATAGGGACTACATTACAAGAAGCATTAGACATAAAAAAACCAGCGGTTAGGCTGGCTTGATTATTTAGAAGCTAGTTAAAGAGGGTGTGAAAGGGGATCACCACTTCTTTTTAGGTTGGAACAAGACATCAATATCTTCTTCCTCTTTACCGTTATCTTGTTGTGCTACCGGTTCAGCTTCTTTTTGCGCGCTCATGACTTCTTCCAATAATGCTTTGGCTTCATCGACTTTACGGCCGATAAATGGGTCATTCGGTGTCTGTGCTTTGATCGCGTGTAGTGTAGAAAGCGCTTTGCTTACCATCTGCTTTGCTGAACCATATTGTTGAGTCTGACAGGCTGCTCGAGCTCTTGAAAGCATTGACTCAACGTTAATACGTAGCTGAAGGCTGTCTATTCTGCTTTCCTCTTCCGTAAATACGGCTGTATTGACTTTCCCCTTGTTATGCTCAGCTCTCAAGATAGCTTTTAACTTCTTGAGCACCTGTACTAAGGCCAATATTTGCTTATCATTATCCGGAAGTCTAAAGCCTTCAATTGCTGGTGCATTTTTAGGAGCTGCGCTTAAGCTTGTGACTTGGTTAGTCATATCATTTAAACGGCGTTCATAATCGGCAGCCTGACTCCCAGCCATGCTTTTTGCCAGTTTTAACGCGTCTTGGACACGTTTATAAACGACTAAAACCATTTGTGAGGAACAAGGAAACATGCCTGTAAGTGACAAGACCTCTTCGCTCTCATCAATTATAGCTCGTTGTCTAGCTAGCTCTGCTCTTCGTTCTGTTTCAACACGTTCTTTTTGCTGCTGAACGACATTGACACCAATAACGAGAAATAAAAGAGCACCAATAAGGACAAGAACCAAAGTAAATATCATAGGTCTACCATCAAATAATCAATTCTTTTAATGCTACTATAAATCAAGAGTCTAGCATAGTTATCTTAGTCTAGGGTTTTGCTAATGTCGTGTAATTCTCGTGAACTCTATGTTATATTCCATATTGATTTAATTTTTACCATAAACTATAACTAATTCTTATACTCATTGACCATACAGACCTAATGAACTACGCATTGAATTAGGTCAAATTGAAGGATAAAAGATGAAGCTGCAGCAACTCAGGTATATTGCCGAAGTGGTTAATCATAACCTCAATGTGTCGGCAACTGCTGAAAACCTCTATACGTCTCAACCAGGGATCAGTAAGCAGGTTCGAATGCTTGAAGACGAGTTAGGTATCCAAATTTTTGGTCGTAGCGGAAAACATTTAACTCATGTAACTCCTGCAGGCGAGCAGGTCATAAGCATCGCAAATAGCATCTTAGGTAAAGTCGAAAGTATCAAAAAAGTGGCTGAAGAGTACACTAAGCCTGATCAAGGCGAGTTGAATATTGCCACAACTGATACACAAGCTAGGTATGCATTACCCAATATTATTCGTGGATTTATTGATCGTTATCCAAAAGTAAATCTGCATATGCATCAAGGCACTCCTTCTCAGATCAGTGAACTTGCAGCGCGTGGCGATGCTGACTTTGCCATTGCGACAGAGGGGATGCACCTCTATTCAGATTTGATTATGTTGCCGTGTTATCACTGGAATCGCTCGATTGTGGTTAAACGTGATCATCCGCTGGCATCTCGCAGTAACATTAGTATCGAAGATTTAGGCCGTTTCCCGTTAGTGACTTATGTATTTGGTTTCGACCGTGAGTCAGAGATTGAAAAATCGTTTAATAGCGCAGGACTGGAGCCAAGAGTTGTATTTAGTGCAACCAGTGCAGATGTGTTAAAAACCTATGTACGCTTAGGGCTAGGAGTTGGGGTTATCGCATCCATGGCGATCGATCCGATCATAGATAGAGATCTTGTTGCCATTGATGCCAGTCATCTGTTTGGTCACAGTACTACCAAGATAGGTTTTAGGAAGGGTAATTTCTTACGAACTTACATGTATGAGTTTATCGAACATTTCGCCCCTCATCTTACTAAAGAAGTGGTTGAGAAAGCGGTAGGGCTAAGAGACCCGCAGTTGATTGAAAATATGTTCTCTAATATTGAACTGCCGGTTCGTTAGTCACAATGAGCTTGCTACACCCCAAATAAAAAACTCGCCAGATGGCGAGTTTTTTGTTTTAGCTAATGAGATTAAATTAACACTCTACGATATTAACGGCTAAACCACCTTTGGCGGTTTCTTTATACTTGCTGCGCATATCTTTACCTGTGTCCATCATGGTCTTAATCACTTTATCGAGTGAGACTTTGTGATTACCATCGCCATGTAATGCCATTCTTGAGGCGTTAATCGCTTTTACTGCGCCCATCGCATTACGCTCGATACAAGGAACCTGCACTAAGCCTCCTACTGGGTCGCATGTGAGTCCTAAATTATGTTCCATTCCAATTTCAGCTGCATTCTCAACTTGTTCAATAGTGCCACCCATGATTTCAGTGAGTGCACCAGCGGCCATAGAGCAGGCAACGCCAACTTCTCCCTGACAACCGACTTCGGCACCAGAAATTGAGGCATTTTTCTTATAAAGGATACCGATGGCGGCAGAGGTTAACAAATAACGACAACAGACATCGATATCGACTTCTTGAACAAACATGTCGTAGTAACTGAGCACTGCAGGAATAATTCCTGCTGCACCATTGGTGGGGGCGGTGACAACACGATCACCTGCCGCATTTTGTTCATTTACAGAAAGTGCAAATAGATCAACCCAATCAAGAGCGGTAAGTGGATCAACACTGTTTTTGCCTTCAGCTTTGAGTCGACGATACATGGCTGGGGCACGACGTCTCAGTTTAAGTCCGCCAGGTAATATTCCCTCTTTTTGATAACCACGTTCAACGCAGGTTTTCATGGTTTGCCAGATGCCCCATAATTTTTGCTTTATTTCAGCTTCTGAAGCAACACTGAGCTCGTTCTCCATCATCAAGGTTGAGATGCTTAAGCCATTTTCGGTACAAAGTGCTAAGAGCTCAGTGGCACTGCCAAAATCATAAGGGGCTGATTCGATAGGGGCTGCAGGTGAGGCATTTTGCGCTAGGATCTCATCTTGATCTAAGATAAATCCTCCACCGACAGAGTAATATGTTCTATCGAAAATACATTGACCTTCTTTATAGGCGTAAAGTGTCATGGCATTAGCGTGGGCTGGAAGGCTCTTGCGTCTGTGATAGGTGATTCCTGCTTCACGAGTGAAGATGACCTTGTTACCATTTGCCATTAGCAGTTGTTCACTTTGACTCACTTCGTCTAAGATCCCATCGATGGTGTCAGTCTCTACGGTATCAGGAGCTTCTCCCATTAAGCCTAAGATAACGGCTTTACCTGTGCCGTGCCCTTTACCTGTTTGACCTAATGATCCAAATAATTCTGATCGCAGCTCATCAGTTGAGTTTAAAAGACCTGCTTTCTCGAGATCGCGAATAAAAATATTACCCGCTTTCATTGGGCCGACAGTGTGTGAACTTGAAGGGCCAATGCCTATTTTGAACATGTCAAATACACTAATCATGTTTAAAACCTTATTTGTTTTCGTTGTTGTATCAACACTAGATTTTATACTAGATTAAATTTCCCAGAGGTCAGTAAATAAAAAGGGAAAGAAGCCATGATATGTTAATCTACAAAAATAGTGTGGTTATATTTTTTGAAAGTATCCCACATTTTTACATCGGACTTAGCATGAGTTTTTTTAATTTCGATTTTCAGATTAGATAAGCTAAGCCATTGTAGAATAAAATCACCTATAATCAGTGGTTGTTTTTACTTCGATTTATCAGAGGTAAAACTTAATACACTCATTCATTTTAATCGTTTCATTTTTATAATTAAGGGTAATTGTGAGTTACTTAATGCTTGATCTGCTTTCGACCCAAGCTTCTGAAGAGGAGCTAATACAACTGACACATCCTATGGTAGGAGGGGTCATATTGTTCAGTCGAAATTTTTCCGATCGCCCACAACTAATTTCATTAATACAGTCGATTCGCAGTATAAGGCCTGATGTTATTATTGCAGTGGATCAAGAAGGGGGGAGAGTACAACGATTTAGAGAGGGATTCAGTCTCATCCCTGCTATGGGGGATATTCTTCCGTTTGCTTCTGGTGATATGGAGCTGGCAAAATCATGGGCCGTTGAGTTAGGTTTTCTTATGGCAATAGAGCTACTTGCTTGTGATATTGACTTGAGTTTTGCTCCTGTGCTTGACCTCAATCGAGTCAGTGAAGTGATAGGGAAACGTTCGTTTAGCTCAGAGCCAAGTGAAGTGATTGAGCTTGCAGGAAGCTTTATTAAAGGGATGCATCAAGCTGGCATGGCATCGGTGGGCAAACACTTCCCTGGACATGGCAGTGTGGTTGCTGACTCTCATGTGGCTCAACCTTATGATGAACGTAGTAAGGAGGAGATATTTGAGATTGATATGCAACCGTTTAAGCATCTGATTGCGTGTGGACAACTGCAGGGCGTAATGCCTGCCCATGTCATCTATCCAAGAGTCGATCCTAATCCTGCTGGTTTCTCTTCATTTTGGTTGCAGGACATATTAAGGAAAGCGCTCAACTTCAATGGCGTGATCTTCTCAGATGATCTAGGCATGAAGGGAGCTGGAGTAGTTGGTGGCTATAAAGCCAGAGCTCAGGCTGCACTGGAAGCCGGATGCAATATGATTTTAATCTGTAATGATGCCAAAGGGGCGACTGAAGTACTTGAAGAGCTTGTTTGGCCTGAAAGTAAGCCTGAGTTTCCAGCTCAACTTCTAAAACCTGATGAGCAGGCGGTTACATTAGCACTACAGAACAGTGAAAGATGGCAGCAAGCGAAAGAACTTGCGCTGACATTCATTAAAGATTAATGAGTGCTAACTTTTGGAATCTTGATTCACCTCAATATTCCAAAATCTTAACTTGGTTAAGGTTAAACTTCTATTTTTTGATAGGTGACAAGATGATCCTCTATTTACATGGCTTTGATGCAACCAGTCCGGGTAACCACGAAAAAATTCGTCAGTTACAATTTATTGATAAAGATGTGCGCTTGCTTAGTTATAGTACTCTACATCCAAAACATGACATGCAGTACTTACTTAATGAAGTCAGTAAACAGTTGAAGCTCAGTGATGATCCTCAACCAATCATTATTGGTGTTGGCTTGGGCGGATATTGGGCTGAACGGATAGGTTTCTTAAATGGTTTGAAATCTGTACTTGTTAACCCTAATTTAACACCTCAAGACAATATGGTTGGTAAATTAGATAGACCCGAAGAATATGCTGACATTGCTAATAAATGTGTGGCAGATTTTAGAGATGAAAATAGAAATAAATCTTTGGTTATACTGTCAAGAAATGATGAAGTGTTTGATAATCAAGCCGTGAGTGATGAGCTTAGTGATTTTTATCAGATCTGTTGGGATGAGGAGCAACCACACAAGCTCCCAGTGCTGGCAAGTCATCTTCCTATTATTCAAGCATTCAAAAATACATGACATGGACGCCGTAATATTACGGCGTGCTAACTTCAGCGTTCCCCTAAATATATCTAGTGTTCTAAATAGTGAGCACTCGATATACGTCCAAACCCCCCTTCTTATAATACTCATACTCAGTAAGAGTTTAAATATTAATCAAATAACTTCGTATCAATAAAGTCATTCTTATTATTCCAAAAGCAAGTCATGCAGAGTAAGAAACTAATTAAAGTTGCATTGTAAGTACTTAAAAATGTGCTTTGTTATTTTTTTAGTTGAAAAGTCTATTTTTTGTTTTAAAATTGTATTTTGCAGTGTAAAGTAGCGCCCATAATCAATTCGTTACACAATGATACATTATAGAATTTTGGTCTAAGCCTGACCATACCTTTTTGCGTATGTCGCCCGATGCAGCTAATCACTTTTTGTTAGCTGTTTTTTTTTGGCTGTTTTTTGCCCAATGAGATGGTTTGGGTTATCTTCAAGGGAAGGCATTAAGTGATAATGGGCTTATGATGAAGAGAGTATTAATCAATGTGACTGGTAAAGTTCAGGGTGTTTGCTTTAGACGTTTTACACAATCTAAAGCCAATGAACTGGGTATTACTGGTTATGTGATGAATAATGAAAATGGCTCGGTTAATATCTTAGCTCAAGGCGCATTTCCTTCAGTGGATAACCTGATTGAATGGTGCAGTGTCGGTGCACCGCAGGCTCAAGTTGATAAAGTGTACGTGCAAGAAGACGAGGAGGATGAAATCTACCTCGACTTCTCTATTTTACCCTATTAAAGCTCGTTGAGCCTGTCTTTAGGTTGCTCCATCTTTCTGATCTGTAAAATCATGCCCATCTTTGGGTGATCAAAATAATGAATTTCATCACTTCGCACTCTGCGGTTCTGCGTTAAAGGAAAAGCGTAAAGAAACGGCGTGATTTTGTCATTTTTTACTAATGTTTCATCAAACGAGTCTGATGAAATATCAAGACTTTTTATTCCTTCCTCTCTCAAATTCAATGCTGTTTCTACATAAAGAAAATGATCCAGATAGATGTTGAGTGTGCCATCTATTTCCCAAACAGGCTTATGGGCTTTGGAAGTCAGGCCGACATCTAGAAAATCGAATTGTGGAATGACTACATCCGATTGATAAGTTTGAACTGTTTGACCATTGAGCTCGAATCGGTCAGAAAAATCCTGTCCAGAGAAGAGCCTTACGGGCTTAGCTTTATGGCGCGGCAGCATAGATTGTTGCCATGTCATATGCAGTAAGCTTTTATTTCCAGGCTCTCTGCTTATTTTAGCCATTATCTCGCTAAACTGATTCTGCTCCATTGAGAGCAAAGTTGGCGGTCCGCCGGGTACACCATATTGCTCTGTTGATGCAGCAATATTAACCGGGATCTGACTGACATGGCTCACCTGAGTCGATTCTAACTGCTCGTTGCACTTATTAGCATCCGTAGCCCAATCGGTGGACGAACAACCGTCTAAGCCTAAAGTGGCACCTGTTATGTCCGTACTAAACAGTGGAGAAATAAGATCTACCGCTTTGGTTGTTTTCGTCACAGGGACTTGATCTGGTGCACGTTCCTGACTATGGCTAGCGTCTCGCTCAAATAAGTAGACCTCGACTTCAAACCAGCGCTCTTCTTGAGCGACAGCTTGAGTTATCCAGAGCATTCCCATTAGGGGTAATAAGGTTTTCTTTAACACATTAGTCTCCAAGACGATGTTGTGATAATTGCCCCAATAGCAATTTGACCAAAGCCAGCCTGTCTGCATGAGATTCGGCAGGAATAATGAATTTTAACTTACTCGGGCCATCCATTCGATAGTTTTGTGGTTGGCTTTGCAGTAAACCGATAATAAAGCCAGGATCGATGCAGTGATCGTCATTGAACTCTATGCTGCCCCCCTTAGCGTGCATCTCAAGCTTTTTGATCCCCAAAGCCGTGGCTTGATGTTTGTAAAGCGTCAACTCCATTAGGTTTTTGGTGGAGGAGGGAAGAAGACCGAAGCGGTCGATTAGCTCTACCTTCAATTCATCCAGTGTTTGCTCTGTTTCACAGTTTGCGATGCGCTTGTACAGAGATAGCCTTATATTAACGTCGTGAACAAAATCTTCTGGTAGCAGTGCCGGAATACGAAGTTCAATTTCACATTGACGTCTTAACATCTGACTTAATGACGGTTCTTTACCTTCTTTTAGGGATTTGACCGCATCTTCAAGCATTTCCATATAGAGGGTAAAACCAATTTTCGAAATATGACCACTTTGTTCGTCACCTAAAAGCTCACCTGCGCCACGGATCTCTAAATCTTGAGTCGCTAACATGAAACCAGCACCGAGATCTTCTAGAGCGCCAATGGCTTCAAGACGCTTTCTTGCATCTTTTGTCATACTTTTCGTGTGTGGTGTCATCAAGTAGGCATAAGCTTGATGATGAGAGCGTCCTACGCGTCCTCTGAGTTGGTGTAGCTGAGCCAAACCAAACTTGTCGGCTCGCTCAATCACAATAGTGTTAGCCGATGGAACATCAATGCCCGTCTCTATGATCGTCGTACAGACTAAGACATTAAATTTTTGATGATAAAAGTCGGACATGACTTTTTCAAGTTCACGTTCTCGCATCTGACCGTGAGCGGTCACTACCCGTGCCTCTGGCAACAGTTCACTGATCTCAGCTGCGCGTTTCTCTATGGTCTCGACGGTATTATGCAGAAAGTAAACTTGGCCCCCACGCAATATTTCACGCAGTAAAGCTTCTCTGATTGCTGCACTATCGTATTCTCTTACAAAGGTTTTTACCGCTAGGCGCTTAGCGGGAGGGGTGGCAATGATGGACAGATCTCGCATACCAGACATCGCCATATTCAGGGTACGCGGTATTGGCGTTGCTGTTAGCGTTAAGATATCAACATTGGCTCTTAATGCTTTAATTTTCTCTTTTTGGCGAACCCCAAATCGATGCTCTTCATCGATGACCAACAAACCAAGGTTTTCAAATTTGGCGTCCGATTGCAGTAACTTATGCGTACCAATAACAATATCGACCTTGCCGTTACTGAGCTCTTCCATGACTCCTTTTTGCTCTTTGGCGGTTTTAAAGCGCGATATGACTTCAATTTTCACCGGCCAATCGGCAAATCTGTCTTTGAAATTTTCAAAGTGTTGTTGAGCCAGTAGGGTGGTAGGGACTAGAATTGCGACTTGTTTTCCATCATTTACCGCTACAAATGCCGCGCGCATGGCCACTTCAGTTTTACCAAAACCAACATCACCACAAACTAATCTATCCATCGCGATAGGCGAGCTCATGTCTGTTATTACCGCATTAATCGAGGTTTCTTGATCAACGGTTTCTTCGAATGGAAAGCTGTTACAAAACTGAGCATATTCCTCTTGGTCAATATGGCAAGCATCGCCCGGTCTTGCTTGTCTTCTCGCGTAGACGTCAAGTAGCTCAACCGCGACATCGCATATCTTCTCTATGGCCTTTTTCTTGGCTTTAGCCCAGGTTTCATTACCGAGTTTATTGAGATGAGCCTCTTCATCCGGGCCCACGCTGTATCGACTGATAAGGTGGAGTGAAGAGACTGGCACATAAAGTTTGTCGCCACCGGCATACTCAAGTTTTAAGTACTCAGCAACTAATCCGCCAGTGTCTAAGGTTTCAAGGCCTTGATAACGGGCCACACCATGATCTAAGTGGACGATGGGCTGTCCGACTTTGAGTTCAGCGAGGTTTTTAACCAGCGCATCACTACTTATTTGTCTCTGTTTATCACGTCGACGTTTCTGTGAGATACGGTGACCAAAGAGTTCGGTTTCACAAATAAGGCTGAACTTCGAGCCTCTGGCTTTCTCAACAATACACCCCTTAGAAAGAGGGGAAACGATGAGGCCAAGTTTTGCTTTCGAGTCAATGAATTCATCTAAGTGGCCAAATATTTGAGGTTTGAGATCTATCTTGCTAAAGAGATCCAATAGGGCTTCACGTCGACCTTCAGATTCGGCACTGAACAGTATTCTCTCACCACCAGTAACATACTCTTGCAGTAGAGTTAACGGTTGCTTGAGTTTATGATTGGCGGTTAACTCTGGCAGTGCTTCAAGTTTCGCGCTCTGACCTTGTTCCTGCGCATCACCTATTCTTAACAGAGTTCTAGGCCTTTTCTTAAAGGCTGAAAAAAGCTGTTCTGTGAGAAGATAAAGGTCTTTTGGTGGCAATAAAGGACGCAGTGGATCAACTCGCCTGTTTTCATAGCGAAGTTCGACTTCCGCTAAATGAGCCTTTGAAGCTGTTTCAAGATCGCCCATATTGACCAGTTGCGTATGCTCTGGCAGATAATCGAATAGGCTGGCGGTTTCATCGAAGAAAAGTGGCAGGTAGTTTTCTATTCCTGCCGGAATGATGTTACGGCTGACCATTTGATAGACAGACTCTGGCTCTTTAACTAAAACGTCAAACTGACGTCGATATCTCTGCCTAAAGCCCTCGATGGCGGCACTATCTGTGGGGAACTCTTTTGCTGGCAATAAGCGTATTGAATCAATCGTGCCACTGGATCTTTGTGTCTCAGGATCGAAATGCCTAATCGACTCCACTTCATCATCAAACAATTCAATGCGGTATGGTTGACTTGATCCCATCGGGAAAAGATCAATAATCGATCCTCTGACGGCAAATTCGCCATGCTCATAAACTTGCTCAACAAGGTGATAGCCTGTATCAACCAGTTGTTGCCTGACATCTTGAAGGCAATAATTATCGCCCTTGGCGAGGATGAGTACGTTACCCGCTAAATATGACTTAGGCGGCAGTAAAACCATTAAGGTACTGACTGGTACTATGACTACTCCACGAGCGGCATTGGGGATCTGCGACAGCGTTTCTAGACGTTGTGAAACAAGATCTTGATGGGGAGAGAAGCTGTCATATGGCAAGGTTTCTCTATCTGGAAAAAGCCAAACAGGAAGAGATGTATCTTGAAGCAGATAACCTAATTCATTCTCTAATAAAAGGGCTGTTGGCGTGTCACTGGTAACTGCCAGTGTGAGTCCGTCATGATTCTTGACTAAATTAGCTAAGGTAATCGCTTGTGATGCACCACCTAAGGTAAACAGAGTTTGGGCTCTAGTGGCACTTTTGACAACGGGCGGCGTTAATATGGAAAATGCTTTCATTGAGAGGTGACTGGGGATCAGCGACAAAGATGCCTGTCATTGTAGTGGGATACAGGCACTTGTGCTAGTGAAAACTTATGTCGATTTTCTAGTCAGCTTTCGTTGTTTTAATTGCTTTTGTTGCACACTTAAACTGGCTTTTACCAACTGTTCAATGTCGGCATCTGTGATTTGCGAAAACTCAATATCGATTAAGTGGCTGGTGTCATTTCCCTTAATAGCTTGAGAGGCCGTGACTTGCCCAAAGCAGAGCAGAACAACTAATTCCTCTTTTATATGGCACGTTATCTTAAATTGAGCTCCAATCTCTAATGGGTTAGCACTTGTGATACGCAGTCCACTGCCACCAAAAAATAACCCTCGATGTAACTCACCTTCATGGGATTCCTGCTCAAGCACATACTGGAGAACCAGATCGACTTTTTTGGATTGCAGCTTAAGGTACTCAACAACGGTTTTAGCTTCATCGTCTAAGTTTCTTAATTGCAATAAACAGCCTGCCTCTAAGGATTTCACATCGTTAATGAGTTGCAGACCAAGAGGAAGCATTAGGGTTAACTCACTTTCAGATGGAATTGGCATGTTGTCTGGCCAAGGTGTTAAGTAGGCCTTAAAATCGTGCTTGACACTAAAATAGTCGCTTGAGTCAGTGATCAAAGGATTTCCTCTTGTTTTTATATAGCTATTACCCCTATTATCGTGCGCATCTTAATGATTTGGCAAGGCTCTATATTTAATGAGTCGTTGGGCAACTATGAATTTTGCGTTATCAGCACATATAGGCTTTCGTTATTGGCGCGCAAGAAAGGCCAATGCGTTTGCTTCATTCATCACATTTTTTGCGGTTTCGGGCATTTTATTAGGAGTCGCAGCGCTGATTGTCGTCAGCTCAGTAATGAATGGTCTCGAAGGGCAACTAAAGCAACGTATTTTAGGGGCTGTGCCTCAGTTAACGGTTCATAGTGAGCAAGCATTAACTGACTGGGAGGCCAATGTTACCGATCTCACCCGTTTACCTGGTGTACTGGCTGCCACGCCGAGTATTTCAACTCAAGCCATGGTGCAGTCCCCTTCAAATATCAGCGCTATTCAAGTGTATGGTATCTATCCTGAATATGAAAAAGTGCTCGAGGGCAAGATGCAAGGCATGTTAAATACCCATTTTGGCGAACTCGAAGCGGGGAAATATCGTGTCATTTTAGGCTCTGAACTTGCTCGGCGTTTGGGGGTTTCTATTGGAGATAAAGTCAGAATCCTCAGTGTTGAAGGTGTGGTTTACTCACCGCTTGGACCAGTACCAAGTCAGCGTAAATTTGTCGTTGCTGGAATATTTGAGATGGGGTCACAGGTTGATGCTAGCTTGGCTTACGTCCATTACGAAGATGCACAACGCTTGATGAGACAAGCACCGGGCGAGATAAAACATCTGCGTCTTTATCTTGCCGATCCCTTTAATGCCGAGAACTTAAATACAAAAGTAGAATCTCAGTTTACGTCACATGGGATTAAAGTCAGCACATCGGATTGGCGAGACACTTATGGTCATCTGTTCAGTGCTGTGAAGATGGAAAAAAACATGATGTCGTTGATGTTGAGTCTTATCATCGCCGTTGCTGCATTTAATATTGTGTCGGCTTTAGTCATGATGGTGGTCGATAAAACTACCGACGTGGCAGTGTTAAAAACTCAAGGGTTGAGTACATCAAGTGTGATGGGGCTCTTTATTTTTCAAGGGTCTCTTAATGCCATCATAGGCCTGATTTTAGGGCTCGTGATTGGAATTGGATTAACCCTGAATTTAAACACCATGATGAACTCGGTAGGAATTTCTATTTTAGGCGCGGGTCAGTCTTTGCCGGTGCAGCTTGAATGGAGCCAGATGGGCTGGATAGTACTGGGTACTTTAGTGATCACTTTCTGCGCGACAATATACCCAGCGCTTAGGGCTGCCAAGGTGCAACCCGCCACTGCATTGAGATATGAGTGATCTGCCTAACTGATGAAAGAGCGGGATAATACAGTGTCGAAATAGGAATACAATTTCCTGTTTGAGCCAGTAAAGAATATAAGAGTGATCAAGATATGCCAGAGTTATTATTAGAAGTAAAAAATGTCAGTAAGCGTTTTCAAGAGGGGAGTATTGATACTCAGGTCCTCAAAGATGTCGATCTGCAAGTGTTTAAAGGTGAGCAGCTTGCCATTGTAGGTACTTCAGGCTCTGGTAAGAGCACGTTACTGCACATTATGGGAACCTTAGATCGCCCAACAAGTGGCAGCGTTATCATGTTAGGTGAAGATCTTTATAGTTTGTCAGCTCGCCGTCAGTCTGAGGTGAGAAATCAAGATTTAGGTTTTATCTACCAGTTTCATCATCTATTGCCTGAGTTTACGGCACTTGAAAATGTATCAATGCCAGCTTTGATTCAAGGGCGTAATCGTAAAGAGGTTGAGGCTGAAGCTACGGCGCTGTTAGAGCGTGTCGGTCTTGGACACCGATTGACCCATACTCCGGCTGAAATGTCTGGAGGTGAGCGTCAGCGCACGGCAATAGCAAGGGCGCTTATCAACAAACCTAAACTGGTATTGGCTGATGAACCAACCGGAAACCTTGATGCCAGCAGCGGAGAGGCGGTTTATGAGCTAATTCAAGAGCTGGCTAATCAATTAGGCACTGCGTTTGTGGTGGTTACACACGATACAAAGCTTGCGGCGAGAATGGACAGACAAGTACAGATGAAAGATGGTTACCTGCAACCACAAGAGCGTGCGAGTGTTGAAGGGAATGTTTCATGAACCAACTCCTCTCGATATGGGTTGGCTGGCGTTTTTATATGGCGCGTCAATCAAATAACCTTATCAGCTTTATCTCTTTTGCATCAACAGCTGGTATCGCGCTAGGCGTGGCGGTATTAATCGTGGTGCTCTCGGCCATGAATGGCTTTGAAAGTGAACTTGAAAACAGAATGCTTGGAGTCGTGGCTCACGGTGAACTCAGTGGTGTAGAACAGCCCGTGCATGACTGGGAGGGCATCATTGATGATGCTAAGAAAATCCCCGGTATTCTTGCCGCAGCACCCTATATTCGTTTACAAGGTTTAGTGCAAAAGCCTGGTGGATTTCAAGGCTTGACCATATTGGGCGTAGATCCTCTTTATGAGGAAAAGGTGTCGAATATCTCGCAGTTTATGTCGCAAGATACGTGGTCTGAACTGGCAGTGAAAGATAAAAATAGCATCGTGCTGGGTAAAGGCTTAGCCAACAGTTTGGGCTTAGGGGTGGGGGACTCTTTAAGCCTGTATATGCCAAACGTTAATGCTGATCCTAAAACCAAGCGCATAGGCTCTGCTAAGAGTTATCGTTTTACCGTGGTCGGTGTGTTTGAGCTTGGCGGGGAGCTGGATCTCTCAACGGCGTATGTGCCAATGCAATACGCTGCTTCCATTTTGAATATGGGCGAGCAAGTCTCAGGAGTTCGCATTAAAACGGCAAACGTTTTTCAAGCTCCGCGTCTTATTCGTGAGCTGGGTTTCAGTCAAGATCAATATCTCTATATTACCGATTGGACACGCACTCAAGGGCATCTCTACCAAGATATACAGTTGGTTCGCAGTGTTATGTACTTAGTACTCGCCTTGGTGATCGCTGTGGCCTGTTTTAACATCGTCTCGACGTTAGTGATGGCTGTGCGTGATAAACAAGCTGAGATCGCTATTTTACTGACAATGGGGATGAAACGTAGTGGCATCATGATCATCTTTATTGTGCAAGGCGCATTAAATGGCTTGCTCGGTTGCTTACTTGGTGGTTTGTTTGGGGTTTTGATTGCTGAGAACTTGAGTTTAATTGCTAAAGGAATAGAGAATATCTTCGGCGTGCAACTTCTTTCAGCAGATATCTACTTCATCGATTTCTTACCATCAGAATTACATCTATCTGATGTCGGTTTGGTGTTGCTGTTGGCCTTTGTGATGAGCTTGATTTCGACCTTATATCCAGCATGGAAAGCAAGTAAAACTGCACCAGCGAGCGCTTTAGCAGGTAGATAGGTGTAGATTAAACACAGCATGTTGGGTTGAATATTTTGGGAGTAGCTATTGTGAGTATCGCGATAGTGGTATTAGGTTCGCCGAATGACTGTGATGGCAAGTTATCAGTGATTGCACACTCACGTTGCGAGGCCGTGTTAACTGAATGGAGAAAAACTCCTGCACTTAAAGTGATTTGTACTGGAGGTGTAGGGGAACATTTCAATACTACATCAACTCCTCATGCCCAATACGTAAAACATTACCTGATGAGTAAAGGAATACCCAAAGCTAGTTTCCTACCTATTGTGGAAAGTCGATTCACTTTCGAAGACGCCACTTTATCTCGAAGCGTTATTAAAGAGCATGGAATAACCTCTGTGCTTTTAGTCACCTCTGAATTTCATCTTCCCAGAGCTAAATTAGTTTTCAGTGGTGTGTTTCCAACACTCAGCTTTCGCTACATCACCGCGGTGACGCCACTTTCTGAGGAGGAGTTGCTTGAGCTTGAAAAACATGAACTTGCAGTGATGGAAAGGGAGAGGCGTAATCTGCTTACGTTAACTAGCTAGGATGCTACACCAAATCTCAAATATGCCATGAGATTTGGTGGTATAAAATTCAAGTTCTCCTAAATCAGGCTGATCAGTTTAGTTTTTGCGCTTGTTCCACTTCAACAGTATTGAGTACTTCCATAATACTTTGATCAACAAGAAACCTACAACTGAAAAAATAGTTCCCATCACCAGACAACCTAATAGAAAGGGAGGCCCTATGGTCGAAAGGGAGGCTTCTATCCACGCCCATGTGGCTTCAAATGCAAAATTTTGTGGTGGATGATTGAGAATTTTAGCCCCTAACATATAAGCCGCATAGAACATAAATGGCATTGTAATTGGGTTCGTAATCCAAACTAATGCAACAGATATGGGAAGGTTACAGTTAAAGATGATGGCTAGCGCTGCGGCGAGAACCATTTGAAATGGCATCGGGATCCAAGCAACAAAAAGACCGACGGCAAATGCGGCTGGCGCAGATCGTCTGTTAAGGCTCCATAAATTGGGTTTATGTAACAACTTCCCGAACATCCGCAAATGTTTGTGATTTCGCAGTGTTTCAGGTTTTGGCATAAATCTTTCAATAATTTTTTTTGGCATAAATTGTTATTGCTGTCTTAACTTGTTCAGTATGAATCGATTTATGTTTGGCTATAGCGCCACAATACTCTCTGCGATGTTATGGCCGTCATTGCCATCAGCTCTCCTAACTCCCATGTTGGTCGTAATAGGCATAGTGATATTTAAACGTGCTCCATTATTGGCAGGAGTGGTGCTAGCTGTGGCATGGATATCGATCTACGCTCAACTGGTATTGAGGTGGGAGCCTGACAATATTGACCCCCAGGAACCCGTAATTGGGGAAATCATAGCACTAGTAAGCCAAAACAGCGACTGGGTAAGTATGGATTTTCGGCTGTTGAGTCATGATTCAACAGAAATGTGGCCAAAAAAAATACGCTTGAGTTGGAGAAAAGCCCCTGAACTTGAAATTGGTGAAATTTGGGCGCTAACCATAAGGCCAAAGCCCATCACTAGCGTGCTTAATCAAGGTGGTTACAACCAACAGAAAATGCTACTCAGTCGTCACATTGTGAGTAAAGGAGCAGTCACTTCGGGTCAGCGGCTTGAGGCGAGTGACTCGCCAAGAAATGCGATTTTGCAAAGACTCAAACCCGTTTTGCAAACATTCAACAATGGGGATCTTATTTTAGCCCTATTGTTAGGTGATAGAAGTCTCATTGATAGTGAGCGTTGGCACTCACTTAGGGTGACAGGTGCGGGGCACCTCATTGCTATTTCTGGCTTGCACCTTTCAGTGGTGGCCGCTTGGGTATTTACATCCGTTTTTACGCTTCTGTGTTATATGTCACTTCCCTTAGGAAGGCGAAACTTAGTCTTGGCTGCTCTTATATCTGCCATTGCCTGCTGTTTCTATGCTTATCTAGCTGGATTTTCATTGCCGACACAACGTGCATTAATCATGTTGCTGTTATTGATTTTATTGACCATGTCAGATAGGTACTCATCACCTTGGGAACGACTCTTGTTCGCGCTCTTTATCGTGTTGGTTATCGATCCTGTTAGTTGCTTAAGCGCAGGGTTTTGGCTGTCGTTTTCTGCCCTGTCTATTATCTTGTTGACGTTGCAAAGCAGGCCGTTAACGATGGAGGGCCAGGGTGGGCAAACTCGCTGGCATCAATTGGTACAGAAATTAGCGCTATTTTGGGCAATTCAGTGGAGACTCAGTTTAGGGCTTGGTCTGTTGCAAGCGCTGTTTTTTGGCGGATTAACCGTCTACGGTATTTTGTTTAATTTTCTGTTTGTTCCTTGGTTCAGTTTAGTGGTTATCCCTGCCGCTATTTTAGCCTTTACTGCTTGGGGGTTATGTTGGGCTGTGGGAGTCGATGCTTCATCTTTGTTTTATCTTGTTGATCTCACGCTATGGCCTGCAGACCAAGCCTTAAAAGCTTTTGCTCACTTACCCTGGGCTTGGGTTCCAACCTCTGAAGCCATGATGCTTGGCATTGCATTTCTCCTACCTGGGTTATGGTTGATGGTTAAGTTGAAAGCTCCAAGGTGGAAATTAATGACATCGATGTTGTTGCTGCCTTTCGTGCTTAACATCTTTTTCAAATTTTACCCTTTATCAGAAGATCGGTGGCAAGTGCACTTATTGGATGTTGGCCAAGGATTATCTGTCGTCATTGAAAAAGATCAACATGGTTTGGTTTACGATACTGGAGCGAAATACGGCAACACTTTTAGTTATGCCGAACGGGTCGTTGTTCCCTTTATTCAGGCAAGAGAAATAACACAGATAGATTATTTAGTCTTGAGCCATAGTGATAACGATCATGCTGGTGGCACATCAGTGATTCTTTCTGCGTTTCTTGAAGTCAAAGTGATTAGCGATATGGAGGACTATGCCGATATTAACTGCAGGTTTAAGACGCTTTTTTGGCAAGGTCTGACCATTGAGGTGTTGGCACCGAGAGAGATTGAAGAGGGGAATAATGGCTCTTGTGTGATCAAAGTTAGTGATAAGAATCATCAAGTACTGTTAACCGGTGATATTGAGAAAGAGGCTGAGCAAGCTTTGTCTCATTTTGGCAGCGCACTTAACAGTGAGGTGTTAGTTGTTCCTCATCATGGAAGCCGCACTTCTTCAACACTCGACTTCATTCAACAGGTTTCACCTGAGCTAGTATTGTTTCCGTCTGGCTTTAATAATCGTTATGGTTTCCCTAAGCCAGATGTATTAAAAAGGTATATCGATCATGGAAGTGAGTATCGTATTTCAGGTCGAGAGGGGCAGGTTAGTGTGATTTTTAATCGAGATGAGCGTGATATTCGTACATATCGTCATAATTTGGCCCCTTTTTGGTACAACCGATTGTTTGAATTTGGACAGAATGATAATCCAGAGTAGAATGCTTTTTTTGAATTAAGAATAGATTTGGTTAATGACAACATCTTCAAATCAAGAAGTCTGGACAGTATTTAAGCGTCTGATGGTTTATATCAAACCGCTTAAAGGCGTGTTTTTTCTGGCTGTTGTGGGCTTGGTGCTATATGGCCTGGTGGACATGACATTTATCGCCATTATTAAACCATTCATTGATGGCGGCTTCGGTGGTCAAGCGAGTCAAATTCCCTCCGCTGCCAGTGGTATCGATTTAGGCACCAGTGATGGATTCAACTCCTCAAGCAATGTCCTTACGATGGCGCCTTTTGTCGTTATAGGTCTTTTCACTCTTCGTGGCCTAGCAAACTTCCTGTCGACGTATTGTGTTTCATACATGAGTGCCAGACTCATTATGGATATGCGCCAACAAGTGTTTGATCACTACCTCACATTGCCTGTGAGCTATATGGACAGAGAAAATACTGGCAGTTTAATATCACGGGTGACTTACGATACTGAACAGATTGCACGAGCGACAGGTAGTGCGTTGATCTCTATAGTACGAGACAGCATCACCGTGATAGGTATGCTAGTAGTGATGTTTTATTATTCTTGGAAACTTTCTCTTTGTATTTTAATCATTGGCCCCATTATTGGGCTAATTATTACCGTTGTAAGTCGACGTTTTCGTAAGATTTCTAAGCGAATTCAAACTGCTATGGGCGGTGTGACAACGGCAACCGAACAGATGATAACGGGCCATAAGAATGTACTCTCATTTGGTGGTCAGAAAACGGAATCACAACGATTTGGTGTTGTTAACGAGCAAAATCGTTACCAAACGATGAAACTGGCTATGGCGCAATCTGTAAGTCAGCCTTTGGTGATGGTGATTGGATCGTTTGCTTTGGCGTTTGTCCTTTATGCAGCCAGTTTAGAAAGCCTACAGTCAGAGCTGACAGCGGGTACGTTTGCTACCATCTTAGGGGCAATGTTGGCCCTGCTTAATCCGATTAAGAGTCTCACACGGGTTAATGCTGAATTTCAGCGCGGTATTGCGGCTTGTACCACAGTATTTGAATTGTTAGATATTGAGCCTGAGACAGATAACGGAACCCATACTGTTGACAGAGTAAAAGGGGAACTGAGCTTTAATAACGTCAGCTTTAGTTATCCAGGACAAGAGGGACTAGCGTTAGACAAGATCGATTTTTCTGTCAAGCAAGGTCAGACAATCGCATTGGTTGGTCGCTCTGGCTCTGGAAAATCTACCATTGCTAGCTTAATCACTCGTTTTTATACTGGCTTGAGTGAAGGTGAGATTCAGCTTGATGGCATCAATATCAATGACTACACCATCAAGTGCTTACGCAGCCAAGTGGCACTCGTATCACAACAAGTCACACTGTTTAATGACAGCATAGCCAATAACATTGCTTATGCCTACTCTGGTGAAGCGACACCTGAACAGATCATGGAGGCTGCACGTTCAGCCCATGCGATGGAGTTTATTGATCAGCTTCCTGAAGGTATGGACACTCAGATAGGCGAAAACGGTGTGATGCTATCAGGTGGTCAAAGACAGCGCATTGCCATCGCTAGAGCGATATTGCGTAACTCGCCGGTACTGATTTTAGATGAAGCGACATCTGCCTTAGACACTGAATCCGAGAAGGCTATCCAACAGGGATTAGACAATCTTAGATTAAACAGAACCTCTATCGTTATTGCACATCGCTTGTCGACTATTGAGTCAGCCGATATGATCTTAGTTATTGATCAAGGCAAGGTCGTTGAACGTGGAAACCATGCCAGTTTGTTAGAGCAAGGTGGTGTGTACTCAAACCTTTATCAGATGCAGTTTGGCAGTTAATTAATGCAAGATTTTGTCAATAAACTGTGGTATTTCAAGGCCGGTAATCATATCGGCTTTATCGGCTTAAAGTGGCTATTAAGCCCCTTGAGTCTGCTGTTTTGGCTCATTAGTAGCATACGTAGATTGCTGTTTACATTTAACGTGAAAGCATCCGTTTCGATGCCAGTTCCTGTTATTGTTGTTGGCAACATTACGGTGGGGGGAAGTGGCAAGACACCAACAGTTATCTACCTTATCGAATTGTTAAGGCGTCAGGGGTTTAAACCAGGTGTGATTAGCCGCGGTTATGGCGTCAAGTTTGATGGCGTTAAGCGGGTTGAACTTGGCATGGATGCAGCGCTTGTGGGCGATGAGCCAGCCATGATCGTTGCCAGAACTCAAGTGCCCATGGTGATAGGTAGTGATCGTGTCAAAGCGGCGACAGCATTAATAGCCGCTGATGATGTCGATATCATCATAAGTGACGATGGATTACAGCATTACAGATTAGCGCGAGATATCGAGCTGCTGATCTTAGATGGCGAGCGTCGATTTGGTAATGGTTTACTGTTACCTGCAGGGCCGCTTAGGGAGCTTACAGGTAGACAACAACTTGTCGACTTCACTATCGTTAATGGAGAAGCTCAGGAGGGAGAGTTTCAGATGATACTGAAGCCGACTCAATTTATTCCTGTATCTCCTTCATCGAAACAGGTTTTCGACCTGTCAAAGCCTGTTGTTGCCATTGCGGGGATCGGCAATCCGGAACGATTTTTTACCACTTTGCGTCAATCTTCTGTAAAAGTGATGAAAACAAAAGCGTTTGATGACCACCAAGCATTCAGCTTAGCGGCTATTACTCAAGTATCCGAAAGCTCATCGGTGTTGATGACAGAAAAAGATGCGGTTAAATGTCGCGATTTTGCAAAAGATAACTGGTGGTATCTGGCAGTAGATGCCAAGCTAGCAGAAAAATTTGATCAACAATTGATGGAGAAAGTCCATCAGGTGATGAGTGTAAAACAAGGAAATTGAGATGTCGTTTGATAAGAAGTTATTAGAGATTGTCGCCTGCCCTGTATGCAAGGGAAAGTTGGAGTACGATAAAGCTAAACAGCAATTGATCTGTAAAGCTGATCGTTTAGCTTATCCAATTAATGATGGGATACCGGTTTTACTTGAGAATAAAGCCGAGAGCTGGCAAGAGGCTTAATTCCCTGAAGTGACCGTTTAAAAGCGCTTTTATAGCGCTTTTTTGCTTTCTATAGTTCCCTTTTTCTGAGTTTTATTTTACTTCTAACTTTAGCTCTATCTATTGGCTGCTATGGTTTTTAAAGTCAGTAACTTAATCTGATCGCTTTTGGGCTTAACCTGAACGCATTTTATTGTTATCGTTGATGTTGGCCTGAGTTTTTGAAAAGATAGTAGGGTAGGTGTAGGCCCACAGGGGCAGATTTTGTATTGTGCTCTGGCCTTTCTGCCGTTAGACTCTCGCCTCCAAAATTATTGGTTGGGTTTAAGATTTGTAGTTATAGGTCCTCAATGCAGGACTTCGTCGGTAAATGTTTCACTATTGGATTTACCTTTTATATCACTTGAAATGAAAGAATAATCGCCCACAGGTAAATAGCATGATTAACCACTTTAGTGTGCTTGGTATTAAACCGAACGCAAATGAAGACGACATTAAAAAAGCATATAAACGCTTATCGAACCGATTTCACCCTGATAAGTTACTCGGCGCATCTGATGATGAGAAAGTGCAAGCTGAAGCTCAGCTGCAGAGAGTAAAAAATGCGTATGAGGTGCTTTCGAATCCCAAGCTCAAAAGCGCGTTTATTAAAGATTTCAATAACGTTATTGTAACTGATCCTGCTGCCGCGATGCGCGAGCTGTGGGACCAATTTTATTCTTAAGTTAATTTCTGAGCACTCATGGCCACATCACTTAATCTCTCACGCATTGATGAGTTAAAAGAAAATGCATATAGCAATATCGAGTCTTATAACGATCCCGATACCCCAAAGGCACTAGAGCAGTTTACCAGTCAAATTAAAACAATTTTATTGGCAGACCCAAAGCTACTTAACTCTGTGCCTGAATACCTGCCCATAGCGCTGTATGGTAAGGTCAAATTTCCACCTGAGGCAAAACTCAAGTGGTCTAATTGGATAGAGGAAGGGATCCAGCCTGAGTGGAATGATTTTAAAACCACTGTTGCTTTTAATAATGCTGACTTACCACTTGTTTTAGCCGTTCGAGGCTATTCTGAAAGCTTGTTGATAGAGAGTTGTGCAGTCCTATATCTATTGGCAAATGATAACAAAGCCCCTGCAGAGGGCAAAGAAAAGGACCACGATGATAATGATGACTACGTCGAAGAAGATGATGAAGATGGTTATTACGATCAGTATGATGATGAGGAGCAGTGATGAATAATTTAATTGAAATTGCTGCGGCAGAAATCAAACAACTGGCCGATATCGAGCCGAAACAGGCGAGTAAGAAATTTGAGTTGATGGCTAACACTATGACTGATGAAGTCCTAGTTGAAGTGATCGAACATATGGACATCGTGACATTAACTCAAATCAATAGTCATCATGATATCTCTTGTCCCTCGATTATGTCTGAGTTGATGAGCCCGGAGCAGATCCGCGATATCGTTTGCCAGCAGCCTCTGTACTGGGAAGAGAAGATCAAGAGTAATGCTGATGAGTTAATTCAGCACACGTTTGATTTTTTAACCTATCTTATCCGTATTCAAGATAGTGAAGCCAAGCAAACCCGAATTTTGGAGTGCATTGCAGAAGATCCAGCAGGTCTTTTCTATCTGTCAATCCCCTTTATCGAATACATCTTAGGCCCGTCGACAGAGAACGATAATCACAGTCACATCAACGATAACTATGATGATGAAGATGACGGTGAGACGGTCGGTTTCAATAACCGAAGCGCCGAAGAGGAAGCACACAGTTTAAGCATTGATGATCCGCGTAGTTTGTTAGCACTTATCCGTGAACTTGCGCCAGATGTAGAAAAAGCGATTAAAAATCTGCTTCGCAGTGAAAACTCAAGCTGGCTGACAATCATCAACAAGTTTGTCAGTGAATTGGTTATTCAAGCAAAAGAGAAAAACCAAGTAACAGACGAGTATGCAGAAGTTGATGACATGTTTAGCTTTCTTGATTAAGGGATCGACGAATGCAAGTAGTACTACGCGATAACGATCAAGGGCCATTTCTAAGTAAAGTGTTAGCTTATGGCCAAGCAGAAGCGCTATTAGATGAAGCACAACTTGCTCAAATTAAAGCTAAAGCAGTGTTGATGAGCCTTAAACTTGCTGATAAATTCTATAACAAGTACAAGATGCATCTGTTAGAGCATGCCGCTTTCGATGTGATCGGTGTGGCAAGCTTAGGATTAATGGCGTTAAGCGAACGGGATCTTAATCGTGCACTGACGTTATTGATGACACCCGATGGTATTGTAAAGTCGTTTCAGAAAGGCTGGAGCATGCTGAGTACGGTCAGTAAATATAAGATCAGTGGTAAGTCTGTGTATGGCGACATTGATAATATATTACTTGATCGCGTATCGAGCCCAAGTGATGCTGATGAATGGATGGGCTGGCAAGCATATCAAGAGGCGCTGTTGGATTTTAATCGACAGGAGTCAGTAGCTTGCTTATTAAAGCAGTTTTACTCCCAAGCAAGCTATGATCCTTTGGATTGTTTAGGTCTAGAAAGTGTTTTTGCAGAAGTTGTTTTATATCGCATGTTTTTCGGACCGGTTAAGATTAAACAAGATCTTAAGCAGCGTCTGGCGCACATTGAGCTGCAAGATAGCTGGTTTACGGTTGAACATTTTGAACTGCAAGTTAAGAACACTTTAGCTGAATTGCCGACAGATTTAGCCGAGACAATTAGTGTCGATTTAGGTAAGTATTTTTCACCTGGCTTACTGCGCACGTTAACGTTTGCTAAAAGCTACCGTGAGCAGTTGCTTAAAGGTGTCAGTCCTGAGCGTCTTGAGCGATTAGAGTACAAAGAAGGGTTATCAGGCTTGTTAGGCTGGCCTATCTATATCGTGATGTGATGTATCACACCAAAGCGTAAAGCGATGAAAGCGGAAATATCAATTTGATATTTCCGCTTTTTTATTGTTAGGGTTTCTTAAGCCCGTTATAGAGGGTATCTATCCACTTCTCTTCTGAGATAAAGGACCATTCCCAAGAGGCAAACTCCACAGGCATACCCTCGGTCTGGATCTCCTTAAGGGTCATTCCCGATGATAATTTGTTTTTCATCCAGTTAATTGAATCATCCAGCATGTGTTTAAATCGAATAAGATCATCTTTATTCGCAAGTGAACCATGGCCAGGGATCACTTTGGTTTTGTCATCAATTTTATGGATCATTGCAGCGACATTATTACGGTAACCCTTTACTGACCCGCCAGCTTTTAAGTCGATGTAGGGAAAAGTGTCTTTAAAGAAAAGATCGCCCATATGCACTACACTTTTATCCTGCCACAGCACGACGCTGTCACCATCTGTATGACCAGGTCCCATGTGTAAGAGTTGCAGATTATCACCGTTAAAGTGGATGTTTATCCCTTCATGATAAGTGATAGAAGGTAAGCCGGCCGGTGTGTAGCTCTTGTTGTTGGAGAGTCGAGATAGGACATTATGGTGAGCTAAAATAACACCTGATATACCAAACAGGTTATTCCCTCCAGTGTGATCGCCATGGTAATGAGTATTGACGACATACTTAGGCTTACCAGCTTGTATTTTAGACAGTGCAGCTGCAATTTTATCAGCCAGAGGTGCAAACTGATTGTCGATGATGAGAATACCGTCATTACCCGCAGAGACACCAATATTACCACCTGCACCAGCGAACATGTAACTTGTCGGCGTGAGTTGCTCAGGCATTATCTCCACATGATTAAATCTATCATCACTGGCGACAGTTGATGCGGTAAGTAGATAACTTAGTGATAAACTAAGCAGTAGGCGTATGTTCATTTATTGGTCCATATGATGCTTATTATCATTGTTACTAAAGATAACCTTGAGTGCGCCATCACGCAACAAATTGGGTAAAAACAATAACAAAGACTACTTATGTAGCCTTTGTGTTCTCAGGATAGTTGGTCTTCTTTGTTGGTTTAGACTTAATTTGCCCAAGGTATTAAGCGATTCGAGACTCTATTGGCTTGACCTAATTTGACTGCAGCTTGGAAACGCATTCTATAGAGTGCTTGGTAACAGAGAGGCACCAAGTAGAGGCTGGTGACTGTTGAGAAAGTCAGTCCGCCTATAATTGCGATGGCCATTGGGGAATACGAAGGGCCTCCACCTCCCAGTTGTGTGTCACCCATTGCCAAAGGGACAAGTCCGAGCACCGTGGTTCCGACCGTCATCAATACCGGACGTAAGCGTGAGTTACACACCAAACTGATGGTCTCTGATAATTTATCAAGATCCGGTGAAAGTTGATTTATCTGGTCAACTAAAACAATGCCGTTATTGACCACAATTCCCATTAAAATAAGAATGCCAATCATGGTCATAATTCCCATGGGTGTGCCAGTAAATAACAGTGCCCAGAAAACACCTGTGATGGAGAATAAAATCGATGTAATGATGGCAGTTGGTAATAACAATGACTCAAACAGGGCTGCCATGACAATATAGATCATGGCGATTGCTAAAATCATGTTAGTTGCCATTATCGCCTCGTCTTCATCCTGTTTCTCAAACCCTCCTCGCAGCGAGTAGCCATATCCTGATGGGAAGTTGACGGTTTTCATTATGTTGGTGATCTGTTCCTGCGCTTCCTCCATTGTTAGCTCATCGAGATTTGCGCCGATAGAAAGCGCCGTTTGTCTGTCATAGTGCCTGATAGTATCGAATCTGGGTTGGAAGGTGATGTCAGCTAAACTCTCCAAGGTATAAACTCGATTGTCGATACGTACAACAGGTAGCTGTTTAAGCTTTTCTAACGATAAACGCCACTCTTGTTCAAACGCCAACTCAATACGAAGCTCACCATTAGGATCGTGACGAAATGATCTAAGCTGAGTGCCACGCAGTGCCATAGAGATGTTCGATGCAACCTCGTTGAGCTTAAGATCAAGACGTGCTGCCATTTCACGGTCGATATGGATAATGACCTCTTGCTGAGCGCCGCTTATTTCAGAGCGCACATCAGTGAGCCCTTCGATAGAGGAGAGCAGAGGGATCACTTGTTCACTTAATCTGATGAGTTCGCTAGTAGAGCGGCCAGTTAAAGAGACTCTGAGTCCATTATCGTCATTTCCCCAACCAAATTGAGGAGCCGCAATGGAGAACTTAGGGAAATTTTCACGTATTTTTTTCTTGAGCACTTTCATATCAACCTCAATATCTTCATTGAGAATAAGGGTTGATTGACCTCGGTCAGCGGCAAAGTAGCTGTAAACAGAGTCGATCTGGAATGCCTCTTTATTCGCATAAAGGTAGGTTTCCATCTTATTGATCATGGCTTCGGTCACATCTAAACTATGGCGTCCTTCAACTTGATAGTTGATATAGAGACGGTTATTCCCTTCGCCATCTGATTGATCTTGATTAACCATGTTTATCGGTAGTGCGGTTGACGCCAATATAACCAAGGCTATTACACCGGATGTTTTAGAATGAGATAAAATCCAATTCAGGCTCCGCTGGTAATAGTGACGCAGCTTACTCTCTTTTTGCTCTGCTTCTATTTCAAAATTCATTTTGCTCAGCATGAGAGGCAATAGTGTCTTTGCTACCAACAGCGACGCAGCAAGTGAGATACAGATGGCGATAGCCACATGCTCTAAGAAGATCGTCAATTGGACTTTAACTCCAAAGATGTTAGGCAGGAATACGATAGCTGTGGTGAGAGTGCCAGCCAAAACTGCTAATGAGACCTTGTTGACCCCCGTTAATATCGCATTATCATTCTGCTCTTCTGTATCTACTTTTTCCGATGTTGCTGCACTTTTTTGCGCTTGTTTCTCCTGCAGTACACTTTCAGTGACCACGACGGCATTATCAATCAGCATACCGACAGCCAAAAGTAATCCCATCATAGACAAAATGTTCAAGCTGTAACCCAATAGGTACATGGCTGCTAATGTCATACAAATCGAAATGGGAACGGAAGTCACTATCACTAACGTCATTTTTAGATTTCGTAAAAACAAGTACAACACGGCAAAAGAGAGTAGGGCGCCGAGGAGACCTGCGGTAAGCAGATCTTCAAGTGATGATGTCACCCCATACGCTTGATCTTCCATGACGAATAATTGGACCCCTTTAAATTGTGGATCCTGTTTGGCGCTTTCAATCACTTTCATCACGCGCTCAGACACGTCGACTAAGTTAGCACCGGACTCCTTAAATACATCCAGACCAACCGCATACTTTTGATCTAAATGGCGACCATCTAGGCGTTCAGGCAGTGAGAAGCTAATGGTGGCAATATCGCCTAAGGTCACCCCAGGTGCTAATACCAAGGCATTTATCTCGTCGAGGTTTCTAAATTCTCCCTTTGGAGATACTTGATAAACACCTGTCCCAGTTCGAAGTGTACCTGCGCTGACAACAAAGTTTTCCTGTTGTAAGCGGCGATTTAACGTTTGGATAGAGATATTGCTCGCCGACAACTTATCTGCATTTAAGCGTATCTCTATCTGTTTTTTTTCAACGCCATATAGCGTCACTTGCGATACGCCAGCAACACGTTCAAGAGGACGCTTAAGCTGTTTATCGAGAAGGTCAAAAGCACCTGATAGCTCTCGGTCGCTTGATATTCTCAAGTTGAGTACCGGCATATCGGCAGTTGAGAATTGACGAATGAGCACCCGTTCGACATCTTTGGGTAGCAGGTGCCTCACGGCGTCTATTTTTTCTCTTGCTTCTAAGCTTTTAGTGGCAACATTTTGTCCCCACTTCATTCTAAGATCTATTTCAGCCCCATTTTGTGAAGAGTTAGATCGCATCTCCTCGATGCCACTCATGGTGGCAAGTGACTCTTCAAGTACTCGGGTGATATCACGTTCCACTTCCGCAGGAGTTGAGCCCTTATAGGGCACGTTTATCATTACCTGCGGGATATCTATTCCTGGGAACATCTCCAGTGGCAGTAAACGACTGGAGGCCAAACCAAAGAGCAGTATCGCAACGAAAAACATGCTGGTCGTAACGGGCCTTTTGATGGCTAAACGAGTGATGTTCATGCCTGACCTCCTATGCTCTCTAGCGTACTGCTTGTTTCACTGCTTTGTTTTACCTTAAATTTTTTACGGTCAAAAAGCGCATACAGTGCTGGGATCACCACGAGTGTGAGTAAGGTCGAGAGGCAAAGACCAAATATAACAGTGATGGCCATCGGCGCTCTTACTTCTGAGCCATCTCCCAAACCAAATGCCATTGGTGATAAACCTAACGCTGTGGTCAGCGTTGTCATAATAATAGGACGCAGGCGAGATTTAGCCGCTTGTGATATTGCGGTGAGTTTTTCAACCCCATTTTGGCGAAGTTGATTGATCCTATCGACCAATACAATGGCGTTATTCACAACTATTCCTGCCAGCATGATTAAGCCGATAAACACCACAACACTTAAATGAGTTTGGGTAATATACAAGCCTAAAATACTGCCGCCGACGGCCATTGGCACTGCGATAAGGATAAGCAGTGGATGGAGCAGGGATTCAAATTGACTCGCCATAACGAGATAAACTAAGAACACGGCAAGCACGAGCGCGATTTGTAATGATTGGAATGAGTGCTCCATCTCCTCATTTTGGCCACCAAACCTTACTTGAATAGAAGTCGGCAGCGTTTGTTGACCCAATATCGTCCTTGCTTCAAGTACCGCTTCATTAAGATCGCCATAAGCGAGGTTTGCAGACACTATCGCGACACGTTGTTGACTGATACGGTTAATCGCCGATGGACCCAGTTTGAGAGTGACATCCGCAACGGCACTTAGCGAAATAGGATAGCTGCTGTTAGGGTTAATAATCATGGAGTCGATATCGCTGATTTGATCACGCTCTTCAATCTCGCTTCTGACCAGAATATCTATCTTGCGGTCTCTGACTGTATATTGACTGGCGATAGTGCCACCGATGCGCTGGGCAATACGATTAGCAACTGTTGGTGCATCCATACCCAGCTTAGCGAGGCGTTCATGATCGAAACGTATGCTGAGCTCAGGTTGGCCATCCCTTAGGCTAGTATTGATATCAGCAAATCGATCTGAATCTGACAGTGCATCAACTAAACTGTCGGCGGTATTTTTAAGCTGAGCTAAATCATAACCAATGAGTTCAATCTCTAAAGGGGTCTTAAAGCTAAACAGTTCAGGATGCTGAATTTTAGCTTCAAGTTCAGGGATCCTCATCGCCGTGCCTCGCAGCACATTCGCCACAGTATCAAAAGCACTATGATCAGCTAATACAACTTGTAAACGGCCCCAGTTTTCGCCTCCACGTGAGGTATCGGAAGTCATTAGTCCACCGCTACCAGCTTGACTATATGCGTGTTTTACATCTTCTCTATCTTTAATCGACAATGCGAGTTTTCGCAGGACCTTATCGGTTTCTGATACTTCAGTTCCAGGTGGAAGCAGTATCTCTACATAAAACTCACCTTGATTCATTGGAGGAATAAGTTCCATACCCAGTTTAGGGATTAAAGAGGCGGCACCTAAGGTTACTAATAGTGCGATAGAGATGGTTAGGACTTTAAATTTGAGAGCAAGCGCGAGTAGAGCATGATAAATGATCTCTAACTTATGGTAGACCCAGTTGAAACCTGAACTGAGCGGTCTCATAAATAGGCCCGTAAACCATGAGAGGATACGCATTAACATTATCGCTAAGGTTAATAATGCACTGGGTAGATAGCTGAAGAATAAGATGAACGGAAAGGAAAACACTGTGGCACTGTAATGCTTAAATTTTCCCATTTTTGTTTCAGGCTTAGCTTTTTTTGCTTTTGCGATAAGTGGCGGTAAAGCTTTAAATCCTTCCCGTGATGCAAGCATAGGGATCGTGGTTAGTGCTACTAACAAAGAGGCGAGCAGTGCAAAGGCGACGGTTAAGGCTTGGTCTGAAAATAGAGCTCCAGCAACACCATCGACAAACACAAGGGGAACAAATACAGCCAAAGTGGTTAACGTCGACGCAAAAATGGCGCCAGCGACCTCCTTGGTACCCGTTACGGCGGCATCAAGTTTACTCATGCCCAGAGATTTGCACCTATCGATATTTTCGAGCACCACAATGGCGTTATCAACCAGTAAGCCCACCGCGAGCGCAATTCCTCCTAGCGACATGATGTTTAGACTAATATCAGCGAAATACATCATATTAAATGTGGCAATGACGGAGAAAGGAATAGAGATTGAGATAATTAAGGTCGGGATAATATCCCTCAGAAATAGATAGATGACCAACATCGAAAGTAAGCTGCCCATTAATGCCGCAGAAGTAACTTCACTGACTGCACTTTCAATAAATTCAGATTGATCGTAAATCACCTTAAGTTCTGTTTTGCTGTTTCCTTCATTTAACTTGTCGAGTTCAGCTGTCACTTTTCGAGCTACTGCAACAGTATTGGCATCTCCCTCTTTGTAGATGGCCAGTTCAATCGACTCTTGATCACTTATCCGAGTCACATCATTACGCTCTTTATGAGCATCGACAATTTCAGCGACCTCAAATAACCTGACTAAGGTTTGCCCGTCACGATAAACAACTATTTGCCCCAGTTCTTCAAGCGAGTCGAACTGGTTAAGTGTTCTTACTAAGTACTCTTTCTCGCCTTGAATGACTTTACCCGCGGAGAGGTTAATATTTTCTTCTGCAATACGACTACGAATAAGATCGGCGTTGAGATTGAGTTGAGTTAGCTTCTGTTGGTTGAGCAGTATGTGTACTTCCTGCTCTAAACCGCCAGAAAGTCGAACCGCAGCAACCCCAGTCAAGGATTCAAGCTGGCGTTTCAGCTCCTCTTCCGCGTAGGTTCTCATCTGTTTAAGATCGTTGTTACTGGCATCAGGAACCGATAGTGCCAGACGGAGAATGGGGTCAAGATTTGGGTTAAATCGGAGCAATAAAGGTTTTTTAACATCTAAGGGGAGCTCAATAGTGTCGAGCTTTTCGCGGACATCCAAACTTGCCATGTCCATATCTGTCCCCCATTCGAATTCAAGTACGACATCTGATGTACCTGAACGGGAGATTGAGCTGATTTCACGTAAGCCTTTTACAATACCAGCGGCCTCTTCTATCGGTTTTGATACCAATTGTTCAACTTCTACCGGCGCAGCGCCGATATACTGTGTCCTGATAGTGATGGTGGGATAACTTAGGTCGGGCAGTAACTTTACTGCTAACCGAGAAAAGCCCACCATACCGAACAAGATAATGGCAAACATGAACATCCAAACTGTGACAGGTCGGTTTACAGATGTTTTTATAATAGACATAGACCTGGCTCCTTTATTTGTTTGCTGACGCTAGATCAAGAGAGCTGATCACTTCAACCAGAGATTGGTCTTTGAGATTTTGATGACCGCGGATCACGATCTGCTCACCAGGTTCAATGCCTGACAATACTTCTACAGTGTCTGCTTCACGGTAGCCTAGAGATATTGAACGGCGGTTAACACTTGTTCCGTCAATGACATAAAGAGCAAACTCATTATCTTGATTGACGACGGCGTTATAGGGAACGGTGATCACATTGTTGTGAGTGTCGTATCTGAGTTCGACACGTGTAAACATGCCAGCTTTTAATTTTGCGTCACTATTGGGGACTGAGAGTGTGACTTTAAAGGTGCCACTTTTAGCATCAACCACTGGACTAATACGCAGTACTTTTGCATGAACGGTGTCTAAGGTTTGTTTATTGGCAAATATTTGTGCATCCTGACCGATTTTAAGGCTTTCAAGTTGCTGTTCGGGAAGGTGCACGATGCCGTACAATTCATCTTGGTTGACCACGTAAAACAATTTATCAAACTCTTTTGCCATATTACCTGCTTTGACAAATCGGGTTGCAATGACACCTTCTATGGGGGAACGGATCAGACTTTCTTGAACTTGAAGTGCTGCCAAATCACGTTTTGCGATAGCTGCTTGCAGGTTATACTCAAGTTTCGCCATCGAGTCGGCGCTGAAGAACTCTTGATTACTCATCTTTTTAAGGCGATTTAGCTCCTGCTCAATAATTTCAACTTCGGCTTGAGAGCGGGCAAGTTCATATTTTTGTCTCTTGGCATCGATTACGGCAAGAAGTTGGCCTTTAACCACTCTATCTCCCTCCTCAACCTTAATATTTTCGATTAAACCTGAGATCCGTGTAACGACATTTGCTTCCTGCGGTGCCTCTAAGGTTGCTGTCGTGCTGTAAAATGAGGAAACATCGCCCTGAATAACAGTCGTGGTTTCGACTGGTACTGCATATTTCTCCTCTTCCTTTATTTCCTCTTCAGCGCCACAGGCACTTAATACGCCAACTAATACCAAGGGAAGGGCAAGTTTGAAATAGTTATTAGGGCGTTTATGTAGAGAGTCCATGTAATATTACCTATATTTTTTGTTCCAATTAACGTTGATAAAGCACAAGTTGTGCCATATTTTAATTCATATCTTAATCAATGACTTATGCTTATTCGTTGTGGGGGCATTAACTAAGATGCAAACTATGTAGCGATAATGTATAAAAATTGATGGTTTTGACTATAGGGTTATTCTAAATAAAATGGGTGACTGAATTGATTCTAATTGCAACAAAATGTAGCTCAGAATAATGGAGTAGAAAATCACAGCGACTAGAGTGATAAAATTTTGTTTAATAGAGGAAAACTTTTGATCAAGATAAGAGGAATTAACAAGAACAGATTCAGCTCTGATATTGATGTGCTTTGGAAGCTTAAATTTAACACCATCAGAGAAGTAAACAGTCAAGGTTATACCCAATCACAAGTGATGGCATGGGCACCTGATCATTATGATCGAGAAGGTTGGTTTAAAAGGGTAATAGGGATGGATCCTTTTATCGCGGAGCTGGAGAACCTTGTTGTGGTTTTTGCCGACCTGCAGGCCGATGGCTACATAGAACACTTTTATTGTCATTTGGATTTTCAAGGTAAAGGTGTAGGTAAAGCTCTGATGCAGGCATTAATGGATAAAGGCGAATTGATAGGAATAGAGCGTTATTATTCCCATGTCAGTATTACCGCGAAGCCCTTTTTCGAACATTTTGGTTTCACAAGTGTAAAACAACAAAGTGTTGAGGTGAGGGGAGAGGGGCTAACCAACTTTGTGATGGAAAAGAGAGTCGCTAAGTGAAGGGCTTTTATTCAAATTGTTGGAAGATAATTGATACCAATAAAAAAGGCACTCGATGAGTGCCTTTTCAGTGTCAGTTATATAAAACTAATCTTAAGCGCCACGTTTATCCTGTGGAATGAACGTACGTTCTTCATCACCAGTATAAAGCTGACGAGGACGACTGATCTTATGACCAGGTTGATCTAGCATCTCTTTCCAATGTGCAATCCAACCGACTGTGCGTGCAAGCGCAAACAATACAGTGAACATGCTTGTTGGAATACCGATAGCTTTCATGATGATACCTGAATAGAAATCAACATTCGGGTAAAGTTTCTTAGAGACGAAATATTCATCTTCAAGCGCAATACGCTCAAGTTCCATGGCAACATCAAGCAATGGATCGTTGACTTTAAGCTCACTAAGAACTTCATGACAAGTCTCACGCATCACTTTAGCACGAGGGTCAAAGTTCTTGTAAACGCGGTGTCCGAAGCCCATTAGACGGAAAGGATCATCTTTATCCTTAGCACGAGCAATGAATTCAGGAATACGGTCAACGGTGCCAATCTCTTCAAGCATATTGAGACAAGCTTCGTTAGCACCACCATGAGCAGGTCCCCAAAGTGATGCAATACCCGCTGCGATACACGCAAATGGGTTAGCACCAGAAGAGCCGGCTAAACGCACTGTAGAAGTTGAAGCATTTTGTTCGTGATCTGCATGTAAAATGAAGATACGATCCATAGCGCGTTCTACAATAGGGTTAACTTTATATTCTTCACATGGAACAGCAAACATCATGTGGAGGAAGTTACCTGCATAACTAAGCTCATTTTTTGGATACACGAAAGGCTGACCAATTGAGTACTTGTAGCACATGGCAGCGATTGTCGGCATCTTAGAGACTAAACGGAATGCTGCTATTTCACGATGGCGCTCATCATTGACATCTAGTGAGTCTTGGTAAAATGCGGATAACGCACCAGTAACGCCACATAACATGGCCATCGGATGAGCATCACGACGGAAGCCCCTAAAGAAAAATGCTAACTGATCATTAACCATAGTGTGGTTTTTGACAGTGTGAACAAACTTCTCATATTGAGTCTTAGATGGAAGCTCTCCGTATAAAAGCAGATAACATAGATCTAAGTAATCTGAATCAACGGCTAATTCGCTAATTGGGTAACCACGGTGAAGTAGTATTCCCTTTTCGCCATCGATATAGGTAATTGCTGATTCACAGGATGCCGTAGCGAGAAATCCTGGATCGAAAGTAAAGTGACCTTTGCTACCTAGCTTACTAATGTCTATCACATCGAAACCAGCGGTGCCTTCCATTACCGGCAATTCGATAGATTCATTCCCTGGTAGTTCTAATGTGGCTATTTTGTCAGCCATACCCTTCTCCTTACTTCATTCATATGTGAGTGCGGCTTATCAATCGCCAATACTTTACAGTGAATATAGATCACATTTCAATTTAAATAAGTGTTTAAATTTGTTAGACCATGGTCTTATTTTGATTAAAGCGTATATCAGAACAGGAACTTGGCAGTTTTTTTTACCAAAAAAACTAAATTTGCATAATGTGATGTTTGTATTTGACATTTGCCCCGCGTATACTTGCCTCGGCTCTTGTGAGCGACTTACATTGCCACTTAGTTACTACTTATTTGCATACTTAATTAGTGTTTACTAAAATGGTTAATAGTTTGTTTAAACTTTTCTTTTGTGGCGATTAGAATTGTGATTTAGATCACAGCTCAACATTTAAGCAAAAGCGGTTCGTATAACAAAAATATAGCTCAATAGAGCAGAGTGAGCAGAACGTGAAAAAGAAAAGACCTGTCCATTTAGATCTGCAGACCATTCGCTTTCCTGCAACAGCGATTGCGTCCATTCTTCATCGTATATCCGGTGTCATCATGCTATTTGCTGTCGGTATTCTTATTTGGTTGTTAAATGAATCTTTAGCATCCCCTGAGAGTTTCGCGGGCATCCAATCTCTTTTTGATAATTTGTTGGTTAAATTTGTCATGTGGGGAATTCTTACTGCACTTGGTTATCACCTCATCGTTGGCATACGCCATCTGATAATGGATACCGGTCGCTGGGAAGAGTTAACCTCTGGCATTGCTTCAGCAAAAGTCGCGTTTGCCTTGTCAGCCGCGTTTTCAATCATTGTGGGGATTTGGGTATGGTAACTAACGCAGCAAGTCTTGGTCGCAGCGGTGTCCATGACTTTATTCTTATACGCGCAAGTGCAATAGTACTGGCTGTCTACACCATTTTCTTGGTTGGATTTATTGCATGTAGCTCTCCACTAACTTACGACATTTGGCATGGCTTATTTAGCGCATTGCCTATGAAAGTATTTACCCTACTCGCACTCGTAGCAGTTTTGATCCATGCTTGGGTTGGTGTTTGGCAGGTACTTACAGACTATGTACATCACCTCGCTTTACGTGGTGTGCTTCAGTTCGTTTTTGTCGTCGCTGCCTTCTCCTATATGGCTGCCGGTATTTTGATAGTGTGGGGTGTTTAAGTGAGTATTCCAGTTCGCGAGTTTGATGCGATTGTTATTGGCGCTGGTGGCGCTGGTATGCGAGCAGCATTACAAATATCTAAAGAAGGTAAAAGCTGTGCGCTTTTATCTAAAGTATTTCCTACACGTTCTCATACTGTATCTGCGCAGGGTGGTATCACCGTTGCTCTGGGTAATGCCCATGAAGATCATTGGGAACAACATATGTACGATACCGTTAAAGGTTCCGATTTTATCGGTGATCAAGAAGCGATTGAGTTCATGTGTAAGACTGGACCTGAAGCGGTTATCGAATTAGAGCAAATGGGCTTACCATTCTCACGTTTCGAAAATGGCACTATTTACCAACGTCCGTTTGGTGGTCAGTCAAAGAATTTTGGTGGTGAACAAGCTGCACGTACCGCAGCAGCGGCTGACCGAACAGGTCACGCACTTTTACATTGCCTTTACCAGCAAAACGTAAAACATAAAACTGAAGTGTTTTCTGAGTGGTATGCGCTTGATTTAGTGAAAAATGAAGACGGTGCTATCGTTGGTTGTACTGCAATCGATATCGAAAGCGGCGAAATCGTTTATTTTAAAGCTAAGGCAACAGTGCTGGCGACTGGTGGTGCTGGACGTATCTTTGCTTCAACCACAAATGCCCATATAAATACCGGTGACGGTGTTGGTATGGCAATGCGTGCTGGTGTACAGATGCAAGACATGGAAATGTGGCAGTTCCACCCAACCGGTATCGCTGGTGCGGGTGTACTTGTGACTGAAGGTTGTCGTGGTGAAGGCGGATATCTGCTTAACAAAGACGGCGAACGTTTCATGGAGCGTTATGCACCAAATGCGAAAGATTTAGCATCACGTGATGTTGTTGCTCGCTCTATGATGACTGAAATTCGTGAAGGTCGCGGCCTTGATGGTCCTCTTGGTCCACATTTATTACTTAAATTGGATCACCTCGGTAAAGAGACGCTAGAAGCACGTCTTCCTGGTGTATGTGAATTGTCTCGCACATTCGCACATATCGACCCAGCCGATGGCCCAATCCCTGTACTGCCGACTTGTCACTACATGATGGGCGGTTTGCCAGCTAAAGTGAGTGGTCAAGTACTACGTAAGAATACTGATGGTTCAGAGACTGACGTTATTGGTCTATTCGCCGTAGGTGAAATCGCTTGTGTATCAGTGCACGGTGCTAACCGTTTAGGTGGTAATTCACTGCTTGATTTAGTGGTCTTTGGTCGTGCAGCAGGTCAACATCTAGGTAAAGCATTGGACGAAACTGCTACGCCTAAAGATGCAACTGATGCCGATATCGCGAAATCACTTGAGCGTCTAAATCGTTGGGAAAGCAACAAAGACGGTGAAGATCCAGTACAAATTCGTAAAGACTTGCAGCTTTGCATGCAGCTTAACTTCTCTGTATTCCGTAGTGGTGATGCCATGGCTGAAGGCTTGAAAGAGCTTAAAGTCATCCGTGAACGTCTAGCGAATGCTAAGCTTTCGGATAACTCTTCTGAATTTAATACTCAACGTATTGAATGTTTGGAGTTGGATAACTTGATGGCGACAGCTATTGCGACAGCTTATGCTGCCAACTACCGTACTGAAAGTCGTGGTGCGCATTCACGTGAAGATTATCTTGAACGTGATGATGAGAACTGGTTATGTCATAGCTTGTTTGACCCTGCAACTGAAGAGATGGACCGCCGAGCTGTGAACATGGAGCCTAAGCTTCGTGCTGCATTTCCGCCGATCAAGCGTACTTACTAAGGAATTTTAGATGAATTTGAATATAGCTGTTTATCGCTATAATCCTGATGTAGACGCTAAGCCTTACATGAAGGATTACACATTAGAAGTGGAAGAAGGTACCGATATGATGGTCCTTGATGCACTGATACTTCTAAAAGAAAAAGATTCAACATTGGCATTTCGTCGTTCATGCCGTGAAGGTGTTTGTGGCAGTGATGGCCTGAACATGAATGGTAAAAATGGGTTGGCCTGTATCACACCAATCTCTAGTTTTAAAGGAAAAAAACTAGAGATCAGACCACTGCCAGGTATGCCTGTTGTACGTGATGTTATTGTGGACTTAAGTCAATTCTACAAGCAATATGAAAAGATTAAGCCTTATTTGATTAATGATGAAAAAACGCCTGCGCGTGAACATCTGCAATCTCCTGAGGAACGTGAGCATTTAGACGGTTTGTATGAATGTATCATGTGCGCTTGTTGTTCAACTGCTTGCCCATCTTTCTGGTGGAACCCAGACAAGTTTATTGGTCCAAGTGGCCTGTTACACGCTTATCGTTTCTTAATCGATAGCCGTGATACAGCGACAGAAGAGCGTCTATCTGAGCTTGATGATGCATACAGCGTATTCCGTTGTCATGGCATCATGAACTGTGTGGATGTGTGTCCTAAGGGGCTCAATCCAACTAAAGCGATTGGACATATCAAGTCCATGTTGCTGAAGCGAGCAGTATAAATGCAAGACCAAGAGCTGAAATCAATAATTATATAGCTCGAATTGAGTCACTTTTCATTTGAGAAGTGGCTCTTTTGTGTAATGGAACTACAATTTGCTGTGAAATGAAGTAAATATCAATTTCTCGAAATAGAATGATTGTGTATTTCTTGTTTTTATCACAATGAATACATACTTAAGACTTGGCTAAATTCGTGTATAAAGTTTGAAAGGAATAGAAATGCACCAAGGCATCATGAAAGCCTGGCTCGAATCATCACACCTTAGTGGTGCAAATTCGACCTACGTAGAAGAGATGTATGAAGCCTATCAAGAAGACCCTCAATCTGTTGCAGCAGATTGGCAAGCGGTGTTTGATAACCTACCTTACGCAAATGGTGCATCGAAAGATGTTCCTGAAGCAGCACACTCTAAAGTACGTGATTATTTTCGTAGTTTAGCGTTAGAAGGACGTCAGAAGGGCTCAGCCCGAGTGACCGATCCTGAAGTTGATGCTAAGCAAGTTAAAGTCCTACAGATGATTAACGCTCATCGTTTTCGTGGCCACCAGAATGCTAATTTAGACCCTCTGGAACTGTGGAAACGTGATAACGTCTCTGAGCTGGACCCTGCCTTCCATGGTTTAACTAGCGAAGATATGGAACGTGAATTCAATACAGGTTCCTTTGCTTATAGTGGTGACACTATGCAGCTTGGTGATCTTGTTAAAGCCTTGAAGGCCACTTACTGTGGTTCAATTGGTTCTGAATACATGCATATCACCGATACCGATGAGAAACGCTGGATTCAGCAAAGGTTAGAGCCTTCTTTAGGTAGAGCTAATTACGACAAATCAGCTAAAACCCGTATTTTGGCAGGCTTAAATGCCGCTGAAGGTATAGAAAAATATCTCGGTGCCAAGTTTCCTGGCGCAAAACGTTTCTCACTGGAAGGTGGCGATGCGTTAGTGCCTATGATGCGAGAGATCTTGTATCGTGCAGGCGAAGCTGGTACTAAAGAGGTCGTTGTGGGCATGGCTCACCGTGGTCGCTTAAACTTACTCGTTAACATCCTAGGTAAAAAACCTTCTGAATTATTTGATGAATTTGCTGGTAAACACAGTGATGAACTTAATGGTTCTGGTGACGTTAAATATCACCAAGGTTTCTCTTCTGATTTCCAAACACCTGGTGGCAACATTCACCTAGCATTGGCTTTTAATCCTTCTCATCTTGAGATTGTTAATCCTGTGGTGATGGGCTCAGTTCGTGCGCGTTTAGATCGTCGTGGTTGTGATTCAGGCCTGTTAGTTTTGCCTATTACTATTCATGGTGATTCAGCCATTACCGGTCAAGGTATTGTCCAAGAGACATTTAATATGTCTCAAACTCGCGGTTTCACCGTGGGTGGTAGCATCCGAATCGTGATTAATAACCAAGTTGGCTTTACGACTTCAGCAACCGAAGATGTACGCTCAACTGAATACTGTACTGATATTGCTAAGATGGTACAGGCACCTATTTTCCACGTGAATGCAGATGATCCAGAAGCGGTTGCTTTTGTCTCTCAGCTTGCGGTTGATTACCGTAATGAATTTAAGCGTGATGTGGTTATCGATCTGGTTTGTTATCGTCGTCATGGTCACAATGAAGCCGATGAGCCTAGTGCTACTCAGCCTTTGATGTATGCCAAAATCAAGAAACATCCAACACCACGTAAAATTTATGCAGATAGGTTGATTGCAGAAAATACTTTTGCTGCGGGTGATGTGACAGCGATGATCAATGATTACCGTGATGCACTTGATCATGGTGATTGTGTGGTTGAAGAGTGGCGCCCAATGACGCTACATTCTGTTGATTGGTCTCCCTACATCAATAAAGATTGGGATGATCCATACGACGCTCATATGTCGATGGAACGTATCAATAACTTAGCCGCAAAAATCAGTTATATTCCTGAAAATCATAAGCTTCAATCTCGTGTTGCTAAGATCTATAAAGATCGTGCCTTGATGGCAACGGGTGAAAAACCGCTCGATTGGGGTTTTGCTGAGACGTTAGCTTACGCTTCGATTGTTGAAGACAAAAAACGTATCCGTATTACAGGTCAAGATTCTGGACGTGGAACCTTCTTCCATCGTCACGCGGTCTTACATAATCAAAATGATGCGACGGCGTATTTGCCACTGCGTAACATTGCTGATGAGCAAGGTCCAATTGATATTACTGACTCTGTGTTGTCTGAAGCTTCAGTACTTGCATTTGAGTACGGTTATGCCACTGCTGAACCTAGTGGACTAACACTTTGGGAAGCTCAGTTTGGTGATTTTGCCAACTGTGCTCAAGTCGTTATCGATCAATTCCTGTCATCAGGTGAGCAGAAGTGGGGCCGCCTATGTGGTCTAACGATGCTATTACCTCACGGTTATGAAGGTCAGGGGCCTGAGCATTCTAGTGCACGTTTGGAGCGTTTCTTACAACTTTGTGCAAACCACAATATGCAGGTGTGTGTTCCTTCAACACCAGCACAGGTTTACCACATGCTTCGCCGTCAGGTTGTTAGACCTATGCGTCGCCCATTGGTTGTTATGTCTCCTAAGTCTTTGTTACGTCATCCATTAGCGGTATCGTCAATGGAAGAGCTCGCTCAGGGAACATTCCAAAATGTGATTCCTGAAATCGACAGTTTAGACAGTAGTAAGGTCGATAGAGTCGTATTCTGTAGTGGTAAGGTATATTTCGAACTACTTGAGAAGCGACGCAAAGAGAATGTCACTAATGTTGCCTTGATTCGTTTGGAGCAGTTATATCCGTTCCCACACGATGATATGGACAAGATGTTATCAGAATATCAGCATGTTAAAGATTTTGTTTGGTGTCAGGAAGAGCCTCAAAACCAAGGCGCTTGGTATTGCAGTCAGCACCACTTCTGGACCTCTATTCCAGCTGGTGCTCAGTTAACCTATGCCGGTCGTGAAGCGTCAGCTGCACCCGCCTGTGGTTACCCATCACTGCATGCGAAAGAGCAAGAATCTTTGATTAAAAGCGCATTAAAACTGTAGTAATAGACAATAAAAAAGGATAGCTCCTCATGAGTATCGAAATTAAGGTACCCGTACTACCAGAATCTGTTGCTGATGCAACTATTGCTACATGGCATGTTCAACCTGGTGAGCACGTTACACGTGATCAAAACTTGGTTGATATTGAAACTGACAAAGTTGTTCTTGAAGTGGTTGCACCTGAAGATGGTTCAATTGCCGAATTCCTAGCGAATGAAGGCGATACTGTTCTTGGTGAAGCTGTTATCGCGATGTTTACTGCCGGTGCTGTTGCAGGTCAGGAAGTGACTAAAGCAGAAGCAGAAGCAAGCGTGCCAGAAGCTGCTGATGATTCAAGTGATGCTCTTAGTCCATCTGTTCGTCGCTTACTTGGTGAGCATGGTGTTGATGCTGGTCAAGTTAAAGGCACTGGTGCTGGTGGCCGTATTACGAAAGAAGACGTTGAGGCTTTCGTTAAAAATAAGTCAGCAGCTCCAGCTCCTGCAGCATCGAGCGCTCCTGTTGCTGTAGCACCGTTAGCAGATAGAAGTCAGAAACGTGTTCCTATGTCACGCCTGCGTAAAACGATTGCTAATCGTTTGCTTGAAGCTAAAAACTCTACCGCCATGTTGACAACGTTTAATGAAGTTAACATGAAGCCAATCATGGACATTCGTAAGCAGTATCAAGAAGTTTTTGAGAAGCGACACGGGATCCGTTTAGGCTTTATGTCTTTCTACATTAAGGCCGTTACAGAAGCATTGAAACGCTTCCCTGAAGTGAACGCATCTATCGATGGTGATGAGATCGTGTATCATAACTACTTCGATATCAGCATTGCAGTTTCGACACCTCGTGGACTTGTCACTCCTGTTCTTCGTGATACAGACACCATGAGTCTGGCTGATATCGAGCGTAATGTTCGTGAATTAGCGCTTAAAGGCCGTGATGGTAAGTTGACTGTTGATGACATGACTGGCGGTAACTTCACTGTGACCAACGGTGGTGTTTTTGGCTCACTGATGTCAACACCAATTCTTAACCTGCCACAAAGTGCTATCCTAGGCATGCATGCCATCAAGGATCGCCCAATGGCAGTGAATGGTCAGGTTGAAATCCTACCTATGATGTACCTGGCATTATCTTACGATCACCGTATTGTCGATGGTCGTGAGTCAGTTGGTTACTTGGTTGCCATTAAGGACTTCCTCGAAGACCCAACTCGTCTACTGCTCGACTTATAATTAGCAGTGACAACTTACCAGTTGCTTCACTTGAAGCAGCTGGTAAATACCCTCGTTACTGACCCATAGAGGTCAGTTGAATTTGATAAGAAGTATACGGATAGATCATCATGAATTTGCATGAGTATCAGGCGAAATCTTTATTTGCCGAATATGGTTTACCAGTGTCAGAAGGTTTTGCATGTGATACGGCTCAAGAAGCAGTTGAAGCAGCAGGCCATATTGGCGGTGATATGTGGGTTGTTAAGTGTCAAGTACACGCAGGCGGCCGTGGTAAAGCAGGTGGCGTAAAAGTTACTGGCGATAAGAACGAAATCAGAGCATTTGCTGAACATTGGTTAGGTAAGAACCTAGTTACTTACCAAACAGATGAGAAAGGGCAGCCAGTTGCTAAGATTTTAGTTGAAAGCTGTACAGATATCGCTAATGAGTTGTACTTAGGCGCAGTTATTGATCGTGCTTCACGTCGCGTTGTATTTATGGCATCTACCGAAGGTGGTGTTGATATTGAGACTGTGGCTGAAGAAACGCCAGAGTTGATTCACAAAGCAATTATCGATCCGCTAACGGGTCCTCAGCCTTACCAGGCTCGCGATCTTGGCTTTAAGTTGGGTCTAAACCCGACTCAATTGAAGCAGTTCACTAAAGTCTTCATGGGCTTAGCGAAAATGTTTGAAGATCACGATTTCGCGCTACTTGAAATCAATCCACTTGTGATCACGACAGAAGGTAACATTCACTGTCTAGATGGCAAGATTGGCATCGATGGTAATGCACTTTACCGTCAGCCAAAAATCCGTGAAATGCATGATCCATCGCAAGATGACGCTCGTGAAGCGCATGCAGCTAAGTTTGAATTGAACTATGTTGCTCTTGATGGAAATGTTGGTTGTATGGTCAACGGTGCAGGCCTAGCAATGGGCACTATGGATATCGTTAATCTACACGGCGGCAAGCCAGCTAACTTCCTAGATGTTGGCGGCGGGGCGACTAAAGAGCGTGTTGCTGAAGCATTTAAAATCATCTTATCAGATGACAATGTTAAAGCTGTACTCGTAAACATTTTCGGTGGAATTGTTCGTTGTGACATGATTGCTGAAGGTATTATCGGTGCCGTTAAAGAGGTCGGTGTAACCGTACCTGTTGTCGTTCGTCTTGAAGGTACTAATGCTGATCTTGGCCGTGAAGTACTAGCAAGTTCTGGTCTAGATATCATCGCAGCTACAAGTCTAACTGACGCAGCTGAGCAAGTTGTTAAAGCTGCGGAGGGCAAATAATGTCTGTCTTAATCAATAAAGATACTAAAGTTATCTGTCAGGGTTTTACTGGTGGACAAGGTACTTTCCACTCTGAGCAAGCTATCGAGTACGGAACTCAGATGGTTGGCGGCGTTTCTCCAGGAAAAGGCGGTCAGGTTCATTTAGGTCTTCCAGTATTTAATACTGTTAAAGACGCAGTGGCAGAAACTGGTGCTACAGCATCTGTTATCTACGTACCAGCACCTTTCTGTAAAGATGCGATTCTTGAAGCGATTGATGCTGGCATTGAGCTTATCGTCTGTATCACTGAAGGCATCCCAACTTTAGATATGCTTCAGGTTAAAGTTAAACTTGAAGAGACTGGCGTTCGCATGATCGGTCCTAACTGCCCAGGTGTTATTACTCCGGGTGAGTGTAAGATTGGTATCATGCCAGGTCACATCCATAAGCCTGGTAAAGTTGGTATTGTTTCTCGCTCTGGTACGCTTACGTACGAAGCGGTTAAGCAGACTACTGATGAAGGTTTTGGTCAGTCTACTTGTGTTGGTATTGGTGGAGATCCAATTCCTGGTACTAACTTCATCGACGTATTGGAAATGTTCCAAAACGATCCACAAACTGAAGCAATTGTCATGATTGGTGAAATTGGTGGTACAGCTGAAGAAGAAGCTGCTGATTACATCAAGGCTAACGTCACTAAGCCAGTTGTTTCATACATTGCCGGTGTAACTGCACCTGAAGGTAAGCGTATGGGTCATGCTGGTGCGATTATCGCTGGTGGTAAAGGAACAGCTGAAGATAAGTTTGCCGCTCTTGAAGCTGCAGGCGTAACTACAGTTCGTTCACTTGCCGATATCGGTAAAGCGCTGCGTACTCGAACTGGTTGGTAATTACCCTTCCAGTTTAAAAAAGGCGCCTATGGCGCTTTTTTTGTGTCTGGAACACTTATGAAGATTTACCATGGATGGTACAAAATCTTCGTTGTGACCAACTTAACTTAGGTATGCTCACTTCATTGAAGCGCTAAACTCGGCGGGTTTGAGAAAATATAGATCTTCAACGTAAAACTGCTCCGCACTGCACGACTCCCACCAATTTGACCAAGCCTCATCACACCTATTCTCAATTAATGCGTTATTGTCTAATGGTCTGATTAAGCTGCCTGTTGATATTAATAATCCGTAAGGAGAGCGACGTTTTATCATCTGCGGGGTAAGAGAGGCTGGGTCTGTTAGTCCCATACTGCCTACGAGCTCATAGAAACTCTTTAAAGTATTATGGTGGAAATTCTTAACCCTTATGCTTTTATCCTTAACATTTAAGGCTTTTGAACGCGCAGGGTCTTGAGTGGCTATCCCTGTAGGGCAGTGGTTGGTATTACAGTGGCGTGATTGAATACAGCCTAGTGCCATCATCATTGTTCGGGCTGCGTTTACAGTATCTGCGCCCATAGCGATTTTAGAAAGCAGATCGAAGCTTGAGGCGGTCTTACCCGATGCAATGATGCGGATTTTATCTCTCAAGGCCACGCCGACGAGAGCATTGTGGACGAAATAAACCCCCTCCAAGCACACCATTCCTAAGCGGTTAGTGAATTCTACTGGTGCAGCGCCCGTTCCTCCTTCTGCGCCATCAACGGTAATAAAGTCAGGTGTTATTCCTGTTATGAGCATGGCCTTACAAATACTTAAAAACTCTGCTGGGTTACCGATACAGAGTTTAAAGCCTACAGGTTTTCCGCCGCTGAGCTCTCTCAATCTTTTTAGAAAGTTAAGCAGTGCAATAGGGGTAGTGCATTCAGGATTAATGGCAGGAGACACACAATCTCGATCCATCGGTACATGTCTGATAGCTGCAATCTCTGGAGTTATTTTTGCTTTAGGTAATACTCCCCCGTGTCCGGGCTTGGCACCTTGGCTGAGCTTTATCTCAATCATTTTTATTTGTGGACGTGTTGCCATAGCTTTAAAAGAATCTGGGTTAAAATTACCGTCATCATCTCGACAACCAAATAAACCAGAACCGATTTGCCAAACGATATCACCACCATGCTTTAGATGATAAGGGCTTGCTCCACCTTCACCTGTGTTATGAGAGCAGCCTGCTAACTTAGCCCCTAAGTTCATCGCTTCGATTGCATTTGAACTGAGTGAACCGAAACTCATGGCTGAAATGTTCAAGTAAGAGGCATCGTAGGGCTGAGTGCAATCTGGTCCACCAAAACGGATTCGTTTAACGTCATCCTTAATTTCCCGTGGAGAAAGTGAATGCCATAGGCTTAAATAGTTTTCCTCTGTTAAATCACGCTGAGTACCAAAAGCGATGGTGTCACGGACGTTTTTGGCTCTTTGATAAACAAGGGAACGTTGTTCTCTATTGAACGGTTTTTCTTCTGTGTCGTTTGCAATAAAGTACTGCTGGATTTCGGTACGATAAGATTCCAGAAAATAACGCAGATAAGCAACAACAGGATAAAGACGATTTAAGGTGTGCGGGCTGTATTTTATATCGTAGAAACCGATCGCTGAATAACCTAAGGTAAACACCAGTAAAAGGCTCGAGAGCAGATTCATTTCAAGGTTTAATATATAGAGAGCGAATAGGTTGCCCAAAGTGGCAACCAGCCAGTATACAATTTGCATTACAGTCATGAAGCATCCTTAATCTTGGTGTAGGCGAAAGGCTTATCTGAGTTTAAATGGATGGAGATTGTTAAAGCAATGTCGTATTGGCTAAGATGCTGGGTGATTTTTGTTCTACCTTAACCTAATACGCCTATTGCTAAGGATAGAAGACCGAGGTTGAGGTTAATTTATGACATAAAAAAACCAGCTATCAGCTGGTTTTATATTCAATTTGTCTTTTCAATAAACGTATTCATCGTTAGCGGAGTGTTATGCTTCGCCGTGATTACATTCATCGTTAGTACAAACACCATATAGATATAAACTATGATTGGTTAGTTTTATGTTGTGCTTCATTGCAATCTCATCTTGGCGAGATTCGATAACGTCATCAGAAAATTCAATGACCTTACCGCAAGAAAGGCACACAAGGTGATCATGGTGGTGCTGGCTTGCTAGTTCAAAAACAGCTTTCCCGCTTTCAAAGTGGTGACGAGTAACCATACCTGCGTCATCAAATTGATTTAATACACGATAGACAGTTGCCAACCCTATCTCTTCACCTAAGTCGAGTAGTCTCTTGTACAGATCTTCTGCACTGATGTGTTGATTTTCTGGTCCGTGCATCAGTTCTAGGATCTTGACTCGTGGTAAGGTAACTTTCAAACCCGCTTTTTTTAGCGCTTGATTTCCATCTGTCATTTCTTATCTCTTGATTGCAGAACCTAAGCCAATATCGGTTCAATTGTGTATATTGAAAGTCATTATATGTGCACTAACAGAAAACATAAACCTTTGATCTTGCTTTATGGTGCGATAAATAAATAAATTGCTGAATTCAGACATTAATAACGATATTTGGTGCGATTTAAGCACAATTTTTGTATTGTTATTAGGGTTTATACTAACGCCTAATACCAATTGACCTTGTTTTTTGACAGGGTACTTGTGTTAATTATAAAGATAATAATAAAAGAAGGATTGATGATGTATCGGCAGATAGTGATATTAACTGGCGCTGGAATTTCAGCTGAGTCAGGCTTAAGAACTTTCAGAGATCAAGATGGTTTGTGGGAAGAACATAAAATTGAAGATGTTGCTACTCCTGAGGGATATGCCAGAGATCCAGAGTTTGTTGAGGCGTTTTATAACACTCGTTGGAGCCAGCTACATAACGGAAATGTCGAACCTAACGAAGGTCACTACGCATTAGCTCAACTTGAAAAAGAGTTTGACGGTGACCTTTTAGTCGTAACCCAGAACATTGATGATCTGCATGAACGTGCAGGTTCTCGTCGCTTGCTTCATATGCACGGTGAATTATCGAAAGGTCGTTGTCCACGATCGCAACAAACATTTATTTTAAAAGACCCATTTGGACCAGAGCACACATGTACCTGCTGTATTCCTGCTCAGCGTTTACGTCCGCACGTGGTTTGGTTTGGTGAAATGCCTATCGGTTTGGATAGAATTCAACATGCACTAGACACGTGTGATCTGTTTATCGCAATTGGCACGTCAGGAACGGTTTATCCAGCGGCAGGCTTTGTGGACACCGCCAATCATCATGGCGCGCAAACGATAGAAGTAAACCTCGTTGCAGCAGATCGACATAGTCAGTTTCAATACCATCTACAAGGTAAAGCCAGTGAAGTTCTACCTGAATTGGTGAACAATATTCTTCAGGGAAAAATCATCAGTAATTCAAGCTGTGAGATCACCGAAGAATTAGTGCTAAAAGGTACTAACTAATGTCAGAGCAGAGTGCTGATGTTTCTTCTACTGAAGTGTTAGATAAAGCTCAAATGTCCCCAAGGCTCGCTATTATCATGCGGGGACTGCCAGGTAGTGGAAAGTCTCATTGGGTGGAGGAGTTTGTTGCAAGTCAGCCAATTGAGATCCGGAGTCGTGTATTCGGCTCCGGTTACTTCTCGACAGATAACTATTTTTATCGAAATGGTCAATATCAATTCGATGCTAGAAGACTGTCTGAATATCATCAGAAAAATTTAGCGGGTTTTATCCAAGCTCTTTCTGAGCGTGAACCTCTGGTTATCTGTGATAATACGAATCTAGCTAAATGGGAATCAATAGCCTATGAAACTGCAGCCAGATCACATGGCTATCAAGTACGATTGGTGTTAATTGGCTCACCAGAAAGTCCTGATCATCAAGCACTATGTGCTAAACGTAATCGTCATGGCGTGCCATTAGCGCAGATAGAAAGAATGGCGAATCAGTTTGAAGATTTTTAGCCTGTTATCTGTGTTTGGAAAAAGTGCATGCACCTTGAAAATGCTTCGAGTTCTAATCTTTTTGACTCTTTAAACCTACCATGACTTCTACTTACCTAATCATTGATGTCTATTTTCACTAAAGTAATTCCATTCTAAAAATTAATGATGTTCACATTAACTCCATTAATCATGAGCGTTTACCCATAAAGCTTCAATATTAACAAGCGATGTTACAAGAAATGATAATGCCAAGTTGATTTAAAGTGAACCAACTTGAACACTAATGGTTGTTTGTGTAGTCTTGCGGTTACATAATCACCGCTTCAAGCAGGAGTTCTATGAAACAAATCACTTTAGCCGTTGGTTTACTAAGCAGTTTATTTTTACCACAGGCAATTGCCAGTGATCAGTGTGGCAAGGTTTCGATTGCAGATATGAATTGGAGTTCAGCTTCACTTATTGCTAACGTCGATCGCTTTATTCTTGAACATGGTTTTGGTTGCGAGGCTGAGTTGCTGCCTGGTGACACAATGCCAACCAGTACTTCAATGATTGAGAAAGGTGAGCCTGATATTGCGCCGGAAATGTGGAGCAATAGCGTAAAAGAGCTTATTGAAAAAGGGGTGAGTGAGAAGCGAATCGTTATTGCTGGTCAATCTCTCTCTGATGGTGGCGAAGAGGGTTTTTGGGTTCCTCAATATATGGTTGATAAGGATCCAAGCCTGAGCACGATTGAAGGGGTTATCGCTAAAGTTAGTGAGTTTAAACACCCTGAAGATCCTGAACGTGGTGCCTTTTATGGTTGTCCGGCAGGATGGGGATGTCAGCTTTCGGCTGAAAACCTTTATCGCGCACTCAAATTGAGTGATGCAGGTTTTGATCTTATTGATCCCGGTTCAGGAGCTGGTCTAGCGGGTTCTATTGCTCGTGCTTATGAACGTGAAAAGTCATGGTTTGGCTATTACTGGTCGCCGACGGCTGTTTTGGGTAAATACAAAATGGTTAAGGTTGATTTTGGCTCTGGAATTGATGAGGAACATTTCAAAAATTGTACCTCCCAAGCCGAGTGTGCTGATCCTAAAGTCACCATGTATCCCAAAGCCTTAGTTCAAACTGTGACGACTTCTGATTTCGCTAAAAAGTCGGCTCAAGGGTTTGATTACCTTAGTAAGCGTGCTTTTACTAATGCTCAGATGAACGGTTTGCTGGCTTGGATGGAAGATAATCAAGCCGATGGTGATACCGCTGCCGAATACTTCTTAACTAATTATGAGGATGTATGGACGCAGTGGGTTGCCGCTGATGTTGCTATGAAAGTGAAAAAAGCAGTTAAAGCGCGTTAGACAAACTCAGCAGCTCACATGCCTAATAGAGCTTTAAATAACGCGAGGTTATTCGACCTCGCGTCTCTCCCTATTCCCAAGGGTAATCACGATAGAGGTATTCATGGCCGACTCTTCTTGGCTTAACACATTTCCTAAGATGGATCGTGTCGATCTGTTAGAGATCCGAAAATATTTAGACGGTGCATTCCGTGATTTTTCCCGCGAGTACGGCGATGATTTAGAAGTATTTTTCAGTCCGTTACTCGATTTCCTGATTTGGTTCGAAAAATTGTTGGTGCAATCACCATGGTGGGCAGTGCTACTGTCGATCACCGCTTTAGTCTACGTTGCTAGCCGCTCTTGGAAACTATCATTAAGTGTGGTTGTTTCGTTTATGCTAATTGGTTATTTCGGCATGTGGGAGGATACGATGCGCACGCTAAGTATCATCACGGTGTGCACCATGTTAGCTATCATATTAGGGGTTCCTATCGGCATTTTGATGTCTCGCAGTGATCGTACTCAATCGGTGGTAACCCCGGTTCTAGATGTGATGCAAACAATGCCAGCCTTTGTTTACCTTATCCCAGTGGTCATGTTACTCGGTATTGGTAAAGTACCCGGTGTCATTGCTGTTGTTATCTACGCTATTCCCCCTGTTATTCGACTCACCAATCTTGGGATCCGTTTGGTTGATAAAGAGGTGCTAGAAGCTGCGACGGCCTATGGTGCCAACAAAATGCAGCGATTATTGGGCGTGCAGTTACCCCTTGCTTCACCAACGATAATGGCTGGGATTAACCAGACCATTATGATGGCGCTGGGGATGGTTGTGATTGCATCAATGATCGGTGTTAAGGGGTTAGGTCAACCTGTACTTAAGTCCATTACCAATCAATATTTTACTTTAGGTCTCTTTAACGGTTTAGCTATTGTTGCTTTAGCCATCATTTTTGATAGAGCCTCGCAGGCATATGCGAAACGCTCTCAGAAACATTTGCAGGATGGACACAATGGCTAGTGAAACCAACAAAAAACCTTTAATTCAGATTAAAGATCTCTACAAGGTCTTTGGAAAAAAGTCGGAAAGTGTGATGCCTTTGGTGCGCGAGGGATTGTCTAAGGATGATATTTTGGCCAAAACTGGCCATACGGTGGGCCTTAAAGCCATTAACCTTGATATCAACAAGGGGGAGATATTTGTCATTATGGGGCTGTCTGGCTCCGGTAAATCGACATTGATCCGTCATTTTAACCGTCTTATCGATCCCTCTGAAGGCCAGATCCTTGTTGAGGGTATAGATGTAATGAAGCTGAACACCAAGGAGTTGGAAATATTTCGCCGTAAGAAAATGGCAATGGTTTTTCAACGTTTTGGTTTGATGCCCCACCGTAACGTACAAGATAACGTTGCTTATGGTCTCAGTGTCCAGGGCGTGGATAAAGCCACTAGAGCAGAGAAAGCGAAACAATGGTTAGAAACGGTTGGGCTTGCTGGCTATGAGAAACAATATCCATCGCAGCTTTCTGGCGGTCAACAACAACGCGTCGGTTTGGCGAGAGCCTTGTGTACGGATGCTGAAATTCTGTTGATGGATGAAGCTTTTTCAGCATTAGATCCATTGATCCGCAGTGAAATGCAAGATCAGCTGGTGGAACTGCAAAAAGAGCTCAACAAAACCATTATATTTATTACCCATGATTTGGATGAAGCGTTGAGGATAGGAGATCGCATTGCAATATTGAAAGATGGTGAGCTTATACAGCTTGGTGAACCCGTTGATATTTTGCTTAACCCTGCCGATGACTATGTCGAAGCTTTCGTAAAAGATGTTAACCGTCCCCGTGCCTTAACGGTATCCACCGTGATGAAACCACCTGCATATCGCCTTACTGCGGAGACAATTGGTGGCGCACTTGAAGAGATGCGACGTATTCCAGCTAATTATGCTTACTACATGACTGACGATGGTTTTCAAGGTGTTGTCTGTGAGAAAGCATTGGAAAATGCAGCTCAATCTGACGAAGAGGGGCTGATGGAGGAATTTAAAGTCGAGGACATGAGTTCTTTATCTCCTGATGCACCTTTAGAAAGCATTATTCCAGAGACCATGAAATCAAAGTTTCCATTACCGGTTGTCGATGATGACGGTGATTTGCAAGGTGTCCTTTCAAGGGAAGATCTTGCGGAAGTCCTATCAGGGTTCAACAGAGTTGAAACTGATGGTGAAACACAGATTGAAAACAATGATAAGTAAAAAGGATAAATGATGATCCGTAAGACACTATTAACCTCTTGTATCGCGCTGATATTAAGCGCTAACGCAAATGCTGCTTCGGTAGATGAAGAAATATTGGCTCTAAAGAATCGTATAGATCAACTAGAGTCTGGCAAAGCTTCATCTGAAACTATAGTAGAGGAAGAAAAGGAGAACTCCATTGAGTTTGGAGGAGCTGCTCGTTTTCAATACAGCTACGAAGATTATGCTGACAGCAACAAAGATCGCGGCGGAGATTTAGATTTTGATCTATTTCGTATCGACGTTGATGGCAATATCGGCGACATTCTATTTTCAGCTCAGTATCGCTGGTTCCAGTACATGAACGTGATACACCATGCGTGGGTTGGTTATGATTTTGATGAGAGCCAGCAGGGTAAAATTGGTGTTACTCAGGTGCCTTTTGGTATTTTGACATATGCATCGAATAGTTATTTCTTCAGTTCTAATTTCTATTTAGGGCTTGAAGATGATTATGATCTGGGTTTGAACTACACCTATAAAACTGATGATAATCGATTAGATTTGGCTTTTTATAAAAATGATGAATTGGGCGGCTTAGACGGTTATGTGTCTGATCGTAGTGACCGTTACGCCTATGATGTTGTGGGTGTACGCCTTGCCGGGGAGGGCACATATGATGCGCCTACCTTGGAAGCGGCGGAATCTAATACATTCAATGCTCGTTATGTTCATAATTTAACGTTTAGTGATGTTGCTGTTGAACTTGGCGCATCGGTTCAGTCGGGTCAATTGGACATTGCGGGCGATCAAGATGGTGACCGATTCGCTGCTGCAATGCATGGCGTCGTAAATTATGACCGCTGGAACCTTAAACTTCAGGTTACCGGTTATGAGTATGATGTTGATGGTATGGATGTTGAGCAGATGGTCGTCGGTGCTTATCACTTCTATGACTCTATTCCTGCTGAAGCAACCACGTATATTGCCAATGTGGCGTACAGTTTACCTGTGAGCATAGGACCAATATCAAATCTGACTTTCTATAACGATTATTCTCTTGTTGCTGATAAGTCAGCGGATCTAGAAGATACCTTTATGAATGTTACCGGTATGGCGATCACAGCAGGTGGCCTTTATACCTATGTCGATTTTGTTGTTGCTGAGAATCAGCCGTTTATTGGTGGTTCAATGGTGGGTAATGGCGAAGTGAATAAGCGCGTTAATATCAACTTTGGCTACTATTTCTAATCGATAAAAGAAAGCCTCTGTCGGGGTCAGTGTAGGCTCCGATAAAATAAACAAGATGAGTTTGATCTATGGTTGAACTCATCTTGTTTGTAAATGAAGTAACACCTCATCATTTAATTCATCCAGTAACACCTTGGTTTTCGATTGCGTTAAATCCAAAGCTACCCAACCATCTGTGCTCATGATATCTAAAGTTAATATCAGTAGTGCATTGTCTGTCATGGTTAAAGAGGATGGAGCCCATTCGCCCGTTGCTTTGATGATGCCCTGAGTCGTATTGAGTCGAGTGATAATAAAAGCGTTCTTTTCGGTATTAGACTTCTTCATCGTTAACTTCCTCAACTAACAGTAATGACATGGATACTGATGCCAACTCGAAACCAGCTGGGTGTTGCCAATTGGTTTCTGCTAAGACTTCAAACCCTATTGATTGATAGAAAGCTATTTTGCTAATCTGGCCATCAGATAAGAATCGACATATTTACCATCTCTGAAAGCATAGTCTTTAGCTGTCCCTTCCATGACAAAGCCTACTTTTTCATAAAGTGCGATTGCTGCATCATTGTCTGTGTAGACCTCAAGCTCGATACGTCTTATTGCTAGCCAGTTGTCGGCTAAGTCAATCATGGCCGTTAACAATTGAGTGCCAATACCTAGATTCTGTTGTTGATGACTGACAGCCATACCCATATTGGCCACATGTTTTCTACGCGGAGAGTCCATAATTATCATCCCAATTTGCCCCACGATCTGGTTATCAATAAGGGCGACTAAGTTGTAATGATTTTTATCCAAATTGGCGAGTCTGGCCTGCCAATTTGATAATGATGGGTAGGGAAGTTGCAGGGTGCCTGAATAACATGAAGGTTGAGTATAAAGTGATTGTACTCCCTCAAAATCGCTAGGCTCAGTGTGTCTTATTATTACTTCCATCTCTACTCCCCTTACATCCTATAAATTACCAATAATTCAGTTATCTATTTAATGTATATGAAGTAAATTCTCATGGCTAATGGTTTTTAAACTGGGGTAATTAAAGGGACTACTCGTGACTCTATGTGATTGTTATCTCGGTGGGTATTCAGTAGCAAAAGGCCTGCAATGACGATGAGTCATTGCAGGCCTTAGTTGTTCTTATTTGGAAAGGTTAGCGACGAAATGTGACGCTTTCAGCTTCAGCTAAATGAATTTGCGTGGTCGCAATTTGGGTTTCAGCTAAGATTTTTCCATGACGGACAGAGTAACGAACAGGCACTTGGCGGCGAACAGCATCAAAACCATTATCAGCAGGAAGAATTAGCAAGCTGCCTGGTTTGCCTATCTCTATCCCATAGCGGTCTTGAATATTCAGCGTACGTGCTGATTTGCTGCTAATCAGTGCAAGGGAGTCGTTTATCTGATCGTAACCCATGATCTGACACACATGCAGACCCATGTGCAAGACTTGCAGCATGTTCGCAGTGCCCAGTGGATACCAGGGATCGAAAATATCATCATGACCAAAACAGACATTAATGTTGGCTGCCAGCATCTCTTTGACACGTGTTATTCCGCGGCGCTTAGGATAGTCATCGAAACGACCTTGCAGGTGTATATTCACTAGCGGGTTGGCGACAAAGTTTATTCCTGACATCTTAAGCAGGCGAAACAGACGTGATGCATAAGCACCATTATAAGAGTGCATCGCAGTGGTATGGCTGGCGGTAACGCGCTCACCCATATCAAATTTATGCGCTAGCGCCGCAACGGTTTCCACAAAGCGTGATTGTTCATCATCAATTTCATCACAGTGAACATCGATAAGACGATCATATTTACGAGCAAGTTCGAACACAAAATGCAGGGATTCTACGCCGTATTCACGCGTGAATTCGAAGTGGGGGATAGCGCCAATCACATCAGCACCCAACTTGACCGCTTCTTCGAGTAACTCCTTACCATTGGGGTAAGATAAAATACCCTCTTGGGGGAAGGCTACAATTTGAATGTCTACCCACTGCTTCATCTCTTCTTTGACTTCAAGCATCGCTTTTAACGCGATAAGAGTTGGATCGGATACATCAACATGGGTACGTACATGTTGAATACCATTGGCAATCTGCCACTTTAGAGTCTGCTTTGCTCGGTTTTTAACATCTTCGATAGAGAGCATCGCTTTACGCTCAGACCAACGCTCAATACCCTCGAACAGAGTGCCCGAAATATTCCAGCTTGGCTCACCAGCTGTTTGTGTGGTGTCTAAGTGCACATGAGGTTCACAGAAGGGAGCGATGGCCATGCCACCTTCACCGTCAAGCAAAGCGCCAGAGATGATAGCATCGCTGAAACTCAAGCTGTCAGCCATGGAGGCGATTGCTTGAAACTTCCCATCTTCAATTAGGATCTGATGCAGGCCTTGTTTGCCTTGGAGTGTAACGTTTTGGATCAGCATATTTGCAGCTGGCATCGTGTTTTCCTTATGCATTGGTTGCATTCTTACAAGTTGATTTAACAAATTTTTTGTTGGTATTACGCTTGACCAGCGTATCTAGGATTAGAAAGCTGATCGCTCCAGCGAATACCGCGTTGAGTGGGACAATACCTGGCAGCATATGACCTGCAATGACCCCGATAGCTACACCCAGAATGGCAGCCCAGTTAATGGTGTCGAATTTAGCGTTAGCAAAGTCTCTGTATTTTTCACGATTTCTTAAGAAATCAGCGATGATGATCCCGCCTATAGGTGGGATCGCGGCGGATAAAAAGGTGAGCCATCCGACAAAGTTATTATAGAGCCAAAGTGCGCAAAGAGTACCAATGATACCGTTAAAGATAGACAAGTACTTGCTAGGTAGACCTGTGATATTAGAAAAGCCTAAGCCTGAGGCGTAGAGCGCATTGTCATTGGTTGTCCAAATATTTAAGCCTAAGATAATAATGGCTGGAATTAACAATCCTTGTGCAATCATCACTTCAGATATATCAGCTTGGCCAGTGGCAGCAGCGCCTGCAGCACCAAAGATGAACATCAGTGAATTACCGATGAAGAAAGCGAACATGGTCACGAACACGGCGCTTCTTGGTTTCTTACCGAATCGAACAAAGTCGGCAGTCAATGTGCCTGCTGAGATAAATGAACCGACGACTAACACCAATGCGGTTGAGAACTCCATGGGGTTTTCTGGCGTGAAGGCTATCAAGCTATCCATGCCTCCCATGCTGTCCACGGCTTGAAATACTGAGAAACCGCCAAATAGGGCGATGGCTGGTACGGCGATGGCTGAAAGGATCATGATGGCGGCAATGCCGAAGTAAACGGTGGCGGTCATCAGTAGACCAGAGATAAGAATGAGAAGGTTAGTGTCTATGCCCGTCGCTTTATGGACTGGAATAGCAAACATAGCGACACCAACGCCGAACCAACCAACTTGTGTACCACCGAGGAGAAGCGAGGGAAGCCAAGAACCTTTTAAACCAAAAGAGTAACGCGCGAGGAGATGAGTGGAGAGGCCAGTTTGAGCGCCGATATAACCAAGAAATGAAGTGTAAATACCGAGAATTAAATTACCAATGAGTACTGCAAGAATAAAATCATTAAAGGAGAGTCCGACTCCGAGTGTGCCTCCTGTCCACATACTTGCTGAAAAGAAGGTTAATCCCAGCATCACCATAGTGAGAGAGAAAATGCCTTTACGTGCCGATTGTGGCACCGGCCCTAAACTGTAATTATTATCGCTTGCCATCTGTTACCCCTACACCATATGAATAAAATGTGCGGCTTACCTAAAGTAGCACTAACCCGATATTAGAATCATTGTCAGTTTTACTGCTTCTCTGGCAAACGGCGCGTATTCTAGTTATTTCAAATACGGTGTCAAGCGTATTTCAGTGGATACTCAATTTTTCAGTTTTACGGTGACAAATTGCCAATAAATCGTGAGTTGTGTAGGTAAAACGTTGCCCGTTATTGGTCAGTTATGAGCGGTTTAAGTATAGAAATATCATGCTTATTGTTATGCACTCAAGTCTGATGAGCCTTAAGCTATCAGCCCTGAGTTCGCGAGTTTATGAGGCACTGTTTCCCTTACTATAAAATATGAGGATGCTATGCAGCTGTCTTTTATGCTTAGGCGTGAGCCAATCGAGCTCATAGAGATGGATAATCGCTGCTGCCAAAGTTAATGGTTTATTTAAGTTTTTTTAAACAAAAGTACATACAGGACTTTATGACCTGCATGTACTCTGTATTTCTATTTATTAGAAAAGGATTAGCTTTTGACTGTTGCTTTTGATGAACTGAATTGGCTTTCAACACGCCAAGTGCGGTACCTGATCTCACTGCCTTCAGGTAAGTAAAATACCTTAGCTAAACGGCTATCATAGCTAAGCTTTAGATCATCTTGGATTGGTACAAACACCGTATTAGGTTCTCCTCTGCGCATGCAGGCCATCAGGGTACTCGGGCCTTCGCTGATACTGTCTACTTGATAGTAATTATATCCCCAGCCTTTTATTGAGTGTTGCGTGAGCTTGCCCGAGAGCACCTGCCGATTACAGTTCTCCACTTTAGTTTGCCCAATTTGAATCTCCACCATGTAGTTGGACTCATCCGCTAAAGTTGGCAGGGTTAAAATGTGCTGCACCATGCCAGCAGTCGGCGCTGGGTACATCTTTGTTGCCACCTGAGTTTGGTGAGCTGCAGATGTAAATGATTGAGTGGTGATCCCTGTGTCGTTATGGAGATTTCGCTGTACTGGGCTGGTGGCCTGAGCGTTGAAAGATAGCAGTGAAATGGCAAGGGCTGTGGCAGTGATAGCGTGTTTAGCAGCGTTAAGGGTCGATGAATTCATATAATCTCCGAGAAGCAATGTACTTAGTTAATGACTCTATTAACGGCTCGGAAAATAAAAAGGGTTAAAAGATATTATTTTTTATCGGAAGATTGGCAATGTGTGCTAATTTCATTAATGCTAGGTAGACATGCTTGATTAGGAAGACTGTGTGCGGTGTCTGTGTTCCTGTGATAGTAATAGTTACCTATTGTTTTATTTCAATATTACCTTTCACGGGTAATCATTTGTATTTTCACAACTAAATTAATGGAATAATTATGTTAAAAAAATCATATTGTGCTGTTTTGCTAACGTCTTTACTTATCTCTACATCAACAATGGCTGGGGATGTTGAACGAGGCAATAGCACCCACCTTTCTAATATCAATGCCCACAGTGTTGCTGATATAGACCTAAAAAGCCTATTGTCTCCCACGACACTCAACCTTCGTCCTCAGGTTGGCGTGAGACGTCCTAGGGGGTAGTTAATAACCTTCAAACCAATTATTTAAGCAGGCAACGCTAAGTTTGCCAGCTTTCTGTATTCATAAGTCAAATTTAAATATGCAGGTTTTACGAGTTGATTCCCTAACATTTTATTGATTAATGCTGGATTGACTAACGTTTGATTGCCAAAGTTTGATTAACCAATCTTGAGAGTAATAATCTCCAGACAGAGCATGGTTGAGTTGCTTGATAAGGTCGTTATCTCTTTGCTTCCCAGTTAACCAGTCGTATAAACGGTTCAGACTCCATACTTCCATGTTCGTTAGCTCTGTATTATTCATATCAGAAAAGCTTACCAAAGATGATAAAAATTCTGTATTACGCCATATAACAGCAATTATTCACTCATTCGAAAAGATATTCTCATTCTGTATTTAAATTAATTAGTTATCTTATTCTTAGGTATAAATCTGAGCTGAATGTCATTATGGAACCTGTATTCACAATTTGTTACGGGATGGACGTTATTTTCTATAGCAAGGGCTTGTAAGTCTTTGGTTTGTGCTGTATTAATTTGTGTTGCTGAATTAAATATTCTGATAGGTAAATGATTAATAACTTAGGTTATTATTGATATGACTCATCGAGTCAGTTTTTCTTTAATCGTATGCAAATAGGCATTGTTATAGGTATTTATCATGATGAGAATGTTATTTCAGCAAAACCCTGAGAGATACTTTATTACATGGAAGGAATATTAATCATGAGCATAGCCGAGAATATGACAAACGAACTTGCAGACGCTGTTGAGATCATTGTTCCTGCGCCCGCGTTCGAAGGGAACAGTATGAACGTGAGCACTGCCGTTAATTACTTTTCTATTACACCGAATGAAAGTTACCCTTGGAGCACTGAAATTTATCGAGTCGATAATGGAGTGTTATCGCCAACACCGAGTTCGTGTAGTGCATTAAACATTACCTTTGAGCCTTATAGGTCAAAAGAGATGAATTCTGTGGTGATTAAGGAAGAGTTACAACTGCTTCAACGCGCTGTACTCATCGGTAAAATGAGTGATAAAGCCATCGCGGCAGGCTGGCGTTTCTATAACAATGGAATCGTCTTTGATGAAGTGCAAAATGCAATATCCTACAATGTCACGAGTCAAGTGGCTGATGATGGTCTGCAAGTCATATTGACCATAGAGCAAGTGGAAGGAACGCCTGTCGGAGGAGATACCATTTCTTTCAGATATGTAGCCTCAAAAGATCTGCCGACTCCACCATTTACAGATGCGCAAGGGCAGTTCACAGTTCATTACTCTCAAGACCCTCAGATTGGTGTCAGGCGTCCTATGGGGTAGGTTCATAACCGTCAAATTAATTTTTAAGCTGGCAACGCTCAAGCTTGCCAGCTTCCTCGAGTAATTGATTGAACTTAGATATTTCACAGAGTGAGTCAAACCAAGGTAAATTAAACCAGACTGCGCCTATGTTGGCATTGAGTGCTTCTTCGACCTGAGAGAGAGCTGAGATATACTCACCGATTCGTGCGTATATGAGCGCAGCGGCAAAAGATACTTCACCATCAATTGTGGACATTTTTTTTAATTGATTTAACGCTTTAATTGCCGCTTCGTGATCGCCTATATGAACATAGGCTTGTGCTCTTTGCAGCCAAGCACTTCGACTTTCTAGTCCCTGATTTAAATTCAACACCTGTCGGTAGTGGGCATGGGCTTGGCTTTTTTTACCTAAGATCAACTGAATATCGGCCAGGTTTAATATCCAGTTAGGATGGTTTGGACTGGTATCGACCGCCAGCTGAGCCATCTCCAATGCTTGCTGGTATTGTCCTGATAGTGCATAGCTGAGTCCAAGGTTACTGATATCAATACTTTGCTTGTTTGTAGTCACTAAAGGACGATAAAGTGCTATGGCTTGCTCTAAGTCTCCTTCGGAAAGAGAAATATCTGCCAAAAGTTGATTGGCAAAATAATGTTCTGGATTGATTGCAAGTAAAGTATTTAAGACCTGTTTACTCTTTTCTGCATTCACTTGCCACCAATAACTCAGTGCTAAGTTATATAACAGTTTTGTACTTGGCCTTAGAGATAGTGCTTTTTGGTAAGTCATTATAGCGAGTTCTAATTGATTACTGGCTAAGAAAAAATAGGCTTGGAATTCAATTAAAGTGGCGTCATCGGCACCACGTTGTTTCGCTATATTTAGTTGAGAATTAGCTTTGTCGAATGCATTGGTAGACACATAAATAGTGAACTTATCTATAGCCTGTTCAACACTGTATCGGTATTCAGGAGGAGATTGATCCAATATCTCCTCAAAAATGCGTATAAATTTCTCATCATTAGTACTGGTATAAAAACTCAATGCACTCTCTCTATATAACGAATAGGCGGAATAGAGGTGAGGGGCTTTCTGAATTAATTTGGCTAAAGATTGCATTAATTCTGGCGTCACTTTCCCTGCGAGTAACATTGTTGAATAAAGCTCAATATAAGCCAGGTAGTCTTTTTCACTAACCTGCTGATTTATCTGCTCTCTGGCCTGATTATCTGAAAATAGCTTAGCTACTTTTAGCTGAGTGTCGTTATGAGTGGCGTAGAAGTTCTGCAATATAGCAGGCCAGTTATCCTGATCTGTTACTGTCCAGCGCTGAGAGTTAGGACTCTTATTTAATCGTGAAAGCGTGATATTACAGCGGGTGGTATTACAGCTTATTTCACTGGTGAGGATATCCGTGGCCCCAGTTTGATTACTTATGGCATTGATATCCCCATCAATAGCCTTGACCTCTGAGCTGGAGATCAACTGCATCGTGTCATTGCGTATGATGTACTGCCTAATGGCATCGTCCATGGTCGCCATTAGAAGATTGGATTCAGCTGTATCGGCCTGATTTTTGCTTTCAAGCGTTGGTGGAATAACCACCACTTGATGTTTAATCGTCGCGCTTGGTGGTGCGCTATTCATTAAGGCTAATAGTGATGGGTAATTTGTCAGAAGTAATAGGGTCAGTACGCTGATAGCTGTGGTGATTAAGACGATACCTCTCTTTGACACCCGATTGAATACATTCGCTATAACCGTTGAGTTTAGCGCTACTTTATTTGCAATCGTTGAATCGTATATTGCTGCATTGGCAACGGTTTGTTGCAGTAATATCTCTTCTTGAGTTAGGGCTACCATTATTTGCTGAATTTTATCAGCAAGCTGTTTTGCGCTTTGAACTCTGTCTGCTGGCTGTTTTTGCAAAAGCTGATTGAGTAGGTCTGCTAATTCTGCTGGTATCTTAGGGATAATCTCAGATGCATCACTGGGAGCTTGGTTAATGATTCTGTCACTTATCTGATTGGCTGAGCCAGCACCGAAGGGGTGGTGACCTGAGATCAAGTGGTATGCTAACAACCCAAAAGAGAATAGATCACTTAAATGGTTTATTGGCAGTCCGTTTAACTGCTCTGGCGACATGGCTATTTTACAGCCTTGGCTGACCGGCAAATTGGCTACATCAGCGTTAGGATTTGGATTCTGAGTCTCTTGGACCTTTCGTTGAGTTTGCGAAATGCCAAAATCAACAATTTTAGCGCATACATTGCTGCCATCAACATGAGAAGTAATAACGATGTTAGACGCTTTGAGATCGCAATGAACGATTCCAACCTGATGGGCCGCGTCGAGACCTAGGCTTATCTGGTGCAAAATCTGCAGTTTTTGAATGAGAGTAGTGATCTGTTCATTTTGAAACTGTTGCAGTGTTTTACCGCTTAAAAACTCCATCACCAGTGCCACTTGTTCTTGGTGCTCCAGCACGTCATATATCTGAACAATATTAGGGTGGTTCACCTTAGCCAGTGCTCGGGCTTCATCTAACGCTTGAATTTGTGGCGATGTCAGTGCCTGCTGCTCAGGAATACGATGCAGCACCTTGATGGCGACAGTTCTGTGTAGCCGAGTATCTTGTGCTAGATAGACGGTTCCCATGCCTCCCTCACCGAGCATCTCGGTGAGCGTATAATTGTCTGAGATAAATTCAGGCAGTTTAGGCGGGAGTGAGGGAACGTTGTGCTTCAAGAGATTAATATTCCTTAATTATTTAATGGATTATTGGAGTTTCGTTTCATATTGCACTTGAGTATCTACTGATGACATCTTATTCGTTTGATGCAGGCCACATTCAAGTTTATGCCCCTTATAAATATTGAAATTAGTACTACCAAAGCGAATTTTTCCTGCCTGTCTTTGAATAATATATTCGGCATCATTAACTTTTATGCTGTCACTGAACTGTTTTCTGGCCCTGTGGATCTGAATATTAAGATGACGGATCTCTATTCCCAGGTCTTTCACAAGCTGCTCAGCATATACCCAGCCCTGTTCTGACTCATCCAACCCTTGCTCGGCACTTAATGAACGGTATCTGGCTAAGTTCAGCGTTAAATAGTGATGACTGCGAACATGGAGATCTAAGATGGACTCAGGTGTGTGCACTTTCAGCTGTGATACCTCTTCATCTAAACTCAGATAGAAATCGAAAGTGATATCTTCAAGGGTTAACTGTGTCGCTTGCAGCGCTTGGGTTAATGGTTCCAAATGGCTGAGATGCAGTTGCCACTTCTGTTGTCGGAACTCAATGATCCCCCCCTCTTCGAGTATGCTGCCGTCATCGGTTTCACTGTCAATCGATGCGACTTTCCATGTCTCCATTTTACCGTCGCGAAATAGTGCCAGTTCAGGGTTTTCTTGAGGAAGAAGGTTATACTCTTCGAGTGTGATGGCATGATCAAGATGCTGGCTATCTTGGTCTGTGGTCGGGCAGGGGATAAGAAGATCGGCTGGAGCGTCAAGATTTTCTAAGCGATATTCTGGATTATCTGGAGAGGCAAAATTGATGCTATCTCCTGCTTTGAGAGGATATCGTTTATTACTAAAGATTTTTATCTTATTTAACCAACAGCCGTTAGTGCTGATATCCCTAATGGACCAAATGCCATTATTCCATTCGATGATGGCATGGATTTTTGAGATATCAGATTGACTGATTAACGTATTAACGGAATAAGCTAGGCGCCCGAAACTGTGGTGGGCATAAAGATAAATTTTTGATTTTGATATTGGATCAATAATATACGCCATAAAACGACTCCCTTTTATTTTTAAATAAAGTCCGATTTTATTTAAAATAAAGGCTAACCCTGAATAACCTTTACACCTTGAAATTATAGCTATCTATTTTACGGATCTCTAATTATAGATAATGTCTTATTATTTCAAATACTCATCTTAGCGCGTTAAAAAATTCAAGGCTAGTGTTTGAAACTACAGTGAAAGAATTAATTATTATATTAAATTGTAAATTTGCACCAAAACAAAGCGATAGCACTTTAATTGCTCATATAACTCTCAAGCAATATCTTCATCTATTTGATTTTTAACAATTAAACTTTTGGCATGACTGCTGCAACATGACAAACAGAGAAATAATTGTTAGTGATGAGGTACATATGTTGTTTGGTCGCAAAAATAGAAAACCGATTGCTATACCAAGCAAGAAAGTCAAAGAGTGGAAATACACCACGTGTAACTACTGTTCTACGGGCTGTTCGATAGAGATAGGTTTAGATGAGCAGCAAAAAATTGTCACGACTCGGGGACATGCTGGCGCTGATGTAAACCGAGGCAAATTGTGCATTAAAGGCATACTTGAGCATGAGTTATTCGAAAGTCCTGGTCGAGGCACTGAGCCACTTATCCGAGATAAGCATTTCGATAGTTTCAAACCCACCTCTTGGGATCATGCGTTAGACACTACGGCAGCACAGATAAAGCAAATTCAACAAACATATGGCCGTGACGCTTTTGCCATTGTGTCGTCGGGACAGCTGTTAACCGAGGAGTTTTATACCTTAGGAAAGCTGGCTCGAGGCGTGATTGGCACTAATAACTATGACGGTAACACCACTTTGTGCATGGCGTCAGCGGTGAGCGGATATAAACGTTCGTTCGGGGCGGACGGACCACCGGGTTGCTATGATGATTTCGAACACACTCATTGTCTAATGGCCTTTGGTTCAAACCTACCAGAGCAGCATCCTATTATTTATTGGCGGCTGAAAGAAGCGCTGGAAAAACGCCACTTCCCCTTAATCGTTGTCGATCCTCGTGTGACCATGTTGGCGCAGTTTGCCGATATCCACCTGCCAATCACTCCCGGTACAGATTGCGTGTTAATCAATGCCATGATGTATGTGATTATCAATGAAGGCTTACAAGATCAAGCCTATATAGATGCTCATACCCAAGGGTTTAATGAAGTAAAGGCGTTAGTTCAAGACTACAACCCAAAATCAGCACAGCATATATGCGGTATAGATGAAGATACTATACGTAATGTGGCACGAATTTATGCGAAAGCCCCCACGGCGATGAGTATCTGGACCATGGGCATCAATCAGTCAACGCACGGTTCAGATGGCGTTGCCAACATCAACAATCTAAATATGGTGACCGGTAATATTGGTAAACCGGGTGGAACCAGCTTGTCGATAACAGGGCAGTGTAATGCCATGGGGACACGTGAATGGTCGTCGTGTTCGGGCTTACCTGGTTATCGGTATCTTGAAAATGAGCAGGACAGAAATGAGATTGCCGACTTTTGGGGCATTGACCCTGAGTTCCTGCCTAAAAAACGCGGCTTGTCTCAGACTGATATTTTCCCTGCCATCGAAACCGGTGAAATCAAAGGTCTGTGGATAGTGGCAACTAATCCCATGACCTCAATGCCCAACACTGCGCGTATTCGTAAAGCGTTGGAGAAGCTAGATTTTCTGGTGATCCAAGATGTTTATCAAGATGTGGAGACCAATCAATATTCTCATGTTTATTTTCCTGCATCGGTATGGGCGGAAAAAGAGGGGGTACACACCAATACTGAGCGCCGGGTTAATCTCATTAGTAACGTTTTACCTCCCTATAAGAATTCGAAACCAGATTTTTGGATCTTTAATCAGATGGCTAAGCGTTTTGATCAGGGGCAAACAGTTCACTTTCCTGAGTCGCCGGAAGAGGCATTTGAGGAGATGAAATATCTCTCTAAGGGCAAGATGGCCAATGGCGAGCCAAGGAACTTGGATATTTCAGGGATGACCTACGACAAAATCTTAGCCGCGAAAGGGATCCAGTGGCCATACAGAGAGGAGGATGTTGGGCTAAAAGGTCAAGCCAGATTGTACAGTGACGGTGTTTTTCCAACTGCCAATGGTAAAGCCAATCTTCTGCCTATCCATTTCTACAATAACAATGAGCAGCCCTGTGCTGAATATCCTTTTTGGCTTAACAGTGGTCGAGTGGTCGAGCATTTTCACACTCGAACCCGCACGGGAAAAATTGGGAATTGTAACAAGTTCAGCCCCACGGCTTACATGGAGATGAACCCAGATGCGGCCATGGCTTTAGGGGTTAAACATCAGAGCTACGTGCGTTTAACCAGCCGTCGTGGTGATGCGGTAGTTCTTGTGCAGTTAACCCAACGCGTGCCGCGAAACATGGTGTTTATCCCGTTTCACTTTCATGACTGCGTTAATCGCTTGACTCTTGGATTACTCGATCCCTACTCAAGGCAGCCCGCCTTTAAACAATGCAGCACGCGAATTGAACCCATTGACCAAGCTGAAGCTGCCCGCATAAATGCAGAACGACGTACTTTTTAAACTATTGAAACCATATTGTAATTTAAAGGGCTAACGCTAAGGACTAGATGATGAGATCCCCGGTTATTGAACCAGAAAAGCCCCAAACATCAGCACTGGATGTTGGCGTGTTTACGCCCGACATATCAGCTAAGACTAGTATCCCTGAAGTAGGGCAAGAACAAGTTGGGCGTTCTAACCACTGGGAGGTGCGCAGTGAAGAACAAGCCTATGCCTACTTGCCTGAAACCCCAAGTGAAGTAGAGAACCGCTACGGTAAACGTATCGATTTAGTTGAACTCACCGATAATCCGGTTGGGCGTTCGCTGTTTATTAATGGTAATCCAGAGGTCGGTAGTAATCCCGATCGTAACAAGCAACATGGGTTCTTCTTCACCGCTGATAACTGTATTGGTTGCCACGCCTGCGAATCTGCATGTTCAGAGAAAAATGATAACCCAGCCCACTTAGCGTTTCGCTCGGTTGGGTATGTTGAAGGTGGCTCATACCCAGATTATAAGCGGATGAATATCTCCATGGCGTGTAATCATTGTGATGACCCCGTGTGTCTCAAGGGGTGTCCGACTCGGGCATACACTAAACACGCTGAATATGGCGCCGTATTACAAGATCCTGACACCTGTTTTGGTTGTGGATACTGCACTTGGGTTTGTCCATACAATGCGCCGCAGTTAGATCCGGTTAAAGGCCAAGTATCTAAATGCAATATGTGTGTCGATCGTCTCGAAGTGGGGCTCAAACCTGCGTGTGTATCTGCCTGTGTGGGTAATGCTCTGGATTTTGGTGTGATAGAAAACACCCCAGAGAATCGCCAGCAATGTAAAACGAGTATCCCAGGTTTTCCATCGCCTGAGATCACTCAGCCCAATATACGCTTTCAGCAAACTAAATCCCTGCCTGAAGAGATGACCAGAACCGATGACATGCCGGTTAAGTATCACAAGGATGAGAATGGCGAGTATTTACCTGTGGTGGATCAAAAAGTGGGTAAGCAAAGGCATTGGAACCTATCAAAGCTGAACAGCCGTGAAAACCCACTGGTGTTATTCACCTTATTGGCACAAGGGGCGTTGGGGACATTTATGATCCCGTTTATAGGTGCGTTAGCAGGCATTGAGATGTTCACGCAATTTACCGAGTCTAACTTCTTTTTACCTCTGGTCATTCTTTCGATTGGCATGACCTCTCTAGGCTTATTTATGAGCGTGACACACTTAGGAAAACCGTTTCGCTTCTACCGTGGTTTTAATAATTTACGTTACTCGCCTATGAGCCGAGAAGGTTTAGGCTTAGCCCTGTTCTCTGCATTCATGGGACTGACCGCGCTATTTTTGGTGCCGAGCAATGAATGGGTGATGTCAATTTTGCAAGGTGCAGGGGTCGATAGCCTCATGCTTAACACTCATTTTCCTTGGGCTAGTGTTGTTGAAGTGAGTGGAGTGCTTGCCTCTGTTTCGGGAGCGACGGGTTTGTATTATATGAATCAATGCTACCAAATTAAAGCCAGACCTTTTTGGCATCATTGGCAGACAGCTAGCAGTTTTGTGGGCAATAGTTTGTCTATCGGTGCGATGGTAAGTGGGGTGCTGGTCTTGATATTTTTTAATGCTGAATCACTCCCTAACCAAGTTGCACTTGAGATATTGGGTGCGATCTTTTTACTGGGCTTAGTCCTCGAAGCACTCGGCTTAAAAGCTCATAACCACACACTTAATCGCAGCGAAAATGAAGGCGGTGCAGCGCATTATGTGCAGTGCACTACCTTTGGTAAAACCTACCTGCTACGTAATGCACTGCTTGGTTTCAATATACTCGCCGCGAGTGGATTGTTGATTTATGCCAATGTATTTACCGTGAATGAGCCACTTTATCTTGCTGCTTGGATAGGTATTAGCCTGATGAATATTGTTACCGCTCTTATAGGCAGAGCCTTGTTTTATAACTTGGTGATCCCGACGACCATGCCCGGCGCTTTTTTCTGGAAAAATAAAGGGTTTGAGCAACATGCACGGGATGTGGGACTCGCTGACAACCCAGCTTGCGGTGTGGCTCCTTTGTCTCATTAAAGAGTGCCATTAAAAATAGAACAAAAATAGTAAAGCAGCAGACTTAGGAGAGATAACTATGTTGACACCTGAAACCATGATAGAGAAAACCTGTTTGATTGGACTTACCTATTTTACTGCCGAAGGGGAGATGCTTAAGCAATCTCTTTTGGCAGGAAAAGTCACTGCCTATGATACCGAAAAAGGCATTGTGGTAAATCTGTTTGAGCAGACAAGAGTGGAGGGGAGGGATGTGGAGATAAAAAGTAAAAAACACTCAGGAATATCAGTTAAAGAGTTTCTGCTCCCAACAGATCTGTCTTGCTGGTTTAATGCCCCCAAAGGCCAATTCCACACAAGTGTGGATGGAGTTAAAGTGACAAACCCTGATTATCTTATTACCTGGGATATATACCAGAGTCGCTCTTACAAGCAACAAGTGGATAAAATTCATAAGCATGGCGCTGATGAACAGATGCAGTGGTGGGAATGGAAACCCAGAGTTCAGCTACCTGTAGTGAGTTAATCTCAAACGCATTTAGTTTATTACGGATTAAGTCGAACATTTTTCACTCGATAGGTGAGGTTAAATCAGGTATCTTTTAATATATCTAAGCTTTATAACCTGTTATCAGTTAATAAATAGACGACAAGATGCTTAATTGGGTCTATTTTTAATTGATAAGCTCAATCGCCAAGGATAAATGAATGAACATAGAGTTAATCGGAAACTTTGTTGGGCTCACGTTGGCTCATACTGGCTTTATTGGCAGTGGCCAAGACGGTGAGTTAATGGTGCCGTATCTTATTTTACAATCCGGCGCTAAAAGGGAAGTCCAGAACTTTGAGGCTGCAACCCAGCAAGAAGCCATTGAACTTGCACATAAAGCGATCGAGGATCAGCAATCGTCGGTAGATGCTTGGGCATATGCTCAAGAAGGTGTTGTCGAGTTAGAAGATGGCACTAAGCAAGATGTTTATCTGATTAAGGCTTGGTCAAATGATTTAGCTGAGCCTATTCAGCTTTATCAAATGTTTCAATCAAGCCCTTTTAAGTTGATTGGTAATATTCAGATGCTAAATTTTGAACAAGCAGGCTTTGATATGGAGCAGGCTGAAACCTTTATGAACGCGCTTAATTCTGGGATTTTGTCTCATAAAAGTGCTAATGAAAATTGGCAAAGTTGGTTCGAATGATCGAAAGGTAACCGCTTATTATACCCAAGCGACCTCAAGATGCTCGTTTCAGAGCCCCCGTAGGATAGCTGAACAAGGCAGTGATTGAGGATAATGGTTGTTCCCTTGTCGATATCACTAACGCAGTGCAGGGATTCTACGGGAGCTCCCGAAGGGCATGGCGAGAAGCAACATTTTCCTGTGTTATGAAATATTGAATTACGACTGCATGGATGCAGAAGATATGGCGAAGCAGGATGCCAGAGCCGAGAATAACTAGTCCTACTATTTCATGCCTTGAACTCTGTCACTTCTCGACATGCTGAATCCTGCATCTTGAAGTTGTTTGGGTATAGACATCACTTGGGGCTACCATCTGACGCTCTGACTATCGTCGTTAGTCCCAAGTTAGCTTTGTTGAATCTTGTTAATATTATTTAGGGATAAAGTCCTCGCGCTCTTGCTCCACTCGTTAGATAATCCGCTCAATGTCTCCTGACCACTCTTCCTTACTGATGAAAATAACAGAAAATGAACGCGATGCTGTCTATAAAACCATTTTTTCCCGACGAGATGTTCGTGGCGAATTCTCCCCTGAACCGATCCCTGAAGATGTACTGCATCGAGTATTAACTGCCGCTCATCACGCGCCGAGTGTTGGATTTATGCAACCTTGGGACTTTGTGCTAGTGCAAGATGATCACACAAAGGGGAAGATAAAAGCGGGTTTTGATATCGCCAACTCCACTTCAGCGGCTCAGTTTGATGGCGATAGAGCGGAGCAATACAGCAAGCTAAAATTGGAAGGGATTTTAGAGGCCCCACTTGGGATCTGTGTGACATGTGATCGCAATCGCAATGGTCCGGTCGTATTAGGTCGCACGATTAAAGCTGAAATGGATCTGTTTAGCAGTGTGTGTGCGGTGCAAAATCTTTGGCTGGCGGCGAGAGCTGAAAACTTAGGCGTGGGATGGGTGAGTATCATTCATGACTCTGTATTACGCCAAGCACTTAATATTCCAGAAGAGATAGAGATTATTGCTTACCTATGTGTCGGCTACGTCTCTTATTTTAAGGATAAACCTGAGCTGGAAACATTAGGTTGGCAGCCCAGACGTGACGTCAATTCGGCAATCCATTACGGCAGTTGGTCGAAAACGATGCCGACCAATACCGATAAAGAGAAATAGCGTTAAAGCTGAGCTAAGGCTATGGGGGTGCAATCAATATCGAGTTGAGGTAGCTGTGCGCCTTTACCCAGTGACAGTATAAAAATGACGGCATTGACGATTTCTTCTGTCTGTATTTTATCTTGGTTTGCTATCCGGCCATCATTGGTCATCTCGGTATTCACCACACTAGGGCTGAGGCAAGACACTTTGACATCATGGGGCAGCAGGCTTTTATACAAGCTTTCACTGTAACTGATAAGCGCTGCTTTCGTTGCTGCATATGCGCCAATTTTGGGTAGATGAGTTTTCCCAGCTAAAGAAGCGATATTAATGATATGACCAGTGCGGCTTCTCTTCATCTGCGCTGCAATGGCATTTGTGAGCACCATGGTCGAGATACAGTTAATGGAAAATAGAGATGTGAGTGTGGCGGCAGAAGCATGCTCAAACTCAATACTAAGAACACCAGCACTGTTGACCAGTATGTCTATTTGAGGATGATTTTGAGTCAATGTTAGGGCAGCTATTTCTACCGCAGCGCTATCGGCAAAATCCACGGCGACGGTATCGACACGTATATTCGGATTACTTTGCAGTAAATCATGCTTTGCAGACAACAAGTTAGTGTCAGTCTTGGCTATTAAGATCAGGTTAAACCCCATCTGCGCAAGCTTTTCAGCGATTGCGTAGCCGATCCCGCGGCTACCTCCAGTGACGAGTGCTAATTTTGACATTGAAACCCCAAATATTTTTCGCCACCATTGCTGGTGGCATAAGCTGTGTGGTTAATAACTGTGGTATTACCCATGGCTAATAAAACTGGCTTGATGATCTGAAACGATGATGTTTTTTGCAACCGTTTTCATCGCGCTGGTTAACTGGCTAAGCTGCTCTTTTGAAATCACATAAGGCGGCATAATGTAGATAAGGTTCGAGAAGGGTCTGATCCAGACTCCTAAATCGACAAACTGCTGCTGCAACTCCGCAGTGTTAACGGTTGAATTCATCTCTATGACGCCAATCGCACCTAACACTCGCACATCTTTGACCTCTGGGAAATGAATCGCTTCAGCAAGCTCATCGTTTAATTGAGATTCAATGGCGCTGACTTGGGCTTGCCATTCATTTTCTGCAAGGAGATCTAAACTGGCACAGGCGGCAGCGCAAGCCAATGGATTGCCCATAAAGGTAGGGCCATGCATAAAGACGCCAGCAGGTGAGTCACTGATCCCTTTTGCGACTTCATCACTGCACATGGTGACCGCAAGGGAGATATAACCGCCCGTTAACGCTTTGCCTAAACAGAGAATATCGGCTTCTACAATTTGGTCATGACGTTGTGTGTGTTCATAAGCAAACAGCTTACCTGTACGACCAAACCCTGTGGCAATTTCATCAAGAATAAGCAGTACATTAAACTCATCACACAGTTTACGCAGACCAATCAGATATTCGGGACTGTAAAAGCGCATGCCGCCAGCACCTTGTAGAACAGGTTCGAGAATGATGGCGGCGATAGTGTGATGCTTAGATTCGAGCTTAGCGCGCATCTCATCGAGTTCGCTGGTATCGAAGGTTTGGTCAAATTTGGTTTGCGGGGCACTCACAAATTCATGTTGTGTGACCGAGTCACCGAACATAGTATGCATGCCGCCTTCGGGATCGCAGACGCTCATGGCAGCAAATGTGTCACCGTGATAGCCAGACTTAACCGTCAGAATACGCTGCTTTTGAGGTTGATTTCGTCCTTGCCAATACTGCAACGCCATTTTAAGCGCCACTTCGACGGCGATAGAGCCTGAGTCAGCTAAGAACACTTTTGTCAGTTTAGGACTGGTGATCGCGACTAGCTTTTTAGAGAGTTCAATTGCAGGCTGGTGAGTGATGCCGCCAAACATGACATGGCTTAACGTGCTGAGTTGGTGTTGCATCGCTTGGATAATCGTCGGGTGACTGTAACCATGAACGCAGGCCCACCAAGAACTGGTGCCATCGATAAGTTGGCGACCATCATCGAGAGTGAGCAGACACTCTTTTGCTGACGCCACACCAAATGCAGGTAGCGCATTATTCATCGAAGTGTAAGGATGCCAGATATGCTGTTTATCAAATTCGAAGTCAATAGAGTTGTTCATAAAGTAACCGTTAGTAAACCTTGTAAGCGGAATGGCATTGACAGATTACGGCCTACAGGTATCCTAGGCAAGATAAAAACTAACTATATTAAGCTGAAAGGGTAGGAATAATGTCAGATATACAACTGCGTCATGATTGGGAACGTGATGAAATAGAAGCACTTTTTTCTTTGCCAATGAATGATCTGTTGTTCAAGGCACATTCTCTACACCGTCAGGTTTATGATCCGAACGAAATTCAAATCAGTCGTTTGCTATCAATTAAAACCGGAGCTTGTCCGGAAGATTGCAAATACTGCCCGCAAAGTGCACGTTACGATACCGGTCTTGAAAAAGAGCGTTTGATAGAGATTGATAAGGTATTGACCGAGGCTCGCAGCGCTAAAGCCGCTGGTGCATCACGTTTCTGTATGGGTGCCGCTTGGCGTAATCCCCATGCGCGTGACATGCCCTACCTGAAAGACATGGTCCGGGAAGTCAAGTCGATGGGGATGGAGACCTGCATGACGTTAGGGATGCTGTCACCCGATCAGGCTGGAGAGCTTGCCGAAGCTGGCTTAGATTACTACAACCATAACTTAGATACGTCACCAGAATATTACGGTGACATCATCACCACACGTACTTATCAAGACAGACTTGATACCTTGTCTAATGTGCGCGCGTCAGGCATGAAAGTCTGCTCTGGCGGCATTGTAGGTATGGGCGAGCAAGCCAGTGACCGTTCTGGTTTACTGCAACAGTTGGCAAATATGGAGCAGCATCCAGATTCTGTGCCGATTAACATGCTTGTTAAAGTGGCGGGTACGCCATTTGAGAATATTGATGATCTTGATCCGCTGGTTTTTGTTAGAACCATTGCTGTCGCGCGTATCTTGATGCCATTGTCTCGGGTTCGCCTGTCGGCTGGCCGCGAAAAAATGAGCGATGAGATGCAAGCCATGTGTTTCTTTGCAGGTGCTAACTCGATTTTCTACGGCTGTAAATTATTGACCACCAACAACCCTGAAGAAAATGAAGACATGAGTCTGTTTAAGCGTCTTGGTCTTCATCCTGAACAGGGTAAGTATGCAACGGTAGAAGACGATAAAGCGGTATTTGAGAAAGCAGTGGCTAAGTCTAATGCGATTAAAGATAAGCAAAGCGCCGCTTTTTATGACGCAGCAGCCCTGTAACAGGTCAACTTTTTGTGACGAATGAATCTGCTGATAAACGTGAAGTTGGGCGAGTCTCTTTGGCTGAAAAAATCCAAGGCAGACAAGCTCAGCTTAAACAAGCTGGATTGTTGAGACGAAGACAAAAACTGGATTCCGTGCAAGTTGAACCCACGAAAGCATCGATGCATTTTGTGGTTGATGGTGTTGATTATCTCAACTTCAGCAGTAATGATTATTTAGGGTTAACTCAAGAGCCAGAACTATTAACAGCACTGAATCTTAGCGCGCAAGAGTATGGCGTCGGCAGTGGTTCATCGCCTTTAGTGACGGGTTATAGTCAAGCTCATCAGTTACTTGAACAACAGCTTTGTAAAGTGACCGGCCACGAAGCTGGTCTGCTTTTTTGTTCAGGCTTTAGCGCCAATACTGCTTTAATGAAAACCTTGTTCGACAGCAGTGATTGCGTGGTGGCCGATAAATTAGTTCACGCCTCAATCATCGATGGTCTGGTTGACAGTAAGGCCAGTCTTAAGCGTTTTTTGCATAATGATCTTGTCAGTGCACGTCGATTACTTGAGAAACACAAGCCACAGGCGCTGGTCACTGAAAGCATTTTCAGTATGGATGGGGATAGTGCGCCGCTAGCGTCATTGTCCCGTTTATGTCGGGAACAGGGGGCTTGGTTGATTGTCGATGATGCGCATGGCTTCGGTATTCAGTCGGCTTTGCCATCAAATACAGTGCCAGCCAATGCTGACGTCGCTGATATTCAAGTGGTGACATTCGGTAAAGCCTTAGGGTGTCAGGGAGCTGCCATTCTTGGCAGTCAGGTACTTATCGATTTTCTGGTGTCTAACGCCCGCGAATACATCTATTCAACTGCGCTATCACCAACCAGTGCCAGCCTTGCGTTAGCGGCGGTGAAACTGACTCAAGGCGTATCGCCGAAGGCGTTAACCTTGGCGGGCAATATCGCTTATTTTAAACAAGCTTGTGTAAGTGCCAAGGTGGTGTTGAGTGAGTCAATGACGCCAATTCAGCCTCTGATCATCGGTGATGCAGATAAAACCGTCGAGGTTGCGCAGCAATTAAAGGCGTTAGGTGTCTGGGTCGGTGCAATTCGACCACCAACTGTGCCTAAAGGAAGTGCAAGATTAAGGATCACTATCACAGCGTTGCACACAAAGAGCGACATTGACAAATTAGTGAGCGCGTTAGCATCCATGAATATTGAAGTTTTAGCATCGTTAGTTATTAGACCTGTTGTTAGATGAGAGTGTAGAGATGAGACCCGAAGTAGTGAGTGATGGGGTTAAACATAATATGAAAGCCAGTATCGTTGCCGAACGTTTTTCAGCGGCGGCTACAACCTACGCCCAGCATAATAGTTTACAGAAAATGTCTGCACAGAAGCTGCTTAACGAGATGGCCCCAAGTGGTGTATTACTCGATATCGGTTGTGGGCCTGGTACAGATTTTAGTGATTTTACCCATCTAGATAACGTCATTGCACTTGATATTGCCCAAGGAATGCTTGAGCAAGTGTCGAGTCAGTTCCCCTCATATCAAATTCTATGTGCTGATGCTAAAGCCATTCCTCTTCCTGCTAATACTGTTGATGCCGTGTATTCAAATTTGGCGTTGCAATGGTGTGATGATCTTAAACAATCTTTCTCAAGCACCGCGTCGGTATTAAAGTCTGGCGGTGATTATCATTTAGCCATGGTGGCTGAGGGCAGCTTACCTGAGTTAACAGCGCTGGGATTTAGGGCTAACGCCTTTAGAGGTTTGAGTGACATCGTTTCACAGTTTGATCCCGAGGTTTGGTTGATTAAGGTGGCTAAGCTTGAGGCGAACACTGTGTATTTTGACGATTTAAAAGCACTGCTTTATTCAATTAAGGGCGTTGGTGCGTCTATCAATGCGGACGCTTCGGCATCAAATTTGAGTCAATCTGTATCAAATCAAGGGATCCGTGGCCGAGGTGATTGGCTAAAGCTGCTAGAAAAAGCTGAAAGTATACGACAGGAAAAAGGGTTACCTTTGACCTATCAAATTGCACGATTACATATTGAGAAAAGGTAACAGATGATCTATTTCGTCACGGGTACGGATACTGACTGTGGTAAAACCTTGGTTTCATCGGCGCTGCTTTGTCAGGCGAAGAATCAAGGTAAAAAGACCTTGGGCTTAAAACCTATCGCTTCAGGCTGTGAACAGACGGCTTCAGGACTCAGAAATTCAGATGCGCTGAGTTTAATATCACAGTCGAGTATTGAGCTCGCTTATTCGCAAGTGAACCCGATTTCATTTCAACCTGCCATTGCACCGCATATTGCAGCCGCGCAAACAGGGACTGATATCTCTGTGCAAGGGGTGAGCAATCAGCTGACGCCTACGTTATCTTTGCTTGATGAACATGACTTTTGTCTTGTGGAAGGGGCTGGAGGATGGCGTTTGCCACTGGGCGATGGCGATTACTTATCGCAAGTCGTGCAGCAACTCTCTTTACCAGTGATTCTGGTTGTGGGCATCAAATTAGGCTGCTTAAACCATGCAGTTTTAACCCAAGAGGCTATTTTAGCTGACGGTGTAAAGATTGTAGGTTGGGTGGGAAATATCGTCGACCCTGACACCGCATGTATTGAAGATAATATTGCTAGTCTGCATCAAATGATGTCATCCCCCTGTTTAGGCATCGTGCCACATTTAAGCCATGCTTCAGCAGACGTGGCGGCAAAATATCTGAGTCTTTAATTTACAAGCTAAGCCCTGATTTTATAAATCAGGGCTTTTTCCCTCTCAAATTAACAAATATTAATGCGCAATAATCGCCATGATTTCATCGTGGGGCGTTTTTTAATATTGGCTTAATAGAATCCTTCTAGACTGCATCCTCTCTAACTTTCACGAGTTTAAAGCAAGCCCGAAGTGAGTCGATTTTATGACCATCTAAGCTTCAGTCGACACTGTATTTTACTTTTCTCTCTTGAATTATCTCTTTTAGGACATATTATGTCTTTCAGAACGCAAAACCCGGTACTCAAGTACCCAACTGGAGCTTAATTAATGCGTATATTTTTACTGATTGCAACTAACATGGCAATCTTACTGGTGGCCTCAATAGTGATGACACTACTGGGCGTAAACACGTCAACCATGGGTGGACTGTTAATGTTTGCCGCTATTTTTGGTTTTGGTGGCGCCTTCCTCAGCTTAGCCATCTCTAAGTGGATGGCGAAGAAAACCATGGGCTGTGAAGTGATCACAACGCCTCGTGATAATACTGAACGATGGTTAGTTGAAACTGTGGCTCGTCAAGCCAAGCAAGTTGGTATCAAGATGCCAGAAGTGGCTATCTATCAATCTGCAGAGTTGAATGCTTTTGCCACTGGCCCAAGCAAAAATAACGCGTTAGTTGCCGTCAGTAGTGGATTGCTTTACGGCATGACGCAAGATGAGATTGAGGGCGTACTTGCCCATGAAGTCAGCCATGTAGCCAACGGTGACATGGTTACCCTGACGTTAATTCAAGGTGTGGTAAACACGTTTGTTATTTTTGCGGCGCGCGTTGTCGCGGGTATTATCGATAACTTCATTTCAAGTAATGATGAAGAGGGCGAAGGTCTAGGTGTGTTCGCCTACATGGGCGTAGTCATCGTACTTGATATGCTATTTGGTATTCTCGCTTCTATAATCGTGGCGTACTTCTCACGTATTCGTGAGTTCAAGGCCGATGAAGGTGCTGCTAAACTTGCAGGCAAAGAGAAGATGATTGCCGCACTTGAGCGTTTACGTCAAGGCCCTGAAACTGGCGCTTTACCTGCGCAAATGTCAGCACTTGGTATCACAGGCAAGCGATCTATGTCTGAATTAATAATGAGCCATCCACCGCTAGAGAAGCGTATCGCTGCTTTACGTAATAGCTAATGCGTAATCGTTAAAACTCATCGATGTATCGATAGAAGCGGGAGCCTAGGCTCCCGTTTTTTATGTTTGGCTAACAATCAATATTGTTGCATAAGCTTAGTGCGACCTTTGCACCTTCAGTCGTGGGACAGTCATTTATCCAATATTTCTTTGATATAGTGCACATTTTATTAAAGTAGAAGTTGCTAAGGTTCTTTAAGCGGAAGTTGCGACTTTGCATTGGTTTGGTTACTTTATGTAATGTCGTGCGATGACTCTAGACATCAAGATGAAGTGGAAAATAATAAAACTTCACTATGCTGTCTTATAAAAGGATTATTATTGTGAGCAATAAAATATTAAGTGCGTTATTCGGCGCAGGCTTGGCAGCGTTAGCTCTGTCTCCTACTGCGATGGCAGAACCTCAAGAACTTGCTGAAATGCATGCAGAGATGGATGGCTGTGAAGCGTGTCATGCTGATGGTGAGCCATCAGAAGATGGTGCATATGAGTTTGAGCAGTGCCAAAGTTGTCACGGTACTCTAGCAGAGATGGACGCAATTCATCAGCCACATGATGGCAACCTGATGTGTGCTGATTGTCATGCTCCACATGACATGAGTGTAGGTGAAAAGCCAACTTGTGATAGCTGTCATGATGACGGTCGTACATCAGAGGCTTTACTAAAGTAGTGGTTGTGATGTAATCATTACATTTGAAAAATGCCAGCGTTTGCTGGCATTTTTGTATCTGCATATTTTAGTCTGCTTACTTCCTTATTCATTACTGACTTTTATTTTTCTGTGATCTTTTTTGGTGCAAAAGACTGCACTCTTGCTGTTCAAACTCTCCTTTATAGATACATTAATTAAATTATCTCCTTTAAAATCACGCGGTTAATTAGTGGCGTGAGGGTTGCAATACTTTTTAACTATCGTGCTAAAAGCATTGTAGATAAGCGTGATGTATAGATTGACTACCCTATGGATTTTTAGGAGCTGTGGTGTGAAAACGACAAACGTGATTGAGCTCGGTTTAAATCAATTTGCTGGCACTCCATCAAAGGTGGCGATAGTGGGTGCTGGTTGCGGCAATGTGGAATTACTGACACTCAAAGCGGCGCGGTATATTAGCAATGCCGATGTCATTATCTATGACAGCTTGGTGTGTGAGGATATTTTAACATTGGCATCAAATCGATGTGTGATGCACTTTGTGGGAAAGCGCTGCGGTCAGCCAAGCGCTAAGCAAGATGAGATTAATGCACTGCTCGTTAACTCGGCCAAAAAAGGAGGAGATGTTGTCCGTCTTAAAGGAGGGGATCCCAATGTATTTGGTCGTGGTTGTGAAGAGGCGATATACCTTGCAGAGCATGGCATTAAGAGTGAGTTTGTTCCTGGCGTGACAGCGGCCCTTGGCTGTGCTGCGAGCGCTGGTATTCCGTTAACACATCGAGGTGTTGCGCGCTCTGTGACCATAGTTACGGGCAGGGTGTTCGATAACACGGGTCACAGTTGGCGTTCGCTGTTGATGGCCGAAACGACCTTGGTTTTCTATATGGGCAAAGAGCAGTCAGAGAGCATTGCACAAGGTTTACTTGATGGGGGCGCTAGCGTTGAGTTGCCGATGGCGTTTATCAGTAATGGGGCGAGAGAAAATCAACAAGTGACCTATGCAAGTCTTGGCACTATGGGGGAGATAGCTAGGCGTATTCAAGCCGATGGTCCGACCTTGATGATTGTGGGAGAGGTAGTGAATGTTGGACTGGCATTATCTGAACTGATAGAGGGAATTGGAGAGGCGAACTCGCTAATCACAACAACTACTGTTGAAACACTTAGTTTTAAAGCAAATGCGCTAAGTTTCGCGAAGTCACTATTTTGATGAATTCTCTTAGCGGAACAGAACTCGATAAAACGACATTGATGCAACGAGAGTACCAACAGCTCGTTAAAGCGTTAGGGCGAGGCGCAAAAGGTGCGCGAAGCTTGACGCTTGAGGAAGCCAGATTTTTAGTGACAGGTTTTCATCATGGTTACGGTACGCGGGCTCAATTAGCGGCATCACTGATGTTAATGCGAGTTAGGGGTGAGAGTATTGCCGAAATTGCTGGGGTCGCCTTAGGTATTCAATCGACGATGGATCCTCTGTGGCAAACGGTTGGTGCTAGCATCGATTGGCCCTGCTATGCAGGAAAGCGAGACATGCTCCCTTGGTTACTGTTAGCTGCGAAGGTGCTGGCAGGTGAAGGAGAACGGGTTTTACTCCATGGGGATCCGCATTCGCTGTCCCATCGTCGTCATATTGGTAATTTTGTTGCATCACTTGGGATCCCGATAGTCACATCCCCCGAAAGCGCTAAACTGGCATTGGACCGGGTTGGGATCTGTTATCTTGATGCTGATTGTTTAACGCCTGTAGTGGCAAAGTTCCGTGCTCTGCATCAGGAGCTTGGACTGCGAAGTTTATTTCAAACAGCCATACGTTGCTGTAATCCATCCTCTGCTCCAATGAGTCTACGCAGTTATTTTCATCCTGGACTCGATGATGTGCACGCTCAGGTTGCCAAAGCAATGATGGGGAGTTCTACAGAACATCAGAGTGAACATAATATAGGTATTTTTAAGGGCGTGCAGGGGGAAACTGAGGTTAACCCGCGGATAGCGACTGAGCTATTGATTGTTACTGCAAAAACTCAACAACGCTTACTGATTTCTACACGTCTAATCGGCATGGTTGGAGTTAACTCTCTCGTATCTAAGGCAAGATGTGATGCTGAGCAAGCAGAAATACTGTTGAACGATCTTTGGTGTTTAGGGGAGCTTGAACCATTAAATGCTGAGCAGAAAGAGGATTGTAATAAACTCAGTCAATTGGCTACCGCAAGTGTGTTAAGCACTTTATCGATGATATATCTGCTTAAAGGACGCAGCCGGTGTGTGGAGGAGTCCGATAAGCTAGCTTTGAATGCGTGGCAAGGAAGAGTTCGTCAAGTAACAGAAACAAGTAAAAACATTGAGTTAGGGGGGAGTTAGATGCGGCTCATAGTATTATCTGAAAGTGACTCGTTTGATACAGATGAATGTGTCTCAATTTTTGGTCGCGAAACTGAATTGGCTGTTGTTAATTGCTTCAGTGAGGTTGAACGTATGAGCCTTACTGCCAATGAGGATGTTTTACTTCTGTTGACTTCTCGCTTAACAGACTCAGCGTTAGCTTTTATGCAAAGACTGATGAGGTACTCGGCTATTCCCTTGTTGGTGAGCGCACAAGAGTGGCAACATGAAGATCTTAAGTGTTTGCTTGAGTGTGGTCGGGTGACATTTGTGCCGGGACAATTAGATCTGAAGCGTTTAAGGAGTGTGGTTGAGTTGGCAAGGTTGCGGTTTGAAGGTGCTGGCACGCAGCTTGAAAAAATTAGCACTCTTGAGAACGCTTTACGAGCCCAAAAGCAGATGGCAAAAGTGAAAGCTAAATTACAAGCCGAAGGGTTAACTGAATCACAAGCCCACGAGCTATTACGGTCGCAAGCCATGAAGCAAGGGGTCTCATTAGATCAATTTGTCGGACAACTCGCTTAACCTCTATTTAACCATCTCTTTCGATCTTTCCTTCCTTTCACTTCTTTAATATCTGCTCACTTCTGGTGCATAGGAGCCTCACTTGTGCAAAAAAGCCTTACCTCTTTATATATAGTGATAATTAAAGTTATTTAAAATCAATGATTTAAATCAAGTTAATTGTTGGCACACGCTTAGCATTCTGTGTTGTAGAGCTTTATTTTTGTAATAAAAATGAAAATTGATTGGCAATGGCGCCATGTTCCCCTCGAGGGAGCATGGCGCTTTTTGTTTTTAGCGTAGCAATGAAGAGTGGAGACGGGTCGATGGGATGCATACAAACAACTCAAGTGCTAAACAGAGAATGTAGCGGAGATGATGGTGATCTAAGGCCTAAATTATTGATCGTGGGTAATGGCATGGTAGGTCACCATTTTATAGAGCAGCTCTGTGAACAAGGCCTACATGAGATATATCAAGTTGAGGTATTCGGTGCTGAAAGCTTGCCTGCTTATGACAGGGTACAGCTTTCAAAATATTTTGAATCAGGCAGCGCCGATGCCTTGATGCTGGCGAGTGTTGAGGCTTATCAAGCTAAGGGGATTCGTCTTCATTTAGACAAAGAAGTGATTCGCTTGGACGTTGATAATAAATGCCTACATACATCAGATGGTGACTTTTGGTTTTATGACAAGCTGCTTCTTTCTACCGGATCTTATCCCTTTGTGCCTCCGATTGAGGGAAAGGACCGTCAGCGATGTATGGTTTATCGCACCATTGATGATCTGCAGCAAATCCAAGCTGCGGCAGAAAATGCCACCTCTGGTGTTGTTGTTGGTGGCGGTTTGTTGGGACTTGAAGCGGCTAACGCGCTACTGACGTTAGGGCTTGATACTCATGTTGTCGAGTTTGCTCCTCAGTTGATGCCTGTTCAATTGAACGATAAGGCAGGGGAGCTTCTTTGTCATAAAATTGAAGCGTTAGGCGTCTCAGTGCATACCAGTAAAGCGACCACGGCCATTATTGATGGTGAACATGCATTTCATCGTATGACTTTCAATGATGATAGCCACTTAGAAACTGACTTAATCGTCTTTTCAGCCGGAATACGTCCCCAGGATAGTTTAGCCAGAGCCAGTGGTATTGAGGTCGGTGAACGAGGCGGGATAGTGATTGATGATCATTGCCTAACCTCTGATGGTGATGTTTACGCTATCGGTGAATGTGCACTCTGGCAACAACAGATTTTTGGTCTGGTCGCCCCAGGTTATCAGATGGCGCGTACAGCCATTTCTCACCTCTCAGCCAAAGTATCAGGTAAAGAAGTGGCACCATTCAAAGGCGCGGATATGAGCACCAAGCTTAAGTTGCTTGGGGTGGATGTGGCCTCTATCGGCCAGAGCCGAGGTGTTGAAAATGCCCAATATGTTGAGCTCAGTGACAATCAAGCGGGAACGTATAAAAAGCTGTGGCTCGATGAAACTGGCCGTTTTCTAACAGGTGCAGTGTTGGTCGGTGATGTCACTGATTACAGTCTGCTACTTCATCAGTATCTTTCAGGCGATGCATTAACGGCACCGGCCATTGAGCTATTACAGCAGGAAGCTGGGACTGGCATCGAACTTAAAGATGAGTCGATTATTTGCTCATGCCATCAGGTGACGAAAGCGGACATCGTTGTGCGAGTGTTGGAGGGCGATCATAGCTTAGCCGCCATAAAAGGATGCACTAAAGCGGCGTCCGGATGTGGTGGTTGCAGTGCGTTAGTGCAACAAGTTATCACCCAGACCATGGAATCTCAGGGATTAGAAACGTCTAAAGGGATCTGTTGTCATTTTGAACACGATAGACAATCTCTGTTTCACCTCTGTCAGGTTGAAGATATCCGAGATTTCCCCAGCTTAATTAAGATTCATGGAAAGAGCGAAGTCAGTCAATTTGGATTGGGATGTGATATCTGCAAGCCGGTTGCCGCATCGATTTTTGCCACACTAGAAAATGAATACGTCCTCAATGTACAGCATGCCAATCTGCAAGACAGTAACGATGCATACCTTGGCAACTTACAAAAAGATGGCTCTTATTCTGTCGTGCCTCGTATCGCAGGGGGAGAGATCACACCGGATAAACTCATTGCGTTAGGAGAGATAGCCAAACGCCATGATCTTTATACCAAGATCACGGGCGGACAACGCATTGATCTCTTTGGGGCACAGCTCTCAGATCTGCCAATGATCTGGCAAGAGTTGGTTGATCAAGGTTTTGAAACAGGTCACGCCTACGGTAAATCACTCCGTACGGTCAAATCTTGTGTGGGCAGTACTTGGTGTCGTTATGGGGTACAGGATTCTGTGGGGTTAGCGATAGATCTGGAGAATCGTTATAAGGGTTTACGTGCGCCTCATAAAATTAAGTTTGCGGTGTCGGGCTGCACTCGAGAGTGCGCAGAAGCACAAAGCAAAGATATCGGGGTGATAGCCAGTGATAAAGGTTGGAACCTCTATGTTGGCGGTAATGGCGGTATGAGACCTAGACATGGAGATCTGTTTGCAACGGATCTGTCGACCAAGGAGCTAGTGATCTATATCGATAGGATCTTAATGTTCTACACCAAAACCGCTGCACGTCTGCAACGCACTTCCGTTTGGTTAGAGTCGCTTGAGGGGGGATTAGCATATCTGCAATCCGTGGTGATTGAAGACAGTTTAGGTCTGGCTGCAGAGCTTGAAACTCACATGGATAAGTTAGTTTCAACCTATCAATGTGAATGGAAAACCAGTTTAGACAACCCTACATTTCTATCCCGATTCAGTGAGTTCGTTAACCCTGAATCAATGCCAATTTTAGCGGTTGAACAATACGGATACAGCCGTGGGCAACGCTTCCCTATCGCGCCATCAAGCAAGATTAACGTGATTAATTTACCTGTCGATGAAGTTGTTCAATCAACTGAACTTAATGAAGTTTAATACTAGTTTCGCGAAATATAAGGAGAGCGAATATGAGTTGGATCAACATTTGTGATGAGAAAGCGCTCCCCAGTTTTGGGGGCATAGCAGCATGGATTGAGAATAGGGCGATAGCCATTTTCAACTTGAAAGAACAGGGATTATTTGCGATTTGCAACACGGATCCAGCAACGGGAGTCAGCCTACTTTCTCGAGGACTTATCTGCGAGCTTGAGGGGGACATTTTTGTCGCTTCTCCGCTGCATAAACAGCACTACAGCTTAACTAATGGTCAGTGTATTGAGGATGCCAATTTGAGTGTTCTGCTATATCGGGTTCGCTGTGAAAATGGAAGGGTGTGGGTTCAACCTACATCAGAAGCAATTGATTCACTGAGTTCAGGGAGCTAATGATGAACAGAGACAAATTTAATCTATTTTCATTTTCAGGGAAGATGAAAATCATGCACATGAGCTGGATGGCCTTCTTTATTACGTTTGTGGTTTGGTTTAATGCCGCCCCCTTGATGAGTGTTATTGCTGACAGTTTAGGGTTAACGAAAGATCAGATAAAAACCTTACTGATACTCAATGTCGCTCTAACCATTCCTGCCCGTATTATTATTGGCATGGTCACAGATAAGATAGGGCCTAGGCTGACTTACTCGGGGTTACTGATTCTGTGTAGTATTCCCTGTTTCATGTTTGCATTGGGCAATAGTTTTGAGCAGCTTGCTTTAGCTCGATTCCTGCTTGGGTTTATCGGTGCTGGGTTTGTTATTGGGATCCGCATGGTCAGTGAATGGTTTCCCGCCAATGAGCTAGGGACTGCCGAGGGTATATACGGTGGTTGGGGTAATTTCGGCTCAGCTGCTGCGGCCTTTACCCTACCTGTGGTTGCATTGGCTTTTGGTGGTGAAGATGGCTGGCGATATGCTATTGCTGCCACAGGCATACTCAGCTTTCTCTTTGGTGTTATCTATTATGTTAATGTTAGCGATACCCCAAAAGGGTCAACCTATTTTAAGCCTAAAAAAGCGGGGGCATTAGAGGTTACGAGTAAAGGCGATCTTGCGCTGCTCGTTGTGATGAAACTGCCTATGTACGCCACGTTAGCGCTGCTGGGATGGAAGCTGTCGCCCTCCGGTGTGAGTATGTTTAGTCAAAATGGTACCGAGCTTATCTATGGAGTATTGATATTAATATTGGCTGTCGATTTATACCTGACCTATCAGGTGAATAAGCATCTGTTTGATGGGCCGGTACCTGAGTTTGAGCGTTATCCCTTTAAGCAGGTTGCCGTACTTAATGTACTCTATTTTTCCACTTTTGGTTCTGAGCTTGCGGTGGTCTCTATGCTCCCGTTATATTTTGCTGAAACCTTTGAGCTTGGATTAGCACAAGCGGGCATGTTGGCATCGAGCTATGCTTTTATGAATTTAGTATCTCGCCCTGGTGGCGGTTGGATAAGTGATAGATGTGGGCGTAAACCGACCTTGATGATCTTAACTGCAGGCTTAGCGCTGGGATATTTAGGCATGGCGCAGATAAGTGGTGATTGGTCACTACCTTTGGCTGTGCTTATGGTGATGACGTGCTCTTTCTTTGTTCAAGGTGGTGAAGGTGCTGTTTTTGCTGCGGTACCTTTGATTAAGCGCAGATTAACTGGGCAAATTGCTGGTATGACTGGGGCTTATGGCAATGTTGGGGCAGTATTTTTCTTAACGGTTTATTCTGTGGTGTCAACCCAGGTGTTTTTCTATGTCATTGCAGCAAGTGCGGTACTTGGACTGATTAGCTTACTATTTTTATCTGAGCCTAAGGGGCACATGACTGAAGTCAATGAGGATGGCGAAGTCACCATGATAAGCGTGAGCTAGTGGGAACCTCAGCAGAAGGGCTTGATATTGCACTGCCATTAAACGGCAAACTTGAGATTAATGCTGGGCAATATTCAAGCTGTGGATGTAAGCCGACAAATGAAGATGCGGTGGGGATCCGTATTCCTGATGGGTTAATGTTAACCACAAAAGGAGCTGTGTCGGTGATCTGTGATGGAGTGAGCGCTGCTGAAGCGGCCGAAAAGGCCAGCCATATCAGTGTGACCAACTTCATCTCTGATTACTATTCGACGCCAGATACCTGGGGGGTGAAAAAGTCTAGCTCGCAGGTATTGACGGCACTAAACCGTTGGCTGTTTGGTTTAGGGCAAGATTACCGTGATGCAAGAAGAGGGTATGTTTGTACTTTCACTGCACTTATCTTTAAGTCCTGCAGTGTTCATCTTCTGCATGTTGGAGATTCCCGTGCTTATCGCTTTCGAGATGGTAAATTGGCGAGATTAAGCCGAGATCATGTCAGTATATTGAGCCCCACTAAGCGCTATCTTGCCCGAGCATTAGGCTTGGATGTCAAGCTTGATGTGGATTATCGTCAGTTGGATCTTGAAGTGAATGATCTTTATCTACTGACCACAGATGGTATTCATGATGTGTTTACAGATATCGAGCTCTGCGATGAGCTGGAACAGTGGCTGAGCGACATGAGAGCCACAGTGAGTTCGGTCTCGAATCTCGCTCTCACAGAGTTAGATTTATTTTGTCAAAAGATCTGCAAACTCGCGATTGAAAAGGGCAGTGACGATAACGTCAGTTGTCAGCTGCTTTCGATTGACTCTCTGCCTTCGCAAAATATCAATGACATCTATCAGCAATTGTCAGAGCAGCCTTTTCCACCCCCTTTATCAGTCGGCATGAAATTAGACGGCTATCGGGTTGACCAAGTCTTACACCAGAGCCAACGCAGCCAAGTCTACTTAGTGAGCGATGAAGCGGGCAATAAAGTGTGCCTCAAGACACCTTCTGTTAACTATCTCGATGATGCAGCCTATATTGAACGATTTATACTTGAGAGCTGGATTGGCCATCGGATCCATAGCCCAAATGTGGTGAAGTTACTTGATAGAGATAAACCAAAATCTGCACTCTATTACGTCACTGAACACTTAAATGGAATGCCGCTTAATTTATGGATAAGCCGCAACCCTAGCGCGTCGGTGCAAGAGGTGCTGATGCTACTTAAACAAATAGAGTCAGGAGTCAGGGCTTTCCATCGAAAGGAGACACTGCACCAAGACCTTAAGCCCGATAACATCTTTCTCACTTATGAAGGTCAGATTAAAATTATTGATTTTGGATCTTGTTATATCAAAGGCGTGGCTGAAATCGAGACGCCACTGCAACGGGATAGGATATTAGGGACTGCAGATTACTCAGCGCCAGAAAGCGTGCTTGGTTATCGAGTAGGTAACAAGGCTGATTTGTTTTCATTAGCGGTGGTCGCATTTGAGATGTTTACAGGTCAATTACCTTTTAAGGGGAGGTTGGCTCAATGCCGAACCAAGGCAGATTACCAAAACCTTCTCTATATACCCTGTTATGAGCTAAATCCGTTAATCCCACTCTGGATAGATAAACCATTGAAGAAAGCGCTCAGTTTAGATCCCGAACATAGACAAGGCGATACCTCTGAGTTTATCTATGAGTTGCATCAACCCATAACAGATAAGGATAAGCCTCAACTCAGGCTCTCTGTGCTAGATAGGCATCCATTAAGGTTTTGGAAAGGACTGACATTGTTCTTTGCACTTTCAACTTTGCTACTGTTACTTTTCCATTGAGGAGGTGACGAAATATTAGGTGGATTCATCTGTAAGTTGAAAACTTCGGGGAGTTGAGATAGCTTGTGGTGTTGGAGTTAGCATTTTTGTTTGAGCGAAAAGTGCTGATTAGAATGCAGGATACAGCAAGTTGTGTCAGTTGCCGAAGGAGTGGTGGATGTTGTTTAATAAAGTGAGTTTTGTTTGTCTATTGTGTTGTACCTCAATCTTAGGTTGCAGTAATAGAGTTGAAATAACGACAAAACCCAGCTACCCTCAAACCAATGATGCGCTGTTCTCTTCAATGTCGCCTTCTATCCCCAGTTTTGAAAGCTTAGTCATGTTAACTCCATCTCAGATAAATGATATTAATAATTTTGTTCGCCGCGATGATATCGCTCAATTACCCAAGAATAAACAAGTCCATGAGTATCTGACGAAGAAGCTAGTTAATTTTAATTATGAGGGTGAAAATTTCTCAGCAACCGATGCACTCGCAAAAGGGAGCGGTAACTGCATGACATTAGCGCTGCTGAGTTACGCAGTAGCAAAAGAGTTAAATGTACAGGCTATTTTTCAAGTCATGCACACGGCACCTATGCTGTTAGAGGTGAGAGCTGGTCTGGCGGTTACATCTGACCATGTCAGAACATTTCTCTATGAAGATAAGCAAGAAGGTGAAGAGAAAGGTTTTTATTTTTCAGATAGAAACTATGCCGTGATCGATTACTTCCCTGGCAGATATGATCGAGCTGGGAAAATCATCGATGAAGAGCGGTTTATTGCCATGTACTACCGTAATTTAGCTGCCGATGCCTTGCTCAATGATGAGCTAACTCTCTCTTTTGCACTGCTTAAGCTTGGGGCAAGTTATGATCCTGATTACGCACCGATTCTGAATATGATGGCAGTAGTGCATCGTAGAGCGGGTGATGATCAAACCGCAGAAGATTTTTATCGTTATGGGTTAGAGGTGTCTGAATCTAAAATAAGTTTGCTTAGTAATTATCATTATTTGCTTATCTCTCAGGGGAAATTAGATTCTGCCGAACAAATAAAACAAACATTATTGAGTTTAGATGATCCGACTCCCTACAATTGGTACTTACTTGGTAAAACCTCACTAGAAGAAGGGGACTACTCAAGTGCGTATATATATTTGAGCAAATTCTTGAAGAATAGTCCTTATTATCATCAAGCCTATATTGAATTGGCCACTGCACAATATGCGCTAGGAAAAACGGGTGCAGCTGAGGAATCGTTGAAAACAGCTTTGGAATATACTCAACTTTCTAAAACCCAGAGTCAATATAAAGCTAAGTTAGCCTGGCTTCAGCAGAGTGAATAGTAAGTGGATTAGAGTCTATATTATGGATTTTTTTAGTAGTTAAGTATTAGTATAAAGGTAAAAATAGCTGTTTTGTGAAGTGATCTTAATACTTTAGAATGACGATGTTGTTATCTATCATCTACATACTACTGAATTAACGGTTATTAGTGCTGTTAATTATTGCACTATGGCTTATTTATTGAGAAACGTTATCATTTAAAATAAAGTTTTCTTTGAAATCGGATAGTGAAGTTTGTTTATTAGTGCCCATCAATGTTAATGCTAAATACAATAACTTGACGGGATATTCGTTGCTATTTTTGTTCATCAACAAAATATAATGTATAGGTTATTCGTTTTAATTGGTGTAACTTGTATGTCTGTGCCTGTTTGGGCAGTCAATATGCATTAATTTTGTAGACATGGAGTCAGCAGTATGTTCAAAGTCATAAACTGGGTAGTCATTTCTCGTTCAAATCTTCTTGCTGATCTCCTTGACACGCGTTGGCCTCAAGAATTTTTGGTTAAACTGCTTAAAATCCCCCCTGAAAAAGCTGAGATTGAAGTGGCTGCAGGTGCGTTTTCTTTGATTATAATAGATCTCGCTACTGTGGATATTCAAAAAGCTTATCAAATACAAAGGTTTGTTGAGAAAAGGTTGTCTGCTAGAGTCGTGTTTCTGCACTTTCCACGACAAATAGATGCCCGATTTCTTATTCATCCTACGGTGACCGCGGGTGTATTTTACTGCAATTCGACGCTTGAGGTTATCGGTCATGGATTGGGTAATATTTTAAGAGGTCAAACTGTTATTCCAGCAGAATTGTTACAGAAAAAACAGGATGATCCATCTCAACTAGAGGGCAGCGAAAGCCTGACTATAAGGGAGCGTGAAGTATTGCAAGCACTGTTAAGTGGCAGCACAAATGTTGATATAGCAAATCAATTATTTGTGAGTGAAAGTACAATTAAAACTCATCTATATCGTGCTTTTAGAAAAATAGGCGTTTCAAGTCGAGGGCAGGCAATTGCTTGGGCACAGACCCACTTACATGAAGTTCAACATTAAATACTCCTACCTTTTCTCATTGATTTGAGTTAATTATTACCTCTATTAAATATTGATTTTTAATAGAGGTAATACATCAAAATAGCACTTAATACTTTTAGTTATATGCGGAAAACCTCTTATCTATTAGACTTGTTAAGTTGAATTATTTCAGCCTTCCGCCCTTCTTTTTATATGCCTGTTGATATTATTAACGTAACGATAACAAGTTTCCATATGACATTAATTTTAGCTTTGATGATGCGATTATTTTATAAGCATGCAGATAGCGGAGTATTGGTATTGTTAAACTAAGAAATGTATCAGTACTGGAAATTGACAAATTTTACTTATCAATAAAATACTCGGTGAATCATTCATGTTCATCCAAATAACAGAGTTTCGCATTTAACTTTTATAGGTTCTGTTCTCTTTGAAATGAGAGTTAGTTCATTTGTTGACTTTATCCTATCCTGGCACATCTACATCTTTTTCAGCTTAAATGGAATATTGAATAGTGAGCATACACATTCGTTATTTACACGCCTGAGTAGGCATGTTGATACTTTGGCTATGCATGTGTATAATCCCATTGTTGTTTTGCTCTACTTCTGTTTTACCATTTGAGGCTAATATGATTAAAATAAACGTTCAGGTTACTTGTCTTACCGCTTTCATCTTTGCAGTAAGTGTAATGATGTCGACAGGGTTGAGTGCTGCTACTGTGGGTTGTGAGCGTGCTGGTGGGGTGAAATGTCAACGGGTGGCACCTAAGCGTATTGTGCGGAGTCCGGTTATCACTCCAATTATTATCGTGCCTAAGCATCATCATCACTACCGCGCCTTCCATTCACCAATGTTAACGGCCATGGGAATTGCAGTTGTGCTTAATGCTGCAGGTGAAGCTGTAACGGATAAAGGGCAACAAGTGATTGTATTAGGCGAAGGGAATAACGTCAGTAATGTTTATGAGAAAGATGGTGTCGTTTACTTAATTAAGACTTAGTTATTGCGGAAGTTTATCGAGTCTTTTTGTCAGAAAGTAAAAGACTCAATAAATAGGAAACAAAAGTTTAAGCTTCTTTAAGGCGCTCTTCATTGAGGAAGTTAAAGCCTTGCTTCAAGAATGAAAACTGCTCAACATCAGGAAGTGACTGAACGGCTGAAAGCATATGGTTAAATGCAGAGTCAATCATTAGCCTATCTGCAAGTTTTAGATAATTGTAGACAACAGGCCTTAGGACTACCGTAAACTCTCCTGTTATTTCAGTATACTTTTGCTCTTTGACTGCTGTGGTGTTCTGAACCAACTCTCTCATACATAATGCAGCAAGCAGTGAATTCTTATCACTAAAAGATTGGTATTGAGCGGCCCTTGAATAGCCTGCTTTCTTGTGTACATCAGACATATTCAAAGCAATCATGCCGTGTTCTTTTATCAAATCAGTGGCGGCGTTTAATAATGCAGTTTCTTTACCCGTCAGCATATCTCTATCTCAAGTAATCAAAGGATCTAATATTCTATATTCTTAGATTCTCTTGTCAATGTTAATGTGTATACAATTGTGTAATTATTGATGTTGTTCGCTGATTTGGCACTTTTTGTTTAAGTTTTTGGATTGTTTGTGAAATCTATGTTTTTATTTTGTTTCGGTGGAGTTGTTTGGGGATGAGCTGTTTATGGGGGAATGGTATAGGACGATTATAATAATCGGCTTGGTGATCTTTTTAAATTCTTTACTAACAAGTGTGGGTGAATGCTCCCAATAATGGCAATTACAGGTATACTCCTAAGATTCCATATCGAAGAGGACAGGCAAGTGGCCGAAGAAACCATTTTTAGCAAGATTATACGTCGCGAGATCCCTGCTGATATCTTATTTCAAGATGAATTAGTGACAGCATTTCGTGATATTAGTGCTCAGGCGCCAAGCCATATTTTGATTGTTCCAAATCATCTTATTCCCACGGTGAATGATATTAAAGCTTCGGATGAGAAAGCCCTAGGTCGTATGATGACTGTTGCTGCGAAATTAGCACAAGAGGAAGGGATTGCTGAAGATGGATATCGTTTAATCATGAACTGCAATAAACATGGCGGGCAGGAGGTTTACCACATTCATATGCATTTAGTGGGTGGCAGGCCATTAGGTCGCATGATAGCAGCCGAAAAGAGATAGTGAGCATGGCGATATGAAGGTGAGTCCCGAATTTTTCCCATTAACAGAGATCGCCACACGTTTTGTCGATCAGCTTGCTCAGTGTCGTCGTTTAAACTTGAGGGTTCATGAAGCCAGTGAGCATCATGTTTTGATTGAACTGCCTTATGCCCATGAGTTAATTGGTTATCCAGATACTGGTGTGATACATGGTGGGGTGATAACCACCTTAATGGATACTGCGAGTGGCAGTGCTGTTGTCTGTTCTATTTTTGAAAAATATCAGGCATTAGAAATCTCGCCAACATTGGATCTTCGTGTTGATTACATGAAGCCAGCAGATCCGAATAAGCCAGTGTATGGTTTTGCCGAATGCTACAGAATATCGTCGAGTATCGCGTTTACACGCGGTATCGCTTACCAAGATTCTATTGACGATCCTATTGCTCATGCTGTTGGCTCTTTTATGCGAATAAGCCCAGAAATGATTGGCGATGAATTTCCGCAAATTTTACTGGGAAAAGGTCCTGCAACTCACTTTGCTGCTCCTGATAAAGAAAAGGTTGAAAATAGTGTTCCAGAACCCATTATATCAACGTCATCTCAAATCGATGTCAAAGAGATTGTAAAGCAAGCAACAGAGCTGAATGACTTTAGTCATCTACTCGCGCAGGTTCCCTATACCAATTTTATAGGGATGGCCGTTGAACGTTTTGGCGATGAGTTGGTCTTTAAGTTGCCGGCGAAAAATGACAACATAGGCAATCCAATACTGCCCGCCATTCATGGTGGTGTGATTGCGGGGTTTATGGAGATGTCAGCGATTGTGCAGCTTATGGTATTTATGCACACCACCAAAGTGCCTAAGGTGGTCGATTTTTCCATTGATTATTTAAGAGCGGGTTACCATAAGGACTCGTTCGCTGAGTGTAAGATCACTCGCCAAGGTCGTCGCGTTGCGAACGTAAGTATTAACTGTTGGCAAACGAACCGGAAAAAGCTGATAGCAACGGCGAGAGCGCATTTTTTAATCGATTAATTTATGCTGTAACTCTGTTAGGTCGGCATGGAAACGTTACTTTTAAGGAAGATAAGCCAATGAAAAAATTTATTTTAGCATCCATTCTAGCCTTGTTTGTCAGCGGGTGTGCGCCACACACTGCGGGCGTAATGGCCAGCTCTACTGGAGAAGTGAGATTCGATAATCGCTCATTTGGCAGTGAGGTTAGCGTAGAGCAGCTTAAGTCACGTCAACAGGGCGGATTTTTACAGGGTTCAGGTTTGATCATCAGCAAGGTTGCAACCGATCTTCATCTGCAATATAAGTTCACTTGGTATGATATTAATGGCTACGTCATCGATAACGGCGGCGTTGCTTGGGAACCACTGAAACTTTTTGGTAAACAGCAGATTCAAGTCTCAGGCCTCTCTCCAAATGCGAGTGCCGTCAGGTATGACTTGTATGTGAGGAAGGCATTTTCCAACTAGTTATATTAGCCTGAAACTTAAGCTTGAAAAAAACGCTAACGATAAGTTGGCGTTTTTTTTGACTCGATGATGACAGAAGTTTGTTATGAATTGGTATTAATCATGTATAATCCCCTGCGCCAAGGGGTGATACTGCATAGGATGTAGTATCTGAGATGTCATTTGACGAACCCTTAGAACCTGATCCGGCTTATACCGGCGTAGGAATGGGCCTAATTTGATTATGTGTACCTGATCAAACTCAATATCCTTTCTCGCTTTTTCAATTGCCGGATCTCAAAATAATAATTTGGGGTCCTGATGTCTGTTTCAAAACTGTCTATTTTAAAAAAAGTTTCACCTGTTGCGCTTGCTGTATCAACTGCATTGAGCAGTTGTTATGCGTTTGCTGCTGACTCATCACTCGATGGTGTAAATGATGAGATGGAAGTGATTGTTGTTACTTCTGATTTTCGTGGAATGGCTCTGGAAAAGATGCCTTCAAGTGTCACCATTATTGATCAGCAACAAATTGAAGATGAAGGTGCGCAGCACTTCGGAGATATTCTAAACTCCATTGCCAACTTCAATTGGTCTGGTGGAAGCTCAAGACCTAAGTATTTCCAAATCCGTGGTGTGGGCGAACAGGAGGAATATCAAGGCGCCCCTAATTCATCTGTTGGTTACATTATCGATGACATCGACATGTCAGGTTTAGGCATGGTATCTAGCATGTATGATCTGCAGCAAGTGGAAGTACTCCGTGGACCACAAGGCACTCGGTATGGTGCTAATGCACTTGCCGGCCTTATCTATCTTAAGAGTAACGACCCAACTGATGTGTTTGAGCATGGTGCTGAAGTATCTGTCGGCGATGATGCCCTGACGACTTTTAGTGGTTTTAGTTCAGGACCGTTAACGGATTCTGGAAAACTGCTTTACCGTGTTTCATTACAGCAACACAACCAAAATGGCTATCAGGACAACCTTTATCTTGGACGTGACGATACTAATGCTCGTGATGAGTTTACGGGACGAGCCAAATTACGCTGGTATGTTACTGACGACTTAGAAGTCGACTTAACCTTTCTACATGCCAACTATGACAATGGTTATGATGCTTGGACACTGGATAATAACGGTTCAAATACCTTAACCGATGACCCAGGTGTTGATCAGCAGCGCACCTCTGGCAGTTCTCTCAAATTCACCTATACGGGAGCTGACAAGTTTGAGTTAGTTTCTCTTAGCTCCTATGCAAATTCAAAGACTCACCATAATTATGATGGTGATTGGGCTAACCCTGATTATTGGGGAGGGCTAGATTGTGGAGGAGAGCCATGTGAATATGAATACAATTGGGATAAAGAAGGTGAGCGTAAAACAATCAGTCAGGAGTTTAGATTTAGTTCCACTGATGCGGGACGTATCTTCAACGGCAGTACGGATTGGCTGTTAGGGCTTTATGGTATGCAGCTTGACGAAGATAATGAGACGCAAGATTCCTATAGTCAATTGTCTGCTGAGTATAGTGCGGATAATTATGCGGCATTTGGACAACTAGATTCTGATTTGGGTAACAATTATTCGCTGTCTTTTGGTCTGAGAGTTGAGCGTCGTAGTAGCGATTATAAAGACTCAGACGGTGACAAATTTGAGCCAAATGAAACCATGTGGGGTGGACATATTGCATTGAGTAAAATGTTGAGCCATGACCATGATGCCTATATTCGGGTGGCAAAAGGTTATAAAGCCGGTGGTTTCAATATGTCTTTGTCAGAAGAGCTAGCCGACAAGAAAGAGTATGATACTGAGACCTTGTATAACTACGAAATTGGTTTGAAGTCTCTTTGGCTCGATGGTGATGCTAATACGAACTTTTCTTTGTTTTATATGGATAGACGCGATCAACAGGTTGCAGCTTCACAACAATCTACAGTGCCTGGTCAAGAGGGGAATTTCATCCTTTTCACTGAAAATGCAGGTAGTTCACATAACTATGGTGCTGAACTTGATGGCAATTGGTATGCGACTGACAATCTAAAGTTATATGCCAGTTTTGGTTGGTTAGAAACTGCTTATGGTGATTATGCATATCAAGATAAGTATGGCGGTACAGTCGATTTAAGTGGCCGTGAGCTGGCGCACTCTCCTAAGTTTACTTACAGTGCCGGTGCGACATACCGTACAGATTCAGGCTGGTTTGCAAACTTAACAGGCAGTGGGAAGAGTGACTTTTACTATTCAGACAGCAATGAGTCTACATCGGAAGCTTACACCATCTTCAATGCCAGAGTCGGTTATGAAACTGAGGTTTGGTCAGCGTATTTATGGGGGCGTAACTTATTCGATGAGCAATATGGCACCCGTGGATTCTATTTTGGTAATGAGCCAGATCAAGATTGGGCAGATAAACAATATATCCGCTATGGCGATCCTCGTCAGTTAGGCATGACGTTTAGTCTTAAGTTTATCTAGATAAGATCAATCTATTGTTAAATTGGATTTGATACACGTGAATTTTCACTCATTTATTATTGGCCGCTTCGTGGCGGCCTGAGGTCATAAAATGAAATTAACAGCCGAAATTAGTTGCTACCCACTGCAAGATAACTATCTAGATCCGATCCGTTGGTTTATAGGGCGAGTGGACAGTTATGAGAACATAGAGCGAAAAACGAATGCCATGGCGACACAGGTCTGTGGCGAGTATCGCGAAGTGATGGATATGTTAGCAACAGAGATGGAAGCCGCCCACGAGAAATGGGGCAAAGCCGTTTTTGTGTGTAAATTCATCGGTGGTGAGCTGAACCTTTCACATACTGAATAGTGTGATAAAAGATCAATCTTCATTCTATGAAGGCTAGATAATACAAGGCTCATATCTGGGAATACAGTGTGAGCCTTTAAACGTATATCAATCGAGTGAGACATTCATGACAGACTTTTGGTCAGAATTATTAAATACTTTTACCAGAGCTTTGTCGGAAGCAAATGCATTAACTGCCTGGGAAGGGATTGCAGTGATCCTTGCTGCTGCCTATTTATTGCTGGCGATGAAAGGTAGTATTTGGTGTTGGTTTGCGGCTTTTGCAAGTACGGCTATCTACACGGCACTTTTTTGGAAGGTGTCATTATTAATGGAGTCAGTACTTAATATTTACTATATGGCGATGGCGGTATACGGTTTTCAGCAGTGGTCTAAAGGCCAGCGTGAACATAATGGGGGCGTTATTTCATGGGGTGTCAGTCGTCATGTTCAGCTCATCGTCGGTACTGGTATTGTTTCTTTACTGGTTGGCTACGTTATGGCTAATCACACTCATGCCTCTTACCCATATTTGGATGCCGCGACGACCTGTTATGCTGTGATGACGACCTATTTAGTCGCGAAAAAAGTGCTTGAGAATTGGCTTTACTGGGTCGTTATCGATTTGGCTTCGATATACCTCTATGTACAGAAAGGGCTAATGTTAACCTCGTTACTTTTTATCCTCTATGTCGGAATGGCTATTTGGGGCTATTTCCTGTGGCGCTCAAGTATGCGAAATGAAACCTTGTCTACGGTGAGTTGATCATGTGTACAGTTAAAACGACTGGTGTTTGAGTTGATGAATTTATGAATCTGGCAGAACAATTACTCACAACATTACCGCTTGTTGTTATTGATGATCTTAAGCGACTTGGGATTACATTGTCTCCTGACTCTGAGCTCTCAGTGCTGTCTCATGGCTTGAGTAATCAGAATTACCTGATCCATGATAGTGATAAGAAATGGGTGCTGAGAAGTAATTCATTGGCGAGTAATGGACTTTGTGACCGACAATCAGAGGTGACAAATTGGCGTTTGGCTGCAAAGGAAAGCTTGGCGCCAGCGCTTTGCTATGTCAGTTCAGATCATGCTTATTTTCTCAGTGAGTATATTGAGGAGGAAGCAAGTTGGCAGTGGGGGGAGTTACTCAGCGAACAATCGACTCAGCCACACATCCAAGGTCCATCAGTTTGGCCGAATGCTGAAGAAAAGCTATTAGTGCTTTTACTGGGACTGTCGAAGCTAACGGTGCCAGATAACATCATCAGTGTTTCTAGTCAGTGGCAGCGTTATCTAGGACAACTGCGTGATATACACGCTGGTTGTTTGACTGAGAAGAGCCAAGATTTGAGAGATCAATGGTTTGCTCATTTTCATCAACTTTTGGGATTGGAGACTGAGATATCCCAATGGATTGAAGAGTTAAATGCGTGTGATTTAGGTAGTCAATACAGTCACAGAGATCTTAATCCCCGTAATTTGTTATATAAAGATAACCAACTTTTCTGTATTGATTTTGAATACGCTTGTGGATCGCACCCATTGTTTGACCTTGCTGCTGTGTTGTCGAGTCATGGGCTTTCGACTAAGCAAAAAGAGGCTCTGATCCATGCTTATTTGTTAGGTCACCCTAAACTCACTTCAAACGCTAAATCGGCGTTATCAGCTGCAATCAATATTTACTGGGTGTTTGCTGCGTGTTGGTCTCTATTGATGGCAGCTGGTGGTTCACCTGCGCTTGATGAGAATAGTTCGGTCACTGACATGAATCTTAACCCCCATAAAGATCAAGAATACCTTAATTATTTTCAATCGTTTCTCTCCTCGATAGGCTAAGCTTTCTTTAAATTTCAAAGACATTTTGCTATACATGGATCGCACTGTTTGTATAGCATTTGAGGTTATATGCTATAAAATATTAGACGAGTGAAATAAAGTTCTGCTCTTAGTGGTCTATATACCCAAATATCCAAACCATGATGATAAAAAGGAGTGATCATGCTATTTGTTAATTTGTACCAAAAATTTGTAGACCTACTTAAACATTTTGAAGGTGTTGCGCCTCTAGCACTCAGGCTCTACCTTGCGCCAGTGCTAATGCAAGCCGGATATAATAAGCTGTCTCACTTCAGTGATTCTGCTGCATGGTTTGGAAATCCTGATTGGGGTTTAGGCTTACCTTTTCCTGAATTGATGGTTTCACTGGCTGCCGGTACAGAACTCATTGGTGGTGGTTTATTGATTTTAGGCTTGGCTACTCGACTGATCTCTATTCCATTAATGGTGACCATGCTTGTTGCTGCGTTTGCCGTGCACTGGGAGAATGGCTGGTTAGCTATTGCTGACGTTAACTCTTGGCTTGCCAATGAACAGGTACTTGCAGCAGGTGATAAGTTAAGCGCTGCAAAAACCTTATTACAAGAAAATGGCAATTATGAGTGGTTAACTAGCTCAGGTACTTTTGTTGTGCTCAATAATGGTATTGAGTTTGCGATTACTTATCTGATCATGTTGCTCGCTTTGCTGTTTATGGGTGGAGGACGCTACACCAGTCTAGATTACTATATTGCCAAGTCAGTTAAAAAATAGTCGCTTCTTGAGGCGGTATTATACCAACCAGTATAAGAAGTTGATCTACTCTGAGTCTGAGGGATCCCCTCGAATTTAATAGCATGCTTGTGGCTCCAGAATTAAGCCTTGTAGTGTTTTAATGGCTGTTCGCCAATGCAACCTCAGTAGCTTCAATTTCCTATCTTTATATGCTCTCAAGCCAATGAATTGGTTTGAGAGCACGTTGCGGTGTTTTATTGAGTTAGCTTGATATTGCCTATGTTTATTGGCTGCTTTGAC
>NZ_VKGK01000014.1 GCF_007197645.1 Shewanella hanedai
CGGGGAGCCAATTTAAAGTTGTAAATGTTAAAGATAAATCGATTCCCCTGTAGTTCAGTTGGTAGAACGGCGGACTGTTAATCCGTATGTCACTGGTTCGAGTCCAGTCCGGGGAGCCAATTTAAAGTTGTAAATGTTAAAGATAAATCGATTCCCCTGTAGTTCAGTTGGTAGAACGGCGGACTGTTAATCCGTATGTCACTGGTTCGAGTCCAGTCCGGGGAGCCAATATCATTAAAAGAGTACGAACCCTTTCCTGTCTATACCCTCTCTGTTATTCCCCATAAAATTGAAACCCCATCTTATTCACAAGCTAGAAACAAACTTATTACGTTTAAAATTCCGCTTTCCATATTTTTCCGATAGAATAAGTCGCAGAATTAACTAAAATAAAAGCACTGTTGTCTTCTAATCGTTATTAGATCGGATCCTTTATGAGCGTATCAAAACTTTTCCACACCTTCATGTTGCTACTTTTTGCAGGTCTGACTTTCGTTATTTATTTAGACCAAAATAACCAATTAGCAGTAAAGGGCCAACTCCGTCTATCAAATTACCAGACTTATATGACGGCCAACACTCAATGGCCTAATAACGGCACTGAGCTTTACTCACTGATTCAAAACCATACGAAACTGCAGTTTTTTCAATTTATCCATGCCACTGAAAGCAGCTTAAATTTAACTGAAGGCACGCTCAGCAAGCAGTCCGAAAACCCATTAGATGATCTCTTTACATTGAGCTTACCCGACACGAGGGAGTTGGGCCCCGGTAGACTTCAAGTTAAGCTATACACAACTGATTTAACCCAGAACGCGTTAGATAACTTTAAAATCACCAGCTTACTATTGTGGCTAACTTACATTCTCATCATCATTGTATTTACAAGTTTAATGGGCAAAATAAAGCGAAAAATAACCTATGCAGCTAGCTACATAAATGGATTATCAAACCAGCAGTATCACGCCTTAGAAGGATCGAAACTCAAGGCTGAATTTAAACCGCTAGCTGAAGCATTAGAGTTGTGTCGCAGTGCTCTTAAAAACAAAAATGAAGAACATACACAAGAAAATGAGCGGCTAAATCGTGAAGCCTTTCAGGATCAGGTAACAGGTTTTGCCACGCGTGCTAAGTTCACCCAAAAGTTAGCTTCCTTTTCAAATGCAGGAAAGGAGCAAATTGGGCTAATGGCGTTAATCAAAGCCACTGAATTGGGTGTCATAAATGATACGTTAGGCCGTTCGGCCGGAGATGAGTATCTCGCCAAAATCGCCAGTTGCATGCGCCAAGCACTAACAAGCTTTCCTGATGCCGAATGTTACCGAATATCAACTGCAGATTTCGCGGTCTTTATTCCCGGACTCATTATTAAAGATGGCCTTCCCTTTGTTGAAAGTTTAAAAGCCCAATTCAATGAATATCAGCAAACGATAAACAATGAGTCTGTTGCCCATATCGGCCTTGTTCCCTACGAGCATGATAGCGAACCAACCAGACTATTATCTCAGGGCGATTCAGCGGTAAGCATTGCGCAAACATTAGGGCCAAATTGTTTTTACCTACAAGATAAAACGAACAATGATGAACTCTATGGTGATACTCGCTGGAAAGAAGCAATTGATGATCTCATCCACAGACGTGCAATTAAATTTTACCAACAACCCATCTTACCTTGCCAGAGGGAGATCAGGATCTATAACGAGCTATTTTCACGATTCTATAATACCGAGGGTAAATTTCTCCCCACAGCAACGGTTATCGCAATGGCTGAACGTCATGGAATGGTGGTGGATCTCGACAAACTGGTGATTATCACGACACTGAAAATGCTCATCGAAAATCCGGCACTAACGGGCTCCTATGGCATTAACATAAGTGCCTCTTCAATTATGCAGGAATCATTTATTGCTTGGCTCAAAGATTTACTCATTAAACAAAGACATATTGCTGCCAGATTGGTCTTTGAAGTAAACGAATCAGGCATGCAAACTAACTTAGTGGCTAGCTATAAGTTTGTTCAAACAATCCATAGCGTCGGCGCAAGAGTTTCAGTTGAGCATTTCGGTATGGGGTTCACTTCCTTTAAGTTCTTCAAACAAGTGAGACCTGACTTTATTAAACTCGACGGAAGCTACTCAAACAACATAGATGAAGACACCAATAATCAATTTTTCATCAAAATGATCATTAACATCGCACGTAGGTTGGATATCTATGTGATCTCCACCAGTGTTGAGCGACAAGAAGAGAAATTGGTGCTGGAAAAATTGTTGGTTGATGGACTGCAAGGTTACTATATCGCCGAGCCTCAAGCCCTTCAAAATGCAGCAATACCTCAAAAAAACTAAGAACTTTAACTGTTTCAACAAAACCTTGTATTCTATGTGTTGTTAATACGCCAATAAAAGCCGATAATAATAAGATAATGGTTATAAATAATGAACTGAGATGAGTGAATATCTCCTGCTATTGATAAGCACTGTGCTTGTCAATAATTTTGTATTAGTAAAATTCCTCGGCCTTTGCCCTTTTATGGGGGTTTCCAGCAAACTAGAATCAGCCATTGGAATGTCAATGGCCACGACGTTTGTACTGACTTTGGCCTCTATATTAAGCTACCTGGTTAATCAATATCTGCTTTTGCCATTCGACTTAGGATACCTAAGAACGATGAGCTTCATATTGGTGATTGCTGTGGTGGTTCAATTTACTGAAATGGTTGTTCAGAAAACCAGCTCCACCCTGTATCGCGCTTTAGGCATCTACCTGCCGCTCATCACAACAAACTGTGCTGTGCTCGGCGTTGCACTGCTCAATATCAATGAAAAGCATGGCTTTATTGAATCTGCTATCTATGGTTTCGGAGCTGCTGTCGGTTTCTCTCTTGTGCTAATACTGTTTTCAGCCATGCGTGAAAGACTCGCGGTCGCAGATGTACCTCAGCCGTTTAAGGGCGGAGCCATTGCGATGATTACTGCGGGATTGATGTCACTGGCATTTATGGGTTTTACAGGATTGGTTAATTAACTATGTCAGGTATATTGATTGCGATCGTGTTATTAACGATCTTAGCCCTATTCTTCGGTATTTTACTGGGTTTTGCGGCAGAAAAATTTAAAGTCGAAGGCGACCCTCTCGTCGACCAACTCGAAGCCTTATTGCCTCAAACTCAATGCGGCCAATGTGGTTATCCCGGTTGCAGACCTTACGCTGAAGCCATTGCTGGCGGTGAAAAAGTCAACAGATGTCCCCCTGGCGGCACTGCTACAATGGAAAAGCTTGCTGAGATGGCAGGCGTAGAGCCTGAACCTTTGACCGTAAGCGAAGAGGTGCAAGTTAAAAAAGTGGCCTACATTCGAGAAGATGAATGTATTGGTTGTACTAAGTGTATTCAAGCTTGCCCTGTTGACGCCATTTTAGGCACAGGAAAATTGATGCACACAGTGATCACTGATTACTGTACTGGCTGTGATCTTTGTGTCGCCCCTTGTCCTGTTGATTGTATTGATATGCTCCCCATCACACCGACCGTAAAAAACTGGGACTGGAAATTAAATGCTATTCCAGTTCGCGTGCTCCAAGAGGACTCCAAGTGCTAACTTTATTGGAACAGATTGATAAAGGAACACTGTGGCATGCAACTGGTGGAATACATCCACCAGAATGTAAAGTACAGTCCAACACAACTGATATCTCATCTATGCGGCTGGCCGATGAATACACGCTTCCGTTACCCCAAGTGGGTGACAATGCAGTGCTCACTGTTGCCATTGGTGACTATGTCACAAAAGGTGAAGTGATAACCAGTGGGAGTCACTTTGGTTATTTACCCGTGCATGCTCCCACATCAGGTCATGTTACTCACATAGAGCAACGCCCGAGTAATCATGCATCCGGTTTACCCGTATTAAGCTGTGTTATTCGCCCTGATGGACTAGAAAAATTAAGTGATAAGATCCACTCAAAACTATCTCTCGATGACATCGAGCATGTTTCGAATCAAGAGATTTTAAGTAAAATTCAACAAGCTGGCATCGCTGGTTTAGGCGGCGCAGCCTTTCCTAGCCATATTAAGCTAAACCCAGCCAGTGACATTGAATTACTCATCATTAATGCTATCGAGTGTGAACCCTATATCACCTCAGATGACATGATAATGAGAGAACAAAGTGATGCCATCATGCAGGGCATTGCTATTATTTATCAACTTTTGAAGCCTAAGCGTCTCATCATTGCCATTGAGGACAATAAACCTCAGGCAATAAACCTAATGCAGCAAGCCTTAGGCCGTAGCGTCCTTCCCAAAGAAGGGGTTAGAGTCACCAGTGTTCCAACACTTTATCCTTCTGGCGGTGAAAGGCAGCTAATTCAAATTTTAACCGGTCAAGAGGTACCATCAGGCGCCATTCCAGCTCAATTGGGAATATTAGTCCAAAATGTGGCCACTTGTTATGCCATACAAGATGCAGTATTGAGAAACTACCCGCTCATTGAGCGAGTCGTCACCATAACGGGCAATAACGTTTCTAAACCGGGTAACTATTGGCTACCGATTGGCACACCAATTTCTCACCTATTGTCACAGACAGGTTTTAAAGGGAATGAGTCAGACAAGGTTATCATTGGCGGCCCGATGATGGGTTATGCCCTTTACAATGACAGTGCACCAACCCTTAAAGGTACTAACTGCGTGTTATTGCCTGACATCAACGAAATAGCACCAGAACAGAAAGAACTCCCATGCATACGCTGTGGTGAATGTGCCGTTGTGTGTCCGGCCCAGCTTTTACCTCAACAACTGTTTTGGCATGCAAAAGCCCAAGAATACGATAAGGCGGTTAGTTTTAATCTCAATGACTGCATAGAATGCGGTTGTTGCACCTATGTTTGCCCCAGTAATATTCCGCTTGTTGAGTATTACCGTGTGGCGAAATCTGCGGTTAAGGTCGAAATCGAAGAGAAGAAGCAGGCAGAATTAGCTAAGCAGCGATTTGAACTCAGAACTCAACGCTTAGAAGATGAAAAGCTCGCTCGTGAAACAAAGCAAAAGGAAGCAGCCGAAAGACGAAAGTCCTCCATGACTGGCACAGACAAAGATGCGGTAGCCCTTGCCATGGCAAGAATCAAAGCGAAGAAAGCCGCTGAATCTAATGCCACCGAAGTCAGTCCTGCTGCCTCTGACGATAAACGTGATGCAGTTGCAGCAGCAATCGCACGTGCTAAAGCGAAAAAAGCAGCATCAGCAACAAATGAAGGTTCAACAGACGAACTTCCTGTTGATGACAAACAAGCTAAAGTCGCTGCGGCTATTGCACGCGCCAAAGCGAAGAAAGCAGCCCTTAAAACAGCGGAAGATGAAACTGTAGCGCCAACAAGCAACAGTGACATTCCAGTCGATGACAAGAAAGCCAAAATTGCAGCTGCCGTTGCGCGGGCTAAAGCCAAAAAGGCCGCACTTAACGCTGCTGATGAAGACTCACAAATACCGATAAATGATGTTGTAACTCCTGTGATTGATGCTGAGTCACCAGTCGATGACAAGAAAGCTAAAATTGCTGCTGCCGTTGCGCGTGCTAAAGCCAAAAAAGCCGCACTTAACGCTGCTGATGAAGACTCACAAATACCGATAAATGATATTGTTACTCCTGTGATTGATGCTGAGTCGCCAGTCGATGATAAAAAAGCCAAAATTGCTGCTGCCGTTGCGCGTGCTAAAGCAAAAAAAGCGGCGCTTAAAGCAGCCGAAGACACACCTGAAATACCAGCGACGGGTATAGACGCTCCAGTGACAGACACTGAAGTCCCCGTTGATGACAAAAAGGCTAGAATTGCTGCCACAGTTGCGCTTGCTAAAGCTAAGAAAATCGCGCTTAACGCTGCCGAAAATGTCGTAAAAGAGCCAGCAACGAAGGTAGATGAACCAATCATGAATACAGAAGTGCCAGTCGATGACAAAAAAGCCAAAATTGCCGCAGCAGTTGCAAAAGCGAAAGCTAACAAATTAGCTAAGCAAGCTAAACTTGATAATGAAAAGGATTAACTGATGGCGTTCAAGATTGCCTCTTCGCCCCATTTGAGCCGAAGCCTTCAAACTAGCACGGTCATGCAGCGCGTAGTACTGTGCGCCCTTCCGGGCGTCGCGACTCAGTGTTACTTCTTTGGTTGGGGAGTATTAATACAAGTCATTTTGGCCATCACCGTGGCATTGTTAAGTGAAGCATTGGTACTAAAACTCAGAAAGCGCCCTGTTACTGATACGCTGAAAGATAACAGTGCCCTGCTCACCGCGTTATTGCTTGGTATTGCGATCCCACCACTCGCGCCTTGGTGGTTAATCGTCATTGGTGTTTTATTCTCTATTGTCGTTGTCAAACACCTTTATGGTGGACTGGGGCAAAACATTTTCAACCCTGCAATGGCGGGCTATGTGATGTTGCTGATCTCATTTCCTGTCCAGATGACCAGCTGGGTTGCCCCGATGATGTTAACCAGTCAGCCAGTGGATCTGCTTGGCTCACTGCAATTGATATTTTTGAATACATCACTCAGCGACATTGAAGCCTATAAACTCGGTTTTGATGGGCTCGCCATGGCGACGCCTCTAGATACCATCAAAACTGATCTTTCCATGGGATTGACCAGTATAGAGAGTTTTTCGAGAGCGATCTTTAATGATGGCTTCGGTGTGGGTTGGTTTTGGGTCAACATGGCTTATTTAGCTGGCGGATTGGTGATGTTGAAGCTTAAAGTCATACGCTGGCATATTCCCGTTGGCGTATTAGCCAGTCTCTTTGTTTGTGCAAGTGCCGGATACTTGCTCAATCCAGATACCCATGCAGGTCCTTTATTTCATCTTTTCTCTGGTGCGACCATGTTAGCCGCGTTTTTTATTGCGACAGATCCAGTAACAGCGGCGACAAGTGTCAGAGGTCGTCTCCTGTTTGGCGGTCTTATCGGTTTATTGGTTTATATCATTCGTACCTATGGTGGCTATCCTGATGCTTTTGCATTTGCCATATTATTAGCCAACCTTTGCGCACCGTTTATCGATCATTATATGAAGCCTAGAACCTATGGTCATCGCTCTAGAAACTAAGCAAACCGGAGTATAACGTGAAAAAATCTATGTTAAGAAACGGTTTGTTATTGGCTGTATTTGCCTTTTTCTGTACCGCGCTGGTCGCATTAGTTAATCAGCAAACTTTTGACAAAATCAAAGAACAACAGCAACTCGAATTAAAGCGTGTATTACATCAGATTATTCCTGCAACCATGCACGATAATGAATTGGTACAGCATTGTATTCTTATTCACAATGAAAAGGTGTTAGGTGTCGACACCCCCCTACCCTCATACATTGCCAGCATGAAAGGCATACCTGTGGCCATCGCGATTGAAACCGTTGCGCCTGATGGCTACAGTGGTAACATTAAGCTCATCATCGGAATAAGCGCCGACGGTGAAGTCCTTGGCGTCAGAACACTCTCCCATGCAGAAACACCTGGCTTAGGGGATAAAATTGAGTTGAGAAAATCTGACTGGGTGCTCAGTTTTAATGGCATGAGTCTTCTATCAGAGAGTGATCCTCGCTGGAACGTAAAAAAAGACGGCGGAGAGATAGATCAATTCACTGGTGCAACCATCACGCCTAGAGCTTACATTAAAGCTGTTAAACGTGCACTGGTCTATGTCAATGCGAATAAAGATAAGTTGCTCACAAGGCCTGCTAACTGCGAGGTTAACTATCAATGAATGAATATAAACAGATAGCCCTGCAGGGTCTGTGGAAGAATAATCCAGGCTTGGTACAGTTACTCGGTCTTTGCCCTTTGTTGGCTGTTACCGCAACGCTAACGAACGCTTTGGGTTTAGGTTTAGCCACCATGGCTGTGCTTATAGGATCAAACATCTTAGTCTCATTAGTGAAAACCTTTGTGCCTAAAGAGATCCGTATTCCGATATTTGTCATGATCATTGCGGCCTTAGTCACCTGTGTGCAGTTACTCGTTAACGCATATGCCTATGGTTTATATCAGTCTTTAGGTATTTTCCTCCCATTAATCGTGACAAACTGTGTGATCATAGGCAGAGCTGAAGCATTTGCATCTCGCAACTCTGTCCTAAAATCTGCATTTGACGGCTTTATGATGGGTCTGGGCTTCCTACTGGTATTGGCAGTATTAGGAGCCAGCCGTGAAATTTTGAGTCAAGGTACCCTTTTTGAAGGCGCAGATCTGCTGCTTGGCGATTGGGCTTCAGTACTCACGATTCACTTGTGGCATCTGGACACCAGTTTTCTGCTTGCTATGTTACCACCAGGCGCGTTTATCGGAATGGGCTTCTTAATTGCTTTTAAAAATGTTATCGATAAGAAGCTTGCTGAACGCACTCCAGAACCTGATGTTCCCGAGGTCACCCGCGCCAGGATCACTAAGGTAAGTTAATCAATTTAATATAATAAAAATAGAGCTATTAAAAAGATGAATACAGCCAAACGACTCGCTATTTTAGAGATATTGAGAGACAACAATCCTCACCCGGAAACTGAACTTAATTTTTCAAGTCCTTTTGAACTGCTTGTCGCTGTCACATTGTCAGCCCAAGCAACGGACGTTAGCGTGAATAAGGCAACGGATAAACTTTTTCCGGTGGCAAACACTGCACAATCTATTTATGACTTAGGGGTTGATGGACTCAAAACCTACATAAAAACCATTGGTTTGTATAATAATAAAGCCATCAATGTCATCAAGGCATGTCAGATATTAGTGGAAAAGTATAACGGTGTGGTTCCAGAAGATCGCGAAGCATTAGAGTCGTTGCCTGGTGTTGGCCGAAAAACTGCAAACGTAGTGTTAAACACGGCATTTGGCTGGCCAACAATCGCCATCGACACCCATATTTTTAGGGTTGCTAATCGAACAAAATTTGCCATGGGCAAGAATGTCGACCAAGTAGAAGAGAAGATGCTAAAAGTAGTGCCTGCAGAGTTCAAAGTCGATGTTCACCATTGGTTCATTCTTCATGGCCGTTATACCTGCATTGCGCGTAAGCCCCGCTGCGGCAGCTGTTTAATTGAAGAGCTATGTGAGTTTAAAGACAAAATCTACCCTGAATAAGCATCCCGACTTTTATCAATGGGAAGAATAAAATTCTTCACTGCCCTCATTAAATACAAAAAGCCGCAATGCGGCTTTTTTTTCTGTATCTTTTGATACTTACAGTTTCGTTAATACAAACTGATAAAGAAGATAGAGAGGAACAGGCCTATGACAACCGTTGTAGCAAGTGCCATTTTTAATTCTATGTTCATTGAAAAACTCCAAAAATTTCGTCTATGTCATTATCGGAACTTATGAAGCAGCTTCAAACTCTTGTCGATAAGAAGTGTGAAGTCACGCAAAGATTGTTTTTTTCATGCTATATTTCTGCCAACAAAACCCCAATTACCCCACCATAGAGAAAGAGGTAACTATGTCACAACTGCTCCACACCATGCTCCGCGTTACTAACTTAGATGCCAGTATCACCTTTTATACCCAAGTCTTAGGCATGAAACTGCTGCGTAAGTCTGAAAATAGTGAATACAGATATACCTTGGCATTTGTCGGGTTCGATGATGAATCGACAGGAAGTGCTGTCATTGAGCTCACTTATAACTGGGACACTGACAGTTATGACCATGGCACGGCTTTTGGTCATATCGCGATAGGAGAGGAAGATATTTATGCCCGTTGTAAGGCCATTGAAGCAGCCGGAGGCAAGATAGTACGAGCGCCTGGCCCCGTAGCCGGTGGCAGCACCGAAATCGCTTTTGTTGAGGACCCTGATGGTTATAAGATTGAATTCATACAGATGAGCTCTGCTCAACATGGTTTAGGTTGATATCTAATACCAAGTTAAATTAAATTATAAACATAAAAAAGCGCCTTTCGGCGCTTTTTCTTTAAGTAAAATAGCGAATGCTATTTAGAACTTCATGCTTACGCCCGCGAAGTATGTACGACCGATAACATCATAAACTTCAGGTATCGTTCCACCGTCACTACCATTAGAGACCGTGGTAGGCTCTTCATCAGTAAAGTTCTTAACACCAGCACTGAACGTGATTTCATCGTTTAGGTGATAAGTACCAGAGATGTTGTGATAAAGAACAGACTCAGCCTTCGATAATGCTGCAAATGGGTCATCATTTTCATCGTAATCGGTATAATGGTCATCCATTTCACCGATGTAGCGATTAAAGTACATGACGCTCCAGTCACCTTGAGCAGCTTTAATGCTAAAGTTGTTACGCACTTGCGCATAAGCACCAAAGTTTCCATCAATTGTGCCAGTATAATCTTCATTATCTTGTTCGAAGTTCAACAAGTAAGTTGTATCGTTACTAATTGTCCAATCAAGACTTAAGGCTTCAAAGCTATACGCTAAGTTAAAATCTATACCGCTAGTATCTTGGAAACCTACGTTAGTTAGCGAGTTAGTTAAGTTATCTAAATCACCGTTTGGTCCAATGTTAAAAGTTTCACATGATGATGAGCTTGGGTCTGCATAACATGCATTAAGGCCTGCTTGTGTGTCCAAACGCGCAATCGCGTTTGTCACCTTAAAGCGCCAGTAATCCACTGTTAATGACATTCCGTCTACGTAGCTCGGTGAATACACAAGACCTGCTGTGTATGACTCAGACTCTTCAGGCTTAAGATTTTCATCAGAGGTACGATTGACTAAAATCTGTGGATCTTGTGAATTACCCCATGGATCAACTAAGTAATCAAATGAACCTGAGTTTCCACCATATAGCTCGCTAACACTTGGAGCACGGAAGCCTGTCGCTGCTACGGTACGAAGCATTAAGTCATCCGTTGCTTCATAAGTTAAACCAATCTTCCAAGTTGATGCATTACCAAACGTAGAGTAATCATCGAAACGTAGGGCAAATTCACCCGTTAGTTTTTCAGTAAATGGAACACTCACTTCTTGGAATACAGAGATAACACTGTAGCTACCATCAGTAGGATCTTGCTGTGCTGCAGTACTTTCACCAGCAACAACAATTGGGTCCGGATTAAAATACCCACTCTCGTAACGATATTCTGCACCAATAGCGAATGCCACTGCACCAGCATCTAATTCAAATAGCTCACCATTTAGCCCTGCTGACAATGCATGTTGCTCGTTGCCACCATCTGCTTGTTCGTTGTAACTAACAGCATTTAATAAATCTTGGTCTGTTATTGGATCACCGCTAAACCATAAATCTGGATTCGCATAGATAGCATCAGTCATCAAGTTAGCATTAATTGAATTATCAACTGATGTGTCAGCTTTGTTGTTACCGTAGGTGTAAGAGACATCCCAGTTCATACCAGTATTAATGTCTAAAGAACCTTCTAAACCAGCAGAAATTCTCCAGGTATCAGTATCTTGACTGTAGATACGAGGACCCACATCATTCATACGTCTTCTGTAGTTTAACTCGCCTTTATCATCAGGTTTGATACCTGCATCAACCATTGATTGATCAAGCGTAATACACTTAAGCGGGTCAACACCATCTTCACCACATACATCAAGTTGCAAGTTTGCTGGTTGCGGCGCTAACTGCTGATTTGACTTACGTTTGGTGTAAAGAAAGTCACCCGTTAGGACAACATCATCACCTAACTCTTGAGTCATATTAGCGAATAAACTGTAACGCTTACTTGGTGTTTGATAGAAACTATCTTGGGTATAGTCATATCCAGTATCACGCGCTACCCAGTTTCCATTCTCATCTTTAACTTGGCCATTTAATGAGCCAGTTGGAATGAATGAACTATTACCTGGAGTAGTCCAATCACGATCAGACTGTACTACGCCACGGCGGTCAGAATAAGCTGCGCCGAATGTGTAGTTGCCGGTGTCGGTATTAAAACCGTAAAGAGCGCTGACTTCTCCATTTTCACCATCGCCTTTATCGGACATGCCACCTAAAACATCTAACTGGAAACCGTCAAAATCTTTCTTGGTAATAATGTTAACCACACCAGCTATGGCGTCAGAGCCATAAACAGCTGATGCACCATCTTTTAAGATTTCAACTCTAGCAATCATGGCGACAGGAATCGAGTTCAAATCAACTGAACTGTTAGCCCCAGAACCAGAGTTAACCATACGACGGCCATTTAGAAGTACTAAAGTACGCTGAGAACCCATGCCACGTAGATCGACTTGTGCAACACCGTCTGCACCATTGTTAGTGCTAGAACCTACAGCTGCACCAGCCATAGAAGTTTGTGCTTGTAGAAGCTCATCAACAGAGGTGAAGCCTTCAGAACGAATAGAAGCGGCGTCAATAACTGTTACAGGTGACGCAGTCTCCATATCAGATCTTTGTATACGGGAGCCTGTTACTGCAATACGTTCTACTTTAGCTTCTTCTTGTGCCACCGCACTAGTTGAGACAGTGAATGCTGTGGTTGACACTGATGCAATTAAACCTAGCTTAATCGCTGATGCTAATTTACTACGAGAATGTTGCGATGTTCTTATCATTAAGATTACTCCCTCACTTGTTTATTATTATTACGCCTTTATATGTTTCAAAACGAATTGTGTGGCGTTGCATTCGATACTGAAGTTTCACCTTAATACAGTCAATCAGCCATTTTATTAACTATTGCTACAAAAAGGTTAATAAAAACAAGTAATCACGTAAACAGGGAGAAGACGCAATAAAGACAAAACTGGCAAATACACTACAAGAAAGAGTAAACAACTTAAAAGAGAGCGAAAAACAGAAGATAAAACCTCGGCACGGTTAACAACTTCGCAACGCGCGCATTATTCAATAATGTGACACTCGTCACACTGTTGAATAAATTGATATTTATTACCCTCTCTATTACAAGGTTGATTTCCAATTATTCAACAGAATATTCGTATTTAATTGCAGCTATACAGCAAGTATTCAGCTGTGAAATTGGTTTTGATATATATATTAAAATATATTTAACATGAAATGGCGTTACATATTGATGCAAGGTTGCACCGTAGGTAACCGAAAGAGATGAATGTAACAAATGAGCAAACTATAACAGGGTGATATTATCATTGAGATGATTGAACTTGGTTGATTATCCAGCATAGGTGAATCCTCTTTTACTCACCCTCGTATTTATTATTCTTATGCAGCTTGATACTGTGCCTTTAAACGGCTCATAAATAGTTTACTTCGACCGTATAAGTGATGTTATGTCCCCCTTCTGTTAACGCCCGTTTGATATTCAAATCGCCCCCAACAGAGAATGCTAAGCCGCTACTCGTTAACTGATAGTTCTGTTGGTTACTTTGGTTTACAAGCAGTGGATAAAAATCGACATCAGCAGAAATACTTGAGTAAACTCTGATTTGTACATTCGCATCCCCAGAACTCACAACATGAAATTCTCCAACCGCTGATGGTGAGCTAATACAACCCGTACCCTCTCGAGATAGGGAGGTAAGACGGCAAGACACATTCGCCTGATTTAAAATATCGCCAAACTGGATCCCTCTTATTTGAGTCACCTGCATTGGATTTACAAGGTTAAACCCGACTTGACCAACTACACTGACAAATATGAAAACATTTACCATAAGAACACCGCATCGTATTGAACTACACATTAATTATAGCGTGAAAACACAATTATTCTGATGGGCTAGTCGCAGGTTTGGCCTAATTTAGCGTTATCTCACCTAAATCCAAGTAAGCACCAGGTTTAAGCTGCATATCGTAGCTAAGCCTATCGCCAATAGTTAACTGGTAATCTCCAGGTACGATACGATCGAAAATAAATACCCCATCAAACTCAACTCTGACTGCATACTCTCTATCCGATGAACTACTTTTCAACACGATGGATAGTCCCTTTGCCGGACTGCCAGACGTGTTCAACACCTTCCCTTCCATTTCAGCGGTATATAAAATGGGAAATAAGATCTGCTCTATGTGCCCTGGGTGAGGTTCTACGCTGATCACATTTGCTAATGGAACCAAAAATGGATCTGTTAAACTATTTTCATTTAATCTCAAACGTTGAGCTTGTGTGGTTTGAAGGTGTGTAATCAACAACTCCCCCTTATGATCTGTTTTTAAACTCGGCTTACTATGACCTGAAAATGATAAACCTTTAACAGGGGCTTCTCCTTCATCTTGCTCGCCATTAGCATTATCATCCTGAAACGCTTTTATGGTGATAGCCCCTGTATTGATATAACTGGCACGATCTACCATGAACTTTCCAGCTGTTGGTTGCCATAGAAATGAACTGTTCCATTTTAATTGGGCAAACCAATCTCCGTCTGAATAGTTTTCAACCACTAAACGTACCGCACTTTGATCAAATAAGTATGAAATTGAGTTCCTTATACTGTGGGCCGTTTCCGCTTTTGCTTGATAGCTCATCTCTACCTGATAGTTAAAATCATCACTAAGCGATGTATTTGCATTTATCACCCATTGATTCAGCTCAATATCAGGTAAAATGTCGATATCAAGGTAACTTCTTAAATACCAGTCAGACAATTTACCTGATACTGCAATACGGTTATTGACCGTATCTTGTGAGCGATTAGATTGCCAACGAATATCGTTACTGTAAGACAATCGTTTAAACTGACCCGCTAAACGTCCATTAAGCTGAAAGTATTCACCCACATGGGCATATTCCTTCCAGTTTCCTGACAGAGAAACACTCAAAGACGAAATATCAAGATTGGCATTAAGATTTACGTTCACCTCCTGAGTCAACTGACTTTGTGAATTTTCCCAAGAGTTAAAATCATCAAATAATTGCCAGTCAGCACTCCAATCAAACCGCTCGCTACTGCCTTGTAACACTGTCCCCAAGGCATAACCTTCACCATTATGAGCAAAATTGAGTTGCAATAGGTTCTGACCACCTAAAAGGTTCATGTTAATTTTGGGCGTAAATTGCCAATCGCCCTTAGCATTCTCCTGATTAACCAGTGATATACCAGCTGTTATATTCTCCGTTAATGCCCAATTACTGTGGAGATAATACTGTGCTAACTCATCATCCTCACGGACCATTGCGCCAAAATTAACACCTACACTTCCTTTTTCAAGTACTGAATTATCGAGTACTTTACTGAATGATTCATTGCGACTTTCTCCATTAGGACCAAAGAATCTTAATTGATACTGGTTAGTACCTATATAGAAAGGCACATCAGTAAAACGATACCTAGCATCTGCACCCACCTGTTGAATTGATACTAAACTGTTATTTCTGTACAGCTCCACATCCCAATCAGGTTCAATCTCACCTTCAATGACAATGCTTCTAAAATCGTCTGTAAAACCGTCGCCAGCAGAGATTTTAATCCCAAGCCCAGCCATTGATTCAGACACGAGTGGCAAGGAGTGCGAGTCAACGCTACCAACCCGGTAATGCTTAATCCAACTGTCTTTTTGATATTTTTCCACATACCCATTAAGGTATTGACCCGAATCAGACCAAGAATATCCGACATAGGCATTATGTCCGCCCAGATCACTACGAAGTTGAACAAAGCCTTCATCACTGATTTTTTGTGTTTCTAATACTTTTTGGGATACGAGACCAAGATCAACGTGGCCGGCGAGATCGCCTACCAATGCATTCTGACTGTCTACAACCAATATGTGTTGTAACTCACGTCTCTTTTTCTCAGCTTCAAATGCTTTAAACCTTTCTTGCCTAGCAAGTAATAAAGAGAGTGGTATATCGTCAGATACTTGAATGGTGAACCTTTGCCTTAGTCCATCAAATGAGATGGTCAGCCCGAACATGCTTTCAACAAGTCGCACGTCTAAATACAGATCCCAATCATCATAAAAAACCTGACCATTTGGGATATCGCACACACCATTATTAGCCCAGTAACTTAACAGACCATTACTTAATTCAATTTCTCTTTCTGGATCGAGATACCAACCATTCAGAGATGAAGTCGCTTCGTCAACTTGAACGGGTAAAAGTAATAGTTCTGCAAATAATTGTATTGGAAGGTATTGAACTGCGCCTTCTTGATAGGCAAATAACTCATCACTGAGTACCTCCTGACCGTATTTTAATTGACTAATAATGAAATATTCATCGGACGTGGGTTGGCGTTGATAAGAATATGAGCTCACTCGATTACATATCGAATATTGATGTGCCGAAACATCAGTGTTTTCTTGAGCAAACCCCGTAGATAACGCCACTAACTCTTGCTGCTGGCTTATATTCTGTCTTGGAGACCCTAGTATTTTCCCTTGGATCTTCCCCTTAGTAACCAAAGATGTATTGATAGACTCAGTATCATAAGAGTTGGGCGCTTTCTCTTTAAGGACCTTTTTATGGCTAGCACTTACTTGAGTTAATTCAGAAACAAATGCCTTGATACTAGCTTGATTAGCGTCAGATTTTTTATCACCATTCGTATTTGTTGATTCTTTTATTTTCCCATGTAAGTCATGGATTTTTTGTGGCCTAATATCATTGTCATCATTTTGAGACGTTACATTTTCATGGGGATCATTGATGACTTCATCGACGCTAAAATCTGCACCAATTAAGGCCGATTTATCCTTGGTGTTTAAGTCGAAAAGATTTTCCCAATACAAAGATATAATTAAAACAAAGACACAAACGATAAAAATCGCAATAAGCACAAATCTGAATGATCTATGCCATAAAGCGATCTGAGAAGAAATATTGAAGAGCACGTTTAAGAACTATCGTTACATGACTAGCCTATTTTCAACGGTTTTGGCCTCGGATAGGCTTTCACTTTCGCGGTATCGCACCAGTAATTCAGTGCCTGACGTCATCGGTTTTGTTAAATCGATAGAGAAGGTTCGCTTTGCAAGCTCAGTATAAATGACAGCGTTTTTATAATTGCCAACACTCGCCACTTCTTTGCCACCTGACATCTCTATTATTTCAATATCACCATAGCTGCTCCTCTCCCCTTCACGGGTTAAGGTTACTTCAACACTGGCTTTGGTGGCTTCATTCATCACAGTTTCAATTTGAACTTCAGAAGCGAGCTCGCCTACCCTCAAAATAACAGGGATAGATATTCGCATATAGGCCTGTACTGATAAGCTTAAGGTCATGCTCTGCTTAGCAGCGTCATTGTCAGCCACTTCTGGTGCTAAAGGGATCTGATGAAATACGATGTAACTTCTGTACTCGCCTTTAACTGTCGCTTTAGGTAAACGTACAGCCATTCTAACCCGAGTGCCCTGCTCAGGTTCTAAACTCACACGCCTTGGAGAGTAGCGAACAAACTTAGCTAAAGAAGTCGGAGAAGTATCAAGCGTGACATAATCCCCTGTTGGGAGCAGTGCTTTATTTTCAAAATAAATATTATAGCGAGAAACACTCTTGCCTTTATTCACTAGAGAAAAAACAGCACTGAGTTGCTCCTTATCGTCTAACTCAACTCTAGTAGGGGTCACTAGCAAGTTAGCTTGAACATTAAAACTAAAAACGAAGGCTAAAAAGCCCCAAAAAGTATATTTCATTATTATCGCCCAGCTAATTTATATGAGATTTAGTCTCAATTTTTTATTATTGGTTAGCTTGTACTACGAGCGTGTTTATTATTTAACCGCCACATTATTAATTAAATAACTATAGCGGTTAAAACAACACTTAATTAATAGGTAACATCAACAGTATATGTAAGGTTTTTAGCGCCGGCGACTGCACTCGCAGCTACTATGTCTAATGAAGCACCAACTTTTATTACAGCACTGTTTCCTGTCACTGTAAGAGAAGTATTCGCTACCGATGGTGTAAAAGTCACACCAGGAACAGAAGATGAGTCAGCAGCAGAAAGTGCGATATTCACATTTGTATTATCGGCAGTGATAGTGAACTCACCAGATAATGCAGCACTTCCTCCAGCGACACATGCTGTACCTGATACATCATCAGCATAACCTAACGTACAGTTACCATCAGCTATAATACTAACATCACCAAATTCCATAATAGCAGTTTCAGTAATGGCAATAGGATAAACAAGTTTAAAATTCGCAGTACCCGTAGCTTGGGCAGCATCAGCTTGAGATGCAATTAAAAAAGTAGACGCAACCAGTGTAGAAAGCAGAATGTTATTCTTCATTATTAATGAATCCTAAAATATTTTTATATTATTATTGTGGTTATGCTAAAACGATCACTGATTAAAAGTCATCAGCTCAAAAATAAAGCACAAATCAATGTTAAAGCAGTACTTTAGCGACTGCACATCACTAAGATATCAAAAGACAAACATTTTGCAACAATTTGCTTACATTTTACTTTAATTAACATTACTATTATTGAAACACCCCCAAACCTTATTCCATGTAACACAGATTTGAGTGTGATAAATTAAAATAATATTCTTCTGATACATTGATATACAAATAAACCTTATTTTTATTATGGGATTTATTATTCTAGTTATAAATTAACCCTGTATTTAATGCGAGTATTGTTGACGTATGACAATTGAACTAATTAAAGTGATAACGACAATAGGTTAATATGTACCACAATTATAAATATACTGAAAAAAATTTAAATTTAGCATTTCCGATATTTAAGGAATATTTGCGTCCCCTAATACAATCTGCTCATTTTTACATCAGCACCATTATTCTACCAATTGCTTTTGTTAATATTTTCATGCTACCAAATGCCCTTGCTGCAATATCAATCACTGAGATACAACCTCTTAAGTACCCGAGTGTATTAAAAAATAACAATAAAAGTACTGTGGTTTTAGTTAACTGGAAAGGAGCGCTTGGCAATGCAACCAATGCGGCACTATTAGATAATGACTATCAACAAGGTCGATACCTCATCACGTCGGATACAAGTGCACTTATCTCGATTGACTTTGTGCAGCTCGCAAATGAAAAAAAAATTAATTTAAAAAACCTACGCGTAAGATATAAAAATAAGACCCTTAAGAATTTTCCATCTAGTGGCTTAGCGAATCCAGGCGTTAATGGGGAATATATAGAAATAGGCGCTAAGGTCGTAGCAGGTAAAAATGCAACTACGGGACTGAAATCACCGCAGTACAGCTTAATCATCGAAGAGCAATGATGCATTACTCTTCGCAGTTAGTTACCCATTATTTTTCTGGTTGGATAATATCAAAATGCTTATACGCACGATCGGTGGCAATTCGACCTCTAGGTGTGCGTTGGATAAAACCTTGTTGGATCAAGAAAGGCTCGAGCACATCTTCAATCGTTTCACGTTCTTCACCAATGGCTGCAGCCAAATTATCTAGGCCCACTGGCCCACCCATAAACTTATCAATGATGGCTAAGAGTAACTTTCTGTCCATGTAATCAAAGCCTTCTGCGTCGATATCAAGCATGTCTAACGCGAGATCGGCAACTTTCTTGTTGATCTCACCATCATACTTAACCTCTGCATAATCACGCACTCGCCGTAGCAAACGATTGGCGATTCTCGGCGTACCGCGAGAACGTTTTGCCAGCTCAATAGCGCCCTCTTCATCTATAGGCAGTTCAAGCACTTTAGCTGAGCGGGTCACAATGGTGCTCAAATCTTTAACATTATAGAACTCTAGCCTAAGTGGAATGCCAAACCGGGCTCGCAATGGAGAGGTTAACGCACCAGCACGAGTTGTGGCTCCAATAAGCGTAAACGGAGGTAAATCTAACTTTATTGAACGCGCTGCAGGACCTTCACCAATCATAATATCTAGCTGATAATCTTCCATCGCTGGGTACAATATCTCTTCAACCACCGAACTTAAACGGTGGATTTCATCGATAAATAACACATCCCCCTCTTCAAGGTTTGTCAGCAGTGCAGCAAGATCGCCGGCTTTTTCCAACACAGGCCCTGAAGTGGATTTTATGTTCACTCCCATCTCATTAGCGACAATCATGGCTAACGTGGTTTTACCTAAACCTGGCGGGCCGTAGATCAACATGTGATCCAGTGCTTCGCCACGCTTTTGAGCCGCTTGAATAAATATTTTTAACTGAGCACGGCTGTCATCTTGACCTGTGTACTCATCGAGCATTTTGGGGCGCATAGCCCTATCAATTTGCTCATCACGCTCTTCGAAACCTTGGGGTTCAGCATGAATTAAACGATCCGCTTCTATCATCTCTTTCTCAATTTATAATTATAACATCGACTTAAGTGACGACTTGATCAATGCTTCAGTGCTCATGCCTTCTTCAAAGACCGCAGATACCGCTTTGCTAGCTTGAGCAGGTTTGTAGCCTAATGATAGTAACGCAGCAATCGCATCTTCTTCGGCCGTATTGATAACAGCTTTAGGTGCATAGTTAGACTTAAGCATAAATTCACGCTCAGAGCCGGCAGAGGCTTCCATTAAACTCTTAAGTTTGTCTCTCATCTCCACCAGTAGTCTTTCAGCGGTTTTCTTACCAACACCGGGTAACTTCACCAAGGTCGCGATATCATCTCGCTCAACACAGGCAACAAACTCACTCGCTGTCATACCTGATAATATGGTTAATCCAAGTTTCGGCCCAACTCCATTCGTCTTGACTAATAAACGAAACAGCGCTCTCTCCTGCTTGGTAATAAAACCATAAAGTAATTGTGCATCTTCACGCACCACAAAGTGGGTATACACTATCGCTTCTTGATGTAGGTCTGGAAGCTCATAAAAGCTGGTCAAAGGCATATGAACTTCATACCCTAAACCTGCCACGTCGATTAAAATTTCTGGAGCCTGCTTTTCAATCAGGATCCCGCGTAAACGACCAATCATTTGTAACGTCCGTATGTCTGTGCGTTGGCTCTTCCACCCAGTGCGATTAAGCTCTGACTTGTATGAAAATGGCAGATGGCGACGCCGAGTGCATCGGCAGCATCAGCCTGGGGAGCCGCTGGGAGTTTTAAGATCTGTTGAACCATATGTTGAACTTGCGACTTTTCTGCTCGACCAGTGCCTACAACCGAACTTTTTATCTGGGTTGCAGAGTATTCGGCAACAGGTAAATTGGCATTCGTTGCAGCGACAATAGCTGCGCCACGTGCTTGGCCTAATTTAAGTGCTGAATCAGGATTTTTAGCCATAAAAACACGTTCGATTGCGAAAAGATCGGGCTGATATTGACGGATAATTTCTGAAACGCCATCAAATATCTGTTTAAGTCGATAAGGGAAATCTTCCGAAGCAGTACGGATACATCCACTGCCTAAATAGATTTGGCTTCGACCATTACACTGGATCACACCATATCCGGTGATCCTTGAACCGGGATCGATTCCAAGAATTATTGCCATACTTTACTCTAACGACTCCATAATTTCGTCTGATATTGCCGCATTGTGGTAGACCTCTTGAACATCATCGTGCTCTTCAAGATTATCGATTAATCGCATAAACTTCGGCGCTGTGCTGGCATCAAGATCGGCTTTTAATGATGGGATCATAGTGACCTCAGCATTAACAGATTCAAAACCTGCAGCGTCAAGTGCATCTTTAACAACACCAAAATCCTCTGGTGCACTAAATACATCGATAGAGCCATCTTCATGTGTGATCACATCATCGGCGCCAGCTTCTAGTGCTGCATCCATAATTTGATCTTCGTCGACACCGTCTTCATAGGAGATAACTCCACGCTTATCAAAAAGATAAGACACAGAGCCGTCGGTACCGAGATTTCCACCTGACTTGCTAAACGCGTTACGGACACCAGACACGGTACGGTTTTTATTATCCGTCATGGTTTCAACGAGAACCGCAGTTCCACCAGGGCCATAGCCTTCATACATGATCGTTTCAAGTATTTGCCCATCGAGTTCGCCTGCGCCTCGTTTTATGGCACGTTCAACCGTATCGCGAGTCATATTATTCGATAGTGCTTTATCAATTGCGGCGCGAAGTCGAGGGTTAGCATCGACATCTGAACCACCTTCTCGGGCTGCAACAGTCAGCTCGCGGATAAACTTGGTAAACAGCTTACCGCGTTTCGCATCTTGAGCCGCTTTACGGTGTTTGATATTGTCCCATTTACTATGACCTGCCATATATCATTCTCCTTATGTCGAGACAGAAAAAACGCTTAAAAAAGCCGAGATAAACTCGGCTATTTTAACGATTAAGCTTGCTCTTCTTGGTTATCTTGGGTTTCGGTAACCTCGATACCTAGCTCAACTAACTGAGCAGGGTTGGCATAACCTGGTGCATTCGTTAAAGGACAAGCTGCCGTTGTGGTTTTTGGGAAAGCCATCACATCACGAATAGAACTTGCACCAGTCATTAGCATGACAATGCGATCTAAACCAAATGCTAAACCAGCATGAGGCGGCGTACCATAGCGTAATGCTTCAAGTAAGAAACCAAACTTCTCATTGGCCTCTTCCTCTTCGATACCTAAGATACGGAAAACGGCTGATTGCATTTCACTGTTGTGAATACGTACAGAACCGCCACCTAACTCACAACCGTTCAATACCATGTCATAGGCATCTGAAATAGCAGCAGTAGGATTCGCCTCTAGTTGCTCAGGTGTAATGCCCATTGGCGCGGTGAACGGGTGATGCATTGCATGTAACCCACCGTCAGATGTTGGTTCAAACATTGGGAAATCAACAACCCATAATGGCTTCCACTCACCTTGAAGCAAGTCGAAATCTTCACCTGCTTTAAGACGCAATGCCCCCATCGCTTCGGAAACGATATTAGCTTTATCTGCACCAAACAAGATCAGATCGCCTGTCTTAGCATTAGTACGATCAAGTAAACCGTTAACGACATCTTCGCTAAGGAACTTAAGTACTGGCGATTGAATGCCTTCAAGACCTTTTTCAAGATCGTTAACCTTCATCCAAGCTAACCCTTTAGCGCCATAGATGGTGGCATATTTAGCATATTCATCCAGTTGCTTACGAGACAGCTTAGCACCGCCAGGGATACAAAGAACGGCAACCCGTCCTTCTGGATCGTTTGCAGGGCCATTGAATACAGCAAACTCAACCTCTTTAACGAGATCGGCAACATCAATCAATTCAAGCGGGTTACGTAGATCTGGCTTATCAGAGCCGAAACGACGCATTGCTTCAGCAAATGTCATCTTAGGGAATTCACCTAAATCAACATTTAACAGGTCATTAAATAGACCGCGTACCATCTCTTCTGTTTTTTCCATCACTTGTGCTGACGTCATAAACGAAGTTTCAATATCTATCTGAGTAAATTCAGGCTGACGATCGGCTCGCAGATCTTCATCACGGAAACACTTAACGATTTGATAATAACGGTCGAAACCAGACATCATTAACAACTGTTTAAAAAGCTGTGGTGATTGAGGTAATGCAAAAAACTGACCTTTATAGGTACGGCTTGGCACTAAGTAATCACGTGCACCTTCTGGTGTCGCTTTGGTTAGTATCGGCGTTTCAATGTCTAAGAAACCGCTGTCATCAAGGAAACGACGCACGGCACTGGTCACTTTTGAACGGAAAACAATACGATCAGCCATCTCTGGACGGCGAAGATCTAAATAACGGTATTTTAATCTTTGCTCTTCAGTGTTGTGCTGATTTTTGTCCATGTTAATCGGCAACGGCGCTGAGCTGTTTAAGATTGTTAGGCCCTTGCCTAAAATCTCAATCTCACCAGTGCGCATATCTTGATTAATTTGGCTATCTGGACGAGCACGAACAACGCCGGTTACCTGAACACAAAATTCACTGCGCAGTGTACTCGCAACATCGAACACCTCAGGTAAATCAGGATCATAAACAACCTGAACTATGCCTTCTCTATCACGTAGATCAAGAAAAACAACACCGCCTAAGTCACGACTACGGTTTACCCAACCTACTAAGGTTACTTCTTGTCCAACGTGAGACTTATTAACGTCTCCACAATATTGACTGCGCATCTAACTCTTTCCTTTATCCGCAAACCTATGGCTGAAGAATATTCTAAACAACACAAAAGCGGCATTATAGTTAAATATTGCCGATTAAAAAACAACTTCACCGTTAGTCGATGAAGTATCACTCAATTAGTGAACTAAATACACACGAAATGAGTTTACATTGCTATATTATCATGATGATTTATAACAATTTCCACCACTTTCTTTCGCCTTAAACATTAATTTCTCAGCCGCGTTAAGTAATTCGGCTGCACCGTCCCCATCTGAAGGGTATCTAGCAACACCAATACTGGTGTGAATATTGACCTGCAACTGCTCAACATCAAAGTCATCAGATAGGTGATTAATAATATTTTCAGCCACCTGACACACGATATCCAAGGATTTGGTGCGGTTCAAGATAACCACAAACTCTTCACTGCCAAACCGTGCGACAGTATCCGAACGCCTTACCGACTTTGTGATTAGCTCGGCTAACGTCTTAGTCAATTGCTCGCCAGCATGATGGCCACATTGAGCGTTAATTGACTTTATTCCATCAAAGCCGACAAATAAGATAGCAAAAGTCGATAATTCTCGAGCATGCAGTAATATAGTTTGCTCTAGTCTATCATTCAGCAAAGTTCGATTTGGCAATGCCGTTAACGTATCATAGTGAGTCAAATCTAACAGTTGACGTTCTAAGCGCTTCCTTTTATCAACCTCTCTACCCAGCATGATCTTGAGTGATATTAATAACACAACAAACATGAAAAGTATCAAACCGAACACTAGGTTCCATTGAGATTTAGCGCTAGACAACTCCCCTGCAGTAGGAATAACCCAACGCTGATATATCTTTTGACGGCTTGATTGTTCAACACTCTCTAGTACCTTGTTAATTAGCGGCACTAACTCGGCTTTACTCGGATGAACACCAAAGTGACTTTGCTGCTCAGAGAAATCCGCGAGTACTGACATCTTCAACTGACTCATCTCACTTTGCTTTAATTGAGCTGCCATGTTGATGACTTTCTCAATAAAGGCATCAGCTAAACCATCAGTGACCGCTTTTAGCCCTGCTTCAGTATCAGCAACCAGCACTAACTCAACCCCGAACTCAGGCCCAATTAATTCATTAATCAATTGGTAACCTTCAACAACGGCGACTCTTTGTCCTTTGAGTTGTTGAATATTAAAAACTGATTCTTTATCCATAGGCGTAGCGAGTGCCCAAGGGGAAGGCCAATATGGCTCACTAAACATCAAGGCTTTTAAACGCTCTTGAGTGGACGCCACGCTGCCGGCAATATCAACTTCTCCACTAATAAGAGCAGATATCAGCCCTTGCCACTCTTGATACTCAACCGCCTCTACTTTAATACCGAGTCTATCCTGTAAAAGCTGTATAAGCTCACCGTTTACACCAGCAAAATCACCTTGACTGTCAGTAAACTCCATCGGCTTCCAGTTTTTTTGATAACCCACTTTTAGTGTCGGTAAACGCTTAAGATACTCACTCTCCTGCGTCGATAGCTGTATTGACGCTAGCTCATCAACAAAAATTCGATTGTTATTGTCGAGCATCCATTTTTGTTCTATCTCAGCCAACTCCACACGACTGATGAGTGCAAAACCTTGTTTGATGCTCTCTGAGAGTTCGGAATTCCCCCCTGCGGATAATACATAGATATCAGTGCTGTATTCCAATCCCATAAATTGATAAAAATCAGGTGCTACGCCCTTTTGCACCAAATAGTGCTGTGTCCATGCAGAGGAAGCAACGAAACTTGAGATCTCGTCACTGATAACGGCCTCAATCATGGCATCCACCGAGCCATAAAGTCTTATATCAGCATCTGGTAATTCTAGTGAGAGCTTATCCAGATAAGGGGCAGTAGGCACAGCGCCTATTCGAGAATGAGTCAATTCGTCGAGCGAGCCAATGGGTTTATTTAAACTAAATAGACGGCTTTTTACACGGTAAAGCAGCTCTTCTCTTTGTAAACCCGTTTTAAGGCTCTCACTTTCTGGGTAACCTATGTGCACATCCGCTTTTCCTTCACGTACAAGCGCAATCGTGCTCTTCATCGTACCTTGTGTGAATGTTATCGGAACACCTGTTTTCTCTGACCACAAATCCCACATATCGACATATAAGCCATGGAGGTTTCCATCTCCTCCGATGTTGACATAAGGTTCAATGTTCACCGTCGACGCTATCCGTATTCCTCCTTTTTGTTGGCCTGCGCCCAGCCAATACACCTCAATCTCACTCATCCGCTCATCTGGGATCTGGCTAAAACCAATGTCTATCTGCTGAATAAGGGAAGCTTGCCCATTGATGATCACAGGTCTGATTTCGTTCTGTTTTATGAGCAACCGATTCGAAGTGGGAAATAACGCGGTAACTTGGTTGTGAGCGCTATTATTTGCATTTACTTCACTATCTGCAAATGCAAATACCTCTCCAGCCAATGCTCCCTGTAACAAGTCTTGACGATTGTTGTAGCGTTTAAACACCAACCCAGGCTCAACAGCTAATAATTCATCTTCGCAAGAGGAATCAGAAACGATGCCGATTTTATAGGGTTGAAGCTCAGAAATATTGCGTTTGTTTATCATAGAGGCACTTAAATAAAGATAGCTGTTAGCCGACCAAATTGGCTTAGCAACATCAAATTGCTCTTTGCTCTCAAGTCTTCCAGTCGTGCCAATATGGACAATAGTCTGATCAATATCGTCCCTAACGAGAACATCTTCCCAATCACGGACAACAAACTCCACGTCAATGGCTGTTAGTAAAGACCAATCCTTCCACAGGTCCACAAGTATTCCTTGTGGTGCGCCTTTATCGTCAATGAATTGGTACGGGTAGCTATCAGCATTCATTACGACAATAAGAGGCTGTTCTTCAACAGCAAATAGCGAAGATGAGAAGAATACAAGGTAAAGAATGCATAACAATTGGTTAAATAACTTCAAATCCACTTCCCGAAAAGTCACTAAAATGTATATATAATGTTGCTTTTACGCTATTAGACAAAATTTTATCATAAATATCCAGTCCTAGACTTGCTGCAAACAGTGATGATTCGTTAGAATGACACGTTGAATTTACACATTAAAAATGAATGAACACTTCTCAAGATACTATCTACGCACAAGCATGTGAAAACATTAGCGACTTTCAATTTGATGAAAAGGTAGCTGGCGTTTTTAATGACATGATCCGACGCTCTGTTCCAGGTTATGGTCAGATCATAAAAACTCTTGGCGATCTTGCCGATAAATACGTCACTCCGGATAGCCGTGTTTACGATCTCGGTTGCTCCCTTGGGGCCGCGACATTAAGTATTCGCCGCAACATCGGCTCAAGAAATTGCACCATTGTGGCAGTCGACAATAGTGAGTCCATGATTGGACGTTGCCAAGAAAACTTAGGCGCCTATGTCAGCGACACACCTGTTGATCTTATTTGTGGTGACATTCGGGACATTAATATTGAAAATGCTTCCATGGTTGTACTTAATTTTACCATGCAGTTTTTGGCACCAAAAGACAGAGAGTCTCTGCTAAACAATATTTACCAAGGACTCAAGCCTGGCGGCATTTTAGTGCTCTCTGAAAAGTTAAACTTTGAAGATGATTCAGTGCAAAGTTTACTTGATGATCTTCACCTCGACTTTAAAAGGTCTAATGGTTACAGTGAATTAGAGATAAGTCAGAAACGAAGCTCATTAGAGCATGTCATGAAACCTGATACATTGCATCAGCATGAAGTCAGATTAAAAGAGCAAGGCTTTAAACATTTTAACGTGTGGTTTCAATGTTTCAACTTTGCTTCTATGGTTGCGATTAAATGATGTTTTTTACGCCATTACATCTATGGAACAAATTAACCCGTTCTTTTCCATTATATGGTTCAATTTCTCACTCCTCTAAGGTGGCTTTCCAGTGATCAGTTTTAGTTCATTTTACAAAAAAATTGCAGACTCAAGCCTTCAGCATTGGCTGGAAACATTGCCAGCTATTTTAGGTCAGTGGCAACGTGAGCATAAACACGGCACCTTACCTAAATGGGAGAAAGTGCTTAATAAGCTGAACTATCCAGCACCTGACACATTAGATCTTAAGCACTCCGTTACCATCGGCAGTGGCGATCAGTTGTCGCCTGGTGAACAGGAAAAGCTAGAAAACTTACTCCGGATCTTTACCCCTTGGCGCAAAGGCCCTTTTTCTGTCCATGGCATAAATATCGATACAGAGTGGCGTTCAGACTGGAAATGGGATCGTGTTCTTCCTCATCTTTCACCACTGAATAATCGCACCGTCTTAGATGTTGGCTGTGGTAGCGGATATCATATGTGGCGTATGTTAGGTGAAGGCGCTAATCACGTTGTGGGTATTGACCCTTCCACGCTGTTTCTTTGTCAATTTGAGGCAATTAAACGCTTAGCAGGTGAAGACCAGCCCGTACACCTATTACCCTTGGGCATTGAAGACCTGCCACCTTTAGATGCATTTGATACTGTTTTCTCCATGGGAGTGCTATATCACAGGCGCTCACCTATTGATCACTTGTTACAACTTAGGGATCAATTGAGAACAGGTGGTGAACTAGTTTTAGAAACTTTGGTTGTTGACGGTGATGAAAATACCGTTCTGGTGCCCGGTGATAGATATGGCAAGATGAATAATGTATGGTTTCTTCCGTCGGCTGCCGCATTAGCAGCTTGGTTGAAGAAAGCTGATTTTATTGATATTAAATGCGTTGATATCGATGTTACATCCCTTGCAGAACAAAGAAGAACTGATTGGATGCCGAATGAGTCACTGGTTGATTATCTCGATCCAACCAATATAGATTTAACCGTCGAGGGTTATCCTGCGCCTAAACGAGCTACGTTTATCGCAACGAAAAACCAACCAAATAAAGATCTCATGTGATGATTAACTTGTGCTGACAATCTCCACAACACAGAAGATAGTTAGCCTTGGTAGAGATAACCTCAAACTTTGAAGAACAAATACATTAGTAAATGGGAAGCACTATGTTTAAACAGATAATCTGTATTGCGGTAGCGGCTGGCTTAGCTGGCTGTGCAATGACGTCTCAAGAAAACGCAAACTTACCGAAAGCGGTCGATGTTTCGGTTCTAGACTCAAGTTTAGCGCGACAACAAGCAGATTTGATTCAAATCATGGACGAGAACAAAAAGACTCAATCTCTTGCGATAACGGAACTATCGTCACACATAGACACCTTAACGCAAAAGATTTCAACATTAGAACATGCGCCGAAAGAGAAAATCATTTCGATTGCTGAAGATTGCCCTCCATCACCTCTCGCAGGCAAGTTCATCCTAGGTGCTATTGAAAATGTCTATATCGAAGAGCTCAATGCCAGTTTCAATACTCGTATTGACACTGGTGCAGAATCATCGTCCTTAGACTCCCACAACATCATTTTGTTTGAACGTGATGGAAAGCAGTGGGTCAGATTCGATGTATTCACGTTAGGTAAAGAGGCTCCTGCGCAAACTTTCGAATCTAAAGTCGAGCGTTTCGTGCGAATTAAACAAGATTTAGATGAAAAAACTGACCGCCGTCCCGTTATCCATGCGCACCTAAAAATTGGTCAGTATTCCGCAGAAACTGATTTGAACTTGGTTGACCGCAGTCACCTAGACTTCCCTCTTTTACTGGGTCGTAAGTTTATGCAAGATATTGCCGTGGTAGATGTGGGTCAAAGTTATGTCCATGGAAAAAACAAGCCTGTGCTTGTTTCTGAAGAATAGGAATTGTTAAATGCATTCTAAAAAACCTTTTTACATTCTGGTCGCCCTGCTATTTATATCGGGAATTGCTGCCAGTGTGTATCGCGGCATCGAACACAATGTGCCTTTTTTACCAGGCAAACAGATTCAAAGTTGGGCTGTGGACGCGAAAGTCAGTTTCCAAGGAACTGGGGAGCCTGCCGAGGTTTCTTTTTCTCTTCCGAATGACCCCGCTTTCGAAGTCTTAGTCGAAAATGCCTCATCACCTGGTTACGGCTTAACAATCAGCCAAGATAAGCAAGATCGTCGCGCCTTATGGTCAGTGCGTTCAGCAACTGGGCTTCAAAATCTTTATTATAAGGTGACATTAATTCCGACAGGAACCACAACAGTCGTTGCATCTGTCGAGCCATCAACCCCACAGCTCTACATTTGGCCAGCAACTGAAAAAGAAGCTGCCGAACAAGTGATAGAAAAAGTGTGGTCTAAGAGCGCCACCAACATCACTTTTGCACAGCAACTCAATAAAGCATTAAACGCGACTGATAGAACGCAAAACGTTGAGCTGCTTCTGAGCAACAACACTCCAACTAAACTTTTCTTGCACATGCTGCACAGCAAAGGGGTTCCAGCAAAAGAGGTCAGTGGTTTATTTCTTGAAGATCAGCGTCGTAGACAACAGCTAACCAGCTTTGTTGAAGTGTATAACGACGGTGACTGGGTACTTTTCAATCCCGCTGATGGCACACAAGGTCGCGGTGAAAACTTACTCCTTTGGGATCGTTCAGGTCAGTCTACTTTAGATGTTACCGGCGGCGTAAACTCTCAAGTCAACTTCTCAATGCTAAAGGACACACGCTCTGCTTTAGCCACATCTTTGGATGTAATGAACAATAAGGGCACCTTTGATTTTTCTTTATATCAACTGCCTCTGGAAGAACAAAGTCTATTTAAAGGCATCTTACTCATTCCTATTGGCGTGCTAATGGTGGTTTTCCTTCGCGTCATCGTCGGACTTAAAACCTCAGGTACTTTTATGCCAGTTCTCATCGCGCTGGCCTTTATTCAAACAACATTGCTAACCGGATTAGTTGGGTTCATTCTCATCGTCGCGTGTGGCTTAATGATCCGCTCATACCTGTCACAACTGAACCTGCTCTTGATCTCGCGAATATCGGCGGTGATCATCGTCGTGATTGGGATCATAGGGATATTTACCCTTATCTCTTACAAATTTGGGTTAAGTGAAGGCTTAACGATCACTTTCTTCCCGATGATAATCTTAGCTTGGACAATTGAAAGAATGTCTATTCTTTGGGAAGAGGAAGGCCCTAAAGAAGTGGTACTTCAAGGTGGTGGTAGCTTATTTGTCGCCACACTTGCATACCTTGCAATGAGCGCAACTTGGGTTCAGCATTGGGTCTTTAATTTCCTAGGTATTCACCTTGTGATACTGGCTATGGTCTTATTGATGGGTCAATACACAGGTTACCGCTTGCTTGAACTTAGACGCTTCAAGCCATTGGCCGGAGAATAATAGTCATGAGACTTAAATTCGCTTGGCCATCATCGTTGCATAACAACGGTGTATTGGGCATGAACAAACGTAATATTGACTATATTGGTCGTTATAATCCCCGTAAATTTTATAAGCGTGTGGATGATAAATTAACGACTAAGCAACTTGCTATTGCCAACAATATCGCGGTACCTGCACTCATTGGTGTTGTTCGTGAGCAGCATGAGATTGAATCTATCCCTGCGATGGTCAATAACGAAATTGGCTTCGTCATCAAACCTTCAAAGGGCTCTGGCGGTAAAGGCATTTTGGTGATAACCAAGGTTGAAGCTGGACGTTACTTCAAACCCAATGGGCAAGAGGTTAGCCACAGTGAGATCTATCGTCATGTTTCGAACGTCTTAAGTGGTCTCTTCTCATTAGGTGGCTCACCAGATGTCGCCATCGTAGAGGGGCTAATTCAGTTTGATCCTGTATTCGATGGTTACTCCTACGAAGGCGTTCCTGATATTCGCTTAATTGTCTACAAAGGCTTCCCTGTCATGGGAATGCTACGACTATCAACGGCAGCTTCTGATGGCAAAGCTAACTTGCACCAAGGTGCTGTCGGGGTTGGCGTAGACATTGGTACCGGAAAAGGCTTACACGCGGTTCAATTTGATACGCCAGTTGATCTTCACCCTGATACCAATAAAAAACTGATTGATATTCAGGTACCTCAATGGGATTTTCTGTTAAATACAGCGTCAAAAGCCTATGAGATGTCTGAGATGGGTTACCTAGGTACTGATATGGTACTGGATAAAGTTAAGGGACCGCTTCTGCTTGAACTTAATGCAAGACCAGGTTTAGCCATTCAGATCGCCAATGGACGTGGTATTTTACCCTATTTAAATCATGTTGATTCATTAGGCAACCACAATATGACAGTCAATGAAAGAGTAGAATATGCTAAAAAGCATTTTAGCCATAACGCTAAGCTCTAGTCTTTTTATCTGCATCAGTACGGCAGCTTATGCTGCCGTTTCTCCTATCCCTATACTCATTAATCAATGTTTGCAATTGACCCCCCCCCTTGCCCAAAGGGATTTTCATCAACATGACACCAATGATGACGCTGACGCATTACTCCAAAGTTATACATTAGAAAAAGCCCTATTAGGCCTCTTTAATATTAAGGATCGTCTTCAATACTATCGAAGTTTCAATGTGTCCCCGTCACATCGGGAAAACCTGCTGCAATGCCAGCTGCGCCTCTCAGATATGATGAGTGAAACGCTAAATTCGGTGATAGTTCAGAAACTGGCTTTCTCACTAAAAGAGAGCAAAGAGGCTGAGTTACAGCAGTTAAGTATTAGGATAAACACATTAATAAAAGATAGAACCAGCCAAAAAGTAAAATCACAGCTCTATACGGCTCAAGCAAACGTCAAACAGGGATTAAGAAGTCAAAATTTAACCCTAAATTTCGATAGTGCAGATTGCGTTTTACCCAACAACAAAAATCAAGAAAACGGTAAAGATGCCAACTTTCACTTATCTATCGCATCTTATTTGATACGGCAAAATGACGTTCATTGCCAACAACTTGTTTGGCAAGCCTATCAGGGACGCGCAAAAGATAAAAATAGCCAAGCCCTCATGAGAATCGCCAATATTAAGCAGGAGATTGCAGCTCAAGCAGGCTTTGCTGATCACAGTGATTTTGCATTATCGAATCAGTTTCTTTCTTCGGCGCAATTAGTCGCATTATTTCTCAATGCAGAAACAAAAGCGATAAACACATCACCATGGGAGATTGGAAGAGAACTGGCAGCAGCCGTTAAAAGTCCAGTGAAACAAACTACCTCCAGTGCCTTTATCCAGCTTCTCTACAGCAGAGCTAATGAGCTTGGTTTTACATTTGAAATTGTCACCGAGCATATTCACAGAGTCTGGCACAATGGTAGACTTTTAGGTGACATGTATTTCAATGTCGGTGAACGCACACGAGCCCAAAGGTTAAGAGTCCCCGTGCAAGGATTTCAGTTTGGACAAGTTCAGCTCAACACTAAGCCCCTGCTGACGACCTACTGGGACAAACACGACTTAGTATCAGCCATGGCTAACGCTTTATCACAATTATCAGGCACCAGTCATTACTATCTCGTCAATACCTTAGGTGAAACCAATGACACTGCACAACTGGGCAGTCATTGGCTGGAATATTTTCTGTCTGAAGGTGTATTAGAGCCTAAACAGCCTGAAAGTAGGGAAGATAAGATTGTGAAATACTCAACTCAACTGAAAGTATTTCGCGCCAAAGTCGCATTGGACTTCTATCGTAATCGCGAGTCTAAACTGTACAAAAACCTCACTGTAGAGTTCACTAAGTCATTCGGCCAACCGTGGGATGAACCAGAGAATCACCCTTATAGTTTTCTGGCCATCACAGACCTAGGGCCACTTTATTACCAAGATATTTGGCAAGAAGAACTCGCCCTCTTAATTTATCAATCTACTCGTGGTTGTCCAGATCAGCAGAGTGTATTCGAGCTTTTATTAATCAATGAAGATTCACTTAGTCTTGAACAGAGATTAACCACCTTATTAAATCAATCCATCGACCCCATTTCACTCATTAAAAGGATACAAGATGCATCCAATGTTGAAGACAAGTTTAGTCTCTCTTGCACTCTTTAGTTTCACCACACATGCAGCCACAATATCAGTAAATAACAATGTAAACGTTGCTCCGCTGACACATCAGCAAGTCTATGATGGGATAAAAAGTAATTTAGAAGATCACCTATTTGAGCTACCTCCTAGAGTTCAAGGGCATTACGGTATTAGACAATATCGTATGACAGGCGACGATAAATACGCAAATGCCGCACTAGTCGATCTCTATGCCGTGACGGATTCTCAGGCCTTTTATGCATGTCAGCTCGATATACCCGGCTTTATCGATTCAGAAGCCAAAAAAGCGATTTCAATCTTGGGTAAAGGCCCAAGAGCAAAGGCACGTAAGAAAGCCCTTAAACCGTTTCCTGAGTTTCTGTTTTACACAGACGTTTTACTTCGCTTCTCAAGTCGCATTAATGAATTTGGATTAACAGGCCCTTGTAATGATAAGCTTATCAAAACGTTAAAACAGGCCAATTTAGAGGCCGGGTTAACAGATAAGGCAATGATTAAATCTTGGGCTGCTCAACTCATTAACTATGTATACTGGGCCAAGCAGCTAGGCGTTGGTGATTATTTAGCATCGTACAAGCAAGCTTTTATCGACGTATACCCAAATGAAAAAGACAATAAACTCACCAAAAAACAGTTTAGAAATAAGCTCTACGGCATGACACACTTTATCTTTGCCGCCAGCGAATATTATCAACATGAAGTGGATGCGAAAGAGTTTGCTTGGATATTAACCTATTTCGAAAATAACATTGACCGCATACTGAAAGATGCCACCGATGATATTATTGCAGAGGTAGGAATAAGCTTCCATTTGGCCGGTAAGTCAGACAATGAAGTGGTATCACTTACGCAAGCCCATATTGTGAAAGCCTTCGATCCCCAAGAGCAGTTTATCCTCTCGCCAATGGGCAATCCTGACATGGTGATGGGAGAGCATAGAAATGTACTGGCTATGATGCTACTAGACTGGCCAAAGCAGTTACACCAAGGCCCGTATTTCCATAAGATTGACGCCACTAAGAAGTACTTACCTAAGCTGGTTGATATTAAGGACCTAGATGTAAAAGACTAACCCTTCGCTGAGCGCGAAAATCTTTATACTAATGAATGTGAATCTGGTTAGCCTATCAATTAATGGCTAACCAGATACTGTTAACCTGTTTGGGAACATTTTGCCAACGGGTGATCTAGGTAAGGTTAGTAAGGTAAGAAATGGCTTGGAGTTTACACTGAAAAACTAAACGAGCTTGTCGTTTTTGACCCCGGGAGGTATCGTTCTGATACCGTGTCACTTGAATAACCTGTCGAGGCCGATTCCAAAGTGCGAGCCTGTGATGCCAACTGACTATTAATTCTCTCAATCGTGTCAGCGACAGGGTTTTCCTCTTCTGTTTGCGATACAGTGATATCGCCATCTTCGCTCACTTCTCCGGCTATATTCGCATTAATAGGTTCAAAAGCCGGAATACCTTCAATGGCCGATTCTGCACCAAGTAAAGGCGCCATCTCCTCTATTGATGGAGCATTTTGTAATCTTTCATCTGCCAAGTCAGCCTTAGCCATATTGAGTATTCGCATCGCCTCTGCTGCCACCCGGATATCCGCCATTGATGGATCCGATGGCGCCATTGCAGCCGCGTAAACTTGCCTCATTTTATTGACTGTCGCTAATGGATTGCCCGGTACTGCTGAGATATCAATTGATACTTCACCATCAACAGCATATCGACGCCCGTCACTTCCCTGCTCATAACTCAATTGAGGACTCTGAGCAAAGCTTCCTCCAACACTCGCATGGGCCTGTTCATGAGATCGCACTTCAGCATCTCTTTTTGCAAGCTGTGCAAGCACCTGCTGTTCAACGGCAATAGCTTTGGCTTTATCTGCTTCTACGCTATCAGCTCTATCACTTGTTGAGGCGCTGTTATCGGGTTTGCCCGCAACGGGAGCAAAAATAGGCTTAGTGTCGCCATCTACCTTGTCACCCTCACCTGAAAAGGGGTTCTGCTCATCTATTGCAGATGAATTTTCAACAGGTGAAAAGTTTGGCCGAACATCATTGGCAACAACACTGCTATTGTCAAAGGGATTGGTATTAGCTTGATTCAATGAACCCACTAACGCTTCATTTGCAGCAACGGTTGTTTCAGTATCAGGTTGCGTCACCGCAGTCTTTGAATTCACTAAGCCCGTTATTGAAAGCGCACCTTGAGTTAAACTAAAGTTTACATTAGAAGTAGACGGTGTCACTGCTGTAAATTCCGCCCCAACATCAGATGTTAAGAGAGTTGGAACACTCGGTATATTGACGGCATCAACATGAAGAGAAGCGGATTTGGCTTGCACCAGTGCGGAAGTCGATGGTGGTGGCACTGAAACGGCTGGTGAAGATGAGGTAGATAAAATTGAAGACGTTCGATTTGTGGGTGAAAGGCGATCCCTCCCCCCCGCTAGACCTGACGACAAATTAACGTCTAACATTGAGATTAGACCTCAATGTTGATAATAGTACCTACAGTCTCAGATGAGGTTTCTAACACTTCAGCAGAAGCTTCACCTTGATTTTGCGCTTCAACTGCTGATACCAAGGCTTCGGTTTTATCAACATTCTCAACGGGTCTTGCTTCACTAGACTCAGCACTTGGATTTGGCCGACTCGGTGCTGCAGTTGGTGCGGCTACGTCGACAGTGGCTTGTGTTAAGCCTGACTGAGCACTCTGCAAACCGGCTTGACCGGATGAATAACTGGGTGGTATTTGCATAACATTGACTCCAAAAAAGCTTCAAATAAAAACTAAATATTAGCTCTAACAGTAAGCTCGGAAACACTTTAGGTTTCAAGCTTAATTATTGACCACATCTATTCAGAAGTACAGTTATATACCAAGCCAATTGGAAATCCCTGATTCGGTGGAATTTAATATGCCTTAAGGTTAATGCACAACCTCCTTAGCATTGTGCACCACTAGCATTCACTCAAGATTAGCAAGTTCAAACCCAAGCTGATTCCCAATCTTTCCAAACAGGATTAAACCCTCTCGCTTTCATCGCAGCGCATACCTCATTAGGTGTCCGCTCATCACTAATCTCAAACTGATCTAATTGAGTATCGGGTGCTAAGTAACCACCTGGTTGTGTCGAACTTCCCGCGCTCAATTGCGTCACTCCAAGTCCAAGTAGGTTATCTCGTAATTCAGCGGACTCTCGGGTTGAAAGGCTGATCTCAAGTTGATGATTAAACAGTCTGAACGCACAGATGAGTTGCACCAAGCCTTTATCTGTTAGTTCAACCTTTGGCGCTATTCCTCCAGTACATGGTCGCAGTCTAGGCAAGGACACGCTGTAACGTGTTCGCCAGAAGTGTGATTCTAGATACTCAAGGTGGTGTCCCAATAACAGCGCATCTAAACGCCAATCATCTAAACCAAGCAGCACTCCCAAACCGATTTTATCCACCCCAGCCCTTGCGACTCGCTCCGGTGTTTCGAGTCTATATGCAAAGTCTTTTTTATTGCCCCGAGTGTGATGCTTTGCATAAGTCTGCGGATTGTACGTTTCTTGATAGATCATCACCGCATCAAGCCCAAGCCCGACGAGTTGTGAATACTCAGTCTCTTTGAGCGGCTGAACCTCTATAGCCACATAACTAAAGCTCGCTTTAACACTGGGTAAGACCGAGCTGAAATAATCGATGCCCACTTTGGTTTCATGTTCACCAGACACCAGTAAAATGGAGTCATAGCTCATCGACTTAATGACCGACATCTCAGCGTTTAACTCATCCAAGTTTAAGGTCTTGCGCTTGATACGGTTACTCATGCTAAACCCGCAGTAATCACATTCATTGGCACACAAATTAGACAGGTACAGTGGCAGATACATGCCAATATTGGCGCCGAATCGCTGCCGCGTGAGTAAAGTCGAAGCTTGAGCCATCTGTTCAAGGTAAGGTTCGGCCGCCGGAGACAAGAGAGCCAATAAACTCTCTAGAGAACCTTGTGGGCTCTGTAACGCCTTTTCTACCTCTTTACTTGTGCATGAATACAGCCTTAAGCTCAATTTCTCCCGAGAGAGTCCTTGTAGATAGGAGAGGAAACTCATTTCTCCCCCTCCATTTCATACAAATAATACCGACTTAGGTTAATCATTTAAAAACCCCGTCAATGGGCTGGTATTACTTGCTTGCAGGCTAATTTGGCCTAACCCCGCAAGATAAGCATCCCTCCCCGTTTGCACTGCTTGAGCAAAACAGCGTCCCATGGCGATAGGATTTAAGCTACTTGCGATCGCCGTATTAACTAATACAGCATCAGCGCCAAGCTCCATGGCCCTTAACGCTTGGGAAGGGGCTCCAATGCCTGCATCCACAATCACAGGAATGTTAGCCTGTTCGATAATGATCTTTAAAAATGGCTCGGTGATCAGTCCCTGATTAGAGCCAATAGGACTGCCTAAAGGCATCACGGCCGCACAACCCACCTCTTCTAATCGACGGCAAAACACAGGATCGGCATGCACATAGGGCAATACGATGTAGCCTTTTTCACAAAGGATTCTAGCCGCTTCTAACGTCTCTATCGGATCGGGCATCAGGTATTTTGGATCCGGGTGTATCTCCAGTTTTATCCAAGAGGTGTTTAACACTTCTCGGGCAAGTTCAGCCACAAAGATGGCCTCTTTTGCATTTCTCGCCCCCGCAGTGTTCGGTAGCAGCTTGATCCCACTTTGTAACAGAGGAGATAAAATATCATCGAGACCCGTTTTAAAGTCTAGACGTTTCATCGCCATGGTCACTAATTCTGACTCCGTCGCTCGAATCGCCGCGAGCATAGAGGCAGAAGATGAGAATTTACCTGTGCCAGTAAATAATCTTGATTGGAACTCGTGATCCGCAATTTTTAGCATACTAGCCTCCTGCTACCACTGAAAAAATCTCAATTTCATCCGCATCTTCACACACCCTTTCTTGCCAATGAGCTCTAGGGACTATTTCACCATTACACACCAAGGCCACTGATTTAGGCTCTATCTGCTGTTTGGTAACTAATCCCGCTAAACTCATCCCCTTCGGGATAACGAGTGCCTTATCATTCATCAGCAGTTCTATCATCAGATCGTCATTTTCCATCACCTCATCTCCCCTGTTAATACTCTGCATGACACACCTCTTTTTGAGCATCTAAAAGTAAAGGGTTAATAACACCTGCACACACTGGACACTTAGGATTTCTGCTCAGACTTGCTTCGCGCCACTTGAATTCTAATCCATTGAACCTAAGTAACTTGCCACACACCTTCCCGACACCAAGTAAAAGGTTGATTACCATTAAGGTTTGTATTGATGCCAGAGTCCCTACCATTGGCCCCAACACACCGGCTGTGCTGCAGCTTTTCGTCACGATAGAATCTTGCGGAAATAAACAGGCATAACAACCTGCATCGGGGGCTTGTTTCAGATCCACTGCAAACAAAAATCCTGAAAAGTGCGCCACTGATGCGGTCACTAACGGGGTAGGAAAACTGACACATGTTTGGTTAACATGATGGCGAGTCACTAAGTTATCACTGCAATCTAGCACGATGTCAGCCCACTCGATGATGCCACTGGCATTGTCGAGTGATAGCCGCTTTATGATCCCATTGATCTCACTATTCGGGTAACGCTGCATTAACTTGTCACGGGCACGCGACGATTTATACTCACCAATATCCTTATCATCAAATAACAGTTGTCTAGGTAAGTTAGATCTTTCAACGCGATCATCATCAACTAAGGTTAATTGCCCCACCCCAGCAGCTGCCAGATATTGCGCTGCCAGCTGCCCTAATCCGCCAACACCAACAATCAGCACCTTTGCTTTCTTCAGTGCTGATTGACCTAGTTCACCAACCTCAGGCAATAAAATTTGCCTTGAATAGCGCATAAACTCATCATCACTGAGCGGCATCACATGCCTCCCATAACTCGCTAAGCCTTTTATAGGCCTTGGCTGGATTTTCAGCTTGAGTCACCGCTCTCACCACTGCAACATCATGGACTTGAGTTTGCTTCACCGCTTCAAGATTAGAAGCCTCGATTCCACCGATGGCCACTAAAGGATAATGTTCACCCAATAACGCGACATAATGCGTCAACTTATCTAAACCTTGGGGGGCTGATGGCATCTCCTTCGTCGTGGTGGGAAAGATATGTCCCAAAGCAATATAGGAAGGAGTCATTTGATGAGCCAGCAGTAACTCGAAATAGCTGTGACTCGACACGCCCAAAGCCGTGCCGCTCTCGGCTATCTTGACAAGATCAGCCCTGTTGAGATCTTCTTGTCCAAGGTGTATGCCATATGCGCCGTGTTTAAGTGCAAACTCCCAATGATCGTTGATAAACAACTTGGCTTTATAATCACGACCTAGCTGAACCGCAGCATCTATCTGTTGCTCTATATATTGTGTTGTTCCTTCTTTGATCCGCAATTGGATCGTCTTCGCCCCAGCTTCGAGTAAACTCTGCAGTAAAGCGACAGTGTCCACCACGGGATATAGACCCAAAGACTCATCAATTGAGTGAAACTCGATACCTTCAGGTAATGAGGGGCCTGAATCTAACGTGGTGATCTTAGGATAAAGCCTCAGATCTGACGGCCAGCCCGTGCGTGCTAGCGGACCTGCACCGCAGCCAACCTGATAGCTAGCAGCAATTCCGGCTGTAACATAAGCTTTAGCCACAACAATGGCATCGTGCAGCACGTAACCTTGAGCCATCACGCTCGCGATTGCTGAGCTTAGCGTGCAGCCACTGCCATGGGTGTTTTTGCTCGCAACACGCGAACCCGATAGCAGGAAGCTTCGTCCTTGATGCAATGGTGAACTCCCTTGTGCATCACGACAGACAAAAATATCTTGTGAACATTCAGCAAGCCAAGTTGGACCGAGATCCCCTCCTTTGGCTAACACGTTGCAGTTCAGCTGCTTGGATAAGCTTTGGGCTGCTTGTAAACACGCGGCTTGATCGACCAATCTCGCTGCTGAATTAACATCATTCTTGTCCACCAGCGCCGCTAGCTCTGCAATATTGGGCGTAATTAAGGTTAACAAACCATCAAAGGGTGAAAAATCTAATCTAGGATTTAGCGCATCGCCACAAGTGGCAAACATCACGGGATCCAAGATGATGCTCACCTGCACGTCACAACCCTTCTGATAGCTGCAAAGCTCATTCTTAAGCCAGTTAGCAAGGAGAAGGATCTGACTTTGGTTGGCTAAAAGACCAATTTTGATCGCCGCCGGCGGCAAATCTTGCAATAGCGTATTCAGCTGTGCGCTAAACATCTCTACAGAGACTGCTTCAACCAAACTGACCGTCACCGAAGATTGCGCCGTTAAACACGTCAGCACACAGCAGGGATGACAGTCCAAATCTTGTATGGTTAACAAGTCAGCCTGAACGCCCGCTCCACCACCACTATCAGAACCTGCAATGGTCCACACCACTGGTTTGGTTGCTAAGGGCTTTAGCATTGAAACCGTCATGGCTTAAACCTCAGCGTCGGCTAAATCGGCATTGGCAGGGCTTGCTTCATGGTAAAGCTCAGCCCCTTTCGCTTTAAATTCTGCCGACATCTGATCCATTCCCGCCTGAATATCCGTGGCATTCTTCGCTTTATAACTGGCATTTGATTGCAGCTTAATCTCTTGCGCTGCCGCGTATTCACGCACCTCTTGGCTTATCTTCATCGAGCAAAACTTAGGACCACACATGGAGCAGAAATGCGCAACTTTGGCCGATTCTTGTGGTAAAGACTCGTCGTGATAAGCACGAGCCGTTTCAGGGTCGAGTCCTAAGTTATATTGATCTTCCCAACGAAACTCAAATCTCGACTTAGACAGCGCATTATCGCGGATCTGCGCCGTTGGATGTCCTTTAGCCACATCACCAGCATGTGCGGCTATTTTGTAGGTGATTAATCCCTGTTTAACATCTTCTTTATTCGGTAAACCAAGATGCTCTTTTGGGGTCACGTAACAGAGCATGGCGCAACCATACCAAGCGATCATTGCAGCACCGATCCCCGATGTAAAATGATCATAACCCGGTGCTATATCCGTGGTTTGTGGACCTAGAGTATAAAATGGTGCCTCATCACAAATCTCAAGCTGCTTATCCATATTCTCCTTGATAAGGTTCATAGGGATGTGACCAGGTCCTTCAATAATGGTTTGAACATCATACTCCCAAGCGATTTTCACCAACTCGCCTAAGGTTTCTAACTCACTAAATTGCGCTTCATCATTAGCATCTGCGATCGAGCCAGGGCGCATTCCATCCCCCAGTGAAAGCGAAACATCATAGGCAGCACACAGTTCGCAGATCTCTTTAAAATGTTCATAGAGGAAGTTTTCAGTGTGGTGAGACAAGCACCACTTGGCCATAATAGAACCACCACGAGACACAATGCCCGTCACTCGCTTGGCCGTCATTGGCACATACCGAAGCAGCACTCCAGCATGTATGGTGAAATAATCTACACCTTGCTCAGCTTGTTCTACTAAGGTGTCTCTAAATACCTCCCATGTTAGATCTTCTGCCACACCATTAACCTTCTCCAAAGCCTGATAGATAGGCACGGTTCCAATAGGCACTGGTGAGTTACGAATGATCCATTCTCGAGTTTCGTGAATATAACGTCCGGTAGAGAGATCCATCACGGTATCTGCTCCCCAACGCGTTGACCAAACAAGCTTTTCAACCTCCTCCTCAATCGAAGAGGTCACGGCGGAATTACCAATATTGGCATTTACCTTCACCAAAAAATTACGCCCTATAATCATAGGCTCAGCTTCTGGATGATTAATGTTCAATGGGATAATGGCACGACCACGGGCAATCTCTTGGCGTACAAACTCAGGAGTGATCACTTGGTCTATGGACGCGCCGAAACTCTCCCCTTTGGCTTTTTGCCTCAGGACAGCATCAGTGATGCCACTTTGCTCCATATTCTCGCGGATGGCGATGTATTCCATCTCAGGTGTAATGATCCCCTGCCTTGCGTAGTGAAGTTGAGTCACACACTTGCCAGCTTGGGCTTTCCTTGGAGGAAGTAGGGAGTCGAACCTAAGATGATCCAGCCCATCATCGGCTAGACGTTGTTGTGTAAAACCGGAGCTCACACCCTTGAGTTGTACGGTATCTCCTCGCTCCTCAATCCAGCTCTCTCTGAATTTAACCAAGCCTTTACGCACATTAATTTCAGCGTCAGGGTCTGAGTAAGCGCCAGCACAGTCATACACTTTTAACGGGGCATTAGGTTCTAAAATTGGATCAGATTCAGTGCCGCCAACCATAGTATCGGACTGTAAGATTTGACGCATGCCAACACGCAAGTCTTCACGACTACCGATCAGGTATATTTTTTCTGAATTAGGATGTTGAAGAGGTTTCAACGTATCAATAAACTGTTGAGCTTGAGCTCGGGTTTCACGACGATTTGACATAAGCAATCTCACTTTAAAAAGAAATGAAGTTGCTTGCCAGGAGATGTTGAACAGCAGGTACATCAACAAAATGTGATGCATCAAATAAAAACAATTAACTCAGTAGCGAAAATGAAAACGTAAAATCACTAACACAAAACGCACGAATTTATTGTAATTATCATGCTTGTTTCCTTCGCTGGTATTAACCAGATCAGGTTCAACGGATCCCGAATAAACGGTCTCAGCCCTTAGGCACTCCGACAAGATGGAAACGAGTATAAACGTAAAACAACAAATTAAACAAGCGATTCCATAGCAAATAGACACTCATTAGCATGAAAGTTTTAAGTACCAATAAATATATGATTATTAATAAGTAAAACGAATAATGTGACATTGAATACCAATATATTAGGTGTCGAATGAAAATTTATCACTTTAACCTTAACGTTTTATGCCCATTTTTTCAGCTCTTGCCGCGATGGCTTTCTGCAGATCAGATACCAATGACTTGCCATCACAACGAAATGGGTAGCCTAAATTTTCAGCATGAAGGTTAATTGGGTTTGGCGTCTTGACGACCCGATAGCAGGTCGAACCTTGTTTAACAATACGATTTGGATCTAACTCACTGTCAAATGTCCTAGTCGCAGCCCAACTATCATATTCAGGAAGATTTAGAATAATCATCTCGCCATCCATCTCACTCAACGAACGCTTTCGGGTATATCGCGTCGATTCCTCAATCACCAGTTCGTCAAGAGCTTGGGCCCGTTGCCTTTGAAAATACCCTTGAGTAGATTGACTTAAATTGAGGCTCGGTTTGCCTATCTGATCTGAAGTCCCTTTATCAAGTGTTTTAACCACGGCAGGATTGAGGTCTTGATCTACGACGTCTTCGAGCAGTGCTTTGTCTTCAGCCAATAAGACTTCAACAGCCGTCACCTCTGCTTCTTTTACAGTATCAATATTTAACGGCTCGTCGGCAGGTATTTTATCTAATGGGGTTTGTGCTTGTTCAACATCTGGTATTTGCTCAACAGCAACGTTATCTGCTATCACCTCAATCTTGGGTTCGTAATAGATATAAGCCTTCAATTTGGGTAATTGCTGTTTTGGGAAGTATAAAACTTGTGGTTGCCATGCTTGCTGAAGGAGCAGAATTAACAACAGGTGGCCAATGGTAACCATAAACACAAAGATCAAATTTGTCCGATAACGCCTAAATCCATTGCATTCATTCGAATTAACCCCGTCTTTTAGGCCAGCTCCAAAGCCATCGACACTATTTGATCCCTGAGTTGAGTTTGCGTCGACTAAATTGACATCAATAACATTGAGTTCAGATTGCTCTACTAATGAACCACGCTCAGCAGACAAACTTGCTAAAACGGGCACACACTGATTAAACCTGAAAGCTTCATCGGGCAGCTCATCGAACTTGATGGTAAATTCTTTCGCTTTATCACTTTTGAACGTCACTTTATATCAATTCCATTTAAACCGCCTCATGAATCCCCATGGCGATATGACAAACAGAGAAGGCTAATATTAAGATGTTGGAGCTGATATAAAGTTCATTTTAAACATGATATTGCATAAACTGACTAGAATTGTTCATTCCAGTGCAGATTACTGCTAAATTCTCTAAGTAAAAACGATTACATTTGGCGTACACGTGTACGCTCAGTGGTAGTTTAATAAACTTAATGCTGTTAGACTCACCAAAACGGCCTAACCAAAAGTTAATTTATCCTATGTCATCTCAGGAAACGTGTCATCAAACGACACCTAAGCCAACACTCAACTCGAGTGGTTATACCCAAATTGAAGAGGCCGCAAATAGTATCAGTCACGCATTGGGGATTATTGCTGGGGTTGTGGCCCTGATTTTCTCAATCATCAAGGGTCAAGACACACTGACAAGTATTGAAATGGCTGGGGTGGTTGTTTATTGTGCCAGCATTGTTTTGCTCTTCTCTTGCTCCACGGCCTATCACAGCGTCTCAAACCCTAAGTGGAAACATAAGCTAAAGATTGCCGATCACTGCGCCATCTATTTTCTGATAGCGGGTACCTATACTCCATTAATGTTATTAGCGCTTAAAGGGGAACAGGCAAATATCATCTTGATAGGCATATGGTCATTGGCGCTGGGTGGCGTGTTGTTTGAAACCTTGTTTATTAATCGATTCAAAAAATTAAGCGTCATTCTGTATCTTGCTATGGGATGGCTGTGTGTCACCGTCATGGGCGACATGATCGTCAACATGACCCCCTTAGGTTTCCAACTCCTGGTCGCTGGAGGATTATTTTATAGCTTTGGTGTGATTTTCTACGTGGGCAAACGTATCCCCTACAACCATGCGATTTGGCATCTGTTTGTCTTGGCTGGCGCTGTAAGCCATTTCCTTTGTGTTTATCTAACCTTATTGTGATCTACACCACATAACGCTAAGCGTGTGCGTCATATCGTCACAGTATGACGTACCGAAAGAGCTGCTTAACTTGACAAAGCACACCTTTAAAAGAGGGCTTACTGTTGCTGATTAAACTCGCTAAACACTTGCTCTAGTTCAACAATCTCTTTATTCATACTGGTTAAACGACACATCTCTATAATGCACTCTACCGTGCATAAGCCTCCTTGGATCTGATTGCGTCTTAGACTGAACTGAGATGATGTTTTCTGCGAAAGCGCAAATTTCTTTGCGGCTTTTAAGTAAGGGCTCTGCCTTAACATCTTCCTTGCCTCTTGCCAGGTTGCATCTAATATAATGATGGTTTGCGGTGGGCAGTCCAGATATTGAGCTTCATTATCAAGTTCAACGTTCTGATTTAACACCTTATCACCCACCAATACCGCTTCTGCTTTAGGAAAAAGAACCGCCGCTTTACCGCTGTCCAGCAATGCCATCAGTTCCTCATTTGAATCAACCCTTGACCAAAGCACACGGGAACACCATTGGGGGAACAAATTGAGCGCTAAGATACCTGTATTTGTCGGACGCAAAACCTCACGCTCATGGGTTAATAATATTACCTTCATCACTCTCTCTGCATTCATCATTTAATGTTTAAATAGGTGAAAAACCATTAACGACCAAAGCGACAAAGACTTTGCTGGTAGACATCATGCTTCCCAGTTATAATTGCGAACAATTATCATTACTAAAAACCATCAGTAAGTCTCATCTTATGCTTTTACCTATATCAGGTCTTTTTTCTCATCTGCAATTTAAATTGTTCAACTATTTTGCCATCTCACTGTTAGCTATTTTACTGATAGCAACAGCCATTGAAAGCTTAGTATTGAATAAGTTACTTACTTTACCGCAATCTACTCAACAGCAACTCACTACTCTTGCAGAACAAGCCAGTCAATTGGTAACAGAGGGAGATATTGAAGCACTTGCCGAATGGGAGAAACGACAAGACTTTACTCTGTATATTCTCGACAATGACTTTCAGGTTATTAGCCAGCGAGAGATGCATCCCCATTTCATCTTTAAGCTAAAGTACTTAAAACAATTAAAACAGCCTCTGGGCGATCGCGTTCAAAAACCATTAATTGGTGTGCCGCTCTCCCCTCATCTGTATGACAAACTTGGCCAGCAACAGCCACAAGATTTAACCTTAGTCGTGCAGCTAAACGCCAACCTACACCCCGCCCAGCAACTCAGCACCAGTTTATGGATAATACGTACCTTAGTGGGGTTAGCCGTTTTGTTGATGTTTACCTCCATTCTCAGCAAGTACTTAATCACACCGCTAAAGCATTTACAGTCGGGTACCCAAGCACTGGCAAGTGGCAAGCTCGACACCCGTATTGCGCAAAACTTTTCAGCTAAAGAACATGAGTTTTACCGATTAGCGACTGAATTTGACCATATGGCTGAACAAGTGCAGCAGTCTATGCTCAATCAACAACGATTAGTAAGAGATGTCTCACATGAATTGCGCACGCCACTGGCTAGGCAAGAGATCGCTTTGCACTTGCTTGAAAAACAACTTGCAGGATCTCACTCAACGCTTATCTCCAGATTGGCTCACGAAAATGCCGAGATGTCGTCATTAATTAATACAATGCTTAACTTTAGTCGGCTTAACAATGCCTATATAGAACTCAATATCAAAGCATTTCCGATTAATGAAATACAAACCCGGATCCTTAATGACATTGAATTTGAAGCTAAAGAACATCAAAGCATCATCTGGGATCCGATGTTGAACACGCTTATCGTTAATGCTGATCAAAGCCTGCTATTGCGCGCCATGGACAATGTACTTAGAAACGCCCTTAAATACGCAGGTGAGCACTGCACTATCCTCGTCAGTTACACCCAAAATGCTGCAGGAGTAACTTTAGTGATCGCCGATGATGGACCCGGAATCGATAAACTTGAGCTAGAAACCGTGTTTAATCCATTTACACGTATGGATGATGCCAGACATTCAAGCCAAGGAGGTTATGGCTTAGGGTTAGCGATAGTAAAACAGAGCATGAAACTACTTGGTGGTGAAGTGACAGCCGAGAACCAAGAGACAGGTGGTTTAAAAATTAATCTATTCATCCCGAATTAAGCACTCCAACCTATAAGTTTTTAAGCAGAAAAAAGCTCATTATCAATACATCGATAATGAGCTTAAATTCACTCGCAATATCACCCGCGAGCTAATCAACCGTATTTGATCACTTTACGTAGTGCGATCTGCTGTTTTAATTTTGAAAGATGATCGGTGAACACCACACCATTAAGGTGGTCCATTTCATGCTGGATAACTATGGCTAAAAAGGTATCCGTTTCAATTTCGAAAGGATGACCATCTCTATCAAGAGCCGTGACTTTGACTTTTTCATTTCGAGCCACTTTAGCGCGGTAACCAGGGATGGATAAACAGCCCTCTTCACCCACAAACTCACCTTCTGCGGAAACAATTTCAGGATTAATCAGGACTTGAGGTTCATCTCTTTCAGGCGAAAGATCGATAACCAATATCGCATGCTCACTACCAACTTGAGTCGCTGCGAGTCCAATGCCGTCTTCTGTGTCGTACATGGTTTCTAACAGATCATCAATAAAGCCCTGCACCGCACTGATATCAGTAACCGGCTTAGCTTTTCTTTTTAATCGTTCATCGGGTATGGTGAGAATATCCAGTACGGCCATTAAAATCACATTCAAACAAAAAAATTTGGCGTTATTATGACTTAATTTTCTCTAAAGGCAACTTTAACAATAGATTATGATCATCGATATTATCGATAACCCTCACTTCCCTCTCTCTTTATTATCACTAAATTAACATTTTTATTACCTTGTATTCTTTTTTTGTAATCGTTAGCATTAACTTATTGTATAAAATATACGGAAGAATAGTGATGAGTAAAACGGTACGTACTCCGCTGCCAAAGACGTTTTTTGTCGCCAACACAATGGAAATATTTGAACGACTCGCTTGGTATGGATTTTTCACGCTTTCATCACTCTATATGACCTCGCCAACACTGCAAGGTGGTTTGGGCTTTACCGATCAAGAGCGCGGCTTATTACAGGGAATGATCCCATTCTTTCTCTATCTCTTTCCGGTGCTAACCGGTGCACTCGCCGATCGATATGGTTACCGTAAGATGTTTCTACTGGCTTATGCCATCATGAGTCCGAGTTATTTTATCTTAGGTCAGGTAGACACCTTTGCAGGCTTCTTTATTGCTTTTATGGGGGTGGCGTTAGGAGCTGCTTGCTTTAAACCTGTCGTAACAGGAACGGTGGCAAGAACGACAGATGCTACCAATCGCGGCCTAGGCTTCGGTATTTTCTACATGATGGTCAATATTGGCGGATTTTTAGGGCCTTTCATTGCAGGATATGTTCGTGCAATTAGCTGGGATTGGGTGTTTATTATGTCCTCGTTCTGGATCGCAGTAAACTTGATCCCCGCGCTACTTTTTTACAAAGAACCCACAGATCAAGCCAAGCAAAAAGGAAAGCCATTAAAAGCCGTTCTGGCCGATATTCAGGAAGTATTGGGCAACCTTCGCTTTGCCATTCTATTCTTTGGCACCTTAGTGATTTTAATGTCCTACGGGGCAAAATGGTTAACAGGATCTGAGACTCTATTCCTCTATCTTGGTTGGTTTACCGGACACTACCTTTGGAACCTGAGCGCGAGCAAACAAACAGGCGCCCCATGGTACAGACAGAAGATAACCGTCGGTAATAAACCCTTTGTCACTTATCTATTAATTCTGTCTGGTTTCTGGATGGTCTATCAGCAGATATTCATCACCTTACCTATCTATATTCGTGACTTTGTCGACACCTCAGATCTCGTGGCAATGTTGGCTCACTACCCTAGCTTGTTAGCCTTCTTTGCACATGTCGAGCTCAGTGCCCTTCAAGCAGAGCTGCTCAGGCTAGCTCAGGCAGTGTCTGGACAAGAGATTAATGTCCAACATGCATATTTCGAATTAGTACATTTAAAAGTGATGGTTCCAGTCAATGAGCTTAGCCAAGGATTGGCCGCTATCGCATCGGAGCCGGCAACGGCGAGTAATTATGCTCAAACATGGGCGGAGCAACACCGACAGATTAATCCAGAGTACTTAATTGGTCTCAACTTCCTCTCTATCGTGCTGCTTCAGATCATTGTCAGTCGCTTTATTGAGCGTTTTCAGGCTTTACCTGTGCTAGTGGGCGGTACCATTATACTTGCTTTAGGGACGGCATTAGGTGGAATAGCCCACGGAATGATAATGGGAGGAGCCATGGTGCTGACCTCGATATTGGTCTTCTCTATCGGTGAGATGGTCGCCTCTCCTAAGAGTCAGGAGTACGTCGCCAGCTTTGCTCCACACGATAAGAAAGCCATGTTTATGGGCTATTACTTTGTGTCATCAGCAATCGGGTTTTTGCTTGCTGGACCACTGTCAGGTTATCTCTACTCAGAGGTCGCCAAGAAAGCGGAGCGTCCGGATCTCATGTGGTTTATCATCGGTGGGTTTGGCTTGCTAACCGCAATAGGACTTATCTTGTTCAATAAGTTTAGTGCTAACAAGCTCGTATCGGATGCAGACTCCCAAGTCATCGGCGCCAGTGTTGAAAGTACGTAGATAACGACAGTATTAACAATCAGAGCACTCAAAGTACACGCCGAACAACTCGGCGTGTGCCAATCTCTAACTATAGATTAAAACTGAGACTGAACGGCAAATACCCATTTCGTTTCCTCAAGCTCAACATCATCGATACGGTTTGCTTCATAGCGATACCTAATTTCCCACGACCACTGCTCTGTGAGGCGATAACCCAGTGATACCCACGCAGTCCCTTCAAATCTTTCGCGACCATCGATAGCTGCACTCACTTCAGTTGACACTTGGTTGTACCACCTATCAGTCCAAGGTTTCAACATGGACACACTGGCATTAGCAGCGAAACTGTTACTGCTAGAATGATCATCAATACTCAGGTAATTTGCAGCGACTTCGGTAAACACTAAAGTCTCATACCAACCAATATATTCGCTGATCACACCCACTTGATACTGGTAGTGACTAAGACGACCGATCTCAGTCTCGGTTTTACCATGATTAATTTTGGCGCTAATATTGAGGTTGTTACCTTGACCCACTGGCGCATAGAGGTAAGACAAGGTCCATTTATCTCCGCCTAGATTCGTGTTTAACTCAACTTTTTGTGTCTCCCCTCCTAATCGCCCACCGACTTTAAGTACGTCAGCATCAAATCCTATCCCCACAGAAGTGGCTAAATTAAGTGGATCGCCAATATGACGATTGAGCTGTGCCTGGGCTGAAGTAGAGACACCAGAGAGGAGAATCAGTGCTAGCGGGAGAGTGATTTGAGTTGAATATGACATTGGTAACACCGCGAAAAATTATATTATCACTTTTAAAAAAACAGCCATCAAGAGCTTTTACTTTATATTACAGCAAGATAACCAGTTACAAACAGGCACTCACAAGTGACAGCAAATGTATCCATCATAAGAACATGCATACCTCTAGTCACCATCGGCATATCTCGCTATGATAAATTTCTCTAACGATTTGATGAGAATGGCATGTCAGAGCAAAGGGCTGTTAGCCCAATAGAAAAGATTTGGTTTATTGTTAACCTCATCCCTAAAGGTAATGTGAGTTCATATGGAAAAATTGCTGATTTAGCAGGGCTTCCAGGTAGAGCAAGATACGTTTCAACCGCGCTGAAACGAGCCCCTAAAGAGATGCTATTACCTTGGCATAGAGTCATCAATAGCCAAGGAAAAATTTCGTTTGAAAGTAAGAGTCAACTCTATCAAACTCAAATGGAGCTTTTAAGACTCGATGGAATTGAAGTGAACCGAGGAAAAGTTTCATTGTCTGAGTACGAATGGAAACCAGATCTTGCCACTCTCATGTTTGAGATCCCTTTTTAACTCGACTTGCTACTTGCTATCAAATAACGAGTGAAGCAAGATAAAGTATGTTTCGAGTTATCTTTAACACACTGAATCAATTAAATAGAAAAAGTATTCATCGTTAGCGTGACCAAATTAAAAGCTCAAAAATTTAGACGACTGTACTTGAGGAGACCTCTTTGTCAAAAGGTAAAAATCTGTTAATCGCAATACACCTTTTAAGTGCTAGCTTTGCTATTTCGGCTGCGCCTAGCCCGCTTACTCCCCAAACAGCTGAGTATCAAGTCTATTACGGCAGTATTGAACTTGGTAAAGCTAGATACCAACTCCCAGCTCCCGAAGGTAATGTTTATCAATACCGTTTTGATAGCGACGTGAGCCTTTTAGTGCTATCTGATAGAAGAAATGTCCGCAGTGACTTTATCTCTGACGGCGACCAGCTAACACCAATGCGTTATACCCATAACCGTAAAGGCACCGGACCGAGCTTTCAGGAACAAGCGGCCTTTGCGAAGGAGCAATCTGTTGTTCATAGCCGTTATAAAGATGAACGCGCTAAGTTACCCTATACCGACATTTTATATGATCCCCTGATGGTGCAACTTCAGTTCCGTCTCGATTTGGCCAAAGGTAAGAAAGACCTGCACTATTCCATGGTCAAAGAAGGTGAGATAGATGAGTATGACTTTCGCATCATAGGAAAAGAGCGAATGAACATAGACAGCGGCAGTTATGAAACCGTTAAAATTGAAGTGGTGAGAGACAGTAAGAAGCGTCAAACCTTTTTCTGGATGGCACCGGATCTTGGCTATCTGCCAGTTCGTCTGACTCACTTTGAAAAAGGCAGTAAGCAGCTTGATATCAAATTACTGAACTACCAGTTTTCAGAACCAGCGCGGCCAGTTAAACCTTTACCAACAGAGGCTGAAGCGACAACGCAGACACCTTAATACATCCATAGTCTAAATATCAAGATGCCCAAATGATAACGATCATTTGGGCATCTTTGATTGCAATCAGTATAAAGATTTTTTAAAGCGATATTTCGGGCTGCTCACTCACTTGATAATGCCGTTCAACATCTTTGGTGATTGTTCCCCACACAGAGTGTCGCACGCGAGCTTGATGAAATTCAAAAGCAGTTTGATTTGAAAACACTTCATAGACATTAAAACGATTTTTATCGCCACAATCCTGAGTCACTTCAAATAGCACACAGCCTTGCTCTTGTCTTGTTAGCTTAATATGACCAGCAAGTGCAGCGATTACCGCGTTAAGGTCATCATTTTCTACAAGTCGATACCCAAACTGCCTGGAGATGCTCGTTTCAGAGGCCTTGCGCGAGTTCAATTCTAGGCGTATTAGTATTAGAATGGTTACTCCCTTTTAAGCTAGTACAACAACGAAGTGGGCTTGCGCAAATCCTTCTCTGATGGGTTTTAATGTGCTTTATTCTGCGTTATTGATTTTGCCAAGGGAACAACCATTACCTACAATCAACATCTTGCCTAAAGCACATTAAATTCCCACTGAATCCTGCATTTCCAAGTAGCTTGGGTATTTATCCCTCTAAAATCACTTTTCTCAAGATCAACACCTCAAAAATATAAACTCAAGGAGGCTAGCCTTTACGTTGCTGCAAATAATCGATAATGTCACTCGACTCATATAACCAACGTACACTGTCATTTTCTTCAATACGAAGACAGGGAACTTGTTTCTTACCGCCGCCCTCTATCAACTCGTCTTTATAAATCTCGCTAGAGTGTATGTTTTTGTGCTCGAACTCTAGCCCCATCATTTTTATGGATAGTAGTACCTTGATACAGTACGGACAGGTATTGAAATAATAAAGCTGTACATCATTCAGATTTTTAGCTGACATTTGATTTCCTTAAAACATAATGAATACGAATTTAGTTGTGGTTAAGCATCAATCAGGTAATACGGCGACGATTTCAACTTCAAGATACCTGAAATACCATGGTTTATTGAGGAGGTATTCTCACCCCTTTACGAAACAGTTCCCAATCGCCTGCCGCTAATATATGCCACTCTTCATTATTGGTTAATGGGCGAGTAGCAATCACGGTCACGATATCATTGGGTGTTGTCTCCTTATCGAAATCAATCACCACATCGGTGTCGATAAGTGTTGCTTGACCAAATGGTGCTTTACGCGTGATGTAACAGAGATTGTTACTGCAATAACTCATCAAGTGCTCACCATCACTTAAGATCATGTTGAACACGCCTAATCCGCGGATCTCATCAGCTAAGCTTGCTATGTATTGAAACACAGGCCTTGCATCTTCAGGCTCTTGCTCACCAAACTTCTGTACCACTTTCTCTAATATCCAACAAAAAGCTAACTCGCTGTCAGTAACACCTACTGGTTGAAAGCGAGAAACCACAAATTTCTCTTCATAGTCTGACAGCTGACCATTATGAGCATAGGTCCAGTAACGTCCCCACAGTTCTCGCGTAAATGGGTGTGTATTTTCAAGTGATACACAACCGCGGTTTGCTTGCCTTATATGACTCACCACGACTTCACTCTTAATCGGGTAGGATTGGATCATCTTCGCGATATGAGATTCACTGCTTGGACAGGCATCTTTAAACGTACGACTTCCCTTACCTTCGTAAAAAGTAATGCCCCATCCGTCTACATGCGGCCCAGTAACACCACCTCTTTGAGCTAAACCAGTAAAACTAAATACTATATCTGTCGGCACATTCGCGCTCATCGCCAGTAGTTCACACATCAAGTTTGCCTTTTTATTTTTACTTCTTATTTTCTATTCTAACTAGTTGAAGGTAAAAGTGGAATCACACACAAAAACTAAATATTTAAACGTTTGTTTTAAATAATGCTTGTATTAAATAACACTTAGGTTTAAATTTTATGCGACACAGGTCAGACCACAACCTATAATTGTGATATTGATCTATGTAAATAATTGGCGATAAGTAATCAAATAGATCGCCCTATTAAGGAGAATAACAGTGACTACCCTACTTTGGACTCTTGCGATGCTTTTTGTGTTAGGTGCATTAACCTACCTCAGAGTATCTCTACTTACATCTAGTTTCATCGCCGCAATCGTCCTTACGATCGGCACAGCGACTGAAGCTGTTAGTCCCTTAACTTGGATTATCTTTTTAGTTATCGCATTACCATTGAACATCAACTCGTTTCGTAAAACTTACCTAACGAAGCCAATGCTTAAGATGTATCGCGGCATCATGCCTGAGATGTCTTCTACTGAGAAAGAAGCCATTGAAGCAGGTACAACTTGGTGGGATGCTGATCTTTTCGCAGGTAAGCCTGACTGGAAGAAATTGCACAACTATCCAACAGCACGTTTGACCGCTGATGAGCAAGCATTTATCGATGGTCCCGTTGAAGAAGTGTGTAAAATGCTCAATCAGCATCAAGTCTCTCATCAACTTGGCGATCTGCCTCAAGAGATCTGGCAGTACCTGAAAGATCACGGCTTCTTTGCCATGATCATTAAGAAAAAATATGGCGGTCTTGAATATTCAGCTTATGCACAATCGCGTGTATTACAAAAACTAGCTGGATTAAGCAGTGAGCTGGCTTCGACTGTTGGTGTACCTAACTCTTTAGGCCCCGGCGAGCTACTGCAACATTATGGTACTCCCGCTCAGCAAAACCATTACCTACCAAGATTAGCGAAAGGTTTAGAGGTCCCTTGTTTTGCACTCACCAGCCCTGAAGCTGGTAGTGACGCAGGCGCTATCCCTGATTTTGGTATTGTTTGTAAAGGTCAGTGGGAAGGTGAAGAAGTTCTGGGCATGAAACTAACCTGGAACAAACGCTATATTACCCTTGCACCAGTAGCGACCGTATTGGGTCTTGCATTTAAACTAAGAGATCCTGACAGCTTATTAGGTGATAAAGAGGAACTCGGTATCACCTGTGCACTTATTCCAACCGATATCGAAGGCGTTGAAACAGGACGTAGACACTTCCCGCTTAACTGTATGTTCCAAAATGGTCCTACTCGTGGCGATGAAGTATTCGTACCATTAAGCTTTATCATTGGTGGACCAGAGATGGCTGGCCAAGGCTGGCGTATGCTGGTTGAATGTCTGTCTGTAGGTCGTGGTATCACGTTACCGTCAAACTCAGCAGGGGGCGTTAAAACAGCCGCGATTGCAACTGGGGCATATGCGCGTATTCGTCGCCAGTTTAAATTACCTATTGGTAAGCTTGAAGGTATTGAAGAGCCAATGGCACGTATCGGCGGAAACGCTTATTTAATGGAAGCGGTAACTAGCCTAACAACCACGGGTATTGATTTAGGTGAGAAGCCATCGGTTATCTCAGCCATCGTTAAGTTCCATCTCACCGATAGAATGCAGAAATGTGTTATCGATGCCATGGATATCCACGGTGGTAAAGGCGTATGCCTTGGACCAAACAACTATTTAGGTAGGGGTTATCAAGCAGCACCTATTGCAATCACGGTTGAAGGTGCAAATATTCTGACCCGTTCTATGATCATTTATGGTCAAGGTGCAATTCGTTGTCACCCCTATGTACTCACAGAGATGGAATCAGCATTTGATCCCGATGCAGAGAAAGGATTAAGTGACTTTGATGCTGCCATATTCGGTCACATTGGATTTACTGCCAGTAACCTTGTACGCAGCTTCTGGTTAGGTTTAACCTCAAGCCGTTTCTCTAACGCGCCTTATTCAGATAAAACAAAACGATATTATCAGCACATGAACCGCTTCAGTGCTAACTTAGCGCTATTGTCTGACTTAGCGATGGCGAGCCTAGGTGGCGAGTTAAAACGTAAAGAGCGTATATCTGCTCGTTTAGGTGATCTGTTAAGCCAACTTTATCTGGCCTCTGCTACCTTGAAGCGCTATGAAGATGAAGGTCGTCAGACAGAAGATCTTGCCTTAGTACAATGGGCTGTTGAAGACTCACTTTATAAACTACAAGATTCACTCGATGATTTGCTAGATAACTTTCCTATGGGACTTGGCCGTGTACTTCGCGTTATCTTGTTCCCGTTCGGTCGTCCACTTAAACGCCCAAGCGATATACTGGACCATAAAGTGGCTAAGATCATGCAGACTCCCTGTGCAAGTCGAGAGCGTCTAGGCAAAGGTCAGTTCTTCACGCCATGTGAAAACAATCCTGTCGGTATTCAAGAGCAAACGTTTATAAACATCATTGCTTGTGAGCCACTGCACGATAAAGTGTGTAAAGCTGCCGGTAAACGTCTGCCATTTATGTGGCTTGATAAAGTCGCCGCTGAAGGTAAAGCACTTGGGATCTTAAGCGAAGATGAGATAGCGCTACTTGAACGTGCTGAAATTGGACGAATGAAGTCAATCAACGTTGACGATTTTGATCCCGATGAGCTCAAAGCCATGACGGTTGTGAAAGCTAAGCATGAACAAGCGGCATAATCGTTAATGAGTTAATCAATAATGACTATCTGTTAGGGATTAATAAAAAGGAGGCATTAGCCTCCTTTTTTATGTCCGAATAATAATTACCCTTCCTGCTTATCTAAATCGGCTACGTCACCAGTAGTATTCTCAGCAGAATCCACTTCACTTTTAACCTGTTTTTCTAACGCTAACTTCTCAGCTTCTGCCACACGCTCATTTTCGGCTTGTGTTTTAGCCCAATTCTGCGCTTCCATTGGCAGTAGGCTAATTAACTCAATGCCATTTTTAAGTTCAGTATCAGAAGCGGTAAAGATGTTAACTTTGCCCTCCTCCACATAAATAAGTGGCATGGCAGTTTCACCGTATCTGTCTTTAAAATTCTTAAAGGTGAAATTTTCAGTGATATTAGTGCTCTTTATCTGCGCGCCCTTCGCCATTAAACTGGCCAATTTTGCGTAAGTCACAGATTCACCGAACAAACACAGGCTTTTTTGATAAGACTCTGAAAGCTGATGTCTGGCACTGGCTTCTTCGTTATGCATCAAACCAAAGACTTTATTGCTGCCAAAGAGATCCTGAAAATGAAAACTCACTAATGGATTAAGCTGCCGGTAGGGTGAGATCACTAACAAACGCCCTATTCCTTTCATGTCCATAAAGTTACCCGCATGCTCCGACGCCGGATTGCCGAAATACACAGGGATGTTATCCATTCTAGCCAACCTGATATTATCCCAGTTATTATCGGCCAAAGTAACGGTGATGTTTTTGGATTTAAGCACTTTTGCCAACTCTCGGGAGAAACTCGCCGCGCCGAAAATCAACAACCCTTGTGATTTACCGGCATTAACCCCTAAAAATCGTGCCCATGGTCCTGCTGTTAAACTCTGGATAACAACCGTTCCAATGATAATGAGAAACACCAAAGGAACAATTAATCCAGCCCCTTCAACGCCTAAATTTTCAAGTTTAATGGCAAACAGTGAAGAAACCGCTGCAGCAACAATACCTCGTGGTGCCATCCAACTTAAAAACCATTTATCAGGTCGGCTTAGAGAAGTTCCGATGCCACAACACCATACGCTTAAAGGTCTGGCGACAAACATCACCACAGCTAATACAGCCAACCCTTCCCAACCTAAACTGAGTAAAGCATCAGAGTCGAGCCTTGCTGCGAGTAAGATGAACAAGGCCTAAATTAACAGTACAGTGAGGGTTTCTTTAAATTCGATAATATCTGAGATGTCCACGTCACGCATATTAGCTAAAAATATGCCCATCACAGTAACCGTCAATAAGCCTGACTCCTCCTGCACCAAATTTGATGCAACAAAGATCCCCAACATAATCGTCAATACGGCTGTATTTTTTAGGTAATGCGGCAGTAAATTGTGCCTTAATATGTACCCTACAAAAAAACCAGTAACAGCGCCAAAACCCAGCCCAACACCTAACATATAACCCAAAGCATGCAGCATGTGTGTCGTTGGATCTGCCGCAACTGCGATATATTCAAATACAAGCACAGCAAGCAGTGCACCGATAGGGTCGATAACGATGCCTTCCCAACGCAAGATACTAGCCAGTTCAGATTTAGGTCTTATGCTGCGTAACATAGGTACAATAACCGTTGGGCCAGTCACAACCACTAAAGCACCAAAAAGCATCGCCATTTCCCAGCTAAAACCAAGTAAAAGGTGAGTCGCGACACCGATACAAGCCCAGGTGATTAAGGTTCCTATAGAGACTAGGTTTGTGACCATACGGCCATGATCTTTTATCTCTTTAAAATTAAGCGTTAATGCGCCTTCAAACAGGATAACTGCCACACCTAAAGAGATAATAGGAAAAAGAAGATCACCAAAGATTTCATCAGGCTTAAGAAAGCCTAAACCAGGGCCGATGATCAAACCACAAAGCAGAAGTGGCAAGATAGCGGGAAGTCGCATTTTCCAGCCAATCCATTGACAAAACAAAGACAAGATCCCCAACAAACCCAGCATGGCAGTGATCTGCTCAACCATATAACTTTCCTTAAATAGTGTTTCAGTTAATAACTGCAGTATTGAGTATATGTCAGCTGCAAATATTACGTAGCTAACAAGCTAACACACCTTTATGTTTCTGCTAATAAAGAGTGCTATTCAGAATATAATTCTAAGTTTGCTGGACGCGGGCCTCTCACTAAGGGAGAAAAACTCACCATCGACTATTTGGCTCAGCAATATAGCTCAATGGGCTTAACAGGTGGCAACAACGGAGATTACTTTCAAGCAGTGCCTATGGCTAAGTTGACCTCAAAGCAAAATATGCTGTTATCAATTGATGACCTTAGTTTTAAAGCTGGCAGTGAATTTACCGCCAGAACTCAACAGATGGAAACGGACATACAACTAGATAAATCTGAACTCATCTTTGTTGGTTACGGTATAAATGCACCTGAGTACCAGTGGAATGATTATCAAGATATCGATGTGAAAGGGAAAACCGTCATCATGTTGGTGAATGACCCAGGTTTTGCCACTCAAGATCCTCAGCTATTTACTGGGAATGCCATGACCTACTATGGCCGCTGGACGTATAAGTATGAAGAAGCCGCAAAGCAAGGTGCAAAAGCTGTGTTTATCATCCATGAAACCGATGCTGCCGGCTATCCCTGGAGTGTGGTAGAAAGCTCTAATACTGGCAGTAAATACACCTTGGTCGATGATGAAAATAACACCAGCAAGTTGCCAATAATGGGCTGGATACACCATGATGCCAGTGAACAACTATTAGAAAAAGCAGGACTCACACTGCCATCGGTCAAACAGCTTGCGCTGCAGTCTGACTTCAAAGCCATACCATTAAATCTAACAGCTGACTTACTGCTGAAAACAGAGATTGAACACGCTCAATCAAATAATGTCATCGCCTTAATTAAAGGCACTGAAAAACCAGATGAAACCATTGTCATAAGTGCCCATTGGGATCACTTTGGCACTAAACACACTCCCCAAGGCCCCGAAATTTACAATGGTGCCATCGACAATGCTACCGGCGTTGCTGCAACATTAGAGATTGCCCGGATACTAATGGAGCAACATAAATCCACCCCATTTAAACGCTCCATCCTCTTTGTCAATTTTACCGCAGAAGAGACTGGGATGATCGGATCAGAACTTTTTGCTCAAGGTGAGATATTACCTACTAAGAATATGGTTGGCTTGTTGAACATCGATGGCATGAATGCACTTGATGGCGTCGACTATATTTTGCAGTACGGCAATAATATGTCTGAATTGGAAGAATATCTTGAACAAGCGGCAGCTAAACAGCTACGTAAGGTTAAGTTAGATCCTCGACCGCAAAATGGCCTCTTTTTTCGTTCTGATCACTTCTCTATGGCAAAACAAGGCGTTCCAGGATTGCTATTTATGAGTCTAGGAGACACTGATCCTGATTACATCACTCATAAATATCATAAAGAAGCTGACGACTACTCTCCTCTATGGTCATTAGGTGGAATGGGTCAAGACATCGCATTAATCGCTGATATTGCCAGCACACTTGCAAACAATGATGATTGGCCTAAATGGAAAACTGATTCAGACTTTAAGAAGCGAAGAGCAGAGGATGGCAAATAGCTTCATATCCCCATCAGATTTAGTTTAAAAAGTCTCAGCAGAAATGCTGAGGCTTTATATTTGGCGGAGCGGAGCGGACGGGACTCGAATGTGCCTTCGGCACGTGAGACAGGCCGCTTTCTATTCAAAAGAAGCTAACCAACTGAACTACCGCTTTTATACCAATCAGTATAAGAAGTTGATCTACTCAGAGTGTTTTTTGGCAAACTAATTCAAGGCGAATGGATGACATAATGGTTGTTCCCTTATGAGTTCATTCAGCGCAGAAGTAGGCAGCCAAAAACACTCCTTACAGGCGAGTTTTAGCGGTTCTGATGCTGTGTTAACGAGCTTAACCGTAGAATAACTATGCTCTTCACTCGCTGCAAGCCACATGGATGTGGTGAATGTCATTAATGCAGGAGCAATTAATGACCTTGCCTCAGGACCGCTAAACTCTCGCTGAGCGATCAAATCTTTATACTGATTGGTATTATCACTGAATGAGAATATTCTACAATTTTCATATACAAAAAAGCCCTCGTCTTTCGACAAGGGCTTCGTTGTTTGGCGGAGCGGACGGGACTCGAACCCGCGACCCCCGGCGTGACAGGCCGGTATTCTAACCAACTGAACTACCGCTCCTAAACTTAGTGGTTTATAAGCTGTTTAACTGTTATGTCACTAACAATGAAACTAAATTTAGACACTTGATTGGCGGAGCGGACGGGACTCGAACCCGCGACCCCCGGCGTGACAGGCCGGTATTCTAACCAACTGAACTACCGCTCCACATCAAGTTGCGGTGAATAATACGGATGACAGCAGCTCTCGTCAATAAAAACTTTTCCACTTATTACTGTTCAGTCAAAAAAGCAGCAAATCGAATGAAATAACTGCTTTTACTCACTAAAAACAACGTCTATGGCTTAGGTGGATCTTCCGGCATCGTCAGATCTATCTCATCTAATGCCACACCCGCCTCCTGTTGTTGCGCTTTTTCTTGATCTAAACGCACTTGAGCAGCTGCGAGTGCTTCTTTTAAAATTCGACGTTTGCGCCAAATTAACAGCCCCAGAGTACCAAAGAGCAACAAACACACGTTCACAGTGACTATCCAGAAAATAGCCTGATCCTTTGCTTCTTCCTCTTCAATAGCCGCTTTCTTTGCCGCCACTTCTGCTAGCTCTTCAGCGGTAGGAGGCGGTGGCGGTGGTTTGGGGGGCTCAATGAGATTAAAAAATCGCTCAGGCAGAGTCAGTACAATCTCTCGACCCGACACTAAGGTCGTCATCACCATGCCTTTTATACGATAACTGCCGTAATCAGAGACTTCAGGTAAAACCAACTCAGTTTCCGTCTCAGATAAACCATGAATAATTAACGGTAACTGGAAACCTGCAGGGCCAACAAACTCAAGATCTAAATGGGTTTCCTTTAATAGAATGTGACCAGGTTGAGCTTCGATCAATAATTTCCAACGTTCATTGATAGGATCTGCAGGTTCAATAACAGCTATATCGATGGGAGATGGAGACAATACAAACGGATAGTTAACCTCACGGTTAAAGACATTGTTTTGCGCTTTTACCGCTAAGCTATATCTTCCCCAAGGCTGATTTAGACTTATATCTGCCGTGAATACCCCATCATCAGGACGCTCATCTAACCCCTCGCCATTATCCTTGTAAGAGCCAACAATTCGAGTCCCCGCAGCGAAGTTTTCGTCTCCAGCCTCATGTCCACTGATAAATTTTGCGGTCCAGTCAACCAGATAATCCAATCCTGGCATTCTCAACCTCTGTTTATCCGCTAATAACTGAGACGTTATTTTTAAACGCTCTCCCTGATAAAGAGGTTGAGGAACTTCTTCTACCCATATTCCTAGCTCGGAGACTTTCTTTAAGACTGAACCTTCGGCCACGCGACCAATCAATTGCCAAGGTCCCGGTAAAGGTTTTTCAATGGTAATGATGTCACCGCTTAATCCATCGACCCATTGCACACTTTCAGGGTGACGTTCTGCGTACCATTTACTGCCATCAGGCAACACAATAACAACAGGTCCACTGCCAAATTGACGTTGTATGATTAACGTCATACTGTCGACCATGTGATCGATTCGAAAACGGTTTTTTAATTCGCTAGCTTGTTCTAAAGGCACGATATTAGCCAGAACCTGCCCACTATACGCGATGGCACTCAAAGCGATGAAGCCGTAAATAAAATCTCTAATCTTAAAAAGTGTCATAAAGTGACATCTATCCTCGCCAAATACATTGCCCTGATTTTGCAACTAAATCTAATCGTTCTTCATGCATAGTAAGTTCATCGGCCGTTGCACTGATCACTTTAAGTTTACTGCGATTTATACTTAAACGATTGATCCCCCCCCCTTCCTGACCCTCTTTTTCAGAAGAGAGGTTAAACTTGGTTTGACCACCCGTCATCATCAGGTAAACGTCGGCTAATATCTCGGCATCGAGTAAAGCACCGTGAAGATCACGACGAGAGTTATCGATGCCATAACGCTTACATAACGCATCCAGGTTGTTTTTCTGACCAGGGTGAAGAAATTTAGCAATCGCCAATGTATCTAAGATTGGACAGATATCGGCAGTCTTTGGGCCACGGGGTTGCAGCAATGAAAACTCATGATCCATAAAGCTAACGTCGAAGTTCGCGTTATGAGCCACAACTTCAGCCCCGTCAATAAACTCGATAAAACTTTTGGATATTTCAGCAAATTTAGGTTTATGCGCAACAAATTCGTTTGTGATACCGTGGACTGCTATCGCTTCTTCATCAATCAGTTGTTGAGGATTGATATATTCATGGTAATGACGTCCAGTTAACCGACGGTTAATGACCTCTACACAACCAATTTCGATAATACGGTGACCCAAATAAATCGCACCGACACCTTGGTTCATACCTGTGGTTTCGGTATCGAGAATGATCTGACGCTTTGCACTTGATACAATATTCATAAGATTAATAGCACTTAATAAGTTTTTGGGTATACTCTCCCAATGATTCGACTATGGTAACAACTTGATGACGGTACTGAAACAGCTCTCAATATTTACTGATGGCTCTTGCTTAGGTAATCCAGGTCCAGGCGGCTACGGTGTGGTAATGAAATACAAAGCACACACTAAGGAGTTTGCCGATGGTTTTCTGTTAACCACAAACAATCGCATGGAGTTGCTTGCACCTATTATCGCACTAGAAGCATTAAAAGTACCCTGTAAAATCGTACTAACAAGCGATAGTCAGTACATGAGACAAGGGATCACTCAGTGGATCCATGGCTGGAAAAAGAAAAACTGGATGACCTCAACAAAGCAACCGGTTAAAAATGTCGACTTGTGGAAACGCCTAGATAAAGCCGCGGCTGCTCATGAGATCGATTGGCGTTGGGTAAAAGGACACACTGGCCATACTGAAAATGAGCGCTGCGACACCTTAGCCAGAGTCGCTGCAGAAGCTAAACCGACTCAAGAGGATCTCGGTTATCAACCAAATGCTTAGGCTCTAATAGGAAACTAATGTTTCTATTAGCACTACTATAGCGTGTTGCTGCAAAAGCCGACAAACTTGTCACAAAGTGGCGTTGATTTACGGCTTTTATGGTGAATGCGATAAAATTGCCTTTCAAGCAGTAAACCGTCGACCTCGATGATACCCAGCTCTTTACGGTTTATCTCTTTCTCTAACGTCAGTTCAGATAACACCGCTAAGCCAGCTCCTTGTTTAACCGCTTGTTTTATGGCATCTGGGGTTCTAAAAATAAATCTTTCAACGGGCTGCATATCCAATGCGTTCGCGGCATTGATAAAGTAATCGCGCGTACCTGAGCCCTCCTCTCGCATCACCCAAGACTGGCCTTGTAATGATTTAGGCGACACATGTTTGCCTGCCAGAGGATGAGCAGGATGACAAAAAATAAGTAATCTATCTTTATGCCAAGCTTCAACTTTAATCCTGCTATCTAGGCATTGCCCCTCAATAAAGCCAATCTCACTTCTAAACTCTAAGATGGACTTAATCACCCCTTGGGTATTATCGATGTCCAGATCAACCTGAGCGCGGGTATATTGCTGACAAAAGGCGACGGCACTTTTGGCTAACATGAAGTTACCTATCGTCGAGCTAGCACTGACATTTAACGTGCCACTAAACTCAGCCTCTGGAGATGAAAAGAGATGTTCTATCTGATCAAATTTCTGTAATGCCTCTGTAGCCAGAGGCAAAAGTAAACTGCCTTGTGAGTTTAATCTAAGGCGATTACCCACTCGTTCAAACAAGCGTGCATCCAGTTGCTTCTCAAGTTCAGATAGAGCCATTGACGTTGCAGGTGCAGATAAGTTGACCATTTCAGCCGCTCTGGCGACTTGACCACTTCGAGCCACAGCCTCAAAAATAGTCAGTTGTTTCAGTGTAATTCTCATCAGTTTCTAATCTTATCGGTTTTCTGATCGGTTTTATAATGTTCACTTCTGCCAGCACTCGGTGCGGTTGCCCATTGAGTGGACCTTACTTTTCGTTTTTCTTGAATGGGCGTCAATGGTGACTCTAATTTTCTAGCCACAATCAGATACATGCTACCGCTACTGGGCAACCATGCCTGTAGCGCATCTTGCCAGATGCTCTCCTCTCTTATGTCACTGAGTAGATGATGATAGAGAAAACGCTCATCAGAAATCACTTGATAACCTAATAACCCTAACCAATCCTTCACTCTTGATGGCATAAAAAAGCGCCCACTCCAAGGAAGCTGCTGTTGATATTTAGGCAGCAATTTACCCATAAACGCTGGGCTTAAAGGATTAAAACCTATGATAAACAGGTAACCTCCCGAAATTAATACTCTATCGGTTTCACGAAGCATCTTGTAAGGGTCAGTCTCAAACTCTAACAACATGTTCATCACCACAGCATCAATGACGCCATTTTGGATAGGTAACGCGGTAAAGTCGGCTCTAACGGCAGCGCCATCGCCATCAAAAAGTGAAAAACGACGGCCTATTGGCAGTTCAGGCATGTTGAGCTCGGCACTTAACGCACCTAAGCTCAGCATGTGATAACCAAACACTTTTGGCCACCAAGGTGTCAAAGTGTGTTCTATTAAGCCCTTAATCTGTTCACCATGAGGAAGTTGAGACCAACTTTGTGGCGATAAGGGGGGAGTATTTTCCGACACAGCGCAATCCCTAAACAAATAAATATAATTCAAATAAAACGGGCATAACCTGTAATCTAAACACTGCTTTACTGGGAGCTAATCGTTCACTTACATCGATTAAATCCCATAAAGCGCTATACAAGTAATAGCGTTGAAAAGTAAAATGATAGTGTATACCCAAACGTCTTGAAAATGTAGGATCCTGCATCTTGAAGTGGTTTGGGTATACGTTATCACAACCTTCATTCTTCGAATGGGATTTTAAAAAGGAAATGACTATGTCTACCGCCTCTACGTTTACCGTCACCCCCATCTCGGCATTTGATGATAACTATATCTGGGTTATATCCACGCCACATTCATCATTAGTTTATGTGGTCGATCCCGGTGATGCTAATGTGGTCATTGAATATCTGCAGGCAAATAAGCTCACACTGGCAGGTATCTTGATCACCCATCATCACCATGACCATACCGGTGGTGTCAGTGCGCTGATTGATCACAGCCCGACTCAGATTGAAGTGTTTGGGCCGTCGAATGAAAACATTGCCAATATAAGCCACCCGATCACAGAACAAACCCATGTTGAATTGCAAGCATTGGGATTAACCGCGGCGATTTTCTACTTACCTGGACACACGTTAGGACACATTGCCTATCATATTCAAGATGCATTATTCTGTGGAGACACACTCTTTAGTGGTGGCTGTGGACGACTATTTGAAGGCAACCCGAGTCAGCTATATCATTCACTGCAGTCTTTGGCCAACTTACCTAGCAATACTCGTGTGTATTGTGCCCATGAATACACGCTAGCGAATCTCAAATTTGCAATGAAGGTAGAACCTGACAATGCGGCACTCATCAATTACTACAAACATTGCCAAACTTTACGCGCAAACAGTCAAGCAACATTACCTTCAAATATTAAGACAGAGCTAGAAATAAACCCTTTTCTGCGTTGTCACACACCAGATGTGATTAACGCAATAAATCTACATTTTACTCAAGAAACCAAGGATGTTGTGACCACTCTAGGGCTTCTCAGGCAATGGAAAGACAAGGCTTAATAAATCATTTACAATAGATCCGCTATTTAAGTCTCTATATTATCTACACACCTAAAAATATAGTGGGACTACATTGAGGAATTAATTGTTAGATGCGCATACAAGTATTTGTAATAGTAGGGAGCATAGCCCTACTCTCCGGTTGTCAGTCTTTAAACCAAACAACAGACACCCCTGAACAGACCCAGAACTCAGTTCAAACAGCAACCTTATCTATCCCAAAAGTCGAATCAACCCCGACTCCAGAGATCGTTGAAGTCACAGATGTCTGGCAAAGAATTCGTCTTGGATTAGACTTCCCAATTCCAGACCAAAAGCTAGTTAATCAATATCGTGACTGGTATATCAAACACCCACAGCACCTTGAACGAGTATCCGAAAGAGCTGAACCCTTTCTTTATCTGATAGTAGAAGAGATTGAAAAGCGAGGACTGCCAATAGAGCTCGCTCTACTTCCCATTGTTGAAAGTGCTTTCGATCCATTTGCATATTCACACGGCGCCGCTTCTGGTCTGTGGCAATTTACTGCCCCCATGGCAAAACATTTTGGTCTCAAAATGAACTGGTGGTATGACGGTCGTCGAGATGTCCCTGCAGCAACCATTGCCGCACTGGATATGCTTGAGTATCTCTATAAAAAAACAAACGGTAACTGGCTCTACGCCATGGCTGCCTATAACACAGGTGAAGGCCGTGTCCTTAATGCGGTGAAACGCAATAAAAGACAAGGTAAGGCAACGGATTTCTGGGCATTAGATCTTCCAACTGAAACTGAGCGTTACGTACCTCAGATGCTGGCCTTGGCTGAAGTCATCAAAAATGCTGATAAATATGGCATCAAGTTGATGCCTATCAAGAACCAACCACAAATTCAAGTCATCGATATTGGCAATCAAATAGACTTAGCCCTTGCCGCTGAGCTGGCGAACATGACCACTTCTGAGTTACACAAACTCAATCCTGGCTATAACCGTTGGGCTACAGCGCCTGATGGCCCGCACAAATTGGTGCTTCCGGTGGATAAAGCATCCGCTTTTACCCTTGCTCTTGCCGACACTAGCGCCGATGATCGACTTAACTGGGAAAGATATAAGGTAAAGTCCGGTGACAGTTTAGGCCTTATTGCACAGCGTTATCACACAACGGTGTCCGCTCTGCGTGCAGTCAATGATATAAAGGGTAATACCATCGTCATCGGGAAGCACCTTTTGATCCCTGTTGCGGCGAAGAATCCTGAGCAATACGCTTATTCAGCCAACCAGAGATTGCTTTCGAAGCACAAAGGAAAGCAAGGAACTAAGGTGAGCTACAAAGTACAGTCAGGTGACTCATTTTGGAAAATAGCTAAAGCTCATAAGGTGTCTATTTCACAACTTGCGAGTTGGAATAACATGGCACCAAGAGACAGCCTGAGGGTAGGTAAAAGCCTGACAATATGGACGGGTGGTAAACAGAAAAAATCATCCTCGGTGACTCGCACGGTCAACTATACTGTGAGATCCGGTGATTCTCTTGCTCGTATTGCGACAAAGTTCAAAGTTAGCGTTGTCGATTTAGTCCGTTGGAATGAGCTTGAGAAAAGTAAGTATATCCAACCAGGTCAAAAGCTGAAGTTATTTGTTGATATGAGTAACGTTCGAGCTTAACTCCATACTCAGAACAAAACAGACAATAAAAAGCCAGTGAATGTCGACGACAAACACTGGCTTTTTTATACTTTGATTTTCACAACACTAACAAGTTACTTCATGACCGCATTAAGGGAGAGAGTGACATCGCCCATGGCAACACTCTTAGACTCTGTCGCATGTCCTGCATAAATAGCTTTAAGCGTATAACCCGCGCCTTTAATTTGCTTCATCGTCGCTTCAGGGATCTTAAACTTAACCGTAATGGGTTTACCAACTGGTATCACCGTGTCTCTGATAGCCTGAGTAAACATCATCTCATTTGACCATGCCCAGATTTTGTTCCCCATTGGGTCAAGGAGTTGCAAATCTGCAGTCATACCTGAACGATACTGCACTGGCACACCATAAGATTGATTATTCGTTATCGTAAGAGACACGAACAGTCCCTTGTCGACAGAAGCCTCAAGTTCACCCGTTAAGAGTCCTTTCGTCATTTTGTCCTCCGAGATGCTTTTTTTAAGCATAGAATGATCGATACCATCCTTTGCTACCACAACGGCTTTGACCCTAGTCTCTTTAACAACGGTATCTTTAACTACAGGCTCTTTGACTTCACTGACGCCATTATCACTATTTTGTGGAGTCAGATCCGCGTTGATTTCAGGTCCATTCCCTTGAGAACACGCCATTAGCGTAACGGCACTCAACGTCATTAATAGATTCGATTTCATTAAAAGCCACCCAGTTTTTTGAAAATACTGTCTTTCACTTTATCTTTTACCTTATCAGCTTCTTGTTGCAGTTTCGCATCAAATAAAGCAGCAGTATCTAACGCAAATTTTGGCTCAGCAAAAGTGCCTGTAATAGCAAAAGGTATTTCGATACCATGAAGTGCATCACGCTCACCGCCGCCTTGACCTTCAAGTGAACCAACAACCGACGTCGTCAATGAATAATCTAACGCCTCAGTGATGATATTGGCTGTCCCTGCACCCGCAAGTCGGATTAAAGGTGAAGCCATTAGAAGGTCAGGATTAGAAACAACCCCATTAACCACAGAGAATGATCCTGTTAAGCTCGTAAAATCGGTTTTCTGTTCAGTCTTTTCCGTTGCAGACAGGTCCCCACCGAGTTTCGCCTTTGCATCACGGATCATCTGCGGAATGTTCACACCATAAAGCGCGCCATCAGCGATTTCAAATTGACCTTTAGCCGCAAGATTCTTCTTGAGGTTCTCAGTGACTAAACTGCGTCCTTTACCCTTCACGCTAAAATTAGCCGTTCCAGCCAAAAGATCAATATCTGCAGCATCCTTCATTAATTCATGTATTTGAACACCTTTAACAGATTCATCAAATGAATAACTCGCCACTTTTTGACGTCCATCAAGTTGGGCACTCGCTGACAACTTACCTTGGTAAAGATCGGCATTCAGTTCTGTCATCGATAAAACACCAGACTTTAACTTCGTTTTCATCAACCAATTACTCGTGTGCATGTTTGCCACTTTTATCGATTTAACGGTTAATTCAAGATTAAAGTTAACTGATTTCAGCGCTGATAAATCAGGCTCTTTATTCGAACTGGCGTTAACTGGTGCCGCTTCTTTTTCTGTCTTGGCGTCTGTTGCAGGCATAAAGGCGTCAACATCAATATCACCTAGGTTGAGCTTGCCATCAATACTTGGAACCTTAGTACCATAAGCAACCTTGACTTCACCAGACCCTTTAATGTCTGCTACAACAAGCTCATTTAATGTGACTTCAAGTATCTTCTTATCCAGCAACACCTGAATTTGTGTCTGTAGTTGACTATCAAGTTTCTTATTCGGGATCCCTTCACCCATTACAGAATTTTCAATATTCAGATCTTTAAGCTCAATCGATTGCATGTCTTGTGCAATCTTGAACATGCCCTCACCTTGACTGGTCATTGTCATATCAGGAAGCTCAGCTTTAAACTGATAAGCCAGTGAAGCAAACTTGCCTAAGCTAAGTTGACCTAGAGTTAGCTTCTCTAACTCGAATATTTGTTCTGTGCCTGCGATGTCATCAGTCATGCGAATCGTGGTGTTAGTGATTGCGATACCACCAATATCCAGAGCTGATAATTTCACATCCTCTCCGCCAGCTGAACTTTCAGTTGGCTTAGGTTTGCTTGCACCACCATCTAGACCATCAAAACTTGTTTGACCATCTTTGCGAGTTTCCAGATTAAGCGTCAATCCATCCAGATTCAGTTGTGCTATTTCAACTTCTTTACTAAACAAAGGCATTAACGCGACTTCGGCAACCACCTTATTCACTTTAAGCATGGAAGCCTCATCAAACCCCTTGGGATTCGAGAGAGAGATCTTAGATAACTCAATACCTATTGTCGGGAAAAAGGTCCAAGCAAGATCGTTTTCTATAACAAGGTCACGCCCGGTTTTTTCTTTTACAACCTCAACCAATTCAGGCTTAAAATCATTTGGGTCAAAGATAAGCGTAAGATAAGCTACCAGTGAGCCGAACATAAGCAGCAGCACAATAAAAAACCATTTCAAAATTTTCATAACAGGTTCCGTCTGAATCGAGTGAATAAGTTAAAGTATGATCGATAAATCGAGTTTATCACTCGACACTGCCACACCATTCTCATCTGAATATAACATCATACCCGGTACAATTATATTGTTAGCGATATCAAGCTTAAGGTTTACTTCACCTACGTTTAATTTAACCGTCTTAATTGGGTTAGCACCTAGCGCCTTGATACCAATATCTAACTGACTAAGAACACCCACATCCCTGACACAACCATTAATGATGATCCCCTCCCAGCCATTCTTAACGGCATCCATGGCGATCATATCTCCAAGAAGTGCTCTATTTAATGAACCGCTGCCATCCACAACAAGCACTTTACCTTTACCCTCTGTAGCCAATAACTTTTTAACCATAGAGTTGTCTTCAAAGCACTTGATTGTGACGACTTCACCCCAGAATATCTTTTTCTGACCATATTGGTTAAGAGCAATAGGTAATAATGAAAGTTGCTCAGCATAATGATCATAAAGGTCAGGTAAAAGGTCCAGCATATTAATCTCCTAAGTCAATTTTTAACAGATTAACCTCTTATCCATTTTTCAACAAGGTCATAACAAAATAGTGAGATTACTTAATAAATATTTATTTACGAATATATATATGAATATCTTTAACAAGCCAACTTAAAAGTCTATAATGAAAAATAGTCAATTCTGACTCTTAATAATCTCATTTTAAAAGTGAACAACAATGAACAATAACCTTGATTTACAAAGTGCATTAGCTGCATTGGATGAGTATGGATATGATAAAAAACAATCCAGTGATCTAACTCAGGCTCGTAACAAACAACAGATGGGTAAGTACATTGAATCTTTAGATTATAATCTTCGTCGCTTATTGATATTACAAGAGACAGTTAATGAACTTGTTGCTAACAAGAAACGCTTGATAGTTCAACAGGAAAATATTCAAACCTACAAGACCAAAGTGATTAATTTGTCTCGACAATTCAACATTTCTTATGATGATGTTTTACAGATAATGAAAGATCAGGTTAACTAAATCGTTTGGTTTATTAACATATCAACATTATATAACCATTGAATATTACCCCTAATTAATTTAAATGACTCAGTTATGCAACTCTTTGTGTTAGCTGAGGTTTTTACATTAAGCCTGCAAGAATTCTCTTTGTCATCAAACAGCAACGAACACTTGCGATACTGCCAACCATGTAAGTATTTTCACGATTTTGTGTGATTGACAATCATCAGATATCAGTAGCAGTTATCGCATAGTTTTTGTTTCTCTGCATCTTATTTTAACCTTTCCAACTAAGGTTAAATATAGTTAATACTTTCTATTAGCTAGTCGATTTCGATTTGAATTTATTAGCTAAAATGGTTTGGTAAAACTTATATAAGGGTAACCTAATCAAAAGTAATGAGCTTGTAACTAAAATATATATACTTGGTTCAATAACTTCTGATTTAACCGACCAATAGAAATGTATGGGGACTAAAATAGCGACAAGATATACAAGATTGTGTAACTGCTGCCAACGTTTCCCCATCTTACGTCTAATCACTTTAAACGAAGTAATCGACAATGCAAAAAGTATAATGTAAGCCAAAGCACCCACTAGTATATATGGCCGTTTTAATACTTCTTCAATAAGAAGTGACCATTCAAATAAGAGATCTAAACTGATAAAAGCAAAAATATGTAAGCTTGCATAAGCAAACACATATAGTCCTACAACGCGCCGAGTCTGGATCAAAACACCTTGTTTAAATTTACGTGCTATAGGAGAAATCGCTAATAATACGATTAAGGTATTAAGTGCACCGATACCCGTATAATGAATAATGAACTGCACAGGATCGCCACCAGCTTGATCCGACAATATTAACAAGATTAAGTAAGCGACAGGCAAAATAGCAATGCTGTGAATGGCGACTTTCAACCAAAAGAGATGTTTCATTGTTAAACGCATTGTTAACTCCAAGCCTGTATCCACATAGTTCAAAATAAGGTTACTCACACATAGATGAGCAACCTCAACATCAATTAGAAGTTTTTTGTTAAATTCAAGCCTTGGTACAAACCAGACACCTGTTCTTCGTAACCATTAAAGGGCAGTGTTTTTATTCGCTTAGCAGAAAATAATCCGCCTTCACCAATCCGTCTCTCACTCGCCTGAGACCAACGTGGATGATCGACATCAGGATTGACATTGGCATAGAAACCATACTCTTGTGGAGCAAGTTGATTCCAACTTGTTGGCGGCCTCTTATCCATCACTCGGATCCGAACTAACGACTTAATACTCTTGAAACCATATTTCCAAGGAACCACTAAACGTATCGGTGCTCCATTTTGTGGCGGTAAACTTTTACCATAAAGACCAACGGCTAAAAATGACAGATCATTCATCGCTTCAGCGATGGTCAACCCTTCTACATATGGATAGTGGATCCCTCCACCCATTAAACGGCTCTTTTGTCCCGGCATCTGCTCAGGATCAAACAATGTCTCAAATGCCACATATTTAGCCTTACTGGTCAATCCTGCTTTTTTCAGTAAAGAAGCTAAAGGAAAGCCAACCCAAGGGATAACCATAGACCACGCCTCAACACAACGTAAACGGTAAGTACGCTCTTCCAGCGCCATCATCTTGGTTAAATCATCTAGCCCTAGCGTAATGGGGTGGTCAACCTCACCATCGATAACCAGTGTCCACGGATCGACCTTAAAGTCTTGCGCGTTTTCTGCCGGATCTGATTTATCTGTCCCAAATTCATAGAAATTATTATGGCGGATCACCTTCTCGAAAGGTGTCTTTGCTTCGTTGACTTCAAAGCCTGTATTTACCGTGAATGCCAACGGAGAGGTGATAAAAGGCACACTAGGCTTATTTTCGCCAAACAGGTCGAAAATACCCGCTTGTACTTGACCAGGAATACTCGCACCTACAGCGCCCAAACCTAAGGCTTTAATGATGTTACGACGGTCATTAAACACTGATTCAGGCGTGATGTCTGAACTCTTTAATGTGTCCCAAGAAGGTCTTTTTTTAAAATGCATCGAATAGTCCTTTTATTATTTCTTCATAGATAAGACCGCAATATCCCCAATTCAATTTCATATAAATTGAGTTCAATGACGACACTCGAAAAAATTGCCATATTCTGATTATAGTTACAGCTGAGCAGAGTAAATCTAGTATTAATAGCCATCTTTGATAACAGAGACTCAACAAGTGATTAATAGTTATTCATTTACACCTATGTGACTTGAACTAGCTGAGCCGAAATGCGAATCTTAGGGCTCTCTTTGACCAAGGCCAGCTTTCATGCCCATCGATATCACTCTATCCGTCCCTGAAATCATTGCACTTATCGCGATCTCTTTTCTTTCAATACTCATTGGTGCACTGCTCAATCAAAAGCTCACCAGACGTCGCTGGGAACTGTCTAAAGAACACATTGAGAATAGTCATCAACAAGAGATAGAACAATATACGCAAGAACTACAACATAAAGAATCTGTTTTATGTGAGAAAGATCAGCAACTGGAGCAAGTACAATTCAAACTTGAACAACAACTATCAGCATTCGGAAAGGCTCAAGCTGATGCACAGCGATGCACGGGTCTTGAACTCCAACTCAAAGAGCTACAGCGTAAGTTAATGGAATCTCAGCTCGCGTTATCTAAATCAAACGCCATGCAGCAAACCCTAACGGTTAAATTCACTGCTGAACAACAAGCCCTTGAAGATAAACTTCAACTACTTGAAACGGCTGAAGCAAGATTAAATACCCAATTTGAAAATCTCGCCAATAAAATATTTGAAGAACGTTCTGAAAAATTCCAACACCAAAATACTAGCCAACTAGACTCCGTACTTGCGCCTTTCAAACAACAGCTTGAAGGCTTTAGAAAACAAGTGAGTGAATCTTACACTCATGAGCAATCCCAACGCAGCGCATTTAATCATCAACTTGAATCCCTCAAGGCGTTGAATATGCAAATGAGTCAAGATGCCGTCAACCTCACCAATGCGTTAAAAGGCGACAATAAACAGCAAGGTAACTGGGGAGAAGTCATTTTAGAGCGGGTTTTGCAGGAGAGTGGTTTACGTGAAGGTCATGAATACGAGACTCAAACTGAACTGAAGAATGATGAGGGCAAACGCTTTAAACCCGATGTTATTGTCCACCTTCCAGAAAACAAAGATGTCGTTATTGATGCAAAAATGTCTCTCGTGGCTTACGAGCGCTACTTTAACAGTGATGATAACGCTATACGTATTCAAGCACTCAAAGAACATGTGATCTCAATACGCAGTCATATTAAAGGACTTAGCAATAAGGATTATCAAAAACTTCACGGGCTAACAAGCTTGGATTATGTGTTAATGTTTATTCCATTAGAGCCTGCATTTCTTCTCGCTCTTGAGCATGATCCTAGTTTGGTTAACTATGCACTAGAACACAACATCATGATCGTCAGCCCGACAAACCTACTTGTCGCTCTAAGAACCATCAACAATATTTGGCGTTACGAGTACCAAAATCAAAATGCACAACATATCGCCAAGCAAGCAGGGAAAATATACGATAAACTTTGTGGCTACATAGAAGACATGGAAAAGTTGGGTCGCGCCATCGAGGGGGCTGAAAAAAGCTACGCTAGTGCCATGAACAAACTCTCAAGTGGAAAAGGTAACTTAGTTAAGCAAGCGCATCAGATGCAGCAACTCGGTGTAGACACCAGTAAAAAACTAGATCAACGCATGCTAGATCAAGCCCTATCTGACTATCAATTTGATGATAAGCAGCTTAACTGATCCACGCCTAAGTTAGGGCACCAGATAATATGGATATTAAAGGAAAAGTAGTAATGCGCATTCAGGTCGTTGGCATTCTCAAACACGTTTTATCTAAAGTTGGTCCTTTGCTTGTTGTTCTATCAAGTGTCGCTATCGCGAACATGACGCATGCAAGCTCATTAACGCAAGAACAACAAACATACTTAGATGCACGAGACGCCTTAGATAAAAAGCAGACAAAAGAGTATGCCCGCTTAAGGTCTTTGCTCGCTGATTATCCGTTAACCGTTTATCTGGATTATCATGCCAACATCAATACCATATTGGCCTACAAGGGAGCCAAAGCAGATAAGGCGCTTGAACAATTTAAAGACACTCCCCTTTTTAATTCCGCTAGATATCGTTATCTCCAACATGTTGGGGCTCAAAAACGTTGGGCAGACTTTTTAGCCATCAGCCCGACTTCTCCGAATAATATCACGTTGCAGTGTTACTACTATCGAGCAGAGCTATCCCAAGGCGATAAAGAACAGGCTTATAAAGGAGCGAAATCACTTTGGTTATACGGAAAGTCTCGTCCTAAAGAGTGCGATCCTCTCTTTTCTGCATGGCGAAAGAATGGCGGTATGACCCAAGAGTTAATTTGGTCTCGTATGTTGCTCAGTTTTAATGCTAACCAATACGGGCTATTAACCTACCTATCCCGTAAAGTCACCAGCCAACAGAAAGCGGCAAAAACGTTAATGGCCGTTTACAAAGATCCTAGAAGCTTACGCCATGCCCAAAAATTTTCAGCTCCAGCAAAGATCTATGCAGACATTGTCGATGCCGGCTTACGAAAATTAGCGCGAAAAGATCTTAAACAAGCCGTAAAGCTCTTTGCTAGCTATCAAAAAACTGGCCGATTTAGCGATTATCAAGGCCGTAAGCTAGGACGTTATTTAGTTAAACGGGCTGTAATACGACAAGAGGAACAACTAAAAGGGTTTGTCGATACCATGTTACCTCTGCTAGACAGTGATGATCTTGTGGAGTTAAGACTCAGGTGGGCAATACGTGAAAATGACAATCAATCCATCACAACGACCCTTCCACTGCTTAGTGAGCAGAAAAAGGCAAAATCAAGATGGCAGTATTGGCTTTCTAGAGAGGCGGGCAACACGGAATCTGCTCACAGCAAAATCCTTAATGACCTAAGCCAGCAACGCAATTTCTATGGTTTTTCCGCCGCGAATGAGCTCAATGCTGACTATCAACTCCAAGATAAGCTCTCAAAAAGCGACCCGGTCAATCATAAAAAACTGTACGATGATTCAGGTCTGTCTCGGGTTATCGAACTGCTGGCGTTAGATAAAAACATTGATGCTAGAGCTGAATGGGTACTCATGCTCGGACGACACAATAAAATGATGCAAAAAGAGTACGCCGTTTTAGCCTTAGAGAACCAATGGCACTCCCTAGGTGTTCAAGCAAGTATTCAAGGTAAGTTATGGAACGACATGACCATTCGTTTTCCCTATGCAGCAAACGATGAATTTACCAAGGCCAGCAAGCAATACAAAGTCAATGTTGACGAAATACGGGCTATCGCTCGACGAGAAAGTGCATTTTATTCATATGCCACCTCAGGTGCTGGAGCAAGAGGTTTGATGCAACTTATGCCCGCTACGGCAAAAGAGACCGCAAGAAAACACAAGCTAGCATACAAGAACAAACGCAGTTTATATCACGCTAATATCAATGTTCCTCTTGGCAGTGCTTACTACGCCTCCTTACTTAAGCAGTTCAACAATAACCGTGTGCTGGCAACAGCAGCTTATAACGCGGGTCCGCATAGGGTAAAGAGCTGGCTAAAAGTATCGAATGGACAATTGGATGTCATTGAGTTTATTGAATCCCTCCCCTTTACTGAAACACGAGAATATGTCCAAGCCGTGTTTAGTTATCGGGTGATTTATCAGATAAAACAGGGCAAGAAACCTGAATTATTCTCCGCTGCTGAGCTAAACTTCAAATACTAATGCCTCCAAGCTCCCCTCTTTAACCTGAAATGTTACAACAACAGGGTTTAAAGGGGGGATGAAATATAGCGGCTCCCCCTGATAACTCATTTGTCCTAAGTGTATAAAAATCTATCAAACAGACCTCGTTAACGTGAAAGTTTTAGACACGCATACTAGAATGTGAATAATAATGATTTAGATTAAGGATAAACTCATAAAGATGATCACACTCGACACACTTTTATTAAGTGCTGAATATCAGCCCCTTGTTGATGCCAAGAGTTTACATGTCTGCGGTTATGAGGCGTTATCACGTTTTAAAGATAAACAAGGAAAGGCTACACCGCCTAATATCATCTTCGAGCAACTCCACGAACAAAGCCATCTACTGTCATTGATTGAACACAAAGCAAAAGCGTTTCAAATTGAACATTCAGATTTAACACTCCCCCTATTTATCAATTTAGATCCCCATGCCGCTGAGCATAACTTTGACGAGATGCTCGTGCTTTTGTCTTCTCGGGCAGATATCACTGTGGAACTTATCGAAAATACCTGTATAAATGATGCCAGACTCTCAAGCAAGCTCCTTTCTCAGCTAAAAGCCAAACAGATAAGCGTAGCACTGGATGATATTGGCGCGCCCCACTCTATGCTCTCGCTAGATCTCCTCAGCCAAGTCAACACGCTCAAATTCGATATCGATTGGTTCAATAAAACCTCACCCAGTGATCTTAATTTGATAAAAGCATTAATTCAGTTTGCCAAATCCAGTGATAAACTTTGCGTACTGGAAGGGATTGAGACACTCGCACAACTTGAATTGGCCCGTGGACTCGAGATTGATCTAGTACAAGGCTTTTTATTCAAAGAACAGTTTGTCACAGCCCCCACTTCCATCGCCTTAATCCCATAATATTCGAGAGGATTGAATAAAAATATTCAACACAGCTATAAACTTAACTGGATCCTAACAGTGGTTTGCCCCATAGTTTGTTATCAAGCAGTTAATCAATTGCAAAGTGGTAAGGAGTCCGATGGCACAGCAAAGCATTTCTCAGATAATCGCCCAACTTGAAAAGGTGCTTTTAGGAAAACCTGCACAAATTAAACTGGCACTGACCTGCATTCTTGCTAGAGGTCACCTACTTATCGAAGATCTACCCGGCATGGGTAAAACGAGCCTATCCCACGGTATCGCCCAAACGTTAGGGTTAAGCTATCAAAGGGTACAATTTACCAGTGATATGTTACCGGCAGACATCTTAGGCGTCTCAATTTTTGACAGTGAACAATCACAATTTGTTTTTCATCCTGGGCCTATTTTTAAACAGATGATCTTAGCCGATGAAATAAATCGAGCCAGCCCGAAAACCCAAAGTGCGCTACTCGAAGCCATGGCTGAAAATCAGATCACCGTTGATGGTATTACACACCCATTGCCCAACCCTTTTTTTGTGATCGCGACGCAAAACCCCAGTGAACAATCTGGTACCTTTCCTTTACCAGAGTCTCAATTAGATCGATTCATGATGCGTCTCTCTATCGGCTATCCCAATGCAGACGCTGAACTTGAGATGCTCAAAAACCATGTACAACCCACTCAGATAACCACGCTTCCTCAATGTATCGCTCAGCTTGAACTCATTGAGCTGCAAAAAATGGTAGACAAGGTAAGTGCATCCGATGCGCTCTTAGGGTATATCCTTGCGCTAATCGAAGCATCCCGCGTTCAGAAAGAGGGATATGGCCTTTCTCCTAGAGCAACTAAAGCCTTGCTTCAATCGGCAAAAGCCTGGGCCTTCATTCAAGGACGAAGTTACTTAGTCCCTGAAGATGTTCAAGCCGTATTTTCATCGGTCGCTGAACACAGGATCCGCAGCAGTAGCCAACAACAGGGTGAAGCGATTTCACAAAGAATACTCAGTAATACCAACCCGATATTATAGATGCGCTCAATGAACTTCATGGGTAAAAGCAACACACAACAGGGGCGAATAAGGCAATGGTTCAGTCGTTGGCTAGCGAGTCGACTGCCGCCCGCCTCTAAGGTCACATTAGCTCATAAGAGTGTATTCATTTTACCCACGAGTTTTGGCATGCTGTGGCTATTTTTAGTCTTGATCCTGTTTCTTTTTGGTACGAATTATCAGAATAATTTGGTCATCGCATTAAGCTTGCTGCTACTCAGCGTCTTTAATACCTGCATTATTTACAGCTACCGAAATTTGGCCGGCTTAACCATCTCCTCAAAGTCTTGCCCCCAAGCCTATGCGGGCGATACCTTGGTTTTCCCCATTCATCTGTCCGCCAAACAAACGCAATTCTCAGTGTTAATTAATTACCCTCAAAACCAAATTAAGCGTTTAGACAGAGTCACAACACAGCCAACAAACACCTTAATCTCTTTTGATAATTCATACCGAGGAATCGTCTCTCCCGGCCGACTAAAAATCGAATCACGCTACCCGTTAGGCTTATGCAGAGCTTGGTCTCATGTGGATCTTGATAATCAGCACATTGTTTTTGCTTCCCCATTGGATGCAAAAGAGCAATTGACGCATTTTGATAATAGCCATGAATATATTGCGAATGACCAAGGCGGTCATATTCCTGGCGTCGATGAATTTAAAGGCTTAAGACAGCATATTCCAGGGGAATCCCTGAAGCAGGTGGCATGGAAACAACTCGCGCAAGGCCGAGGTATGCTAACAAAAGAGTTCCAACAGCCTCAAGGGCAACCCCAATGGCTGACACTCGCCGATCTCACCATCAACGAGCTGGAGACCAGACTTAGCCAACTGACCCATTCGGTGGATACATTAAGTGAAAAAGGACAGGTTTTTGGCCTTGTGTTAGGGGACAATATTATTCCTCCCTCTGAAGGTGAGAGTCACCGAATTCGATGTTTACAAGCCATCGCACTCGTCCCTGCTAAGTCAGAGACTCAACAATGAGTAAGGTGCAGCAAGAGATCATCTCCCGTCACAGCTTGTTATGGCTGCTGATAGCCAATATTGCCATATTGACACCTTTATATGAAAAATTGACCCCATGGAGTTTAGCCATTTGCGGCATCTGCTTATTATGGCGCCTCGGCATTTTTATCGGTAAAGTCTCCAAGCCACCGCGATTTTTGGTGAACTCACTCGCCATCGCCTCAGCCATCACACTGGCGTTAATCACCAACCAAATTGGCCTGCTTAACGGACTCATCAACCTGCTTGTATTGGGGTATGCGCTTAAGTACATCGAGATGAGAGAGAAACGAGACGTTCGAATTGTGGTACTGGTTGGCTACTTTCTTATCGCGCTGACGTTCATCAATCACCAATCCATCTTATTTACTGCCCTTCTCAGCCTCATTACAGTAATCAATACCTGCGTGCTCGTTAGCCTTTACCATGAAGGGGATAAACTGAAAGAAACGGCCAAGATGGGGACTAAGCTAATCGTTCAAAGCCTGCCGCTAGCAGCTCTGCTTTTTATCATACTGCCAAAGCTGCCACCACTGTGGCTCGTTCCTCAAGACAGTTCAGCGACCACAGGTTTGTCGGACCAAGTGAGCTTTGGCGACATACAAAAACTCACTCGCTCAGCGGCGCTGGCATTTCGAGCTGACTTTGGCCAGCAACCTCCCGCTAATCACCTCCTCTATTGGCGCGCATTAGTCATGGAAGATTATGATGGTAAAACGTGGACTCAACACGCGAGTATTAGGCAAATAGAAGATGATGTTCCATTTACTATCCCAGCAAGAAAACGACCGCTAGGCAGTCCACTAAACTACAGTATCATCGCCGAACCCAGCTACCAAAACTGGTTATTTGGACTCGATGTTGCCTTTAGTGATAATAGTGACATCACCAATTTGCCCGATCATCGACTCTACGCTAAAAGAAGCATTGATCAGCAGTTCCAATACCGAGTTAACTCTTACCTTGCTTCCCCCATGGACATCACACTCCATAACACTGTGAAGCAGATAAATTTACGCTTACCTGAACAGAGCAATGTTAAAGCCCGTGCTTTTGCCGCTGAACTCATGCGCAAATATCCCAACCCAGAACAGCGATTAAATGTCTTAATGAGTTACTTCAATCAAGAGGCTTACTTTTACACCTTAACCCCTCCACCAGTGGGTCCACAGCAGATTGATGACTTTTTATTTGAGAACAAAGCAGGATTTTGTGTGCATTACGCCAGTGCCTTCACCTTTATTGCTAGGGCATCAGGTATTCCGGCCAGGCTAGTGACAGGTTATCAAGGTGGAGAATGGAATGAACAAGCGGGCTACCTTAGCGTGTATCAATATATGGCACACGCTTGGACGGAAGTCTGGCTTGAAGACAAAGGATGGATCAGATTCGATCCGACCGCAATGATTGCACCAGAGCGTGTTTTAGAAGGGTTTGATGCCTTCTTTCAGCCTGAATCCAGTTACTTACTCGACAGCCCTTTTAGCCCATTAAGACTGAGGGATTTTCCACTACTCGATGAGTTAAGACTTTCGTTAGCCAGTTTGGACTATTACTGGAGTGTATGGGTACTCGGTTTTGACTCAAGTAAGCAAGAGCAGGTGCTTCAAAAGTTATTGGGTGAAGTCACGCCGGAAAAATTATCCTTACTGATGCTATTAGCCATACCAGCCATCAGTCTCACTATCGCCTTCAGCGCCGGCCTTTTTTACTTCAACAGAAGCAAAGATCCACTCACATCAAAGTACCTGCAGGTGTGTAGCTTGTTAGCTCACAACGGCGTAACCCGACGCAAAGATGAAGGGCCAATGGATTACAACAAGCGAGTTGAACTGGCGATCCCCTCCATTGCGTCTGAGTTTGCACTATGCACCCAATATTATGTCGCCTTAAAATATCAACCACTGAGTAAAAACGATAAAAATAAACTCGCTAAACAGTTTTATCTACTCTGTAAAAAGATCAGAATCAAACTCTAAGAAACCATTGAAGCTGAAATACATCACTGTTCACCATCATCTTTGTAGAGACGACTGTCTATATTGTATTTGTTCAGTTTTAGATTAAAAGTACGTCTTTCCATATCAAGCTCATTAAGTACCGCTTGCACACTGCCTTTATGACGCTGTAACGAGTTGATTAGAATGCTCGCTTCAAAATCATTAACTAAATCCTTTAAAGAACAATGCTCTGCTTTGTTTTTACTCTCTTGTTCCTGTGGATTTAATAACTCATCAAGATCATGACAATCTTTAATGACACAGCGAATAGCCACATTAATAAGCTCGCGAACATTGCCAGGCCAATGATACTCAAGTAATTGCCGTTGTAATTGAGGTCCAGCACCCGCCCATTGCATGTTATTTTTGGTCATGAAGTGGCTAGCAAAATGTTCAAACAATAATAAGATATCTTCTTTTCGGTCACGTAATGGTGGAATATATAACTCAGCAACCTGCATACGAAAATACAGATCTTGTCTAAAATCAGGGTTATCTTTCAGCTCTTCTTTAGTCGCGGAGATAATCCGGATATCGATCTCTTTCGCCGTATTCGAACCGAGCGCCTCAATCGTATTTTCAGACAATGATCGTAATATTTTAACTTGAGCACCTAACGGGATAGATTCTACTTCATCAAAAAACACCGTTCCTTTATTAGCAAATTCAAATTTACCCATACGCGTGGTCTCGGCACCACTAAAGGCGCCTTTTACGTGACCAAAAAGTTCAGATTCGAATAGTTCACTTGGGATCGCAGCGCAATTTAACGGCACAAACTGGGCTTTATTCCGATGACTAAAATCGTGTAAACAATGTGCAACCACCTCTTTCCCAGCACCAGTTTCGCCATGAATAAGCACCGGCACATCAAGATTAGCGAATGACAGAACTTCACGGCGTAACTTGGCCATCTTTGGAGAAACCCCCATTAACCGTGTTTCAATTGCATCCTTATTTTGGAGGGCACTGCGAAGTAACGCATGGTTATAGGTTAAAACTCGTTTTTCAATGGCTCTATTAATGCCTTCTAGCAATCGCTCAGGCTCAAAAGGTTTTTCGATAAAGTCATAACAGCCCTCTTGCACAGCCTTTACCGCTTGGGAGATATCACCGTGAGCTGTCATTAAAATAACCGGAATATTGCTATCACAACGGCGCACTTGGTTAAGCAGCTCCACACCAGTGATATCAGGCATTTTGATGTCACTGACAACGATGCCAGGAAAACCCTGATAAATAAATTGAATGGCTTTTGCAGGTTCACTAAAAGCATGTACTTTTTTAAAATGAAGTGATAAATAATCAGACACATTAGTCAGCAAATCTTGGTTGTCATCAACAATGACTATTTCGCAATCGTCTGCCTTTAAGTCTTCAATATTATTCATGTTTCCCTTCTGTACTGGTTTGTAAAATAACTATTTTGTGTGTTGTAATTTTTTAGATTTATAGAGAAAATCACGCATATTATTGAGTCCGACCGCTAACTGACAATTCAAGCCACAACATATAGTGAATGGATAAACCATGATGTTTAAGATGCTGTTTCACTCGATGACAATGGCAAAGAAATAGTAAATCGTGTTGAATCATTTAAGCACTCAACCACAATATCACCATCGTATTCTTTGATAATATTATGGGTAATCGCTAATCCTAATCCAAGCCCTTTACCGATGGATTTTGTCGTGAAAAAGGGCTCAAAAATATGTTCAGCAACACTTTCATCTAAGCTGCCACCATTATCTTCCACCACCACTGTGACATATTCGCCAATCACCTTAGTTGATATAACCACTTGCGGGTTGTCAGACTTTTCTACAGCATCTAGCGCATTTCTGACTAAGTTACCGACAGCGATTTCAAGTTTAGTTGGATTAGCATTAACAAGTGGATTGTGTTCATCTAAAGTCACGTTGATATTGCTGTTGGCACCATCAAAGTAAGCAGCAAGAAATTTAGTAATGAGACGGTTAATGGCAATACTTTGTGGGGCCTTATTTCCGTTACCTTGGTAGGCAAACGATTTCAATTGAACCAGAATGTCCTGCATATTGTGACAAAGTGGCAATAAGTTATTGATTGAAACGTTAACACCTTGCCAGTCACTTCTCTCTTGCTTAATCGCAATACTGGCTAGGGCACTTTTAAACGCGACTAAAGGCTGGCTCAACTCGTGTACGATTGCCGCTGCCATCCTGCCTAATACAACCATTTTTTCCTGGCGAATGAGCTCTTTTTGGGCAAAATCTAAAGCCAAGGTTCTTTCTTCAACAAGCTTTTCAAGACAAGCGTTAGCAAAACTGAGCTCCTCTTCCACTTTCTTCCGTTTACTGATATTCACAATTGTCATCAAATATACACTGTCATTTATATTGATGGGACTAATAATGTACATGATGGGCAATGAATGAGGACGGTCACTTTCTTTTAACGTGCTTTCAGTAAATGTTTCGGTAACGGTTATACCTTCTTCAAAGTTCTCAGGCAGAGTAGAAAATTCATTAATATTTCGGCCACTAATTACAGCGTTTTCCCCATGGTCACACATACCTTGAAAAGCGGCATTATGGCTAAGAATATTGCCACTCTTATCAAGCGTTAAAATGCCCACTTTAGTTTGATCTATGATCAACTGCATTTCAGTACGATGCTTTTGATCAATTTGTGTTTTCATATTACGGGTGTATTCAATATATTGGCGATAATGTATAAACACATATAACCCGTATAATAAAAGCGCAATGATAAAACTACTGTAAATGGTTTTGTTAACGATGATGCTAAAAGGAAGCGCGTGGTAGAGCTGCCATTCTTTTAATAACACATTCTCTTTATTATGCAGCTGAGTCGACTCCACTAAAAAATGGTGGCCATCGATATCCCAAAGGGAGATATCAGCCCAGTTAAGCGTAAACGTGTCCCGAACAATTAATTTAGGCACTTGACCTGCAAACTGTTGATGTTTAGTAATTTCTTGTAATTGTTCAGGAGTAAGGGCAACAAGACTATTGTATTTCCATGCTTTTTTCGCTGACATGATCACAACTTCATTATGATCAGCCACCAAGATATCACCTGAGAATTGTTGCCAATCTCGTTCGATATGATTAGGTTCAACCTTGGCAACAATAACCCCGAACTCTGAATTAAACCCTTCAACACGAGAGGATATGAAGTAGCCTGGGATCTTAGTTGTGATACCTACCCCATAATATAACCCACTGCCTTCACGCATACTTTGTTCAAAGTAAGGCCTAAACTCATATTGATTATTCATGAAACTACTTTTTAGATCATAGTTACTCGTAGCAATAACAATGCCTTGGCTATTCATCAAATAAATAGCGTCAACACCCGCCGCTGTTTGCATGATTTTCAGTAATTCATTAATTTCTTCACCATAATCATTATCTTCAACCGCCATTTTCAAACGAGGGTCGTGAGATAATAACTCTGGCAAATATTGATACTTTTGAAAGGTTGTTTTCAACGTGTTCTCAATTAATGACAAGCGCAATAAAGAAGAACGTTGAACATCTTTTATCCAAATTAAATGCACCACAATCACGAGAACAACAAAGGTAAGTATAAAAAATAACCGCAGACGTTTTTGTTTAAACAAGTTCATTACTCACAGGTTCATGCCTAAATTTAAATATTGATACACTCAAATATATTGTGAACAGTAGTGCTAATACGACTTTTATTTCTAGGCTATCTAATGGCCATAATAAAACGATACCCATGATCCCCAACATGAGTCTATGAGTACGATTCACCACTTTCATAACCACCCCTTCCCATGCCGCGATAATGCAAAAAAGCCCTATAACAGAAAAAATAAATGCGAATATTCGAGCTTCAGTATCCCCCATCACCAACCCTGTGTATGCCATTAATAATGGCACGATATACAATCCTTTAGCCAGTTTCCAAGCACAAAAAGCTGTTTTTGTGTGATTGCCTTTAGCAATACCCGCTGCGGTATATGCAACCAAACAAACTGGCGGTGTTACATTGCTATCTTGTGATAGCCAGAAAATAACTAAATGCGCAGATAATAATGAACTGGCGATTATCTCTGGTGATAAAACCATATCATAGAGCATGGTACGAACCTCACTCGAGGAAGCCAATATCGACTCTGAAAGTGATAGGGTTCCATCGGTGAATGCAGGTAGCAACATATCAATAAAATCTTTAGAGGCTGCTATAGAACCGCTATTGATGATTTCAGTGGTTATCTGTAATGAAATCAGATCACTGAGTACAGGCGCCAGCAGGGTTGCTACGATGATGTAGGATGCGGTAACAGGTAATCCGGCCCCCAATATGAGTGAAGCAACGGCAATGAGTAATATGAGTATCAGTAAACTTCCACCCGCCCACTTTATTGCCATTAACGAAAAAGTGCTCCCTAAACCTGTCGTGGTAATTGCGTTCACCATTAATCCAATAGTGATTAATAATATTGCCGTCACCACCATCCCCTTTGAACCTTCAGATAGGGCATCATTTATCTCTTTGAGTTTCATTGGCCGTTCTGATATCCAAGACAACAGGATAATTGACACAATTGCCATACCAACAGCATATAAAGGGGTAAAACCCACGATTAACAAGGTCACTAAGATGCCAATCGACACCAGGTGACGCCAGCCATTTTTAACTTTATCCTTTTCCTTTGGTAATTCTGTACCCGATTTATTAGGAAGATCAATATTACGTCTAATGGCATAGGCACGTACAAAGAAGCCAACGGTTAGATAATAAAGCAGAGCTGGCAGTAGCGCAGCGGTGACAATCGTTAAATAAGGTAACTGAGTATATGAAGCCATAATAAAAGCACCCGCCCCCATTACTGGCGGCATAAGTTGACCTCCAGTTGATGCAGCCGCTTCAACGCCACCAGCAAACTCTGGCGAGTAGCCTACTTTTTTCATTGATGGAATGGTAATAACGCCTGTCGCTGCGGTGTTAGCAATCGCAGAGCCAGATACTGATCCCATTAACCCTGAAGCTAATACCGAGACTAAACCTGATCCCCCTCTAAAACGTGAAGCCAATTTAGACGCCACTTTCAATAAGTAATCACCTGCACCGGATACTTGAAGAAAAGCCCCGAACAAAACAAACATAAACACAAAAGTCCAAGAAAGCTGTGCAATCGTGCCGAACATTCCTTCTGTGCCAAAGTAGCTCCGAAAGAGCATGGTTTCCCAAGAGAGTCCAGGAAAGTGAAACACGCCTGGCACATATTGCCCCCAGACCGTTATATACGTGAGAAAAAACATAATTAACGTCGGAATAAACCAACCTATGGCTTTAAACATTAATGTCAGTGCCAATACAATGGCTAACGTACTGAAAAAGAAATCTGTGTATAGAAAAGATTGCCCCCTTTCATAGAGTGCATCTTCGGCAAAAACCAAATAAATGGCACTAGCAATAATGCCTAATGAGACAATGAATTGTACCCATGGCTTTTTAAAGAATAACAGTGCACCAATACTGCCAAAAAGTGCAAAATGTGTCGCAGCAGCCCAATTCTCAGGGATAATAGCAAAATAATTCAAGACTATATGGACAAGACTAGCAAACACAGCCAACCAATATACGACGGGATCTTTGATGTTTTTATTATTCATGATTTATCCAACAATTATTTGACCAAGCGAAGTTAGCTTACAAATACAGCTTTGCTAAAATCTGAAATTAATCTCAATTCGCATTGATGTATTTTCATATTCGCACTCGAAACGCACTTGAACTGCGAGCTTTCACGTTATCGCCTTAACTCATCTTGTGACTTAATTTTAAAGGGCGACTTTCTTGGTCTTTTTTATTTTTTCCAATGATGTTGAGCTTATACCTATTCTAAAACGCGCCTATTTTCATCGGCAGAATAGGTATATACGACTGTGCGGTTTATTTTATTGACTGACTAAGTGCGCCGGAATAGTGACCCCCACTTCACGGTAATAACGTGCTGCACCAGGGTGAAGAGGGACTGTTAAACCACTAATTGCATTTTCAATGTTCATGACTTTTGTTGCAGAATGAATACTCTGTAGGAAAGGCAAGTTTTCATAAATCGCTTTGGTCACCAAGTAAACATCATGCTCAGGTAAATCCGCTTTTACCGCTAAAAAGTTAGGCTGAGCAATGGTATTGATCGGATCTTTTTGATTCGGGTACGTATTGGCAGGAATGACTTGTCGAACCCATAAAGGAAAATCTTGGTTGATTTTGTCCAATGATTCATCAGACACATTCAATACTTTTAAGTTATCTCCATCGCTAGACAAGGCGCGTGTAATGGCACTGACCGGAACACCACCAGGGGTATTCATACCGACAATACGGCCATCTTGCATGGCACCAGCACTTGCACCGTAACCCATGTGAACATTATTAAACTTACTCGTATTAAGCCCTAACGAGCCCAAGATATACTTTCCTGATCCCTCAGTGCCTGAGTTTTTCTTACCTATAGAAAATGTTTTACCGTAAAGTGCATCCATATCTTTAAGATTGTCACTTTCAACCAAAGATTTTTTCACGGTAAAATGTTCAACATTTTTCCATAACATGGTGACGGAACGAAAATCTTTATTGGCTCCTTGCTTTTTAAATGGCCCCGTTCCATTCCAAGCCCACGCGCCATATAACCCTTGTAAAATGCCAAATTGTGCTTCGTTTTTTCGCATTAAATTCAGATTGTCACCAGAGCCTGCTGAAGTGATAGCCGATAATGACAATTTTTGTTTAGGCTCTAGTTTCACCTTGGTTAATGTTGCAACCGCAACACCGACGGGATAATAAGTGCCCCCCGTTGAAGCTGTAGACAAAATGTACGATCTCGCTTCTGTTACTTCAGCAGCGTGACCCAATAACGGCAACATCATGAGTGATGTACAAAGGATCGCAAGTTTAAATTTATTCATAATAATCTCCAAAACATTAGTATTTATGCGGTTTTATTCATTCACTCGTCGCTTAAAAAGAGACTTTTACACCCACAGTGACATCGTCATCGCGCTTTTTAAGTATCGCGGCGTCATCGTCATAATTTGTGTAGTCAATAAACACTTCACCATACTTATTGAATTTTTTTGTGAGACCAATTGCTATTTGATTACCGTTAATCACACCATTGTCGAGATTATAAATTCTAAATTGCGGTGTAATTCCAGATTCAAATGTGTATGAGTAGTAGGCGCCAATTGTTTTAAATTCAGTATTATCAGACACATCTTCGAATTGATAACGTAATACCGCTTTGTGGCCATTGGATTTATATTGAATTGCTGTGGCAATTGTATCGGCATCAGGTTTAACGGCATCGTTAATACGGAAGTCATCACCGCGTTCTATGTAAGAAAGGCCGACTTGCCATGAACCAATGTTATATTTTGCTGCAATATTATAACTATCAATGCCAGAACTCTGGGGATCGCCGCCATCAATCTCGACCAGCGCACCAAAACTTAAGCCGTTATATGATGGTGAGAAATAAGCCACTGAGTTGGCTTCGCGAATTGATGAGTTTTCGCTGGCATTCCAACGAACGTTATAATGACGTGGATTATGGAAAGTGATATCAATGGGCAGTATCGTCCATAAATAATGGGGGGAATACTGTTTACCTATTCTAACTTCTCCTACCGCCTTATTCTTTAATCCAACATAGGTAATACGTTTATGAAAATCGCTAGTGTCACTATTAATCACACCATCGTCGAGTAAAATTCTTGCCTCAAGTCGGTAAGTCGCTTTCCAAGCTTCCGACAGATTGACATGGCCCTTAATCCCTATTCTGGATACGCCATCAGCAACATCAGTTTCTCTGCCACTTTCTTTCGTGACCAATGCTCTTAGGCTGCCGTAAAACTGCGCTTTACCCCATTCCCCTTCTGCTGCAATTTCTGCAAACGCAGGTGCGGTGCTCACAACGGCGGTAATAATAATAGATATGGTACAGATGCGCTTTATTGTTGTTTTCATCTTTTTCCCTATTTTATATACAATTCAATGAAGTGATTAGCGTTAAAAGCGTTAACTGACTCACTCTCGCTTTTTATTAACTTCTCACTTACATCTTTTGCACAATCCACGCCAAACATAAGCCATTGTTTTTTAAGGGTGGTGATTTATCAATAGGTAAAAAAATTCTTATTACAGATATAGGTTGGAATATTTTTGCTCATTTTGTTTGAGAATTAAACGCTAAGGGGAATGCTCAGACTATTTACGGTTCTCTAAGCGGATAACTAACTTAATTGCAGTCCAAACATCATCTATCGCGCAAATTTTATTGTCCACCAGCCCCATGGGCAAGGCGATACTTCGCACCACATGGTCATTCACTTCAGACGGGATCCGAGCACTTTTCTTCGGCCATGAAACCCAGATAGTGCCATCTTGCTTCATCAGCGCGAGGTGCAGAGTTAACTGTTCAGCCAACTCTGCTGCAGACGTGGTAAAAATATGCACCAAATCTTCGCCCCAGCAAGCTTCAGGTAGAAACATCACTCCTGGGGGCAATATCCCCAATAGTTGCTGATAATGCGCTGGGGCATTATGCAAGCAAACACTGTAACCCTCTTTTATGCCCAGTTTTGCATACAAGGGTTTCCCTGTTGGTGCTAACATCATACTAGATTTCATCACGTCCCCGCCATTCAGGCATTGTTGCCATATAATTTTTGGTTTTTTGAGCTATCTGTTCATGGCTGAGTGTGGGCTCTACCCGAGCCAGCCAGCGCTCCATCTTAGCAAAGACTTCCTCATAAGGCCTCAGCTGGCCATTCTCATCGACACAGTACTGGCAATATTCCCCTTGCTCGTTAGTTACCATACCGCAACTCTCACAATGCATCTCTATCGTTGTTTCTTGTTTAGCTGTCATCTCGTTCTCCTTGGTTCACTTATCTAAAATTAAGTAATAACATTAAAGATTCAAATTAAAGGTTTAAATTAAAGGCTTTCGTTATTGGTAATCGCGCCGCCCGTAATGCAGGTAATAGACCACCGAGCACGCCTATCGCAATCGCCAGTCCTACACCATTTAATATCACTGTGGGAGACAGCGTGAAATCAAACACGATTTGGGTGAAATTACGTCCTCCCAATGTCGACGCGACAATGCCATCCACCATATAGTAAGCGATGACAATGCCAGCTAAGCCGCCAACAATGGCGTATAACACGGACTCAAGCATGGTCGCCCCAAATATGGCCCAGCCATTAAATCCTATCGCCCTCAGTGTTGCGATATCACCAGCCCGCTGTGAAACAGCCGAATACATCGCATTTAAGCTACCAGCTAACGTCCCCAAAGCCATGATAATGGCCAGTGGCCAGCCCAAATAAAACAAAAAGTCTGCGGTTCCTGATGCTTGTTGCTTAAAATATTCAGCTTCAGTAAACACCTCGGCATTCAGTCGGTCATCTTCAGCAATAAACGTTTGGATACTGCTTATAGCACCGGGATTCTCCAGCCTTACTCGCAATAACTGCACACTACCAGCTCGATTAAACTGACTTTGCACCGTTTTTGCATCGGCCCAAAGCTCACTATCAAACACAGAGCCTTTGCCACCGAAAATCCCCACGACTTTCCACAAATTGCGGCCTAATTTAATCTCACTATTAAGATCCAAGCCGCTGAACTGTTTCACTGCGGCTTGCCCTACTACAATTTCATTTTTGCCAGGGGTGAACATCCTCCCCTCAAGCAAAGCCAAATTATCTCTTAATGCGACCCCTTCAAGATCGATTCCCCGCAAGGGTAAATTAACCTTATCGCCACCCGCTCTTTTAGTGCCGTTAACGATGACGTACAGTTCTGCTGATATTTCGGGTAAACCTTCCATGCGAGCGATGCCTGGCGCATTTCTAAGAATATTGACAACCTCAGGCGTGAAAGAGCTATTGAGTTCGGATTGAGATCCATTACGCAAAATAATGGCTAAATCTTCCGAACCAGAGCTTTCTACCGTGGCAGAAAACCCGCTGTTCATCGCGAGAAAAACCTGCAGTACAGCGATCACAACCGCAATCGAGATAAGGATGACAAGTGTTTCCCAAAAGCGACTGGGAATGGTTTTTAAATTCATCAGCGTGATAGCGCCGATCTGTCGAATAAACATAGACATGGCTTAGCTCCTTCGCAGTGCGTCAACGGTATTTAACGACATCGCTCGGTAGGCGGGTAACGCCCCCGTGATGCCCCCCAGCAGCAACATATACACGACAGCTTGCAGTACCGTTGAAGGTGTCAACAGCAATGCAGGCACTATCGATTGGATCTGTGGAATTTTGCCCATTGCATCCAGCGCAAAATAAGACAAGGCTAGGCCAATGGTGCCACTGCTTAAGGTTAAAAACATAGCCTCACTTAACACCAACTTGAATATCTGCGGACGAGAAAAGCCCAGTGCTTTTAGCACCCCAATCTCACGAGTTCGCTCTCTCACCGTCATCGAAATGGAATTCCCTACAACCAGTAAAATAGCAAAGAAGACTGCAGACAATACCGCGGTGATAATCAAACCAATGCTGCCAAGTTGCTCCACAAAAGCCTTATTGAATTGACGTTCCGTCGTTGTACGGGTTTCAGCAGCAGAGTTTTCAAATCGATCATCGATGGCCACCATTATTGCGTCATTATCCTTGGCATTTTCCGTGTTAAGCACCATCCAGCCGATGGTGTTGCCCCCAGAGGTTCGAGTTTGAGCGAAGTAATCATAATGAAGGAACAGTTGATCGGTATCGGTTTGAGCATCTTTGCCGTCATAGATACCGGATATCAAGACCTCCCAATCCTGGCCTCCTGACTTATGGGAAAACAAGTTGGAAGAAACAGCCACCTTATCCCCTATTAGCCAGCCATATCGTTCAGCCATCGCCCTGCCTACCAGCATTCCCACAGGCGTTTGCTGCCAATTTGTAAGCAATTCATCATCCAACACGTAATTGTCATACACAGACAGATAAGTATCAGCGTCCACCGCATAACCAATAAGCGGATCGGTTGGATCAAGATAATAGGCGCCAAACCAGCTGGCGTGAGTGAGTTGCTTCACGCCATCCATAGTGTCGACTTTATTGATATAGGAATAAGGCAGAGGTTGCGTGAAGTTAATTTTGTTCATCACAATCAATCTGTCATTAGCCGCCAGCTCAGAACCTGATTCGAAGGCACTGTAAAAAGAGCCCAAAAACCCGAAGAGAAAAAAGGCAACAATCAAGGCAAAACTGTTGAGAAACCAACGTACTTTGTTTCTGGCAATATTATGAAGAAGTAGAAAAAAGCTGTTCATGTCACCACTCCTTTTTCTGCCACCAGCTCACCAGACATCCCAGCTGTGTCTTCCTTGATGGCGGTGGCTTCCTGAGTCACCACCGCATCTTTGGCAACGACAACTTCCTTGTTAACGATCATCCCTTTATCCAATTCCACACGATGTTTGGCGTACTGTGCAGCCAACGGATCATGGGTCACCATAATGATGGTTTTCTTAAACTCTTGATTCAGTAAACGCAGAATATCCAGTACTTGAGTCGCCGTTTCCCGATCAAGGTTTCCTGTTGGTTCATCACACAGTAAAATATCTGGATCGCCGACTATCGCTCGCGCCACAGCAACACGCTGATTTTGCCCGCCAGACATTTCATTAGGTTTGTGACCTTTTCTATCAACAAGCCCAACCAATTCAAGGGCTGCCATCACCTTTTCTCGCCGCTGGCTTCGGGTTAATTGACGTAATAATAGCGGTAACTCGACATTGCCTGCGGCGCTTAACATCGGCATCAAGTTAAACGATTGAAATACAAATCCGACATGCTGCGCCCGCCAAGCCGATAACTCAGCTTCTGTTGTGTCATGATATTGTCGGCCTCGATAAAGCACGGTTCCCTGTGTGGGTTTATCAATCCCGCCGATTAAATTAAGTAAGGTTGTTTTACCTGAGCCAGATGGCCCCATAATCGCCAGAAAATCCCCTTGGTTAATATCCATATTCAAATTTGAAAAAATTGATACTTCAGTTTTACCTTTAATAAAACTTTTTGATAAAGACTTTATTTCAAATAATTTATCTACACCCATAATTAAACCCTAATGTTTTAGCATTCCAATTATATTTAAAAAACATTGCCAACTCAGAGAAGTCACATCATTGTCTGATACGATTAGCAATTCCATTTACTCGTTTTAATTTAACGTTAGAACGTGACAACAAGTGACTAAATAAATGACAATCACTCACTGAATTAATTTAAAAAAGAAACCGTTACCCCCATACCTGGCAATATTGTTTCATTAAGCTCCGTTATCTTTATTCGAACTCGAAAAACACCTTTAGCTCTATCTGCTGCCGGAATTATCGCCTCAACATAAGACGGTATATTCTCGCCTTTATAGGCATCTAGAATGGCGTTGACCTTTTGCCCGCTAAATACTTTCTGGATATACGCTTCATTGACTTCAACCTCAATCTCAAGTGAGGCCATGTCGACTAAGGTGCAAATGCCCGTTCGGGTGAATCCTCCACCGGCAGAATCCGGTGACACTATCTCCCCCATTTGGGCATTTTTCTCAATCACAACACCATCAAAAGGTGCCCGCACTGAGTGTTTGTCATACTTCAACTGCTTAAGCTGTATTTCCGCCTTCATCCGCTCTACCTCAGCGTTGGCGACCAACAAAGCATTTTCATGTTTCAGTAAGCGGGTTTGCGCCTGAGTGAACAACTCTTCGCTGACAAACTGTGACTTTCTCAATGCTTTTAATCGTGCCGCTTCTCGCTGAGATTCATGAATATCGGCTTTAAGAGCTGGAATCGCAACTCGCTTTACCTGCATGTTGCTATTGACTAAATCAAGATCTGCTGCGGCCAGTGCTCTATCCAAAACAGCGAGTACTTGCCCTTTGCTAACCCTGTCGCCCTCTTCAACTAATACCTGACGTAGCAAGCCACTGAGTTCAGCAGATACCGTTGCTGCGCGGCGCGCGACCACATAACCAGAAGCATTCAGCACCACAACTTCGTCATCCCCAGATGCTGAAATCAATGGATGGCTCTCAGAGCCAAGTTCACTCTTTGACGCATGGTCGCCAGTGCTCGAATTATTCGATATCTTACTCGATATAGTGACCTCATCGATTTGAGGATGCTTTTCACTAACTACATCAGAACGATTACCCTCAAAACTATTCCCATCAAAAACAATGTCACCGTTGTTTATATAAAATAAGCAAAAGTAAATAAGCCAAAAGAATATAATCAACGAAATAAATATAATCACCTTTGATCTTATTCCGCTTTCATTTACTGAAGTGTCATTCTTTAACTTTTCCAATAAATGCTTTTTATCAGACACAAAACCTCCACCAAGCTGTTTCATATAACAGCGTAAAAATTGGTTTTATAAAAACGATGATATAAAAAGAACAACATGGTTCGTCTATAAATACGACCACAACACTCTCAATCTTATGGCAATTGAAATACTCATTAACTTTGCATATTCTAGGATTAATTACGTCCGCCATTAGTACATAAACATCTTTGCCCCTGAGCCCCATTCTTGCCTGATTGCTTCTAAACCGGGCCCAATGGGACCATCTCCCGTTTGAGGGTATTTCTCCGGCCCCACGGTTAAATGCATCATCATGCCGCCGGGATATTCGCCATCATTGGTAATGTGAGGTGCGCTATGGCAATGCATAGGCCAATCGCCTGGGTTATTGGTTCTCAAAATGAAATCTTTACGTTCAGCTGGACCAATAGGCATGGTATCCATCTCAATGGGGCTTTCCATCGGTGCACCATCTTTATGGGTGACCAAAAATGTATGCCCATGCAGATGTATATAGTGCTCCTGAGTACCTGCATTAATAAATCGCAGCCGGATGGTATCGCCCACCTCAGTATGTATTCCCTGAGTATCGGGAAACGACCTGCCGTTAATGGTAAAAAAGTTAGCCCCTAAAATCTCCCTCGGATGCCCCGGCTTTCCCTGTTGCGCATAACTGCTATCCCACTCTTGCAACACGTACACCAAATCTTGATCGACCTCAGGATCAGGCTCTTTGGGCAGGACAATAAATGCCCCACTAAGTCCCCTCGCCATATGCTCATTGGTTTTTACATGGCAATGATAAAAATGGGTGCCTGCAGGTCTTGCAATAAACTCATAGGTAAACACCTCACCCGGTTCAACTGGCCTAGGCGCATTCGAATTGTGCTCGGCATGTTCTCCCCCCATGTCTGGGTGAGGTGCGCCATCCATGCGCTGTGGACTGTATAAGCCATGGGAATGGATAGTGTGCGGCACTGTTGTTTCATTGATTAAAGTGATGCGGATCCAATCCCCCTCCCGAGCAACTAAAGTTGGGCCAGGAATTTTGCCACCAAAGGCCCATACCTTATAGTCAGTTCCGTCCGCCAACGTCAATTGGCTATCCGTAACGACCATCTGGTATTCCCATACGGTTTTATCTCCCTCGGTAAAGGGACCTTTGCTGACAAAGAGTCGTTCGGCATCGTCATCTACCGGCGGCTTAGCCCCATTCCAGTCGGTACTGTAGTTCGCGATCAGTTTTTCAAACTCCCCTAAAGCCGGAGTCTTCTGGCCATCTTGTTGATCAACAAGCGGACTACCATGTTCGTGATGTGACGTCGAAACTGCTGCCATATCTTGATGGATATCGACTGGCAATACCTCTATTGGCACTGCATTGTCGGCCATAACGTTCAATGGCAGCAATGCCGCCATCATGATCAACGAAATGGCAAAAGAGCCCGATAGCACCGATAAGCTCTTCATTGGTATCGGCTCATCGTTAGCGCAGAGTGGATACCTGAAAATCCGCTGGAAAGCTTCAATATATGGTCCATCGGCTGGTAACGCCCCACATTAGCGACATAGTCTAAGTCGCAACCATGATCCGGTCGCTGTAGATTAATCGTGGGGAACACAAATTGATATTTTAGCGACAAGGCACACGCCGCGATCTCAATGGCGTTTGATGCCCCGAGCGCATGGCCGACCATCGCCTTAAGTGAATTCACTGAGATGTCATGGGCGTGTTCACCAAGTACTGCTTTAATGGCGTTGGTTTCACAGATATCATTTTGAGGCGTTGAACTCCCGTGGGCATTAACATGATCAATCTGTTGCGGGCTCAACTCACCCCGCTCTAAACAGATCTCCATACAATCGGCCAAAGCGGTGCCCTTTTCTGGCAAATCCGTCATGTGAAAACAGTTGTTCAACGAGTGATAACCCCCAATCTCTCCGTAAATATGAGCCCCTCGCGCCAATGCAAACTCTAACTCCTCTAACACCAGAATTGCCGCTCCCTCACCCAGTACAAATCCGTCACGGCCATAAGAAAAGGGTCGTGATGCACTGGCAGGATCATCAGCGCGCTTGCTTAACGCCCCCAATGCATCAAACGCGGCGTACACCACTGGAGTGATTGGCGCCTCAACACCACCACAAATGCAGATATCGCTTTCCCCTGATTGAATATATTCAGCGGCGGTACCGATGGCATCTAAACCCGAAGTACAACCAGTGGAAATGGTTAACACCTGTCGATTACACCCAAATAGATTAGCCATAAGGTGGCTCATGCCATGAAAACACATCTCATCAATCAAGGTGTCCGGCGTTCTACTTTGGTCAAGCTTGCCATCCACATCCATGGATAAAAAGCTGTGTTCCATCGCGGTGGTTTCACCTACTGCAGTGCCTAACACAACCGATTTTCGCGCTTGGCTGTGATCAAAACCGCCAGAGTTCAATCCAGCATCTTCTATTGCCAGCGTATAACCAGTCAGCGCCATGTCCATCAACCTGTTTTTTACGCCGCCAGTATTGGCAAATGCACCTGCAGGCACTGCGGCAACAATTGGCGATCTTAAATGGTCAAATAAGGGAAAGTCGTTAATTTTATCAAGCGATGTAACGCCATTACGGCCAGTTTTCAGTCCCTGCCAAAAATCTCGATTTCCCACGCCTATTGGTGTTACTGGGCCTAGGCCGGTTATCACGACACGTTTTCTCTGTTTATTATTCTGGTTCATCATTCATTTGCGAGACAGCCCTCATCCATCAGGGCGGGATAGCATCCGTCAGTAGACGGCCATGTGCTCGACTCTCCATTTATGCAGCTATCAATTCATCGTGGTTAATCCAACGGGGACAACTTATCCATCAAACACTCTGTTCAGCGTCTTCCCTTGGGGTTTTCTGTTTGACTCAATTGACGCAGATAGGCCACTAGCGCTTCAATATCTTTGTCTTTAATCAAGGCGCCCCAGGCTGGCATCAGAGTTGATTTATCCACCGATACTCCACCAAACTTAATCACTTTAAACAGGTGCTCATTAGAGAGTTTTTTCATCTCCTTGGCTGAGGTGTGATTTCTCGGTTCCTGAGCCAAGAAACTCGAATTGAGCCCCAATCCATCACCACTGATCCCATGGCATTGAGAACACGCAATCTGATAGATTTTCTCTGCTCGCCCTTCGATACTCGACACATCCTGTGGCGGTTTATCACGGTAGAGCTTCTCTCGCATGCTGACCTGTGCAGCTGATTCTTCCCCGAACAATGCGCTGTCTCTGTCTAGCATTAGGTAGTCCGTCATCGCCACCAATTGGTCACTGCGAACGCGGAGTTTTGGCATCGGCACCGTGTCCCAGTAATAGGGATCTTGCATGTAAGAGGTCAGCCACTGAGCTTGATATCGACTACTGGCGGAGTCAAACCCAGGTCCTGTCACGCCGCCCTTATCACCGACTCGATGGCAACTGCCACAACCCAGAATTTTATTAAAATGTATCGCACCTTTAATCACTGGCGTTCCGTTAAATGCCGGATAGGGATTCAATGGCAGTTGTTGTTGCGCCAAAAAGTCAGTCAGCAGCCTGGCTTTACTCTCATCAACAGCTAGGTGCTTATCTTTGAAAGCCGTACTGATTTTATCCCCGTCATCGCCAACCAAGGTTCGACGATATGCTAAATAACCAGCTGGCCTAATGGCGACCGGCTCTTGCAACCAGTCCTGTAGCCACTCATCACGATACTTGCTTCCAGCCGATACGAGCGATGGCCCTTTTCTATCCCAAAGCGTGAGTAAATCACGATTCGAGTCATATTCAAGAGAGTGACAAGAGGCGCATGCTTGCTTAAACATTGCCTCACCACTTCTCCCTTCTTCTGCGGGCTTAAGCTCTGGTGCTGCTTGCACCAAAGGCTCCTCTTGAACATTCTCATGAGCCTCTGCAGGCTCTCCAAAAAGTGCAGTAAACATCGCGACTAGCGCAGCCAGATAGCACTTTACACTTGGTGTGAGTGGATCATTGATGACACTCATTCGAGACCTCCTTGTGGTAAATAGGCCACAGCCCTCACCCAACCCGCGCTGCCATTTTTCACCTTAATCGGGAAGCAAGTGAGCCAAAAGCCGTGAGCTGGCAGCCATGAAAGGTGAGTTAGCTTCTCCATGGCGCAAAACTCATGATCCCGACCCACATAGTGAGCCCCCCAGACCGTGTCTTTCCCTAGGTTTAACATGTTGCGGTTCATCACATGGAATGGCGGGTCGATACTCCACGCATCGGTGCCAAACAGCCTTACTCCTCTGTCTTTGACTAAATAACGCACCAACTCGGGTGATAATCCTCGGCCATGCTCGTTATAGTCAGACACGCCATAAAAGGCCTCGGCGCCAGTGTGAAACAACACGATATCGCCAGCTTGAATGCGGTAGCCTTTCTCAAGTTCAAACTGCATCACCTCCTCAATACGGATCAGTTCGTCAGTATCTTGCTGCACTGAAATGCACACCCCGCGGCCACAAAACCAATCCAGTGGCATCTCATCAATAGTGCGACTGGGTTGACCAGCGCACTTAGGAGCATAATGAAACGGCGAATCAATATGAGTACTTGAATGGGTAATCGCTGATACCCGTTCACTGGCCCAGCCCAACTCTCCTTGTAACTCAGACCTTTGAGTTCCGACTAGCTCTGCAAGGTGATCTCCTCCACAGCAATGGTTCATCGGCTCTAGTTCGACAGGCACTGCCTCGGAAATGTGCGGCCCAAGCGCCACACTCAAATCAAGCAGAGTCACATTTAATGACGTCCCAAACAGCTCGCTAGGCAACGTAGTTGTAGCCAAATCTGTCTGTTGGTTGTTTACGGCGACGATACTCATAACACCACCCGTATTTTACCTTTGACGCCGGGGGTCTTTTTGTCCTCAAACTCAAACACACCGACTTGATTAAATACTTGGGAGAAGCTCTCTCCAGCGCGCAAGATGGGTGACTGCGTCCCCAATGGAATAATGGCTATTTGATGTAACAGATGGGAAATTTCATGGCCACTGGTTTTACCGTCATACATCCACGTCACAGTGCCACCTTTTTTAATGGTGATATCTGTTTTAGAAAACAGGGCTTTAGTGTCGCTGATGATCACCTGCTGCTTTTGCTGATTATTGGCTTTGAACCAAACAATCGCAGCCTTAAGTGCTTTGGTTTCACTACCAAATGAGGCTTGGTTTTGAGACAAGGTATATTCTAAATCTTTGAGCCAGTTTTTATTGCGACTGGATTTAGCCAACATCTCAAGTTGATCTTTACCCGCCTGATTGACTCCTTTATCCAGCTCAATCGCCTCTACCATGGCAACAATCGCTAATTTGCCTGGTTGATAATCAAAACGCCTTACAAGACGACTTTTGGCGCCGCTGCCGTCGGTAACTTCCACCGTAAGATGATGCTTACCAGGCAAGGTATTGAGCAAGCTCAAACGCCCCTGATTAAGACTGACTTTCTTACCATCAAGGGTCAGTGTCATCTCGCTTATTCCGGCAACTCTATCCAACGCTTGTATGGTGACCAATGGATCTGGCATGGTGACTTTGCGACCAGGTGAGAACAGTTTTAGTTCAGGCGCTGACATATCAAGCACCCCTAATTGCCCAGTAAACTGTTGAGAAAACCAGAAGTTACCTCTACTGTCCAACGCCAAACCGAAGGGGCGAGATGTTTTTGCCAACGGCGGTTTGCCAGGGAAAGTATCTGCACTGCCCACCGGTATTGGGTAAACAGTGAAATGCTTGTCTGCAGCTTGATAACGCAAGATCTGATTTCCATCGAGCGCCATGGTCCATATATCACCATTTTCGCCCGCTATAATCCCAGCAGGACGGGCTGCACCAGCAGGTACATCAACCAAATCAATCACGCTTGATCCCGGCGCAATATGACCTAACTTACCTTCCAGTTTGGCAAACCAAACGCCACCATCAGGGGCAATGGTTAACCCTGCAGGGCCATTAATCATGCCAGAACTCTGGGTACCCATTTTGAACTCTTGCACTTCGCCAGTGTTAGGGTCTAAGCGGCCAATACCATCGGCGTAAGCCTGAGTAAACCACACGGCACCGTTACTTTGGTCTATCGCCATGCCAGCGGGGCCAGAATGCTTAGTGGGCAATTCAAAATTCTTCACTTTGCCACTACTAGGATCCAATCGTCCTATTTTTCCACCCGCACGTTGGGTAAACCAAACCTGCTTTTTCGGGCCAATGGCGATATTAAATGGCCAGCTATTTTCGCCGGGGATCTCATACTCTCGAATTTGAGTCGTCGCGGTATTAAAGCGAATAATCTTATTGTCGTAGCTGGCCGCTATCCAGATCTCACCGGGATAACCATTTTCGATGCTACCTGCAATCAGACCCACTGGGCGTTTATCTTTACCTATGTTGTAAAGTGTCACCTCGCCATTGGCCATTTTGGCAAGTTGGCCTGAACGGGCCAGTGCGACCCAAACATTGTCACTGCTATCTATGGCTACAATGGCAGGCCCACTTCTGGGGCTAGCCAACGCAAACTCTTTTATATAACCCGTTTCAACTTTATGAGTTGCTTTGATTATATTGATTTTTTCTTTTCCCTCAGCCAAATTCGTACTGGCAGAGATGCCGACAAACAGCAATAGAATCATTATGGGGATGTAGAGTTCCAAAATAAATCTAGTGGTTAATATTCCATCATTATGTTTAGTCATTATCTACCTCGACAATTCGTTTTTCATCCAATCACACACCTGGGGCAACCAATTTTTGATAATTGATGTGCCAACATGCTCGGCGGCATACCATTGTGTTTCAACCCGATCACCGCCCCAATTAATGTAGGCATCGATATGGGAACGATTAAATAAGGTGTCTTCCGTCATTCCAATAATTTTCAGCTTGCCGCTCATTACCGGTAATTTATGTATATCCAGAGGTTCAACAAATCGATCGATGTCTTTCTCCTCTGGGATATTAAATGTCCACATAAACATTCGCCGTATGCGCTCTTGGGAAAGTTCTTTATGGGTTATCCAGGCTGGCGGAGAAACCGCAACACCTGCTTGAAATGCTGGACTTGCAGACAGCAATTGGGCGACCAGCAAGCCCCCAAAGCTGACACCAAAGACACCAAGTTTGACGTCATGTCCAACCAAGTCATTGATAATCCACTCAGCGATATCAACGGCATAGGCCTGCACATCAATGTGTGGTTTACGTGGTGAGGTCGCATTGGCTGCTGGAATATCCAAGCTCAGCACTGCGATGCCCCGTTCTAAAAATTTTGCGCCAAAGGCATGCATTTCAACTTCACAAATTGAATCCAAGCCATTGACCAATACCACCACTGATTTATATTCCTCGTCAGGGATACGGAAATATCCATCTATGGTGCGGCCTCTTACTTGCAAGGTTACACTGGTTATTTTCTCATCGAAGCGAATATAATTTTGATACGCTACTGTCGCTAGTTTTCTCAGTTTCTCAATCTTTCTTAAGGATTGAGTGGTGGTGTTTAAATGAATATCAAACGATGCGATATGGTAAGCACAACTTACCCATTTCCACATATATCCATATCTTTCTTGTTGTAGTTCATCCTCTTCAATTGAATTAGCCATTGCCTTTAGTTGACTGGCTGTTTGTAAAAAGACTTCAGACCATGGGACGTCATTGCGAATTTTATTATCAGCGATACGGATCTCCTCCAAAGGCAGATCTGTAAAGCCGACTCTCGTCATTAAAAAATCATGCATATCCATATTAAAATTCCTACAATCAGCCAGTATTATTGAACCTATCTTCGGATTCAGTTGTTAACTAAAGACACGCCCTCAATGCAAAGACGATCGACCTTGTTACCGAACTGCTCGGTGATCCAAAAACACTTGTCTTTGTCCCAATCCAATCCACCGACCCAGACATTTTTGTCGGGCACAGGATAGTTACGGATAACTTGTTTCTTAGTCAGGTCGAAACGCATCACTGAATTACCAAAGACGGTGGAAACCCAAAGTGCATCGTTAGGTTGGTCAAACACCAATTTGAAAGGTGCTGTATTACTTGGAAGCTTGTATTCGCTGATCTCTTTGGTTTTAGTGTCGATATAACCGAGACGGTCAGCACGCATTTGAGCGAACCAAAGGTTACCTTTGTCGTCTTCCTCTAACGACAGTGGCCATGCACCTTTTGTTGGGATCTCCCAGCGATGAGCTTGCCATTTCTTCTGATCAACCCAACCAATGTGGTTACCCAGTTTTTCGGCAAACCAAAGTTCATTATTTTTAGTCACCAATACGGTACGCGGCGCTTCATCTCCCTCAGGCAGTGCCAAGGTCTTCCACTTCCCTTCAGGTGTCATTCGCGCCAGTAAACCCGCATCGCTCAATGCAACCCAAACGTTATGGTTGTAGTCAACGGTGATCCCAACCGGCAAGCTGTCTTCGACTGGAATATCGTATTCAGTGATCTTGAAATCACGAATTCGGGCTATCTTATTGGCAGCTCTCAAGGTGACCCACACATCATTGTTTTTAGGGTCAAAACCCATCGACGTAGGACCACTTTCAGGGGTCGGTGTTGGTAACTCACCAATTTTTCCATCTTTCACATAACCAATGGCACTGCCTGGTGGTCCTGGTGGAAATCCTGGGCCAACAAATCCGCCGCCCATCTCTGTAAACCAAACGGTATTCTGTTTATCAACACCGATGATGCCAGGAGTGGATTGTTCAGTGGGTACCTCAAATGACTTATAGCTGAACTTGTCATTGTGCTTATCGACATCAGTGCCGCCCGAGGCGAGATCTCCTCCACCGATATAGGCAAGATCAGTACGAATAATTACGCTGACTTTGTTCGTGGACTGCTCGGTAAACCACACATTGCCTTTTGAGTCGAGCATGACTGCTGCAGGATGTGAGTTTTCACTTGGGATAGGATAATGATCAAAGGTTCCGGTGCTAGGCTCAAAGCGTCCAATGCGGTTAGCAAATAACTGAGTAAACCAAATATCACCTCGGTCATCTGCTGCCATAATAAAAGGCCCAGCGTGTCTGTCTTCGAGGGTGTATTCCTGAATTGCACCATTAGGTAAAATTTTACCTATTTTGCCGCCATTTCGTTCAGAGAACCAAACAACACCATCTTTATCGACCACGACATTACAAGGTCTCGCATCAGGAGTTGGCAACACAAATTGATCGAACTTTTCAGTGCTAGGATTAAACTTACCAATGATATTCACGTCACGCTCTGCAACCCACACGTTATCATCGTGGTCTACCGCGATCCCTGTTGACATCGTTTTGGTTGCTGGCAGTGGAAACTCAGCCATTTTGCCGCTATCGGCATAGATCACACCGATTTTGTCACCCTTAGTTTCGGTGAACCAGATGTTATCTTTCGAATCAATCGCGATTCCCGTTGGCCAAGCATTGGGAGTCGGAATGTTGTAACTAACCACCTCACCATTACGTCCCATCTTGGTGATTCGGTTTGCCAAACGTTCGGTGATCCACAAATCCCCTTTGGAATCGAATACGATGCCCATTGGGCTGGTTTCTTTACCCTCTAGTTTCCATTCTGAAATACGTCCATTTCCATCCAGTCGCCCCACTTTACTGATTGCTGGAACATCAATGAAGTTCTTCGCAAATCGACCACCACTTTCACTGAACCAGATATAATCGTCTTTATCGATGGCCAGAATATGTGGCACAGCATTTTTAGTCGGCACATCATATTGCGCCACAGTAAAATCGACTCCCTTAGTGGTTTTCATTTGATGCATCATCACGCTGGATTGAGTGACGCTAGTCGGCTCTTTAAATTCAGCGGCATTTAAATAGCAGGCATTCACGCCCAACATTAATATAAACCCGGCTTTAATTACATCAGCATGCCATTTCCACTTTTCATTTATTTCCATTAGATAAAACCTCCATCAATTTTTGGAAAGTATCATTAATTACACAGGTAAGTTGTATTCCAGTAAATCTTTAAGGGCCAACATTGTTTGTCTGCTATTCGCACATAAAAGCCGAGCAATATGACCATTCACATCTTCCACTTTTTCAATTCCCTCCATTTCTTTAATAACTGCAATTGCTTTATCTTCGATTGATTCAAAATAATGTCGACTTTCAACTACTGTCCCTCCATCTGAATCATTTTTAAACTTCCAATAGCCAAAATGAATTTTTAAAAATGGTGGTGGATTAGATTGAAAATAATAAATAACATCTTCCATTTTTGAACGTACTGATTTAAATGTTGCGAGATTACCTTTTGTCATTACGTGCATGATTAAATGTTGAACATCGAACTCTTCATAAATAACATCGACTTTCTCTACATGCTTGGCTACCTCAGGCCAATTCTCTAACCGCCAATATGCATTAAACACGACTTCTTTATTTACCAAATAATGAACTTGGGTTTCTACTGTATTCATATACCCTCTATATCTATTTGTGAAATACGATTTGCCCCCTGTTGGGTAAACCAAATATTGCCATCTTGAGCAAAAGTAATTCCCATCGGCTTGGCTCCCCTCACTGGCATCTCTACAACATCAAATTGCTCAGTATTTTGATCGAATACCGCCACCTGATTACCGCCAACATCGCCCATACCACCACCATCGGAAACCCAAATACGCTCTTGGTTATCCAGCGCCAATTTAACCGGCTGGCTTTTATCTCCCGGCAGTTTGAACTCTTTCCATTGACCTGAGTCCGGCGTAAATTTAGCAATAGAACCTGCGCCTCCTTGCGCCACCCAAACATTGCCCTTATGCAGCATTAAGCCAATGGGTTGAGCCGTTGGTGTCGGCGTGAGGAACACGTCATAAGCCATCGTGCCTAGGTCCAATTTGGCGAGATAACTACGCTCATCATTCGCGCAACTGATCCACAGAGCATCCCTTTGAGCGTCATATATCGCTTGCATCGGATTACTATCCTGCCTGGGGAGTGGATAGCCTTTAAAGCTAGCCGTCTCAGGATTAAATAGGCTAATTTGATTGGCACCCAACTGGGTCATCCATAATCTATTTTTACCATCCAATACCAAACTGCTTGGTAACGCTGACTCCTCTGCCAATGGATATTCAATCACCTCTCCGGAATCTGGATTTATTTTAGCCAGACTATTTCCCCGAAACAGTGCAGCCCAAAGAGTGCCGTCTTCCTCCACCGCTAAGCCAACAGGCATACTTGACGGTGTGGATAATTCATATTCACGGAACTCTTTATTGTGAATATTGACAGCCCCTATTTTATTACCCAACATTTCCGTGAACCAAAGCCAACCCGCCTTATCCTCCAAAAGGTTATTTCCTGGCCAAGAGCCAGGTGTCGGCACTTTATAATCACTTACATTAAATTCAATCTTATTAATATCAGAGCTATTAACATCTAAATTATTAACGTCAGAGTTATTTACACCCAATTTGTTAATATCACTTTTATAAACTATTTTTTTTTAGTATCTCCATTTAAATTTTTAGTTAACAAAGTTGAGTTATCATTATTTGATAATTTACTGAGTGCTTCTTTAGCAATTAATTCATCTGCTAACTTTGGATCGAAACGGCCAATTTTATTCCCCATTTGTTCGGTGAACCAAACAATGCCATTTCTATCGACCGTTATACCGCCTGGTCGTGAATCAACTGTGGGTATTTTATATTCAGTGATCTTGCCGGTTTTGGTTTCCATTTTGCCAATTGAATTACCATATACTTGCGTAAACCAAAGGTTATCATCAGCGTCAGGATATACTTTAAACGGTGCAGTGAATGGTGTAGGAATACTATATTCAACAATTTTATCACCCACGACTTTGGCAACTTTATTACCGACCATCTCTACAAAATAAACGGTACCATCTGAGGTTTCAGCAATACCTGCAGGACGTGCAAGCTTAGTTGGAATATGTAAACGGACAAACTCTTCAGTTTTAGTATCGTAATAGCCAATTTCATTGGCTACACGAGCTGTGTACCAAATGCGCTGCTGGGAGTCGACAAAAATGGTTCTAGGTTCAGAATCTTCATCAGGCAGTTCAATCTCCTTAATCTTCCCCTCTTTATCGATGTAGCCGATTTTGTTTCCGTAACGCTCTGCAAACCAGATATTGCCTTTCTTATCAATATCGACACCAAGAGCATACCCACCTTTTGTGGGGATCTGATGTTCCACCATATTGCCTTGCGGATCTAACACACCAATACGATTGGTAAATCGTTCTGTGAAATAGATATTGCCATCATCATCCATCACCAACGAATCCACGCCAATTTTTTCATCCCCATCTTTCGATGTTGGCGTCGCATACTCAACAAACTGACCATCAGGGCTCAATCGACCCAGTTTGTTCTGTGACGGAATATCTTCAAATCCATAGAAGTCACCTCCGCCTTCAGTGAACCAGATGTTGTCATCCACTTTACTGGCAATGATCATTCTGGGGACGCTGTTCATCGTCGGCACCACATATTCTGTAAATGCAGGCTGATAAGCGTAATCCGGCTCACTCGCTACACCGCCGTCTTCATTCCGTACGGTGATTTTTCCCCGCATAAAGAAATGACGGTGACAGATGTAGTCGTAAACTCCGGCTTTGGTGAATTCATAACTCCATTCATTACCGACGTTTACATCTTCAGAAAACAGCGTGATCTCTCGATCCATGACAATGTGGTACATATCTGGGCCTGCATTTCGCCAAGTAACCGTATCTCCGATCTTTATATCTAAACTTGTATTGTCAAAATAGGGCGGCGCGTCTGTCATATTGATCACATGGGTTTTCGCCGCATAAACATTGAGTGCAAGCATGCTGCACGTTAATACCAGACTTGCGCTGAGTAGGCGCTTTTTAATCGATAAATTCACTTTGATTATCCTTTCGTTAATGAAGTACACGCACTCCCTGCAAGCTTTCGCTAATTAGCAGAAAATACAGCTCTTACTCTCCCTACAACGTCGGCAACAGTTTCAGCCCCCGCCAAAAACAACCTTCGCTGATCGATCTTTAATTCGTTTCTAATCCCGGCTTCCAGTTCAACAACCTCCGTAGAATCCATGTCAAAGTCATAGGTCAGATGTTGATTCATATGAACCTCCTCTTCCAAACACAATACTTTTTGAATTGTTTTCTTTACGGTTATCTCCACAATATCCATATTGGTTTCCTTCACTGTTATTCACACCTAATTTATAAATACTCTTTCAATGACAATACTGGTTATTCAAGTAATACCTCTGGATGACTTAACGTAATAGCGCTCACACATTGATGACCAACTGAAATAGCTAACACCCTTGAGTGCTTCTTACTTTTAATAAACTCAGCGGCGGCAATAACAGCAGCAGCACTATTTACAGCCAAAGCATCACCAAGAATATTTTCTAGATCGATAATATTTAGCACTCTTGAATTAATGGTTTGCTGAATAAGCTGAGTCACATCTTTTTTTGTTGAAACATCATCGTTCATACTCAATATAACGAGACTTATATTTTCTTTATCCTGAGCTGTTAATATGGTCTTTAGCATCTCACCCAGTTCATCTTTACAACAATGACTCGCTAGCAAAGGCCTAGATACTTCGTTACATAGCACTGGCCTATTCTCATCTATCGCTGATTGTAGCGATGCCTTTTCAAGTACGAGCATTGCAGCACCCTCACATAAATGGTCACTATTGGAATAAGCCTTACGATAAGCAGCCTCAACAAAAGGGGTCACTGGCGCTTCCACTGCACCACATAGCACCAATTGGTAGTTAGCTCGCACTCTGTCTAATCCCATACCAATGGCTTGAGCACCGCCACATCGATCGGTTGTCACCGTTTTAGCCAGACCCGCTACTTTTAAATGAATAGAAACCTGTCCTTGGGGCGCTGCAGGAAACCATGCTGAGGCGAGATAAGGGCTGATTTCAAGCAGTCCTTCACTGTGTAATTTACGCAGCTGAGGTTCGGTATATGTCCAGCCTCCCGTCATGTTTCCAAGAAATATCTCACACCCATAAATCTCCTTTTCAGTGAGTTTTCCATCTTCAAAACAGGACTGAGCAGCTGCAATCGCCAATAATGAGAAACGATCCATCTTCTTCCCATCCCGACGAGTTAACGCCAGATTTTCAGATATCACCGAGTCAGATACCTGCTTACATTCTGATTGAAAAGCATGTCCCGCTATTAGATACTCAACCAGTTTGTTATTTTTTTGAACTACACCGAAAAATATACTGGTTGCTCTTACCGTTATCACTTCAGCCAAAATAAAACCTCTCAGTTTATAATTCATCTAATGCCTTATGAACTCAATCCCTATAAGTTCACTGTAAACCCAACTAAACTAATTTATTATTTCGTAACATTCATTAACGACAAAACTAAAACGACGACTACATGTTTTCAACACATTTATAATTTATAAGGTTATTTATAACGGTTAACAGTTAACTGCCTTAATGTTGACATCAGTTAACCGTTAATTAAGTTTTTTATTTATACTTAACACCATCCTTTTTTATTATAAAATAAATAACAACTGATAAAAAAATTACAGATAGGGCTTACTAACATTGAGGTATAAAAATCATAAATAAAATATGTGAACTGACAGAAAGGATACGTACAATGAAAGGGAAACTAATGAAATGAACTCAAGCTACACCAGTAAATATCTTCACAAAGGTGATTAAGGACCTAAGCTTCTTCCATAAAATCAAGTTTACCCTTAACTTAATGAACCTAGTGACTAACCGGAAACAACCACTTCAGTAAATTATCTTTATCAATCTTGATACATACAGGTCTGTATATGGAACTTAGCAAGAGATGAAACAATAAAATTAATATCACTAATATCTCGAACCTTACGAGATATTGCACTGGGTTTAACTTGAAACTTTTTCGCGACTTCCGATTGCTCTATCCCCTCGACTAGATGTGCAAAAACAGCCGTTTTAACAGGTAAAGAACTGGACTTCGTCAAACTGAAAAGTAATTCCAAGTATCCTTTTGGTACCTTTCCCGCGATTAGACGTCGCATCTTTTGGTCTACTTTATAATTGTAAGACTCATCATCTATAACTTCAGAGAAATATTCATCCACCACACATTCAACAGCTTTCGCTATATCCTTAACAAAACTATCCCTTCTTAATTCACTCATATAAATATCCTTATTAACTTACATATACTAATTTCAGAACAACAGCATGTGTGTTAATTTTTTACCACTACAGTCAATCCTGCCTGGAGTAACGAGAAATGCCTTAACTATCACAATCTCGCACTACTTATGAATCTAAACATACAAAATACGGTGTAATACAAGATAAAACTTGGACAAGCTCAATTAGCCTTAAATACCTAGCACTTAGGTAGACATACCAAGATAAATTCTGAACATAACCTATTGAATAATCATTCAGGAATTGCAATATATTTTATATCCATTAAGTCTAACTAAATATAATGGTCTCTCTATCCGTCCAGTTTTGATAAGTAAAAACATAATAATAACGAGCATTGCTAATATATTTTAGAATAGGTAACTTTAGGAACTAAACATATTTCGAGCAAAGAGCACTGTCGGTTTGCAGTTTGTCTTTTTTGAGAGAATATTAAGACAGACTAGCAAATCAATAATTATTAGCCTTTTTCATTGAATAATTAAGATTTCTGACTCATCAACTAAAATATATATCAGAGGTGAACATGCACAATCGAACGTTATTACTCATCCATCTCATTATCCTCAATGTGCTGCTAACCGCTTGCTCTACAACAACTCCACCTACTAATCCTACACCCACGGAGATTGTTTTTGTCTGCGAGCATGGCAATGTCAAAAGCCTGATGGCAGCGACATATTTCAATGATCTTGCCCAAGCCCGCAACCTATCCTATCGCGCAATCTCCCGTGGCATAGCGCCAGATTCTGATTCTGTCCCCACACCCATCATTGCCAAATTAAACACTGATGGTTTTGATGTTTCCAGCTACAGTCCGAAGAAAGTGGCCCTCACAGATTTGAGCTCTGCTGCTCATATCATCCTTATTGGAACAGTATTTCCAACAACCACTTCAGAAACACATACTAAGTCTGAAACATGGACAGATGTTCCACCCGCCTCGGTTGACTATTCAGCCGCTCGAGATTCCATAAAAGCTCACATAGAATCATTAATAGATAAACTTGAAGCTGACAAATTACACTGATGAGTGCTCAATCCTTTTTTAACAAGCTGGAGGTCTTCTCCATGCTCCGAAATTACCTGACTGGCGTACTAATGTCATAGAACTGGCAGAGTATTGTCAGGCTCGAGTCCTATGTTTGTCAGAACGAATTTAGGTAATTGTGTTTAAGATGACTTTACTTTTTTAACACCAAAGTAAGGTAAAATAATGAGTAAATACGTGGATCTAAATAGCAAAAAAATTCAGCAACTAAGAACTCAAAAATGTTGGAGTCAGGATGAACTGGCAGCGGCAACAAATTTAAGCATAAGAACAATTCAACGAGTTGAAAAGGCAGGTAATGCATCCCTAGAAACGGTAAAAGCACTTGCCTCTGTTTTCGAAGTTGACCCCGCTTATTTGCAAAGTACCAAAGATATACAGCATGTTACTTTTAACTTTATATGTAAGTATGCTTGGTTAGTTGCATTTGCAATATCGAGCGTGTTTTTTGGTCTTTGGATCGTGGACATTCTTATCCCCACCCTCAAAGGGGCTGACTTCAATCAGCAATATGAACTTCATGGTAACTTTCGATATCTTGATTTTGGTGGCATAAGCTTTATTGTTGGTTTTTTATGTTTGGGTTCAAATATTTTAATTGAATTTTTGAATCGAAAAAAACGTTCACAAAGTCATCCGAACGCGAATCAGCCTTAATCCTCTTTATTAACTGATATAACCAGAGAGCGCATATTGAAAACCAAGATCCGAATATCGCTCACTCTGGCTGTTTTTCTATTCAGTTTGCTCACGTCACATCAGTATTACAACGAAGATAAATCAGCTCTTCAATTACGCCTCTGTAAAGGGGGGAATCTCAGCTCAAAACAATTCAGCGCCCCTTAACACTAAATACTGACGGTTTAGATAGACTTACTAAGCTAAACACCTAGAATGGTTGACTTAGGTGAGCCTCTCTCACCGGAATATTAATGCTCTTTTTCTAGGAATATTCATGCTCTATCTTGTTCAGTCTAATCGAATGGAAGCCCTTTCTGCACAGCTCGCAGAGGAGCTGAAAACACCCATCCCCGGCATGCCACTGCTAATGCCGGAGCAGATATTGGTCCAAAGTCCAGGCATGTCCACTTGGTTAAGACTTGAGATAGCCAGTAAAAACAAGATTGCCGCAGCATTAGAGTTTCCACTGCCGTCGAGCTTCATTTGGCAACTTTGCCACATACTCTTGCCTGATGTGCCTAAAGAGAACGCCTTCACCAAACCGTCAATGACGTGGAAATTGATGGAGTTACTGCCAGAGCTGCTCAATATTGATGAGTTTGCTCCATTAAATAACTACCTCCACTCAGGTCACAATGCTGATGAGATAAAAGAAGATCCGTTAAAGCTGTTTCAGCTTTGCGGCCAAATTGCGGATATCTTCGATCAATACCTGGTTTATCGCCCCGATTGGATAGCGGCTTGGGAAGCCAACGAACCGACCTTGCCTCCCAAAGGGGATAAACTCGACCCTTCACAAACTTGGCAACCTATCTTGTGGCGCGCGCTCATCGAATTTAATAACCTGCGCCTTAACAAGAGCCGTTATCACCGGGCAAACCTGCATCAATCCCTGTTTGATGCACTTGATGATCCCAATACCAATCTCGATGGCCTACCGAGGCGTTTATTCGTATTTGGTATCTCATCCATGGCACCACAAACCTTAGATGTGCTTTATCATCTGGCCAAGCGCATAGATGTGATCATGTTGAATTTAAGTCCCTGCCAGCACTATTGGGGGGATATTGTCGATCCTCGTCTGCGAGCACGTATGGCACTTGAATACGCCAACAAACACAAGCTAGAAACCCTATGGGAAGATAAACTTGAAGTGGGAAATCCCCTGCTAGCCAATAATGGCAAAATGGGACGTGAACTACTGGATCTTATTTTGGAGCTTCCAGAAGAGCATACCAACTTTAACTTCGAGTGTTACCAAGACCCAGGCGTCGATAGCCTACTGCAAGGGGTACAGCATGATATTCTCGAACTCGAAACCCGCAATAGAAGCTTAGGGCCTGATGCCTCGCTCTATCTGACACTCGATGATCGCCGCACGCTAGCAAGCGATGATGACTCATTAACTTTAAGAAGTTGTCACAGCCCACTGCGTGAGATTGAAACCCTGCACGATCACCTGCTGGAAATGCTCTCCGGCGAGCCTGAAAACCCTAATGACCCATTGCTGGCCAAAGACATCGTTATTATGCTCCCCGATGTGGCCGCATACGCGCCCTATATCGACGCCGTCTTTTCAGCAAAACAGGGCGCTCACTATATTCCCTACGCCATTGCCGACAGAGGCGCGGCGCAAGAGTCACCGCTGATCAACAGCTTTTTGCACATTCTGTCTATCAACCAGAGTCGTTTTGGATTAACGGATATTTTAGGCATTTTAGAAGTGCCTGCAGTATTGAGACGCTTTGAGCTCGATGATGAAGCCTTAATGATGATCCGTCACTGGCTCGAACAAGCTGGCGTACGTTGGGGCCGGGATGAAAGCAGCCGCACGGCGCAGTCATTGCCCGCATTCGATAAAAACTCTTGGGCCTTTGGCATTAAACGCCTTATCTTAGGCTACGCATTTAGCGATGGCGCCGCCCTGTACCAAGACACGCTGACCGTGGCTGGCATCGAAGGTCAATCAGCGCAAGCCTTAGGAAAACTGCTCAACTTTATCGAAGCCTTGGATGAATATCGCCTGCAACTTGCACAGAGCTGTGACATTGAAGTACGTATGGCGCAACTTGCTCAATTACTAGAAGATTTCTATGAGGTTGATGACGAAGAGCGGATGCAACTGCAAGCCATACGTGAAGCGATAAGCAAACTCAAAACAGAACTCAATGAGGCCGGACAAGTCACTCCGCTTAACATCCAAGTGCTGCAAAACTGGTTTAACAGTACATTAAGCGAATCTCGCGTCGGTCAAAGATACTTAGCCGGTAGCGTTAACTTTTGTACCTTGATGCCGATGCGTTCTATCCCCTTTAAGGTAGTCTGCCTAGTTGGCATGAACGACGGTATTTACCCTAGAGTACAGCATCCCGTCGGATTTGATTTAGTGGCACAATTTGGGCCACGCAAAGGCGACCGTTCACGCCGTTTAGATGACCGTTATCTGTTTCTTGAAGCGATACTGTCTGCCCGTGAGCAGCTTTACATTAGTTATATCGGTCACAGTGAGCGCGACAATTCAGAGCGTATCCCTTCAATGTTGGTTTCTGAATTGGTTGAATATTGCCAACTCTGTTATCTGCCTGAAGCATTCAGCAACTTAGACCGAAGTGACGCTGAGACTATCGTCAAGGTGATCCCTGCGATTGAAAAAGCAGTCCATCAGCAATTATTGATTGAGCAGCCTCTGCAACCTTTCGATGAGCGCCTTTATCTAAGTCAAGACGCTGAATCTACAGAGCAAGAGTCGCCCACACACACCTCATTGAAACAAAAAGCCTTTAAACAAAGCTATTCGGCTCAATGGTGTCCGGCAACCTCTGCTGCAGATGTAAAAGAATCGGATCGAATAAGTGACACGCCACGCTTTATTGAAAATGGCGTGAATATCACTCAAGTCAATGAACAACTGGATAGTATTGAGACAGAGGAGCTGGAGGTTTCCGCGCTCATTCGCTTCTTCAGAAATCCAGCTCAGTACTTTTTCAATCGAAGTCTGAAGGTGGATCTGGGACTCAATATCCAAGCGGATGATAACGATGAGCCCTTTAGCCTCAATGCGCTAGAGCGTTATAAGCTGCAAGCCAATCTGCTTGATAACGCCATTTCACAAAACCTCGAAGCGCCTGATGAGGTATTACTGCAACGACTCAAAGCCAGCGGCGAGCTACCATTGCAACCCTTTGATAATCTGTTACTTGGCCAATATCTCAATGACATTAAATCCATCATTGGCCGCACACTTTATCTGCGGGGTGAAAATCAACGCTCCCAAGATATCGAGCTTGTATTTACTCCAGCAGATGGCCTCAATGAAGCCATCACCTTGGTGGGACGCATAGACGATCTCTGCGCTAAAGGCCTAGTCAATTACCGCCCCGGCACCGCCAATGGCCGTGACTTAATTCGCGTTTACTTAAGACATTTGTGTATTTGCGCCATGAAAGGCAGTGATCTAACGCTTATTGATAATGTTGCCAATAGTGATACTCCTCAAGCAAGCGGCAAACAGCATACGAGCTATCTACTAGATATCGGTCATTTCCACGCATTTCATGGAGTGACGCCAGAACAAGCCAAGGCACAATTGAGTATTTGGTTAAGTCACTTCCAATCAGGACAGCTGCACCCCTTGATGTTTATACCCAGAACCGCCCTAGCCTATGTCGAAGCTGAAGGTGAGCACGGTGAGAAACTTATCGAAGCACAAAGTCAGTGGAAAGATGAGCAGAGCCAGTTAGGCGAAGGCTTCGAGCCTCATTATCAACGCCTCTTTCGTTTCCCTGATGATTTCACAGAAGACACATTCGGACAGATAGCCATGACACTGCTCAGCCCTATGCTCAGCCTTTATCACAAAGACAAACTCAGTGAGTTGTCTGCATTTGTTGAAGGGGGCGCTTAATCATGACGTCGATCAATACAGAGCACCAGCCAAGTAAGCAACTCGGCTCAGTACCGTTAAACACCCTCACCCTGCCTTTTGGCGGCAGTCGCTTAATTGAGGCCAGCGCAGGGACAGGGAAAACCTTCACTATCGCGGGTTTATACGTTCGTTTACTGCTGGGTCATGAAATACCTAAGCCATTAACCTGTGAGCAAATTTTGGTGGTGACCTTCACCAATGCTGCGACAGGTGAACTGAGGGATCGTATCCGCCGCAAAATCCAACTGGCATACCGTTGTTTTATCGGCTTAGACACAGGTGATGAGCTGATTGAAGCTCTCTATCGACTGACGCCAGAATCCGAACGTCCGCTGGCACTCAAACGACTCGATTTGGCGCTTAAATCGCTTGATGAAGCCTCCATTTTTACTATTCACGGCTTTTGTCAGCGGATTTTGGCCGACATGGCATTTGAGTCATCCTTGCTATTTGAGTCTGAGTTTACCTTAGATGACAGTGAGTTTTTGCATCACGCGGTGCGCGATTTTTGGCGGGAGCACTGTTACCCCTTACCGATTTATTTAGCCGAAATCATCCAAAAGAAGTTTAGCGATCCCGATGCGCTGTCCAAGCAACTCAGGCCGCTACTTGGCGCGAGTCAGGCTATGGCGCTGCCAATACCTCAGCCCTTTGATAAGTTGCAACAAACGTTAACTCAAAGCTTGAGTCGACTTAAACTTATCTGGCCGCGAGAGCGTGAAAACATCGAAGGCTTATTGCACGCATTACCACTGAGTGGCGTGCGATTCGGTAAAAAGCCTGATGGCTATCCTAAACTGGCTAAAATGCTTGATGACATGGACAACTGGTGCAAATTCAGTGAAAGTCTGCCGCCAATGAAAGTGATGGAATGCCTCTCTTTAAGCGAGCTTAAACTTAACAAGGGCGGTGGAATACCCACCCTAGAGCAAGCGCCAGTGTTAGATCATATCGAGCGTTTGTGCGGACTTATCATTGACTTTATTCCCAGCTTTCTCTATTGCGCTAAAAGTGGCATATCGAGCCGATTTTCAGCGCAAAAATCTGAGCGAAACCTGTTAACCCCAGATGATCTGCTTATCACTCTCGAAAATGCCCTGCGCCCTGACGAAAACAGCCCGTCATCTTTAGCAAGCCCCTCTTCACTGGCAAATACCATTGCGAAACGTTTTCCTATCGCGCTGATTGATGAGTTTCAAGATACCGATCCGCTGCAATTTGCCATTTTTAGCCGTATCTATCAGATGCAAGAGCAATCGCAAGAGCCTTCGACAGAACTTGCTGATAAATCAAACACAGACGGTTTAAGTCTGTTGATGATTGGCGATCCTAAACAGGCCATTTACGCCTTCAGGGGCGCGGATATCCACACCTATATCCAGGCAAGGGCGCAAACCAAAGATCACTATAATCTCGACACTAACTATCGCTCCAGTCGTAACATGATCGTGGGCGTTAACGCTCTGTTTGAAAATCGAGACGATGCCTTTATTAGCGAGGCTATCCCGTTTGAGCCGGTTCAACCCTCGGCCTTTGCCGATAAAAAGGTATTTATTGAGCGTACTAATGACGCATCGGCACTCAAGATCAAGCTGTTAAGTGAAGATCCTGACAAGGGACTGAATAAAACTACCGCCAGAAAACGATTGGCCGAAGACGCCGCAGCCGAAATATGCCGATTGCTCACCGAATCACAAACTGGCGAATGCACCATTAGTGGTGCGCCATTAAAAGCCAAAGACATTGCAGTGCTGGTGCGTGACAGAAATGAAGCAGCGGTTATTAAAAAGTCTTTGTCTAACAGGCAAATTGGCGCGGTATTCTTAAGTCGAGACAGTGTATTTAATACTTTAGAGGCCCGCGAGATGGCCTTGATACTCCATGCACTGGCCACACCAAAAGATGAGCGCGCGCTGCGCTCAGCCTTAGCCACCTCACTGCTTGGTTATGATGCGCTGTCTATCCATACTTTTAACCAAGATGAGATGGTCAGACAGACCTTACTTGAACAGTTTGATACTTTGCATCAAAGCTGGTTGCGACGTGGGATCATGCCTGCATTATTGAATCTGGCCAATGAAACCAAGCTTATTGAGCGCCTGCTTCGAAGCGAAGATGGCGAGCGACGCTTAACCGATTTCAGACATTTAGCCGAATTACTGCAACAAAAAGCCACTGAACTCGACGGCATCAGTGCACTGGTTAACTGGTATGAACAAGCCCTTATCGAGAACAACGCGAGCGAAGAAGCCCAGTTGAGACTCGAAAGTGAGCAGAACCTAGTTCAAATCGTCACGATTCATAAAAGTAAGGGACTTGAATATCCGGTCTGCTTTATCCCTTTTGTTAGCTTAGCGAGGGATAACCGCCGCAAGCCAGCGCCGATGCTCTACCATGAACAGAACAAATTAGTATGGGACATCAACCAAACTGATGAGGGCTGGGAACGTCATAAACGTGAAAACCTCGCCGAAGATCTGCGCCTGCTATATGTGGCGATGACGCGCCCTGTCTATCAGTGCTATCTCTATGTGGCCAACCACAGTCGTTTCACTAAAAAGGCGGGGATCACCAGCCAACTGAATGAAACCGGAATAGGCTATTTGCTCGGCATCGAGAATAAAGTCTGTGAATTTTCACTCATTCAGGCTCAAGCTAACAAACTACGATGTGATGCCATTAGCGTCTGTGAAATGAGCGATGATGCGTCAACGCAAGCGTTAGAGAATATATCCGGAACTCAATCGACTCTCGCCCCTAAAGTGCTTAAGCGTAAACTCTATACACCATGGCGTGTGGGCAGTTACTCAGGGTTAGTGAAAGACTTGCCCCATGAGCATATCGCGCCGGGCGCTGATGATGAGGCCTTTCCTGAACTTGAGATCATTCAAGATGAGATTGATCCTACCCCATCTCGTTTCACCTTCGAGCGAGGTGCTAATGCAGGTAGCTTTATGCACTTAGTGCTGGAGCTCATTGATTTTACCCAAGCAGAAGCTGAACTTCCCGTTCAACTGCCTATCGCCATGGAAAAATACGGTATCGATGAGAGCTGGTATGAGGTGCTTTATGCCTGGTATCTGGACTTGCTTGATTCTTTACTTATCGCTGAGGGCTCTCCACTTATTGCTGATGGCTCTTTACTTAGCGCTGATGGCTCTTCATTAATTGCTAAGGGCCCTTCACTCTCGGTTAATGGCTCATTAAAATTAGCCCAGTTGGCCAATTCGCAAAAATTGGTGGAGATGGAGTTTTACCTACCCATTAACCAACTGAGTGCAGTAAAACTCAATGAGTTACTTGAGCACTACGGTTACAGCGCAGGCCTAAGTTTTGACTCACTCAAGGGGATGCTCAAGGGGTTTATCGATTTGACCTTTGAATACCAAGGCCAGTTCTATATTGCCGATTATAAATCTAATCATCTGGGAGATGATTTTACCCATTATGGATTAGAAAGCATGCGCGGCGCTATTCGTAGCCATCGATATGATCTTCAGTACATCATCTACACCTTGGCTTTACACCGGTACCTGCGATTGAGAATGCCAGGTTATGATTACGCACAACATATTGGCGGCAGTTTTTACCTCTTTCTGCGCGGCATGTCTGTTACTGCGCCGCTTTCTGGTGTCTTCTATGATAAACCGCCACAGGCGCTTATTGAGTCTCTTGATGCCTTGTTCGACCAAGAAGTCTCAATTACCTCTCCAAGCAGCCCAAATCAAACCAATGGAGCTTAAGCGATGATCCAGTCAACACAGCCGATTAACGCCCTATTGAAAATCTGGGAAACCGAGCGCTTAATCACCCCACTCGATCGGCATTTTGCCCTCGAACTGGCTCAGCTACACCAAAGCCAGCTTGAGACGTTAGATAAAGCTCACACCAGTGATGGTTCATACCGTGAACTCTTTTTACTGATCTGCGCGCTGCTGAGTAAACAGTTATCTCAACAACACACTTGTCTGCCTATTCATCAGATAGCACTGGATAATCCCATGCTTGAGCAAGTAGCCCATTGTCGTATTACCAGCTCTCACTCTGAACTCACCGCGATATTGGCGCAATTCCCCTGCATCAGCTCGGTGAGCAGCACAGCTGAACCTGAGTCGTTAACAGCGGGTTCAACATTAGTCTCAACACCGATTGTGTTAGACAGTGGCGATCTATACCTGCAACGTTATTATCAATTTGAGACCCAAGTCAGCGACTACCTGATCCAACTGTCAAAAAGTCAGGGATCCCAAGTTACCGAAGCCACCAAAGCCAGTTTAGACATTCTGTTCCCTGCCTCACCCAGTGATGTCGCACCCGTGTTTGACTGGCAGAAAATAGCCACCGCCACCGCCTTTAGTAAAAAGTTAGCAGTGATCACCGGAGGTCCTGGTACAGGTAAAACCACAACCGTCACTAAGCTGCTGTTTTTATTGTCGCAAGAATCGCTAATGACCATCAGGTTGGTCGCACCTACGGGTAAAGCAGCGGCCAGATTAAGTGAATCAATCAAAGCCTCCAAGGTGCGACTGAAACAGGAATTAGCCCCCTATGCTAACCAAATTAATCTGGATAACTTAAGTCGAGTGCCAGAGGAAGCGTCAACCTTACACAGATTGTTAGGGGTTATTCCCAACTCCCATCAATTTCGCCACCACAAAGATAACCCTCTCAGGCTGGATCTCTTGGTTATCGATGAAGCCTCAATGGTGGATCTTCCCATGATGCACAAGGTGTTATCAGCCTTGCCCTCTCATGCCAGACTCATACTGCTTGGGGATCAGGATCAACTGGCGTCGGTCGAAGCAGGTGCTGTACTGGCCGATATCTGTGCAGGATTAAAACTCAATAATCCCCATGCAGGCAGTAAATGGCAGATGCGATATTCGGCCCACTATGCGCAAGCGTTATCGTCACTAACAGGCTTTGACCTAAATCGCTTTATCAGCGAGTCACCCAAAATAGGTGACAGCTTATGTATGTTGATGCACAGCCACAGATTTAAAGGCGATGCGGGCATTGGCCAATTAGCCGCAGCAGTGAATAACTCAGATAAAGCTCGAATAATGGAAGTGTGGCAAAAGGGTTATGAAGAGCTGACTTGGATTGAGCATCAAAAGACCCATAACGGTAATACTGGATTAGACGAGTTACTCTCCCTCGCGGTGACTCATTACCGCCGTTATCTTGAATTGGCAAAAGGTGCCAACAGCACACCAACTGAAATTATCGATTGTTATAACGAGTTTCGGATTTTGTGCGCCATGCGCGCCGGAGAGTATGGCGTAGATGGCATCAACTTAGGGGTGACTAACGCACTCAAGCAAGCCAAGCTCATATCGACTGAACTTGAATTTTATCAGGGACGTCCGGTTATCATCCAGAGTAACGACTATAACTTAGGCCTATTTAATGGTGATATTGGTTTGATCCTTTTAGACTCTGACCAGTCCCAACAAGGGCTGTCAGATAAAAATGAGGCAAGCCCCCCCCATCATACGCCCCCAAGATTAATGGCTCACTTTATCCAAGCCGATGGCAGTATCTTAAAAGTGCTACCTGCCCGCCTTCCCAGCCACGATACTTGCTTTGCCATGACGGTACATAAGAGCCAAGGCAGTGAATTTAGCAGTGTCAGTCTGGTATTGCCACTCTGGCCCAGCCTTGCTCAAAAACAGCTGTTAACCAAAGAGTTGGTTTACACCGCCATCACCCGCGCCAAGCAGCACTTTACTTGTTTAGGCTCTCAAACCGTCTTCGAACATGCCAGTTTACAAGCGACTCAGCGCTCATCTGGCCTCGCTAGGCGCCTTTGGAATTAAGGAGTTGAATTAAGAGGGAAATTAAGAAATGAACTTAAAAAAGAGCCCTAAACCAACACTCTATTACGTCTACGACCCTATGTGCAGTTGGTGTTGGGGCTACGCCCCAACCTGGCATAAGCTGAGAACCGCGCTAGCAGAATCAGGAATAACCGTTGAGTACAAACTAGGCGGCTTAGCACCCGATTCGAATGAGCCAATGCCACAGGAGATGCAAACTTTCCTTGAGCAAACCTGGCACAAAATAAGCGACCAACTTGGCACTGCATTTAACTATGACTTTTGGCAAAATTGTCAGCCAAGACGCTCAACATATCCAGCCTGCCGCGCAGTATTAATTGCTAGGGAATATGGACTCGCACAACAGATGCTCAGCAGAATTCAAACCGCCTATTATCTCGAAGCCAGAAACCCTTCGGATCTGGATACCTTAACCGCTATCGCCACCAAGATAGGTTTGAACAATGCCGAGTTTGTTACACAGATGCACTCTGAGCTGCTCAATCAAAAGCTAATGACTGAGATAGCAACTGTACGCCAACTTCCCATCCAAGGGTTCCCCTCATTAGTGCTTGAGAAAAATGGTCTCTTCAAACCAATACCGTTAGATTATCTGGACTGGCAGAACAGTTATCAACAAATAATCAATGATGTGTAGTCATCTTCATTCTACAGTTTGGTATTTATTTTTTTCATATAGTTAGCCCTTGTTCATTCGCTACGAATATTCTGCCGTTTTTATATATTGTCTAGAGGACTTATCACACCAGTATGATGCCCGCCAATAACATGAGTGTATATTTGGGTAGTCTTGACATCACTATGACCTAACAATTCCTGAATAGTACGAATATCATGACCTTTAAGTAATAATGATGTAGCAAATGAATGACGAAAAGTGTGCGCTGTAACGCGCTTATTGGTATTACTCTTGGTAGTCGCTTTTCTCAATTCTCGTGAAAATGCAGTCGGATGAATATGATGTCGGCACACATATTTATCACTTGGATGTATACAGCGGCGACTAGCAGGGAAGATATACTGCCAGTGAAATTTAGCGGCACTACTACGATACTTTTTGATAAGAGATATGGGCAATGAAGCTAAACCAAAACCTTCAGCAAGATCCCTATCATGTATCTTTTTAACATGTGAAATTTGTAATGTTAATTCATCGACCAAGCCATTAGGTAACATACAAACTCGATCTTTTTGCCCTTTTCCTTGGTAGACAAAGATAGACTTCGTGCTTAAATCAATATCCTTTATTCTGAGTCTTAATGCCTCTTTTAGCCTTAATCCCGCTCCAAATAGTATAGAACCGATTAGATGATGATAATTTGATAAGAAACTGATAATCAGTTTTGCTTCATCGCTAGAAAGTACCTGTGGTATCCGTTGCGGAGTTTTTGCATAGGGAAATTGCAGCTCTTTAGTCTCTATTTTCAATACGTGGCGACAAGCAAATATAATCGCGCACAAAGCTTGTTTCTGAGTGCTAGCCGACACTTTGCATTGTACAGCTAAAAAACAGAGAAAATGTTCAATCAAAGCTGGCGTAATATCATCACCATGACGAATATTGCAATGTCTTATAAAGTATCGATTCCAATAGAGATAAGACTTTTCTGTTTGATAGCTATAATGGCGTACCCTTATCTCAGCACGTATAGCCTCAATGTATGTTGCTTGACCCATAGTAGCCCTCCCGAACACTGTACTTACATACAGTTATAACTGATATCGAAATAACTTGCCTAAAAAAGATGCAACAAATGAGAGTTTGATGCATCGATAACTCAAGTAAATATTTTTATTCTATTTAATATCAAAGTATTGAGAGAGTGCCAAAAGTGTTATGCGGACCTCATAAACACCCACGCATCTTTTTATCGGATGATTTATGGTATGTTTTCTAACTTCTACTGAAAGTAACCGATTTACAACAGTGAGTTACCAGTGTTAAGTTAACAAAAAACAACCAAGCAGACTGGAACATTATTCTGCTGCTAATCAATAAGCTGTTATAGCTCATGAGGTTCGAATGACGGAAGTTTACGATTGGAACCCAATGCCTCATAAGGTCGATATTAATTGTCCTTCATGCGGTTCTTATGCAGAATTCGAATTTGCGGAAGTGGTTAGAATATCCTTAAAAAAGGATGTTCCATTTTTCGAGAGCAGCGACCTATTTACCTATCAATTATTCAAAGATAGTTGTGGTCATCGTTGGCATGGCGCTGTGTACTTTGCAAAGATGCACGGAGGTTCAACTGCTGCGATTAGAGACCTACCAGATGGTTATGAACCTTCAAACTGGAACCATTCACAGTATCTATATCGAAATCATGGTCTGGATCTAGGGTCTTTTACTTGCTCGTCCTGTAATTCCCGTAGAGTTCATGATTTAAGCTGGCCTGAAGAGGCTTTCTATTCAATCAGCTATAAAGGGCAAGTACTCTGGGCATTTAATCGAGATTCTGGCGTTGATCTTAGAGATTTCATTCAATCCAATGAGAGAAAAGCTAAAAATCATAAGTGGGCAAGCTTCTTACTGCATATACCAACAATATTTAAAAAACAAAATGCTCGTGATAATGTTGTAAAACAACTAAATAAGTTATTGTCATGCTAAATGCTATAACAAGCAAAGTCACTGCGACCAAATACTCTCCACTTCGCTTTTGTGCGGGAAAATACTCGCACAAAAACAAAGCTCCGGTATTTGGCGCGTGCTTTGGGCGTTATATAGACATGGAAAGTTAGTGAGTAAACGAAACCAGATTTTAATCCGCCTTTTTACAATCTATGAAATTATTCTGGTTGCAGCTTTAGGTGCTCTTTCTCTAATTCAGTGGCTATCATCGGGAAGTCTACAAGCTTCTGGTGTGTTTTCTGCATTTGTAGTATTTCAAATGACTGTTGCTGTTCTCATGGCTTACTCATTTTGGAAGTATCGTAATGCCAATAAGCAGTAGTTTTTGTGTCCATATAACAAGCTGCTAAATCTAGATTCACCAAGGCTGTCATGCCATTTGCTGAGCAAATCGCCCGCCAGCATATGGTTCACTTATTAGCAGGGCGTTAGCAGTACAGGAAAAGTATGTTCAATTTAATCCGTAACAATGAACTTGAAGTACAACTTGATGTTACAGATGCTACAGACCGATTGCCCTCAGTAGCATTTGATATAATCGTGTCTTGGAATATGCCTTTTCAAAACGTAAATTTCAGGGCTAAAGAGTGCTGGATAGAATGCAGTGTATGGGATAAATTTCATGACTCTATTTTGCAACTACAAGAACAAGAGTCAGGGTTTGTTACTCTAAATGATTTGAGTAATAATCCACTAATTTCATTTACTAAATCTGGTATTGAATTAGTTACCGAGATCCAATCTAAAGATAGCTTAGGTGTTGGTTCATTTACACTTAAAAGTACTAGCCGCTCAATAGAGTTATCTGAAATTTATAATAAAATGCAACAACTTGATAAGTGGTGGTAAGTACTGCTAACAAATAAGGATAGGCCGCGCGAAGCCGCGTCCTTATCCCAAGTGTTGAACAAGCCCGATGGTGGGGTTATCAATACTCTTTATTAAGCAAATAGCAGATCGAGAGTTTGGTCTAT
>NZ_VKGK01000015.1 GCF_007197645.1 Shewanella hanedai
AGGTACAATATATCAATCAGTCACTCTACAATCAGAAATATCTGGGTAAGAGAAAAACTGAATACTAAGGTGTTACGGATCGAGCGTGCAGAGGGATTGGTGAAAACGCCGTAGTGAAAGTAATATGAATGGGCTAAACTCGATAATGCAAAACGACAAAGTCCCGCGGTAATTAACCCGTCAGTATCCCTCGGTAATCACAGAACTTGAAGGGGCAGGGTTTCTTAAGATCACAAATCGCAAAGGGCCGAAGGGAAGTAGCACTAATATTTATACTTTGACCCTATGCCACGAGATAGCACCCCCTGTGCTACCAGATAGCACCCCCCTGTGCTACGAGGTAGCACCCCCTATGCCACCAGGTAGCACCGGAATCTTTAAAGATCTTAAAGATCTTAAAAGATCTTCGTCCGGCACAAGCACCGAACCAGAAAACACACCCAAATCGAAAAAGTTTGATTACACCGCAGACGATTTGAAACTCAGCGAGTGGATTTTATCCAGGATCAAAATCATCTTGCCCTGTGTCAAACAACCCAACATGAATTCATGGTCAAACACGATCCGCTTGATGCGAGAGATCGACGGACTCACTCACAAACAAATTTCTGACCAGTTTGATTGGATAAGCCGTGATCCGTTTTGGTCAACCAACATCCTAAGTCCTGAAAAGCTCAGAAAACAATGGGACACCATCACCGCGAGGAGACAGCCACATGGAAAATTTGCAAACAGCAATCAACAGAACCATCGACATGAAAGCGCACTCTTTGAAAGCCCACAAGCCAATCTCGAAGCCCTCATGCGGCGATCTGACTCTACGTGACACCATGGCAACGGTGTATTTTTTTGAGCGCTTAAAACGTGTTTATGGTGCGATGTTTGAAATCACATTCTCAACCCAAAACGCGCTGTTAGATTCACAAGATGAATGGAAAAGCCTGATAGGCAAACTTGAACGTGAAAATATCGATGCTGGTATTGAACGACTCAAAAGCTTGATGACCGAAGACGTCAATTACAAGTGGCCAAATATCCCTTTGACCATTGGTCTGTGTAAACGTCATAAAACGCATGCGTGTCACAAAGCGAACTTTCCTAGGCTGCCTGAACTATCAACTGCACAAATGCAGGAAAATAGAGCTAAGACGCTTAATAATCTTAAGCAACTTGCTCAGGTGCATCCCATCCATTCTGCAATCAAGACCGACGTAACTGAGAGGGTATTGAGCCCTGATGAGTTAGCCATAAAACGTCAACGCCAAGACTTTGAAAAGCAGATTTTGTCTGAAGCTAAGATGAAATATTCGCACTTAAATGCATCATCTCAACGCTAATTCAATACACCTGACAAATGAGATTGCATACGGGGAAGAGCAGGGCAGAATGCGATGCTGTCGAGCTCGATAAGCAACGCTGGTTTAAAGCCTGGTCTCAATTGAGGCATTACAACCATCATCAGATTTGTAATTGGCTTGAAACATTACCCAAAGACGAACAGAAAGATATGCGACGCCGACTCAATGCTATGCGGGGTACGGTCCAGAGAGTTCATCAACAGAGGATTAAACAGTGATTGAACTGGCATTGGTAATCGACATGGCGTTGAGCACCCTCGCATGAGGTCAATGACGTTGTCAGGATTGGGAGTATCATGAGAATGAAAGGCTCAGATTTACTAAAAGCAGGCCGTACAATCAGAGGGTTTACTCAAGACGAGGTAGCGGAGATTTATGGAGTTAGCTGTAAAACTTATGGCAGTTGGGAGCGGGGCAGAACAGCCGTTTCTTATGATGATCTCTCGGCTATCTTCGAGCAGATATTTATATTGCCATTGGATAAAGTCACAGAAGTAATTTCTCATGCAGCATAATACACAGACCAAAGCTTTAATGAATATAAAGACACTACGCAAAGAATTGAAAGTTTGGGGGATGTATTGGGCGAGGCAGGAGCAGGGGCAGGGCTATGCAAGTCGTAGTGCTTGCGATCGGCTCAAAGAACCGTTCGTGCTAAGTTGCAGTGGTGGTAGCCGTAACCATCTTCCACCAGATCATATCAATCGTTATGAAATGAAAGTTTATTGCTTGGCACACGATTGCCGCAGAGCGATAAGAGCCCAATACATCTGTAAAGGCCAATGGCTGTTAATGGGGTTTGAAAGTAAGAAATCTTTTCTATTCTGGTTGAGGAAGGCCGAATTAACATTGCTGTCCATCTAAGTTGTTGTTTATGCCTTTTTTGGGTTCTGTTGTATTTGTATTTAGTTGTGATAATGTTGCTATGTTAAGTGAAATGGAGTTTATTATGAAGAAAATTGTTGCGCATATGGCCGCGTTGTTATTTTGTGCTCAAGCCTCAGCTATTGAAGATCCCCCTTACCCAATGACGCTACTTATCACTCTCCTAAAATACAAACTGAAGAGTATTATTGGTGTGCGGGCATTAAAGTTTTTAAAGAGGAGTGGGCGTTTTGTAAAGCAAGAATAGAACCTTGGGCTGTGTCACGCTATGACGGAGGCTTTAATAGTGATGTTTCTGCTTTTTGTTATCAACCAGAAGCTCCCGTAAAATTAGTTTCTTGTGCTGTAACATACACAACAATTCTTCCTATTCAAGATTATGTTCCTGTAACTCGAACAACTATGACTAGCAGTAGTCAGTGGAAATGGAAACTTGCTCACTATGGGGATGATAAAAAAAGTTGCCCACCAAATGATGAAGAGCTAAAAGAGTTTGAGGATGGCTATGACATGGATGGAGATGGGTTTATTGACCGCTGTTATAACCCTTTGGATAAGTTGAAAACCCGTGAGCCTGCTACTGATTTTTGTTTATCAGAACCTGAAGCTTTTACTTTAGACGAAGAGCAAGACAGCAAAATAAAATCTGCAGCCAGCGATGCTAGGCAAAATCTAGAACAAATGGAATCCGATCTTGCAAATCCAAATGAAACTAATAAGGCTAAGTTAGATCAAATCGCTGCACTATTTGGAATGTCGAACTCTCAAGACCCTCAATTTACCATACTGGCTTCAGTCATCAATACCAGTTCTTTAGGCTGTGTTAAGAATAAACTCGCAGCCGCTGAACTTGACCCTAGTACCAGTGGTTACCTCTCCTTTATAGCCTCATCTAAAAAGAGAAGTGGGGTATACTGTCAAAATCAGAATGGTGGTGACATTATCCAAATCAATGTTAAAGATCTAGATTTTTATGACCCACGCAATTCTCCTGATGAACTTCAGGAGCTTGTAGTACATGAAGTAAAACATGCTTGTTATGATAAACACGACGATGCGATGCATTATATGGATGATAGTGAAATACGAGCTGACTTCGATAAGTTGGTCGAAGGGTATGGAAATATAATCGGCTCTGGAAGTGAGCATAGTGTTCTACAGCGTTTGATCAGAAATCCATATTTTTTTGAATATATTTTAAAGGTTTACCTATGAAAAACATAATATTAATTGTCGCAAGCCTGTTTGTTGGTATTTTTAGTTCAGCCAATGCATCAACGCGTTCAATTGACGATCAATATATCCGTTTGGATTTAACATCTTTGTGTACTATAGATGGTCAAGTAACTTTAACTTTAACCAATACTTCGGGTCAAAAACTATTCGTAGATCCCCATGTTGCCGACTCAGCTTTATTTGATGCAGCTAGAGCAATGTTTCTAAATCGAGTCGATGATTTATCACTTGTTGGACTAAGGCCATTAACTGAGTATGTTAGAACATCTGATTGGAATGTATTAGCAGCTGGGGGAGTGATTTCATACCCTATTGATTTTACCAAGTATGCAGTTGTAGATACTACCAAAGACTATAAGGCTGGTGCGGAGATAAGAATACAGATTTTACTAGAAAATGGTAAGAAAGTTGTAGTGCTCGTTGACTCAGCCATACTCAATAAGTTTGTAGAGGTTGAACCAAGCTGCTTTAAGTAGCTTGTTAATATAAGGCTCCCCGGGGCCTTTATGTTGTCCAAATCAAGTGTGGGTCCTTATGTCTGAAAGTCGTGCGGGGGCGGGGACTCGCAGTGATTCAATACATGTGAGGATTTTAGGGGGATGGTTGTTGTTTTATTAACTGCCGCAGACCAAGAAGAAAGTGAGCCAAATAACTTCCACCTTAGCTAATGATTTTATTGTTTTTTTGTTCACTTCTCAATTTCATAAATTTTCACTTCTAACTAGATCCAACATATCAACTTTGCGATCCTTTGTTAACTTGGCTTCGAATCTGGCTTTTCTGCGGCAGTACTTATCATTAGTGGCTCTAACAATCTAGGCCAATAGTTACCGATTTTCGGTCGAACCAGACCTGTTAAAAGCCCTTTTAAATTGGTAATTTCATATACGAACAGAGCATATTGTTTAACGGTTTCTAGTCTTATTGGCTCCTTTGTAGGAGCCATTTTTTTGGCTGTTAATTGATGAGTTTATTATGAATTTGGATGAATATCGTCAATTGGCTAAAGCCAAACCGCGAACGGGCAAAAACAAAGGCAACGCTAAGGCACAAGCAGCCAAGCTCGCGCGTGATGTCGCTTTGCACTTACTTGAACTGCCAACTTATGAAAAAGAAGTGAGGTTTCATCCTGTTCGACAATGGCGTTTTGATTACGCTTGGCCAGATCTAAAAATTGCACTGGAGATACACGGCGGCGTATTTACCGATGGCCGTCACAACAGAGGTAAAGGCTTTACCGAAGACAGAGTCAAAATGAATTCGGCCCAACTACTGGGTTGGACAGTCATCGAAGCCACGACCGCACAGGTTAACAATGGGCAAATGTTGCAATGGGTAATGAGCGCAATTGAATCCAGGAGCTGTGATGCATCCAATTAGACTGATATCAAAACTGGCGCCAAAGGCCATCAATTATCACTCTGCAGGGCGGGGCAGTGCGATAGATGTGATTGATTGGCGAACGGCAGCTCATGCGTTATCTGGTTTGTCACAAGAAGCAAGTGATTGGGCGTGGTACCGATTTGCAGGACAAGATGACAAACTGCCTCGAGTCGTCCGTGCGTTAACCATGTATGTGACGCTGTTTATCAAAATACGACATTTTAAAATTAAACCCGAAACACTCACCGGGATAATAAATGTCTCTATTCTAGAGTTCACTCAGCCGCTATGCCGTACCTGCAGTGGCGAGGGTAGCGAACCCATCACAAAAACCGTGTGCAAGCCATGTTGTGGCACGGGTAGACAAGGGATATCCAGACGACAACGTTGCAGTGTCATTGGTATCGATCACAAGAATTACACCAAAAACCATGATGAAGTGTCGAAAGAAATATTACGATTATTATCAGCGTGGGAGCGTGATATTTTTATGAACGTGCGCAAGAAAATGGGTGAAATTAGTTAGCTAAATTGCGCAAAACAGAAGTGCGCAAAATTGAAACTGCGCAATGTGTTGAGGTGTATGGAGGGCTAAGTATCTCCGGCTATCAGGTTCAGGGCTAACGCATGAGTTACCAGATAGTTAACAATCTGGAACTGGTAACATAGTGATAACCGACAAGTCTTGCTTAAAAGCATATGAGTGCTGGTTTTATGAGCAGGGATTCTAAATTGAAAACTATCACTTTATCTGCAATGGATAACATTCACTATATTGATGAATTTATGCAACATAAAATCAACTCATGCGTTAGCCCTGAGTTTGATTGTGGCAGCTAACAGCCTAAACGTTTCAGCCTGCTCATTTAGACTTTAAAAACAAAGTCTGTAAGTAATTGTTATAATTAGAGTTGTTTCACCTCCTCGGTTACAAGCTAATTTGCCCGCTAGATACGCATAATCTCTACCATTTTGTTATACTCCCTACGCGTTTACCCCATCTCGAAAATCTGAGAACGCGAGTGTAATAAATCAGAATTAGCGCGTGATAGGTGATCATTTTGAAGTTTAAAAAGGCCTAGGTACTTTTGAATGTGATAATGGACTTTTCTAAATCGGTCAAAGTTTGATTTTTCAAACATCATAAAGTTTGTTCGAAAACCTCTTTGTTGCACATAATCCTTTTGTTTCTTATTCCAACCACCGTGAACATAAGCATTTCTGATGTACTTTATTGCCAAATAATCTTTAAAATACTCTTCTTCGATAAGAATCCCTCTCAACTTGAACGAATTAATCAAAGATTGAATCTTTTCCTCGTTTGAATTGTTGTCGGCATAATGTCTTAAATCAAAAAGCATAGGTTGATCTTTTGTCCATTCAGTTATCATCGTTTCGATACTTCCAACGGACATAACAATCCACATTCTAGAGAACGAAGAGTATTTAATGCTTTCAGGTACACAGCCCTCTACAGGGTGCTCATTAACCAGTCTTTCGATCATTTCCAAATATATCTGATCATCTGAATAAGTCGCTAAAAACACGTTGATTTTCCCCATTTTATTTCCCTATTAATTTCATGATTCTTACTCCATAGCAATTCGAGAACAGATTACGTAGCACTTTATGTATAAAAACTAATTAACAAAGAGGGCTCCCCATAGACACATATACTTGATACGCATCTAGTATTCTCTATTCACGTTAATTGTACATTTGACTATACCAATGTAAAGCTGAGTGTGGTTTTATTTTGTTCAACTTTGACTCATATCACAAGATTTGGACTGTAACTTATAAAATATGTGGCGTGGGTAGGGGATGTGTGTAAGTTCATGTTGATGTTCTCGAGTTTTGGGACACAAAAGCGCTAACGCTTAAGCTCTCTTATTGATTCAAATCATCCATTAAAAACAACGTAGTTTGCATACGCCCCAAAAATAATGCATTATTTTCTACATTGAAAAATCCGTCCAGCTCACACTAGGCGGATTTTTTTTGCTTTAATTTCACTCATCTCAAACGCTTACCAACGCCAAGATAGCGTCTCCCATTTGCCCCGACTTAACCGTTGGGGCTTTTTTTTGGAGTATTCATTATGCCAAAATTTGGAAAAACATCGACTGCGCGCCTGCAGTCATGCCATCCCGATCTACAAGCGATATTCACTGTCGTCATCCAGTCGCTCGATTGCTCGATATTCTGCGGCCATAGAAATAAAGCAGATCAACAACAGGCATTTAATGCCAGTTTATCCCAAGTTCAATTCCCTAACAGTAAACACAATTCAATGCCGAGTATGGCGACGGATGCCGGCCCCTATTTTACAGAGCTCAAAAATACGGACTGGGAAGATATAAAGGCGTTCGCCACGTTTGCAGGGTATGTGAAGCGGGTTTCACACGAGCTGTTAGCGCAAGGCGTGATTACACATCATATTCGTTGGGGCGGTGATTGGGACGGCGATGGCCGAACTTCAGACCAAACATTTCACGACTTACCCCATTTTGAACTGATAAAGGTGAACTGAGATGAACCTATTAACTAAAGTAGCTGACTTCTTCACTGGTGGGCTAGGCTCGACCATCGTCGATACCGTTAAAGATTACTTCCCGCCATCGATGAGCGATCTTGAAAAAGCTGAGTTGGCGGCTCGTATTAAGGATGCTGCAGATAAACAAGCCAATGAAGCGGCCCGTTTAGTGAATGTAGCCCAAGCCGAATTTAACCTTCGCATTAAAGATTTAGAAGGCACAGCCAAAGATTTAAATAATGTGCGATTTGTCGGCCCAATTGTCATCTTCCTGCGCGGTTGTCAGCGACCCGTTTGGGGCTACGCCACGCTATATATGAACTTTATGGTCTTCAGTGGTCGATGGCCACAACTTAGCGAGATGCAAGAGAGTGCACTATGGGTGATAAACCTCTTGGTGCTCGGTTTCTTATTTGGCGAACGGGCCATTAAAAACATCATGCCATTGATTGAACGACTAGTGAAAATCAAATTAGGTCTTCAATGATGCCCGATAATCACGTCCCAATTATCAAACAGGTTATCGACCTAGGGTTTGGCTACATTTGGTTTATTTTTTTAGCCGTTTGGGGCGGTACCGTGAATTACATCATCCGACTAAAAAGGGATAAATCCACTGCGTTTAGCATTGTCGAATTGCTCGGTGAATGGGTGATTTCAGGATTTTCAGGCCTGTTAACCGCATTTATCTGTGCAGAGATGGGCCTTTCATTCATGTATACCGCCGCATTGGCCGGAATAGCCGGTCATATGGGCGGTCGTGGCATTTATCTATTAGAGCGTGTGATAAGAAAGCGTATTGGATTACCTGGTGGAGAATAGTGTCGAGCAAATGGGTTTCACTACAAGCGGAGTTTCTAATCGCCCATGCGCAAACAAAGATAAAAGCTAAAGATTGGTGCGACAGTAAGAACCTCAACTACGAGACGGCAAGACGCTACATTAAACCCCAGAAGCCACAGCCTAAGGACAAAGCTAAAGCTGACTCAGTTCCTGCAGTGAAGGCTGCAAATGCTAAAAAGTTAGGGGTTTCCGCAAAGCTAGGTGCCCCGTTCGGTAGCCAAAACGCACTTAAACACGGTGGTTACTCTAAATATTTTAAAGACCCGGCGCTTGGTGTACTCGTTGAAGCCACCACGCTTGATGATGAGCTCGCGCTGTGTCGCTCACGTATTCATCTCGTCATTCAAACCATTGAGGCGATACAAGCCCAACTGGATAAACACCCAAGTGTCGAGGTCTCGGCCAGCCTGTTTGATTCATTGTTTAAAGCCGAATTCGCCCTGGATAAAAACATTGCGCGGGTTGAGTCCATCACTAAAACACTGTCCACGATTGAGCTGGATAACCTCAATCAGGGCAAAATCATGGCGGATACCAATCGTAGTATCGAGTTGGCTAAAGCTGCAGTCGTCAACACTCGGCGAAACGAGGTGCAAACAGAGTTAATCGAACTGCAGGTTATGCAAGCCCGTAAAGACGCAGGAGGGACCAGTAAGCTTGATGAGTTTATCGATGAGTTGACCGGTGGTGACGTTGATAAGGTCGTGGGGTAATGCAACAACCCACTACCGCTAAATACTCTCGAGATACGTGGCTTACACCTGATGAGAGAATGGCACTACGCAGTGATGAGGCTGAGCTGTTAAAGCGATGTGCTCCCTATTTAAACTGTTGGTGGTGGCGGGTTAACAACCTCTACATCATTGCTGACGAATACGGCAACGAAGTGTTATTTAGGTGCAGGCCAGCCCAAACCATGCTGTTTGTGTTGATGTGGTACCTCAACATTATTCTAAAAGCCAGACAGTTGGGCTTCAGCACGGCGATTCAGATATTTATTCTGGACCATGCACTATTCAACGATAACCGCCAATGCGGCGTCATCGCTCAAGGAAAGGACGAAGCTGGGGCCATATTCGCTTCTAAAATACTCTACCCCTATGAACGCCTCCCCAGTTGGCTTAAGACTGGCAAAAGGGCAACCAAAAGCAAAACAAGTACCGCGATATATTTCGGTAATGACAGTTATGTTCGTATCGCTGTCTCGTTTCGTTCAGGCACGTTACAAGTGCTGCACATTTCTGAATACGGCAAAATTTGTGCGTTGTTCCCGATACGTGCTGATGAAGTGCAATCTGGCTCACTCAATTCGGTACATACTGGTTCGCTACTCTTTGTTGAGTCAACAGCAGAAGGTGCCAGTGGCAATTTCTTCGATATGTCCGTTGAGGCCATCGCGTTATTTGAGGCGGGGATCCCGCTTAGTGAATTGGATTTTAAGTTTCATTTCTTCCCTTGGTTTGATGATCCAAAGTACGTACTACCCGTTTCGGGCCGAGGTTTGACGCTCACCAAGGCACAAGATAAGTATTTCACGTCAGTAGAAGCCGCAATGAAAGTCACGCTCAGTGATGAGCAAAAGAATTGGTACCTCAACAAGGAACGCTCACAAAAAAGCAAGATGAAGCAAGAGTTCCCATCCACGGCGATGGAGGCCTTTCTTACTTCTGGCCGTAAGGTGTTCGATGCCGATGATTTGATGCGAGCAGAAGGACGCTGTACCAAACCGTTAATTGTCTATGACGTTGAGCCCGTCACCGGTAAACGCAAGAAAGTCACCGCCAACGTCGATTTATCATCTAAAGCCTCTGACAAACTGACGCTAGCAACGGCTGGTTATCTCCTCGTGTGGGAATTGCCCGACGATGATGAGGATTACGCCATCGGCGCTGATGTCGCGGAAGGACTAGAACATGGTGACAGGAGCGCATTTGATATCGTGGCTAAATCAGACGGGCGGCAGGTTGCGCACTGGTTTGGGCATCTGGATACCAAAAGGTTCGCCAAACTCATGGCCCACATTGGGGAATGGTACAACTGGGCCTATTTAGGTCCTGAGCGTAATAACCATGGTCATGCGGTACTGCAGGAGTTAGTTGATATCTATCCTGTGAGTCGCATTTATCACGAAGAACATATTGACCGAGAAGATATCGACGAAGAAACACGTAAGGTCGGTTGGCATACCAGTGCCCAATCCAAGCCTATTTTAGTGTCTGGCTTAGAAGATTTACTGGCCAATGACGCAGACGGTATCCGATGGCGCGGCACAGTGGCGGAACTCAATGTGTTTGTGTTCGACAAAAAAGGACGAATGGGGGCGCAAAGTGGCGGCTTTGATGACCAAGTCATGAGTTACATGATCGCCCAAGAAATGCGAGCCCGAATGCCTAAACGCAGAATCATCGATGATTCAAACGCCCCTCATAACCCTAATCACTGGATGGCACGATAACCATGGTTGATCACGTTAAAGCAAACAAAGAAGGGTTCACTCTGGCTCAGCTAACCCAGATCATGGGTGCGATTGATGCTCAGCCTCAGTGGCGTGGACCTGCTTCGATTGCATGTGCGTATTATGATGGCGATCAACTCAGCTCCCAAATACGTCAGGTACTACAAGAGCGTGGCCAGCCGGAAATTGTGCATAACATGATAGGACCCACGATTGACGGTGTATTGGGGATGGAAGCTAAAACTCGAGCTGATTTACTTGTGAGTGCTGATGATGAAGAGGGAGAAGAGTTAGCACAAGCACTGAACGAGAAGTTTAAAGATGCGTGGCGTCTTGCTAATGCCGACAGAGCTTGCTCTGATGCTTATGCTGGTCAACTTAAAGCCGGGATAGGATGGGTGGAAGTGAGCCGCAATCCAATCCCTTTTGAAGCGGCTTATCGTGTGAAGTTCGTCCATCGACGGAATATCTGGTGGGACTGGCACGCCCAAGAAATCGATCGCAGTGATAGCCGTTGGAAGATATATAAGAAATGGGTCGATTTTGACGAAGCGTTAGCGACATTTCCCGATCACAAAGAGGTCCTTCAGCAATCCATCAACCTGTGGGAAGGCTTTGGCAATTTCGACGACTTCGAGGAAGATAGCCCTGACTTACATGCTGCTTGGCATGATTTTGATAGTTGGGATAGAAAACAGTCTGAATGGATGGATCAAGACCGCCAGCGCATTTTACTGCAAGTTGTTATGTACAAAGTTTGGCAGCGTTCACACGTCATTAAACTCAGCGATGGTCGAGTGATTGAGTATGATCCTAAAAATCAGGTTCATGTCGCAGCGCTACAAAGCGGCAAAGTAAAGCTGAGTTATGCCGCATTTCCAAAAGTCAGAGAGGCGTGGTTTGTCGGACCTCATCGCATCGTCGATAGACCGTGCAGTGCTCCTGATGGAAAAGACTCATTAATCCCTTTTATCGGTTATCAGAAAGACAGTAGCGGGGAACCCTACGGATTAGTCAGTCGCATGATCCCTGCACAAGACGGGATCAATGCCCGTATTATCCGGTTAAACTTCTTATTGCAAGCTAGGCGTATTATTGCCGATGAAGATGCAACGAACTTAAGTGCACGCAAGTTAAAAGAGGAAGTGGAGAAGCCTGATGGCTATATTCCGCTAAATCCAGATCGTAAGAATAAACATTCGATAACTGATTCATTCAATGTGCAGAACGATATTGGTATTGCGGCGCAGCAGTTTAGTTTGATGCAGAACGACATGAAGCTCATACAAGACTGTGCAGGCGTTTATAACTCAATGCTGGGACAGGACAGTAACGCCACATCCGGCGTGGCGATTGCCAATCTTGTGGAGCAAGGTACGACAACACTTGCCGAAGTCAACGACAACTTTCATTACAGCCGAAACAAGGTCGCTGGGTTACTACTTGATTACATCATCGAAGATATGATGGACCGAGATAATGTCTCGGTCACGATTAATCGCCAGGATAAAGCGAGACGTAAGACCATCGTCGTCAATGGTGTCGATGACGATAACCAACGTAGCAATGATGTGGCACGTTTTCGGGGGCACATCGCCTTAATGCCAGTACAAGCAACACCAACCTATCGTCAACAGCAAGCCAACCAATTAACGCAAGCCATGAGTAAGCTTCCACCAGAGGCGCAGGCTCTAGTGGTCCCCATGCTTATTGAGCTGATGGACCTACCCAATAAACAAGACTTCCTCAGTACCATACGCCAGGCATTGAACATTCCTAAGGCACCGGAAGATATGTCGCCTGAAGAACAGGAAGCGGCCGCCCAAGAGCAGCAAAAAGCGCAACAGATGGAGGCCATGCAAATGGCAGAAATACAGGGCCGATTAGAGAAGGTACAACTGGAGCGTGGCTTGCTTGAGGCGCGTATTGGCGAGCTGGCAAAGAAAACGGAAACCGAAGCGGTTAAGGACGACAAGATAGTGGCAGAGACGGAGCAAATCATCCAAGAGATTGACCGCAGTAATGCCGAGGTTGCAGCGATGCGCTCAACGCTAACTCAGAATATTCAATCTCAACTCGATGCCATCGAGGTGTAAATGTCAGCGCATGATTTCAGCGCTCTCGTTAAACAGATAATACCTGACTGTTAATAATCCATAACTTGGTAGACAAAAAGCCGCCTCAATCGAGGCGGCTTTTTTGTGCCTGGTTTTTAAGACACAACTCGCACTGGCAGCGATACGCCTTAACTCTACATTTCGGAACCATCCGATAAATGGTCGATGAGGAAATACAGTGGAAAACTTTGATGAAATCCTAGCTTCTGGTGATGAAGCCGCAATTGATGCAGCTTTAGAACAAATGGACGTTGATGGTGATGTGTTATTCCAAGCCGATGGTGTGGAAGAGGACTCAACCACACAATCAGAAGCAAATGAACCAACACCAGATCAAGTTACAGCTAACGAAAGCGAAACCGACGTAGTAAATCCCGACTCGTCATCGGCGCTACCTGACGTTGTTCCTGCAGAGGCTGACCCTGAACCTGAACAGGGTGAAGCGCAGATCGAATCTAAAAACGGCAAGCACTATCTACCTTATGGCGTGTTATCAGCCGCGAGAGAGGAAGCTGCAACCGTTAAGACCGCACTTGAGACCAGTACTGCTGAGAATGAAGCGCTTAAACAGCAAGTCGCTAGCTTCGAAAGTAAGACCAATCTCTACAGTGAACAACTGAAAAGTGCGGGTATCGATCCTAAATTACTGCCCGAACAGATGCTGAATGATCCTGCTGTGATGGACAAACTCAAAGAAGATTATCCTGATTTAGGCGAAGTTGTATTCGCACTTGCCGCTCAGTTACGGCAGGTATCAACAAGCCAAGCTACATCCGAACCAGCAACCGAACCCGATCCACTAGAGGTGGCTTTTTCAGAAACTGCACATTTGCAGTCCTGGCACACAAGTGATCCCGACCGCTGGCAGATGGCCCAACAAATCGATAATCGACTCGCTGAAGACCCATCGTTTGAACATACACCCCTTACGGAGCGTTTCGCTGAGGTTGAAAAGCGCGTAATGAGCGCCTTTGGTGATCCTTTGCCTGTAGCAGAACCTGCAATACAGAGCGAGGCACCGCCAACGCCTATAGCGGCTCCAATCCCGAACTCACCGACAGATATTGGCCATCAAGGCAACGATCTCAATCCGAATGCTCAACTGCTCGACCAAGATGCGGCCACGATGACCGCTAACATGGCCAGTATGAGTGATGCGGCAATCGAGGCCTTGTTAGCGGATACGTCGGACTTTTTGTAGGAATACATTATGACGACAATTACTAAAGCGCAGGCTGCCAAAGCGTTTGGTGCAGCTCTATTTACTCACACACGACGCCAAAATTCGTTTGTGAATATGCTTACCGGCGCGGCTCCCCAGTCTGCAGGGAAAGACAAGAATCGTGGCAAAAATCAGACAGAGAAAGGAGCACCGATCGTGATGATTAACGATCTGGCCTCCGTGGCTGGTGACGCGGTGGAAATGGACCTGTTTCATAACCTTAATGGTTTGCCAACCATGGGAGATCGTAAAATTGCAGGTCGTGGCGAAAGTCTGTCGAAGACGAGTTTTGAACTCAACATTGACCAAGGTCGTAAAATGGTCGATAGCGGCGGAAAAATGAGCCAAAAGCGGACGAAGCATAACTTACTCAGCACATCTAAAACGCTATTGGGTAGTTACTTTAACGATCTGCAAGATGAAACGGCGATGTATCACTTAGCGGGGGCGCGTGGCTCATTTGTCGGTGATGGCATTATCACACCACTTGAAGATCACAGTGAGTTTAGTGAAATGATGGTTAACCCCATTTTAACCCCCACTTATGATCGCCATATTTTCGGCGGCGACGCTACAAGCCTAGAAAGCCTGGATGCGGCAGATATTATGTCGCTCGACAAACTCGATGATTTTGCGCTTATCTTGGAAGAGCAGGCTAACCCTATCAAGCATATTAGCTTTGAAGCGGATCAGATGGCTAACGAATCGCCTTTCTATCTGTTGTTTGTTAGTCCGCGTCAATGGAGAGATTTATGGGCATCGGCCACAGAAAAGAAACTGCTCGAGTTGCAATCTCGTGCCATTAAGCGTGGTCAAGGTTTCAATCATCCCGTATTTAAAGGCGATGTGATTATGTGGCGTAACATTTTGGTTCGCCAGTACCGTAAGCCAGTGCGTTTCTATGCCGGTGACACGGTGAGTGTGTCTAACAACGATAAGTTAGCAACAACTCAGCTGGTGACAGCCAGTGTCGATATTGATCGCGCGATCCTACTTGGTGGCCAGTCCATGGCGAATGCATATGGTGGCTCAAGTTCAGGTTCTCATTTCTCAATGACAACAGAAAAAACGGATCACGGTAATGGCCGTGAAACTGTGATCACGTGGATGAATGGGTGTAAAAAGGTGCGTTTTGCTGAGAAATCGGGTCGCGTCAATGACTATGGCACCATGATCCTCGATACCGCTGTGACCTTATAGGAAAGGTTGTCGTTAACTTGGCGGCACATCGTCGCCATGTCTAATTTTGAAATATTTGGAGAAATCCCATGAAAGAAACATTCTACATCGGGGCCCATGGCAACCTTTCCTTGTATGTCGCGAAGGTCATGTTGTCGGGAATGGCGAGCGCTGGCGTAAAAGTGCTAGCTGAAGGTTTACCTATCGGTACAGAAATCGTCGGTATTCGCCACATCACAGAGAATCTAGGTGCAGGTACGGGGATCAAGGTTGAATTGATTGATGCTAGTGCAGGCAACACTGAATTGTTAAGTGTGACGACGACCTCTGCTGATTCGGGAGTTACGGCGCTGAACCCTGTCTACATTAGTGATGATGGACCGAGTGACTTAGTGCTCACCAATACCGGCAGCGAGGCAACCGGGGAAGTGGTTATTCAACTCGAGTATCGATTCAAAGATTACTAACTCAAATCGGTTTATCCATTCACACGATTAGCCCGGTGCTGTTTATACAGCGACCGGGCTTTTTGTTAGGAGAGAATAATGTCAAAGATAGAGATTGTGTATATCGGCAATAAGCCCATTAAGAAAGACACGGTAACGTGCTCACGTTTAGTGTTTTCCCGTCATGACCCCGTGGCCGTTGACAATGATGTTGGCCAAAGGTTACTCGAGTATCCGACTGTTTGGGTGTTAAAAGATAACCTTGGAGAGGTACTGAAAAAACAAGAGCAACAGGACCAGTTATTGGCTGAGGCAAAAGCCGTAGAAGCAGCAAATCAAGCTAAACAACAAAAAGACGAAAGTTACCTGGTGACAATTAACGACGAAGAAATTGATATTGCTAAATACAGCTCAAGGCAGCTCGATACCTTAGTTGAAGCAGAGGATTTGGTTATCACCGTCCCCAAGAAACCTGTTCAGCCTTACCGTGATGCAGTGCGTGATAGCTTACGAAATGAAGCTGAGTCAACCGATGCAATTCGTGGTGAGTAGGAGAGCAACCCATGCAAATAATGGATCTGTTACCTCTATTACGAGAAAAATGCGCTGGCATGTTAGATCAACAAGCCAAGGACCAACTCAAGAAATCGTACCGTAATTTTTGTATTGAATCGGGCTTCATACAGCGTAGTGAAACCGTCAGCCGACAGACTGATGGCAGTGTGATGCTCACTCCAGAAGAGGGTTATTACATATTAGCGATAAACAGTGTGGACGGTATGGATGGCAAGGAGCTTAGGCAAAGTGTCGATTATAGGGTCACAGCCAGTCATCACATCAATCTTGAGTCTGGGTTTGATCAGGTGATCGTCACGTACTCCATTGCACCCAACTTGCCGATGGCCGATACACTCCCACTCGAAATTGAGCTATTGCAACGGTGGCCGGATGAAATAGCCGCAGGTGCAGCCGCATTGCTCAGGATTATGCCTAAGCAGAGTTGGACGGATGTGAATCTGAGCGATTACTACCGCCGTGATTTCGTTAAAGGACACCGTGAAGCTTTTCGTGCTCGGGTGTCTGCTAATGATGAACGCCAATTTCAACCGGTATCTAAGAGAGTATTTTTCTAATGTCTCAAGTCACTTCAAATGAAATCTTGTTACGGGTAAACACGTTACTCAATGATACGGCCTTTGTGCGATGGCCTAAGCTTGAGTTGCTTGACTACCTTAACGATGCTCAACGAGCGATAGTGTTGCGTCGACCTGATGCATATTGTGCTGATATTGATAACTTTAAGTGTGTGGCGGGCACTAAACAGAGTTTACCTGCCGATGCATTACGCTTGATTGATATTCCCCGCAATAGTACAGGGCGCGCAATAAAGGGATCCTATGACCGCATCATACTCGATGATAGTTACCCTGAATGGTACGCCGGCAATAGTGCCAGTGTTGCTGAGCTATTTATTTACGATGAGCGTAATCCGAAGACGTTCTATCTTTATCCAGGGGTGCTGATAGACACCGAATTGACCATCGTTTATTCCAAGGCGCCACCGTCAATCACTTTAGCTGAAAGCGATGGTGGTGCGTTGATGGAACTCGATGACATTTTTGTTAACGCCACAATTGAATGGGTGTTATATCGCGCTTACATGAAAGATGCTGAATATGCCGCTAACCCTAATAAATCTCAAATGTACCTGAATGCATTTAAAACCCAACTTGGTGAAAAGAGTCAGGCTGATGAAGTAATGGCAAGCGAAGTCGTTAGGAGTCGGGGATGACTGTTGGTGCGTGGTATAGAGTAGGTGTCGTTGATGTTACTAACGGCTCTATCGAGGTTGTCGGAGTCGGCACGTCTTGGATTAATGATGTCATCTCGATTGCTATTGGGGATATGTTTACCACGGACACCAAAACCTTTTATGAGGTCATTGCCAATGATGGTGACCTCAATATCACGCTTGATCGTCCTTTCGAAGGTGACACTAGTAATGGTATCCATTACGCCATAATTCGCAATTCGTCCGGGACCATTAATACCCGACTAGCTGGGCAGATCTCTCGCCAATTTAATCAAAAACAACAATTACTCGATGAGTGGCAGACTTGGTGCAATTCAGATAACCCTACCGAGCCCATCCATGACAGTCATGGGGTTGAGAACCAGGTGTTAACGTTGACCAGTTTTGAGACTCGCGCACTGGCAGCAATCGCCGATGCTGAAGGGGCAAGTACAACGCTGAATGACTTACAAGATGAAATTGATACAGTAAGTAATGCTGCTGAACAGGCGTTAACAATTGCCAATGATGCCGATGGTCTAATCCAAGACGCCAGGACAAAGGCGGTAAGCTATGCCAGTCACCCCATAAATGAGGTGATCCCCGGGACGGTATCGGATTATTCAGCACTTCATCATAAAGCCATGGCTGAATCCGCCTCACTGCAGGCAACAGATGCAAAAACAGCAGCGTTAGTTAGTCAAAATTTGTCAGCAGTATCTGAAGCAAATGCGTTAAGCAGTAAAAATGATGCGGCTATTTCAGCAAATAGTGCGCTAGAAAGTAAGGCGGCAGTAACAACTTCAGCAAGTAATGCAGCAGAACATGCGCTGGAGGCCAGTAACTCGAAGACTGCAGCCGAATCAAGTAGCCAAGAGGCTATTGACGCTAAGATAAAGGCAGAACAGTGGGCTCAACATACAGATAATAGCGATATTCCAGATGAGGAAGTTGGAAGCAGATCGGCTAAACACTATGCAGGGGTTGCCACTAACAAAGCAGATATTGTCGTAACGGCTGAATCGAATGTCACAAGTTATGCGCAGCAGGTTGTTACAGATAAAGATCAGGTTTCAGCGGATAAATTGTCATCAGGAAATAATGCCGATGCTGCTGAAGGTTACGCGGCGCAAGCTCTGCTGCTTCGAAATGAAGCCGAAACGTTTAAAGATTTATCGGAAACGGCAGCCTTAACATTAACTGGTGCCTTGTCTTTCGGTGGTGGCTTCGATGCTAGCACTGGAATTGCACCAGTCCCGCCGTCTGAAACATCCATTTTCTACAAGATAATCGGAGCTGGCACGATTGCCACTGTCGATTATGAAATTGGCGACTCTATCGTTTATGACAATATTGGCGATATATGGTTTAAATTAGATAACACAGAGCAAGTGACTAGCGTCAATGGGAAAAAAGGTGCGGTGGTCTTGCAGTCCAGTGATGTCGGTAGTTATAGTCAGACGCAGGTCAACAACAAGCTGGCATTAAAGCAGGATAAATCAAGTCCAGGTATAACGTTGAGCGCTCAAGGTAGCAGCGCGTATCCTCTTCTTGCACACCTTAATAATCCATGTTCGAGCAGTGACTGGTTCCGAGTCGGAGTAAACACCGGGGAAGGGGGATTGCTCCCCTATGCTAATGGCTTCTCTTATATAGGTACTTTGTTGTGGAAGTTTAAAGCAATACATGGAAACAAAATCTATGGCGACAATGTCTATGATACGGGTCAGCGAGTCTATTGCCCTTCAAACAAACCAAGCCCTGGTGAGATAGGCGCTGCAGCAGCAGTCCATGGTCATACAGGTTTGGCTGGTGGCAGTTGGGGAGGGATTAAGTCGCAAACTTCTTATGGTTACATCGATTTTGGTCCTGCAAATGTTAACCATGCCCATATTTATACCGACAGGCCCAATTTCTACTTTAACAAGGAGATTTTGGTCAATGGTCATAGAGCTTATCATCCAGGACACAAACCTAGCCCTAACGATATTGGGGCAGCTCCTGCCCACTCACACCCCTATTTAGGCATTTCAAATAAAGCAGCGGACGCAGCACTATTAGATGGGATCCACATTGATACATTGCGACAAGGTCGTAACGCCAATCATATATCGTTCAATATTGGTGGCAATGCCAATACCTATTACCCCGTGATTGTTGGAAATAGCGCTCGTTTTGGGGCCAATAAATACTCCATAACACGAGGATATAATGTTACAGCCCCAGCTACTTGGCATAATGCGACTCATAAAGGGGGATTAACGTTAACGTGGATCTGGTCGGGGGATAGTGCTTGGGGAGGGAATGACAAAGCCATTCGAATCGAGCAGTTTGATGAAACTTACTCCACTATGGTCGCTGGAATGACCCTTACAACCTCGGGGCTACTTGTATGGTTAAGAGGGGGAGGAGCCACTTACTACTACCAAACAGAATCTGGCACGAAAGCGACCGTATCAGTACACCTTGGTACTTTTACAGCTTCGAATGGCGCGACCTATGCGGTCCGAACCAATACTGGATCCGTTACTAACGAAATTTTGAATAAGTGGCCGGTGCGTGATTACGGTACGCTTTACGATAATGGCGCCCGAGCCTATAGCCCGAATAACAAACCGGCATTGAATGAACTTGGGGTGTTGGATGATGCTCATGCATGGTCGGGCACGAATAGTCATTCAAATGATATCACCTTCACCAATTATGGTCGGGGAGTCATAGGTACTTACTCTTCGACTAAATTTCAAAACGTGTTCTCTATGGGGGCAGCCTATAAAATGGCTGCCAACGGTACATCTCTTTCAGCCGGGGTGGCGAATTTCTACGGCATCGGCTGGACGCATTCTAACAACACAGATATCAATGGCCGCAAAATAGCCGGACATCATGCCATTTTCTGCAGCGCTGGCGTGACTAGATCTGCCATCGGTGACAGCATTTGGACTGGTGGCACGTTGACCGCCAACGGTATGGCCAATCTACATGGGGGATTATCGCAAGATGGTAAGGTGATTCTAAATGGAGCCGATACCTGGCTGCGCACCCACGGCGCGACAGGTTGGCATAGTGCTACCTATGGCGGTGGTTTGTACATGACCGATACCACCTGGATACGCACGTATGGGGGCAAAAGGTTTTACTGTGATAATTCGGCCATCGATGCTTTGAATACAGCTGGTGGTGTGATGTCCAATGGCTATCATAGAAAAGCGCATCATACGGGTCATCTAGTTGGTTCTTATAACAACATCGGTGCGAACAGTACCAAATCCAATCCCATCTACACTATTGGCAGCAGCTATAACCCCAGCGATTCGGCTTTAGGAGATATGTATGGCATAGGATTTACCTATTCTGGAGCCAGTTTTATTGGTCTTGGTAGCCCATCGGGTTGGGGCATGTATGTCGCGGCAGATGGGGATGCGCGTATTTTTTTGAATAGTTCGAATGGTGGGATCTATTGCTCTGGAGACATCAAGGGCTACCAGACTTCTGATATTCGCACTAAACGTAATTTATCTCCGATCAATGATGCTTTAGAGAACATAGCTAAGCTGCGTTGTGTTCATTATGAAAAGAAATCCCATGGTATGGACGCTTGGCAAACCGAAACGGGGTTGGTTGCACAAGACGTGAAACAAGCGCTGCCAAAGATGGTGCAGGAAAACGAATGGGGAGAGCTTACCATCAAGCAAGGTGGACATGAGTTAATGGCTCTTGCACTGGCTGGTATCAAAGAGCTCACTGCACAAAATCAGCAACTTCTCGCGCGTATTTCCGACTTGGAGAAGAAAGGATGACGTTACCAGTAAGCGGGAGTATCAGTTTGACGCAGATTAATACTGAATCCGGTCGCAGTGCTAACGCTGCAGCCAGCCTAGGCGGTTCGCGAAACTTAGTCGGTGTGCCTAGTACAGGCCCGATCGCGATCAGTGATTTTCATGGTGCCTACAGAAATAATGCCCCGACGACCAGTGGTGCCACGTTTAACTATTATTCTGGCAGAACTAAAACATGGACGATACAGCTATCAAGTTATGCCAACGATCAAGATGGCAACGCGATGACATATCATTATCAAGCCGTGTCGGGTAATGGATTCAGTGTCACTGCTTTTAGTTCATCGACGGGGCAAATAAGCTGTCGATTAATAGCACAAGCTGAATACGAACCAGGAGAAACACATTGGTTTGGCCATGGACAGTTTTCATTTTATACCGTGGATGTTCACGGCTCAACATCACCCGTTTCAATCATGAAGTTCTACATTCAATATTCTGAAATTAATAACTGCTTCCCGTCAGGAACATTGATCACTATGTCAGATGGGAGACAGGCTCCGATAGAAACCATCAAACTAGGCGATAGTCTTTCAGCCCCTTACATCGAAGGGATGCTTGATGAATCACTTGATCATTGGGAGGCGTTTACTTCAAAGCAAGCTTTCACTGAAATGCGCCAGGCAAACGTAGTTAGAATCGAACCGAGTGAAGGATTCATCTTAGATTTCAATGATGGCTTGTTGGCTGCGACTAGAGAGCACCCTTGGTGGATACAGCGTGATGAAATTTGGCGCTGGATAACGGTTCAAGATATTGAGCTTGGCGATAAACTGTATCGTCCAGAGGATAAAGCGGTTATTGAGATCGTTAGTATCGATATTGTTGAGGATGTGTCTATGACCTACTCATTGGATGTTGAAGATATCGATACCTATTTGGCTAACGGTTTTATTGTTCACAACAAAGACATTCCTTAACCGCATTCAAGAGGTTTTATGTCATCTATCTATATCAACTCCTTTTCAGGTGAAATGCCAAGAGTCGATGCTCGGCATTTACCTAATGAGGCGGCTCAAATTGCCAAAGGTTGTCATTTCTATCAGGGCAATTTATCTCCTCTTAAGCTTCCAAAATTGACCGGCGATCATGTCAGTTCCAATACCAAAACCCTCTTTAAGTATCTAAACCAGCATTGGTTTACATGGGATAAACATGTTGATGCCATCAATAGCCCCGTGGCGAATGACCCATGGCAACGTGTTTACTTCACTGGTGATGGCTACCCAAAAGTGACCAATAATGGTGTATTCAGTGGTGCGAATATGCCTGCTGTAGCATTTCGATTGGGCGTGCAGGCTCCAGAAGTCCCAATAATCGGTGTTGTTACTGAAGATGCGACTGATGAGGTCGACCCTAACGATGATGAAAGTCGCTATTACACACATACTTTCGTTACTGAACAGGGCGAAGAAGGTCCCCCTGGAGAAGCCTCGAGCAAAATAGAAATCTTATATCCTGACGAGGTAGGTACTTTAGTGACGCTTGCGCTATCACCGCCTAACGTCAACGCTTCAAATATTACCCATCGACGTATCTACCGCACAGCTACAGGCGGTGGTATCGCTGATTACCTTTTGGTTGCCGAAGTGCCGATTAGTGATTCGACATTTGTAGATAACGTCACCGGGGATCGGCTTGGTGCTCCGTTGGAAACGTATGATTATGAGATGCCAGATCAAAATATGGTAGGGTTGACGGCAATGGCCAATGGTATTTTTGCTGGTTTTATGGGGAATACTGTTTGCTTCAGTAATGCGTATTTACCCTACGCATGGCCAAGTGATTATCAGATGACGACAGAGCACGATATCGTTGCCATTGTGGCGATGGGGAATTCCTTAGCGGTATTGACGGAGGGGTATCCTTGGATATTTTCAGGTGTGACGCCAGAGTCCATGACGGGTCAAAAGTTAGAATCCAATCAAGCTTGTGTCAGTGCGCGTTCTGCCGTGATAGTGAATGGCACATTAATCTATGCCAGTCCTGACGGATTAGTTGCACTGACAGGCAGTGGTGCAGTGCCATTGACTGCCAATGGTATAACGAGGGAGCAATGGCAAACTTACCAGCCTGAAACCATAGAGGCCTATTTTCAGGAGGGGCGTTATCTAGTCTTTTATGGAACTCTTCTGGACAGCGCTTTTATTTTTGATCCTACAAGTGCCGATTTTCGACACTTCGATGTGACGGCTAATTGCGGTTTTAACAGCTTGATCGATGATGCCTTATATCTTTGTCAAAATGGGATTATCAGTCGTTGGGAGGATGCTGAAGGGAGTATGCAGTATATTTGGCGATCGAAAGAATATCGAGCGCCGGATATGAGCTATTCCTGCGCCAGAGTGACAGGTAAAGCCGTTGAGCTGTCAGGTATTAAGATTTTTGCTGATAACAACGAAATATTGCACTTATTGCCGGGGGATATACCAAATTACGCATTTAGGTTACCAAGTATACGAGGTGATCGGTGGGAATTTGAGTTGTACGGTTCGGGCGAAGTTCATTCGGTCTCTATTGCTGTATCTATGCAGGAAATCAGATGACAAAGAATAAAAAGAGCGTGTTTGCGGGGATCCCTAGAACCCAAAAACGTGACATCGCTAGAGATGCCTTAACAGAAAATGTTGAAGTGCTCACAGGCCAGAGAGGTGAGAATAGAGCATTATTGTTAAGCGACCTTATCAATTTCGATGATATGAAGCGCCGCGCATTAATCAATTCAGTCAACGGTAGTAATACCGGCGGTTTACCGATAGTAAATCCTGGAGCGATTGAACGCCCACACTCGCCAGTTAATCTAAGCGGTACGGGTGGCTTTACTTTTATAGCTCTCACTTGGGATCATCCCACTTACCGTGGTCATGCCTACGCTGAAATCTATCGTGGTGATACTGATTCATTTTCAGACTCCGTTAAGATAGCAACTGAAGTTACAGACATTTTCAGCGATAGCGTCGATATGGGGTCTAAGTATTATTACTGGGTTAGATTTGTTAATCAGGTAAATATGAAAGGTCCTACACAGGGCGCAGCTGGTGTATATGTCGAAACGCAAGAATCAGCAGAGATGATCTTAGACCAGATTGGCGGTTTGATTGAGAGGAGTCATCTTGGGGCTTTTCTAAGTGAAGAAATATCAAATTCCTTCGATGGCCTTGAGCAAATTGCAGAAAACTTATTGGAAGAAGCGGTCAGTAATGATGAGAATGCTGATATCAGTCGGCGTAACCATGTTGTCGTTTTCGAGAAGCAAAAAGCAGTGATTACTGATCAACATGCCATTGCTCAGCAGCAGTTATTACTGAGTTCAGAAATTGATGGTTTATCTGCAAACTTAACGACAAACTATCTCACACAAGTAGATACCAATAGCGCCATTTCACAGGCTACGATTACTCTCAAGGCCAATATAGAAGATGAAAATGGCAGCTCACTAGGCGCTAGATTGGTGAATGACTATCGTACACAAGCAAATACCGACGTCGCTATTTCGCAGGCTATGACTGTCTTAAAGGGACAAATAGAAGATGAAAGTGGAAATTCAATTGGTGCATTGCTGGTCAATTCATACCTAACTCAAGCCGAAACAACCGGGGCTATTTCGCAAGCTACAAGTCTCCTTAAAGCCACTATAGAAGATGAAAATGGCAGTTCGCTAGGTGCGATATTAGCGAATGATTACCGCACACAAGCCGATACCGATGAAACTATTTCACAGGTAACCACAACCCTCAGGGCAAGCATAGAAGATGCAAGTGGAAGTTCGGTGGGCGCAGCACTTCAAACCCTCAGCGAAACGGTGGCCTCCAATGATAATGGGGTGTGGGCCTTATGGGGCCTTATGGGGCGTTAAAACCACGGTAGCTGGATTAACGTCCTCCATAGGTTTGGTCAATGACGGTGTGGATCCAATATTTGCGGTTAAGGGGGCCAAGTTTGCCATTATTACCTCTCAGGACCCGAATAATTTAACGCCAGTATTTGCAGTAGTCGATGGTAAAACTGTGATGAAAACGGCGCTGATTGATGAGGCGCATATTCAGAGCCTAGTGACGGATGATCTACTCTCAAACCGAGTGGTTGTTGGCTCGCAATTAACTTCCCCTTCGATTAACTACAATCCCACAACAGGCGCTAGAAGTAATAATTTCTCTATCGATCCCAATGGCAATATGCATGCTAAGAGTGCGGTATTGGAGTCCGTGACTATCAAAGATAATTTGGGCAATGTTGTCCTGTCATCGACTGGCGCGATAGCCTCATCACAAGTGACAGGTTTGGGGGCATTAGCGACTTTAAATAGCTTAGGTTATAGCGCACTGACTGGAAAACCGACACTGGGAAGCTTGGCGGCAAAAAACAATATTACCTTAGCTTCAGTCACTGATTCGGGCGTATTTGCTGGGCTGGATAAAATTCTATCAACGAATGTCACAACCTATATCGCCTCTGGTGCCATCGGTACGGCTCAGATAGATCAGGCTTGGATAGCAGAATTATTTGGAAACAACGCGACTTTTTCCGGCACTGTATACGCTAATAGAATTGAGGGCGATTTGGTCGATGGTGATACGGTAGTTGTAAGCGCATCAGATGTTCAACCAGATTTCCAAACGATAAAGACCATCAATGTAAGACCTAACCCACATTATCCGCAATGGTTGTCAGTCGGCGAACTCTATACAAGCCCTACCTATTTAGAAGGGATTGCGGCCGTATTTACTCGATTAAAACTCAACTCTCAAGTTGGGAAGGCGATTGTTATTCCTGCAGGTTCAAGCTTTGTGTCAGTCGCAGTTCAAGCGAAGTCTATGACATTAAAGGCGCAAGCCGATTCGACTCTGAGTGCTGATATTCCCAGCCAACCTTTAGTGCTGCAGATGTACCGTAAAGGTTCAGGATTTATTACTTAGTCACACTCCCTATGAGGTAAAAATTTTACCATTATGGAAAACTTCACTTTAGTCAAAGGGGAGTGGTTACAGCATCAAGAACGGCTCAAAGCCCCCATTGACCACATTGGCAAATTAGCTGATGACCCTAATTTATATGATTCAATCGATAAAGCCTGCTCAAACGAGCAGGCTTTTTTGTTTTTATCTCGAGATGGATTTTTTGTTTTAAGACCGCGATATCGTAGTGGATCAGCCTTTGTTGAACTCAGTGTTGCCCATTGTCAGGGGGGCAACGGCATCATTCGTTACCAACCACATATCATCACATTAGCGCGTAAAGGTAAGGCTAAGTTCATTGAATTTCTAACTGCGAGAAAGGGGTTAGATCGCGTAGCACCAAGGCATGGCTGGACCAAGCATGGCTATCATCAACATCTCGCCATCTGGCGATACACCTTATAGTAGAGGTCAACATGGGCAAGTCAGATACCGTTAAAGAGACTGAATACGAAAAAGAGTTAGCTAAAGTCTATGGCGAGCAATGGAACTATTACAAAGAGAATATCGTTCCGGTTGAAAACACCGTCATAGAGGATGCTAAGAGCAGCAATGACACCTCTGTTTATCAAAATATCAGTGATGATTCTAACTTGGGTTATCAGCGGTCATTTGCTCAAGCTAGTGGCACGAGTGCTGATCAACTTGCCGCAAGCGGCGTGAATCCAAATTCGGGTAAGTTCAAGGGACAAATGAGTAATCTGTCCGATATGGAAGCTAGCGTATCGACCGATGCTAAGAGTCGCTCCCAAATAGCGGGCCAAGAACGTTATATCGATAAAATGAGTAACGTGATGGCCATGGGACAAGGTGAGGCTCAAGAGGCCGTTGCCTCACTCAATGATATTGCAGTGAAATCTCAACGTAAGGCATTTATGGATGCTGACCTATCTAGGCAAAATAAAAATAACACTCTGGGAGCAATCGGTGCGATTGGTGGAGCTGCGGCAAGTTATGCCATGGCACCGACAACTAAGACCAATACTGATTTCACATTACCTGCTAATAATTCAACCCCATATGAAAGGGGCGCATAAATGAGAGATTATAGTGAGATTGAAGGGCTCGAAGAGGATAACCATACCCGTTTACCTACGAAGAACTACCAAAACACACTAGCAGATCTGACTCGCCAACAATGGAGTGATTACAGTACCCGTTATTTGCCCATACAAGACTCTCTGCTCGCTATGGCGTCAAACGATACTTTGCTTACTGAACAGTTGGATCGTAATAAGGTAAACCTAGATAACTCCTTCTCGCTTGCGAAACAAAATGAGTCAATGCGTTTAGGGCGCTATGGTTTAGATGCTGATAATTCCAGTCAATCAGAGACAAATAATTCACTTCTTAAGGGGCTGACCATGGCCTCAATCAATAACGAAACTCGAAGCGCTGTCGACGATTTGCAACAGAAAATCGTGACGGGTCAAGGTGGCGCGCCTAAATCACTGGCTGACATAGGAGCAAAAGGCAAATGAGTTACAGCATAATGAATATGGGTAACAGCACTAAGTCTCAGGCTAAAAATTCGCTTAAAACTTTGGCTGATATGGAGAGCAAGCGTGAGAGTGAAAATAAGCAGATAAAGCAAACTAAGAAAAATAGCCAGATGAGCGGGGCGGCTAGTGGTGCCATGGCGGGAACGATGATTATGCCTGGTTGGGGGACAGCCATTGGCGCGGCGGTTGGTTTCCTTGCTGGTTCACTTTAGGAGAAGGTAATGGGTTCAGCATTAGTAGATGGAGCCATGAGTGGCTTTAATATGATGGAGCGTCATCAGCAGCGTAAAAATAACAATGAACGACTCGCGATGCTCGATGAACGAGACGATCAAAGGTATCAGGATCGCCAGGGGAGACTTAGTGATTTAGATAAACGTGATAATGAGCGCTATCAGAATACGGTCGATTATCGTAATCAAACGGCTGCTGAAACTAAGTCCCACAGAGACTGGCAGAAAAGTGCTCGGGAGAATTCGGAACAATGGGCTAAAGATCAGAAAATGATGGGTCCTGGTTGGGACTATTTTCGTGCCAACGGCCAAGTATCTCCAGAACATAAAGAGATGTTTAGTCGGAATCCTGGCTACGACCCTCGTACTTTCGTTAACCCTGAAGCTCGGCAAAAAGTAAAATTATTGGGCGAGAAATTGGAGTCAGTAATGACCAGCGGCCAAATGACCAAAGTGAATGAGCCAGAGACTATTGAGTTATTCGACCAGGTATTTAAGGACAAGTTCTCATCTTCGGTAGGTAAGTTCGATCATGTGATTGGCGCATCGATTGAAGATGTTAGTTTTGCAGGGTTTGTACCAACTAATAGCAAGGACGGTAGCGTGTCGTTTGCACTTAAGGTGCAATATGACAATGGTAAGAGCGAAATTAAGCCCATGACTCAGGGGCGCTCTACTGACAAGGATGATCCAGTTTTACAAATGAAGCCGGATGAGCTGGTCGCAACCATAAGAGGCAAGATGATGATGGCCGATATGATAGAGCGGCCTGAATACTGGGATCAAATGGGCCAATCGATGAGTGGTCGTAAGCAAAGTGGTCAAACTCAAAGCCAGCAACAACAAAATAAGACCGAAGCTAACTACCGTAAAGAGCAGGCAATGATCGCCCGTGACGAAACCAATGCTATTGCCAAGATAGAAAGTGATTCTGGCATGATGGAAGAGGATCGCTTAGATGCCATCAAGAGGGTTCAGGCTACATATAAACAGCGTGCGCAGGCGCTTGATCAATCTTATGGAATCGAGAGTTCGGAAGACGGAGGGGGAAGTGAGTATCAAAGCGGTGTTGACGGTCTATCGGTTGAAGATGTCGTCGAGAAGTTCATGCAAGCCAACGAGGGGATGACAAAAGAACAAGCACTGAAAGTCGCCATGGACAAGGGACATATCACTAATGCCAAGTAAATTGATTGACCCGTTTAGTGAGGAAGAATTTGAATATATCGATCCGTTTGAGCAAAACGAGGCGGAAAATGAAGGAGGTGTGGGTGCTGCATTTGGTGCTGGCGTTGATAAAGTTCAGGAGCTTGGATATCGAGCCGTAAAAGGCTTTACCGATGTTGGCGCGGCAAAAGCGGATCAAACAAACATGATTGGTCGCACGATTGGACAAGATGGCAGTTTATCTAAATGGGCTCAGGCTGGTATAGAAGACAATATAGCCGAGGCGAGTACATATCAGCCGACAGTGAAGTCCTACAAAGATATCGACTCATTGGATGATTTTGGAAGCTACGCGGGCGAACTTATTGCAGGCTCGGTGCCGTACATGGCTGCAGCGGTTACTCCTATTGGTGCGGGAACATTGGCAGGAGGCTTATCCGAAGAGGCATACGACGGGCAGCCCGCAGATGAAAAAGATGCCGTGAGGGCTGTAGCCTCTGGCGTTGGCCAGATGGCATTGGAGCGTCTTGGTATTAAAGGGTCATTAGGACAAATTGGTCGCGATGTACTCAAAAATGGCGTGTTAGCAACAGCTAAAAAAATAGGACAGGGTGGTTTAGTTAAGGCCGCTAAAGATCCCAAAACAGCTGCTTTGTTTGGACGTCAAATATTAAAGGGCGCTTTGTGGGAAGGAGCCACAGAATCTGGGCAAGAAGCATTGGCGCAATGGGGAGCGGGTGCGTCACTCGATGAAATACACGGCTTAGATGAAGCCTTTATTGGTGGCCTTACCGTAGGCGGGATCATCCGTACTTCAAGTGAAGGTGCTCAGCGTGTCATTGCATGGCAGCAAAAATCCAGTGATGTAGCGAAAAATGGTATTCAGGCTTTGGTTGAACAAGGCGTGATGCAAGATGACGCAATAGAACAAGTACGCAGTCAGATGATTGAGTCTGGTATCAAGCAAGGTTTGAGCGAGGTGGAATCTGCCGCTGCAGCAGGGAGAACGATGAAAGTCGAGTTTGGCATAGAGCATGAGATATTTGCACCCATTGCCAAAGACGTTGCCAGTCGCCGTGCTGAAATGCATCAGAGGTTAAACGAACAACGTATCGATGCTGGTATTGGTGCAGCGCAACAAGCATTAGCTGGAGAAGGTGCACTCAGCGCTGAACAGCTTATTCAAACCCAGATGAATGGAGGTCGTATTGTTGATCCGTTTGATGATACCGCTGAAGCTAATGTCGAACCATTAACTGATAATGAGCCTGTAGCTGAGCATGACGCCGAACCCGTCGAAGAAAGTCTGCTCACAGCAGGCATTGTTTCTGTGGCGATTCCTAAGGTGGAGAGCACGGAAGACGAAAAGGTCGTTGATGCTTCAGCTGATAAGGCTCCCCCGCTCATCGATGATCCCGTTAAGCAATTACAACTTCCCTTAACATTAACGCCCTCTACGGAGGGCGTTCTTGGTTCTGAAGCTATGCAAATCGACGAAGCCAGCAATCAGGCAGCGCTATCGCCAGAGAATAATTTACCTGAGCCAAGCCAAGCGCAGAAAGAAGCCGGTAATTATAAGATGGGCCATGTCAAAGTGAACGGGATGGATGTTTCAATAGAAAACCCTAAAGGTTCTCAGCGTTCAGGTGTAGATAGTGACGGTATGGATTGGTCGGTCACCATGAATCAGCATTACGGGTATATCAAGGGGACCGAAGGCGCTGACGGCGACCATGTTGATGTGTTTATTGGTGACAGTCCCCAGGTCGATAATGTGTATATTGTCGATCAGATAGAACCGAAATCTGGCAAGTTTGATGAGCATAAGGTGATGATCGGTTTCGAGACTGAATCAGAAGCTAAGGATGGTTACCTGTCCAATTATGCCGATGGTTGGAAAGGGATCGGCGCAATCACACAAATGCCCGTGGATGAGTTCAAGCGGTGGGTTAAGACAAAAGCCACTAAACTGCCTGTTGTATATAAAGCACCAAGTCTCACACCTAAGGAACAATCTAAGCCGGCAAAAATTGAAGATTTTGGAGAAGTGCTTCTTGGGGCTGCTAAGCACACCTACTCGTTTAATGAATCATTGGAAGCTGAAGTGGACATTGAAACTGCACCGCTGAGCAAGTCATTCCCACAACCAGATTATCAACAGTTGACTGATGAAGGGGCAGATCCTGTTGCGTTGGCGCTGGTTGCTCAGTTACGAGGTGAAATCAAAACTAAGCCTAAGAAGTACGGTAAAAGTGCCTGGGCTAGTCAGGTTGATAATTCCCGCGCATTTTCAGTAAAGCTCTTGTCTGGAGCGCATAGCGTGGATGATGTGGCAAAGAAAATGTGGGCGCATGATCAGAACGTGTACGGTCGTCAGTATATTAAGCATCTGCCTGATGTAATCGCTATAGCCAAAGACATTCCTGCGAGCAGTATCAAGTTACTCGGTAGCTATAAGCTCAATGAAGCACATTATTCACTATTTCATGGTGAAAAGGACGTGGATAAATGGGTTGTCACTAACACCAAGCAAGGTGGTGGATTGGGGGGGATGAGTAATCAAGCTCACTTCGATACTAAAAAAGAAGCGCTTACCTTCATCAAAGAGCAAGTAACAGACACGACAACGGTGAATGATAAAAAACTGGCAAAGTTTGATATTTGGACTGAGCGAGGCAAGTCTGGTGTGGTATTTCTTGGCAAGAAATTAGCGGCAAATAAATACATTGAACTAAAACGTTTTGATAAAGGGAGTGAGGCTCGGGCTTATCGAGTTGATAACAATGTTGAGTTGGTTGAGTTACTAAAGCAAAAGAGACAGGTTGGGGCTATGAGGCGACCCGATAATAACCCTCGAGTTGGAGAGGAACACCGTAAAGGAAAAGACGCAACACCTGAGTTATTTAGCAATACCTTCGGTTTCCGTGGTGTTCAGTTTGGGAATTGGGTTGAAGGGATAAAACGTCAAAATGACTTAAATTATGCCTTCGATGGACTAATGGATCTTGCATCGGTGATAAATGTGCCACCAATGGCGTTATCATTAAACGGCCAACTTGGATTAGCATTTGGGGCGAGAGGAAAAGGGGGGAAGAATTCAGCGGCCGCACATTACGAACCGAATTCTGTTGTGATAAACCTGACGAAAAAACAAGGCTCAGGCAGCTTGGCCCATGAGTGGTTTCACGCATTAGATAACTATTTTGCAAAGATGGACAATGAAAGCGTTGGTGAACAGAGCAGTTCATACTTAACTGACAGTTCTCGTCAGGCCGGCCTGCTGAAAGAAGGGAAATATCAGCGTTCTAGCAGTGATGATTTTGGTGTAAGAGCTGAAGTTTTTGATGCTTTTAAGCGCGTGACATCAACCATTAAAAAAGAAACAGATCTTGTTAATCGCTCAGCTCAAAGAGATAAGTTCAGATCAAAAGATTACTGGGGAACAGTGGTTGAAATGACAGCCAGATCCTTTGAGCGTTACGTGATTGGTAAGTTAGAACAGCAAGGTTTTGAAAGTGATTACTTGGCTAATATCGTTAATGAGTCATCGACTGCAGCCATGGATGAAGTGTCAGATTACCCTTATCCTTTAGCGGTTGAAATGGACGTGGTTAACAAGGCCTATGATGGCTTGTTTGATACCTTGAAAACTAAAGAAACAGATAAGGGTGTTGCGCTTTTTCGTAAAGACGCCAGTACGGTTTACAATAAAGGTAAGCTAAAGCCAAAAGGTATCCCTCTCAGTGAAGCTAAGGCGATTGCACAAGAATTTTTAGACTCTTACAATGGCAACATAAAGTTGGAATTTAAGGTTCGTCAGACTCAAGAGGAATTGTATGGACCAGAAGCAACGATTGAAAAATACGGGCGGATCAAAGGTTCGTATAATGGAAAAGGACGATCCGTTCTTGGACTTGTCTCAGGCAACTTGCATTCTTCGGCAGACGCAAGAGAAACCCTACGACACGAAATCCTTGGACACTACGGTTTGGCAACGTTTAGTCAAACTGATAAAAAGGCCATTCTCGACAAAATCATAGACGCACAAAGTGAACCTACATTAAAGGTTCAATGGGATAAAATAAAAGCCGATAGCTACTATTCAAAACTAGATATTAACCAACAAGCAGAAGAGGTGTTTGCACACACCGTTGAAAATTATCGAAATGGCTTTCAGCGCTTTTATGACACCATCATTGCTTGGTTAAAAGGCTCCTTGCGAAAAGTTGGCCTCAATAAATACCCATCATCATCTCAAGAGCTCCACCGTTTAGCCGCGACGATTGCCAAGCAAATCCGCAGTGGTGAACGTGGTGGCCCTATCAATAGTAATAATCAGACGATGCACCGAACGGAGAGTGCTGGCCATTCTCTACCAGATGAAAACCTAAAAGCTTACTTTATTCGTAATGTGCAAGATAAGTTCTATCGGCTCAAACTGGCTCAGCGGGATTTAGAGGTCAACGATAGCAATAATGCGTATAGGGCTGAAGAAGCCTTTCACGGCAAGATCGGTGAGGATTTACGAAAACTGAAACTCGAGCATACCGACAAAATAGCCAAGACCATGGCTGAGCACTCACTCAGTCAAGATGAAGTCGATCTCTATCTTATCGCTAAGCATGCCAAAGAACGTAATGCGTATATTGACACCATTAACCCTGAGTTAAGCGGGGCAGGTTCAGGTATGAATAACGACCAGGCGCAAGCAATTCTAGATAAAGCTGTGCTGGAAAGTAAACGTTTGGCATTAGAGTCAGTCGCCAATGAGGTCTATTCCATGCTCGAAAAAAGCCGGGTGAATATGGTTAATTTTGGTTTAGAGCAACAAGATGCGATTGATACCTGGAAATCTCAATATCAATATTATGTACCACTTAAAGGCTACGCTGCAGAAGATGGAACCCATACGAATAAAGGTAAGAAATTTGGTACCGGTAAAGGGTTTAATATTAAAGGTAGAGAAACCATTAAGGCGATGGGGCGTCGATCATTAGCAGAATCACCACTTTTACATACTATTGCTGATACGACTCAAGCCGTGATCCGTGCGCGTAAAAATGAAGTTGGGCAAACCTTCTTGAAGCTTGTTGAATCCAATCCTGATCCGGAGCTATGGCAGATATATACTGCTAATGATCCTGATTATCGACGTGGTGAAATTAGCCAAGATGGCGAGAAGGTGATTGGGCAAGTCAAAATGACAGCCTTTGAGATGGGTAACGCTAAGGATAAGTACTTCACAACTAAAGTTGATGGTGAAGAGCACTTTATTAAAATCAAAGATCCACTTTTACTGCAGGCGATGGGTAACTTGGGAGTCGATCAATCTAACATGCTGACACGTACACTCGGCGTTGCCACTCGAACTTTGTCCGCTTTAGTGACCACATGGAATCCTGAATTTATGGCAACGAACTTTGCCAGAGATATCCAGACTGCTATCTATAACGTTATGGCAGAGACTCAGGTAAAAGATGGTAAGGCGCTGAATACGGATAAACTGGCACTTAAGATGATTAAGTCTACACCTCGTGCTATGGCTGTACTTCGACAAGGTTTTAGAAATAATAAGTTTGATGGTTCAGCTAGGTTTAGCAGTCCTAAATGGGGCAATTATTTAAAAGAGTTTCTTGAATCCGGGGCTAAGACTGGTTGGGTGAACCAAAAAGACATTGAGGGGTTGGCTAATGAGCTCAAAGGGACAATATCCAGAGCGAGCAATACCAAGCAAGGCAAGGTGCGCCGGATGGGGAAACAGGTCGCTGATTTTGTCAGCGACTATAACGATGTTGTGGAAAACGCGACTCGGTTTAGCGTCTTTTACCATGCGAGAGAGCAAGGTATTAGTGTTAAGCAGGCCAGTAGTTTAGCTAAAAACCTGACCATTAATTTCAATAGGAAAGGTGAGGTCAGTAATACGATTAATGCACTGTTCATGTTTGCTAATGCCAGCGTGCAGGGTACGGCAAATATGCTAAGAGCTATAGCAACGCCAAAAGACCGTAGCAAATCGCTTTGGGATCCGCAGTTTTATAACTTATCGCAGAAAATGGCTATTGGAACCATAGGTGCCACTGTGGTTATGGCTAACTTAATGCGTGAGATAGGCGGAGATGATGAAGACGGCACGGCTTTTTATGACAAGATTCCAGACCACGTTAAAGCTTCTAATTTCGTGCTAATGCTAGGTGGTAGCGATTATGTGGCTATTCCTATGCCTTATGGCTACAACTTGTTTGCAAATCTAGGTCATAGTATAGACAGTGCTATTCAGGGGAAGTCTGTCAGTCGGATAGCATCGAACCTAGTGTTATCCGCCGCGGGGAACTTCTCGCCAATAGGTGTGCAAGAGTCTGATGAAATGATTAACGGTTTGGTAAAAACAGTTACACCAACAGTGGGCAAACCGTTAATTGAGTTAGCGCTAAATGAAAACTTCTTTGGTGGAAACATTTATTCAGAACAGAGAGGCTACGGAGCTAATAAGTCTGATGCGCATCTTGGTAACAGCCGTACTTGGGAATGGACTAACGATTTAGCGGTTTGGCTTAACGATGTAACTGGAGGATCCAAGTTTAGATCTGGTGCTATTGATATTACACCACAATCAATTGAGCACTTTGCTAAGTTTATGGGGGGTGGGGTATTGCAGTTTGGTTTGCGCTGGCAAAACCTAGCCGTTAAAGCGATGGAGGGTAAAGAGATTGAATCTAGAGAAATTCCCTTTGCTAGGCGCTTCTATAAACAACTCAACCCTAAAGCCGCGATAGGAGAATTTTATATTGCTAAGGATTCATTAGCGAAAGTTAAGGCTGATTACCTCTCTTTACATGGTAAGGATAAAGTTGAATTTGAGCGTGAATATGAGTCATCTTTGGAACTACAGAAATTCGCATCAAGTATCGAAAAGTCACTGAGAAATCTTAATAAGCAAAAGCGTAGTATTGAGGCCAGTCGAATATCTGTCGGAGAAAAGGAGCGTAGAATACAGTTGATAGAGGGAAAGAAAGTAGAACTGACATTACGGTTTTCTAAGAAAAGAAATGAGCTAGGTCTTCAAGAGCTGTAATGAGAGGGAGTTTAATATTATTCCTTTCAAACTAGAGTGTATAAACTGTTACTACGATTTTGCAAACCAAACCGTCCCGCCAATACCCACCACAAAGTAACCCACATAAGGCCAAGGATATTCTGCGCCTATTTGCTTCAGTAAAACCAAAACAAACGTCCCACCTAAAACCCAGCAAAGCGGAAAGAAAAAAGCCAGTTTAATGAATGCTGCAATGTTGCGGATCAACTCCATAGAACCCCCTAGAGCCATTTTATTAATTAGTACGCTTGAAGATAGTCACAACGTAGATATTCAAACCTACATTAATGTTCAGCAAGTAAGAAGCGTGAACGGAGACTTAATGAACTTAAAAACAGCAGTCGTAAAGCTGAATCAACTTGTCAGTGCCATTTGTCTATAGAGCTTAGAGCAAGGGATGAATGCTATTACACAACAAGTAGAGGCTTTTGTATTTGCATATGGGCACTTTTAAAGCGTTTTCACCTAAGTTTGCTTTTGCTCGTCCTCGACTTTAATGTAGACTAGCCACAAACGAAAGGGGTACTTTCAGAATCTTGTACCAAACTGTGTACAGAATTTAGAATGATACCGACAAGTAAAATATAGGGTACTGAATGTTCAGTAAATATAGATTTAAGCGTAACAAATACATGATTCATTGCGGGGGTCATAAAATTAAGGCAAGATTGGCTCAGCTCTTAAAATTTTGGTTCCCTCATGCCGTTTAATATACCTATCGCGTTAACTTTGTTCAGGTTGTTTTTATTACCTGTGTTTGTTGTTATTTTTTACTTGCCTTATACATGGGCGCCATTTGCCGCCGCATTCGTATTTTGGCTAGCAGCTGTGACCGATGCCCTTGATGGTTATGCCGCAAGGAAATTAAAGCAGTCGACACGATTTGGTGCTTTTCTTGATCCTGTTGCAGATAAGATTATGGTCATTACTGCTTTGGTTCTTCTTGTTGCCGATTACAATAGTATTTGGATGACACTACCAGCGTTATTTATGATAGGGAGAGAGATTGTTATCTCCGCATTAAGAGAATGGATGGCTGAAATAGGTAAACGAGGCTCTGTTGCTGTTTCTTGGATTGGTAAATATAAAACAGCAGCACAGATGACAGCGGTAACAGGTTTAATTTGGCACCCTAATGACATCATTACTTATGCAGCTTATGCACTCTTTTATGTCGCAGCAGTGCTGACTTTCTGGTCAATGATGAGTTACATCATGGCGGCCTGGAGTGATTTGACTGCTGATTCGAATAATTAAAATGCAATAAGTTTATTTAGTGTCCAAGCAGTCATTTATTGTGAAATATGCGATTGACTCTTGGCTCTAAATCGGTAGAATGCCATTCCGCAGTCAGGGGAAAGCTTCTTAAGTAAAACTTGGTGCAAGTAAGAAAGATGAGACATTAGCTCAGTTGATATTAGGTGAAAGAAGATACCTTTATTGATGATTATAGGTGATGTTGATAAGTAAAAAGATGCGACATTAGCTCAGTTGGTAGAGCGATACCTTGCCAAGGTATAGGTCATCGGTTCGAACCCGATATGTCGCTCCAAGGCGCGATGGCAGAATGGCTATGCTGCGGATTGCAAATCCGCCGATCTCGGTTCGACTCCGGGTCGCGCCTCCATATTTAGATTGTGATGAGTTGGCTTGCTTTTTATAAGTAAATAAAACCTGACAGTATTAACTACCGATAATACGTATCATCAACATCGACGAGTTTGCCCGAGTGGTGGAATCGGTAGACACAAGGGATTTAAAATCCCTCGCTGAATAAGCGTGCCGGTTCAAGTCCGGCCTCGGGTACCATCATTCTCATCAGAGATGAGCACGAAAGCCTCAACGAAAGTTGGGGCTTTTTTGTGCTTGTAGTATAGAAAAGCATGGATTGAAATTTCTCCACGCTGTAATAAACGATGACGAGTCTAAGCCCTAACTCAGCTCCATTATTTAAATGATATTTAAAGGTAATGAGACTAGGAGATTTTCTTTATATTCAAAATAAAGTATAGATTTGAAATGTTCAGGTTATTAAAGGACGTGGTCGGTTGATGTCCTGCCTTATTTTCCATCATATCATCAATGAATTTGTATTTTATTTTTAATTGGTAAGACTCTAAGAGTTTCATTTACTGTAAGGCGTAGGGGAATGAGGTGTGTTGTTAGAATGGTTAAGTGATAATACATGCTTAACAATCAGACATTGTGTAGGCAAAGTAAACGCTAGAGATTGGTTTTCAACCACTTGAATAAAAACGTAAAATTTAGTGTTGACTCATTTTGTAAATCAGTTAAAGTAGCCTCACTTTCTTAGAGCAGCAATGAGTTGCAAGTGCTTTAAGCAAGTTGAGATAAATATTGGCGCGATGGCAGAATGGCTATGCTGCGGATTGCAAATCCGCCTATCTCGGTTCGACTCCGGGTTGCGCCTCCATATTAAGATTGTGGTGAGTATGTTCTTTAATATTTGGAGTCATACAGTATTAACTACCGATAATACGTATCATCAACGTCGACGAGTTTGCCCGAGTGGTGGAATCGGTAGACACAAGGGATTTAAAATCCCTCGCTGAATAAGCGTGCCGGTTCAAGTCCGGCCTCGGGTACCATTATTAAGATGACACGAAAGCCTCGACGTAAGTCGGGGCTTTTTTGTATCTGCAGTATAGAGAAAGTATGAGTTTATTCCTCTCATAAGATAACCGATACAGTGATCCCTTTCTTTTGGAGTTGAGATGAAAGCGGTGTGAAAATGTCGGAATGTAATTGCTCTTACCCTATCGATAGGTATTTCTATTATAACGTTTGGCTCGTAAATACAGGGTTGCTAGACGCCTTGTGAAGGTCACATTTTAATTGATATATAGCCAACCACTTTAAAATTAATGCCTTATCATCAGTAACAAGCTCTTGCATGACTGACAGGGTTAGTTGAGGTGTAGATGTTGTTGCATTAACTGAAATACGATTTTGGCATTCTACTGAACCAAGGAGTAAACTTTGTTTAGTCACTGCAATTGATTGGATAATTTTTTCCTTACCGTATCTATTAATGCAATGGTGATAATAGGGTGGTGTTATGGTGCTAGGCAAGTTTATCAGGATTGTTTTTACCCTTATTGTATCCCTTGTTTATCCTACTTCCATGTTTGCCATGGACAGGGTTGATGCTGCGATCAACTCCCTACAATATCAAGTTCAATTAGTCAGTCTACTGAAGCCTTCAGTGCGTTTGACTGAGTACAAACGTATTCTTGCTCAAGGTACTAGGAATGAACATCTAGATGTAGTTGATAACATTCAAACAGATCTCGCTCAATTTTGGCAGTCTGAGAATATTCCAGTCCAAGGTGGTGGGGGCACTGATGACGTGTACTTAAATGCGTTTTCAGTCGAGCCTAGATCAAAAGATTACCTGCCTGTCAGCAATCGGATCAGATACTTGCTTTGGATAGATCAACTTCACAGTTGGAAAGGGATTGTATTAAACGTGTGGTTAGAAGAGGGTGATAACCACTCCTCACTTCCTGAAATCAACCGTAGACTGAAGCTGCTGGGTGACTTGGCAGTGTTAGACCCAGAAAATAACGTCATGACAGCTGATGTGGTTAATGCAATTGAAGGGTTTCAACATCGCCATGGTTTAAAGCAAGACGGGATAATAGGGCCTGAGACTTTACGGTGGTTAAATCTCACTCCAGTTAAGAGGGCACATCTTTTAGCGGATAACTTTATAAGTAAATCTAGGTATTTGAGCACTCTTGGCTCTCGATTCCTATTGGTTAACATACCTGCGTTTGAGATGGTCTTGGTTGATCAAGGTGAAATTAAGCTTGAATCTAGGGTGATTGTAGGCAAGCCATATCGTCAGACTCCTAGGCTGAGCAGTTACATATCGAATATGGTACTTAACCCAAGTTGGAGAGTTCCCAGAAACCTGTTAAGACGAGATTTGCTGCCTAAACTTCGCAAAGATGGAGCCTACATTAAAGAGCACAATTTCGATGTTTATAACTCTGTAGGCTCGACAATTGTTAAAACGCCTGAAGAGTGGCAAGAGTTGGCAAAAGGAAAATTCCCTTATCGTTTAGAACAAAAACCTGGCAAAGGTAATACGTTAGGGCGTTATAAGTTTTATTTTAAAAATGAATACAATGTTTACCTTCACGATACTTATGATAAAGCGTTGTTTGAAGAGTCCAATAGAGCGCTCTCTTCTGGCTGTATTCGGGTCGAAAAAGTTGAATCCTTAGCTAATTGGCTCGCGTCGAATTTAGTTAAAGATAAGCAAACATGGGTTGATCTACAAATACACAGAGACAAAACTCAGTGGTTTGCCTTCGATAATGCGCTAGCGGTGCATTTAGTCTATTGGACCGCTTGGATGGACGATGGAGGCTTAGCTCAATTTAGAAACGACATTTATCAACAAAATTCAGTAGTTAATCTTGTTTCGATAAAAGAATAATGTTGAGTAAAAAATAAACGGTATGTTTCTGTATCAATGTTAACTTGATTTCACTATTGATAGCGTATATTTTGTCCCTCTTGTGGTTAAGTATTCAGCAGTGGTGATAGTGTGTCCTTAGTGTGTCCTGCCCGTAGGCAATTGTTGTTAGGCCTTAGTGGTATTGCAATGTATTCAGTTCTCCCGTCAAAGGCTCAGGCGAGCCGTTCAACAAAAGGCATTAGAAACCTTGGTTTTCACAATATTCATACTGGCGAACGTGGCCATGGAAGCTATTGGATAGATGGACACTATCAAGAAAGCATTTTGTCTGAGTTTAGTCATACATTGAGAGACCATAGACGTAATGAGTCCGTTCCAATGGATATTCGTTTGTATGATCTGTTGTTTAAACTTAAAGAGACGCTAAACGTTGAGGATGACTTTAACGTGATATCTGGTTATCGCTCCCCAATGACCAATGCGATGCTAGCGTCAAAAAGTCGTGGTGTTGCAAAGAAAAGTTATCATATGAAGGGAATGGCAATGGACATCGCTATTCCAGATGTGAAGTTAAGTGATCTTCGTGAAGCTGCAGTAGAACTTAAGCTCGGCGGTGTGGGTTATTATCCCCGTTCAGGCTTTATTCATGTCGATACTGGCCCTGTCCGTACTTGGTAAATGCCAAGTTCTGAGATAAGTATTAAATTGTTTGTTCGTTTAAAGACGCTGTGGTAATATCCGCCCGCTATAAATGCGTCCTCGTTGGTCGAAAATGGAGGACAAACTGAAACTAATTATTTAAGTGAGAAAACCATGTCTTATACTATCGCTGCACAAGTCCGTACTGAAATTGGGAAAGGTTCGAGCCGCCGCCTACGTCATGCAGACAAAGTTCCTGCAGTTATCTATGGTCCAGGTAAAGAGCCTGTTGCTATCGTTTTTGACCACAAAGATATCATCAACATTCAAGCGAATGAAGATTTTTACACAAATGGTCTGACTATCAATCTTGATGGTACTGATGTTAAAGTTAGCGTTAAAGCTATGCAACGTCACGCGTTCAAGCCTCTTATCGAGCACGTAGATTTCACTTACGCATAAGCGAAAAGTGACATCCATAAAAAAAGCGCCTATTGGCGCTTTTTTTATGTTCAATATTTAAGATTAATTATTCCTCTTCCTCACTTGGGCAAGTCGCAATAATTGTTTGCTCTCCATTCTCATCAATCTCCTCTAACCGGACATCAAATCCCCATAGTCTATGCAGGTGTTTAACCACTTCATGGCGGCTCTTAGCAAGAGGGACACGATTAGTAGGGATGTATCTTAATGTGAGTGACCTATCTCCCTTTACTTCAACATTTTGAACCTGAATGTTAGGCTCTAAATTGGATAAGTTATATTGCTGAGACAGCATTTGACGAATGTCTTTGTAACCTTGTTCATCATGAATAGCGGAAACGGATAGATAATTTTTTTCATCATCATCCAAAATACCAAAAAGTTTAAATTGGCGAATAATAGTGGGCGATAAATACTGGCTAATGAAGCTTTCGTCTTTAAAGTTTTGCATGGCGAAATGCAGTGTTTCGAGCCAATCACTTCCCGCAATTTCAGGGAACCAATGTTTATCTTCTTCAGTCGGGTTTTCACATATACGCCTGATATCAACAAACATGTTAAAACCTAAGGCATAAGGATTAATTCCACTATAGTAAGGGCTGTTGTAACTGGGTTGTGCGACAACATTAGTATGATTTTGTAAAAATTCCATCATAAATCGATCCGTCACCAAGCCATCATCATAGAGGTGGTTGAGAATGGTGTAATGCCAGAACGTTGCCCAGCCCTCATTCATTACCTGAGTCTGTTTTTGTGGGTAGAAATATTGGCCCATCTTACGCACAATACGAACAATTTCCCGCTCCCATGGTTTTAATAGCGGGGCGTGCTTCTCAATAAAATAGAGAATATTCTCTTGAGGTTCTTCTGGGAAATGAGATCTTGGTTTCTCTTTTAACTCACTTTGAGTCGAGGGAATAGTACGCCAAAGATCATTCACCTGACTTTGAAGGTATTCTTCACGATCTTTTTGTCTGAGCTGCTCCTCCTTGAAAGAGATCTCACTCGGACGTTTGTACCGGTCAACGCCGTAATTCATGAGTGCGTGACAAGAGTCGATGATTAATTCGACGTTCTCTACGCCATGAGCTTCCTCGCATTGGCTTATATAGTTTTTAGCAAAAACGAGGTAGTCAATAATTGAACTCGCATCAGTCCAAGTTTTGAAAAGATAGTTATTTTTAAAGAAACTATTATGACCAAAACAGGCATGTGCCATCACCAAAGCTTGCATGGTGATGGTGTTCTCTTCCATGAGATAAGCAATACAAGGGTCAGAGTTAATGACAATCTCATAAGCTAGACCCATCTGGCCACGTTTGTAGCTCTGCTCAGTTTCGATGAATTTCTTACCAAATGACCAATGGGTGTAACCTATGGGCATTCCGATGCCAGCATAAGCATCCATCATCTGTTCGGCTGTGATCACCTCAATTTGATTGGGGTAGGATTCAATTTTATAATGAGCGGCCACTTTTTCTATTTCGGTCAAATAGGTTTGCAGTAATTCAAAGTTCCAATCTGGCCCATCATCAAGCGGTGTTCTCTTTTTTTTGTTATCCATAACGCCCCCTAAACAGCTTGTTTCTTAAATAATTCTCTAAATACAGGGTATATGTCATCGGCTTGCTTAATATGTTGAACAGCAATGTTGTTGAAGCTTTCTTGCAAGCTTTCATATTCTCGCCAAAGTGTTTGATGAGCTCGGTTAGTGATCTCTATGTAGCTAAAGTATCGCACGACAGGTAATATTTTTTTCTCTAATAAGTTTTTACATCCAGGAGAATCGTCGGCCCAGTTATCACCATCAGAAGCCTGAGCGGCATAGATGTTCCATTCGCTCTCCGGATAACGCTCTTTTTGTATCTGATCCATGAGTTTTAATGCACTGGAGACGATGGTGCCGCCGGTTTCTTGAGAGTAGAAAAATTCATGTTCATCAACTTCTTTTGCTTGTGTGTGGTGACGAATATAGACAACGTCGAGATTTTTATAGGTTCGCGTTAGGAACAGGTAAAGCAAGATATAAAAACGCTTCGCCATATCTTTGGTTGCTTGATCCATAGAGCCTGACACATCCATAATACAGAACATCACTGCTTGGCTGGATGGGATCTCTCTTTTCGCATAGTTGTTGTACCTAAGATCGAAGGTATCGATAAAAGGAACCTTAGAAATTTTTTGTTTTAATTCCTCTATTTCTTGCTTTAAAAATAGAATTTTTTCAGCTTCTGCACCTGGGGTGTTTTCAAGTTCCTCAAGCTCACTTATGAGCTGCTTTAGGTCTTTCTTCTTTGATGAAGACATCGCAATTCGTCTTGCGAGCGACGATCTGAGCGAGCGAACAATATTGATGTTTGCTGGGACGCCATCACTGGTCACACCTGCTCGATATGTTTGGTATTCGACTAATTTATTTAGACGATTATTTTGGAGGTTTGGCAGTTCTAAATCTTCAAAAAGCAGTTCTAAGTACTCATCTTTTGAGATTTGAAATACAAAATCATCTTCTCCTTCACCAGAATCAGAAGCTTCACCTTGCCCCGAACCTTGACCGCCGCCTGATGGTGGACGTTCAATTTTGTCTCCTCGGGTAAATTGATCATTGCCTGGGTGAACGCGCTCTCTTACGCCACCTTGACCCTGATGAAAAGAGGGCTCTTTTATATCTTTGGTGGGGATGCCGATTTTCTCCCCTTTATCAACGTCAGTGACACTTCTTCTTGTGACTGCATCGCTAACAGATTTTTTAATCTGTTGCTTATATCTGTTGATGAATCGTTGACGATTGACCGTACTTTTCCCTTTAGCATTAAGCCGTCTATCGATAAAATTCGCCATGCGTACCTCCCAAGCCATAGTAGGGAGCAAGCTCCCTACTTTATGTCTAAGTTAAGAAGACTTACGTACTCTCAGATACCATTCTGATAGCAGTCTGACCTGTTTCTTGGTGTAGCCTTTATCCATCATTCTATCGATGAAATCATCGTGCTTACGCTGATCATCGGTGGAGGTTTTAGCATTGAAAGAGATAACAGGTAAGAGATCTTCTGTGTTTGAGAACATCTTCTTCTCTATCACTGTGCGAAGTTTTTCATAACTCGTCCAAAGTGGATTTGAACCATCATTATTGGCTCTCGCCCTGAGAACAAAGTTAACGATTTCATTACGGAAATCTTTTGGATTACTAATGCCTGCAGGTTTCTCGATTTTCTCAAGCTCAGCGTTTAAGGCTGAGCGATCGAAAAGCTGACCGGTCTCAGGATCACGGTACTCTTGATCTTGAATCCAGAAGTCTGCATAGGTCACGTAACGGTCGAAAATGTTTTGGCCGTACTCGGAGTATGATTCGAGATAAGCTGTTTGTATCTCTTTGCCGATGAACTCGACATACTTAGGGATAAGATATCCCTTGAGAAACTCAAGATAACGTTCTGCCGTTTCACTTGGGAATTGCTCCTGCTCAATTTGTCTTTCTAGTACATAGAAAAGATGAACAGGATTGGCAGCTATCTCACTGTGATCGAAGTTAAAGACCTTAGAGAGAATTTTAAAAGAGAAGCGGGTTGATAACCCATGCATTCCTTCGTCGACCCCAGCATAGTCTCGATACTCTTGGTATGATTTAGCTTTTGGATCTGTGTCTTTGAGGCTTTCACCATCATAGACTCGCATTTTTGAATAGATAGAGGAGTTTTCAGGTGCGACCATTCTAGAGAGCACACTAAATTGAGCTAACGTCTCTAGGGTACCCGGAGCACATGGCGCCTTTGCCAATTCAGAATTGGAAAGTAGCTTGTTGTAGATCTGGATTTCCTCTGTGACCCTCAGGCAGTAAGGAACCTTAACGATGTACACCCTATCTAAAAATGCTTCATTTGTTTTGTTGTTTCTGAAAGTGGTCCACTCAGATTCGTTGGAGTGAGCTAGTATCATGCCATTATAGGGCAGGGCGGATAGCCCTTCAGTACCATTATAATTGCCTTCCTGAGTCGCAGTGAGTAGAGGGTGCAGCACCTTGATTGGGGCTTTAAACATCTCTACAAACTCCATTAACCCCTGATTGGCTCGACATAGAGCACCTGAGTAGGAGTAAGCATCGGCATCATTTTGGGCAAAGTGTTCTAATTGCCTAATGTCGACTTTACCTACCAAGGAGGAGATGTCTTGATTGTTCTCATCTCCAGGCTCTGTTTTCGCGATGGCCATTTGGTCTAAAATTGCAGGGTAGACTTTGACGACCTTAAATTTAGAGATATCACCACCGAACTCATGTAAACGCTTAACCGCCCATGGTGACATAATACATTTTAAGTATCTGTGAGGGATTTTGTATTCGTTAAACAGTAATTCTGCATCCTCATCAGGGTTAAAAAGACAGAATGGATGATCATTAACAGGGCTTCTAACACCATTTGCACTCAGGATGTAAATGGGGATTTTCTGCATTAAAGACTTTAGCTTCTCTGCAAGCGATGACTTACCGCCGCCAACAGGACCAAGCAAATACAATATCTGCTTTGATTCCTCAAGGCCCTGCGCTGAATGTTTAAGGTAAGCGACTATTTGTTGAATAGCCTCTTCCATGCCATAGAAGTTTTTAAATTCTGGGTAGCGTGAAATTAACCGGTTGGAGAAAATTCTGCTGAGAATAGGATCTTTCGATGTGTCGACAACCTCAGCTTCTCCAATTGCTAACAGTAGTCTCTCGGCTGCTGATGCATAAGAACTTCGGTTTTCTTTACAGATCGTTAAAAATTCCTGTAATGAATATTCTTCGTCTAGTTTTTTTTCATAGCGCTGTTGGTAATGCTCAAATATGCTCATTGTCTACCCCCTGAAACGCCCAAATAGGTTGAAAGCGATAACTGAGAATCAGTCTCCTGTTATTAATATTAGACCTAAATTATGAAGTAAGCATTAAAAAAGTTAAATAAAACAATGACAAACAGTTGCAAATGCAACAGTTGCAGAAGTAGGTTAGAGGATTTTACTGAAAGAAGTGATTGGCGAAAATAAAAAAGGAGCTTAAAAAAGCTCCTAATATTTTGATAGACGAGTATGGCTAGTCGTCTGATTTAACCTTAAAACTAGGCGAAGTTTTGGTTAACAAAGTCCCAGTTTACCAATTCCCAATAATGAGCAAGGTAGTCAGGACGAACATTGCGGTAATCGATATAGTAAGCGTGTTCCCAAACATCAACCGTCATGATTGGTGTAACACTGCTATCAGTTAATGGTGTTGCTGCATTGCTTGTGTTGACGATGGCTACAGAGCCATCGGTATTTTTCACTAACCAAGTCCAAGCGCTACCGAAATTATTGACAGCTGAATCAGTAAATTGTGCTTTGAATGCTTCAAAAGAGCCAAAAGCATCATCAATTGCTTTAGCTACAGGACCCGTTGCAACGCCGCCGCCATTTGGCGATAGGCAGTTCCAGTAAAAAGTGTGGTTCCAGATTTGGGCTGCATTGTTAAAAATACCACCAGTAGAGGTCTTAATGATCTCTTCTAGGCTCTTTTCAGCTAATTCAGTACCTTCTACTAATCCGTTAAGCTTCACAACGTAAGTGTTGTGGTGCTTACCATAATGATATTCGATGGTTTCTTGAGAAATATGCGGTTCAAGAGCATCTTTAGCGTAAGGTAGTGCCGGTAATTCAAAAGCCATTGCGTTTCTCCACTCAACAAAAAAATTGATTTGTAATACTTGTTAGTATGATTCTACTCGAAAAATCACACACAGTATGTTCAATTATAAGATTTTTGCAATCGATAATGCGAGTCAATTAAAGCCCTTTAAAAAGTAGGTTTTAGTTATGGGGTTACCTGAAGTACAATAGTATAAATTTGTTAGTTATCGTGTGAGTTAGGAAATATAATGGAAACAAACGAAACAGTAGAGAAGATCAAGCTGCAAATCTCTGAAAACCCTATCATAGTGTATATGAAAGGTTCACCAAAATTACCGAGCTGTGGTTTTTCATCTCAAGTAGCTCAAATCATGATTAATTGTAATGCCCAGTTTGCATTTGTTGATATTTTACAACATCCGGACATTCGCAGTGAATTACCTAAATATGCTAACTGGCCAACGTTTCCACAATTGTGGGTTGAAGGCGAATTAGTCGGCGGTTGTGACATTCTGACTGAGATGTATCAGAAAGGTGAGTTACAGACTTTGATCGCAGAAACAGCAGCTAAATATCCTTCAGAAGAAAGTGCATCTTAATTACGCTCTTTGCTTCAGTATGATTTAGCTAAAAAAGCCTTTCGTTTGAAAGGCTTTTTGTTTTAATCCGTTTTAGTTCTTATACCTAGTTAGTATTAACACTTAAGATTCAGGCTGTTTCGGCATTGGTAGTAGCAAGTTCATCACAATGGCGACGATACCGCATAAGCTAATTCCGGATAGACTGAATGAACCAATACCAAAAGCCATCCCCCCAATACCAAACACTAAAGTGACACCCACGATACAGAGGTTTCTTGGTTCATTAAGATCCACTTGGTTCTTAATTAATGCATTTAAACCAACAGCTGCAATAGAACCGAACAATAGACACATAATTCCGCCCATGACTGGCACTGGTATGGTCAACATCATGGCCCCAAGTTTACCGACAAAAGCAAGGATTATGGCGGTAACCGCAGTCCAAGTCATCACGACAGGATTGAAGTTTTTGGTTAACGTTACTGCACCTGTTACTTCTGAGTATGTGGTATTTGGTGGTCCACCGAAGGCTGATGCTGCGATAGTTGCAACGCCGTCTCCTGCTAATGTGCGATGTAAGCCAGGTTTCTTTAGATAATCCTTTCCAGTGACATTAGAGATAGCAAGAATATCGCCAATATGTTCAACAGCGGGGGCAATGGCCACAGGGATCATAAAAGCGATGGCATACCAATTGAATTCTGGTGCAACAAAATTGGGCATCGCAATCCAGCTTGCGTTGATTACTGGGGTGAAATCAACGATACCAAACCCTAAGCTCAAGCTGTAACCAACAATAATACCAGCTAAAATTGGCATCAGTTTCAATATGCCCTTTGCAAATATGGCGACAGCGATGGTGCTTAGCAGAGCAGAGAGTGAAATGAACAGAGCTGTGCTTTGCTCAACTAATATGATTGAACCATCGCCGCTTCGACCTAAAGCCATGTTAACTGCAGTGGGAGCGAGCCCTAAACCAATCACGATGATCACGGGTCCCACAACAACAGGTGGTAGCAAGCGTTTAATGAAGCCATCACCTCTGACTTTAACTAACGTGGCTAAAACGACATAAACACAACCAGCGGCCATCAATCCGCCCATGGTTGATGGGATCCCCCACGTTTGAACGCCGTACATGATAGGGGCGATAAAGGCGAATGATGAAGCGAGAAAAATGGGAATTTGTCGTTTGGTAATAATTTGGAAAATTAGGGTACCAATGCCTGCCGTAAACAGCGCAACGTTAGTATCTAAACCAGTCAGCAGCGGCATTAATACTAGTGCGCCAAAGGCAACAAAGAGCATTTGAGCCCCTTGAAGTACAAGTGAAACATTTTTCATTTTTATTCTCTTAACGTAAGGTAAACCTGAGAACTATACCATCATGGTATATTTTTCATAGCGATGTGCGTCACTCTATTGAGTTCTCATTATGTTAACTTATGATTTCATTATAATAATGAAGTGAGATCAGATGTGGGATAAAAGTTGTGATACAATTTTATTATCTCGACCTTTTAGAACAGTAGAAGATGCTCAAAACCTTATTTAAAGCCTCACTCTTATATGCGAGTTGTTTGTTTATCCAGTTCAACTCAGTGAATGCTACAGAAGTCACGATACTTGATGAAAGTCTTGTTCCGGTTGAAACTCGTTCGACTGCTGAACGCAATAAGGCCATCTCAGTGGCGCTTCAAAATGTGATCTTGAAGAATTCCGGTGCAACGGCTGCACTGGCTAATCCAATTATTATCGCAAGAGTAAAGTCTCCCAATACGTTGATCAGCCAATATGGTTATCATGACATTGATGGAGAGTTATTCCTTAAAGTGAATTTTGACCATAAACGTATATTGGAACTGCTTCGAGAAGCTCAGCTGCCAGTTTGGGGTAAACAGCGTCCCTTGACGTTGATTTGGCTGGTTGAAGATTTGGATGGAGAGAGAAGCATTCTTAATGATGGTTCACTACTGGATAGTCGCCAGATTTTCAAATTAGAAGCTGAAGCTAAAGGGGTGCCTCTAATATTTCCGTTGATGGATCTCGATGACAACATGCAGATCTCCATTAATGATGTGAGAGGGATGTTTGTCGAGCAAATCGAACAAGCATCTCAGCGCTATCAAGCTGATTACTTTGTGGTGGCATCAATGAGCCCCAACGCGAATGGGGTCGAATACAGTGTCTCTTTATTTGCTGAAGGTAATGATGAGCAAGAGATGAAAACGCCTTTAGTGACTCATCGTCAGGTAGCAGTTGATGCGAGTGCCGCTGTGACGGGGATTATTTCGACCGTCAGTGAATATTACGTTAGTCGTTATGCCATTGCCGATTCTGGTGAGCAGCTCAATAGCACCGTTACTTTTGTCGATATATCTGAGATGAAACAATTGGTTGAGATTGAAAAATATCTTAAACAACTCAGCGCAGTAAAAGCGGTTAATGTGTCACAAATGCTTGGTACTCGTGTGACGTATAATCTTGAATTATTTGGTAGCCTCGATGATCTTCATCGTTTGATGGCATTGGAACCAAGAGTTTTTGAAGCTGAATCAAATAATGATGGCGATATGAGCAGCAATAACAACATAGAGACGTTTATTGTCGTTCCAGCGCAAAAGTTAGAATACCGATGGCGTGGCTAGTTATTCAAATTGGTGGGTACTCATGTTAAAATGGGTATCTAAGTTACATCGCTTGAAATTGAGAAGTCATTGAGTGAAATCTAATTCACCTATACAGTTATCTTTGCCGGTTCATCTGCCTGATGATGAAACATTTAACAGTTATTATCCAGCCGCTGGAAATGATGAGTTAATTCAGAGTTTACAAGCATGTGCAGAAGGGCATTCTGAACGTACGGTCTTTTTGTGGGGACCGGTTAAATCAGGTCGAACTCATCTTATGCATGCGGCATGTGCGCATGCTAATGATTTATACCGCAGCAGCTTTTACCTACCCCTTGGTATACACGCCAGTATATCAACGGCTTTACTCGAAGGATTAGAGAATTTAGATCTGATTTGTATCGATGATGTCGATGCGATTGCCGGGCACCCATTATGGGAGGAGGCCATTTTTGATCTTTACAATCGCGTTGCTGAACATAAGAACTGCTCACTGATTGTCAGTGCAAGTGTTTCACCAACAGATTCTGGTTTTACCTTGCCTGATCTTATTTCTCGTATGCAGTGGGGCTTGAATTATCAACTGCAACCGATGGCAGATAATGAGAAATTGGCAGCGCTACAACGCAGAGCGGCAATGAGGGGCTTACAACTTCCTGAAGATGTCGGCCGTTTTCTTTTAAACCGCTTAGCACGTGATCTACGTACACTGTTTGATGTGCTCGACAGATTAGATAAGGCTTCGTTGGTTCACCAACGCAAGTTGACTATCCCCTTCGTTAAAGAGATGCTTAGGTTATAGAGTACACGTTAGTTTCTTAACATAAATAGCGCGGACTCAATGAGCTCCGCGCTTTTTTGTTTTGGTATTCGTATCTAGTTTTCCCTTCTATGCCTATCACCACTCACTCTGATCTCTGGATGTACTCGTGATTCTTCACTAGTACTGTGTTGTTGGCTTGAGCTTGATTTCTGAGACTTCTCTAGCAACGAGATCGTTAGGTTTTCAGACCAAGACTCACCCTTTGTCATAGCAATTGGAGTTGGGAGGTTACTGATTAAGTTAGCGCCGTTCATCGTAGGGAAGATACTCTCCAGTACAAAAGCAGCTCTGTCTTGCAATGAGTTTTGTCCTATGCGACCACGTTGGCCCCAATCCACGATAATGGTTTGTGCTGTGGCATTTTCTGGACGGTCAGTGACCCCTACATCACGTAAAATGCCATATCGATGACTCATCATGCTCTCCTCAAACAACATGGCCACATCTTCTCGTGTACTTGAATAGGCGTAATAGTCGCTGGCTATATCGTTAGAGAAAAATTGGGTGATGTCATCTGGCATGTAAGCTTTCTGGACTGAATTTGCCGTATCACCTTTGAAACTGACTTTGGCTAGATTGAACATTTCATTGCTGGTTAGAGGGAACAAAACCGTCAGGAGATCTGAGATTAATTCTCCTGCATTTGCTCTTCTCTGGAAATGATCAAGCAAGGTCTGGCTGTTTATACCTAGGCTTGAATGAGTCGAACTTGGGAAAAAATCATTGGCATGGGCCAATTCATGATAAAGCAGAGAGGATAGATCTGGGGACAGTTGCGTCAAGGTTCGGTTGGTTCTGGTAGAACGAGGCGTTGTATCAGAAACGTATTCATTATTCTTAACGTATCGCCAAGGCATAATAAAGCCTAACTCATTACTAAAATTACTACGATAATCAGGGGCTTCATTAATCACATCACGCTCTTGGGCAAGTAACCAGAGATCGTTGGGGTCAAGATAGATAGCGCCAGTTACTACCCAGTAAAAAGAGGGGCGAACATCGTAACTGATGACCACTGAAGTAACTGATTGCAGTAGATTGGCAAAATCACTGTTCGGATCCATTTGGTCGATAAATGTTTCAAAGTTATCACCCATCCACTGATGTGACACTAAGACTCTGTCCATGATTTTTGCTTTATCGGTTCCACCGGATAATTGGCCAAGTAACGGTAGTTTACTTGTTGAGCAGGGGGAGGTGAGTTGATTAGAGTACACACACGTCTCTATGGCATCAGCATAAGGTGAACTGTTTTTATAGGCAAAGGTTCTTGCTACTGGCGTATCGAAATATTGTGAAGTGATGGGGGCTTCATTGGTGATTAACGCGATGACCTCTCCAGAGGCTGATTCACCAGCAATCGTGCCTGTAGCTCGTAGTATGGAGACGGTGTCAGTGTCGACCGTTGGTGCAACAAACTGTGGACGTTCTGGATTGACCACATCCAATTTAACTTCTGGGCCAGATGCGATGCACCAGCTGATATTTGATGGGATTTGATCGCCATTCGTGCCTGTTCTGTCAATACGGAAACTGGCATTATTCCCTTCGACCACTTGATGTCCACTGCGAATAGTGAGTAGAGAAGATGTCGCCTCGCTTACTGTTAGATCAAGGTTTTCGGTGAGGTTAAGACCACTTGACTGTATGTTAACCGAGAAAGAGTAGCTACCGGCTTCGGCGAATTGTACTGCAAGCACTGGGCTTTTGATTGAGGTTAACACGAGAGTCGGACCGCTGAGCTGTTGCCATGTGAAATCCAAGCCTGAGCTGTCTCTATTCTCTATTTTGGCAATAATGGTTGCGGTTTGATGAGCGAAGTAATTTTGCTCAGTCATAAACTCGATACTTGACGAGGTTGATACAACAGTCAATTCTGAACCTTGTTCACAACGAGTCAAACTTGGAGGTGTTGGGGTAACGGGTGTTGGCGTTTCAGTCTCTGAACCTCCACCGCCACAAGCTGTTAAGCTTAAAAGACTGATAAGGCTCAGCGCGTGATAATACCGCATAGATGCATACTCCAAAACTTAATGACTCATTCATGTAACTAAAATATAACATGAGCCACAGCGATTAACCTCCTTTTTAGTTGGTCTTCAAGAAAACAAAAAGCGCCCGTAGGCGCTTAATATTAATACGATGTTAAGCGTGCTTACTTCTTATGCTTCTTTAAACCTAAGCCTAATTCACGTCCGCGTATTCTGGCGTAAAAGGGGAATCCAATCAGCAGGGAGCCTAGAAGCAGTACTTCTACTAAAGCAAAAATAAAATACTCATCTGTCACATAGAGTAATGTAAGTCCATGGAGCATATAAAGGCAGATGATGAAGCTTCCCCATGCATAGGTATAAGGTTTACCCTGAATGACTCCTTTAAGAGGCAGTAAGATTGGGATGATCCAAAGAAGGGTAAACGCGAGTGAATATTGGCCGTTTATTCCTTGATTTATAAACCAAGCACACAAAAGCACGACGAGGAATAGATAGCCTGTTCGGCACAACTGAAATAGCGTGTTAGAGCTCATGAAAGACCTATATTTAAAGATTATTTATAAGATTGAAAGCACGTTCTCTGGCGGTCGGCCGATGGCTGCTTTGCCATTCGCCAACACAATAGGACGTTCAAGTAGTTTAGGAGTGTTGACAATGGCTTGAATAAGCTGCGTTTCGGTGAGGCTAGGTTCGCTTAGCCCTTGTTCTTTATACTCTGTTTCTTTCGTGCGCATTATCTCCCTTGCCGTTAAATTCAGCTTAGTCAATAAATCTTCAACTTCACTCTTAACTAAGGGATTCTTAAGGTATTCAATAACTAAAATTTCACAGTTGTTTTCCTCAAGCAAAGCAAGTGTTTGGCGGCTTTTTGAACAGCGAGGATTATGAATAATGGTAGCTTGAGTCATTGTGGTCAATCTTGTCTTCGAAATGTGACGACATCATACGTGAAAAGGTGAGCAAAGTCACAATAAGAGTACTGACAAAATCAGATTTTTTAAAAGAGATTTTAGTATAAGCTAATGTAAAAGATAAGTTTTATTGTTACTGGCTTCCACATTCAGTCCTTATAGCGGATCTGAATGTGGAATAATATCTGTATTTACTTTAACGCTTCCAGGGCTTTATCTGACTGCTTGAACTGTCGTATTCTGGCTTCGATTCGAGCAAGTTGAAGTGGATTATCTTCAGTCAGTCGATAAGCAAAATTCAACTGATCGATAGCACCTTTATAATCTGCTCCTAACGCCATGGATTCTGCCTTAACAAAATGTTCTAGCGGTTTATTTCCAGTTTTCTTATAGGCATCACTCAGCAGGAAGAAGGGGAGCTGGTTCTGCTTATCAAGAAAAATCTGGTCTTCCAATAATGGGATCGCTTTTTTAGGCTGATCAGATTCAATATACGCATTGGCTAAATTGATATTGATAACCTGAGAGGTCGGTTTCAGGCTTTTTTGCCCTTCAAGTAAGCTGATGGCTTGCGCATTCTCCTCTCTTTGCAGCAGTAAGTCAGTTTTAGTATCAATGTAAAAGAGGTTGTTCTCATCTTCTTTTAGCAATGAGTCGATAATGGTTTCCGCTTCTTTGAAACGATCAACCTTAAAGAGAGCTAGTGCTTTACCATATAAAGCAGCATTTTTAAATGCATAGGTTTTCTTGCTTAATTGAGTTTCAAATAACGACAGTGAAGCTTCATCACTGTAGCCAGAAAATCTTACCTGTATTCGTGCTTTAGCCAGTTGAAAATCGATATTGTCAGGCACGTAGCGATGAGGATATTGCGCGGCTCTGTTTCTGGCATCTGTAATACGTGATTCAGGAAGAGGGTGAGTCAATAACATCTGTGGTGGCTTAGTGGTAAAGCGGTATCGAGTAGCTAACTTTGCGAAAAAATCTGATGAAGCATTGGGATCAAAACCAGCATCGACGAGAATTTTCATGCCAATACGGTCAGCTTCTTTTTCATGCAGTCGAGTGTAATTTATTTTGGCTTGAGTCGATAATGCTTGTGTTGTCGCCAGAGCCGCCATTCCAGCTTGTGGTGCGGCGATGGTTAACAGGATCGCTCCCAACATTCCTACCATAGTGGCCGTTGAGCTTTTCTGTTGAGCTTCTAATGATCGCGCTAAATGTCGTTGAGTAACGTGTGTGATCTCGTGTCCGAGTACTGACGCAAGCTGGCTTTCATTATCGGCATTAAGAAACAAACCTGTGTGAACGCCAACGTGACCACCGAAGAATGCGAATGCATTGATTTCGTCATTTCTCAATAGGAAAAAATAGAAAGGTGTTTTCACACCGGTGGCATGGGCCACCAGTTTGTTACCTAGTTCAGTAAGGTACTGGCTCAGTACAGGGTCATTTAGCATAGGAGCTGATGAACGGATGACCCGCATATAGGCATCACCATAAACAGTCTCTTTTTCGAGACTGAAGGTGTTTACTGCTGCCGTACCTAGATCGGGTAGATCATTATTGGCAAAGGTTAGGGGAGCAGTAACACAGAATATGAGTGACAATGCACCAGCTAAAAGCGTTTTTGTCGATCTGAATTTACTCAAACTGATCCTTAATAAAACATACTGTCATTGATTGACAGTTTAATGAGTCTTTTATTCAACTACTAGAGGTTTCGCTGTAGGTTATTGATTATATAACCTTGCTGTCACCGTTTAACGTCAAATTATACAAGGTTACTTAGTCACTATTTGTTTGATTATGAGATATCAATACGGTGATAGCATTGCTTGTGATCTTCTTGTCACTTAGGATAATAGTCAAGGTTTGTTCATAGCAAGACTATTATGATTTTTATTGATTTAACCCCATGTCGTTGTCCATTGGCACTGGTAAAAGCCAAATTGGCGTTAAAACAGTTAAAGGAGGGTGAAGAGCTATTCATTTCACTATCAGACAGTGGTTCTAGACAAGATGTTCCCCGATTTTTAAAAAAAGTAGGTTACGAGTTTTCTGAGCTATGTAACGATGACAAGATTTTAACACTTAAAATACGTAATATAGATTAATATTAAATTGATCACATTAGGCTTTAAAGAGAAATTATAAATTCAGGAATAACGAATGTTAGCTTTATTAACAAATTGGTATAAAGAAAGATTTAGTGATCCGCAAGCCGTAACTTTAGTGTTCATTTTGATGGGGATAGCACTGGCTATCTATTTCGCTGGCGGTTTATTAGCACCGTTAATCGTGGCGCTGGTTTTGGCATTCCTATTGGAGTGGCCAGTGGCTCAGATGCATAAAATTGGGATCAATCGAACCACAGCTGCTTCACTGGTATTGGTCGCCTTTATCGGATTGATGTTATTGATAACTTTTGGTTTAGTTCCCAGTATCTGGAAACAAGGCGTTGCGTTAATTACTGACCTACCCACAATGTTAGATAAAGGTCTGCTCACCGCTCAAACCTATGTCAATCAGTACCCGCAATTTGTCAGTCCAGATCAACTCGATACCATGGTTGGCGAGTTGAAGAAGATGCTAGATACCCAGCATCTTCTTGATATTGGTAAACAGATATTAGGCTACTCGGCATCTCTATTAGTGCTCATGGTGTACGCCATTTTAGTACCACTGTTAGTGTTTTTCTTCCTCAAAGATAAAGATCAGTTGATCAAAGGAAGCAAGCGATTTATTCCGACTAATCGTCAGCTAGCACGTAAAGTATGGTTTGAGATGGATCAGCAGATTTTCAATTATATTCGAGGCAAAGTCATAGAGATTGTGATTATTGGTGCGGTGAGTTATCTCTTCTTTGCCATTATGGACATGCGTTATGCGGCACTGTTAGGTGTGTTAACGGGCTTTTCTGTTTTAATCCCTTATGTGGGAGCGACACTGGTCACTTTACCTATCGCGTTAGTTGCCTTTTTTCAGTGGGGGATCAGCCCTGAGTTTGGCTATTTGATGTTGGGTTACGGCATCATTCAGGCATTGGATGGCAATCTATTAGTGCCGATTTTGTTCTCCGATGCGGTGGATCTGCACCCCGTGTTTATCATTGCTGCAGTGTTAGTGTTCGGCGGTTTATGGGGGGTATGGGGAGTCTTCTTTGCGATTCCATTGGCCTCGCTGGTTAAAGCGGTACTCAATGCTTGGCCGACACCCCACTCAAAACTTCTTGATGAAGAAGCGACAGAAAAAGCCAAAACCGAGGCTTAATCTTATTTCTGCAATAAAAAATGGGGCAGTTAGCCCCATTTTTATTTATTAACCGCAGTGAACTAATCAAAACTTGGGATAAAGAGTGTTCAGTTCAAACTGAAATATCAGGGCTTATTTCCGAGTTTTGGTTAACTATTACACAGGGATTGCTTTGCCGTCACCGCAAGAGAGCGGTAAACGATAGTGGTTTGTTTGGCTTTAATATTCCAATGTTGCCAATAGAGTGGCACATGTTTTCGTTTATCAGGGGTTAATTCAACTAATATGCCTTTTTCGATCAAAGGCTCCGCTTGAAGGTGCCCCACTAAGCCATATCCCATTCCCTGAATGATCGCTTCAAGAAAACTCTCGGAGGAGGGGATTTTATGCTCTCGCCAACTGCCTACTTTCATTTTGAAATACTTAGTCAGGTATTTTTCGTGCAGTTTATCTTTGGTTGAGAAGACCACCGCAGGGGCTCTTTCCAGTGATGTTGGAGTGATATTGATAGGGAAGTATTGCTCGATAAACTCAGGTGTTGCCACACACAGGTATTTCATCTCTCCCAGATATTCACTACTACAGCCTGCTAAAGGCTCTTTCGTTGTGGTGACACAACCCACCGCTTCGCCATTTTTTAATAAGTTATGTGTATAGGATTCATCATCAACTATGAGTTCTAACAACCAATGATGGCGTTTAAAGATCTCTGCGAGCGCAGGTAAAAACCAGGTCGCTAAACTGTCAGCGTTAACAGCGATTTTGACAATAGTTGGTAGTTTAGGGTCGTCAGCATCCATCTCTACCCTGAGTTCACTTTCTAGCAGCTGAACTTGAGAGTAGTGGCGTAGCAGGCGTTTTCCGGTGGGAGTGGCTTCAACAGGTGTCGAGCGGATAACTAAAGCTTGCCCCACCTTTTCTTCTAACAGTTTTATTCTCTGTGATACTGCAGGCTGGGAGATGAAGAGGACTTTGGCGGCTCTTTCAAATCCACCTTCAGATATCACCACGGCTAAAGCCCGCAAATGAGCATAATCAAGCATATGAAGTCGCCCTATATTAATCGCTTTGTGTATAAGATTTACTTATACAGCATAAAAAACATTAGTTATATTTATTTTTGTGCCTTATATATAATCAGCTTCAATATGTGATTATCTATGAAGTTAAGGGTAAAGAGATGCAAGCATTCATTCAAGGTGTGGGAATAGGCGGAAGCCTGATAATGGCGGTTGGTGCACAAAATGCTTTTGTTTTAAAGCAGGGACTAAAACGGTCACACTCATTGCCGATTGCAGGTTTATGTTCTTTAATTGATACCTTGATGATCACTGCTGGTGTGGCTGGTTTAGGTCACCTTATTCTTGCTTTTCCTTTGATCAAGGATATTGCCAGCATAGGTGGGGCTATTTTCCTACTGGTTTACGGTGCCAAAGCATTGCAGTCATCCTTTACCCCTCACAGTATGGGGGCTGAGGCCGCAAAAGGCACTGACACATTAAAAGCAGCAGTGCTAACCACATTAGGCATTAGTTTGCTTAATCCGCACCTTTATTTAGACACCGTAGTGCTTTTAGGCAGTATTAGTGCACAGTTTGAAGGGGCTGACCGTCCAATGTTTGGTGCCGGAGCTGTGTTGGCTTCATTTGTCTGGTTTTTCAGTTTGAGCTTCGGGGCTCGATACTTAAGCCCGCTGTTTCAAAAGCCTAAAGCCTGGAGTTATCTGGATCGCTTTATTTGTGCCACCATGTGGAGTATTGCTGGTGTGCTCATTTGGCCTTATTTATTCTAGAAATGTTGTTGTCTGACATAAAAATGCCCGCATTAGCGGGCATTTCTGTTTCTATCTAGCTCGAAGTATTATGCTTCTTTAATGTAATTGAGCACGACTTCATGGTGATTTTTGGTCTTAAACTTGTCAAATACATGTGCGACTTTGCCATCTTGACCGATGAGAAAGCTCAATCTGTGTATGCCATCGTAGATCTTACCCATAAACTTCTTCTCTCCCCACACGCCAAAAGCATCGGCAATAGCATGGTCTTCATCGCTAAGTAGGGAAAAGTTCAATGCTTGTTTATCGGAAAATCGTGCCAGTTTGGCAACAGGATCTGGGCTGATCCCTAAAACGGTAACATCTAGATTGTCGAGTTCAACTTGACTGTCTCTTAATCCACAGGCTTGAACCGTACAGCCTGGTGTAGACGCTTTAGGGTAGAAATAGACAAGTACAGGACCTTTGCTTAGACATGTTGCTAATGAAATAGACTCATCTTGTTGGTTTTGTAGAGTGAACGATGGAGCTTGCTCACCTGAGATTAATGTTTTCATTTATTTTCCTAACTAGGCAGTGGTAATTTCGCGCATACGTTCAATGGTGCAATCGAGGGACATCTCTTGTGCGAGTTCATTAATGCTAATCTCGAGTTTTTCGAGTTCAACTTTTTCAGGCACATTGATGGTCAAAAATACAGCTTGAGTTGGCTCTCCGTTGCTGTCTTCTTCGGCGTGGGATCTCACCGCTGCAAGATCTAATGAACGGTCAGCGAGAAATTGAGTTATTTTTCTCATTGTGCCACGTTGATCTTTACCATTGAAAGTCACTTCAAGGCGAGAAGCGTAATGCAGTGCAGTGTGCTTAGAGGTGCGTTTCATCACGGTCATCAGCTCAAGTTCAACACTCAGAGTTGGCAGTGTTGACTCCATTTTGGTAATGGAAGCCCAAGAGCCCGCAAGCATCATAATAAAAGTGAACTCATTGCCAAATAAAGCCATTCGACTGTCGACGATATCGCAGTCACATTCACTTGCAAGTCTTGCAAATTTACTGACAATTCCTGGGCGGTCAGATCCCATAGCAGTAACAACAAGATGGTTGGACATGAATTCTCCTTATTTAATCTAAACGTATATATACTCTGTACGTTTTTTAGTGGCGTAATGCTACCACAAGTTACTTAATATGCGATCTTTGTCTGTTATATGGACGTTGAAAATGAATACTATTCATAATGAAAACGTTTTAACGTTAGAGAAGTACTGAAGTGCTTGTTTTTAGTGCTTAGCATCAGTACCATAGCCAGTCCTGAATTCTGGGGAAAGTCACATGATAAATGGAAGCATCGTAGCCTTAATCACACCAATGAATAGTGATGGCTCAGTAGATTACAAAAGTCTTGAACAGTTAGTTGAGTTCCATGTAACTGAAGGTACTGACGCCATTGTTGCGGTTGGTACCACTGGTGAGTCTGCCACTCTGCCAATTCCAGAGCATATTGAAGTCGTATCGCATACGGTTAGATTTGCTGCCGGTCGATTACCGGTGATCGGCGGTAACGGCGGTAATGCGACAGCAGAAGCCATTGAGTTAACTAAAGCGCAATCAAAGCTTGGCGTCGCAGCCATGTTAGGTGTTACGCCTTATTACAATAAACCGAGTCCTAAAGGCATTATTGCTCATTATAAAGCGGTTGCGGCCAGTACTGATATCCCGCAAATTCTTTATAATGTTCCGGGACGAACCGCTGTTGATATGTTGCCTGAGACCATCGCTGAATTGGTCAACGTTCCTAATATCATTGGCGTAAAGGAAGCGACTGGTGATTTGAGTCGTGTGAAGCGCTTACGTGAATTATGTGGCGATGACTTCTTACTTTATAGCGGTGATGATGCCACTGCCAGAGAGTTTTTGTCTCTTGGCGGTAATGGTGTTATCTCGGTTGCTAATAATATCGTCCCAAGACAGTTTAAGATCATGTGCGATGCAGCAGCATCGGGTGACATGAAAACAGCTATCGAAGCTGAAAATGTGATCAAAGGGCTTTTCACCGCACTATTTTGTGAAGCAAATCCTATTCCTGTGAAATGGGCTGCTTACCGTATGGGCTTGATAAGCCAAGAAGAGATTAGATTACCTTTAACGGAACTTTCTACTGAGTTCCATGGTCTGTTATTAGATGCAATGAGAAATGCCCGAATAGAGGTTAATTAATAGATGTTAAAGAAAGTGACTCCCTTAATTTTGATCGCAGCAGTTACAGCTTGTAGCTCGCCAGTTGATCGAAGACAAGCTAATGATGGCGATGCCTACATTAACGCCGAGATAGAACCAGCACTGATCATTCCTGATGGTTTAATTACACCCGTTTACAGTAAAGAGTATCAAATCCCTCAGTTTGGTTCTAAAAGTGATGTGGAATTGGTCGGTAAAAGGTTAGATATTCGTCCGCCATTACAAGTTTTACCTATGGCTGAAGGAACTCGGGTCGAAGAGGGCAGTGACAATATTAAAATCGTTGTCGAGTCTATCGATAATAACATTGATCTGAAGCAAGAGCTTTTTGACGTATTAAAATCTTACTTGTCGAGTAAATCAATCGCCATTATGAGCGAAGATTACGAGAAAGGGATCATCGAAACCGATTGGCTAGAAAGTAAAGAAGTCATCGATTCAAACCTATGGGGTAGCGACGAGATATATCTTCTTCGTCAACGTTATCAGTTCCATGTAGATGTTCGTCCCCATGGTCGTAGCGGTAATATCTCTATCGATTTGATCGATCATGCTGAGAGCTTCAATGGCGAAGCACAAGATATTATTTTAAGTGGTGAAGATAAACGTCGTTACACCATTGATATGCTCAATAATGCCGTAGCGTACATGAGTATTAAACGTGCTCAGTCGATTAAAGCTAAGCGTATTAAAGAGAGTCTAGGTATTTATGTTTCCGTGGTTAAAGGCACGGGTCCAGATGTTGAAGGCGATGATGTCGTTCAATCATATTGGCTTGCTGATGCACCATTTAAACGTACGTGGGAACGTCTACGTATTGTTTTACCTGAGCTAGGATTTGAAATCATTGATATGGATATTGGCAAAGGCCTTTATTACGTCAATGTTAATGATGATTCAGGTTTCTGGAGCTCTTTGTGGAACGAGAAGGATCTGCCTATCAAGGAAGGTTCATATCGTCTACAGCTAAAAGATACTGATGACACAACAGAGATCTATCTGCATGATGCTCAAGACATACCGTTAGATAATGCTGTGGTTGAAGCTGTCTATGAAGGTTTGGCTGAGTTGATGAAAGAGGACCGAAAGGTTCGTTAATTGACTTAACATCTTTGAGTATAAAAGGAGGCATTTTGCCTCCTTTTTTGTGCCCAAATTTTGATGAATAACAACATGTTAATATTGTGTGTATTTTGTAAGCAATGGTAAAATCTCTTGATGAAATATACTCGGTAGGTAAACTGTATGACATAAAGTATGCACCATTGGATTATGGGCTGTGTAATACAAACTTACGGAATATTAATGAAAAAAATAATAATAACGTTAATCCTTCTTACTCTTGCCTTTTTGGCATATCAAAAAACTTATCTCAATACTGACAAAGCGGTACAAAAATCAAGGCCAATCGCCAATGTTGTTGTGGCTAAAGCCGAGATACAGGCCATAAGGGATGAAGTTGAAGCGTTAGGCACCACGAAAGCGAATGAATCGATCACTGTGACACCTAAGGTGACAGAGGTGGTAACACAAATTCATTTTGATGATGGTGATGTGGTTGAAAAAGAACGTTTATTGGTTCAACTGCAAGATAGCGAACAAGTTGCACGAGTGACCGCTGCAAAAGTGCGAGTCAGTGAGCATCGACGTGAGCTAGACAGAATACGTGCGTTGGTCACTAGCCAAACCATTGCAGAGTTAGAGCGTGATAGGTTACAAACCTTAATTGACACTGCAAAAGCTGAGCTTGCTCAAGCCAGTTCAGCACTCAAAGATAGAGCCATCAAAGCGCCATTTCAAGGACGGCTGGGCTTACGTCAGATAAGTGTCGGCAGTTTAGTTTCACCAGGTACAGTGATTACAACCTTAGATGATATCTCTGTTATCAAACTTGATTTTTCTATTCCTGAACGTTTTCTTACGTCACTTGCCATTGGTAAAAATGTTGAGGCCACTGCAATGGCTTTCCCCGATCAACTTTTTAATGGCAAAGTGATCTCAATTGATAGCCGAGTAAACCCAGTAACACGAGCTGTGATTGTGCGCGCTGAAATTCCAAATTCAAAGCATAGACTGCTGCCGGGCATGTTAATGAAGGTTAAGTTGATCAAAGAGAGCAGAGATGCACTTATTTTACCTGAGTCAGCCATTATCCCTACGCAAGACAGACACTACGTTTACTTAATTGACGGTGACAACCAAGTGGTTAAAAAGCAAGTTCAACTTGGGTTACGTAAACGGGGTTGGGTAGAAGTATTAGACGGGGTTGTTGCGGGTGAACAAGTGGTGATCCGCGGAATATTAAAAGTGAGACCCGGTGATAAGGTTAAAGTCCAATTTAGTGAAAACTTTAGTTTTCTAGAAAACGCTAAGGCTGGGCCAACTGTATGATATTGACTGATCTGTCGGTAAAGCGACCGGTATTTGCTTCTGTTATTAGCATACTGTTAATTGTATTTGGCCTGGTTGCCTTCGATAAACTTCCCTTAAGAGAATACCCCAATATCGATCCGCCTGTTGTGTCGATACAAACTAACTATCGTGGTGCTAGCGCATCGGTAGTGGAAAGTCGGATCACACAGCTTGTTGAAGATAGGATAAGTGGCGTTGAAGGAATACGTCACATTAACTCATCGAGCAGTGATGGTCGCTCAACAGTCACATTAGAGTTTGATGTTGGCAGAGACATCGAAGCTGCGGCGAATGATGTTAGAGACCGCGTCTCTGGCTTACTCAATAATTTACCTGAAGAAGCTGAGCCACCTGAGGTGCAAAAAGCCAATGGTGGTGATGAAGTGATCATGTGGCTGAACTTAGTTTCAGACCAGATGACCACTCTGCAACTAACTGATTATGCAAGGCGTTACTTAACCGACCGTTTATCAGTGATTGACGGAGTCGCCAATATTCGCATTGGTGGTGGTAAAGTGTATGCCATGCGTGTCTGGATAGATCGACAAGCGTTAGCTGCGCGGAAATTGACGGTTGCAGACGTTGAGCGAGTATTACGCTCTGAAAATGTCGAGTTACCAGCAGGCTCAGTTGAATCAAAAGAGCGACATTTCACCGTTCGAGTTGAACGCAGTTTTCGTAATCCCGATGACTTTGCCAATCTCGTACTAAGCGAAGGTGAGGATGGGTATCTGATTAAGCTTGGTGATGTGGCTAAAGTCAGTATTGGATCAGAAGAGGATCGGATCACCTTTAGAGGCAACCGTGAGGCCATGATTGGTCTCGGGATCTCAAAGCAATCTACTGCTAATACGCTAGAGGTGGCAAGGGCTGCTAATGCCTTAGTTGATATTATCAATCCAACACTACCAGCGGGGATGGAGATTAAACGCTCCTACGACAGTTCAATCTTTATTGAAGCCTCGGTGAAAGAGGTGTATCAAACCCTATTTATTGCCATGACACTGGTGATTATCGTTATCTATCTTTTTCTTGGCAGTGTGCGCGCCATGCTCATTCCAGCGATCACTGTGCCAGTGTCACTGATGGCCACGTTCATTGTGTTGTATGCCTTAGGTTATACGATTAACTTGTTGACACTACTCGCAATGATATTAGCCATCGGCATGGTGGTTGATGATGCGATTGTGGTACTTGAAAATATACATAGGCGTATTGAAGAGGGAGACTCTCCTCTTAAAGCTGCTTACTTGGGTTCCAGAGAGGTGGCGTTTGCTGTTGTCGCAACTACCCTCGTGCTCGTGGCGGTATTTATGCCGATCACGTTTCTTGAAGGCGATTTAGGTAAATTATTTAAAGAGTTTGCCGTAGCCATGAGCGCCGCCGTTATTTTCTCAAGTATCGTGGCACTGACGTTAAGCCCGATGATGTGCTCAAAATTGCTTAAACCTGCAGGAGACGATCCTTGGCTAGTGCGCAAAGTGGATGCTGGAATGAGCTTTGTGACGGCGCAATACAAACGCTTGCTGACGAGAGCAATGTCTCATCCTTATCTTATTGGTTCATTTGTGGTGATTGCGTTGGGGTGCAGTGCTCTACTGCTCAAAGAGGTGCCACAAGAGTTTGCACCCAAAGAGGATAGGGGATCTATGTTCCTTATTGTTAATGGTCCGCAAGGGGCCAGTTTTGAATACATAGAATCCTATATGGATGAGATTGAAAACCGATTGATGCCCTTGGTGGAAGCGGGAGAGATAAAACGCTTATTGATCCGTGCGCCAAGGGGGTTTGGTAGAATCGCTAACTTCTCTAATGGCATGGCGATTATTGTACTTGAAGATTGGTCTGTAAGAAGAAGTGCAGCTGAAATTACTGGGGATATACGTGGCAGGCTGGCCGATTTAGCTGGCGTGAGAGCTTTTCCTGTCATGAGGCAGGCATTTGGACGTGGCGTCGGTAAACCTGTTCAATTTGTGCTTGGCGGTCCAAGTTATGAAGAGCTTGCCAAGTGGCGTGACATTATTATTGAAAAAGCCAAAGATAACCCTAACTTGATTGGCTTAGATCATGATTATAAAGAAACAAAACCTCAACTTAGGGTTGTGATCGATAAAGATAGAGCGGCCGATCTTGGCGTATCAATATCCCATATCGGGCGTACACTTGAGACGATGCTTGGCTCCCGTCTCGTCACCACGTTTATGCGTGATGGTGAAGAGTATGATGTGATCATTGAAGGGAACCGTGAAAATCAGAATACAGCTACGGATCTTGAAAATATTTATGTGCGCTCTGACAGAAGTCAGGCTTTGATCCCACTGTCTAATTTAGTACATGTGGAGGAGTTTGCCGATGCCAGTCAGCTTAACCGATACAATAGAATGCGCGCGATCACACTCGAAGCGAACTTAGCCGACGGATACAGTTTAGGCGAGGCACTGACTTATCTTAATGATCTCTCGGCGACTTATCTCCCTGCTGAGGCTGTGATCAGTTATAAGGGGCAATCACTGGATTACCAAGAGTCGGGGAGTTCGATGTACTTTGTCTTTGTGCTTGCGCTTGGCATTGTATTCTTGGTATTAGCGGCGCAATTTGAGAGTTATGTTCATCCGATAGTGATCATGTTGACTGTGCCGTTGGCAACCCTTGGCGCATTATTGGGTTTGTGGGTAACTGGGCAAAGTTTGAATATTTACAGCCAGATAGGGATTATTATGCTGGTGGGCTTGGCGGCGAAAAACGGGATCTTAATCGTGGAGTTTGCTAATCAACTTAGAGATAAGGGGGTTGAGTTTGAGCAAGCGATCATTCAGGCTTCATCTCAACGCCTAAGACCTATTTTGATGACAGGCATTACCACGGCAGCTGGTGCAATACCGCTGGTGTTAGCCCAAGGTGCAGGTGCTGAAACCCGCTTTGTTATCGGGGTGGTTGTGCTTTCAGGCATCGTATTGGCGACGTTTTTTACCATATTTATTATCCCTGTTGCCTATGCTACGTTTGCCCGTCATTCGGGATCACCCGACGCGGTTGCTCAGGCGTTAGAAAAGGAGCTAAACAAGTAGGTTTAAAGTCGCGCGGGCAACCCTTTCTAAGTTAACTAAAGAGCAAAGACTGAACAGTATTTTTGTGTGGTCTCTGCTCTTTTGATTCTTTTTAGCTTTAAACTACATGACTCTGTTCTATTTTATATACTGGGCTGGCTATTGAATGCTTAGCAGATAATGCTAATTTGTTAATAATTTACATATTTAATATGTTATTCTTCACATTATTCCATTTAATTTTAATTATTATAAAAATCTATGACTCCTCCTATTGAGCAGGCTCCACTTACTCTCATCAAAAATGCCAATGTTTATACCCCTAAACCCCAAGGAATCATGTGCCTACTGATTGGTGGAGGTCAAATACTTTACATCGGCAAAGAGATCCCAGTTTTAAGTCATCATTTAGGAATAAATGAGGTTGATTTAGAAGGCAGAATGTTAGTGCCAGGTTTTATTGATGGCCATGCACATATCTGTGGCGGCGGCGGGGAGTCAGGTTTTTCCACTCGAGTTCCTCCGGTGCCTTTGTCTGAATTTACCTTGGCAGGTGTTACCACTGTTGTGGGGCTGCTAGGTACAGATGATCTCAGCCGCTCTACTGAGTCATTAGTTTCACAAGTATATGGGTTAAGAGAAGAAGGGCTTTCTGCCTATTGTTATACCGGAGGCTACCATCTGCCGCCAACAACACTAACAGGCTCGGTAAAGTCAGATATTGTATATATTGAACCTGTTATTGGTGTAGGAGAGCTTGCCATTAGCGATCACCGCTCAAGTCAGCCTACTTTGAACGAGTTATTGAAAGTGGCTGCTGATGCGCATGTTGCAAGATTAATGACGAATAAAGCCGGTGTCTTGCATCTACATTTAGGTGATGGAGAGCGAGGGTTGTCGATGGTACGAGATGCTTTAACGGGATCAGAAATACCCGCTCGTACGTTTAATCCAACCCATGTTAACCGTAAGAAAGACCTCTTTGAAGAGGCCTGTGAATTAGCGATACGCGGGTGTTGGATTGACGTGACTGCATTTGAAACTGGCGATGTTGGCTATGAGCCTGAAGCTGCGCTAACACGCTATATTGAAAGTGACTATCCACAAGATAAACTCACTATTAGTTCTGATGGTGGCGGTTGTTTACCTGACTTTGATTGTCATGGTCATCTCGTTAAATTAGATTTTGGTAAGTCTTCTTCGATGACAGATGTATTTAGAAAGTTGCTTTTGTCTGGTTATTCACCTGAGAAAGTATTGCCATTTTTCACCTCCAATGTTGCCCAGCTTTTACAGTTCACAAACAAAGGAATGCTTGCGCAAGGTATGGATGCGGATATAGTAGTATTTAATGATAACTTGTCAGTTAGCCATGTGATGGCAAAGGGAAATTGGCATATTTTTGAAACCATACTTTGCCGAAAGGGGATGTTTGAATAACATTTAATTGTTGTTTTTATAACCGTGACCAAGATAAAGGTTACCAATAACTATAAATATAAGTAGAGAACAATATAACTATGTGTCCTTCCCCTACTAATCACGGTCATTCTCGAGGCTATGTGATCCCGATCGGCGGTGCCGAAGAAAAAATAAATAATCCAGATATATTAAAAAAGTTTGTTGAATTATGTGGCGGAAAAGATGCCAATATCGTCATTATTCCAACCGCGTCTAAGTTGGAAGATACTGGTGAGCGATATGAGAAATTGTTTGAAGAGTTGGGAGCTGGTTATACCTATTCACTTCCTATTACCAAAAGAACGGACGCGAAAAATGAAGATTTACTGCAACATTTGGAAGAGGCCACAGGTATCTTTATCACAGGTGGTAATCAGTTAAGATTATCAACCATCCTTGGAGGTACGCCTGTTGCACAAACAATACGCAGGCAAAATGCTCAGGGAACCCATGTTGCAGGGACTTCTGCTGGTGCTGCGATTATTTCTCAGCATATGATTATTGGTGGCAGTACTGGGATAGTACCAACTGAAGACGGTGTGAATCTTGCGCCTGGATTAGGCTTAAACAACCAGTTAGTGATCGATCAACATTTTAATCAAAGAAATCGATTATCTCGTTTGTTAAGTGCTGTGTCGTATAACCCTTTCTTGATAGGCATTGGTTTAGACGAAGATACTGCGGCTTTCATTAATGCAGATAATGTTTTTGAAGTGGTTGGTAGTGGCTCTGTCACGGTCATTGATCCATCTGATTGTGATCATTCCTCTATGGCTGAAGCGAGAAGAGGCGATGCGATCACCATCGTTAATTTGAAGTTGCATATCTTATCAGCAGGATCGCATTTTGATATCAATAATAAAGTGGCCAACTTAGATTAATTCAATACTAAGGTAAGCTTTTAAATTGATTTATTAGCTTATCTTTATTTCTACTGTTTCTGAAATACCTTCACAAGTTAACCCTCAAATTTCTATTTATCTTATTTCAATAACAAAGTTTTAAACTCCTTTGAGGAACATTAGACTGATACAAGTTTTGAGTTTTGTTGCTGACAAACAGTATTTATGGTGCGTTACCTATAAGTGGCAACGTAAAGTAGTATTGCGTAACTTATTGATGTGGATAATCTTTTAATGCATACTAATGTGTGGTTAATTAGTTGTTTGCAAATCCAATTTTCTGCGCTAATTTAGTTATCTAACAATAAAACACTGACCCTCCAAAATGTATATTTTTACCATGATGGTTAGCGTGATTAAATCTTAGTGGGATAATTATCTGTCTCTTTTTTCTATGTAGGAAATAATAATGAAAATATCTACGACCAATATATTTGTCGGCCCCAATGTTTATGCCAATTTTCCTGTTATGCGGTATGAAATAAATTTAGGCTGTTTGGAAAATTGGCCCTCGATGAAATTGGGTGAACAATTTATATCTTCGTTACTGGAGGCTATTCCTACATTGCAGTCTCATGGTTGTTCATATGGAGAAGAAGGCGGATTTATTCGACGCTTGAGAGAGGATGATGGTACATGGATGGGCCATATTTGGGAGCATGTGGCGATCGAATTACAAAATCTAGCGGGCTCAGATGTTAGTTTTGGTAAAACACGTTCATTACCCGATGCTGGCCATTATTGGGTTGTATATGAATATAAACATAAAGATGTTGGTAGAGAAGCAGGAATACTGGCTCAAACTCTTTTGATTTCACTCCTTCCTACATCGTTACAACGAGAATTAGCCACACAGATTGAGACAGATTTTGATTTTAAAGAAGAGCTTGAGTCTTTCGTTAGAATGGCGCAAAGAAAAGAGTTTGGTCCTAGTACTGGTTCGCTGATTAAGGCTGCAGAAGAGCGAGATATACCTTGGTTGCGCTTGAATCAATATAGCTTAGTGCAATTAGGTCACGGTAAGCATCAACAACGAATACAAGCAACAATAACCAGTGAAACTAAACATATTTCTGTTGAGTTATCTTGTGACAAAGAGGACACGCACAATTTATTAAATGATCTTGGTTTACCAGTTCCTCAGCAAATGATGATCTATGGTAAAGCGCAGGCCATTAGAGCGGCAAAACGCATTGGGTATCCCGTGGTGTTAAAACCATTGAATGCTAATCACGGTCGTGGGGTTAGCATTAATTTGAACAGTGAGAGCGAAGTTGAGAAAGGCTTCATTCATGCAAGTGAGCATGGTACGAGTCGGGCGGTATTAGTTGAAAGTTTTGTTACTGGTTTTGATCACCGTATGCTGGTGGTAAACAATGAGTTAGTGGCAGTAGCAAAGCGCGTTCCAGGCCATGTTAAAGGTGATGGTGAATTGACCATTAGCCAACTCGTTGATCAAGTTAATGAAGATCCTCTTCGCGGTATCGGTCATGAGAAAGTGCTGACACGATTAGAGCTCGATTTACAAGCTAATGGCTTGATTGAAAAATCAGGTTATACATCTGAAACTATTTTAGAAAAGGATCAAATCTTCTTCTTACGTTCTACCGCCAACCTATCTACCGGTGGAACAGCAATCGATGTTACCGATATTGTGCACCCAGACAACCGTGAAATGGCTGTTAGAGCCATTAAAGCTATCGGTCTAGATGTCGGTGGTGTTGACTTCTTAACTGACGATATCAGCAAATCATATAAAGACATTGGCGGCGCCATTGTTGAATGTAATGCTGCACCAGGTTTTAGAATGCACGTGGCGCCAAGCGAAGGAAAGTCTCGTGATGTTTCTGGCAAAGTGATGGACATGCTGTTTCCTGCAGGGCAAAAATCTCGTATCCCTGTGGCGGCTATTACCGGAACAAACGGAAAAACAACCACGTCACGAATGTTAGCCAATATTGCTAAAGTTGCGGGTTACACCACCGGAATGACTTCAACTGACGGTGTTTACATCGATGGGCTTCTGAGTGTGAAGGGCGACATGACTGGCCCTAAATCAGCCCAAATAGTATTACGTGACCCAAGTGTCGATTTTGCTGTGTTAGAAACCGCCCGTGGTGGCATCGTTAAACGTGGATTAGGCTACCACGAGTCAGATGTCTCCTGTTGTATCAATGTAACAGCGGATCATCTTGGCTCTCGTGGCGTCGATACTGTTCAGCAACTTGCTACCGTTAAAAGAATTGTTGTGGAAGTCGCTAAAGATACCGCAGTGTTAAATGCTGACGATAAATACTGTTTAGAGATGGCTGATCATTGTAAAGCTAAGCACATTTGCTATGTCACCATGGATTCTGGCCACGGATTAGTGAGAGAACATATTCGAAGTGGTGGTAAGGCAGTGGTACTTGAAAAAGGCATCAACGGCGATATGATCACCTTCTATGATAATGGTGCTCATATTCCTTTGCTTTGGACGCATTTAATCCCTTCTACCATGGAAGGGAAAGCACTTCATAACGTTCAAAATGCCATGTTTGCGGCTGCGATGGCCTATGCATTTAATATCTCATTGGAGCATATTAGCCAAGGATTACGGACATTTACAACTTCATTCTATCAAGCCCCAGGCCGAATGAATGTGTTTGACGAGCATCCATTTAAAGTTATTTTGGATTATGCACATAACCCCGCAGCGATAAAAGCGATAACAGACTTAGCGGTGCGACTTGATGTGAAAGGTAAGCGCCGCATAGTCATGGCAATGCCTGGAGATCGCCGAGACGAAGATATTGTTGAAGCGGCGAGGATATGTGCAACAGGCTTTGATGAGTTTATCTGTAAAGCAGATGACGATCGTCGTCGAAGAGGCTTTGACGAAGTGCCAAAAATGTTAGAGCAAAGTTTGTTGGCAGCAGGGGTGACTTCGGACCGAATTGAGATTATTCCGAGTGAAGTTGAAGCGATAGAGTACGCACTTAGCGTCAGCGAGGCGGATGATTTGGTCATCGTATTAGGTGACAATATTACCCGTTGCTGGAAACAAATTGTTCATTTTGGTGATGATGGACAAAAGCGCAATGTTAATGAAAAACCGTCATCTGACTATGCCGAAATATTATTTGAACCAGTTGAACATGCTTTCCATTTAGAGGAAGGCCAAAGATTGGTGAAAGATGAACGTGGTGTGCGAATTGTCATTGAACATGACGAAGAAGCTGACTAGAAAAAGAAGAAGACGCTAGCGTAGGGTACCGAATAGAAAACGTCTTTCGATATCGGTATTTTACGATTAACTTTGTGCTAACGACAATAGAAATAAGCTTATGATAACACTCAATTTTGAAGAAGTGCGTCGCATTACTGGACCCAATTTATTATCTCAAAAGCCAGGCGCCCTCGTCGATGCTTATATCGAAGGTGTTAGCCATGAAGTGGTTTGGCAATGCTGGCAAAAAAATATGTCAGACATATTTGAGTGGTTAGATTGGCAGCAAGAGAGCCTTTATTATCGGCATTTTAGCGGTGGGATTAGCCTATCGATTTCGGCCCCTATCGATGCTTTATACACAGCCTGCCAAGCTGTGGAGTTAGGGTGGCTTTTAAGTGAGGCACAATTACTCTCACGTCCATTCTCTGATAAAAAATATAGGTTTAATGAGTTAAAAACTCACCTTTCTGACGAAGTTAATCCTGAACTCATGGCGTTAATCGCCATGGCCAATGACAAGGGAGTTAGCTATTTAGTTGACGATGATTATTTTTCTCTAGGGACCGGGGGAACATGTCAGGTATGGCCTGTGACTGAATTGCCTTTGAGCAAGAATATTCAGTGGTCGAGTTACCAAAAAGTCCCAGCGGCGTTTATTACTGGCACTAATGGCAAGTCAACCAGTGTCCGTTTGGCATCGACAATCGCTCGATGTGCAGGTTTGCGTGCTGGAGTCACCTCCACTGACTTCATCAGAGTGGGGGAGACGATTTTAGACACGGGTGACTATTCAGGTCCAGGTGGTGCGCGCATATTATTGCGACATCCTGACACTGAAATAGCCTTTCTAGAAGTCGCTCGTGGAGGACTGTTAAGACGTGGATTACCTGTTAGTGATAATCAAGCGGCTTTAATCACCAACATCGCCGCGGATCATTTAGGCCAATATGGCATTAATACCGTGCCTGAATTAGCTGAGGCTAAGTTCATTGTCGATAAAGGATTAACCGATTCTGGTGTTTTAGTATTGAATGCCGATGATAATGAGTTGGTCAGATTAAGTGCGACGACTGAGCACACTATTTGCTGGTTTAGCATGGATAAGCACAATTCACTTATTCAAACGAGTTTGTCTAATGGCGCAGCAGTTGTATTTTTTCATGAGCAACATATTCATTTTGTGGATGGAGAGTACGCGTTTTCAGTGGCTGTGAATGATATTGCAATGACGTTCAATGGGACTGCTGCCTATAATGTTCGCAATGCTATGGGTGTTATCGGTTTATGCCGTGCGCTCAAGTTGGGTGAAGATGCCATATTGAAAGGGTTAAAAGCGTTTGGCAGTGATCCCTATGATAATCCTGGGAGAGGCAATCGTTATCAGTACCATGGTGCTGAGGTGATTGTTGATTTTGCTCATAATCAACACAGCATGAGCGCCGTGATTGAAATGGCTAAAAAGATCCCCGCTAAGCGTCGACTGGTTATGTTTAGTCATGCTGGTGACAGAAGTAATCAAGAGATGATTGAACTCACTGATGAGGTTGCTAAGTTTGCAGCTGATGAATATATCATTGCAGAACTAGAGTCCTATTTACGAGGACGAGAGTTAGGTGAGATCCCCACTTTAGTTAAAAAGCATCTTTCAGACATCGATATTTCTGAAGATCAAATCGCTATTAGCAATAGCCCATTAGCGGGCGCTAAATATGCACTGACAAAAATACGAGCTGGTGATGTCGTATTGCTATTTGCTTTGGATGAACGGGACGAAATTCACCAATTGTTAGTGTAAATTTGAGCTAATAAAAATGGCCAAAAGAGCGTATCTTTTGGCCATTTTTGATCTGAATATTAAACTAGCAGATAAAGTTAGAACACTGTTTTACCAAAATCCATCAGAGTCTTTATCGTCATCCTTTTTAGGAGGTGTTGATGTTTGATTTTTTTCAGCATTTGTTTGGCTCTGACTCGTCTGTTTTTCTTCGTCTGATAGTTTATCCGGCTGATCTGAATTATCACTATTGTTAGTGGGTTTCTTACCGCCTTTACCAAATTGTGTCATCTTGAATTTGGCACTGTATTTAAGGACCGCAAGGTTACTCACGATAACTCCGAGCACTAATATGATAATGAGCCAGGTTTCGAGATCGGTCATGGGCAGTCCTTTAGTTTAATATTCTTATCGTAGGATTGTAGACTTGATTAGTCGACGGCTAAACGCGCTTCACAAATACGAATGTCTTCTGGTGTATCGACTTCAGGAAAGTCAAAAGCACTGATGGCTATTTTAATTTTGTGACCATGTTCTAGCGCCCTAAGCTGCTCTAGCTTTTCTAACTCTTCTAAACGACCCATGGGTAATTTTGCAAACGCAGAGACAAAACTACGTGTATAGGCATAGAGGCCTAAATGCTTATAAACAGGATGATCGTTACTATCACGGCCAAAAGGAATACGGGCACGTGAAAAGTAAAGGGCATTAAAGTTATTATCAAACACAACTTTCACATGGTTTGGGTTGTCGAGCTCAGACTTATTGGTAATTTCGACAGCAAGTGTCGCCATGCTAAATTCACCAGGGTGACGCTCAAACAGACTGATAAGTTGCTCTACTGCGATTGGATCGATCAAAGGTTGATCGCCCTGCACATTAATGACGATATCGTCATCGTTAAGGCCTAGCTGCTTAATAGCATCATCGATGCGATCGGTTCCAGATGCTGCTTCAGGATCTGTCATGACGACTTTTCCGCCGAAGGATTCAACAGCATCCTTGATACGGACGTCATCGGTTGCGACATAGACAGCGTCTAAGCCTTTTGCCAATGATGCACGCTCATAGACGTGTTGGATCATTGGTTTACCGTTAATCGGCGCCAAAGGCTTGCCAGGAAAACGGCTTGAGCCATAGCGAGCAGGGATTAACAGAGTTACGTTCATTGGTCATACCTATATTTACTAATAGAAAAGGGACTCAGTTTGAGTCCCTTATTATAAGCTGTAATTAGATGCGGCGGAATAGGCCAGTTAACATCTCATCAGTGACTTTTTCTTCCCAACCTTCACCATAGACGTTATCCCAAAGCGGGCCCATGCTCTTAGTCACGGCAACCATCTTCGCGATAGTCTCATCGGGAAGGTCTTTACAGATCCCCTTTGGAAGCACGATGTTGTGTTTGGCTTTCATTTCACGAAATTCAGCTACGCCCTGAGGATAGAACTCTTCAAGAACATCAAACGCTAAACAATTACCAATTCCGTGGTGATAACCCAGCACGTAACCTAAACCGTAAGAGACTGCATGGCAGGCACCAACTTGGCTATAGGCGATGCTCATGCCACCCATGTAGGATGCCATCATCAACTTGTCATCTTTTTCGATATGATCTTCGATGAAGACTTCACGGCAAAGATCCATTGATTTTTCAGCAAAGGCTTTAGCAAATTCATTGAGGTAAGTCCCTTCAAGTGACTCAACACAGTGGATAAAGCAATCCATACCAGTGTAGAACCATTGGTCGGTAGGAACACCAGCAATCAACTCTGAATCCATGATGATCTGGTCAAAAACCGTGTAGTCAGAGTTAAGACCTAACTTACGTACTGGGCCGCAAAGTACCGCTGTACGAGAAGCTTCTGCGCCTGTGCCCGAAACCGTAGGGATACCGATGTGATGAATAGCTGGGTTCTTAATCAGATCCCAACCTTGGTACATCGCGCTACCGCCCGGATTGGTTAGCATTAGCGACACGGCTTTTGCTAAATCAAGTGTTGAACCACCGCCGAGACCAATCACACTAACAGGAAGCTTACCAGCGAAGGCTTGTACTTGTTCCGTTAACGCATCAACTTGTTGAGTCGTAGGTTCATCATCGACGTTAACGTAAATAAGAAGATCATGAGATTTTACCGGTACGCGCTCAGCTAATGGCTTATTTTGATGGACATCATCAACAAGAAATACAACGAAATCATCTGTTTCTTTACGTTCTTCATTTAATACGGTATCGAGTTCAATAAATGAACCGCGACCAAAAATCATTTTAGGGACGCATTTGAAATTTTTAAAACTCATTCAACATTCTCCGTTGAGATTTTTACTGTAAGAAGTGACATTGCGCCTAAATGTAAGGCGCAATAGAAGTATGTAGCTTAAGCGAAAGCACGTTTGATGTTTTCGATACGTTGTGCGATCTCATCTTCAGTCCAAGAGAGTTTGATCAACATAGAGATAGTGCGGCTCATAATTGCATCAGACTTTGGCACAGAGACTTGAGTATAATCAGGACGATCTTCAATTAATGTGATCGGCAGGGCAGAGCAAGACTTAAGCTCTTGAATATGCTTCCAGTTACTTAGGTAGTGCCAGTTGTTCACATACCAGTAAAAGCAGCCATCGACGCCGTTTTCAGCTAACTTTTTATTGATCTCAATGGTGCGAGCTTCTGTTGGCATCATAAACGTTAAGAAACCAGCTGAATCACCTTCAATATCGGGAAGTTCACGGAAAGTGATGTCTTGAATATCGGCGATAGCACGTTTGATGGTGTTTTTATTCTTACGCTGAATGTCGATAATGGTATCGAGTTTACGTAGCTGAGCAAGACCCATGGCGGAGTTCATTTCAGAGATACGGAAGTTCAAACCCATGATTGGGTGATCTTCAGCACCACGGTCGTTACCGACATGGTCATGACCATGATCTGAGAACATGTGGGAATTTTTGTAGATGGTGTCACTGTTCGTGATCACAGCACCACCTTCACCACAGGTGATGGTTTTTACTGAATCAAATGAATAACAGCCCACATCACCGATAGTACCAAGAGCTTGGCCTTTATATGTGCCGCCAATGGCCTGACAAGCATCTTCAATTAGGACAAGATCGTGTTTCTCACAAACCGCTTTAATTTCATCCAGTTTACCCATAGAACCACACATGTGGACCAAGTTAACAGCTTTGGTACGCGGTGTGATGGCAGCTTCAATGCCTTCAGGTGACAAGCATAATGTCTCGTCTATTTCAGCAAAAATGGGAATAGCGCCTGCCATAAATACTGCTTCAACTGAGGCGACAAACGTAAAAGGAGGCACGATGACCTCATCGCCTGCGCCTATACCAGCTGCAGCCAAAGCGGTTTGCAGTGCGGCAGTACCACTAGAAAGAAGATGAGCATGTTTTACATTCATCTTTTGGCAAAGTAGTTGCTCCATCTCTCGAGTTTTCCAGCGATCATTACGCATATGATCGAAGTTATAGCGAAAGGTAAAACCGTTCTCCAATACATCTGCAACTTCTTGCTTCTCTTCAGGGCCAAATAATTCAAAGCCGGGCATGTAAATTTCCTTCTTGTGTGCTGTTTTTTACGGGAGAAAAAGTGTAATTGCGAGAGATTATAACTGGGTTGGCGGGTAAACTGCGATATTTATCAATATTTTTTACGAGAAAAGCGATCAAATAGCACAATGTTATCAGCAGCCCTTAAATCATCAGTATTTAAAGGCTGTGAGAACACTAAAATAGCAGTAACGGTTGTTTGAAACTGAATGTCTAATTTAACCGTATTTTAGGGAAAATTATTCTGCTCTAAATTTATCGTTGTCGACGGTCACATTCAGATCGGATAATAGGCCATTGTCGATACCGTATATCCAGCCGTGAACGGACACATTTTGGCCTCGTGACCACGCGTCTTGCACGATATTAGTGCTACTGACGTTGCCCACTTGCTCAATGACGTTCAGTTCGCAAAGACGATCAAACTTTTCTTTCCCATCGAGTTGATTCAGTTCGGTACTGTGCAGGCGGTGAATGTCTCTGATATGGCCGAGCCAGTTGTCGATTAAACCGAGTCGTTCTTTCCCCATCGCTGCCTTGACGCCACCACAGCCATAATGACCAACGACCATAATATGTTTTACTTTAAGCACTTCAACAGCATATTGGAGTACTGACAAACAGTTAAGATCAGTGTGTATCACCATGTTGGCGATATTTCGGTGAACGAACACTTCACCAGGCATAAGATCAATGATTTGGTTTGAGGGAACACGACTATCTGAACAGCCGATCCATAGGTACTCCGGATTTTGCTGTGTCGCCAGCTGTTCAAAAAAATCAGGCTTCTCTTGTACGATACGTTTTGCCCAACGACGATTGTTTTCAAAAAGTGGTTTTAGTATTTTCATGATTCTCAAAAATATATAATTAGGGTAGGTATCTGATTAAATTCAAGTGAATACTATCACCTAAATCTAGGGTATCTGGTCTATTCAGTAATATACACAATTAATATTAATTAATGATTAAGCATATTTGTTATCGATAGGTTTTTTAGGTGTGTTTTACGTTGAGCTTTGGTTGCTGATGTAACGCATTGGTGGTTGGGTTGATGATAAATAGGCTTAGAACAAAGTTGGATGTCAACATACAGGAGTTGGACTCCCTGCATGTTGAGTGCTAAAAAGGTATAAAAATCAAACGATCAAGCGTAGTGTTTGTTTAGAAATAGCGTGAGCTGATTATTGACAAATTCAGCTTGTTCCAGTGTTGAAATATGGCCTGCTTGAGGAATATGAATAAACTCACTGCCTCTGATTGCATCATGCATTAGATAACCTTCAAGCACAGGACGTACTTTATCTTCGACGCCAGTCATAATTAAACAAGAGGCTGTTAACCCTTCAATCTCTTCTAATGTGTCGCGCCTGCCAAAAATTATCTTGCCTAAGCGACAGATAGTGTCTATTTGCTCAGGCTTAATGTCCCTTAAAGCTTGTTTAAAGCCATTAAACAGTTCAGGTGTGTTCGTTTCAGTTTCGTTAGCAAAAAACAGCGGTGCTATTTGCTCAATTAAACCATCCGGTACGGTTTGAGTATTCTTGATGATATCAAGCATGGTGTAATACTTAGCGCGTGCGACTTCAGGTTCGAAACCCACAAAACATCCCAACATCACCAAGGTCTTAACGCGCTCAGGGGCTTTTAATGCTAATTCAGCTCCCCACATTCCGCCAACAGATAAACCGACAACAGAAAACTCTTCGATGGCGAGGTGATCCATCAGATACAGCATATGTTCTGCGATATCCTGCAATGAATGACACGCTTCTGGTAGGGACTCTGAATCACCATGTCCCCAAAGGTCTGGCACAATACAGCGATAGTGTTGGCTTAACATTTCGATTTGAGGTGCCCACATCTTGGCGTCCCACAGGTAGCTGTGACCAAAAAGAAGCGCTGGGCCTGTACCGATATCAATATAACTTAATGTTTTGTTATCTATCGTTAATGTTTTTCTATTGGAGATAAAGTTCATATTGCCTGCTGTAAGATATCTTAATCAAAATTTAACATTGTTGTAGGGCCCTAAACAGGGTCAGGGCTCGGTGCTACTCTGAGCACATATTCGTTCACGATATGAGGAAGTCTAGCCATCAACTCACTTTTAAGTTCAATGTCGGCATTGTGCAACACAGATTCTATTTTTCCTAGCTTAAACGCGCTGAGAAGTTTATTGGCGACAGGAAAATAACTTAAGTGCCAAGGTTCAGGACTGACACCGCTTAGACCGAGTTGAAACGGAAAGTAGAAACCAAATTCATGACTGTGTTGAACAAGCCAAGTGTGCAGGCGTGCGCAGGGGCCTTGCTCTTCATATTCAGCAGAGATTAATGCCAATTCACTGCGTGTAATAGCATTAGCATCATAAAGATCCACATCAGTGCCCCAGTGATGCCGCGAGGTTCCTGGAAGCGCAGACCATAAAAGGATTAAGTCGATCAGCTCTTGCTCGCTTTTATCGGTTATCGACACGGGTTTTGAATTAATATCCAATAGCGTACGTTTACCCAGTGCTTTGCCATTCCAGATCTGCAGTTGTTTATCAAAACTTCGGTGAGCCGAGCAAACTGCAATATCTATCCCGTGCAGTTTAGCTGCTTGTGTCATGGCCGTTAATGCTTTTGCTGTGTCTTGTTCAAGTTTATGGCCTTGATAATCCACCAGGTGTGAACTCTCAAGACCATAGATCGCAGCGCTATCGATTAGCAAAGTAGTTTTTCCAAAATAACTTCATAACACTGAGCAAGCAACTCAAGATCAGACACTTTCACACATTCATTGACCTTGTGTATCGTCGCATTGACGGGACCAAGTTCGATAACATGAGCCCCCGTTGGCGCAATAAAGCGACCATCTGATGTGCCCCCAGTGGTTTGTGGGTCGGTATCTGTGCCTGTGACTTGCTTAATAGCTGCGCGAGTGGCGTCAAGCAAGGGGCCATCACCGGTGAGAAAAGGAAGGCCGTTATAGATCCAGTTTATTTCGTAATCAAGTCCGTGAGCATCTAAGATATTGAGCACACGTTGGATAAGAATTTCAGCTGTCACTTCAGTGGAATAACGGAAGTTGAACATCACTTCAAGGGCGCCTGGAATGACGTTTGAGGCGCCTGTTCCACCATTGATGTTGGCTATTTGAAAGCTGGTGGGTGGAAAAAACTCATTACCATTGTCCCACTTCATCCGTGCTAATTCATCAAGTACTGGCGCAGCTTTATGAATGGGATTGTCAGCAAGGTGAGGGTAGGCGACATGTCCTTGCACGCCATTGACAGTGAGGTTACCTGTTAGGCTGCCACGACGACCGTTCTTGACGATATCACCCAACTTATGGGTCGATGAAGGCTCTCCAACAAGTGACCAAGTGATCTTCTCGTTTCGGGCTTCTAAGGTATCGATGACACGAGTAGTGCCGTTGATAAAAGGCCCCTCTTCGTCACTGGTGATGAGAAAGGCGATAGAACCGTTATGATCAGGGTGTTTCTCGACAAATCGCTCAGTCGCCACCACCATCGCGGCTAAAGAACCTTTCATGTCTGCTGCGCCGCGTCCGTGCAGATATCCATCGATAACCACAGGATCGAATGGCGGTGTATGCCAGCGATTAAGATCACCTACAGGTACCACATCTGTGTGTCCTGCAAAACAAAAAAGTGGCCCCTCTTTACCTCGACGTGCCCACATGTTGGTGGTGTCTTCAAAGACCATAGGCTCGATGTCAAAACCTTGAGCGGCGAGCCTCTCAGCCATTAAGGTTTGACAGCCTTCATCAAGCGGAGTGACTGAAGGGCGGGAGATGAGATCTTGTGCAAGAGTTAAGACATCTTGGCTCATAGCTTGAACCACGCTTTATACTCAGCTTCTTTAAAGCCAACAAGAACTTTGCCATCTGTGGCTAATACGGGTCTTTTTATCAGTGTTGGGTGAGTCAACATTAGCTCAACGGCTTTAGCTTGGTCTATTCCTGCTTTGTCATCATCACTAAGGTTTCTAAAACTGGTGCTACGCTTGTTAAATAAGGTTTCCCAACCTATGGCACCAGCCCAAGTTTCAATCTGTTCTTTGGTGAGCCCATCAACACGAAAATCATGGAAAGGAATATTAAGATCGTTTGCTTCGGTCCATTTGCGTGCTTTTTTGACAGTATCACAATTTTTGATTCCGAAAAGAGTCAAGATGATTTCTCCATTGCTGATTATATATATTTTTTATGTGTGTTAGTTATTGTCGTTCGCTTTCTGAGGATATTGTGTCATTACCCTAGATATGTCTCAAGATAAGAAGCCATTAACTTGAGAGGATTGGCTGTTTACACTAATCGTGAAATGAGTCGGATTAGAGATCAACGGTAAATATGACATCTTTACCTGCTTCAACATAGCCATGTGATTTGTTCAACGATTTAACGTCTTCCATATTCGCTAACACAACCGGTGTGAGTAGGCTTTCCGCATGCTCTTTAAGGTAGGCTAAATCGAATTCTAGGATCGGATCGCCCTTATTGACGGTCTGCCCCTCTTCGGCAAGGCGTTTAAAGCCATTGCCCCTAAGTTCTACCGTGCCGACACCAAAATGAACAAAAAGCTCTAGTCCTTGGTGTGATTCAATGCTGAAGGCATGATTTGTTTCAAATATTTTTCCAATCGTACCGTCTATGGGGGCGAGGATTTGGTTGCCTTTCGGGTTAATGGCCAAACCATCACCCACAATTTTTTCGGCAAACACGACATCAGGTACCTTTTCTATCGCAACGAGCTCGCCGGATACCGGGGCAAACACTTCAATTCCGCCAATGGGATTGGTTTGTCCTGACATTAATCGTCTAATTCGGCTTAAAAATCCCATTTATATTCCCCTAGTACACATATATTTTTCATTCTTATGATGCCAATCTCTGTGTAGCATACTGAATAATCTGAGTTAGGAACAGTGCGATATGTAATGATTCAACTCTTCTATACGCTGTAATCGCAGCACATCTTGTGCCCATTTTTTATAGGTCGATAAATCTTGACTACAAAACGAGGATTTTAGCTCGAGTAGCGAGTTAACGTTAACACTGAGTTCATCGATCCCCATTCCTATTAAAATAGGGGCCACCTTAGGATTACTGGCAAGCTCGCCACAGACTGAAACCGGCACGCCATGCTGCTTTGATTCAGCGATTGTCATCATGATCAGTTTCAGTATTGCAGGTGACAAAGAGGGATATGCCTTCGTTAAACTGGGATTGGTTCTATCCGCTGCCATCGCATATTGAGTCAAGTCATTAGTCCCAATACTGATAAAGTGTAATCTAGGTAGCATGGAGGCTAAGTTCATCACTGCAGCTGGAGTCTCAACTACAATGCCATAATCCAACTCTCCGAAACCACGTTCTTCATTGTCGAGTTCACGCTTACATTCTTCAATGAGATCAAATAGGCAATCGAGTTCTTCGACTTGGTTAATCATGGGAAACATCAACCTAATTTTGCCGTGATTGGCGGCGCGCAGTATCGCTCTTAACTGAGTTTTTAGTAGTTGAGGATGTGCTAAAAAATAACGAGTCCCACGTACGCCTAATGCTGGATTATCTTCAGTTGGCAAGGTTAAGCAGGGCACTTCTTTATCCGCACCTATATCCAAGGTTCGGATGGTAAGTGTTTTACCGTCGAGTAACTGAAGGGCATCACAATAGAGACCATATTGCGTATTCTCCGTTGGCATGACACTGACATTCATTAGCATAAATTCGGTGCGAAACAGGCCTATTCCATCTGCACCCACATCAGAGAGTAAGCTAAACTCACTCAGACTACCCACGTTCGCCAATAAAGGAATGATGACATTGTCACGGGTGGTAGCAGGCAGGTGCTTAAATTTTTGTAGTTGCTGTTTGCGTAGCTGGTCATCTGCTTTTAAGCGTTCTAAGGTTTCAAGATCGTGTGTGTTGGGTTCAACGTGCAAACAACCTGATAGTGCATCAATGACCATCACTTGATTATTTTGCAATGAATCGTCAAAGTCACAGCTAAGCAGTGCGGGGATCCCAGCACTGCGGGCTAAAATGGCGGTGTGGCTGGTTAAGCCGCCAGTCTTGAGCACGATACCTACAATCTTGTCTAAAGGAAGGAGTGCGAACTCTGCTGGAGTTAAATCTTTAGCCAGTAAAATAGTAGGCTTGGTGACATTTTCAAGATCGTGGCTGATTGAACCATGAATGGCAGCGATTAAACGATTGCGGAGGCAGTTTACATCTTGTGCTCTGTTGGCTAAATAGGGATCTTCCATTGCATTTAGCAAGTTAACTTGTTGAGCAAAGACCCGTTCAACCGCAACGCAAGCTGCAAACTGTTGTTCACGGATAGTATTGAGAAGTTGTGTGAGTAACTCCTCATCTTCAAGAAAGAGGATATCGGCTTCGATTAAAAGGTAATGCTCGCTATCTGGCTCGAGTTTGCTTAATCCAACACTTAATAACTGAACAAATTGCGCTATTGCATCTTTTAGTTTGGTTTGTTCAGACTCGACTTCCGCTAGGGGAAGAACGCGATAGTCTAATTCGCGATCATGTTGCTTCAGTATTCTTGAGTGACCAAATGCGATCCCTGATGAAACCACTATCCCCGGAGTCGACATACTAATTCCCTATTAGTTGAATACGTAAATTAAGTGTTCCTAATGTGATTAACTCAAGGTAATGATGAGCTCGGATACATTTTTTACTGCTAATTCAGCTTGTGGACCTTCAGCAAAGACCTTCACTGTTACGCCATGGTAAAGGCCTAAAGTTTGCAGTTTAAATAGGCTTTTAGCACTGGCTTGTTTCCCGTTACACTCAACGAGTACATCACAATCATACTTTTTCGCTTCTTTTACAAGTAAAGCTGCTGGACGGGTGTGTATACCGTGCTTAGAGGTGATTGTGACCGATTTCTCATACATAAATTAAACTCATTTGATAGGCACTAAATCAATATTCAGTGATTTGGAACTGTTTCTTTTTCAATGCCGTGATGGCTTCTGTTAACTTGTCTTTTTTGACGAGAATATAGTCAGTGTCGAAAGTTGAAATCGCAAAAATACTAATATCTGCTATCGCTAATGCGCCTGAGACACTGGAGAGAATTCCTGTCATGGAGAAGCCCAAGGGGCCAACGACTTCAAGGCAGCGCCAATTACTTTCCTCTTCAATGCTGTTTAATTTGAGTTCCGCAGGCACAACGACTGACAGTTCATCTTTTGTTTTACTGACAAAAAACATCTCTTGAGTAAATACGGCAGGGGGGATCTCAGCATCAGGGCTAAAGCTGTGAATGCTATAAAGTTGAGAATGAACGGCAAGAGTCATTCTTGACATGGTTATAATTCACCTAAATGTAGTGTTAAGAATATATTCCAGCATATTAACATAATTTCAGTAACTAAAAAGGGAGCGAATAGCCCCCTTAGCTTATACCAATACTTTATATCGTGAATGTGTTTTGCTGATTGAGAGTCAGACCTTAAACTGGGATAAAGTTAAAGCGGTGTCTTTACTTAAATCTTGCAAAGAGATTGCAGCGCTTTTATTGCTGTCATTCGCTTTAACGGTGACCTCTGTGAGTTCGGTGATGCTACAGACATTGCGATTAATCTCTTCTGTCACTAAGGATTGCTCCTCTGTAGCACTGGCAAGTTGCGTATTCATATCACTGATATGGGCAACGAGAGATAAAATATCGTTGAGTGAATCACTTACCTCTCTAGCTTGATTTTGTAGTTGTATTGATCTCTTTTGAGTGTCGTTGTTGTTACTCATGACACAAGTGACACCAGATTGGATCTCTGAAATGATTTTTTGTATCTGACTGGTTGATTCCTGTGTTCTGGTTGCCAAGGCCCGTACCTCATCAGCCACGACAGCAAAACCACGACCATGGACGCCAGCTCTTGCGGCTTCTATGGCTGCATTAAGTGCTAACAGATTGGTTTGATCTGCAATACCACGTATTACATCCAAAATACTGCCTATTTGATCTGATGAATGGGCTAGGTTTTGAGTGACCGACTCTGTATTTTTCAATTCGATGACTAGATTTTCAGCGTTACCTAAGGTATTCGCCATCAAGGTTTGACTTTGTTCAGCTTGATGCTGAACGCCGTTAGCGGCATCTGCAGCTTGTTGGGTGTTGTTTGCCATCTCATGGGTGGTGGATAGCATCTCATTGATGGCCGTTGCAACACTACTGGTCTCTTGATGGAGATGCTCAACACAGGCGTTAGATTCCTCAACGGCAGTCAGTAACTGATTGGCATCTTGGTTTAAGCTGTTACCCAGTGGTTTAAGGTGAGCCACCATGTTATTAATTTTTTCAACAAAGAGGTTAAAGGCGATCGCCAGCTCAACGACTTCATCTTTTCCCTCGGTCGGGAGGCGCTTAGTGAGATCGCCTTGACCCTGTGCAATATCTTTCATTGCTGCGATGGCTTGTTTTAGAGGAGAACTGATCGAGTGGTTTAGTATTAAGAAAAACGCAAAAATAGGCGCTGATATCAATATCATAATAATGAGATAGTTAAGCATGACATCATAGGTCGCTTCGTTAATATCACTCATGTAAGAGCCAGTGATTAATGTCCACTTCCATGCGGGATAATATCTGGCCTCGACTAGTTTCTCTTCACTTACGCCACTTTTGGAATTGTTGGTGATGAATTGTTGTTTAGAGATATTCTCGGATCTGGCTTCTTGTGCCATGTCTAAAAGGGAGAGCTTTCTATCTAATGCGCGAATTGTATCGCCACTTTCTCCAATCTGATGGGGTGAGCTGCCATGTGAGATGATGGTGTTATCGTCATTGATTAGAATAAAGTAGCCATCATTACCGAAACGTATTTCACTGACCAGTTTGGCAGCTTCATTTTTTGCTTCATCGAGAGTGATTCTGCCTTGATTAACTTGATTCCTATGTGCGTCAATCACACTGAGTACCGTTGACAGTTGTGCGTCAATTTGAACCCATTTTTGCTTTATCAAGTTATTACGTTGTTCATTAATGGAGAAACTTGCGAAGAATAAGGTGCCAATAGCGGCAAGGATAAGCATTAAGAACAATCGCTGAAGTATGGTGAATCGACGCAATACAGATATCATAGAACTCTCTGTTAAAACTGGATAATGATAGTGTGAAATATACGCTGCTAGAATCATTAATTGAATGATATAACACGATTTTTACAAACTTATATCCAAAACCTAGATCTAACTCACTCTATGCATATTTAAACAATAAATAGGCTAAAGTTTCCAGTAAATCATCAGTGTATTCACTTACTCATCTGTAAAAGTGAAAATAATCAATCTGTTAATATTATGTTTTTCAGTATCTTGCAGTCGAATTTATTATTATTTGTTACTTAACTGGTTAAAGTTGTTTCTTTCACTTTGATTTATTTCACATTTACGCGCAGAATTAACTATTATTTCATTTTGGTTTTGAGCATGGATAAAACACCTAAAATAGTTAACTCAGACGATATTTTAATGAAGTTATGCGGCTCGGTAGTCACCGTTTTGTCGCAAACTACTGATAGCCAAGTATCCCATGCAGCGATGGTACAGAGCATAACGCGAACTTGTTTAAAGCCTGATTTAGGGTGTTTCTCTATTTTTGATGGCGGGTTTTCAGGTCTAGTTGTCATCAATTTCTCCGCCGAAGCAGCGCTTGAAGTATATCGAGGTTACATGACTCATATGGGGATGCCGGAAGAGGAACTGGCTATTTCACATACTTCAGATGAAGTTGGAGACATCATGGGTGAATTGATGAATCAGATTTTGGGTGACTTCATTAGTAAAGTGAGCAAACAGCTGCAAACGTCGATTAACCAGAGTCAGCCAAAGATGTTGACGATTAACAAGCAGTTGATGATCTCTGTAGATACAAATCTAGATGACGCTGTTGCACGTAGAGTGTCGTTTAGAACCCACAATAATCATATTTTCTATCTTGAATTCGCTATGGATAAAACTGAATTTATTCAGTTAAATGAGTTTGATGAGAAGGCTGGTGATTTTGATCCTGATGAGCTTTTGGAGCAACACAGTTCTAAAGGTGGTGGGCAAGAAGCTTCATCTCGGACAAAAGCAGCATCTAAAGCAGATAGTTCAGATGATGCAGATGACCTTCTTAATGAGCTAGGTATTTAATTCTAAGAGTGGGTATCAAGGCTGTAGTCAGGTAGGTAAAACGCGATATTAAAGACTGTCTAAAAAATCTTTTACGCCTGACTTAGTTTTTTGTGATATTTGCTGCATTAATTTAAAGCTTGGATCCGCAATAGAATAGCTATCATGCATATCTTCAAGCATCTTAAGCCAGAGTTTAGCGGTCATCTCTGAGTCAGCTAAAGCTCTGTGAAATGTCCCGTCGTTTTCAATCTGTTTGAACTCAACCAATCCACCCAGTTTATGATTTGGCGCTTCTTGATAGAGTCGTCTGGCAATCAGCATAGAACAGGCAAACTGACCTTTGTATTTACGGTTAATTAATGCGAATTCAGCTTCGAGAAAGCGTTTATCAAACGATGCATTATGCGCAACTAGATTATCATCACCAATAAAATCTGCAAATCTGTTCATGACTTCTGCGCAGCTTGGAGCAGAGTAGAGCATTGCATTACTGATCCCTGTGTAATTCTCGATAAAACTACTCACGTTAAATCCAGGATTCATCAGTTCTTGAAATGTGTCAACGACAACACCGTTTAGTAATTTTACTGCACCAATCTCAATGGCACGATCGCCTTGGTTAGGTGATAAACCTGTGGTCTCGAAATCAAAGATAATGACAGAATTGGCCGAACTATGGTTCATTGATCATTGCCTATAAATTATGTTTAACATAAATAAAAACCCCGCTGATTTTCATCAGCGGGGTTTAAAAGCGAGTACAAATGCTTAGTTAAGAAGAATATTACTTCTTAGCTGCTGCTTCTGCTGCTTTTCTCTCTTTAACTTGAGCGATAACTTTTTCAGAAACACTGTTAGGACAAAGGCTGTAGTGAGCAAATTCCATAGAGAATTGACCACGACCAGATGTCATTGTACGTAGTGAACCGATGTAACCGAACATTTCTGATAACGGTACGTCAGCCTTGATACGAACACCAGTAACACCAGCAGATTGATCTTTGATCATGCCACGACGACGGTTAAGGTCACCAATTACATCACCAACGTTATCATCTGGGCTGAATACGTCAACGTTCATGATAGGCTCAAGAAGCTTAGGATCAGCCTTTGGAATTGACTGACGGAAAGCGCCTTTAGCAGCGATTTCGAACGCGATAGCTGACGAGTCAACTGCGTGGAAAGCACCATCAAGAAGTTCAAATTCAACGTCAAGTACAGGGAAACCAGCAAGGGTACCTGTATCCATCAAGCTCTTGAAACCTTTCTCAACTGCAGGCCAGAATTCCTTAGGAACGTTACCACCAACAACTTTAGAGGTGAATACGAAACCAGTGTTTGCTTCACCTGGCTTGATAACGTAATCAATCTTACCAAACTGTCCTGAACCACCAGATTGCTTCTTATGCGTGTAGCTATCTTCAACTAACTTAGTGATAGTTTCACGGTATGCAACTTGTGGCTCACCAACGATAAGATCAACACCGTAAGTACGCTTAAGGATATCAACCTTAATGTCTAGGTGAAGTTCACCCATACCTTTAAGAATTGTTTCGCCTGAATCGATGTCAGTTTCTACACGGAATGATGGATCTTCAGCGATCATCTTACCGATAGCGATACCCATCTTCTCAGATCCACCTTTATCTTTCGGTGTAACAGAGATAGAGATAACTGGCTCAGGGAATACCATTGCTTCTAGAGTACAAGGGTGCTTAACATCACATAAAGTGTGACCAGTTTGCACGTTCTTCATACCAACGATAGCGATAATGTCGCCTGCTTGTGCGTAGTCTAGCTCGTTACGCTCATCAGCTTGCATCTCAACCATACGACCAACACGCTCAGTTTTACCTGTGAACGAGTTAAGGATGGTGTCACCTTTGTTCAATTTACCTGAGTAAATACGTACGAAGGTTAGTGCACCAAAACGGTCATCCATGATTTTGAATGCTAGTGCTTTTAGTGGAGCATCAACTGAAACGATTGCGAACTCGCCGTTTTCAACACCATCTTCATCAGTAAGAGGCTGTGGATCAACTTCAACTGGGTTAGGTAGGTAATCAACAACAGCATCAAGAAGAAGTTGCATACCTTTGTTCTTAAATGCAGAACCACAGTATGTTGGGAAAACTTCCATTGTACGAGTACCCTTACGGATACAACGCTTGATTTCGTCGATAGATGGCTCTTCGCCTTCCATGTATGCTTCTAGTAGATCATCGTCTTGCTCAAGAGCAGTTTCGATTAGCATTTCACGGTATTCTTCAACTAGTTCAACCATGTCCTCTGGGACATCTTTAACTTCGTAGTTTTCAGCTTCGCCAGTTTCATCCCACACGTATGCTTTACGAGATAGTAGGTCAACAACACCACAGAACTCGTCTTCGATACCGATAGGAAGAACCATAACAAGTGGGTTAGCAGCTAGTACGTCTTTAGTTTGCTTAACAACACGTAAGAAGTCAGCACCCATACGGTCTAGCTTGTTAACGAAGATGATACGAGCTACTTCTGAGTCGTTCGCGTAACGCCAGTTAGTCTCTGATTGTGGCTCAACACCACCTGAACCACAGAATACACCGATGCCACCGTCAAGCACTTTAAGCGAACGATATACTTCAACTGTGAAGTCAACGTGGCCAGGGGTGTCAATAACGTTAAAACGGTGCTCTTTCCAGAAACAACTTACAGCAGCAGACTGAATGGTAATACCGCGCTCAGCTTCCTGTTCCATGAAATCTGTTGTAGATTCACCATCATGAACTTCACCGATTTTATGGATCTTACCGGTAAGTTTAAGAATACGCTCTGTTGTGGTGGTCTTGCCCGCGTCAACGTGAGCAAAGATACCAATGTTTCTGTACTTTGATAAATCAGTCATTTTTCTACTCTAATTGGAGTTACGTTCTAAAATTCGGGGGGAAGTATATCAATACTTTCAGAATTGTTTTATAGATTTTTATTAAAATCCCACTTTTTTGATTAAATAAGCTAAGTCAATCAGTATATGCCATCATTGCATCTGCTCTACAACCTTGATTCACCCGTGATTTATCCGTGTTGTGGTCTATTTTTTTCCCTTCTATTTTACTTATATCATTTTTCCCAAATGTGAACTCGGTACATTACTATTTCGTCTTTCATCAATATTAAATCGATATAAGTTGATATTTTTATGATCTCATCGAGTTTTTAAACCGCTATTTGTTGCTAGCATCGCCAAAATTTTTTGCTGGTTAATACAGATATGCAACTTGAGCTGGGTGAGCTTACCCCTGAGATATTCCTGAAAGATTATTGGCAGAAAAAGCCATTAGTGATTCGACAAGGCTTTCGCAACTTCAGCGATCTGCTTTCGCCAGAAGAGATGGCAGGTTTAGCGTGTGATGAGATGGTTGAATCACGTCGTATATATAAAAGTGAAGGCGAATGGCAAGCTGAGTTCGGTCCCTTTGATAGTTATGAACATTTAGGTGAGTCTGATTGGACGCTTGTGGTTCAGGCGTTAAATAATTGGCTTCCCGATGCGGAAAAATTAATTCAATGTTTTGACTTCATTCCTCGCTGGCGTTTTGATGATGTCATGGTGAGTTATGCCACGCCTGGTGGTGGAGTTGGTCCTCATATTGATCTGTATGATGTGTTTATTTGTCAAGGTTCTGGACGACGTCGCTGGCGTGTAGGCGACCGAGGTCCGCACAAGCAATTTGCAGCGCATCCAGCATTACTTCACACTGAAGCGTTTGACCCCATTATCGATGTCGAGTTATTACCCGGTGATATTTTGTATCTTCCACCTGGCTACCCTCATGACGGTGTCACATTGGAAGCGTCGATGAGTTTTTCTGTTGGTTATAGAACAGCAAGTGCCAAAGACATGGTCAGTGCCTTGGCTGATCATTTAATCGATAATGAATTAGCGTGTGAGCAGATTGAAGATCCTGACAGAGCTTTGAGCGATCAAAGTGGTCGTGTTGATGCAACAGATTTAGCACGGATTAAAACGCAATTATTAAATACGCTTGATGAACAGTTGATTAGTGAGTTTTCAGGCCGATATTTGACGAGTTCAAAGTGTGAATTGGATCTGCCTGAAGAGAACTTAGGTTTTCACGCTGTCGATGTAATAGACATGCTAAAAGAGCAGGTGTTAACTCGTCTTGGAGGACTTAAGGCGCTCTATTTTGATGCATCAGTTAAACAAGGTGTTTTTTACATTAATGGTGAACAAGTCAGTTTACCTCGCGAGCTTGTTGCTGTTATTCCTGCATTATGTGATAACCAATTTTTGAGTGAGAACAGCTTAGCAGAGTGGCTATCTAATGAAGTCTTTGTGGGACAGTTAACTGAATGGGTTAATCGTGGCTTCTGGTATTTTGAAGAAGTTTAAGCTCGGTATCGATAAGATATAATACTAGATGGAATAAAACGGCGCCCATATTGGCGCCATTTTTTATTTTGCATTTATCCTCATTGACCACGTGTTGAGCCGTTGACCTACGCCATTGAGTGCGTAGGCAACGAACAGTCATTTTTCCAACCAGTCTCCATTAATGTCCCCCTGTCTCGTTAGTGACTTAATCACTCCTCTACAATGAAGAAATGTTGCTGCCATGGTGCAGATGAGCAGCCATGACCGGATGTAACGAAGCAAGACAATTAAATATCTTTTATGAAGCATGAGCCGCGTATTTTTGCTAGAGTCCCGATAATAATAGCATTCGTTGCAGCGGCTATTTTTCAGCCCGAATCAACCGACTAGGAATACTCATGACAATAGAACACAGCGAATTGATGACAGCGTTAAGTTCACTCAATTGCAGAACAAACTTTACGATAAAGAAAATAACCGAATATATGTTACCAGAGCTCAAAGAACCTATTTATCTTCATGGCGCTGATAAAGATTGTCAGCTGGTTATTAGACCGGCTTATGAGGTGTTTTTAGCCGATCTTTCTGAGCTCAAAGGGGTAAAGCACAAAGAAGGCTACTTCCATAATAATGAGATGACTCGATTTCCAAAGCGAGTGCAAAAAAGCCTTAATGGCATTCATTATGGTTTAGCGTTTAAGTTTTCGGATAAAGAGGCGGTTAAACGTTTCATCAATAGACTTATCACGATTATTAATGGTTAATCTGTATTGATACGACTTACTTACTCTGATGTATCCGACCGGAGATGTGTCCTTTGAATGATAAGATTTACACACTACTTGTGTCACTGCTTCTATTAACTGGTTGCAACTTGGCAACTCATGGTTCGTTTATTACCCAAACTTACCTAGCTGACACAGATTTAATTACTGCGACTCAAGACCAACCAATGTCGAAACTCGGTGTTGTGGGAGGTGAAAGTTGCCAGACATCTGTTCTTTACTTCATTCCCTATGGAGAGTCCGCGGCCACTTATAAAGCAATAGAGGATGCAAAAAACCAGATTGAAGGAACTCTGCTTCTGACGGATATTTCCATTGATGACAAGCTTTGGTTTGAATTCGGTTATTCGGTGCAATGCATCTTAGTCAGTGCAACTGCATACGGAGAGAATCGTGTTTCTTTGTGATGTAGTCTGGTGATTTTTTAATAAGCTAACATCAACTTTTGGTAACTTCTAAAAGACTGTCCTACACTCTAATCAAGGGCAAAAAAGCATGGTCTGAGAAAAGTATAGCGAGATGAACGTAATGATTTATATGGACATAAATTAATAAGTGTCAATATTGGTCGGAACGCTAATCGACGCAATCAGTAAAGTTGCAATATCCATCAATATTGTTTTTCTATTAATGCTGCCAAACCTATATAGAGATTAAGGGCCGTGACTCACTAGAATCTATATGAAGAAACCTCAACAGATGCATCAGTCATAAAAGAAGGGTTTTATTATATGTGCGGTATTTTTGTCACTAACGATCCTCTTATCAACCAAGATATGCAGGAAACCATTGAAAAGACACTTAGGTTTCGAGGTCCGGACTGCTCATCTGGCTTAATAGAGCACAATGGCTGGAAAGCATACCACTCCCGTTTAGCCATCATTGATGTTGAAAGCGGTGTAAACCAGCCTTTGATCCTTGATGATGGTGGCTTACTGGTTTTCAATGGTGAAATCCTAAATTTTGTAGAGCTTGGTGAAAAGTATTTTAATACCCGGTACAAAAGTGACACTGTACTGCTGGGCGATCTAGCACAAAGTGGATATTTAGATCTCGCGGAGCTCGATGGTTTCTTTGCCTTTATCTATATCTCACCCACTGGAGAATTAAAACACTGTGCACGGGATCGCTTTGGGGTGAAGCCACTTTTCTATCATAAAAGAGATGGGTTTATTAGTTTTTCCTCAGAACCCAACACCCTAAAAAAATTGTTTAATCTATCTGTTAATGACCATGCCATTGAAGAGTACCGTGCAGTTAGGGCACCAATATTGAGTGGATCATTTTTCACCGGGATTGATGAAGTTGCCCCAAGTACTTGTTTGATTAATGGCGAGTATTTCAATCTACTGGCACATCTTGATGGCGAGTATGAAAATATCGACATTGCCTCACTGAAAGTCGCGATGGAAAAAGGGATCAAGACACGTCAGGTATCCGATGCACCGATTGGTTTACTATTGAGTAGGGGTATAGACAGTAACTTACTAAAGGAGTTAGGTGAATTCGATAAATATTACACCATAGGGTTTAGGGGAGATGAAGATTTAGAGTATTTGAGAGAGCAGAATATCGATAATCTCAGTATATTCGAGTGCGATCCTGAAACATATCGAGCTGAATTTAATCATCTCTTATCCCTTCGTGGTGAGCCAATGTCTGTTCCTAATGAAGTTTTACTCTCCATTATTGCTAAAACAGCCGCTGCAGAAGGGGTGAAAGTACTGTTATCTGGCGAGGGAGCTGATGAGTTTTTCGCTGGCTACGATCGTATTTTTAAATGGGCCAGCGATGCCAGCCAGTTTGATTTTGATGTTTTCCTTGAGATGTATTGCTACATAACGCCAATAAAGGGGAGCCAACTCTACGTTCGCATGTTATCTATTTTTGATGGGTTGACCTTTGTAAGTCCTTTTGAAACGGTAAGGTGGTTTTTTATTCGCTATCACATGCCCATTTTGTTTCGTCGTTTAGATTTCTCCCTAATGGCAGCGGGAATAGAAGGTCGAGAGCCTATCGCCAATATGCACACTTTTCAGCTCGCAGCTAAAATGTCCCCAGCAGCATTAATGGGTCAAGTGTTGGGTAAAACCCCTCTTAGAGAATTAATCTCTCCCTATAAAGGACATGATTTTGCATTTGAAAAAAAAGTGGGGTTCCCTGTCGATTTGACCGAAATTTTTGATCAATACGATGATGAAAACTCTTATGAAATCTGGTTCAAAGAAAATTTAAGGATAATTAAATGATCATTGGATATACGAGTGGAGTGTATGACCTATTTCATGTTGGTCACGTTAACCTACTTAGGAATGCTAAATCAATGTGTGACAAACTTGTGGTTGGGGTGACGGTTGATGAATTAGTCATGTATAAAGGAAAGCAGTCTGTGATCCCATATTCCGACCGTATTGAAGTAGTAAGAGCATGTAAGTATGTGGATGTGGCTATCCCGCAAAACAATATGGATAAGGCTGCCGCTGCGTTAAAAAATCATGCTAGGTATTTGTTTGTTGGTGACGATTGGTACGATACTCCGAAATGGAAAGACTTTGAAAAACAGTTAGCAGAAGTTGATTGCGAGGTTATCTACTTTCCCTATACAAAGGGAACATCAAGTACGCTCATTAACGAAGCTTTAGAGGACATCCGGGACGGTAATAAGTAACCCTAATTCGGGATAAACTGAGCTGCTCATGCCCCTATCTGTGTTGAGTTTTCTAGTAATAGCCAGCTATTACGTACGAACTCTCGCCTTGATATAAACAATATTCTTGGCATCAAGCAAAACTGTCAGATAGATGAGAAATAAAAAATAATTAAGTTGATGATTTAAAAAGAAACTTCAGATTAAGTAATCTACTAACTCATCCGTTTGCAGTGAGTTGTCGGTCATAGTTGAATATTGTTTTCTGATAAAGCTAAATTTATCTCTTCAACATCCAGCCCAATAATTCTTTTGTTGCCAATTATGATCACGGGATATGCATTTACACCTAATTGATTAAATCTTTCTAATGCTTCAGGATCTTTTTCAGGGTTAAATTCAACATATTCAATATTATTCTTTGAAAAATAGGCTCTTGTATTCTTACAACTCGGACACCAATCAACGCCATACATGATTACTGGTTTATCTGTCAGTGAAAAATGCGACGAAAAGTCGTCCATCACAACTGTCGCTGGTGTCGTTAGCCATGTATAGCCTTGTAATGCGCCAAAACCTAGCCCTAGCCCAAGAGCAAGTACAAATGAATAACTCAATGTCGATTTTATTATCTCTTTTGCCGTCATGATAATCCTAGTCCTTTAAAATAAATTTTATTTCATAGCATTGTTAACCTAACACATTTTAATATGACGTCTACTGCTTAAGTTAATGTTTTTTTGCCTTGTTACTTTTAATTAATACGCTGTGTTGAATACAGTTGTAATTAATGAAATAAAACGTAGTACTTTAGTGCTGATTAATATAGCGCTTTAGAGTTATTGAGTAAAAAGTAAATTTAGAACTAGTATGTTTTGTGCAATTCTGCTCACCAATAAATATTGAATGGAGTTTAATATGAATATAGCAAAAACAGCTAAAGTATTACTGATAGGTTTAGGAATAGGCTTTGCAACATCAGCCTATGCAGCATCTTGTGCTCAGTGTAATTCTCAATTTAATGAATGTATATCAAGCGGCAGTAATTCTCCTTCAGCTTGTCACAGGGCTTTTAGTTCTTGTAAAGCAAGAGTTGCTGGATCTTGTTGGTTGAATTAACAATATATCGTGGCGGAGTCATGCTTTACCGCCTTTATCAATCAAAAATGCCTGCTAGCTTGCTATTACTAAGATAACATTGACTAATCTTAATGATGAATCACATGACTAAAAACAACACTCTTTATTCACACAGTAGCTATCTTGCTTACACATTTAAATGATAAAATATAACTATTTATTCACTTAATTATCTAACCTTTATTACTGTTGGCTTACTTAGTCAGTAATACTCGATTTATATATGTGTTGAATATTCTAAGAGTTTCAATCATTCCTTTCTATAAAGCATTTCAGTTCACAAAATGTGATTAAACTAAGTTGTGCAGCTCTTCAACTTACCAGATGCTGTTTCTGATATTGAAAAACTTCTGTATTATATTCCTTTTATTTATCAGGATAGAAATAATGGATATTAAACGAATAAACCCTACAGTTCGTTGGTCAGATGCAACCGTGTTTAATAATATGGCACATTTTGTTGAGATTGCAGAGGACACGAGCGCAGACATCAGCGGTCAAGTCCAACAGATACTGACTCAGGCAGAAGCCACATTAGCTCTGGTTAATAGCAATAAATCACGTATTTTATCCGTGACTATTTATGTGACCGATTTTGCCTATCTTGCAACCCTTAATGCGCAGTGGGATGTATGGTTCCCCGAAGGTTGTGCACCGAGCCGAGCTTGTGTGAAGGCGGAGTTAGTCGATCCTAGTTATTTAGTCGAAATGACCTTTGTCGCGGCGGTATTAAGCTGAAACCTACTTACCGCTCGTTGATGTTATGTTAACCATTCAAACTTAAGTTGTATTTTATTGCTGAAAAGAGCGACATAAAAGTATTAAGCTTGTAGAGCCTTAAGAATATCCATTTTCTGTTATAATCACTCCCATACTTTTTTAGCACTTCTGTTTTGCAGTAAGCGAAACAGGGTGATTATTTTCTTTTACCTGAGATCTCCAATGCCATTCTCTAAACTTGGATTAAGCGAACCGATTTTAAATGCCGTAACCGAATTGGGTTACACTGCGCCAACCCCTATTCAAGCAGAGGCGATCCCACTCGCCCTTAAAGGTAAAAACTTAATTGCCGCTGCGCAAACAGGTAGTGGTAAAACGGCCACTTTTGTATTGCCTATTCTTGAAATGCTTTCAAAGGGCGAGACACAAAAGAAGAAACGTGCGCGTGCGCTGATATTAACGCCAACAAGAGAACTTGCACTGCAAGTGTGTAAGAGCATAGAGGCTTATGGTAAGCATCTAGCACTCAAATCTATTGCTATCTATGGTGGTGTCGATTATGAACCACAAAAGCAAGCGCTAATCGATGGCGTTGATATTGTTGTTGCGACCCCTGGACGCTTACGTGATCTTTATACTCAACGTGCAATTCACTTCGATGAAATTGAAATACTCGTACTCGATGAAGCCGATAGAATGCTTGATATGGGCTTTATCGAAGATATCACTAAGATTATTGATACTCTGCCAGAGCAGAGACAGAATTTACTGTTTTCAGCCACGCTTTCAAGACAGGTAAGAGAACTGGCTAAAGACACGGTTGCTAATGCCATTCAGTTATCGTTTAACAAAGAAGGCGAGGGTAAGCCAAATATTGATCAGTGGCTTATTACTGTCGATAAAGATAAGAAGTCGGCACTATTGAGCCACCTTATTAATGAGAATAACTGGCAGCAAGCACTCATTTTTATTGAAACCAAGCATGGTGCAGGTAAGTTAGTGAGTCAGCTTGAAAAGCGTGGTATTGAATCAGAATGTATTCATAGTGGTCGTACTCAAGCCATTCGTGAGAAAATATTAGCCGATTTCAAAGCTGGGAACATTAAGTATTTAATCTCGACTGGCGTGTCAGCGCGCGGAATAGACATCGATGTTCTTCCGTTAGTGATTAACTACGACTTGCCTTTTCCTGCAGACGAATATGTACACCGTATAGGTCGTACAGGCCGTGCCGGTGCATCAGGTGAAGCTATTTCATTGGTATCAAGAGATGATTTCAAAAACCTGTGTATGATTGAGCGCCGTTTAGGACACCTTATTACCCGTAAAGCGATAGAAGGGTTTGAGCCGAGCAAAGAAGTGCCTATCTCAGTGTTAAATTTCGAGCCTAAAAATAAGCCAGTTCGTGGTAGCAATGACGAGAAGAGTTCGGCTCCGAGTGGCAAAAGTAAGCGTGAGTCTTCATCGTCACGGACTAAACCAAACTTTGAGAGTCGATCGAAAAAGTCTGATACCTCGTCTAACCGCTCTTCAAAAAGTAGCGACAGTAAGAAGCTGCCACCAAATCCGTGGAATGTGTAGATAATAAAGGTAGAAGAGATTATGGATAGTGCATCTATGATGTTGTGGGTTGTGCTATTCGGTTCCATTGGCATGGGATATTTTATCTACGGTAAACGGCAGAGTAAGTTAGTGCCCTTGTGTATCGGCATTGCACTGTGCATTTTTCCCTATTTTATGACCGGTGTGACCATGCTGCTCATTGTGGGTGTTGTTTTAGTCGCCATTCCCTATTTTATTCGTGGATAGACACCAGACTTAAAAACCCTTGAACAACTTCGTTTAAGGGCACAGAAATAGTGTGTTAAAGCGGCCTTTGGGTCGCTTTTTTGTTTCTGAGGCAAAACCATGGTCAAATATTGAAGGCAGAGGTAAGAGATGTCTTGCCTATTGCGGGCTTAACTCTTATTATCCAATCGTTTTTACTCCATACATCTACAACAGGCAATATCATGCTTAACTCTCCGCTTTCCCCTAGCTCAACAGAATTGGTTATTAGTGTTTTAGAAATGGTTTTATCTGAAGGGAAACCTTTAGATAGAGCGTATTCAGTTCACTTTTCAGGTCTTCAACTGCCACCATCTGAACAAGCCCGTATTACTAAGGTTGCCGGAGATATATTACGCCGACTCAATTTGTACTGTTTCCTGTCTGACGTAAAGCCTGAGGAGATGTCTCGTCTGGGGACGCGTTTGCTAAATGCATGGCACTTGTTCCATGAGCTTGAGCTGCCAACGTTACAGTACTCTTTGCCATTAGTTGAAACTGAATATTTTACCCGTCTTGAAGAAGCTAAGCAGCAGCCAGCGCTTTGGGATGGTTGTCCAGAATGGTTAGACACCATGGGACAGGCACAACTGGGTGATAACTGGCCTAAAGAACGTGCCGCGCTAAATACTCAACCTAAGCGTTTTATTCGTACAAATCTTTTGAAATGTACGCGCGAAGAGTTGGGCAAAAAACTGCGTAATGAGCAAGTGCAAACTAAAGAAGTTGAAGGCGTAGATACTGCGTTAGAAGTTGTTTCTGACTCTGCACTATTTCGCACCGAAAGCTTTAAAAAAGGCTGGTTTGAACAGCAAGATGCAGGGTCTCAACTCGTTGCCGCAGCAGTCGATGCTAAACCAGGTATGCGCGTCATTGATGCCTGTGCGGGGGCAGGTGGTAAAACTCTGTCAATTGCTGCACAAATGCAAGGTAAAGGTCGTTTACTGGCGATGGATGTGGAGCAATGGAAACTGGACAGCCTTAAGCAGCGCGCACGTCGTGCAAGTGCCAGTAATGTTGAAACGCGTATTATCGCAAGTAGCAAAACGATTAAACGTCTTAAGTTAAGTGCTGACAGAGTACTCCTTGATGTGCCTTGTTCAGGCCTTGGTGTACTTAAACGTAATCCTGATGCGAAATGGCGTGATACTCCTGAGCGTTTACCTGTACTGGTTGAACTGCAAAAGCATATTTTACAGAGCTATAGTCGTATGGTGAAAGTGGGCGGGATTTTGATCTATGCCACTTGCTCAATCATGCCTGAAGAGAATCGTGATCAGGTGGATGCATTTTTAGCTGAAAATGAACATTTTAAATTCTTAGAAGATGAGACCATCAGCGTTGCTGATTCTGGCTTTGATGGATTTTACATGGCAAGACTTGAGCGAATTGCTGAGTAACTAACCTGTTTAGATAACAGGCATTAGACATTAAGAATACGAGCAAGGCTATTAGCCTTGCTTTTTTTTGTGCAAAATTTATGGAGAATGCCAGTTTTTGACATATGGTTATTATGTAGAAGTGATTAGATAATGTAGGTAAAATGGTTATATATTATTCAATATATAAAGGGTGTGACGTTATATGAATCCAAAGCATGACTCAATTGTTGCTAAGCTGCCAAGTCTGGCACATTCAAATATTAGCATTAAGCGCTATGGCGCGATTCTGACCATGTTACTCGATGCATCTCCTCTTAAAGATATTCTACACTCTCTGGTGTTACTGATTGAAGAGGAAAAGTTAGGCACCATAGGCTCAATACTGTTACTGAGCGATGATGGTAAACGTCTACTGACTGGCGCAGCACCAAATTTACCCGATAGTTATAACCAAGCCATACATGGAATCGAGATCGGTGATGGTGTTGGATCTTGTGGTACTGCGGCTTTTACGGGCCAACGTGTTATTGTCGAAGATGTTAGTACTCACCCTTATTGGGAACCCTATAAAGCGCTACCATTATCCGCAGGTTTACACGCTTGTTGGTCGGAGCCAATCAAAGACAGTCAAGGGAAAGTACTCGGAACATTTGCCATGTACTATGACTCAGTTCAATCTCCCACTGATATCGACTTAGCTCTGATAAGTGAAGCGGCACGCCTTGCCAGTTTAGCGATAGAACGTAGCAGTGCACTGCAATTTCAACGTCTCACGGCAAATATCTTCAAACACCTTCCTATTGCGATGGTTGTGACTGACGCACATGGAACGATATTGGATGCAAACCCCACTTTTTATCGTTATTTGCAGTGCCAGCCAACAGATTATGTTTTGTTCGATCCTCAGATTGTTTTTCAGCCTTCAGGGCAACAGTTAACTTTGATGTGTCGCCAATTGCAGTCCAATCAAGCTTGGCAAGGAGAACTCATTGGTAGAAGAGTCGGTGGGGAGTATTTCCATCTTGAACTCACAGTATCCATATTTAAAGAGCAAGGTTCAGATGAGCAATATTCATCTTGGTTGTTCAGTGATATTAGTGAACGTAAAAAGGCGAGTGAGCTTATTTACTTTCAAGCAAACTATGACTCACTGACAGGGCTTGCGAATCGAAATCATCTGTTCAGGGTCATGGAGTCAGAAATTGAATCTGATAACCAGACCCGTGGTTTCGCGTTTATGTTGATGGATTTAGATAACTTTAAACAAGTCAACGATACCTTCGGACATGATAAAGGCGACCAGTTATTGCAGGCCGTGTCCACAAGACTCCAAGGCTGCATAGTGGATAACTCGTTATTGTCGAGATTGGGTGGTGATGAGTTTGCGCTGTTTTTACCTGGAATAGTGGAGGAGAGGGAGCTCGTCGCTATAGCCAGTAAAATCAATGATGCAGTATCTCAACCGATTAAGTTAAGTGGAAATAAAAAAGTGTTAACCAGCGTTAGTATTGGTATCACGCGCTTTCCTGAAGATGCAATGACGCTAGAGCAAGTATTGAACTGTGCTGATCAGGCGATGTATATCTCAAAAGATGAGGGTAGAGATTGCTTTCATTTTTTCACTGAGCAGATGCAGCAAAACGCAGAACGTACCGCTAACTTACATGCAGCGCTTAAGTTAGCGTTAGACTCTCATGCTTTTGAACTCTACTTTCAGCCCATTATCTGCCTAACAACCAATAAAATAATACGGGCAGAGGTGTTATTGAGATGGGAACATGAGGGCAAATTCGTTTCTCCTGAAGAGTTTATTCCTTTAGCGGAAAGCAGTGGGTTAATTGTTGACTTGGGTCATTGGGTGCGACAAGAGTCGATGTCATTTCTATTAACACTTCAAGAAACCTCGCCGGATATTGGATTGTCAATCAATGTTTCTATGTATGAGTTTTGGTCTCATTCTTTGCAAGATAATTTGATTAATTCCATTTTAAATATCGCACTTAATTTGACTGCTGAACCTTTTCCTTTTGACATGCTCACCATCGAAATCACAGAGTCTCTTTTGATGAAACAACATAACCATTTAATCGCTTCATTACAAAAACTCAGAAATATGGGAATTAAGATTGCGGTTGATGACTTCGGGACTGGTTATTCTTCTCTCTCTTATTTAAGTCACTTCCCCATAGATCAAATAAAGATAGATAAGAGCTTTATTCAAAATTCAGATCATTCAATAAAACAACAGGCATTAGTGAAAGCCATAACGACCTTAAGTCATGCGCTGGATCTCAATGTTGTTGCTGAAGGGGTTGAGTCAGTAGAAGAGCTTGAGTTTGTCAGGACGGCAGAAATTGAAGCGGTGCAGGGATTTTATTTTTATCGACCTATGACCAAAGCATCCTTATTACGGTTATTGGATTGAGTCATTAATCATCAACTTGGCAGAATGAAGCAATCTTAACTGAAAATAAGCTTAAAAGGAGTAGTCTATAACCCTTCAGTAATAGATTAAGATGCAAGGGGATGAATATGAAGTTAGCTAATGAGCAGGCTAATGAGACGACAAACTATCGGGTTTGGGACAAACCGAGTCGACTATTTCACTGGATCAATGTGTTGTTGGTATTGAGTTTGGTATTTGTCGGGTTATTGATGTTGTTTCGCAGAGATTTAGGCATTACCGGGCTTGAAGCAAAAATTAAGTTGAAAGAGCTGCATGTGGTCATTGGTTATCTTTTTGCTGCTAATCTACTATTCAGAATTTTATGGGGCTTTATCGGTAGTCACTTCGCTAGATTTGCCAATAATATTCCCAGCTTTAGTGCGATAAAGGGATATAAGTCTGCATTAGACCGAGGTGAAAACCCACAATATATTGGACACAATCCTATCGGAAAACTGGCAGTGTTCGTCATCATGCTCACGTTAACCGTGATGTTGGTGACAGGTCTATTTCGGGCAGGTACTGATATTTATTACCCCCCATTTGGTCATGCGGTGGCCGAGTATATTGCCCAAGATGGTGTCGATGCAAGTAGCATTAAACCTTATGATGAAACCGGCGTTGATAAGCAAAAACTAGATGAGGTGAAACCCTATAAAAGCGTTGCAGGACAAGTTCATCTTTATGGCGCTTACTTCTTACTTTTACTGATTTTGTTTCATGTTATAGCGGTGATACAGGCTGAACGCAAACATCAACCTGGCATTATTTCTGCTATGTTTTCGGGGATTAAAAGAATCACTGGGCCAACTCAAGATAAGGAGTAGGCACCACGTACAAAAAAGAGAGCCACAGTATGGCTCTCTTTTTTTTGTCTTTAATTCTTCATCCGTTATTCTGTAAAGCAATTACAGACGTGATGATGCGCTTGGATTGTTCTTAAAATGCGCCATTGATTAGATGTTTGACTCGCTTGATTATTTTTTGATTTATTACCGCATTAAAAGAACTGATGTGATGGGGTAAGAATGCTATAGTTCTCGCTTTCGGTTTAATGCTTATGGTCTGAGTATCGGCAGCATAAGATCAGTTAACTTAGTCAGCGAAAGGCGTAATCATTGGTCAAGCTAGAAGCATATTTTAGTCAAGCAACAATCTTTAATGCAATGCAGTTGCTGTTTGCTGGTGAGTTAATTCACTGTGATTATTCCACTTGGTTATTGAGTGGGAAGTTTGAATCACAAAGTCATCAGAATGCTCAAGATAGTGTCAAAAATGAAGTGCATGTTCGACTCGATTGGACAGCAGGTCCCGTGGTTGGATCTGAACACTGTTTTTGCTCATGTCATGCAGACTCGCCTTGTGAGCATTTAGCCGCTCTGGCGATTGATTACATTGCAAAGCAAGATCCAATTACTCCTTACTTGAGTGAAAATAAACGCGCAGATACTGCAATTAGATTGCTTAAAACTGAATTTAATCAGCGTTTTGATCCTTATCCAAATATGGCTCGTCACCGCATTGTTTATCTGCTGTCTAAAGGTGAGCAAGGTTTACATTTAACCGCTCATAAAGGTTATATCAGTAAAAAGGGCAAATATTCGATTAAGCAGGATATTGGCTTTGGTTTTTCAACTAAATCCTCCCAACCTAAATACGTTACTCAGGCAGACCTTTATCTGTTAAATCAGCTCAAAGAGTGTTCTCTAGCATTAGATGATGTGCAAAGAGCAGCCCAACAAGAAGTGATCTCACTGGACATTGCTGATTTTACATCGCTTGATTTTATTAAAACCTTATGTGCGACTCAGCGCTGCTTTTGGATGAGCTGCGAGAAATCGCCCATTAGGCTTGAGACTCACTATCACCATGATTATATCGATGCTGATGCGTTCATTTCAATTGGAGATAACGGGTACATAGACTTGGCAAGCATGAGCTTAGTCATTGCCCCTTCTTCTGAAGATATTGACGGTCCATTGTTTGATTCCACTCTCGATTGGTCGCCTCAGCTTACTGTCAGTCGACATGATATTGAATTTTCATGGGATGAAAAATCCAGTTTAGAACTTGAAGTCGCTAATTTCTCATTAATTCATGCTGATCTAACCATAGAGTTAGCCGAGGTATTCTCATCTGCCTATGATGCACCGGAGGTGATGAAACACGTTGCCGAACTTAATATCCAGCTAGCAGGCTTGCCGCTTCTAACCTCGATGTTTGAATCGACTGTGTGGTCGATGTTCCCCATTGGAACGCGGTTGCTCCCCCAAGAGTTAAGTGAGCAGATGATCATGCTTCGCCGGTTATCACTTGCGGGGTGGGGAATTACGTATGACCTTAAAAATCGGTTCGAAGTCATCCATGCTCAACATTGGTATGGGGATGTACATAATAGCGATAGTGATAAAAGTTGGTTCGATCTAGAGATTGGTGTTGAAGTTAACGGGGAAAAAGTGAACCTGTTGCCCTATCTAGTCAAAGCAATACGCCAAGGTCTAGTGGAAAATATTGATAATCAAACCACAATTCTCATGGATCTTGATAGCGGAGAGCGACTCGCACTTCCCGCCATTAGGATTAAGAAAATATTAACGGTATTGGTTGAGTTGTATGAGAAAAAGCCTCTGACAGCCACCGATACCGTGAGCTTACCCCTGCATCAGCTCACGAGAGTTGCCGAGTTGTCATCAATTAAAGTTGGTGGTGAGTTCGAGTGGCAGGGCAGTAGCTTACTTAGGAAGAAGGCTGAAAAGGTTTACGCCTATTTAGAACATGCTGGCGCTAAGGCTCATATTGTTAAGCCTCCTGTTGGCCTTAATGCAGAGCTCAGAGAGTATCAACAGCAAGGATTGAATTGGCTGCAGTTTCTTAAAAAACAAGGTTTTTGTGGCATATTAGCTGATGACATGGGGTTAGGGAAAACCATTCAAACCTTGGCGAGTATTCTACTTGATAAAGAGTCTGGTCGATTAAATAAACCGTGTCTGATTGTCGCACCGACCAGTTTACTAGCCAACTGGTTGAACGAAGCACAATCCTTTACTCCAGATTTGAACGTACTCTTGTGGTCTGGAGGTAAACGCCATAAAAATGCAAACCAGATTAAACACACTGATGTCGTGATAAGTAGCTATGGCACGCTGCAACAAGATGCGCTGTTTTGGGCTGATACCCATTTTCACCTTATTGTGCTTGATGAAGCGCAGAATATTAAAAATGCCCGGAGTCGTATTGCCAGAGTGGTCGGCAGTCTAACATCGACGCACAAGTTATGTTTAACGGGCACTCCTCTTGAAAATCACTTAGGTGAGTTATGGTCACTGTTTAATTTTTTAATGCCCGGTTTTTTAGGTAATTCAACGCAATTTAACCGTTTATATCAGGCTCCAATAGAGAAAGAGGATGATGAAGTAAAACGCCATGCTTTAGTTCAAAGGATCAGCCCTTTTTTATTGCGACGAATGAAATTTGATGTGGCAACTGAGCTCCCCGCTAAAACGGTGATCAATGAATACATTAGCTTGACTCAGGTTCAGGGCGATCTCTATGAGACGATCCGTTTAACCATGTCTGATGAATTGAGAAAAGCGGTATCTCAGTCAGGGATGAAGCGAAACCGTTTAGCGATCAGTAACGCACTGCTTAAGTTACGCCAAGTGTGCTGTCACCCAGAGTTACTTAAATTAGATCTTATTGCCGATAAAGCGATAGACGGCGAACATACTTCGCTGTCATCTGAGTCAATGGACTCCATTGGCGATAAAGAAAGGTTGGTTGTTAAAATCGGCAATAAGCCAGTTAATGATGCGGGTGTGACGAGTTCAGGTAAGCTCAACTGGTTGGCTGATAAGTTGCCCAGCATGATTGAAGAGGGCAGACGGGTGCTTATTTTTTCCTCTTTTACCAGCATGTTAACTTTAATCTCACAACTACTGGATAAGTTGTCTATTGCACACGTTGAGCTGACGGGGAAAAGCCGTGATCGGGCAAGCCTAGTTAAACGCTTTCAGGATCAAGAGGTGCCCGTTTTTCTCATTAGCTTAAAAGCGGGAGGGTCTGGTTTGAATTTGACCGCTGCCGATGTGGTGATCCACACGGATCCTTGGTGGAATCCAGCGGCGGAGCAACAAGCTAGTGATAGGGCATATCGGATTGGTCAGGACAAATCAGTGTTCGTGTATAAATTGATCTGTAAAGATACAGTGGAAGAGCGGATACAAAGACTGCAGGAGTCGAAGTTTAACTTAGCACAAAGTATCTATGATCATGAAGCTCAATCCGTCACAGAGATGACAGGAAATGATTGGCTGGATCTGCTGCAGCCCTTGGCAATCGATGAGTAATACCAATCAGTTTGACTTGCTCTATTTTATATCAATTCTGAGCTTAATTCGGCTTAACACTGTGTTGCGATAATTGCTCTGTTTCTACCAGCTAGCTTTGCTTTATAGAGTGCTTTATCGCACTCAGCCAGCCAATGATCGATACTCGCCGCAGGAAGAGAGTTAATCCCAATACTGCAGGTGATAGGTTCCTCTATCTCCACAAGCTGCATTGCTGCGATATTGTGAATTAATTGCTGTGCGATATCAGCAGCCTCAGTGGTATCAAGCCCAGTTAATATGATAAGAAACTCCTCGCCCCCATATCGAATGACTTCAGCCTGATTGGGTGCCACGCTTTTAATGATTTGCGCGACTTGCCGCAGTACCTTATCACCAGTAAGGTGGCCATATTTATCATTAACCTGTTTGAAATGATCAAGGTCAAGTAACAAGATAGTGGACTGAATTCCTTTAGATATGTGATGTTGCAGTGCATGGGTTAATGAGCCCATAAGACGCTTTCGATTGGATACTCCGGTCAATTCATCTGTATTCGCAAAATAGAGTAGGGCAAGTTTCTGTTTGGTGATGACGTGGGAAAAAATGGCACCGAAGATGAGACAATCTACTACGGCTAATGAGAAGCGAGTGACCACAAATGTCTCTTCGATATTAAGTGCTAACAACAAGCTGATGACAGAATAAATTAACGATAAAACAGCGGCTTCTTTAAGGCTAAATAAGAAATAGATGACAAAAATAGTGGGGAATAGATAGATAAGTCCTTTATAACCTAAGGTAAAACAGCTGTAGCTGATAGCAATACAGATTAAAATTAAAGTCAGCTTTTTTTGTGCAAGATTAGCCTTGTTGTGCCATTCAAGATACATAGACAGTGCGAGTGGGAGCATGGAAACAGCAAAGAATCCTGCGAGCACATAATCTTCTATACTGATGCGATAGAGCACATATATCGCGACAGTCACGATACCTGCAAGTTGAAACAATAATGAGGATGTTTTTGGTATACTGTTAAGCTTTGCTAGCTCCATTAAAATCCCTTTCACTCATTATTTTTTTGCAAGTATAACACTGTTTATCATAATGAATATGTCCCTCTTCTTGTAAGCTATATTTCAGACTTAATTGTCGAGAGTCTGGCTTTCTATCGGTTTATGCGAGTTTAAAACGATGTCCTAGTAACTGTTATGACAAAGTTGTTTAACAACTCTTTTACTGACGGTGTTCTCAGTGTATAAATGAACTATATCAATATTTTTAAAAGCCTAAATAAGATGAGAAATATCTTTAATTATAATCGTTTGATTAGATTGGCGTACATGGCTACTCTCCTACTTGGGATGAATGTAGCGTGGGCTGGGCCTAAACTGGATGTTGAAGTTAAGGACGGCGATGGCAATGTTTATTCACTGTCAGAACTGAAGGGACAAGTGGTGTATCTTGATTTCTGGGCTTCCTGGTGCGGTCCCTGTCGAAAGTCATTTCCTTGGATGGATCAAATGCACAGTAAATATGCTGATCAAGGACTTAAGGTCATCGCAGTTAACTTAGATTTCGATACTGCGTTAGCAACACAGTTTCTGCAACAGACTCCTGCAAATTTCACCATTGCTTATGATGTGGACCATAAAGTGGCCAATGAATTTAGCATACTCGGTATGCCATCGAGTTATCTGTTTAATCGAGAAGGGGAGCTAGTGAATACCCATGTTGGTTTTTTTAGCGAAAACTTGCTGGAATATGAAGCTGAATTGGTTCGCTTATTAAATGAGAGTAAAAAATGAAACTGAGCATTGATTCACGCATTACTTATATAGCTTCTCTATTTTTGATGCTGACGCTCAGCGGCTGCTCAACTTTGGGTGTGCAACCCTGGGAGCGAGATCAATTTGCCCGAGAAGATATGGCATTAGATAATGAAAAACTGGATTTAACCTTGGATGACCACATCTACTTCAGTAAAGAAGGGACAAGTGGTGGTCGTTCACAGGGTGGTGGAGGATGTGGGTGCAATTAACCCGAATGTCTGAAGACGCTAAAATTCAAGCTAAACAAGATAACTCGTCTTGCCTTGAATTATCGAGTTTACTGGAATGCGCTAAACCTAAGCGCTATAAAAACATCAGTAAAAGTTTAACTATAGCGAGTTTGGCTCTGTTTTCCTCTCCCTCCTTTGCTGGAGATACGGTACAAGAGAACTCTGGCAGCGAACTTGTTAATAACATCACCGAAAGCGAAAAGAAAAAGTCAGCGGAGAGCTTTGGCGGGAAGCAACTTGAGGTGACAAAAATAGACATGGCGCTGCTCTATTATCAAGAGCCGAATAGAGTCACTGCTGCTGAGGGAATTGTTAATCTACAAGCCTCATATGGCGATAAAAGTGTATTGGATGGTAAGTTACTTCTTGATACGTTAAGCGGCGCTTCACCTAATGGCGCGGTGCCACAGTTACAACAACAAACCTTTACTCGTCCTTCTGGTAATGGAGTGTATCATGCTGTCAATGGTGACACACCCTTGGACGATACCTTCAAAGATACGCGTTTGCAGATCAATGGCAGTTGGGTTGAAACACTATCGAGCGCAGATAAAGTTAATTTCGGTTTTCACCTTTCAAGAGAGTATGACTACACCTCTCTTGGTTTGAACACTGGCGCTGAACATTCCTTTAATCGAGGTAATAGCTCAGTCAATACCGCTTTGGGGTACTACTACGATATTGTTGATCCCGTTGGAGGCCGACCCGTTGCGTGGGCGCCAATGTTATACCGAGAGGATTTTAGCTCGCAAGTTGAGTTTGAAGATGAATTTGATAAAACGCGGCAAGAATCAAGTGCTGAAAAACAGACGCTCGATATCAGTTTTGGTTTTACTCAACTGCTGAATCGATATTGGTTAGTACAGGGAAATTACAGTGTCTCATACCTTAATGGCTACATGACCGATCCCTACAAAATCATCAGCCTCGTTGATTACACGGGAACAGCTCAAGGTTATCGTTATGAGCATAGACCCGATAGTCGGCTTAAAAACAGTGTGTACCTATTGACGAAAGGTGCGTTAGATACGGGAGTTGTTGATTTTTCGTATCGATATAGTCTCGATGATTGGGGCATAAAATCTCATACATTTGAAACTCACTATCGTTATCAATTCACTTCAACTTTCTATGGGCAGCTCCATTTACGGTATTACCGTCAATCAGCTGCGGACTTCTATCATACTTTTCTACTTGATACAGCAAAAGAGCCTGTTTATGGCAGTGCTGACAGCAGGTTAGGTGCGCTTGATACCTATACCTTTGGCGTTAAATTTGGTCATAAGCTTCCTGATGGCTTCAATATTTCTTATCGATTGGAGCTATATCAACATAAACCCTTAGATAATGGTGCAGAAAGAGTGGGGCAGTTAGCTGAATTAGCTTTGTTTGAGCAAGTTGATGCCGTTATTGCCCAAGTTGGTTTTACTTTTTAGTCCTTAGGTGCCTAGGCTGGTAAAGGGAACTAGGGTTATTCACTGTCATTTGTGCGCATTTATGGTGAATAAGTTTGTCACGATGAATATTTTGTACTACATATTAAGTTGGGTGTGCAATTTTTAGAGTAAATACCTGATATAAATCATAATCAGAAATTTTCTCAGTACAGAATTTACAAATATCCCAGTAGAACAGAAATTGTAAAATGTCGTGAAACCGAGATACAGGGTTTTTCATTAGAGTTGGTTCGCTATTTCTGTTGTTTATCGGGGGGGATGGGGAGAGCGACGTGACGGCTGATAATGTGTGTAAGCCAAAGGATTTAATGCGACTTATTCGCAAAGAGACTAATGCGCGAATGAGGTTAAAGTTACTTGCGTTACTCCATTTTCAGGAGGGACGATCAAGATACCAAATTGCAGAATATTTAAAAGTCAGTCGTACCAGTGTCAACAAATGGATTGCCAACTACTTAACTGCTGGTCTTGAAGGGCTCAAAGAGAAAAAGCACACAGGCAGACCCGCGGCGTTAAATGACACACAGATAGAACAATTGACCCATTTTATCAAAGCACGAACGTGCAGTCGCAGTACGGATCCATTACATGGTTGTGATATTCAACGCTATATCTCAGAGTCGTTTGGGGTTAATTACGAGATATCCAATATCTATCGAATTTTGGAGCGACTCGGTTACGCTTGGATCACTCGTCACGATAACAAAGCGATGTCAGTGAACTAGCTTACAGATTATTTTTGCCATAAAAAAACGCCCATAAGGGCGTTTTTTATTTAAGTAATCAGCTCATTTAAACAGCTTGGTTACTTTAGAAACTCGCTGATTTTGGTGCTCGAGGGAATGGGATCACGTCGCGGATGTTTGAAACACCAGTAACATAAGACACTAAACGCTCGAAGCCTAAACCGAAGCCTGAATGAGGGACGGTGCCATAACGACGAAGATCACGATACCACCAGTAATCTTCTTGGCTAAGCTCCATCTCTGCAAGACGGGCATCAAGAACATCTAACCGCTCTTCACGCTGCGCACCACCGATGATCTCACCAATGCCTGGCGCAAGGACATCCATCGCTGCAACGGTTTTACCATCGTCATTAAGGCGCATATAGAAAGCTTTAATGTCTTTAGGGTAGTTTTTCACTACGACAGGGGCTTTAAAGTGCTCTTCAGCAAGATAACGCTCATGCTCTGAATGTAAATCAATACCCCATTCAACCTTGTACTCGAAACTCTTGTCACAAGCCTTAAGAATTTCAATGGCATCAGTGTAATCAACTTGAGCAAAATCACTGCTCACAAACGATTCAAGACGATCGATAACTGTCTTATCAACACGTTGAGCAAAAAACTCAAGATCATCGCGACACTCTTCAAGCACTGCTTTAAAACAGAATTTAAGCATCTGCTCTGCAAGTCCAGCTACATCGTCAAGGTTAGCAAAAGCCACTTCAGGTTCTACCATCCAAAACTCAGCTAAGTGACGGCTAGTGTTAGAGTTTTCAGCGCGGAATGTCGGACCAAAAGTATAAACCTTAGACAATGCACAAGCGTAAGTTTCAGCGTTAAGCTGACCTGACACGGTTAAGAAAGACTCTTTACCAAAGAAATCTTCGCTGTAGTCTACTTTACCAGCGTCAGTGCGCGGTAAGTTTTCCATGTCCAAAGTTGAAACGCGGAACATCTCACCCGCACCTTCACAGTCAGATGCTGTGATAAGCGGTGTCGATACCCAGATAAAACCTTCTTCATGGTAAAAACGGTGAATAGCTTGAGATAAGCTGTTTCTTACACGAGCAACAGCACCAATGATATTGGTACGTGGGCGTAAGTGGGCTAACTCTCTTAAATGCTCAATAGAGTGACGTTTAGCAGCCATCGGGTAAGTATCTGGATCTTCAACCCAACCAGCAACTTCAACATTGGTGACTTGAAGTTCAAATGCTTGGCCTTTACCTGGAGACTCTACGACTTCACCTGTCATCACAACTGAACAACCAGCAGTAAGCTTTAGGATTTCGTCATTATAATTAGCGACGCTATTAGGCACTACACCCTGAATAGGATCAAAGCAGGAACCGTCATAAACGGCAAGAAAAGAGATGCCGGCCTTAGAATCTCGGCGAGATCTTACCCAACCACGAACAGTAACTTGCGAACCGATCGCAAACTCACCTTTAAATACAGAAGCGACAGATGTAATGCTCATTGCTGCTTAGTTCTCCAACGAAACTTGTTATAAAAAAACTGGATGTTTATATTACCTTGCTGAGGGCTTTTCTCAAGTGTAAAAAGAGGGAAAAGTTCGGATATATTGCAGATTAAAAAAGATAGATGATTAAAACGGTCATTTTTCTATCAATAAAATGCAAGAAGTTGCTGAAACCTGCGGCGCAATATCATATTGTTGTACCAATGTATGGGAATTTGTTGGGGAGGTTGTATGAAAAGAGTCAAGATGTTTCAACTCCTATTGTCATTCCTATCGGTATGTGGATGGTCTTTGGCTGTCTATGCATTGCTAGTTTTTGATAAAGCCAGACCTGAAAGGGCGGTTGGGTATTACTTAAGTAAGGGGGAGTCGGTTCGCTTAGGCTGGGATCAAACTCAAACGATTGAGCTCGAGTATGTTATCTGGTCTTGTGCTGCGATAAGTTTTGTTAGTTTGGCATTTAATTACTATTTTGCTAACCATAGTAAAATGGAATATTGGTTTAACATTCCACTGTTATTAATGGCGTCATTAGCTGCGGGTTTGTATGTTCGCTTTGTGGTGTAGTGATATTAAAGCCGTGATCATCGCCGGGTAAGCTGCTGACAGAGTTGTTCGATGATGGCAGCTGTTGCCCCCCAAATCATATGTTGCTTGTATTGGATAAAGTGGACTGGGTGTTGTTGGCCCTGGCGTCGATAGAGATAATGCTGACGGTTATTTTTGTTGAGCAAGAAGGCTAGAGGGATAGTAAATAGGTCGTCGACTTCCCCCGGATCCAGCACAGGAATAAAACTGTTTTTGACGATGCCAAATACTGGTGTGATTTCAAATCCTGTGAAAGTTTTATATTTTGGATGTTGCCCCATCACTTCCACATTGGTAATTTTGAGTGCGATCTCCTCTTCTGCTTCCCTTAATGCTGTGGCGATGAGATCAGTATCAGATTTCTCTACCTTGCCCCCCGGAAAGCTTATCTGTCCGGGGTGACTGCGAAGATGCATGGGCCTTCGGGTTAAAATAACATGCGTGTCGTTGTCGACTTGAGTAAATGCTATCAATACGGCTGCCTGACGTAATCTGGTCGATATGTTCGGACTGATTAGTTCGGCTAAAGGCTGAAAGTTATACCTGACTCTTAATTCTGGTAAATTCAATTTTCTCCCCCGTTTGACTTTAATTACATATTTTTAAGGATTGGCAGGATTTTGCTCACTTTATCGTAGGTTTCCTGATATTCCTCGTTCGCGACAGAGTCTGCAACAATACCGCCCCCAGCCCAACAATAGATACGATTAGATTGCGCCACTAACGTTCTGATGGTGATACTGGTATCCATTTGACCATCTTGGCTTATGTATCCAATAGAACCACAGTATAGGCTACGCCGAGAGGGTTCAAGTTCCTCAATGATCTCCATTGCACGAATTTTTGGGGCGCCGGTGATCGATCCACCAGGAAATGTCGCTTTCAAAAGATCGCTTGCTTGGTATGGTGAGGCGAGTTTCGCTGTAATTGTACTGACCAAATGGTGAACCGCAGGGAAGGTTTCAATGTTAAACAGATGAGGCACATTCACTGAGCCTGCTTGTGCCACCTTACCTATGTCATTACGCAGGAGATCGACGATCATCAGGTTTTCTGCGCGATCTTTGGGTGAATGGGACAGCGCTACTGCCGACTCTTTATCCTCTACCGGGTCGGTAAACCTTGGACGTGTACCTTTAATGGGCTTAGTTTGAATATCACTGCCCACCAATTGAATAAATCGTTCAGGCGAAATGGATAAGATAGAGGTGTTATCGAGCTTGATAAAAGCAGAAAAGGGCGCTTTGTTAGTTTGACTTAATTCAATGTAAGCCTGCCACTCATCTCCCTGATAATCAGCTTCGAATCGATGGGTTAAGTTAATTTGATAGCAATCACCGCTATGCAAATACCGCTGTATTTTATCAAACTTATCTAAATATTGTTCACGGCTGATCTGGTTATCCCAGTCGTTACTCAAAGAGAAATGGTGCTTGTTCGATGTCAAAGGCTTATTGAGCAGGGATTCAAGCTCTGCTAGCGTCTGCTGCAGCGCATCTTGGCCTTGATAGTGCACTAAGGTCCAGCTTGCGTCTTGATAGTCATAAATCAACGCCCACATATATAGTCCGATATTCATCTCTGCCAGATCAATATCCCGTTGGGCAATGTCAGGAAGACTCTCAATTTGTCTGCCTAAGTCATAGCTAAAGCAACCCATGGCGCCGCCAGAGAAAGGATATTGACTCAACAATGGCTGGGGGAAATAATTTTTCAGTGTCTGATTGATAACTTGGAAGGGATCCAAATTTACCGTTTCAACATTATGTTCTCGAGCGTCATCATAGTGTGTTATTCGACTCAGGCCTGAGGTCGTTACTATGGTGGCAACTGGGTTGCAGACGATAATATCGTATCTGGCATCAGCATGATCAGCATTGGCTGAATCCAATAGCATGGCCCAAGGTTGATCTGAAAAAAATGAAAATAACGCAGTAGTGGTGTGATCCCAAGTCAGCTTTAATGAAGCCAGCTGACGCGACGCCGAACAACTCATCGATTAACCTTAATTAAAATGGGGCGTTCCCCTGATACTCAACGATAGAATATCATAATCGATAGGCTAGAATTAAAAAAATCAATAAACAGCTCTAAAGGTTTCAAGTGAGGTGTTTCCCTGAAAGTCAGGGGAAGGTATCATAGATAAACTATTATAATAATATTGTAACCCAATGAAACTATTGGAGTGCCCCTAATATGTCCGATAAAAAGGAAGAGTCTGTGAGTAAAGAAGTCATCATAAAGCAAGCCGATCTTATTGAGAGTATTGCTGATTCGCTACAATATATCTCTTATTATCACCCTAAAGATTTTGTTGACGCCATGGCTGAAGCCTATGAGCGTGAAGAAAGCGCAGCAGCAAAAGATGCCATCGCACAGATTTTGATTAACTCGCGTATGTCTGCAGAGGGGAAACGTCCTCTTTGCCAAGATACCGGAATTGTCACTTGTTTCGTTAAAGTTGGAATGGGCGTCAAGTGGGACAAAACCGACATGACTGTTCAGCAGATGGTCGATGAAGGGGTACGTCAAGCTTATAAAAACCCAGATAACCCATTACGCGCTTCCATCGTTTCCGATCCTGCCGGTAGCCGTAAAAATACCAAAGACAACACGCCTTCAGTCGTTCATATCGACATGGTGCCAGGCAATCACGTCGACGTAGCAATTGCTGCCAAAGGTGGTGGTTCAGAAAACAAATCAAAAATGGCCATGTTAAACCCATCAGATGATGTTGCAGCTTGGGTTGAGAAAACTTTGCCAACCATGGGCGCTGGCTGGTGTCCGCCAGGAATGTTAGGTATAGGCATTGGTGGTACGGCTGAAAAAGCGGCGGTTATGGCTAAAGAGTCACTGATGGATCCAGTTGATATTCATGAGTTGCAAGCTAGAGGGGCTGAAACCACTGAGGAGAAGATGCGCTTAGACATTTTTACACGTGCTAACAATCTCGGTATCGGTGCTCAAGGCCTAGGTGGATTAACGACTGTTCTGGATATTAAAATTAAAACAGCGCCGACACACGCAGCCTCTAAACCTGTGGTGATGATCCCTAATTGTGCTGCCACACGTCACGTGCACTTTCATCTTGATGGAACAGGTCCAGCTACATTAACACCGCCATCACTTGAAGACTGGCCAGTGATCACTCGTGAAGCGGGCGAAAACACTCGTAGAGTCGATCTTAACACTGTCACTCAATCAGACATCGAGCAATGGAAGAGTGGCGACACGTTGCTGCTGAACGGCAAAATGCTGACTGGGCGAGATGCGGCGCATAAACGTATTCAAGGCTTGATTGAATCGGGTGAAGGACTTCCTGAAGGCGTCGATTTTACCGGTAAGTTTATCTACTACGTGGGTCCAGTCGATCCTGTTGGCGATGAAGTTGTTGGGCCAGCAGGTCCTACAACGGCCACACGTATGGATAAGTTCACTGATATGATGCTAGAAAAAACAGGTCTAATGGGCATGATCGGTAAAGCCGAGCGTGGACCTGCAACCGTGGCATCGATTAAGAAGAATAAAGCCGTTTATCTGATGGCCGTTGGTGGTGCTGCATACCTTGTCTCTAAAGCGATTAAAAAATCACGCGTTGTTGCTTTTGCTGATCTCGGTATGGAAGCGATTTACGAGTTCGATGTCAAAGATATGCCAGTGACGGTTGCGGTTGATTCAGACGGGGTGAATGCCCATGAAACGGGTCCCGCTATCTGGAAAGTGAAATTAAGCTAGTAATTGGTTAGAGCAGTCTACAATAAGAAGGCTTAGGCATCTTGCCTAAGCCTTCTTATTTGGATAATGTGCTTCTGATAATAAAAGAAAATAACGCAAAAAATCTAAAGTGTCACAATGGAATTTTAGACGTGAAAAGTGATTTGGCGAATCAGGGTCGCTTACAAATCGATTAACAATCAATAAAGATGATAATAATAATGAAAAAATCTGCACTCATACTTGCACTGGCAACTGCCGGAATAGCAAGCACCGCTCAAGCCTCTGCAGCAGAGGACTTTACGGTTCAACACTTAGTTAAAATTAACAAGCTTCATTCAGCAACATTGTCTAACGATGGCAATAAATTGGTTTATGCTGTCAAAAAAATTGATAGCGAAGGGGAGTCCAGTTCAGATCTGTACATTCAAGATCTTTCTACGCCAAACAGTAAAGCTAAACAGCTGACCTCTGCACCGGGTACTGAGCACAACGTGGCTTTTTCTGCCGATGATAAAAGTCTCTATTTTCTTGCTAATCGTGATGGTTCTAGTCAGTTGTATTCGTTGTCACTTAACGGTGGCGAAGCGATTCAAATCTCTGAACTGCCATTGGACATCGAAGGCTTTAAGCTTTCACAAGACACTAAACAAATCGTATTAAACATGCGCGTGTTTCCTGATTGCAAAGATTTAGCCTGTTCAAAAGATAAATTTACAGCCGAAGAGGAACGTGAATCGACTGGGCGTGAATATAAACAGTTGATGGTGAGGCATTGGGACACGTGGAGTGATCATTCTCGTAGCCACCTATTTGTCGCACAGCTTAACGGCGAAAAGATTTTGACAGCTGTGGATGTAACTGCTGGGCTCGACACTGAAACACCCGCGAAACCTTTTTCAGGTATGGAAGAGGTGACTTTTACCCCAGATGGTAAATATGTGGTTTACAGCGCTAAGGCGCCGAGTAAAGACCAAGCTTGGATCACTAACTACGATCTTTGGCAAGTGCCGGTGTCAGGTGGCAAAGCGGTTAATTTAACCGAAGAGAATAAAGCGTGGGATGCTCTGCCAACGTATTCTGCCGATGGGCGTTACCTGGCGTATCTGGCGATGACAAAGCCTGGTTTCGAAGCCGACCGTTATCGCATCATGTTACGCGATACCGTTACTGGTCAGGAAAAAGAAGTTGCGCCGCTGTGGGACAGAAGCCCAAGCTCGCTGGCATTCGGTAAAGACAATCGCACCTTGTATGTAACAGCTCAAGATGTGGGTCAAGTGACGGTATTTGAAGTGAATACTCAATTTGGCGACGTTAAAACGATATTTAACGACGGCAGTAACTCCATTGTTGGTGTCACCAATGACAAAATTATCTTTAACCATAAGAGTTTAGTTCAACCAGGTGACCTGCACTCTATGGGTTTAGATGGTCAGAATTTAACACGTTTAACTGATGTGAATAAAAACAAACTAGCCAAGATCAAATTTGGTGAGTTTGAGCAGTTCAGCTTTAAAGGCTGGAACAATGAAGAGGTTCACGGCTACTGGATTAAGCCTACTGATTACAAAGCGGGTAAGAAATACCCGATAGCCTTCCTCGTTCACGGTGGACCACAAGGTTCATTTGGTAACTCATTCAGCAGCCGTTGGAATGCACAGCTATGGGCTGGAGCGGGTTATGGTGTGGTGATGATCGATTTCCATGGTTCTACTGGTTATGGACAAGCCTTTACTGATTCGATTTCGAAAGATTGGGGTGGAAAGCCACTTGAAGATCTTCAAAAAGGATTAGCTGCAGTGACTAAGCAACAGAAGTGGCTCGACGGAGAGCGCACCTGTGCCTTAGGCGGCTCATACGGCGGTTACATGATGAACTGGATACAAGGTAATTGGAGCGATGGCTTTAACTGCTTGGTCAATCATGCTGGTCTGTTTGATATGCGTTCAATGTACTATGTTACCGAGGAGCTTTGGTTCCCAGAATATGAATTTGGTGGCACATATCAGGATAACAAAGACCTGTACGAGAAGTTTAATCCAGTGAACTACGTTGAGAACTGGAAAACGCCGATGTTGATTATCCATGGTGAGAAAGACTTCCGCGTTCCTTATGGCCAAGGTCTAGCCGCGTTTAGTTTTATGCAACGTAAAGGCATTCCTTCAGAGTTGCTCATCTATCCTGAAGAGAATCATTGGATCTTGAACCCAGAAAACCTTGAACAGTGGTACGCCAATGTATTGGGTTGGATGGATCGCTGGACTGAAAACAAGTAATACCAATGTATAAAGTAAATAAGGTCAGCGAATGCTGGCCTTTTTTGTGGGTAAATGTAATCTTGAATTTGAATCTTGATGAAACTAAATGTGATAAGGAATAAACAATGAGGCTGATCAACCTCTTTAAGAAGGAGCTTGCCCACGAGGCGCGAGATTGGGTGCGCGATGGACTGGTATCTGACACTCAGGCCAATGCTATTTTGGTTCGTTATGGCGAGTCGCTAAATGAAGACCCCAACAAGAACTCATTTGGTTACTACCTGTTAATGTCTCTTGGTGCCTTGTTTCTGGGGCTTGCCTTAATTCTTATTGTTTCCCATAACTGGGATGAAATACCACGTATTGTTCGTACCGTCGGGTTGTTATTATTGACCTTGGGCTGCAACGGGGTAGGCATTAAATTCTTTTTGTCAGGACGACAACAGGCTGGGAAAATTTGGCTATTTTTCGGTGGCATTAGCTACGGAACCAGTATTATGTTGATTGCACAGATATATCACTTAGGAGAGCATTTTCCTGATGGGATTTTCTGGTGGGCAATCGGCATTCTACCTCTTGTTATCTTTACGCAGAGTCGCTTACTGGGTTTACTCTCTTTCACCTTGGCAAGTGTCTGGGCGATAGTCGAAACCGGTGAAGATTTCTTTCCAACTCTCTATCCGCTGTTTGCGATCGTCATGCTGTGGTTAACCCTGTTTCAAAAATCATCACGACTGCTTTTTATCGCGAGCATTGCAGGTTTAATTACTTGGTTGAACATCGGGCTTGCTTGGACAATGGGTGAGTGGCGCTACTTTGCTCCTTTTGAGGAGCAACTGCCATTCTCCCTCGGTATCGGCATACTTCTCAATGGTGCTGCTTGGTGGTTAATGAGAACCAATAAGCAAGACTGGCGAGAATACGGACTGGTTACGCATATTTGGCTGCTTAGAGCGTCTATCATCACTTTGCTTATTCTCAGTTTCGAAGGTGCATGGGAGGATTATTCGTCTGGATTTGATTGGTTATCCATTAGTGGCATTGCTGCCGTGTTTCTTTGCGGTGCTCTATCTTGGTTTTTATCGCGAAAAAGCGGTTTGTATGCCTCAACCCCAGCCATAATAATGAGCAGTTATTTTGGCTGTTGTTTTCTCTTACTCACAGCGATGGACAACATGGAGTTTGTCACCGCGATTGCCACCAATTTGATCTTAGTGCTAATGGGGATTTTACTCATTCGCCGAGGGATAGATCAGAATCAAACCCACTACTTTTATACTGGAGTCGTCACCCTGTTATTGACGGCATTCCTGCGTTACTTTGATCTCATCGGTGATTATATTGGTGGCGCGATACTCTTTATGGTGGCTGCTGCAATTTTGATGGCTGCGGCTAAATACTGGAAATATCACCTCAAATTGGTGACCGAAACGGGTAAAGAACAAGATCAGGAGTCAGCGTAATGGATAAAGTCACTATGCCATCATGGCTCACTATGCCACCCAATAGAAAAGTCATTAAAATTGGTTTGCTCTTGACGCTGTTATTTCAACTTTCAGTGTTATGTGTTGAGTACCTTGGTGCTGTGTTGCCCATTTGGACGGGTAAAGAAATCATACTCAAGACAGAGCCTGTGGATCCTCGAAGCTTGTTTAGAGGCAATTTTGTTCGACTCAATTTCGATATAAACCTGATTAGCCGCATTGATGCTGCTGAATTTAAGAGAGGCAGCGTAGTTTACCTTGTGCTTGAGGAGAAAGATGGTTTATGGCAAGCGGGAGAGGTCAGTTCGGTGATGCCTATTCAAGGTGATTTTATTCGAGGTCGAGTTAGAAACAATTACGGTGAAATGTTAGACATTGATTATGGTATTGAAGCTTTTTTCATGCCGAAAGAGAAAGCTTTGGCAGTGGAGAAAGAGATGCGTGGCACAGGCACTGCAAAGGTGCGCGTATTTATTTCTGATACTGGTAAAGCACGAGCAGTAGGATTTAAATGCATTGCAAAAGCGTGTGAGTGACCTCTTAATTTTATAGGAGAGCGTGTGAGATGAGTCGTTATTTTTGGTAACTCAGGTTCCGGTAAATCAACGTTAGCAAAACGGTTATGTGGCACTGAAGGTTTATCTCATCTAGATCTTGATCTGGTGGCATGGTTGCCGGTGGTAGACGGAGATATACCTAAACGTATGCCAATCTCTGAGTCAAAACAGAGGGTAGAGTCGTTTATGTCTCAACAGAAGTCTTGGGTCATTGAGGGCTGTTACATCGATCTTGTCGACTTGGTCAGTGAGAAAGCGACAGAGATGATCTTTTTAGATTTAAACGAACAAGCCTGCAAGGATAATGCAAAGTCACGTCCTTGGGAGCCCTATAAGTATGAGAGCAAAGCTGCGCAAGATGCCAATTTAGCAATGTTAATCGAGTGGATAAGCCAGTATTATCAGCGGGGCGATGAGTTCTCTCATCATAGCCATTTGGCTTTTTTCAATCGTTACACCGGTCATAAAACCCGATTAGTTGAGAACATCTCTACATCGGTGGATTAACGATTTCTCCTTTTGTTTTAATTTATGAGAAGTACTTTAGATGCAATACCAATGGATACTCTTCGATGCCGATGAAACCTTGTTTCATTTCGATGCATTCGCAGGTCTTAAATTTATGTTCAGCCGTTTTGATGTTGATTTTACTCAAGCTGATTTTGAATTATACCAAACAGTGAATAAACCACTGTGGGTTGATTACCAAGATGGGCTTATTACCGCCGCGCAGTTACAAACAGATAGATTTACTGCGTGGGGAGATAAAATAGGCGTGAGTGCCCAAAAGCTCAATAGCGAGTTTCTTAAGGCGATGGGCGAGATTTGTACTTTATTGCCCGGCGCTAAAGCGCTTATTGATAGTTTATTAGGTAAGGTCAAACTTGGGATCATCACCAATGGTTTCACTGCGCTTCAAACTGTTCGTTTAGAGAAAACAGGGCTACTTGATGCCTTTGAGCAAGTTGTGATCTCTGAAGAAGTGGGGATTGCTAAACCCGATGTGGGTATTTTTGAACACGCCTTAATGCGGATGAATAATCCAGAGCGAAGTAAAGTACTAATGGTAGGGGATAATCCACATTCTGATATTCTTGGGGGCTTAAATGCAGGTGTTGATACTTGCTGGTTAAACTCTGCTGAACTGCCGAGCCCCTATGGTATAACGCCTCATTATGTGGTGAAATCTTTACATGAACTTGAACTGTTACTTACTCATTAACTTTTGAGGTTGATCAAGGGAAGCATGCCTAGTGCTAAAAGTGGCATGCTTTCTGGTTCTCACACGTCAGAGTGCTGCTTAACCAAAGTGTCATTTGTTATCACTGTCTGGTCTAAGCGCTAAATACAGCAAGGGACCCATAGAGACAAAAACTAAAGTGACGGCTGCATATGGCAGCCAGTGTTTGATTGTTTTTCCTCTACTTTTAATATCTTGATACATCCAAACAAGTGCAAGCCCTGCCATAATATACAAATCAATGACCACCTGCGCAGTATCCGGGCTTGATATTAATTGATAGCCGAAACTGAGAAGAGATTGCTCTGCAATCGACATGGTATAACCCGTGTAGCTTGCGAATAATACCAATCAGTATAAGAAGTTGATCTACTCAGAGTCTGACGAATCCCCACAAAAAGAGATGAATAAATAATGAGATAGGTGAAATAGTGAGGAACATTCATGGCATTTGGTGATCAAA
>NZ_VKGK01000016.1 GCF_007197645.1 Shewanella hanedai
ACTCGTGGTAATTTTTGTTTGGCGATAAATTTGATCACCAAATGCCATGAATGTTCCTCACTATTTCACCTATCTCATTATTTATTCATCTCTTTTTGTGGGGATTCGTCAGACTCAGAGTAGATCAACTTCTTATACTGATTGGTATAAGACTCGTAATACTGCGTTTTGTTTAGCTTATCTAAGTCACTCCTTTCAACTATCACTCCAACAAACCTATTTTATTACAGTTAAAACCAGTCTAAATAGCACGTTACCGATATATGACCATATTAGACAAACCGTGATGTAGATTAGACTATGGTAAAATATGTATGACAGAAGCATTTTGCTATGGTATCTATCGAACCCTAAAAATTTTCAATCGCCTTACAGGTAAATGAAATAAAACAATATCTTTAAAACAATTCTCAAACCTTTACTCCTCTCATTTTAATAGGAATAAAGAAGGGATGATTTTTGCTGGCAGCGTTTTATTACAGCAAATGACACATGGAGCAGGCTAAATGCCACTAGTGATAAACCGATTGAGTTTTAAAAATAAATTAATTTTATTTGCAGCTATTCCCATGCTGTCACTAACTCTCCTTGGTTCTATCATCATGATAGATCTATGGCACACCTATCAGGCCGCTCAAAACAATACGCTTATAATTGAATTCACCCAAGACATCGAAAACCTGGTCGATGAGCTACAAAAAGAGCGTGGACTCACCGCTGGTTTTATCAGTAGTAAAGGCGAGCAGTATCGCCAGCAGCTAAGCGAACAAGAGCAGCACACAGACAATCGACTGACGCAACTCCAGAGCAAGATCAACTTAGAAAAACTGTTTGATGCTAATACAGAGCAGATACTGTTGTTGACTGAAAATATGGACCGTATTCGGCATATCAATCAAGAACTGTTACTAGCTCGTCAAGACATCAAATCCTACAGCACAGATTCTTTCCAATTCTTTACTGAACTGATTAATCATCTTCTCATTCTCATTTCCCAGCTTCAGATACAGATCCAAGATGGCTCTCAAGCCAGTTCTTATCACACCCTTATCCACTTATTGCATATACAAGAGTTAGCGGGACAAGAAAGAGGCCTGGTCAATAGCTTACTTTCAGCAAAAGTAATCACAACCGATGCCTTTATCACTATGAATGCAGCAGAAGATGATTTGGAACTTGCGATAAATCAGACCCTATCAACCACGGAAGTGGCTTATAAGCTGTATGTAAAAGAATTATTGTCCAGCAGCACTAACCTAGAATACTTGTCGATGCGGGAGCAGATAAAATCTCAAATAGAGCTTATCAGACAGACAAAAGAGCTAACTTCTTTATTGGGCTATGGAGGCGTGATTCATCACTTTAAAAATTACCTTCTAAGAGGAGAACCTGAGTATGTTGAGCTCTTTAATAATAGTATTCAGCAGGCTGAGACTAAGCTATTACGGTTAAGGCAACATACGCTTACCGCTGAGCAGCTGTCAGCCATTGATCAAATATCCTATACCCTTAACCAATACCGTGAAAAGCTAACTCGACTTACCCAGCTCAAACATCAGGGAGTCGCGATCCAAATCCAAGCCCAAGATGCTCAAGTCCGCATCGATGATACGCCGATGCTCGAGTCACTCGCTCAACTGCAACACCAATCCCCCATCGTAAGCAGCGAAGAGTGGTGGAACACGGCGAGTCAACGAATCGAAAAACTTCATCAAATCAGCACTGACATTTCTTCTGATATTGCCCAGTTAGGCGAACTGCAAAAAAATAGAGCTCTAACTTATTTAGCTATAGGAGTAATATCCTCAATAATCAATGTATTACTAATGTTTCTCCTAGGCAGAGCTATGGTCAGAAACCTGGTTGGAAGCGTCTCAGCTATTGCCAGAGATATGCAGAGAATGACTCAAGACCCACACCTTGATTTAACGGTGACTGTAGAGGGAGATGACGAGATAGCCCAGATGTCCCAAGCACTCAATCAAATGTTAAAAGAGCGAGTTAAAGCCAACAGCCAGCTTAATTTAGCTGCTGCAGTATTTGAGTATTCAGCCGAAGGCATTGTCATTACCGATCACAATAACCTCATCGAATTGATCAACCCTTCATTTACTAAAATCACAGGTTACAGCTTAGACGAGGTCAAAGGTAAAGATCCATCGATACTGAAGTCTGACATGCACTCCAATGACCACTACCAAGCCATGTGGTCATCCCTGAATACAACGGATAAATGGGAAGGTGAGATCTGGAATAAGCGTAAGAATGGGCAAGTGTATCCTGAGTACCTCGCCATCACAGTGGTGCGAAACGATACTGGCAATATCACCCAACATATTGGCCTGTTTCTCGACATCAGTAATCATAAGAAATATGAGCAAGATATCTGGTATAAGACCAACTATGATGCGCTAACGAACTTACCTAACCATCACCTTTACTCGGCTCGATTACAGCAGGAACTCCTACTTACAAAGCAAAGGTCATCGCAACTCGCGATCCTGTTTATTGATCTCGACCGCTTTAAATATATTAATGATATCTACGGTCATACTCTCGGTAATGAGTTGCTTCATCAAGTCGCAACCAGACTTGAGCGCTTACTGGAGAAACATGACTTTATTGCCCGTTTTAGTGGAGATGAATTTGCCATTATTAAAACTAAGGTTGAGACATTAGATCAGATAAACACCTTAACCAATTCCATACTCAAGCATATCTCAGCTCCCTTTGAACTTGGCCATCACGAGCTAATGATCTCCGCCAGTATTGGCATCAGCCTCTACCCGAAAAATGGTGATGAGCCTGAACAATTAACACGCTATGCCGAAACTGCAATGTATAAAGCCAAGCGAGATGGTCGCAGTAGTTACCGTTACTTCTCACCAGAGATGAACGTCAGTATACTTGAACATATCCAACTAGAACAACGCCTCAGACGTGCAGTGCTTCAAGGTGAGTTCTTTCTCTGTTATCAACCTTTAGTTAATCTGAGTGATCGTAGCATTATCGGTGTCGAAGCATTAATACGTTGGCGAGACCCTAAATTTGGACTGATATCACCAGAACAGTTTATCCCGATGGCCGAGGAAACAGGCCTGATAGAACCTATTGGTGAATGGGTCATTGAGCAAGCGTTAATCGATCTTCATGTGTGGCATAGCATGGGATATATGATCAATATGGCAGTCAATGTCTCTGGTCGACAGCTTATCAATAACAATCAAACAGACTTTGATTTGGTTATTGATAAGCTATTGAAAAAATATGATATAAAGCCAAAGCATCTGCACATAGAGATCACTGAATCTATGCTAATGGACGACACTGAGCAGTGTCTGCACGCATTAAAAGCTATCCGTGACTTAGGCATGGATATCTACATCGATGACTTTGGTACTGGGTACTCTTCACTGAGTTATCTCAAACGTTTCCCTATCTCGGTGATCAAGATAGATAAGAGCTTTGTCGATAATATGTTGGACTGCCAATCCGACGCCAATCTGATTAAAGCCATTGTCATGATGGGCAAGAGTTTAGAGTTAAAGCTAGTCGCTGAAGGGATCGAAACCGAGGAGCAGTTACAGTTTTTGAAAAGTTTAGGCTGCGATTTCGGCCAAGGTTATTTGATATCTCACCCATTACCGAATCAGGAATTGACGGCTCTACTTGAAAAAAGCTATTTCCCTCAATTTCTGCACCATGACAATCTGGCAGAAATTCCGAATACCTAAACAGTAATAACTAGCTAAGAAGCGATACATTGCTTCTTAGCTAGCCAATGTTAGTGATACGGATTATTCGCTTGTCATCACACTTGCAGACTCTTTGATAGCCATCTGTGCTAGGTCTTTATCGACAAAGAATAACGCCTTACCATCTTCACCAACCAAACGAATCTTATCCACTACAGATTTGAATAATTTCTCCTCTTCGTGCTGCTCTGAAACGTACCATTGTAGGAAGTTAAACGTGGAATAATCTTGGTTCGTAAATGCTGCATGGGCTAATGCATTGATCTTACTTGTGATCATCTGCTCATGTTCATAGGTGTATTCGAACAATGCGAGTAAAGATGCAAACTCAGCTTGCGGCGCTTGAATCGTCCCTAACAGTGGCATTCCGCCAGTTTCGCTGACATAGGTAAATAAGCGATGCATATGCTGCATCTCTTCATCTGCGTGAACACGCATAAACTGAGCAGCACCTTCAAAGCCTTTGTCGTCACACCATGCACTCATCTGCAGGTAAAGATTTGAAGAGAAAAACTCAACATTAATCTGAGCGTTCAATTGATCAATCATAGTTTGTGCAAGCATGGTCCATCCTATCTACATATATTTAAACGATTAGAACCTGCAACTGACCGGTCAAATTCACTTAATCCGTGATTTTAAGGCCAACAAATTCATCAGTGGTACATTGTTATGAAGATAGACACAAAAATCAATGCAATTTACTTAAGCCACTGTTTTACAAATACAAATAATTCTCATTAAACGTTAAAAAACAAATAATCCGTTTGCATAAATTCTACTTATTCTTTGCATACGGGACAAAGATGACCGTTAAAATCAAAACTGCAGTTAAGATCATAGTCTTCTCCATTAGGCATGGCATAATGAAGCCCACGCTTGAATTTCTTAACCAAATTAGACTCCATTTTTAAAGGAAGCCAGATGCCAGCTAAAGCCGACCCCTGCTCTCAACCTAGTCTTATGCACCCAGATGAGGCGATAACACGACTTCTCGATCAAGTCACATCACTGGATGACTCCGAAGTCGTGCAACTTTCCCATTCACTAGGCCGTGTTCTAGCAGAAGACTTAGCATCAAGCATCGATCTCCCGCCTTTCAATAACTCGGCGATGGATGGCTATGCTTTTCGATTCGAAGATCTCGCCAATAATGAGAGCCTGACTCTCATCGGCCAATCTTTTGCTGGACACCCTTTCGAGGGAGAGCCAAAAACAAATACCTGCATTCGAATCATGACAGGTGCGCCAGTTCCTAATGGCTATGACACTGTGCAGATGCAGGAAAAAGTCCAAGCTAAAGAGAGCAAGATTTACATTGAAGCACCTAAAGAAAAAGGCGCTAACCTGCGTTATCAAGGCGAAGAAGTTAAGGTCGGTGGAAAAGTCCTGCTTTGCGGCACTCAAATTGGTGCAGCTGAGATGGGCGTGTTAGCCACTATCGGTATCAGCCAGCTTCGCGTGACTCGTCAGGTTAAAGTAGCCTTCTTTTCAACCGGTGATGAACTACGTCCAGTCGGCAGTGAGCTTGCGCCGGGTCAGATATATGATTCTAACCGCTATACGATTCAAGGTTTACTGAGCCGAGCGAATATCGAATGGATCGATCTCGGTGTGATTGAGGATGATCCAGAAGCAATCCGTCAGGCTTTCCGTAATGCTGCATCCTGTGCCGACATGGTACTGACCTCAGGTGGCGTATCGGTGGGCGATGCCGATTATACCAAACAGATTTTAGACGAAGAAGGTGAGATCACTTTCTGGAAGTTGGCCATCAAGCCGGGTAAACCATTCGCATTCGGTCATTTAGGAAAAGCCGTTTTCTGCGGCCTTCCCGGCAACCCGGTGTCATCGATGGTAACCTTCTACAAACTAGTGTGGCCACTGCTGCAAAAGATGCAGGGTTTACCACAAACTAAGCCATTAACCCTTAAAGCGAAACTCAAAGGCGATCTGCGTAAATTCCCCGGACGTGTTGAATATCAAAGAGGGATCTTAAGCTATAACGCCCAAGGCGAAGCTGAAGTCACCATGACGGGTGGGCAAGGTTCAGGTATGTTGACTTCCATGAGCCTAGCTAACTGTTTTGTTATCTTAGCCCAAGAGCAAGGCAACACACCTGACGGCAGCTTAGTCACCGTTGAGCCCTTTAACACCGTACTTTGCTAATCTATGCCTCAGGAAACAGACATGAGCTCGACCACAGATAACGATGAGATTTTATCCGACAGCGAAATTCTCAGATACAGCCGCCACATCTCCATTAAAGCCATGGATTTTGAGGGGCAAGAGAAATTAAAACTCGCCAAGGTACTCGTTATCGGTGCTGGCGGCCTCGGATGCGCAGCAACCCAATATATGGCGGTTGCTGGCGTCGGCATGATGACCTTGGTCGACTTCGATACCGTTGAATTATCAAACCTACAGCGTCAGGTATTACATCAAGATAAGAACATCGGACAGCCTAAGGTTGAATCAGCCAAGGAAACCTTAAGCGAGCTTAATCCGCACCTTCAGATAGACACCATCAATGGTGTGCTTGACGATCATGAGTTCGATAACTTAATCGCAAGCCACACTCTAGTGATGGATTGCACAGACAATGTCGCCGTGCGTGAACAACTGAATAAAAGCTGCTTCACCCACAAGGTGCCACTGGTTTCTGCTGCCGCTATCCGCATGGAAGGTACTGTTACAGTGTTTGACTATCAAGGTGAGACCCCTTGTTATCACTGCTTCAGCAAACTGTTTGGCGAGCAACACCTCACCTGTGTTGAATCAGGTATTCTCGCCCCTGTGGTTGGTATGATTGGTTGCTTACAAGCGGTCGAAGCGATAAAAGTGATCAGTCATATGGGTAAGCCACTCATAGGGAGAATATTGATGATCGATGCGATGACCATGGAGTTTCGTGAGATGAAACTCAGTCAACAAGCTAACTGTGAAGTGTGTAGCTCATGTTAAGCTAACAATCACCCTAGATCGAGTCAAGGTCAGTCATACAGGCGAATATGACTGACCAAGTGGGGTTAATTAATACACTGATAATCTTTAGTGATGATATACGTACGACACTCCTCATCACTACAGTGTTGAGTTTCAGTATCAAACGCTTTAGCACTTGAAAACCCCCAGTATCCACACCTTTGCTTAGCCAATGCTATTGCCTCAGGTTCGTCGGGTAAATAAGCCTTTGAAGCGACTAACTCATAGCGTAGAGTCACAACACCGTCACTCTTAGAGCCACTGACGGCCTCCCAATCACTTCGTGTAGCGCAACCTGAAACGACCAACATAACGCAGGTAGCAAATAGTAGTTTTGTTCTTTTTTTCATATCCAATGCCAATTTATCTTCATAAATAACGATTAGGGCATACTAAAGAAAGATGTGATGTAAACAACGACCCTTCTCAAAAAAGCAGCAAAAAATACAAATCCCCTCACAGATGTAACAAGTAGGTTTACATCACGTACCGACAAGCCATCACACTCGTTGATAAAATGTTATTTTTACTCAAGAAAACTCATCCCAAAGAAACGTTAACTCCAAAACGTGATCCTTAATCAGTATCAGAGAAAGTTATCAACCAGATAAAAAACCCTTTTTGCTGTTTAAGGCGTTATTATACAACCAGTATAAAGACCTGTTCACTGTCTTGTACCAAGTGATATTTATTCCACCTAGTTAATAACTCTACTCTTTTTTGGAGAATCGACGGATATGATTAAAATTACCTTTCTATCACTCATTTTCACAGCGACATTCGCACTCACCGGGTGTAACCCAAGCGAGCAAACGGCATCCTCTAACGCGGATAAGCAAGCCATGACCGAAGCTGTCGATATGGATAATCAAGCCACAAATTACTGTAAATCACTACAAGGGAAGCTGGCTCTAGACACTGGCGTCTGTACTCTTCCAAGTGGTGAAGCACTAGATCAATGGGCACTATTCAGACGTGATCATAAGCAGACTAAGCCAGCAATCGGCATGGCCAACCCAGCCGCTAAATATTGTGTATCTCTGCAAGGAAAACTCGCATTGGACACTGGCGTTTGTACCTTGCCTAGTGGTGAAGCGCTTGATCAATGGGAGCTATTCAAACGTGATAATAACAAGGCGACAACGGCTATCGGCATGGCCAGTCCAGCTGCTAAATATTGTGAGTCTCTGCAGGGTAAGCTAACACTCGACACCGGCGTTTGTACCTTGCCAAGTGGTGAGGCTCTTGATCAATGGGAACTGCTAAGACGCGATCATTAGTAGAGTCTATCTACTGTCGATTCCATGTCTTCAGTCACCAAATTGGGGAGCGTTACGCCTACGGCTAGGCTTCCCTGATTGATAAGATAATCAGCTAAAGGAATGGCTGATTTTGATTCTTTCAGCTGTCTCTGGCTTCAGCCATCAATAACCCCTTTTCCACCCATATCTTCACACTGATCCCCTTAACTTCAATAAATAGGGGCTGTTGGCCTTGAGATAACATCGGCAGTTCACCATATATTTTAGGATCATAGCCAACTTCATATAGAGTTACCTTCTTCCCTTCAGCAGTTAGAAAACGGATCTGCGCTGCCGTGACTCCCTGAATCGAACAGTACCGCCCTCCCAGCATCTTGTTATTCTGCTGAGTAAACAATGTTGAGTCGACGATGGAGAAATCCAGTTGAGTAAAGTAATCCTTTAAAGGCGATAGAGTCTCTGCTTTAAGCTCTAACGGCTTCATTTTTATATGATTCATTGCAACTTCATTGGCAATCAAATCAATCTTGGTTGGCTGCTGCAGATAAAAATTTAAGCTCACGATAAACAAGATCACCACACTGGCAGCCATCGCCATTAATCCTCCGACTCTTCTGGGTTGCTGTGGAAGCAGCTTTGAGTCTGGCTCGTGTCGCTCCGGCTCAACGTGCTCAGCAAAGCCACCGAGCAGATGTTCAAATCTATCTAGCTGTTCACTATCCAGTGTTTGTTGTTCAATAAAGCGTTTAGCCAAGCGCTTAAAAGAGCTTTGGTTTGACTCATGTTTTCTATTCATAAACTAACCTCAGAACCCTGCTCTTTCTTGTTGTCAGAGGCATTGGCAACCTTCTGCTTAATACGGTGTAATCGTGACAGAATGGTTCCTCTAGGTTGCATCAGATCCACCGATATCTCCGATGCTGTATACCCATAAACTGCCCATAAGTAGAGTACTTCACGTTCGGCAGTATTGAGTAAGCCAAACACATGCTCAATCAAATTATGCTGTATTTCAAGCTCCTCGATACAGATGTCATCTAGCAAAATAGGCGATCCCTCATCGATGGAATCAAAGGCAAGGATCTGATGTCGGCGGCAATCATCAACAAACTGATTACGGATAATTTTGCGGATATAGGCATGAGAGTGATCAGCGGTTTTATCAAGACGAAGCCATTTCTCCAGTGACGTTTGCAACAGATCTTCGGCATTCCTGCGATCAGTAGTAAGACAGTAGCAATAACGAAACAACCCCTGTAACTGCTCACGGCTCAACATATCTCGGCACCTTCACAATGAAAACCGCACACCCACCCTTGGCTAATCGCCCAGTTAAGTGACGTCATGTCAGCGCTCGACTCACTTATCTGAGCTAAGGTTTTGGATAAGCTTATATCACTCAAAATCTGGTACAAGGCCGAAGTGATACGTTGAACCTTAGGCTTAAATGGGTCTCGGTAGATGCAAAAGTGATAGGTTTCTGCGGGCTCACAGATATCCACAACCTCACTATCATCTTGATGTTTTACCCATAATTCATAAAGAGGATATCTGGAGCTAAGCACGTTGATATCGGGGCGCAATAGCATCACGACTTCAGCTTGCTGCTCTTCAGTGAGCAACTCAAGCAGTGAAAAAGGAGCACAAACCTGTGCATCCTCAGCGTAATAACTTCTTTGGAGTCGCCACTCAAGCTGTGCCAGATCGGCAAGGTATTCCAATCCCTCAAACTCTGAATGGGTTCCGATAGTCTCGACCAACAAATGAGGAAATGACTCACCATATTGGTTCAAATCACTCAAGGTTAAGGGATAGCATTGTTGATAATTCAAAGCTAACTGCTCAAAACAGCGCTCACCTAAAATGTTGTTACACATCGAAAAGGTCGTTCTCATGGCAGCGGTTAACGCTTGCTTACTGTTATTGCGGTAGACAGATAAACGACTCGCCTCCCTGGTATTCACCAGCGAAAGCAATGACTCCTCAGAACCATTCTCGCTAAGGGCGTTAACAAAAGCATCTTGCCATTCAGCTAAGCGCATGGTGCCCCTTTGAAATGGTGTTCTCGTGCAAGAGAGGAAGTAGAGACAGTCCCTTGGGTTGATAATAAAATCTCAGCGGCAATCGCTCTCTCTTGAAGTAAACGCTCCAGAGGAGGCAAATTGTTATCCCATTCAATCATGCTAGGAATGGGGCCATTTTGGGCCACAAAACACTCAAAAGCCTGCCACACTTTTTCATCGACAGGATGGTTATGGGCATCGAGTAAAAAGTCCCCTTTATCATGAAAGCCCGCTAGGTGTATCTGCTTAACCCGCTCAACGGGGATAACATCCATAAACGCCTGCATACTCTGATCAAGGTTCTTAGCCGTCACATAGGCATTATTAATATCGAGCAAGAGGTAGCAGTCAGCTTCTTTAGCAACAGCAGCGATAAATTCCCCCTCGGTCATTTCATTAAATTGGCAACTTAGATAGGTAGACACGTTTTCCAGCAGAATTCTTTCCCCCATAAAGTCCTGAACTTGAATGATGCGCTGACTCAGATGACTCACCGCTTCTTCTGTATAAGGTAAAGGCAGCAGATCTGGTACGGTTAACTGAGCATTCCCCGAAAAGCTAGCGTGCTCTGAATACCAGAGGGCTCCGGTCTCCTGTTTCAATATTTTAATTTGTTGAAGGTAATCGAAATCCAATAAGGGTTGGCCGCCTAATGAGAGCCCTACACTGTGGAGCACTAAGGGATATCGCTCACTCATCGCAAGCAGCATCTTCTTATTTAACCCTCCCTCGATCAACCAGTTATCCACTAAAACTTCGAACCAGGGAATATCCGTCTCACCCGCAGCTAAAATTTGCTGCACATGAGGGAGCCGCAGACCAATGCCTGCTCCCGCTAAACTCCCACCAGACATTAAGACTTCGCCGGTTTAACAGCTTTGACTTTTCCACCAGTGATCTTGTCGCAGGTACCCGCTGGCACATACACCCACTCATTAGGTGAGTTATTTTCCTTAGCTTGACCTGCGCACCCATGGCTAGCATCTAATGCACCACAGTCATTTGCACCAGCCTTGGCAATTCCGGCACATTTTTCCCACTGAGTAGGCTGTGCAGGCACCGCATTTGCTCCCACAGATAAACCCGCAGCCAAAATTCCCGCAACAGTTAAACCTAATGCTTTATTCGATGATTTCATTTCGTTTTATCCTTTATAGAAAGTGAAGTGTTCACCCCTATAACGAATGGCGCAGACGTTTGATTGCATTGATTGAAAAAAAGACGAAAAAAAACCAGCTGTAAAATGCAGCTGGTTTTTTAAATTAGGTCGGCAGACTAACCAATAACGCTCAAATAGCCTTTCAAGATAATCGCGTTAACGATATCGATAAAGAAAGCCCCCACGATAGGCACAACCATGAAAGCTTGCGGAGAAGGTCCAGTTTTAGCGACCAGCGCCCCCATGTTCATTACTGCCGTTGGCGTTGCACCTAAACCAAAACCACAATGGCCACCCGCCATCACTGCGGCGTCATAGTTACTGCCCATCATCCTAAAGGTAACAAAATAAGCGAATAGGGCTAATACCAAGGTTTGCACCAATAAAATGGCAAGTAGAGGTAAGGCAAGATCAAATATCTCCCACAGCTTTAAGTTCATCAAAGCCATAGCAAGAAAGAGTGACAAAGAAACCGTACCTAATACATCAACACTTTCACTCTTAATTTTATAGCCATGGGACAGCTCAGTAATATTGGAGATCACTACACCAAGGAAAAGAGCATAAACGAACTCAGGCATTCTTAGCCAACTAATCTCTGAATAAGCCACTAGAGCAGCAATCCACTTAGCACCTGCGACACATAGCAGCAGGATAAACAGGACTTCAAGAATACTCTTAGCCGTGACTCTGTCTTCCTCTAACTGATCATAAGTCACCAAATCAGGGTGATCTATATGGTGGTTACCACCGATACCATATGAAGAAACCAGGTTGTTTTTATTGATCAGTCTCTGGGCGACTGGACCACCAATGATGCCGCCCATCACCAGACCAAATGTCGCGGCAGCCATTGCAAACTCAAGCGTATTGACACCGTAGTCTTCCAGGAAGGTTTGCGCCCACGCAGCACCCGTTCCGTGGCCACCAGAAAGGGTGATAGAACCCGCTATCAATCCCATGAAAGGCTCTAAACCTAATGCGGTTGCCATACTCACGCCAACCGCATTTTGAACCAAAATAAACACTGAGGTGACTCCTAGAAATAGGAATACCTTAGACCCGCCTTTGAGCAGTAACTTATAACTAGCGGCAAGACCCACTGTACTGAAAAACATCAGCATTAAGGTATCTTGCATTGAAAGGGAGAACTTAAGAGATATCTGATTAAAATGCAGTATTGTGATGACTGCTGCAACGATAAGACCACCGACAATGGGCTCTGGAATATTATATTTTTTGAATAGCGAGACATGACGATTAATGGTGTGCCCGATAAACAGCACTAAAATAGCCACCAAAAATGACTCAAGCTCGCCTATTGAATAAACTGTGCTCATAAAACCTCTATTTAAAGACCCGCTGTTCACTAGTATCAATTTTTTATAGAACCGATCACCGATACTAAAACTCTGCCTTTCAGACGATCATAAAACAGCTCAACGTTAATGAGCTAATGATGAATATCGAGACAGCCCTAGATTCTGCCACAAGAGTTCAATTTTCCGATGATTCTAAATGGATAAAAAATAATAAGGTTCAACAAACAAGATCAAGATCACATATCCATAAGGTCGACATATATTGAATCGAATAATTTGTTGATATAAAAGATAAAAAAAACCAGCTACGCAACGTAACTGGTTTAATTTAACAACGAAATGAAGACAGATTTAACCAATAAAGCTCAAATAACCTTGAAGAATTATGGCGTTAACAATATCAATAAAGAAGGCGCCAACGATCGGCACTACCATAAAAGCTTGAGGTGAAGGTCCAGTTCTCGAGACCAGTGCCCCCATATTCATCACGGCAGTGGGTGTAGCTCCCATACCGAAGCCACAATGACCACCAGCGATAACCGCCGCATCATAGTTACTGCCCATCAACCTAAAGGTGATGAAATAAGCAAACAGCGCAAGGGTAATGGTTTGAACCAACAAAATAGCCAGTAGAGGCAGAGCAAGGTCAAATATCTCCCACAACTTGAGATTCATCAAAGCCATGGCTAAAAACAAAGATAAAGAGACGGTACCTAATACATCTACACTCTCACTTTTAATCTTATAGCCATGGGAAAGCTCAGTAATATTGGTGATCACCACACCAATAAATAGCGCATATACAAACTCAGGCATTTTCAACCAACTAACATCCAGAGTCGCGATAAGCGCCGCTACCCACTTGGCACCTGAGACACACAGAAGCAGAATGAACATCACCTCTAGAATGCTTTTAGCTGTGACTCTGTCTTCTTCAAGTTGATCGTAAGTCACAAGATCAGGGTGATCTTTATGGTGATTACCGCCCACACCGTATGAAGAAACCAAGTTATTCTTATTGATCAGTCTCTGAGCGACTGGGCCACCAATGATCCCTCCCATGACTAAACCAAATGTGGCCGCTGCCATCGCAAATTCTAAGGTGTTAATACCGTAATCTTCCTGGAAAGTATGTGCCCAAGCGACACCGGTTCCATGACCGCCAGAAAGAGTAATTGAACCAGCTATCAAGCCCATTAAAGGCTCTAAACCAAGCGCAGTCGCCATGCTGACACCCACCGCGTTCTGGATCAGAATAAACAGCGAGGCGATCCCGAGGAACAAAAAGACTTTCGAGCCCCCTTTAAGCAACAACTTATAGTTTGCAGCTAAACCTACCGTACTGAAAAACATCAACATTAATGTTTTCTGCATCGACAGAGTAAAATCAAGAGTGACATTATTGAAGTGTAGAATGGTAATAACCGCCGCGACGATAAGGCCGCCAACGATAGGCTCAGGAATATTATACTTTCTGAAAAAAGCGACATGACGATTGATTGAGTGCCCGATAAACAGCACTAAAATAGCCACTAAAAATGACTCAAGTTCGCCAATTGAATAAACTGTATTCATGAAACTCCTATTTGCAGAACCGCAGTTTTAACGTCACCATCACTATCGAATCAAAAAATCACCCGATAAATAGACACTAAAACTCCGCTCTCCATTCGGTGGTACCGAGCGTCCAACAGAAATCCTGCTCAGTACATGAGATGAGACAGCCGCACAAAGTGCAATAACTACTCGTGTTTACGATAATGCTCAAGCAGTAAATACTGCTCACTGCTTAATAGATTAAAATCATACAACTTAAGTAAGATGTCTAACCCCATAAAGGTTTAAGACAGGTATCTTACCGCTATTATCGTCATTGGATGTATTGATGCGAGGAGGGGTTAGCTCAGGCTCATATCTGAAATTGGGGCCATGTTGTTATCGGCCTCCATGATAAGAGCACGTTCAGCTTTAGAGATATATTTAGGTTTGTTACTCGAATGAAGTTTAGCGTTAGCTTTTTTAGCCTTGCCTTTCAATGTTTCGTTGATTTTCTTCTTTCTGTTCATCTCTAACCCACTCTATTTTGATATTTACTCAATCCATCAGGATAGAGTTAAAGGCCGCGTATTATAACGTATTTCAATCCCAGAATCGAAATTCAGAGCCTTTTTACCTTGGCCTTAAGTTGATTTAACACAATAAAATCAGAATTAAATATTAATGATTTAAAGCTAACCATTTAATAAACATCAGCAATGCCCTTTCAAGTACAAGGGAGAAACCAATATTATTAATCTAGATAAAAACCAATCTGACCAAAGTGGAAATCAGCGCTCAACAATAAAGATGAAAAAACACAGCTAAATTGCTGTGTTTTTAATCTACTTAAAGCCGCTTAAGCCCATTGAATCTGACAGCTATTTAGTCACAATCCAAAGCGCATGAAGCAAACCAGGGATAAAGAACAATAGACAGAGAATAATATTGATCAAAAGATCTTTGCCCACACCGGACTTCAAAAATACGGCCACGGGTGGCAGCAAGATGGCGATCACGACGAGTAACAGCTTATTGGTGTCCATTTACAATTTCCTTCTCAATTAATTAATTTTTGTTAGGCCAATCTAATCTCTCAGGCTCAGACCATATTTGCAACTGCTTTATTGTATCTTCAGCAGTAAAAAAAACGCCATCAGTAGGAGGAATCGTATATTTGTAGGCATGATCGCGAAAAACAAAGTCTAAACTAAAAGCGTGCAGGTAACCCCTATCGGCCTCCTCTCCACCATATAATTGGTCACCCAGAATTGGCACTCCAATACTCGCCAACGCCACTCTTAACTGATGCGTCTTACCACTGAGCGGTTTTAGCAGGTATAAACGCAATCCTTCAGCCACTGATTGAGAGAAAAATTGTGTCCTCGCGGGGTTTTCCATGGTTCGTAATAGCTTGTGCATACTGCGACGAGACTTAGCCATGTCACCCACAATCGAACCCTGTTTCTTTTTCGGCTTACCTTTAGCCAATGCGAGGTAGTATTTCTGCACTTTATGAGCGGTAAACAGTTGCGTGAATTCAGCAGCAGCCTGACTCGACTTTGCAAACAACAAAAGGCCAGATGTCAGCGTGTCGAGGCGGTGAACAGAGTAGAGTTTGATCGCTAAATCTTTCTCAACTGTCGCCATTACGCCAGCGGTGCCATCTTGGCTATGAAAATGAACATTATGGGACTTATCGATCACGATGAAATCAGTTTCATCGGCAATAATTTGATACATCGCTATCTCACTGGCTGTTAGCCTCAGCTCCAAATGATAAGGAGCTGGCTAATGTTAAACTGAGGAATGAAAAAACTAGAAAGTGATGCTGACAATTAACCCTGGCGTATTGTCCATCAAGTTAACCTTGGCATTGTGTCTCGCTAAAATCGCCTTCACCAACGACAAACCTAAGCCTGTTCCCTGATTGTGACGACTAGGGTCTAGCCGTACTAGACGCTCGAACACCCGCCCTTTCTCTTCATCGGGGATCCCTGGACCATTATCGCGGATCTGTATTTCATTGCCTTGCTGCACAATCTCAATCTTGGCGCCTTCGCCCGCATATTTAATCGCGTTATCGACCAGATTAAACAAAGCCTGAAACAACAGGTATTTATCGCCTGTCATCTGCACATCATCGGACGTGGTTAAAGTCAGCGTCTGCTCATTGCTTTCGGCCATGGCTTCCGCCATCTCATAGAGATCTTCACATAAGACTTTTAGACTAAAGTCTTGTAACTCTAATGTTTGCTGACCCTCTTCGATGCGCGTTAATGACAGCATGGCATCAAATGTCGCTAAGCAGTGATCTAACTTTTCAATCAAAATCGCGCAGGCTTCCGGTAGATCCTGTGAGGTTTTATCCGGTAACTGCTCTAAGCCAATTCTTAGGTGAGACAGAGGAGTTCTCAAGTCGTGAGCAATATTGTCTGTCGCGCCTCTTACGGCCAGTAAGTTGTTCTCTAAAGTGTCGAGCACTCGATTAAACTTACCCGCCAACATGTCAAACTCATCATGTCGCCAACTCACAGGGAGGCGCGTGGAGTATTCGCCCTTCTCAATCAATTGGCTAAGATGATTATATTGAACCAATCGACGTAAAATCGCTTTCGAAAAGAGATAACCTAGCGCCAGGGTTAAGATGATCGTTAACATTAACGCTGTAATGGCAGCATTCACAAAGCGGTCGATCAAAGTCGCAAGCTGATCGGTACGCGTCGCAATCAACACTGGACCGTAGCGCGTCATCACTAAACCGCCGGTCAGAATATGTAGCTTATCGGGACCTGCAGTTAAAATGGGAAAATCACGGGTTTTAGGTAACATCGGCATGTCATCGGGGATCAAGCTTAGTGCCCCGATAAGATCCAATGAGCTGCGCCAAACAATCAGAGCGGTCTTAGGATCTGCAGCCTTTACCTGAGCAGCAAAACTGCTCTTGTCTAAGGTCAGCGCCATCTGTTGATAGCGCGCTGTTTCTGCTGCTAAATGTTGGTTGGTTTGCAACTCCTGTTCGTTCATTAACTGTCGGTACATGCCAAGTAGCAAGGTACCAATAATGAGCGTAACCAGAGCTGAAAATATGATAGTAATGCGCCAAGCACTACTCTGATAGGGCTTAATTCCCTTGACGGAGACGATATCCAGCACCTCTGACCGTTTCGATCAGTTCTCCGAAACCAAGTTCTTCAAATTTACGTCGAAGCTTAGCGATATGAACATCAATCACGTTTGTGCGAGGATCAAAATGATAATCCCATACCGCTTCAAATAGCAGCGTACGGCTGATCACTTGGTTTGGATGCTCCATCAGATACTTCAATAACTGAAACTCTTTAGGCTGTAACATCAACTCATTACCGTTTAATGTCACTTTACGCGTGAGCAGCTCCATCATCAGGTTGCCAACGACTAGCCCGGTTTCTGCAGGTTGGGATAAACCACGCTGCATTAACTTTTCAGCTCTGACTAACAGCTCTGAAAAAGCAAAAGGCTTAGTCATGTAATCGTCGCCACCCGCTCTCAAACCTTTGACTCGTTCATCCACGTGGCTGAGTGCCGACAGGATTAACACGGGAGTTTGACTACCCGTCGCTCGCAATGCCGCTAATAACTTGAGTCCATCAAGTTGAGGTAACATACGATCCAGCAGGATAAGGTCATATTTCATGCTAGTTGCAAGCAATAAACCTTGGTGCCCATCTGAAGCGGTTTCAATATTATGTCCCTGCTCAGTAAAGCCTTTAACCACGTATTCAATAGTCGTGGCGTCATCTTCAACGAGTAATATCTTCATAAGTAACTTAATCCCAAGTTAGCAGTGGCAATGGACGTTGATTTTTTATATCGAAAGCCAGCCTGTGTTTGCCAGCTTCGTCGATAAGTTTAATTTCGAGATAACTGATCCCAAGATCATGATCGATTTGTGCTTCGACAATATGGCCATGACGACCATCCATAGCCTTGTGCACTAATGAATAGAAGCTCTGATTGATCTCTTCCATCAAGAGCACAGCTTGGAGACCATCTTTATCGTCAGCTTCTAGGGTTTCCACTTTTTGGTGGATCAGCTGACCATCTTTGGCTTTAAACTCGAATTCTGTGATGGTCTCATTCTCAGTATCAATAAGCGAGACTTCATAGATCAATTCACCTCTTTCGACGTCGATCTCAAATTCACTTATCACACCTGAATATTGCTTTTCGATCCTGAGCATTAAGGCCTGAGGAGAAAGGTTCTGCTTATCTAGTAACATGCCGAGAACCGACTGTTCAGCCAAAGTCTGCGCTGAAAAACCAACACTCGAAAAAAGCATTAAACCCACTAGCCAACGTGCCATGGCTCCCCCTTTAATCATCACTATAATCTTCATCTTATATCAATCGAAAAAAAACCGTTACTGTTCAAGCTATTCAGCTATATATTTTACGCAATTTGTCTGTACTAATGAAGCAAGCTACTTCACCTTTACCTTCTAAAGGTCTGAATTAAAGTCTGTATTTCAATTAACTCGTCACTAACGTCAAACTATCAATTTCAATTTCGATACCTTGCCAGTCATCATCGACTTCACCTCTAAGAATAACTTTATTCTCGCTGCTCACTTCAATGTTACGCCAAAGTGCATTATCAATCTCCACTTCAACATCACCCGTGTTATCACGGAACAAGTAATGCTCATCACCTAAACTTTTGACCAAGTAACCCGTCAACTCGACAGGCGCCTCATCTTTTGCGTTACTAGCATCTTTAGCGTTATTGACTAAGGTCTCAACACCAGGGCCTGTGTACGCAGCAAAAGCTGGCATGGTTAATACGCACGATAAAATAATTGAACCGGCTAACGCTTTAGACATCTGATGTCTCCATTGATAAGTAATCCCAAATTCTACGGGATTGACCATATTGTGGAGATGGAAATCAAATTAACCTTTGATCATTTATGTCCCAGCGTGCCATCAAGATTCTAAAATGTGAATCAACTCAGACTTAAGGGCGACTTCGGTCACGACACCAACAGCCAAGGCGATTTTATTGGCGTAATGTAGAGGTACCTCAGCATGTATTTGGTGTTTTACCCCTTTCACACTCGCGATTAGCCGGACGGTTTCTCCCATGGTTAACATGGAATCTATCGTGATCTCTAGCTTGTTAAAACTGCGACAGAGACGTCCTTGTTTGATCGAGTTAAAACGTATCCCTTGATTTGGGATCACCCAGCGCACTTTTGCACCGACCTCCAAACTCTCAAAGTAGGTACTGGCAATATGATGCTCGCCAAACTTGAGCCAAGTGATCTTACGCTCCTCTTCTTGAGCAATAACATGGGCGTCAAAGATATTCCTCAGACCCATTTGTTTAGCAACCGCTTCAGTACGTGGTCGCGTTAAGACTTCGTGTGGAACGCCTTGTTGCAACATCTTGCCTTGGCTAATCAAGATCATATTGTCAGCAAGCAGTAACGCTTCATTAAGATCGTGGGTCACCATGATAACCGGAATAGAGAGCTGTAATTTAAGGCGAGCAAGTTCTAAATAGAGTCGCTCTCGCGTTTCTCTGTCTACCGCAGAAAACGGTTCATCGAGTAATAACACCGAAGGTTCACGCGCCAATGCCCGTGCCAAAGCAACTCTTTGTCGCTGACCGCCAGATAAATTAGCAGGGAGTCGATCGGGCAGGCCATGAAGGTTCACTCGCTCCAGCCACTCTTTCGCTCTCGGCACTCGTTCAGCTTTGGGAATATGATCTAACGCAGCAACCACGTTGCCCAATGCGGTCAAATTAGGAAATAGACCAAAATGTTGCGGCACATAACCTAGATGACGTTGCTGCGGACTAAGGTGAACCTTACTTGAATCGTTAAACCAATCCCTTTCACCATAACGGATCACGCCGGACTCTGGATGACTCAATCCAGCAATCATGCGCAGCAGAGTCGACTTTCCTCCACCAGAAGGACCGACAACCGCAAGCACTTCACCCGCTTTACACACAAATTCGGCGTCTAGCTTGATATGTTTATCTTGTTTGATTTGACAATATAGATCACCGACGTCTTGAGACATGAGCGGCCCCCATACGTCGAGACAGACTGGTTGTGAAGGCCAATACGGTGACAGCAAAAATCAGTAAGACTAACGACATCTGTCCGGCACTGGCAAAATCGAACGCTTGCACGCTGTCGTAGATAGAAATCGCGATAGTCTTGGTCTCACCAGCAATGTTACCGCCCATCATCAACACCACGCCAAACTCGCCTAAAACATGTGAGAAACAGAGCACTAAAGCCGTTAATACACCAGGCCACACCATAGGTAATTCAATCTTAAACAGTACTTTCATTCGGCTCATGCCGCAGCAAGCTGCTGCATCCCGAACATCTTCAGGCACCGCTTCAAACGCACGCTGAATGGGCTGAATAGCAAAGGGAATATTCACCACAATCGAGGCTACAACTAAACCTGAGAAATTAAACACCAGTTGATGACCGAGTATTCCCTCTAACAGCTGCCCAAGCCAAGATTGACTGCCCAACCCCACGAGCAAGTAGTAACCGATCACGGTAGGAGGCAATACTAAAGGCACCATGATCAGGGCTTCAACCCATGACTTGCCTCTGAACTGACGATAGGCAAGAAAGCGGCTCACAATAATAGCAAAAGGGATCAAGAGCAGCACTGTGACACTACTGAGTTTCATCGATAACAGCAGGGCTTCCCAATCCATTAGTTACTCACCCGACTCAGTCAAGGTAGCTTTGGCAGGTAAACCAAAACCAAAGTCACTGAATACCTTACGCGCGGCATCGGTTTGCAGATAAGCATAAAACGCTTTGGCTGTCGCTCCCGCTTTATTGGTCAGCACCATACGCTGGTAAATGGGGGCGTGTAGTGATTCTGGTAACGCCTGATAATGCCCTATTTTTTGAAATTGTGGTGCGATGGCAAGTGACAACGCAATAATGCCGCCTTGCGTCGAGCCACTGACAGCAAATTGCGCTGCTTGAGCAACATTCTCGCCATAAATGAGGTGTGGGGTCAGTGACTCCCATAAACCAAATGTAGTTAAGAGAGCACGGGCTCGCTCTCCATAGGGCGCATGATCTGGATTGGCGATAGCGAAACGCTTTAACTCACCACTGTCGATTAAGGCCTTTAATCCCTTTAACTCAGGATCCAACTGCAGCGGTGAATTAATCGGAGCTGCAATCGCAAGTCGGCCCACAGCATAGAGCACACCATCGTCGACCGTCACACCTGATTTAGCCAACTGTTCAATGTACTTTTCGTCAGCTGACATAAACATCTGAAAAGGTGCACCATGTTTAATCTGCGCCACAAAATTTCCCGAAGAACCATAGGAAATCCGTACCTTCTCACCGGTATCTTGAGTAAATTGCTTCGCGAGTTCATCCAGTGCAAATTTAATATTTGATGCCGCAGCAATCACAGGCACATCACTCGCGTTAGCGTTGGTGACCGCCATGCTCAATACCAAGACAAGGCTCGCAACTGCCAGCGCGAATCCTCTTCTCAATCGAATCATGCTTTTCCCTTGTCACTCAAACTTAGGATTTATCCCACATTTTAGCTGCTTGCTCATCAGCATCTTTAGCTTCAACCCAATTTTTGCCTGTTTCACCGGCTTCCAGTTTCCAAAAAGGCGCTTTGGTTTTAAGAAAATCTATCAAGAATTCACAAGCTGCAAAAGCGGCTTTACGATGAGCACTGGTCACGCCGATAAAAACAATCTGTTCGCCTAAAGCCATCGTACCAACACGGTGTATTATGGTCACCTTGTTTAAAGGCCAACGCTCACGAGCCTCAACGGCTATTTGTTGCAGTACACCTTCGGTCATACCAGGGTAATGCTCTAAGGTCAGGTCCGTCACCACGCTGCCGTCATTAAAGTCTCTGACTTTGCCGACAAAAGTCACCACTGCGCCATCACTATTATCATCCGCGATTAGGGCGTATTCATCAGAAACACTAAAGTCCTGAGTTTGAACTACCACTTTACTCAACGTAGCCGACATGACTAACCCCCAGTGACTGGCGGGAAGAAAGCGACTTCATCGCCATCTTGAACTGGTGTGTCCCAACCACTGATGGTTTGATTGACCGCAACCAGCAATTTATCTGACACCAATACCTTGCCCCATTTGTCATCTTTCGATGCAAGAACAGCACGCAGTGCCTCGGCAGTTGTGGTCTCAGCTGTCGCTTCAACTTGTATAGAGCTCTCGCCGAGTAGTTCTCTCACCTGTGCAAAAAACAAAACATTAATCATAATTTATACCTTGAAATGACCTGACTTACCGCCGCGTTTTTCTAACAGGCGCGTCTGGGTGATCACCATATCTTTTTGAACCGCTTTACACATGTCATAAATGGTTAAGGCTGCAACCGAAGCGGCCGTTAATGCTTCCATCTCAACACCTGTTTTACCAGACAGTTTACATAAACTGGTGATACGCACTCGGCTATGTTCAGGTTGAGCCTCGAGCTCCACCTCAACTTTAGTCAACATAAGCGGATGACAAAGAGGAATGAGATCTGAGGTTTTCTTCGCAGCTTGAATACCAGCAATACGTGCGGTCGCAAATACATCACCTTTATGGTGACTGCCACTCATGATCATCTCAAGCGTTGCTGGAGCCATCTCAATAAAGGCTTCCGCGCGGGCTTCTCTTTCAGTGACTGCTTTTTCAGTCACATCAACCATATGGGCATTACCATCGGCATTGATATGGGTAAACTTATTGCTCATTTATTTAAACCTTATTGTTTCGGCAACGACTTTTCTAAATGTGTAGTTGCTCTTACGACTTAACGTTATTCAGACACGAGCTGCTTGAGATGCATGACGAAGTTGCAGGGACGATGCGTCGCATCCAATTGTTCTTTAATTAGCTTATTCCAACCCGTTCGACATGCGCCCGTTGAACCCGGCAAGCAGAAGACAGCGGTTTGGTTAGCGAAACCACCCAAGGCTCTAGATTGCACTGTCGATGTGCCGAGTTCGGTATACGTGATGTGGCGGAACAGCTCGCCAAAACCTTCAATCTCTCGATCAAACAAAGGTTTCACCGCTTCCGGCGTATTATCACGAACGGTAAAGCCTGTGCCACCAGTTGTTATAATGACTTGCACCTCTTTCGATGCAATCCATTCAGATATGACTGCACGGATCTGGTACTTATCATCTTTAATGAGCTTACGTTCAATAAGCTTATGTCCGGCTTCAATCAGATTATCTTCAAGGAACTGGCCTGAGGTATCTTGGCTTAAATTTCGGCTATCGGACAAGGTAAGAACAGCAATATTTAAAGGGATAAACTGGTTCGTGGTGCAATGGCCCATAATGGTTCTCTATTTAATCGTCACTTAAAGAATACTGAGAAATTATACCCATGAAATTCTGCAAAAAATTTGCACAAGATCATGGGACCGATTGAAATCAACCTCCGATAGAGGCTAAATGCTGAGTCACACCGGTAATGCCATCGTGGAGGAAATGCGTTTCTTTCTTCTGGGCAAGTTGTCCATGAAGACGCTGGATCAGTTCAGGTCTTTGGGATGAGTCTTGCAGCAAATCTCTGAGATCGACACCATTTTCAGTAAACAAACAGAGGTGTAGTTTACCGTTAGCAGATACGCGTAATCGATTGCAGCTGGCACAGAAATGCTTGTCATAAGGCATGATCAAACCAATACGCCCTTTATGATCGTCGCGGCTAAAGTTTTGCGCCGGGCCGTCATCCACAGCAGACTGGTCAAGTCCCCAACCATCAGCAATAAGCTGAGATCTGATATCTGAACCCGCTAAATGGTGTGCCTGGAAATAGTCACGACCCAGTCCAGTTTCCATCAATTCGATGAAACGCAGATCTATCGGGGTATTTTTAATCCAGTGCAGAAAACGTGGTAGGTCTTTATCGTTCAAACCTTTAAGCAACACGGCGTTGATCTTGACTCGTTCAAAACCGGCATCAAGAGCAGCATCAATACCACGCATTACTTCGTCGAACTTATTTTCACCCGTGATTTGATAGAACATCTTAGGATCTAAGCTGTCGACAGAGACATTGATACGTCTTAAGCCTGCGTCATACCACTCACGCGCATGCTTCTCTAAACGGTAACCGTTTGTCGTCGTCGCGATAGTTTTGATCTTATCGTTATCGGCAACAGCACGAATGATGTCAGTAAAGTCTTTGCGCAGCGTGGGCTCGCCACCAGTGATACGGATCTTTTGAGTACCGACTTCAGCAAAGGCAGCAATCAAATTTTCTATTTCACTGAGCGCCATAAACTTAGAACGACCATTTGGCCGGTATCCGTCAGGGAGGCAGTAAGTGCATTTGAAATTACACACGTCAGTCACTGACATGCGCAAATAGTGAAATCTTCGACCAAAATTGTCTTGTAGTTGAGACATGATCACCTTTCCAAGTAAGGGGAGGTGAGAGAATTTCTTATCACACCCCGGTGGCGTTATTGCCACGGCTTAGCGTCCATATCTGTTGACGTAGGACAAAAAGCTCGGAGAACCGTCAGGGAGCAATTATAGGCATATTTGCCCCCTGAACCCTAGCGTTAAAGCGCTATTTCTTACTCAGAAACCCTCAGACGTTAACATTTTGTGACACCGCTCACGCTCAAAAAGCACCTAACCTAGACTTAAGTTACTGTATAAACTCTGTGCCATTGTCTGATTTTGATGTAAGGTAGTTAGATGATTAAAACATCCGTTTAACGGGGAAATCTACCTAGAGGTGAAGTGATGGAACGCGAATCGATGGAGTTCGATGTTGTTATCGTTGGAGCAGGGCCAGCGGGCCTAGCGACAGCGTGTAGACTGATGCAAGTATCAAAAGACAGTGGACAAGAGATCGCCGTTTGTGTGGTAGAGAAAGGTTCAGAAGTTGGCGCCCATATTCTTTCTGGCGCAGTGTTTGAGCCGAAAGTTCTTGGAGAGTTATTTCCCGATTGGCGCGACACAGGTGCTCCGCTCCATACGTCTGTCGTGAGCGATGAAATTCACATGCTAAGCTCTCCATCATCGTCACGATTGATGCCCAACGCACTCCTTCCAAAAACCATGCATAACGAAGGCAACTACATTATCAGTGTCGGCAATCTTGCACGCTGGTTAGCCGAACGTGCTGAAGAACTCGGTGTCGAAATTTTCCCAGGCTTTCCAGCCAGTGGCCTGCTCTTCAATGAAGATCAAAGTGTTAAAGGCATACTCATCGGTGACATGGGCGTTGGGGCTGATGGTCAAGAAAAGAGTAGCTTTGAACCAGGCATGGAACTACACGCTAAATACACTATATTCAGTGAAGGTTGTCGCGGTCATCTCGGTAAGCAATTAATCGAAAAATATCACCTCGATAATGGTAAAACACCTCAACACTACGGCTTAGGCTTTAAAGAGATCTGGAAGGTTCCGAGCGAACAACATGAGCTAGGTAAAGTGGTACACACTGGCGGCTGGCCACTTAATGATGGCGCTTCAGGTGGCGGTTTCCTTTATCACCTTGAAGATAACCAGATAGCTGTTGGTTTAATTGTCGACCTCAATTATCAAAACCCTCATCTGAGTCCATTCGATGAGTTTCAGCGTTATAAGACACACCCTGTTATCGCCAAATATCTCGAAGGTGGTGAGCGCTTAAGTTATGGCGCACGAGCAATCACCAAAGGCGGATTAAACTCTTTGCCTAAAATGAGCTTCCCTGGCGGACTCATCATAGGGTGTAATGCAGGAACTCTTAACTTTGCCAAGATAAAAGGCACTCATACCGCGATGAAGAGCGGCATTCTCGCTGCGGAAACCATTGCACAAGCATTGTTAGCGGGTGTTGAAGGCGGTAAAGATCTCGATTGTTATGCTGAAAAGTTTGAGCAAAGCTGGCTGCAAGATGAACTTTATAAGTCACGCAACTTCGGCCCTGCCATGCACAAATTCGGAACGTACCTCGGTGGTGCATTTAACTTTATCGACCAAAATTGGTTTGGCGGTAAATTCCCTATTACCTTAAGGGATGAAAAACCTGACTATGCTCAGATGGCTGAAGTAGGGGCCTACAAGAAGATTGACTACCCTAAGCCAGACGGTAAGTTAAGTTTTGATAAAAACTCATCTGTTTATCTATCTAATACTTTCCATGAGGAAGATCAGCTTTGTCATCTCAAACTTAAAAATGACCGCATCCCTATCGATGTCAACTTAGTTAAGTTTGATGAACCTGCTCAACGATACTGCCCTGCAGGCGTTTATGAGGTGATAGAAGAGGAAGGCGAAAACAAGTTTGTCATTAATAGCCAAAACTGTATTCACTGCAAAACCTGTGATATCAAAGATCCAAGCCAGAATATCACTTGGGTCACCCCAGAAGGCGGCGGTGGACCTAACTACCCTAATATGTAGGGAATAGAACAGACAAAATGCGCTCTTAATGGGCGCAGTATTATTTTACAAGTGTGAATAAAACATTGCGATCATGTCAAAATATCACCATAATTGCAGCCTCTAATAAAGCGTGATTTCCATACCAACCGCTAGTTTCTATCGAAACACCAACACCCTACTTAACTCTCTACATAATGAGAGAAATTAATCGTCTACAGTCAGGGATTGCTAATTCCCCCCTTTATTTTGCCCACTGAGAGATAACATCAGCAGGTTGCTAACTATGAGATTAACTATGCTCACCATCAAACAAAAAATCATTCTTACTGTTACGCTTGCCGTACTCTTGTCGACTATTTTAGTCGGCGTGCTCAGCCAGCGTAGTGCAAAGCAAGTCATCGAACAGCGAATGCTGACTTCTGAAATGCCCAATATGCTGCAGCAAATCCGCAATAAGATTGAGCTTGATATCAATAGCTTAATGCATGCTGCTGAGCAACTCGCCAACAGTCCGATGCTGATTAATTGGTTAGAGAATGGTCGCCCTGCTGACACAGAAACCTTAGTGACCGACCAACTGACAAATATTAAAAACCAATACAAGCTTGCACAAGCCTCATTCGCAGACAGAGACACGGCAGCTTACTACACCCAAGATGGTTTTTTACGACTCTTGAATCCCTCTCAGGATGGCTGGTTCTTCGACTATAAAAACAGTGGTCAAGAACGCATGCTTAACGTGTTCACCGAAGATAATGGTGAGGTAAAACTGTTTATAAATTATCAACAACCAAGTGGCCGTGGACTGGTTGGATTAGCCAAATCTCTTGATGACATGGTCGCTCTATTAGCCTCATTTAAAATTGAAGAAACAGGCTTTGTCTATCTGGTTGATGCTGAAGGTGAGGTCAAATTACACCCTGATACCAATCAGATAGGTCGCGGAACACTGAACAACTTTTATCGCGACGGCAATACCAACGGCTTACTAAATCGTAGTGACTTTAGCATGCTAAAAACGGAAGTGGATGGTCAACAGATGTTAGTGGCCAGTAGTTATATTCCCTCTATGAATTGGTACCTTGTTGCTCAAGTGCCTGAATCTGAAATCTTCGCCCTACTGCAAGAATCCGCTTACCAGATCCTATTTTGGACTTTATTGATTGCCACAGCCTTTATTACATTATCCGTGTTTGTAGCAGGTTCGGTCAGTCGTCCTATCTCTGTGGTTGCATCAATGCTGCAGGATATTGGTGAAGGTGAAGGCGATCTACGTCAACGCCTCCCAGTAGAGGGCAACGATGAGCTCACTCTGCTGGCTAAAGGGTTTAATACCTTTATCAGTAAGATACAGAGTTCAATCATCGACGTCACTGAAGCCAGTGAACAGCTAAGTCTTTCTGCAAAAGATGTCGCAAATCAAGCACAACAAACACTGTCTGATAGTCAGCTGCAAAAAGATCAAACCATGATGGTGGTTGCCGCGATAAATGAAATGGGTGCAACAGTAAATGAGATTGCAGCCAATGCAGCCCAAGCCGCAGATACCGCAAGAGATGCCGACACAGGTTCTAGCTCTGGCCAAGTGGTGGTATTACGTGCGAGAGACACCATCAATCAACTCTCTGACGATGTCGATTCTGTTGGGGAAGTGATCGAATCCTTAGCGGTACACACTAAGTCCATTGGTGGGATTTTAGATGTCATACGCGCCGTATCAGAGCAGACAAATTTATTGGCGCTCAATGCAGCTATAGAAGCTGCACGAGCAGGTGAAGCGGGACGAGGCTTTGCCGTCGTTGCTGACGAGGTGAGAAACTTGGCATCACGTACAGCGACGTCGACCAATGAAGTACAGATAATGATAGATAAATTACAAGCCGAGGCCAGTAGAGCTGTCGGTGCCATGACCCAGAGCCGTTCACGCTCTCAAGAAGGCGTCATTGCCGTTGATGAAGCAAGTCAGTCATTATCGGGGATCAGTGAGCAGATAGGCCAGATCACAGACATGAACATTCAAGTGGCGGCGGCGACCGAAGAGCAGTCAACGGTTGTGGAAGACATCAATCGTAATGTCACTGAGATCAATGACATTACCCAGAGAACAGCGGACACCGCCGAAGCTGTCGCACAAGCGAGTCAATCACTGATCCATCTAGCACATCGTTTAGATACTTTAGTGGCAGGTTTTAAGGTTTAGATTTAAAGGCTTAATATGATTTGAGTCCTTAAGCATGAACGCTTAAGGACTTAAATAAGACGTTAACTACGCGGTTTTAAAAATTTAATCGTCATTGGGTATTTATAGCTTACCCCTTCACTGGCTTTCATCGCTGCAATGATAGTAAACACGATATCAACGATTGCCAGCACACCTATCAGAAGAAAGCCGATACCAACCAACATCAAAACCGCACTGATCATCATGTAGATCATTAAACTTATCTTGAAATTGATACAGTTACGGCCACACTCATCGACGAATGGCATCTCATCACGCTTCATCAACCATACGATGAATGGGCCGAGTATGCTGCCGAAAGGGATGTATACCCAAGCCACTTCAAAATGCTCATTTCAGAGCTCCCGTAGGATCGCTGAACAAGGCAGTGGTTGAGACAATGGTCATTCCATTAACGATACCGCTAACGCAGTGCAGCGGATCTACGGAAACTCCCGGAGGGCAAGGCGAGAAGTAACATGTTTCTGCGTTATAAAATATTGAATTAGAATAACTAGTCCAGCAATTTCATGCCTTGAACTCTGTCACTTCTCGACATGCTGAATTCTGCATTTAGAGGTTGTTTGGGTATAACTTAACCCGCAAAACTTGAGACTTGAACAGCGATGCCCATGTTGCGCTCATCTTGGCTCAGTGCTGGGTCCTGTTTTTGTATTAGTTCTTCTACTTGCACTTCTTCTGTCACTTTTCTCTCCTTGAATTAAAGACTTAAATTTTACTCGGACCAAACAAACGCATCTGCCAGTCCTCAATTTTCTGATGTTCTAATCTTCTCTGTAAGCTATTTACCCAAGCATTAGCCAGTCCCTCACAACTCGCGAGGCGATCATAAGCTTTAGCATCAAACTCAGGGGTAAAATAGATAACCATGGCATCTCTCACACTTATGTCAGTGCGACGCTCAATGAGGGATATACTATCATTTTGTTGAATTACACCTGGTTTGATCACTCGATAAAACCAACCACATAAGCCACTGGTTTGCATCGCCAGCGCAAACTCTTCATGACCAAACTGTCGATTTAATTTGAAACAGGGGGATCTTGGCTGAGTCACCTGCAGCACAACCTCGCCAATCGCAATGATATCTCCAATATTGACCTGAGTTTCATCCAAGCCAACGGTGCTGATATTCTCCCCCATAGAGGGCGCATCCCTAAAACCATTCATCATGTCCCAGCGACGATACTGACCATAATGCTCTCGGGGAAAGTGATGCAGTACTCGATCTAATCCACCATGATGTTTAGGATCAGCCTGTGCATCGCCTGAAACCGTTTCAAAATGAACTTCTAGTGTCGTGGCGGCTTTTTTATTGGCTATCCCGCTGGTAATGCCGGTCATTTGGCTGAGTTCTTCGCCCAAATATAAACCCGATAACTGTTTAACCAATAATTGCTCCGACATCAATCAACTCCTTAAGTCATTTCAAATTAACGATAAGCTAGTAGGCTAATACAAATCTTAGCCAGAGACTATCAACATCTTGTTGCTCTGTTTGTGTAAAACCTAACTTCTGTATAAGAGCTATTGATGCTAGATTTTCTCTCATCACATTGGCAACATAGTCAGTCACATTATATCTTTCAACACCAATTTTAAGGGCTGCACAAGCAGCCTCACTCGCAAAGCCTTTTCCCCATACGGATCTAAGCAATCTAAAGCCTAAATCAACTTCTTGAGTAACAGGATCTCTTCGTAGACCACAAAAACCGATATACTCCCCCGTCTCTCTATCAAGCAATGACCACCGTCCAAAACCATGTAAACGATATTCACAATAGGCATCAATAAAAGCGGCAGAGGCTTGCTCTGACTCGAAAGAAGTATCTCCGGTATATCGCATCACTTCAAGATCGGCATTAAGCCGATAGAAACCTTCAGCATCCTGCAGAGAAAACTCTCTCAGAATAAGCCTCTCTGTCTTAGTTACAATCAAATTAAGACCTCCTCTCTAATGAGACAAAACTACCTGATCTCGGCCTCTGTCTTTTGCCTGATAAAGCGCGACATCAACTCGGTTAATCAAATCGGCACTTGGCTCACCAGGGTTATACTGAGCAACACCAGAGCTTACCGTTATGCCAATCTCATGTTCATTGACGCTAATTTTACGTTGCGCAATCGTCTCTCGAATCCGCTCAGCCATATCGGCTGCATGACTAAGATCGACATTAGGCAGCAACAGTAAAAACTCCTCTCCACCCCAACGACACACAATATCTTGATCCCTCAACTGATGCTGGATCATATTGGCTACCGTCTTAATCACTAAATCCCCGATGCTATGACCAAAGCTATCATTGACCTTCTTAAAATAATCAATATCCAACAAGATGATCGAAACTGGAACGGCAGAGTTATCAGCGTTAAGCAGTGATTGAGTAAAATTAATTTCAAACATCTGCCGATTCGTAGCACCGGTAAGCTTATCAGTCGACGCCATCACCTCTAACTTTCTTTGGTATCGCCCTAACGTCAGATTCGCAATGACCAAGATAATGATGATCACCAACAAACCCAGCCCGATATTGACCCAGAAAGTATTTAATATCTTCTGCTCTCCCTCGGCCTCCTCCTGCTCAACCATCAAGTACCATTTAAACTCTGACACCATACGCGAGTTCAGGTAGACCGTTTTATTGTCTCTAACATAAGAGAGGGAAGCGCTTGGGCTAGTAAGAATACGGGTGGCAAGTTTTTCTAAACCAGGGGAGTCTTGTAATGTCTGACTGCCAGTGTATTGATCGCCGTGTAGCGTCACAACTCCCTCGGTATCGACAAAATAGACTCGACGGTTGTATCTCTTTTGGTAGAGTTTTATTAGTTTCTGGACACGTTCAACCGCTAATCCGACCCCAGTAACACCAATGAAGTTACCGTCGAAGTCATAGACTTTGTAATTGACGTAAACAACCGTTTGATTCTTGTTTGCGGTATCGGGATCGATATTCACTTCGTAGGGCTCTGAATCTGGTAGTGAGCGAACTCGGAAGTACCAGGCATCGATGGGGTCAGTCTCTTCGACCTTTTTCAGTACACCAGTAGAGTGATAGTAGTTTCGGCTTTTATCGGATATAAAAAAACTGGTCACGGTATCGTATTTATTCTGAATCTCTTTTAAATAACGGATCAGCAGTTTGGGATCTTGCTCATCATTAATGGTCCAATCCCTAACAAATGTGTCTTGGGCCATCAACGAAGAAATAAAAATAGGTTGCAACAAATCCTGCTGGATCTCTGAATAGATATTGTCACTGGTCAGGGGAAGGGTATTTTCTGAAATTTGCTCACTCAGAGAGTCATGAGCCACTTTATAGCTAATGCCACTGGTAAAAATAAACGCCGTTATCAGCAGAACCGACAGGATCCAGATAAACCGCTTTTTATCACTCCACACTCTATTTCCCATTAACAGCCACCCACATTATCAATTTAACCGGAAATAATTGCCATCAACCTAAGTTAACAACCTGTTAAATAATAACTTAAAAGTAGAAATGATGACATTGAATTTAAGTCACTAATGAAAAAAGAGCATAAAAAAGCCTCGCTGGGAGCAAGGCAAAGGCAAAACAGAGTAAGGATAGTGATTTACATTAAATCAGTATTGCCAATCTAACAGCCAAATATGAGGGTTTAATGACTGTTAGATAACAGATTTATGACACCAATTTAGTTACTCAAATATTGCTTTAATGCCTCTCCTGGAATGGAGCTGTGCGTAGCAACCGCAAAACCAGCCCATATTCCCGCTTCTTTCATCGACTCCACAATGCCTAACCCACTCGTCATCCCATGAATAAGGCCTGCAGCATAGGCATCACCCGCCCCCGTGGTATCGACGACCACAGATGGCACTGCATTCACATGCTGACAATCATCTCGAGTATAGAGATGAGCGCCATCTGAGCCATCAGTCACAATGAAATACTTAAGCGATGCTCCGGCGATTGTAAGCCCATATTCCCATGGAGATAATTGGCTACGTCCCTGCATATCGGTTTTAGATGCAATTAAAATGTCACAAGGTCTAGGGCGTTCATCTTTAGCCAACTGAGCTAACACTAAACAATTTTCCAGTGCGGTTTTAGCCCAACTCACACTGCCTTCGGCAGATGAATTAACATAGATCGCATCCCATTGACTCCAAACAGGAGGGGCTGCAAGTTCAAACACAGGTCTTTCGGGACGAATAATCGTACGCTCACCATTGGGGGTCATCACCAGCAACATCTCGCTGCTAATCTCTTCATGCCGTTGAATTAGCTGGCAATCGATTCCTTGAGCACTCGCTTCAGCAAGCAGCCAGTCTCCCACTTTATCGCTACCCACTTGGCTGACAAGTGCCACACGATGCTTGGCCCAAGCAAGTCCGATCCCGGTATTGGCACCACCGCCACCTAGGCGTCGACCACCATCTTTATAGTGAAATCGGCCTCCCATCTCTAACGGTTTATCAAGGTTTAGAATGCGATCACTGTTGAGATTAGCCACAAGAAGAATATTAGCCATAATAGCTCCGAAAAATAGGCGTCATGGTGTGAATAATAAAGGAATACTAACGAAACAGGTATTCACAAATTGACGCAAAAAGAGATTCAACTTAAGACTCCCTATTACCACTGCGCCATTCGGAGGCTAACATTGCATATTGATACTCGCAGCCCCAATCACCTTTAAAGAATACATTCTCAATAAAATGCGCTTCACGACGAAACCCAACTCGCTCCAGTAACAGCCAAGAGGGGAGATTGTCACAGTCAGTGGTTGCGATGACTCTATGTGGCTTCTGGTTAGAAAAAAGATAAGTTAATAAGCCTATTACAGCCTCGGATGCATACCCTTGCCCCTGAAAGTCTGGCGCAAATGTAAAGCCAATTTCAATCTGTGACTCATCGATAAAATGAACCGCAAGATCCCCCAGAAGTTGCTCCGACTCCTTGGTTAAAATAGCGAGTTGGTACCAGTTACCTAACGTGCCAAATTCAGACTTTTGCATCTTATCAAATAGCGCTTGAGCATCTTCAAAACTGTAATCAGACCAACTCTGATATTTGGCCACATCAGGCAGAGCTCGGTAGTCAGCAAACGCTTGTAGATCGCCTGATTCAAATTGGCGACAAGTAATACGCTCTGTCTGAAATAATACTTCCATGCACAACTCCATTTAATCACTCAGGGTAATAAGGCTTAAAACGCGTTAATTCGAACAGTCATCTTGCCTAACCTCTGATGAATATGCTGAATATATTTATCCAAAACTACCTTAAATGAAAATTTAAGCAAATTCCGCTAGAAAGAATTCAACCTGAACAGACAGACCAATACGCTCCGTTCACTCACTCTAACGCCAGTCAATATGTAAGAGATCTCTCAAGCTGTTGTCAGACAAACGTCCACCTTAAATATCCACTCTAAATTTAAATATGTAACTACCTGTATTAAAACAGATAATTTTATTTATTGAAATGGAGTGATAAAATTTACCTAACCATCCCTTATTTAGGGCTATTCATACTTGGTAAAATTCACTAAACATCAGGGAGATAAGGATTATTGAATGGAATCGATAATTAGCATAGATGAGTTACTCGGTAATATAGGGACGCCTGAACATAGGCTAAAGCGGTATCAGGCATGTCTTAATGAGTTTGACCAACTCAACTACGATGATCCTTTTATCAGGCAAATACGCGCTGAAATGATCATTTTGGAGAAAAAAATTCAAGATCCAAAATCACCTAAAACTTGGTTTTCTCTTAAAAAATAATTTGAATATCTACATTGATTGACACTACCAAGACTCTCGAAAATAGTCGATGAAAGCTCGAGTTTTTCCTGGCAAATAAGCCAGTTGTTGGTAGTAACCCCACATGACATAAGGCCTACTTCTAGTGTCGTTGAAAATGGGAATTAGCTCGCCTGAAGCTAATTCTCTATCAATGATCATATGTGGAATATACGCTATCCCCATTCCTTGTACCGCGGCTTGTATAATCACCTCAGTGTTATCACTTACTAGCACGCCTTTCACTTCGACACTCTTCCCACTTAACTGCCATTTGTAGGCTTTGTTCTCTTTTCCATAACAGAGACAACTATGCAGGCTTAACTCCGCTATTTTTTCTGGCATTCCCTGCCTTTCAATGTAATCAGGTGCAGCAAACAAGCCATTTCGATATTCACATAAAGGTACCCCCACAAATGCCCCTGAATCAAAATCCTCTATATGCCTTGCTAGGGAAATATCAGCGTTGCGTAGAGGCAAGTCACCATAATCCACCGATAGCAGTTCCAACTTAATTTCAGGAAAACGAGTATTAAAACCTTGTAACATAGGCATTAGAACCCGATTCAATATTGGTGCAGGGGCAGCCACACTCAAACGACCACTGGGTGTCTCTCCCAAGGAAGCGGTTTCATCGATTAGGGATTGCCAGCGGCCACCGAGTTCTCTTACCTCCTGATAGAAATGCTCACCCGCCTCAGTGATAACAATACTCCGTGTTGAACGCTTAAGTAATTGCACCCCCAACTCTGACTCAAGCTCAGCTAAACGTTTACTCACCGCTGACGGGCTAATATTCAGCGCCTTAGCGGTAGCTACCATAGAACCAAGTTCAACGATTAACTTAAACAATTGCGCCTTTTCAAATGACCCCACATTATTTCCAATTTAGAAATTAACTATTCAAATAACCGTAGATTATCTACTTATAAATAACAATTAAACTCTCTACAAATTCAGAAAAGTGACTTAAGGAAGATAATCGATGTATATAGTGGAAACCGTTAGTTGGGTAGCTAAAGCCGGCGTAGACACACAACAGGTGATAGATGCAGTAACGCTTATGCTACCGGATCTGCAAAAAGTACCGGGGTTCAAATACCAATCCCTCTCACAAAAAGAGATCAAGCAGGAGACTAGCAACACGGACTCAGCCTGCCAGTGGCTACAACTCTATTATTGGGACACCGTTAAAAACGCACACAACTCCAACGAAATCATGGCGCCTACCGCTTCACTGGCTCACTTAATCAGCTTGATAGAGCCAGAAAGCATCGCGATTGATATCTTCATTCCCCAACAACAATCATCAAGGCTAATGTTAGATTAACAGCCCCTAAACATGGGCAAAAAAAAAGGTTGAAGCTAAGCTTCAACCTTTTAGTATCTAACTTTAAAATAGACTACATGTCACAAGGCTTTAATGGCTGACGCAGCTGAGCTCGAACATTATCCATTCCAGAATAGAACTCTTTCATCATCAAAAGCCCCATCATCTTGCCGTTATCAGTAACGATTAAGTTATCAGGATCAATCGGATCATTTTTAATCGCGCCAATCACCTTCATCGAGGTCATCTCTTTAAACAGTGCCGTATCTAAGTTCACACCGAACGTTTCACGGAAATATTTACGAGATAAACGGCCAGAGAACATGCCAAGTAAGAAGCGATACTGCATCACATCTTTCTTACTGTAATTTTTCTGCTGCTCAACGCTCATGCGGCCAGCAGCGATATTCTCATGGTACTTTCGAAGTGAGAAATTATTAACATACAAGGTGTCGTTCAAAAAACTAAATGACCCAGATCCAATCCCAAGATACTCATCATAATCGATGACGTATTCATCGAAACCTTCATTGTCAGTCTTACCAAAGGCCCATGCAGACAGTTGATTGTATTGTCCGTTTAAACTATTCAGGATTTGACGATACTGGCGTGCCATATCTCCTTGAGATGCCGCTAACTTACCTTTCACGCTTTTACGCGTCTGGTGAGTGGTCATCAAAGGGTAAGTGGTGATCTGCCGAGGATCTAATTTAGACGCCATGTCTAAGTCATACTGAATTATTTCGTCAGTTTGACCACGAAAGCCGAAAATCAGATCCACGTTGATAATAGGAAATAGCTCTTTCGCTGCCATGATCTTATCGAACGTCTGCTGACCTGAACCAAACTTATCCAGTCTGTCAGTCATCGCTAAAATATCATCGTTGAAGCTTTGTACCCCAATAGACATGCGATCAACTAGGCCTTCTAGTTGCTTAAACTCAGGACTATCAAGGTGTTGTGGATCGGATTCACAGGAAACTTCTTTGATATTTGGGAACAGTTTTTTAGCATGCTCAATCGTACGAGCAAGCTCATCTTCTAATACTGTCGTAGTACCGCCGCCGATATACATAGACTCGAAGTCGTAACCCAGCGCCTTTACCATATCCATCTCTTTTCTCAGTGAGATAAAATAGGCACGGGCTTTGTCTTCCTTAAATAGGAAGCGATGGAAGGTACAAAAAGAGCAAAGTGTATGACAAAAAGGAATATGGGCATACAGCATGTACTTCTTACCCTCGACAGGCGACGGCATCATATCAGCCGACTGAGTATCGAGTCGTAAATTCTTATCAACATAGAACTGCATCACTCGCTCCATAGAGCTAAGCATCCAGTTTGGAACAGTAATATCCGCCTGATAGGGCTTAATAATTTCACTGCCAGCTGATTGAATAATTGACGACATAAAGTTCCTTAATGAGCAGTTATATAGTTTACCAACCGCGGCTTAACGATGAGTAATAAGCATCCACGGGCGAAGTGTAGATGATAAAAATACCACTTTAGAGTTATCCAAAATGTGAACTGGCTTTAAGTTACTGTCACCTAACAGGGAGAACGCAGAAATTTTGTTAAGCAAGTCATGTTTTAGGGCTTGTGCAACAAACGACATAAAATCAGAAGGCTACTATTCTTCAGTCATAAAAAAGCACCCTATCAGTAACCTAACAGGGTGCTTTATTAGCATTGAGCATGGACTCTAGTCGTCCATAGTCTAAAGATTACTCTTTATACTTCAACGTACCGTTTTCTTTAATTTCGTCAAACCAAAGATTGTGGTGTTGGCTTGCCCAAGTTTCATCACAGTATCCAGAAACCATACACTCCATACCACCTTCAGACATAACCGTAGCCATAAAGATATGGACGATAGAGAAAGCAGTAATAATGATGGCACTGACAGAGTGAAGCACTAACGCTATCAAACTTAGCGTACGACTAGGCTCGAACAAGTTCGGGAATAGCAGTAACATGCCTGAGGCTGAAATGATTAGGCCAAATAGTGCAAATGCCCAGAACCATAACTTCTCACCAGCGTTAGCAAAACCAGCATCTGGATGCTTACCTTTAAATGGACCGAAGTTGATGTAACCACCAACTACCATCATCCACTTAATGTCATACATTTTAGGTAGCTGATTTTTAGCCCAAAGTCCGACCATTAATGCCCAACCGAGCATAAATGGAATAGCCATGAAGTCATGTATCTGTTTTGCGCCGTAGACCAAACCAGCCCACACGCCTTCGCTTATGTAGGGTTGGAAGAAGTAACGCCCCGCCAATAACACAAGACCTGTCAGTATCAATAACAGACACGGAATAGCCCCAAGCCAATGGATAGACACATCGAATTTCGACCAGCGATACACCAATCTTCCTGAGTAACCGCCGTGAAGTTTAGAGATACCATTCACTTTGATAAACAAGATAAAGATGATGATCATACCAAATAGCGCAGCCATCAAAGCCGGTGCTAATAAATCACTACGCAGTTCAAACACGCGTAGATCATAGGTATTAATCGGCTGATTATGGAACTCACTTTGAGAGGTCGTTACACCAGTAACGCCCGCTTGCAGTTGAGACCAAATTTGACCATCTGTTACGACAGGCTGCTCTGTTCCTTGTGGAGAACCAGCTTGAACCAGACCAATAGCACTAAACATCAGCACTAAGGTTAGGCCTATCTGTTTGAACCAATTGTTCATATTACATCCTTAATTACCACACCATGAGAACATGGTGTGGATTTTTGGGCTGAATACAGACTAGGGATTAACCCCAGATTGCATTTTTAGAGCCGCGGTATGCAACACGCTCACGGAAGATTGAAGAGATAATCTCAGCATCACCCGCAAGTAACGACTTAGTCGCACATAGCTCAGCACACATAGGTAACTTACCTTCAGCAATACGGTTAGAACCGTACTTCTGACGCTCTGCTTCAGAGAAGTTCTCTTCTGGGCCACCGGCACAGAAAGTACACTTATCCATTTTGCCACGGCTACCAAATGCACCCTTTTTAGGGAACTGAGGAGCACCGAAAGGACAGGCATATAAGCAATAACCACAACCGATACAAGTATCTTTATTGTGTAGTGTTAAGCCATCTTCAGTCGTGTAGAAACAGTTTGCCGGACATACCGCCTGACAAGGTGCATCTGTACAGTGCATACATGCCACTGAAAGCGACGCTTCACCAGGCATACCATCATTGATGGTTACTACTCGGCGACGTTGGATTCCCCACTCTAGAGCAGAGTCGTTTTCGTTCTTACATGCAGTGACACAACCATTACATTCGATGCAACGCTTGGTATCACATAAAAATTTCATTGTAGCCATAACGGCAATTCTCCTAGCTTATTCTGTGCTTATGCTTTTTCGATCTGACAAAGCGTTGCCTTGGTTTCCTGCATCTGAGTCACAGGGTCATAACCATAAGTCATTGCAGTGTTGCAAGACTCGCCGATAACATAAGGAACAGTGCCTTCAGGGTAGTTTGGCGCAAGGCTTTCACCGTGCATAACACCCGCAAAGTGGTACGGCATCCAAGTCACACCTGGTTTAACGCGAGGCGTTACCATGGCTTGAAGCTTAATACGACCACCTTCAGCACCCTCTAGCCACACAGTGTCGCCGTTACGGATACCACGATCAGCAGCATCACCAGGGTTGATTTCAACGAACATCTCCTGTTGAAGTTCCGCCAACCAAGGGTTAGAACGAGACTCTTCACCACCACCTTCGTACTCAACCAGACGACCAGAAGTCAGACCAAGTGGGTACTTAGCTGTCATATCACGGTCTTGAATAGTCTTGTACAGAGTCGGTAGACGATGAACTTGCATGTCATCATAAGTTGGATACTTAGCCACAAGATCACGACGAGGCGTATATAACGGCTCACGGTGAACAGGTGCTTGATCTGGGAAGTTCCACACGATACAACGCGCTTTAGCGTTACCAAATGGGATACAACCGTGCTTAATCGCAACACGAACGATACCGCCCGATAGATCGGTCTTCCAGTTCTTACCTTCTGCTTGAGCTTTCTCATCTGCAGTCAGTTCATCCCACCAGCCAAGCTGCTTAAGCATCGCGGCAGAGAATTCTGGATAACCATCAGTCAGTTCACTTCCTTTAGAGAAGCTGCCTTCAGCCAGTAAGTTGTCACCCTTATATTCCACACCATAACGTGCACGGAAGTTACCACCACCGTCTTTAACGTGTTTGCTTGTGTCATACAGAATTTGAGTACCAGGATGCTTCTGCTCTGGTGTACCCCAACATGGCCAAGGTAGACCGTAAGTTTCGCCTTTAGCTGGACCGCCTTCAGCCTGAAGTGTCTTATTGCTAAACGTGCCCCAGTTTTGAGTGTGTAGCTTCAAACGCTCAGGACTTTGACCTGACATACCAATTGTCCACATACCGCGGTTAATTTCGCGAGTAATGTCTTCAATAACAAGCATGTCTTTAGAATCTTTAGCGATACGCTTAGTGTATTGCTCAGCGAAACCAAGTTTCTGAGATAGACGATACATGATCTCTAAGTCAGTTTTAGATTCGAACAAAGGCTCGATAACCTTCTCACGCCACTGCTGACTACGACCAGAGTTAGACACTGAACCTTCAGTTTCAAACTGAGTTGCTGCTGGTAGTAGATAAACACCATTCTGACGACGATGCATAACACCCGCCATGGTTGGGAATGGATCCACAACAACCACAGTGTCCATCTTGTCTAGTGCATCACGCACATCACGTTGACGAGTTTCGGTGTTAACCGATTGGCCCCAGAAAAACGCCATTTGGATGTTGTCTTTCTGTGCAAGCTTGTCTTTATCTTCAAGCACACCATCATGCCAGCGAGAACAAGGGATACCTGGTGTAGTCATAGGCTCACGGCCTAAATAAGTACCTTGATCGAAGCGGCCTTTCATCCACTCCATGTCAAGATTCCACACATTGGTCCAATGGTTCCAAGCGCCAGTAGTCAAACCGTAATAACCAGGTAGGTTATCGAACAGTAGACCTAAGTCAGTTGCGCCCTGTACGTTATCGTGGCCACGGAAAATGTTAGTTCCGCCACCAGATACACCCATGTTTCCTAGCGCAAGCTGAAGAATACAATAAGCACGAGTGTTCGCGTTACCAACGTGATGCTGAGTACCACCCATACACCAAATCACAGTACCTGGACGGTTGTCTGCCATAAGCTTAGCCGCTTGGTAGACTTCCTCTTCGCTACAACCCGTAACGTGAGTGACTTCTTTTGGTGGGAACTTCTTCGCTTCTCTGCGAATGGTTTCCATCTCAAATACACGCTCTTGGATGAACGCTTTATCTTCCCAACCATTTTCAAAGATGTGCCAAAGCATACCGTAGATGAATGGAATATCAGTACCTGGACGTAGAGCACAATGAAGGTCTGCGTGAGCTGCGGTACGAGAGAAACGAGGATCAACAACAATCAGCTTGGCGTTGTTTTTCTCTTTTGCGATCAGAATATGTTGCATAGCAACAGGATGCGCTTCAGCCGGGTTTGCCCCGATGAAGAAGATTGCATTTGCATTCTGAATGTCGTTAAAAGAGTTAGTTTGCGCACCGTAGCCCCAAGTGTTAGCAACACCGGCTACCGTGGTAGAGTGACAAATACGTGCAGAGTGGTCGACGTTGTTCGTGCCCCACATAGCTGCAAGTTTACGGTACATGTAGCAGCCTTCGTTCGAGAACTTAGCACTACCCATAAAGTAAACAGAATCAGGACCAGACTCTTTACGGATATCTAGCATCTTGTCGCCAACTTCGTTGAAAGCTTGCTCCCAAGATAATTTCTTCCACTTGCCATCAACAAGTTTCATTGGGTATTTAAGACGCTTCTCACCGTGACCATGTTCACGTAATGCAGCACCTTTAGCACAGTGACCGCCAGCGTTAAATGGGTGATCGAAAGCAGGCTCTTGACCTGTCCAAACGCCATTTTGAACTTCAGCATACAGACCACAACCTACCGCACACGCACTACATACAGTACGTTTGATTTCAGTTGGTACATCGTGTGGCACATCTTTGGCCTGTGCTTTACGCATCATGCCTGTACCTAGGAATGAAACTGCAGCAATACCACCAGATGTGATACCAGCATGCTTCATAAACTGACGACGGCTAATACCCAGAGTCTTTTTCTCGACTTTAGGTGCCTCGTTGGATTTGCGAGTTAATTGCATCGCTCGGACTCTCCTAATTTAGCTGCGCAGGCTATTGTAATAACTGCGAATATGATTTGTTTCGTGATAGCCATCAGCACTTTTAGCGCTAACATTGCTCTCGGTTGCTTGCACAGCACTAATACCTGTAGCGGCAAGGGCGACTGTCGCCGTTCCACCGATGGTAAGTGCTTTCAGCAAAGATCTGCGATTCAGATCAGGCTGTTGCTTTTTCATTCTTGCTCCTGGTATGAAAGGAATATTCTTTATTAGAAATAGTCAGGTCACCTTTTCTATTCACTCATAACGGGGTCACTTGTTAATCAAGTGTTATCATCAAACGAGTGCGTAAACATAAAGTGATTGTTATTAAAAACATCCATAATTTTCTTGGACAATATATGAGAAAAAGGCAGTAGAAAAATTGATCTGAATCCGATTCAGTATCCGAAAAAATCATCGGCAACACTAAAGTGTTAACTTGGTCATGTTTTATAAAATATAGGGGTGTAGGAAGATCAAGTTCAGCGAAAAGTGGTGCAATCAATTGTTAATAATTATAGTAACTTAAGGAATATTTAATTAAGTTTGAATGCAACTTATTCTCATGAATAACGAAGCATGAAAAGCACCTTGAAAAGTGCTTCAAATGGGACAAGATTATTGTTCAAGGTAAATCCAGTAACACCAACATTATTCCCCAAAGTTCAGATAAAAAAACGCCCCAGCTTTTCGGCTAAGGCGTTTCTATTTACAGCTTACAGTTTAAGACTGAGCGTTCATTATTTCCGCTTAATCTTTATACTCTAAGGTGCCATTTTCTTTGATTTCGTCATACCAAAGGTTGTGGTGTTGCACTGCCCAGTTCTCGTCACAGTAACCCGATGTCATGCACTCCATACCACCTTCACTCAGTACTGTTGCCATCCAGATATGTACTATCGTAAAACCTATGATGATAGTCGCACTGATACCATGGATAAGCAGTGCTGCCATTGACGCTTCACGAGGAAGATCAAGCACTGGTAGTACTAACATGATGCCGGAAATACTGATAAATAGACCAAATATAGCTAAGGTCCAAAACCACATTTTCTCACCAGCATTGGCAAAACCACTATCCGGATGTTTACCCTTAAATGGCCCGAAGTTGATGTAACCACCTACCACAAGGAACCACTTTAGATCGTACATCTTAAGTGTCTGCAACGGCATCCACTTAACCACAGATAGAAGCCAAGAGATGATAAACAGCGGGCTGACATAATCATGGATAGTCTTACTACCATAAATCAGTGCCGACCATACACCTTCGCCGACGTAAGGCTGCAGAAAATATCGGCCCAACATGATAGTGATACCCGTGAATATTAATGCTAAACATGAGATAGCTAATACCCAATGGATAATCAGATCGGCCTTCGACCAACGCAATACCATCTTGCCAGAGAACCCTTTACTCAACTTAGAAGGGCCATTGACCAAATAGAAAATTAAGAACGCACCGAATACGCCTAATACCACCATTCCCATGGCAGGATTAATGTACTCAATCTTAATATTCTTGCCCTCATTACCAGCGACATTAATTAATACGTTGGCTTCAAGCCCCTTTGCTACTGTGTATCCAGGATCCCCTGCTTTAACCGCACGCCAAAGATCAGCTTCACTGGTTGTCGCATTCTCAATCTGCTGACTCGTTTGATCATCTCCGGCCAACGCTGATGTACTCAGCCCTATGCCCATCAAGACAACGAGTGGTAAAACAAGCGAGACAAATAGGCTGCGTAGTGATGTTAATTTCATAGTCACTCCTTTAAGAGTTGAGTTGCGAGCTAAGCTCGCAACTCAATTCACTTACGCGCCAACTTTTGGAGTGTAACCCCAAATAGCACCAGGATTACCACGTGCAGCAACACGCTCACGGTAGATGTTAGAGATCACACCAGCATCTCCAGCGAGAAGCGCTTTAGTGGAACACATCTCTGCGCATAACGGTAACTTGCCTTCTGCAATACGGTTTGCACCGTACAACTCACGCTCAGCTTCTGAGAAATCTTTCTCAGGGCCACCAGCACAGAAAGTACACTTATCCATCTTGCCACGGCTACCAAAAGCCCCTTGTTGAGGGAACTGCGGTGCACCAAACGGACACGCATAAAGACAGTAACCGCAACCAATACAGGTTTTCTTGTTGTGTAAAACAATACCGTCGTCAGTGCGATAGAAACAATCCGCAGGACATACAGCCATACAAGGTGCATCGCTACAGTGCATACATGCCACTGAGATTGATGCTTCACCTGGCTCACCATCGTTAATTGTCACAACACGGCGACGTTGAATTCCCCACTGTAAAGCGGAGTCGTTTGAGTTCTTACAAGCAGTGACACAACCGTTACACTCGATGCAGCGTTTGGTGTCACACAAAAATTTCATGACTGCCATAATGGCTTATCTCCTCATCAAGTTCAGTTAGGCTTTTGTGATTTGACACAAAGTGGCTTTGGTTTCTTGCATCTGTGTCACCACGTCATAGCCATAGGTCATTACAGTGTTAGCGGCTTCGCCAATCACGTAAGGAACCGTGCCTTCGGGGTAGTTCTTCGCAAGACTTTCGCCTTCGAAAACACCCGCGAAGTGGTATGGCATAAAGCACTCTCCCGCAATCACACGTGGAGTCACCATGGCCTGAACTTTAATTTTGGCGCCTTCCGGACCGTGAACCCATACTTCATCACCGTTTTGGAGCGCGCGATCCGCTGCATCGGCTGGGTTAATCTCTATGTACATCTCTTGCTGAAGTTCAGCAAGCCATGGATTAGAACGTGTCTCTTCACCACCGCCCTCATACTCAACAATACGACCAGTAGTCAGTGCTATCGGGAAATCTTTAGCAAAGTCCTGTTCTTGAATCGTTCTGTATAGGGTTGGAAGTCGAGCAACCATCCGGTCATCATAAGTCGGATACTTAGCAACGAGATCACGACGTGGCGTATAGAGCGGCTCACGGTGCAATGGAATATCATCAGGGAAGTTCCACACGATACAACGCGCTTTTGCGTTACCGTAAGGGATACAACCATGCTTAATTGCTACGCGCTGAATACCACCTGAAATGTCAGTCTTCCAGTTTTTACCTTCCGCATGCTTCATCTCTTCAGCGGTGAGATCGTCCCACCAGCCAAGCTGCTTAAGCATGTCTGCAGTAAATTCAGGATAACCGTCCTCAATTTCACTGCCCTTAGAGTAAGAACCTTCGGCAAGAATGTTAGTACCGTCATGTTCCACACCGTAACGAGCACGGAAATTACCACCACCGTTCTTCACTTCACGACCAGTGCGATACAAGATCTGTGAACCAGGGTGCTTCATCTCTGGTGTACCCCAACATGGCCAAGGTAGACCATAGGTTTCGCCCTTCGCTGGGCCACCAGGTGCTTCGAGAGACTTAATGTCGAAGGTGCCCCAGTTTTCCTGATGCATCTTCAAACGCTCAGGGCTTTGGCCTGTGTAACCAATGGTCCACATTCCTTTGTTGAATTCACGCGTCAGATCTTCAATCAATGGCTCATCACCGTTGACCTTAATGTGCTTGAACATCTCTTGCTCGATGCCCCACTTCTTCGCCAGCTTGTACATGATTTCATGATCTGGCTTAGACTCAAACAGAGGTTCAATAACGCGAGAACGCCACTGCAGTGAACGATTAGAAGCAGAAACGGAACCATAGGTTTCAAACTGGGTACACGCTGGAAGTAGATACACACCATCGGTACGGTTATGCATCACACCCGCCATCGTTGGGAATGGATCGACAACGACCACAGTGTCCATCTTATTTAGCGCTTCACGTACGACTCGACCACGGGTTTCGGTGTTAACGGATTGGCCCCAGAAGAAAGACATACGAATGTTGTCTCTTTGAGCAATCTTAGACTTATCTTCTAACACACCATCTTGCCAGCGAGAACAAGGAATACCGGTGGAGTTCATTGGCACCTGACCAAGATGTTCCTCAGGATCAAAGCGGCCTTTCACCCACTCGTAATCAATGTCCCATACGTTACACCAGTGCTTCCAAGAACCTGTTTTAAGGCCATAGTAGCCAGGTAATGTATCGAACAGTAAACCGAAGTCGGTTGCTCCTTGAACATTGTCGTGACCACGGAAGATATTAGTACCACCACCCGACACACCCATGTTTCCGAGGGCAAGCTGGAGGATACAATAAGCACGAGTGTTCGCATTACCGATATGATGCTGAGTACCACCCATACACCAGACAACGGTGCCCGGCTTAGTCTCTGCCAGCAATTTTGCAATACGCTTCATCTGCTCGCCGCTAACCCCCGTCACCAACTCAACTTCAGCAGGATGCCAGTTAGCCGCTTCTTCGCGGATCCGTTCCATGCCATAAACACGTTGGTCGATGAAAGTTTGATCTTCCCATTTATTCTCGAAGATATGCCAGAGCAGACCATAAATAAACGGAATGTCAGTGCCTGGACGAATATGAGCATATTCATCTGACTTAGCTGCTGTACGACTGAATCTTGGATCAACCACGATGATTTTCGCACCGCGTTCTTTACCCGCCAAAATGTGCTGCATTGCAACAGGATGGGCTTCACATGGGTTAGACCCAATGAACATCATCGCTTTTGAATTACGGATATCGTTAAAAGAGTTAGTTTGCGCACCATAGCCCCAAGTGTTTGCAACACCGGCTACTGTGGTAGAGTGACAAATACGCGCAGAGTGATCGACATTGTTAGTGCCCCACATTGCGGCGAGTTTGCGGTATAAATAAGCTTGTTCGTTTGAAAATTTAGCACTGCCCATAAAGAAAACTGAATCTGGACCAGACTCTTCGCGGATGGCTAATGCTTTACTACCCACCTCTTCAATGGCTTGATCCCAAGAGATCTTCTTCCACTTGCCGCCTTCGAGCTTCATTGGGTACTTCAGGCGCTTTTCACCGTGCCCATGTTCACGTAGCGCAGCCCCTTTAGCACAGTGGCCACCCGCGTTAAATGGATGATCAAAAGCAGGTTCTTGGCCAGTCCAAACACCGTTTTGAACTTCAGCATACACACCGCAGCCCACTGAACAATGAGAACAGATAGTCCGAACTGTTTCGGTTGGTGCATCAAAAGGCACCTCTTTCGCCTCAGCTTTACGCATCATTCCTGCGCCAAGCATTGATGCCGCAGCAATACCACCAGTTGCAAGACCTGCAGACTGAAGGAACTGACGGCGATTAAGACCTAAGGCTGGCTTTTTGGCCACATCCACCTGGTCTTTTTTGCGAGTTAGTCGCATCACACACTCCTCATATTATTAACTTAAGCTATTATTTCTTAACTTGAATATTGGATTTTTAATGTTCAGGTTAGTTAGTCTTTTAAAGACGCGTAATAGCTACGCACGTGATCAGTTTCCTGATAGCCGTCATTTTTAGTGACAACGGGTTCTTCATTTGATGATGCCGCCACAGCTTGTCCGCTAACGGTAGCAACAGCGCCTGCTGCACTACCAATAGCCAATGCTTTTAGCAATTGACGACGACCCATATCGGAAGCTTGCTTCTTCATAGTGTCTCCTAGATATTGATTTAAATAGGCCAACCAGATATTGGCCCGATGATTGTTGAAGGTTACCCTTCGGTTTTACGCCACCTGTTTTATCGAACGTAAAGCAGGTGTAATGACTACAAACGCCTTATGAAGCGAGTGTATTAGGTGAAATTTTTTCTACTGCGCTATCGGCAGCCTTCTTTTCAGCTTCTGATCCCGGACAGTTGACTGGAATATCCAGTTGCAGCTGTTCGAATTCACTCTGCTCAAGCTCGAAAAACGATTTAGCCAACTGAGCTACAGTGGCATAAAAAGCCGCACTCGGTGCTTTTGCTAATGACTCACAGAATCGATTGATCCAGCTACCAATATGACGTTGATAGAAAGCCAACTGACGGTAACTCGGTGCTTCCAGAATCAATATGCCCATCACTTCACACAGTGCTGCGACATGATCTTCTGGCTCTTTAACATTGTCTTCGCGTTCAAAGCCGAGCTGCATCAAATCCTGCCGTAATAACGCAAGCGGCTTGTCCATCAAAGAACCTGTCATAAACCAGCTGCCGTAAGGCATGATCTCACCACTACCCACACCGTAGAAGATACTGAAATACTCATCCTCTAACTGATCATTGCTGAACTGGTTGGCAGCTAACTTCAAAGATAACCAAGCTTTGGTCATCTCACTGTCGTCGTTGGTATCGATCTCAAGATTGGCTAGAAACTGCAACAGTTCAGGGCTTGGATGACTGCGTAACAAAGCAGCTAAAAGCTGGTAAATATCCGCTCTTAACTGATCATTTTCTGATACTTCTCTTACTAATTCGGTCATAGCTAAACTCTTATCGAAGTTGCTTTTCAGGATCTTGAAGGATGTCTTCAAACATATCTTTTACCCGGCAGTCGCTGCACATTTTTAATCTTTCGATATTTGCACTAAAGGCACTATGGCCTCCGACGACTTCCAACATCCGCTGAACCATGGATTGGGTGGCGAAAGGCGTTCCACAACGAATACATTCGAATGGGTCTTCCTCTTTTAAGGTTTGACGTTTTTGACGCTCGGCCTTATCAAAATTGATTTGTGCAGTAAGACTGATGGCTTTTTCAGGACAGGCTGATTCACACAGACCACACTGAACACAATCTTGCTCAACAAAATGCAAAGCAGGCTTATCACCGCCATCAGTTAACGCTTGAGTCGGACAAGTCGACACACATGACAGGCACAAGGTACAGCTGTCGGTGTTGACGTTCACCATACCGTAGGGAAGATTGCTCTGGCTTAAGCAAGTGTCCACAGACGCAGCTTGCTCGTTCAGATGATCGATAGCAGCGTACAAGGTATTACGCTTGGTTGTTGCAGCAAATTCACCAGGCACAATAACAGGCCAGCTCGCGCTTACTGCTAATAGATTAGTCAAATCACCAATGCTTGTTTCATCGATAACAGAGATGCGTTGTGGTTGACCCATCTCATCAAGAATGTCGTTAGCTAGCTTATGCTCACCCTTCAACATCTGCGTTAACGTAGGTGCGGTGGCATCAGTATTTAGCACTAAAATCTGACGAGCTCCCCACGCTAAAGCTGACATCCAGTGGTCCATACTCGCCACTGTGATCTCTTCCAATTCAACTGGGATAACACTACCTGGTAAGTCTTCACCCACAAGGGCAGCACCATTAGCGGCATCATGGAATAGGATAACTGGCGCCGTTTGCGCTTGCTCGCGAAAACGGGTCACTAACTTATGCAGGTAAGAGTGTAGGGCTTGCGGTGTCGGTAAATCGTAGCTTATCGCGCCCGTAGGGCATGCGTTAGTACAACTGCCAGCGCCATGACAAAGATATGGGTCTATCTCAATCATCTTATTAATACTTTGAATCGCATCAGCAGGACAGAAATTTAAGCAGCGATTACACCCTTCTATGCCGTTACGATTATGAGCACAAATCTGACTGTTTACTTTTACGTAGCGCGGCTTATCAAACTCACCAATCAAATCTGGAAGCTGAGCTATCGCTTCTTCCAATTTGGCTTCATCTTGGCCGACATAAAAATAACCAGGCGGGAGCATCTCTAGGTTGATGCAAGGTGTATGGCTTAAATCTAAGATGAGATCGAAGTGAGCTTTACGTATCGCAGCCATACTTAAATCAACAGCGCTTGTTTCAGATGCAGCAAGTGCATCTGACTCATGTTCGACTTTAACTTGAAATTGACCTAAGAAACCTTTGATCTCGATAAGCTTATTATAAAAGCTCTCAACATCTTCAGCCGTGGCCATCACTTTTTCTAGATGGGCTTCGTCTTGGTTGGTGATCGACTCATTCGCTAAAATGGCCAGTTTACCCATGTTGGTTAGCTTACCTGCTGCTAAGCGAGCAAGATCTTCCGGCCCAATAACGAGCACGTTTCCTTCAGTGGTGTAGCTCACAGTTGGCGGGATCAGATTTTGAAGGATCTGAGTCTTGGCCAGCACCTCTTGTCGAACTTCTTTGAGTTCAACTTGATTATCATTATTCAAATGTTTGCTCACGTTGCGTTCCCGAACAGTTTTGGCTGTTTCTGTCAGCTAGGCTGTTATATTCTGATAGTGCACGAGATTACAGCTGCACTAACCTGCCTATTTTCAAATGTAGGGTCATCATTCCCAACATCTTTATGCCGACGACTTTGCTCATCTTTTCTTATGCTATTCGCATTTTATTAATATGAAAGACAGCAATTCACATACCATAGTTATGGTTATTAAACTTCTCTAGAGTGACGTTAAGAAACAGCTTGCTTCGTATCGTCAACAGACTCTGGTTCATTTTGGGACACCTCATTGATATTGGCGTCCAAAATGTCCTCAGTTGTATCAGCGAGTAAATCGGTATCAGTCTGCTCATCTTGAGCCAATTCAACCGTCTCTTCCTCAGCCTCTTTATCCTCATCTTTCGTCACATAACGGAAGACTTTCTTAGCTATTTCAGCTGAATGTTCAGGGGTCAATTTAGGCTGATTGCTATAATCGAGGGCATACTCAAGTAGACCATCGATCTCACTGTATTGCGGTTGCTTCCACAACGCTCTAAGTGCTGCAGATCTGGCACTCGGGTCGACATTGGCACTCATAAAACTGGCAAAGCTACCACCAATCTCAATTTTATCTGGATCCGGTAACTCGTCAGCCGTAAGCAGCTTGCCCTCTTCTACAGGCTCAGCCTGTAATTCAGAAGATGACTCAGTGGTAATTTGCGCTTGATCCTGCTCGGCGAGATCTTGAACTGGCTCAGCTTGATCAGCCACAAGTTCAATCTCGTCAGCCAGTTTCTCATCTTCTACCTTTTGGCGACGAAGATTCCAGCGTGATAAAAATCCACTCATGAGCCGATCTGCCCAAATTGACTATTATTACTCGGGCCTTCGTTCTTACGACGGTTAACATGTTTACGACGATGAGCACATATTTCCACTTCGCCATGGCGAGTAATATACGCTTCAATCCAACAAGCTATCGCTTTGGGCATCAGCAAGTTCAATACAGGGGTATCGCCTTCTAAGCAACCAGCAGCAACATTTTGGTCGGCGGAAATCATGGAAGGGATCCAGGTGCCGTCTTCGAGTTCATCACAGACGATGTACAACATGGCGTTGTCCATATCCAGATTTATACGGTAGCTTCCGCGCTCATCTTTATGCAGCTCAAGCACGATAATTTTAGAACCCTCGGGAGCATCATGGGTTGCAGGTAGGAACTGATCGAGCTCCCAGTTTACAGACGTCCAACGTCCGACTTGTTTCTCGATTCGTTTTAAAGAAACGTGCATAGGCCATAGGCTTTCGGTATGTTGCATTCAATCTCACCTTAACGTGTAGCTAGCGAATCATCACATAAGACCAGCCAGCTAAATAACGAGTATTTACGCGCTTTCACCACACTTCAACCATACCAAGCAATATATGTGCCACCCCGAATGTTACTGTTATTTGAGCTGGATCATTAATTCCACATTATAAATAGGACATTTTGTCCAACTACTCTTTGTGGTTAGGACATAAAAGGGCTATTTTCCCCGTTCCAAAAACAGAAAATGCGAAAGATCACGCATTCAACTAAGGAATCTAAACCTAGGAACAAAAATTGCTATGCTGTTATCGTCCATAGTCTAATCATGAGTCTCTAGCCTTGAGCCAGCATAAACCTAGCTTGATAAAAACCAATGCAGAAGTCCCGTTAACGATCTCTGTGAGTGCCATCGATGAACATGGTGAGCAAGTTGAAAAACACATCGCTTGCGAGCGTCCCCTAACGGTTTATCTAAACTGGCGTCCTATTGTAACGCTGATGACATTAGGTGCTAGAGCTGAGGCACTTGCTTTAGGTTATTTAAAGAATCAGGGATTTATCTCGGATCTTAAGCAGTTGGAATCTGTGATTATCGATTGGGATGTTAGCTCTGCTGCTGTCATTACTACAGAAGTCACCGCTGATATAGAAAAGAAGCTCTCAGAAAAAACCGTCACCACAGGTTGCGGTCAAGGCACTGTATATGGCGGCTTCATGGATGGGCTCGATGAGATAAACCTCCCCCAACCTCACCTAAAACAAAGCATGATTTACAGCTTGCTTAACAACATCAGCGCCTACAATGAAACTTACAAAAATGCAGGTGCAGTACATGGTTGCGGCCTCTGTCAGGACGACAAAATTGTTGGTTTCGTCGAAGATGTTGGCCGCCATAATGCAGTCGATACTCTCGCCGGTGAAATGTGGTTAAAGCAAGATGTTGGCCACAACAAAATGTTTTACACTACGGGGCGTTTGACCTCAGAGATGGTAATAAAAATTGCCAAAATGGGGATACCTGTCGTGCTATCCAGAAGCGGTGCAACCCAGATGGGGCTTGAACTTGCTCAGAAATTGGGCATTACCATGATCGCCCGTGCTAAAGGCAAACATTTCCTGATTTATCACGGCGCCGAGAACATTGAATTCGATGCAATTCCCCCTAAACGTCCTAATAGAAAGGTTGAAAACGTTTAAATGAACCAAACACTAAATCAGCGTGATGTGACTAGGAAACCAAGATGACCGAGCCAAGTGAGCTCATCTATATGAGTGCCAAACAGGTTGCCGAATACCTAGATCTTAATGAAAAGAAAGTCTACTCAATGGCCAATGACCGAGTATTGCCAGCGACAAAAATCACTGGCAAATGGTTGTTTCCTAAGATTCTCATCGACCGTTGGATCATGGATTCATGTCACAGTGGCATGCTATCCGATCGCATGCACATTACTGGCAGCGACGACCCTTTACTCTCCATGTTAGTGTCACGCTTGATGACCCAGATAGGCAAAAGCGATCTGGTCAGCTACAGCTCAACAGGTTCACGCATGGGGTTGGACTTATTGTCCCGCGGTTATGCCGATGTCTGCACCCTGCACTGGGGCAGCGTCGACGAACGTAATGTGCGCCACCCCGCGCTGCTTAAAAGCTACCCCAACCATCAACAGTGGGTCATGGTACACGGCTATACCCGCAAACAAGGGTTAATGATGCGCAGTGACATGCTGCACCAATGTCAGGAGGAAGATAAAATCGTCTCCCTCCCTTGGCGCTGGGTTGCTAGACAAGCTGGAGCGGGTAGTCAGCAACACCTGGAGCATTGGTTAATGAAGCAAGGCGCGGCTCTCACCCACCTTAATGCCAATGTCACCGCTTACAGCGAACGCGAACTCGCCGCCTTTGTGGCTCGAGGTGATGCAGACATTGGTTTTGGTTGCCAATCCGTTGCCATGGAAAGCGGCCTCAGCTTTATTCCCTTGGTCACCGAATCCTTTGATTTCGTGATGCCACAGGGGATCTACTTCCGTCGTCAGTTACAGCACCTTTTTGATATGCTCGGCAGTACGCAGACTCGCCAATTAGCCGCCACTTTGGGCGGTTATGACCTGACGGATTGCGGTCAGTTGCTTTGGAATCCAAATTAGGGGGATTGTCGGTTAACAATCTGCTTAAGTAACGTTTATTGTTGAGTCTGGGGTTATTGGTACTTAGCAAGTTTGATTGATAACCATGGTCTTATGGTTATCAATTGCTTGAAGCAATCTTATGCACAGATACTTTTACGAGATTTATGAGCTGATAAGATCAAGCTTTTATCTTTGTTGATACTTGTTAGATGCTCGGTACTCAGACCTTCATTTATACCTATAGCCTACGGCTCGCTGAATGTGCAGCTACTTCAGCGAGATGCCGCAAACACCTCGACTGCCATGAATGGTGGAAATACAGAAAAATGTTATAGGGACAATCCACAAGCTTGAAACTTCTAAACCAAACAATTAAAAACTTATAGCCAGAGTTCATCTACCAGAGAGAACATCAAAAATATCGCTATTGTCAGCTCCAGAAACCGCCAGCGATCTCCTCCAATTGATCCGATGACATAGCTAAAATTCATAATAAACATCATGCTAAAAAGAGCTATTAGGCCACAAAGAAACCAAATTATACTTACCATAGCAAAATAAGGCATGGCACTCGCCCACATCTCTAATGCACTACTTTCATTAAAAATTCTAATCAAATATTTAGCTATTACTGCAGCCGAACTTGGCACTAATGCTATAGGAATGCACTCTAGAAAACGGGGGGATCTTGTGTGGAGGTTCTGGAAAGGACTTAACAACCATGGATGAAGGTACAATGTTTCTTCTGGAAGTTGCTTTCCTGTTGCCTTCAGCTTATCAAAGGCTTGATCTATTTTTAAAGATAGTCTCGCTAAATTCCAATAACCTAAAAAAACAGCAATAAATGCCACATAGAATATAAGGTCACTTGGTATTTTAACGCTAGCGATAACCAAAGGAACTTTGGTTATCGCAGTCGCTACCATTAGCAATAATATTGAGATTATATATAGGGTATTTCTTTGAATTGCATCTAGAAGCCCATGAATATATTGATCAACATGTATTCCACGAGAAGAATCATCCATAAAGATTCTCAAAATATCTAAGCCTTTGTACAAGGTTAATTATCACCTATAGTTAATCATTAACTCCTTATATTCAAGATCTGTTATCTATCTTCGCCACTTCATCGGCATTATCTGTACCTTGGCTAAAGTAGATAATACAACTAGCTATCTAACAGACTTATCACTATCACCTGTGATGCCTCAATAGCTGTCAACTTAGCATCAAGCTGAGCTACTGAACTTCGCACTAGCGTCCCCGCTGAGACAGTCTCATTCGCCAGCGTGACGCTGCCGTCACTGACATAGATAAGGGCTGAGCTTGGCAAAGTGATCTCATTTCCTGCGTTGAGATTGGCAACGCTTATCTGAGTTCGACTATCGAAGCTTTGCTCTGCACCGCCATAAACAGGGGTGAGTTCACCATGATTAGGGGAATACAGTTGATAACCTGCAGGTTCACCTAAACGCTCGGGCATGACCCACAATTGAATCATCTGATTCTCGATACTGTCAGGGTTAATCTCATTATGAGAGAAACCTTCACCGCCAGCGCGTTGCACTTGTACCTGTTTGGCCTGTATAGACTGACCATGCTCTAGGGAGCCTTTGTGATCTATCCGCCCCTTGACCATGACAGAAATCACATCGACCTCTCTGTGACCATGCATCATGGTCTGCCCTTTCGGCATAAATCTCGCATCAGCTAGGTAGACAAAATGACCCATACCATCCCACGTTTGTGGCTCCTTACCCGAACCAAACACACGACTGTCCATCACAAAACGATGCTCTTTTAAGCCTGCAAAACCGCCTTCTCTAAGATCAATTTTTGATAATTTTTCCATGACTTGAGCCTCTTCGTTCAATACAAAAGCTATCCAATGAAGCTTTGCTGATAAACTAGATTAACTTGTCGTAAAAAGGAGATAAACAGGATAAATCGAAAGTTATTGTTCCGAAAGTGAGAACAATAATAATGGTCCATACATATAGGATGGCAGCTTAATTCAAGTCTTGTTCTGGAGCTGATAGCAATGTAATAAGAGCGAGTAAACTATAGGCTAAAGCTTAGGAATTATGGGCTCAGGATGTGAAGCTCTTCAGGCGAGAAGATTAGGGGGACTCAATGGCATCCTGCCACTACAACCTTAAATATCCCTATACGCTAGACCCTATAAATAAGGGAACAGATACACACTAAGCCTACAATGAATAAGATTCAATATGTAAAAGTCAGAATAGTTTTCGAACTTAGCTCAATAACAATCTCTGATGTTTATACGGTCAATGATGTCGACGATCTGTCCAAGATTATATGAGAATGCGCCGTCATCCATATTGATATAAGCATTTTCTAAGCCTCTTGCAGCTCTTCTTAGTGAACGATCACCCTCCATTTCCGAAATCATACCGACGACACTCACGACTTCGCCCAGCATCATATCCTCTGCGCTGCCTTCACGAATTTGCGAGCCAAAATCAAACTCCGCCTGAAGCTCATCTAAGTCGTTAGCAAGCTCTGATAAGTCACGGCAGCTTAACTCAGGAGTCGCTATTGCACATGAACTCATTAAAAATGAAAGAACGATGGTTATCGCTAATGAAAGATTTTTATACATATTACTCTCTATGTTTTAGAACAAAGAATTAACATATCGTCTTTCAGAATTATTATCCAACATTCGGCGCCAATGTCAGGATACATAAGGATACAGAGCCAATTAACAGTTAGATCATCCAAACCAATATCTCTCTAGTGGTTTGCTACACTTTGAAACCTAATGTCGATAAGAGCCTAAAACGCCGATCTCTTCAATCATTCCTGATACACATTTGGCTTCCAAACTTGCATCAACGCCTCGGGATTCGGCACCTGAGTAAAACCAAATTGCTCATACAACCCATGGGCATCACGTGTCGACAACACCATGCGTCTCAAGCCTTGCAGATCCGGATGGGAAACAATGTTGGTCATCAATGCTTTACTTAGGCCTAGACCTCTATATTCATCGACAATAAACACATCCGCAAGATAGGCGTAAGTCGCCCTGTCGGTGATTAAACGGCCAAATCCGACTTGTTGATTGCCACTAGTAAATACACCAAAACAAAGCGAATGAGCTAGCGCTTTTTGCAACACAGGTTTAGGAATATCTTTAGCCCAATAACTTTTCGAGATAAACGCATGAATAACATCGATATCCATCTCACTTAACTCGGTACTAATCCTATACCTTCGCATCAACCTCTCTCCCAAAAGCCACAAGTAATTCTAAAGCACCAGCATAACTTGTTACACGCTCATAACAATAGAAATTTGCAACGATTAATTTAAAGAGTGAAGAACTCACTCTTTATAATTAATGAGATGAAGTGTAACCATGAAAGTTTATATAAGAACCAAATGAACTCAGACGCTTAACCTTTATATTTAGCCCCTGTATTTTGCCCATAATCCTCTTTGTGACGGAGTTAAAAAGCTCCAGGCCAACACACGAGTGAGCTTATTGCCTTGGGCCATATCGATAGTCTTAACCGTAACAGCACCCGCTTTTTCAAGCGCTGCGTAAGAGGGTTGAAGGTTCTCTTTCTTCGACACTAAACTGGTAAACCACAAACATTGAGTCGAAAAATCTTTGCTCTCGCGGATCATATCCGTAAGAAAGCGTTTTTCGCCCCCCTCACACCAGAGTTCAGCTTTCTGGCCACCGAAGTTAAGCTCAGCGCCTTTCTTAACGAGCGGCACCTCTTGTGCTTTATGTCCTTTCGCAACTCTATTCGCAGCTAAGTTTTTCACTTTGCGCTGAGTACCTTCACTCGCCTCAGCCAACGATGAATGGAAAGGCGGATTACACAGAGTAATATCGAATCTGTCGTCGGCTTGGATGATCCCGTGAAAGACTTTTTGATGATCGGTTTGCAATCGAGTTTCTAGCTTCCCCTGCAAACAAGCATTAGCTTCAACAATAGTATTGACGTTAGCTAATGATAAAGGGTCAACATCACTTGCCACAAAACGCCAACCATAGACCTGAATACCTAAGAGCGGATAGATACCATTCGCCCCAGTACCGATATCTAATGCTTTAATTTTCAGCTTGTTAAACTTAGCGTCAAAGGTACCCGTAGATATGGAGTCATCACCTTGATTACTATTATCAGCCGCTTCAATTCCAATCAAGAGGTCGGCAATATAATGAAGATAATCGACTCTGCCGGGAATAGGCGGGCACAGAAAACCTTGAGGAATGTCCCAAGCGTCTATCTGATAATCAAGTTTCAACAACGCTGAGTTAAGGGCTTTTACCGCCAGAGGATCAGCAAAATCGATAGAAAGATTACCGTAAGGATTAGGTCTCACGTAGGGCGTGAGTGCAGGACTTACCTCTACCAGTTTGTCGAAATCATAACCATTGCGGTGCAAGTTGCGTGAATGCAAACCCGGCTTTTGAGTATTAACTGCACGAGTTTCCTGAGCCTTCCCCTTATTAGTACCAGCACTATTTCTGTCTGTTCTCTTCTTAGGGGATCTGTCTTGCTTAGCACGCGGATTTCGACTTGGTTTAGAGCTTGACTTTATCATGATATTTAATATAACTGACATTATGCCGTTAACCTAAGGGCTAACGGCAATAGATAGGAAGGGAATTAACAGTACTTGTACATTAACCCGTGGCTAATCATAAAGGTACTTAGTAAAGAGCATGTTAACAATCAATGGCTTGCCTGTTTCCCGCTCAATAAGTCGGTTAAGCGCCTCATAGCACTCTCGGCGGATCTCTTCACGCCCAGTGAGTGATTTAACTTTATCGGAAGTTTGACTACCTAGTATCTCGATAATCGCGGCACGTAACAGGGGATCATGATGCTCAATAGCCACAAGATCTGCTGGGTCTTTTACCATCAATTCAACACTAATCCTAACAAAGCCTAACTTTCTTCCACTGGCAAGATAGTTAGTCACAATTTCAGGCTCGAAACCATAATAAGCATACTCAGCCAACGTCTGATCTTCTTGCTCCTCAGGCGCCTCGTCTTCAGCATTAGCACCTAGGCTAAAAATACTGATCGAAACAATGAACATTAAAGAAGCGAGTCTTTTTATGAATAGAGTGTAATTGTCACATTTTGTCATATCGAAATTTTCCATTTCAAGCGTATTTATACAGAGCATTGTATGCAATTCATCAAATACCTGTGCTCGCGGGTCTTTCAGACTTATACTAATTACATGCTAGACTGCACCAGTTTGCAAGTCAGGATTGTACCGAGAATTAAATGAGTGTAACTAAGTTAAGCTTCCCGTATGGTGAATCAATTCAGTGGCTTTCGCCAGATAAAATTGACCAACTTCCCAAGTCACCCTTAACAAACTGGTTAATGTCTAATGAAAGTTTAACTCAAAAGTTGCGTTCACACTGCGTTGAATTTGAAGTTGTTGTACTTGGTGAAGGCAACTTAGCCCCTTTTAACGGTGAGTTCCCCTCTCAAAGCCAGGCCTGGGCACGCGAAGTATTGCTTTGCCTCGATGGGATCCCTTGGGTTTTTGCCCGAACGTTAATCCCTGGCAGCCTACTACAGCAAAAAGAATCTGATTTTCTAACCTTAGGAACCAGACCTTTAGGTGAGCTATTGTTTTCCAGTGATGAATTCTCGCCGGGAAAAATAGAAATCGCTCACTTTACGCCTTGCCATAAGCTGGCTAACTTAATGACATCGCTTAAACAGAACGTCGAACAAGAGTTATGGGGACGACGTCGTTACTTCTCCTATAACGGCGAGGAGCTTATCGTCAGCGAAACTTTCTTGCCCGCTGCACGTAGATTAATAGAAGAGATGTAATACCAATTACATTAAATATGTTATCAATTCAGAGGCGCTCAAACTTTTCAATTCAAGGCGCATTGACGAAAGAATGGCTATTCCCTTGTAAGTCAATGCAAAGCAGAAGTGGAATGTTTGAGAGCCTCCCGTAGGGCGGGTTTCAAAGCCCTGGATGCTGTGTTGAATGATTTAGATATAGAATAACTATTAGCTTCAATCATCCGCCTTGCCTTCAGCGCTTTGAATTCTCGCTGAATGAACAGATACTTAATGTAATTGGTATAATACCCGCTAATCAAAAAACGCCCATTTAGGGCGTTTTTAGTATTCAAGTCCAATAAAATTTACGTTAATTCCCCCTTCTAAATCCTAGTAATCCCAGCAGGCATAGCGTCAACCAACCAAGGCTACCACCACCAATACCATTTGATGCCACAAGAGGCACAGTATCAGCCACACTAAGGGAACTACTCTTGCTACTGACCACGTTTAAACTATCAGTGACCGTCAACTTCACCGTATAAGTACCTGCCGCAGCATAAGTATGGCTTGGAGACAGCGCAGTGCTTGTCTGCCCGTCACCAAAGTTCCATAAGTAAGTCATAGCGCCTTCACCACCTGTAGTGGTATTTGTAAACGTCACCTTAAGGTCATCAGCGGTCGACGTAAAGCCAGCAACTGGAGGGATAGGTAGAGAAACCGTCACAGTACCCGCCTTCTCAACACTCGCTCCTGAACCATCGGTCACCGTGAGTTTTACTTGATAGGTTCCTGATGCTTTATACACATAAGTCGGCGTTGTCTCTGCACTGGTGGCACCATTATCACCAAAGTTCCACAGGTATGAATAGTTACCATCACCACCTGTTACTGTCGCAGTAAAGGTGACGGTTCCAGCCACTTGCTGACTGATACTAATACTGGATGTGAGATCTGATGTTGGAGGCCCTGTTGTCGAGCCACCATAGTTAAACCTCACTGTTGCATTAGATGAGTCACTACTCTGAGCCACGACTTCCATGGTCAAACCGAGTTCAGGCAAGATAATGCCCGATTGAGGCTGAGTTGGTGCACTGTAATCTTGGCTGTCATCAAACATTGAAATAGATGACAGGTGACTGTCTCCGTTATAGCTGGATTGATTAAACATACTAAAAGTGGCGTCACGCACTTGGCTGCTCGTTGCAGAGTCACGATTACCCTTCTCACCGATAAAGTTCTGATCGGCATCAATGACACCAATCAAACCTGCACCAGCATGAGTACTAGAATTATTATCAGAATAGCCAAGGTTTTCGAGCCACATCAGCACACCAGGCTCATAAGTATGACTATCAAGACCCGCATCTACGCCATTGTGGCTTCTCAGTTGAACGACATAACGGCTAGCAGCCCCTGGGCGTTCATCATTAATACGTGAAAAACCGTTAAGCACCATGGTGTTTGCCGTTTCAGCATTGTCGCTATGAACCACCGTAGCACCATTGGTTATTTGCAGGTCATCAAACACGAAACCATAATTGCCCTCAGCCTGATCCGTTTTATAAATAATACTGATTTGAGCATTATCTCTCCCCGCATAAGCACTCAAGTTATATTCAAGATCAACCCAATTATTTGTCCCCTCGGAGCCCGAAATGCTGCCCGAATTTCCAGTGATAATCTCTCGAGCAGAGTTAACGGTATTGCTCGCTTTGGTGTAATCCCCTGAGATCACCACACCATCAACCATAACTTGGGCATAGTCATAATCAATTTCGATATTCCAATGAGCCTTCATTGTTAACGTTAACGGTGTCGAACTTGGAAGATCCACTTCAAATGACAGAGCATTATTGAGCAAATGCCCTTGACCAGAATAGTACTGATACTCTCCGGCATAGGGCTGCTTAAAAGGAATCGTTGCCGAAGGCAATGGAATAGATATCTGATTAACCAGAGAATGATTAACCGCCTCATTAATAATCACGTCCAAACCAGATTTGCCAATGCTTGTCAGTAACACCTCTTGTTCATTAATCCAACGTCCTTTGAATTTATCCTGCAAATAAGAGCGGGCATAGGGACTAAAGCCTGATGGCACTGTGCCAGGTATCGCGCCTGTCCAGCTACCTCCGGCCATGACAGACCAAGACGCTACAGGGGAACCATCACCTTCATTTGTCGTATCATATTCATCAGGCAAGCCAAGATCATGGCCAAACTCATGCACCACTACGCCTGCAGCAGCATCAATAGGTTGAACGGTATAACCAAAGACTTTTTTGCCTGTACCTGGAATGGTATACCCAGGTTCGTTACCTGTGTAGACAAAGAATCTATGTGACCAAATCGCATCTTTACCTTCGTTACCGAGTACGCCACCGCCAGCTTCTTCGCCGATGCTGGAATGAAACAGCATCACATGATCGATGTCACCATCGGGCTCATCAAGATTACCATCACCATCGGCATCAAAAGGATCTTCCACATCATAACTCGCCAGCTCAGACGCAGACATACCAGCGACGGCTTGAGTCACAGCCTCTTTAACGAGCTCAGGCACCGCTTTGTCATTGTCGTTATCTGTACTGTCATTCCCACCATAGAAAGCAGCATTATTGGCAGCAGTAAACCAACCTTTTACATTACCGGTAAAGAAAAAGCTTTCACCTGATACCGCTTGATAATATTGATACCCGGTTAACAGGTTTTGCTGCTGTGGCCCAGTAAATCCAGTGGTTGAGAACATCATGTTCTGATAATGAGCAGTGGGGTAATTTGGGTAATACATGGGGGTATCACTGGCTGAAAGGCGATTGTTATCGTGGGGGAGATCCGGAAAGTCGATCAACACGCCTAACACTTTGACTGTTTTAGTCACTTCGCTATTGGCCTGAGCTTCTGATTTACGCGCTGAAGCGCTCAAACCCGATTTGTTTCTCTTACTCTGACGCAGACTGGCTTCTTTTAATCTTTTCTGCTCAAACTTAGCACTGAGTAGATCCCCTTTGTTCTGGACCCCATTAACCCGATGCGAGTAGGCATTAACCGCCGCTAGCTTCTCTTCGTCTGTGGCATCAGACGAAACCTCACCGCGTTTAATCAACCAATATAAAATCTGATCTTTGTTGATGACTCCGGCATCTGCCAACGTCGCTTTTGATGTCTCAATCGGTTTAGCCACTAATCCTGGGCTCATAAAAGAGAGGATGACTGAGAGGCAAATACTTGAAAGCGCCCCGCTATTTTTATTTCGTTCCATAGCCACTATTTCCTTCCGATTTATCAGGCTAAACGTCATTTAAGTGAGAGATGTAAATCCAACTCTCTGCCTATTGAAGTAGCCCATATTGTTAAGCTTAGACCTAATTCACTTATCGACAGGTTACGGAAGTCGATACCAAGCAAATTCAGCTAAAAATGTAAGCCGCAATGTTAAAACTGATTTGACTAAAATCGTTTTCAACATCAAAAAAACAGCCTTTCAATAACAATTCGATATCAAAACAATATCAGCATTTAAACCTAAACAACAGAAGAAAGAGCTAACAAATAACCATTAGAGATCATTAGTGCAACCTAAGCTACTAAGAGGTGAAGAATTAGCCACACATACCGTATGCACGGCTAATTGGAGAAAGGGATATCACAAATATCTTGGTCGAAAAGTGCTATTTATCTAACCAAGTCTTATAAATTATCAGTAAAACAGAGGCTGACCAGCTGAAGTTGTTACAATGTAAACCTTGGCCTGTAATGGGATCATAGTTTTCCCGAATAGGCTCCATTCCTAAAATACCTTCACCATTATTAACAAGTTTACTGGCAAGCAGCTCGGCCTCAGTATTAAAGCCATAACGTTGCAGACCTTGCAGTCCAAATAGTGCTTGATCTAACCATACTGGACCGCGCCAATAGCGCTGAGCCTGAAAGTGCGGGCTATCGGCACTCACTGTCGGAAAGGGGATTTTAGTGGCAAATGCCTTGGGGGTAAGATGCTGTTCGACCAATGTATTGGCTTGGGCTTGTGAGGCGACACCCGCCCATAATGGGATCCAACCTTCAACCCCTTTACCCGCTTCAGTCATCATCTCTCGGCCAGTGTCATCAAACCTAACATCATAAAAGAAGCCACTTTGAGCATCGAACATCTCTGTCTGGATCTTAAGCTTGAGCTGTTCGGCCTGAGTAGACCAAACGATACTGTCTTCACTGCGGCCGAGAACGGCTGACATTTTAGCCAGCAACACTTTCTCTGCAAACAAGTAAGCATTCAGATCAACGGACTCCTGAGAGAGGGAATAGCCTAATAGCAACCCTTCACTATTGCGGTTTTCAAGCACTAAAACGGAACCGTCATCATCGAATCTGGGAGCATTATCCATACCAGACTCCCAAGCCGCCGCTTCGATAATAGCGGCGCGATCAGGTTTGCCTTCTTTAATATGTGCCGGATGCACGTTCGCGCCATACTCCGCTAAACCATTGCCATTATGATCTCGGTTGCGGTACCACCAGTTATGGTAGGCAACTAACTTAGGGTAGAGCAGCTCAACAAAAGCGGTATCCTGACTTTGCTGATAAATCGCCCATACAGCCCATGTCGCTAGAGGAGGCTTACCATTACGTTCATTCCAATTGCCTCCCTCTCCGCCTCGCGCGTTGTCTTTATTATAAAAAATAGCGTCGGGCAAGTTGCCCTCATCCTGAGGTCGGACACTGTCTTTAGCGGTAAACTGATAATCAAACATCGCCAACACATTAGATTTAGCCAATTCAGCATCAAAATAGGCAAGGGCTACCGCTTGCTTCCAACTATCCCATGCCCACACACCGTTGAACCATTTATAGGTTACTGAGGGCGTCACCACATCTCGCAGTAACGCACCGGCGGGACTGCGCCAGTTGTGTATCAAGGTCAGCATGCTTTTAACGGCCATACGTTGATATGCCAGATCACCTGACGAGATAAGCCTATCCAGCCGCTGCTGCCATATCTGTTGATTACTGGCTAAAGCAGTGTCAACTTGAGTCCAATTTACTGCTTTATGTTGAATGCCCTCTTTATGAGTATGAAAATATCGCTGGGCACTCAACACGGAAAGCTGGCTCTTCGCCGCCACGCTAAGTGTGGAAGTCGTCGCTCGGTAGCCATTACCCTCAAGCGCTTCTATCTTCATATCTCGGTCAAACCACAGCTCAAACTCGGCATCGGCTAACTGCATCTGCCACGTATTCATAATGGGGTTGAGTTTCCATCTCACTCCCTGCTTCCATGTTTCCAACTCACGAATTAATGCATGCTGAGGAAGTTTAAGATGGTGAGTAAATGGCTTTCCCGACCAAGTTAAACGCCAATGCTGAGGCGTTTGCGTGTGATTGACGAGTCGAGTGGTGAATACTGAGGTGCGATCATCACTGTAACTAAGCTTAAGTTCGAGGGAATACTCAGGCCAATGAAACTGCTGCACCAACCCATCGGGACGACTGTATCGCTCAATGCGCTCAGCTGTCGTTAGCGACAGCATCTCGCCACTGTCCACGTTCTCGATAATCAGTTTTTGCAGGTTGTCGCTAAAATCTAATGTGTACTCTTGGGCAATAATCATAGGGCCTGTAAACCCCGCATATTGCTCGACACTGTCTGGTAGGTAGAAACCGTGCCAAGCCCCTTTATCGACATAGGTTGAAGGGATTTTTAAATTGCCCCGCTTATCTCTCTCCTCCATCGAAGTCGGCGTACCTTGATAGGAAAGCAGATCACGGTAGTCGACGGAATCAAGCGACGATAGAGATGAAACACACAGGAGCAAGCAAGATAGCATCGAAACCACACACAATTGAATACAATATCCAGATTATGTCGATAAGTCAGTTTTGATGCAAGTACAGCAACGAAAGGTAATTGATTTTGAAGAGGTTCCTAAGACTAGGACTTAGGAACTCGAATCTCTACGGAGTAGACTGGCTCATGTGCGCCATGTAATTTGCGATGCCATCGAGGAACATCTGCACAGAGATCATAACCAGCACCATCCCCATCAATCGTTCTACCGCTGTTAGGCCTTTTTCTCCCAACACCTTAGTGAAGACTTTATAGAACAACAAAATAACGGCGCTCACACCCCATGCAGCCAATAAAGCGATGGTCCAATCTAGCATACGATCGCTGTCTGTATGGGCTAGTAAAATAAGAGCCGCTAATACCGAAGGACCCGCCATTAATGGAATCGCCATAGGAACAATAAATGGTTCTTCACCCGCCGCAAGCCCAACAACCCCGCCAGGTTGAGGGAAGATCATTCTGATCGCGATTAAAAACAGAATAATGCCACCAGCAATGCTGACAGATTCCGTTCTCAGATTGAGAAAATTAAGAATAGCCTCACCAGCAAACAGAAACGACATCATAATGATCAGCGCAAACACCAACTCTCTGATCAACACTCTGCGTCTTTTCTTAGGTTCAATATGACACAGAATGGATGAGAAAATAGGCAGGTTTCCCAATGGATCCATAATAAGAAACAACATTACTGCGGCAGAAAAGGTATCCATAAAAAATTAACGCCTGTCTTTTGAGTGCAAGAGATATCACTCATTCTATAACCATTTGGAAACAATCAGATAGGCAAATCACACAAAAAACCAACAAAACAGACAAAGGATGGCCGATAGTGATCGATATATTGCGTTTTAAATGACATACAGAGGCTGCTTAACCAGTAAATGTGGTCACACTTGATGTAAATAATGCGACCTTAACTGCTAAATTTTCAGAAACTGGTATACTAGCCCGTCTTTTTTTAAAGTCCCAGCTAAGCGAATCATGCTCTATCTATTAGCCAGTTGTATTGCTCTATTATTAGGCCCTATTTTCTATCGATATCTTTCGACCGAAAACGGTCTACAAAAAGGTCTAGACGGATTTATATTCGTGTCACTAGGCGGCTTAGTGCTGGTTCATATTTTACCTGAGCTGCTGGAACACGGTGGGTTTCTGGCAATCATCTTCGTGATCATCGGTCTTTGGGGACCTACTGCCAGCGAAAAGCTGTTCCATCGCTACTCAGAAGTCACCCATAATCTCACACTGACTTTAGGCATCGCCGGACTGCTGCTCCATACCATCACAGATGGTAGCGCCATGGTATTAGCGCAACACGATGAAAATTCAATACTGCTGGCTTTAGGGGTGATATTACACCGCCTACCAGTAGGATTAGCCATCTGGTGGCTGCTCAAACCTCAGCTAGGCGCACGTTGGGCCATGGCGGTATTAGCTGCAATGATGGTACTGACTGGCTTTGGCTATTTCGCAGGCGAGCAACTATTAACTCATTTAAGTTTAGATAACACCGTCTACTTACAGGCCTTTGTTACAGGTTCAATCCTGCACGTGGTGCTGCATCAGCCCCATGGTGAAAGTAATGAAGATAAACAAGGTAAATACGAGTATCAAGCCGGTATCGGTAGCTTACTTGGCATAGGATTACTCTGTCTGCTGTTGATGATGGACTCAGGTGGACACGAAAGCCATAACCACAGCCACGGTAGCGAACAACTCGCAGACTGGTTGCTGACGCTTGCGCCTGTTTTACTGCTTAGCTATGCCGCCGCCAGCCTTAGGTATCGATTGGGTTTATCCCCTAAAACCCCCTCTTTAGCCCAGCGGTGGTTACAACGCCTTGCCGGACCTGAAGCCTTGATCATCACAGCATTATTGCTGGGTCCTATGTTTGCCTTCTTGCAACTAGTGGGACTGCTGTTGATTGGCACCTTGCTGACATGGGCTAAAATAGAGCCGACAGATCCTCATACTCACGTACCTCAATCAGCGTTGCGTTTCGGCTTTTCATATTTAGTCGACCGCAGTGCTCCGTGGGTAATTCTCAGCTTGATTCTAGCCAACTTAATTGGCCATCCTTCGGTGCCACTGGCGAGCCCTATTACTCAGGTTGCGGTACTTTTATTAGTATTCTTACCAATGCGGTTCTGTAACTTAGGCGGGGCAGTGCTAGCGCTATCTCTTGCCTATAGTGGCTGGAGTAATGAAGCCGTCTTACTGGCTTTACTGGCTGCACCTATCTTTAATCTCGCTCAACTAAAGCTAATGAATTGGACTCAACGAGGGCTGCTGTTTGCTTTGATATTGGCAAGTTTAGTGGCGATCAGTTTGATTCAGCCACAATGGCACTCTTTGATGACGATACCAGCGAGCATAAACACCCTATCGTTAACCGCATTAGCCTGCCTTTTTGCGGCTAGCTTGTTACGCTTGGGACCAAGAAAGTTTATGGCCAGAATCATGCATCTGAAACCTAAAGCCCATGATCACGCTCATAACCACAGTCACGAGCATGGCCATAAGCATTAAATGTATAGCATTCAATTTAAATCCAGTTTAAATTCTAAGCATCACTCTTTAAATCAAACCGCCTATGTGCATCTTGTTCATCGCGCTGAAGCAACACCCTAAATATCCACTTATCGTCTGTGCCAACCGTGATGAATTTCATCATCGACCAACAGAGCAAGCTCATTTCTGGATGCCAGAGAACCAAATTCTCGCAGGTAAAGATCTTCAAGCGGGAGGAAGCTGGCTTGGCATCAATCGGCAAGGGAACTTTGCAGCACTGACTAACTTCCGTCAGCCTCAAGCTCAGCAAGATGGAATGAAAAGTCGCGGAGAGTTGATTTTAAACGCCTTAAAACCTCAAGTTCCTATCACCACGGCCTGGTTAAGGGAGCATAGCCAAAACTACAACCCCTTCAATCTGGTATTTGGTCATCGCGATGAGCTCTACTGTTATAGAAGTACCGATAAAACCCTAACTCCACTTACCGCTGGTTTTCATTCCATCAGTAATGGTGATCTCGATGATATATGGCCGAAGATGGCACGAGGCACACAAGCATTAGAGCAAGTGATATCAGAATCTGATGAGCCTGATATTGAGGCTTTACTGGCGATTATGAAAGATGAAACTCGAGCCGAAGAGAGTGAACTTCCTCAAACTGGAATAGCACTAGAGTGGGAACGTCTACTCTCCTCCATCTATATACGTCATCGTGAATATGGCACTCGTTCCACCAGCATCATTCTTCAGGATCACCAAGGTCATACCCGTTTTATTGAGGTCAGGTATGACGGCAAAGGACGTCACTTAGGTCAGCAAGAGTTCAACCTAAGAAAATAAACAGATACCAATTGCATTTGGGATTTATTCATTCGGCCATGATTTAATCAGAAGTGTGGTCGTGTGTAATAACCCAACGATCATCAATCTTTTCAACTAATAGCGTAAACACACCATGGGGCTGATCTTTCGCTCGGGTAAGCTGCCAACGGCCAACTACCATTGCAGCATAGTTACTTAGCATCTTGATATCCTTGATCGTGAACTTCAAGGTACCCAAGGTGGCTTTATCTGGGTAGTTTTTCTTATAAGCAGCTAACGTACTTTCCCAACCGTAGCGAAACTTATCACCGGAGACGAAACGCATCTTGTCGTTATTCCAGTAACCTTGCATATACCCATCAAGATCACCACGATTCCAAGCCGCTTCCTGCTCCTGTATTACCTGAGAAATATCGTCGGTGGGTACTGCGGATGCGCTAAAAGCCATCAGTATCAATAGCGCGAAAAGTCCTTTTTTAATCATGATATATCCAGATGTTGGCGATTGCCTGTTGTGAGGTATACTAACCTAATTCATGATCTTGCGCCTCGACATTATCATTTTTGAGGCCTATTTCAATATTCGACGCTGAGAGTTTCCCTATATGTTTCAACAGTTTTGCAAATTAGCGTTAAAATTAGCCGGCTGGAAGGTCTCAGGTCTACTTCCTACTGACCACCAGTATGTGGCTATTGTCGGTCCCCATACCAGTAACTGGGATTTCATTATCGGCGTGCTCGCCCGTGGTGCTTTAGGATCTAAAGTTAATTTTCTCGGCAAGCATCAGCTCTTTATCCCACCTTGGGGCTGGTTCTTCAGAGCGATTGGTGGAACACCTGTCGATAGACGTAAAAATAACAACTTAGTTGATGGTGTCGTACATCTATTTCAGGATAACCCTAAATTCTCACTCGCTTTAGCCCCTGAAGGAACCCGAAGCCCTGTTAAGCGTTGGAAAACAGGCTTTTACCATATCGCCAATAAAGCCAATGTTCCAATCGTCACCGTCGGTTTAGACTTTGGCAACAAGACAGTCCTTATCGCTGATGGGTTCGATACCACTGAAAATATGCAGCAAGATATGGATAGAATTATCAGCTTTTACCGTTCAATCAACGGACGCCATCCTAAAGTGATCCCTGATTTTACTCCTCATTAATACCAATTGCATTAAGTATGTAATCAATTCAGAGTGCCTCAGGGTTTTCAATTCAAGGCGCATTGATGAGGTAATGGTTATCCCCTTTTAAATCAATGCAAAGCAGAAGTGGAAATCCTGAGTCGCTCACACAGTGCGGGGTTCAAAGCACTTTATGCTGCGTTTAGGGCTTTAGATATAGAATAACTATTAGCTTCAATCCCTAGCCTTGCCTACAGCGATTTGAACTCCCGCTGAATGGTCAGATACTTAATGCAACTGGTATATGATACAAATTTTGGCTCTTCAGTACAAAGTAGATTAATTGGACTAGTCAATCGTGTCGCCGCTCGTTATAGTTCCGACACAACTCAGCTTATTTCATACTCTCTATGCTCTTTGATACTTGGCTACTCTACTTCTTCGCTGTACTTCTTATCGCGGTTTCTCCCGGCACCATGGCTGTGCTCTCTATGAGCCATGGCATTCATTACGGTAAGAGCCGCTGTTTAGCGACAGGTTTGGGCAGTGTCACTTCGGCATTGATTCTGATGGCTGCATCAGCGGCAGGACTCGGCGCCTTATTAAGCGCAACTGAGTATGGCTTTACCATTTTAAAATACTGTGGCGCGGCTTATTTATTGTTTCTGGGGATTAAACTCCTACTCACAAAACCCAGTGCCAAGGGCTTAGACCTGCAACACATAAAAGGAAAAGGCAGCCCAAAACAGATGTTTAAGCAGGCGTTTTTAGTCGGGATCAGTAATCCGAAAGATCTGCTTTTCTTTGGTGCACTATTTCCACAGTTTATCGACATCACTGCGCCCCAAATCCCGCAGTTAGCGATTCTAGCAGCCACTTGGGCAATCGTAGATTTCAGCTTTGTGATGATCTACGCCAGCATGGCCAATGTATTAGCACCAAGACTGAAATCTAGCAATAAGCTGCATTGGTTCGACAGAACCAGCGGCGGTGTGTTCCTCATGCTAGCAGCCATCTTGGTCACTCGCGAGAATTAACTGCAAGCTTGTTCACAATGACGATACCCGGACATAAAAAAGCCTCTGGGGAATATTCACCAGAGGCCTCTAGTTATGCTTGGCAATTCCCGTCGCTAGCTATCCATTTTCAAACTTCTGATATCGGTACCTGTTGGTCCCTGGAAAACCCTCAAGCCAAACTCTGGCAATATAGCAAAAATATGATCGAATATATCGCCCTGAATCTCCTCATAGTTATTCCAGCGAATATCGGTAGTGAACACATAAACCTCGATTGGAACCCCTTCAGAGGTCGACGCCAACTGGCGGACTAACAAGGTCATATCATTATGAATTAGGGGATGTCGGGTCACATACTCGATCAAGTAAGCCCTAAAAGTACCAATATTCGTCAAGTGGCGGCTATTCACCAACATATCCGAATCCTCAACACTGGTATTGAACTCAGCAATCTCCTTACTCTTGTTGGCAAAATACTCTTTCAAACAGTTAACCTTGCTTAATCTGGACTGCTCCTCTTCTGATAGAAAATGGATACTTTCCATATCGATAGAAACCGAACGCTTAATACGTCTTCCACCAGATTCAGACATGCCGCGCCAGTTCTTAAACGCATCTGACACTAAGGCATAAGCCGGGATCATCGACAGGGTATTATCCCAGTTCTGTACCTTTACCGTGGTCAACGACACTTCAACAACTGAACCGTTGGCACCATATTTATCCATTTCAATCCAGTCACCCGTACTCACCATACGGTTAGCTGCTAACTGAATTCCAGCCACAAAACCTAAAATCGTGTCTCTAAACACCAACATGACCAAACCAGTCATGACACCCAAGCCACTCAGGAAGTAGACTGGAGATTGATCTGCAAGAACCGAAATCGAAATAATAACAGCAACAAAAAAGAGGAAAAGCTTGAAGAGCTGCACAAAACTCTTAATCGGCAAGCGCCTGCTCACATGGTTATAGTCGGCAATATCATTAGCGGCATCCAATGCACTATAAATAGCACGCACCAGCATCACGATAATAAAGACACTCAAGAGGCGATCAATCAGCGAACTCAGCAGTACATGATCTTTCATCACCACGGGGATCAACAGATTCATGACCAGCGCTGGCACCACATAAGAGAACTGCTCTAGTACCTTACGACGCATAAAGATGTCATCCCAGCTCGCCTTAGAGCGGTGGATAACGATATTCATCGCGCGTACAACACCACGCCTGACAAACAGATAAGAAACTATGGATAAAATGAGGCTAGCGATCACCAAAATGGTCGTTGAGATATCATCTGACGGCATGATGTTAATTCCCCAGTCTGTTAACCACTGAGAAATCCGCAATCTTAGTTCTTGATCCACTATTTAAGCCTCCTTATAAAACATTAGCCTCGCGGCTGGGTCTATCTCATGAAATTGGTATTATATACCCAAGCTACTTGGAAGTGCAGGATTCAGTGAGCATTCTCAAGTTTGGGTATTTACTCACTAAAAATAATATGTACGGTATCCCCAGCATTTCAACATAAGCAACGCCATTACGTCTATCCGAAAAAAGTGCTGAATCAAGGTAACGCCCCCTCGACTTATATACCCAAGCTACTTGGAAATGCAGAGTCATGCTAACAATGGATAAAATGCCAAAGGTTTTCGATGAAACTGCTTAACTTTATGTTTATGCTAGTGGCAACTTATCTCATTTGGTTCGAACCTATGCGTAAAACATTCAAGACCCTAACTGGCCTCGCACTTTTTATGTTGGTGCTCCCAGCTATGGCAGCTGAACTCACCACAATCACATTAGACAATGGCGCTAAGGTTAAGCTCAACGATGACTTTACTTGGGAGTATGTGATCTTAGAGACCGTGCCTTCAGCTCCAGAAGTAGTTATTGTCGCAAGCCCAATCGACAGCTCATCACAAGCAGCTCAAATAGCCGCTCCGGCCGCAGCTATTACCAGCACGCCAACCCTAACGGCTAACGCAATGTCACAAGCAGCGCTGCTCAAAGTGACGGCAAAAGATGGCGTAAAAGTCAGTTTTCTTAATAGCCAATGGGATGAAGATGGTCGCCTTGGCCTTACTTTCGATCTCGCCAGCACCAGTTCAGAACATTACGTATTAGTTGAACTCGCCGTCACCCTATTCGACGACACTGGTAAGTTATTAAAGACTGAAACCATCAAAGTGTGGAGAGCGATTTTCAGAATGCCTGACACCTACTTGCGTAAAGGTCAGCAGCGTGAGAGTAAAACATTCTGGATTGAAGGCATCGACCCGAATCTATGGACTAAAGAGATACTCAGCCTGAAAATCGGCGAAATGGATTCAAGAATGTAAGCTTCTAGGAGCTAGGAGCCGAGGACCTTCGTAAACTCACAGCGAGAGCGCAGCAAGCGGCTTCTAGGCTTGATTATTAGCAGGTTCTAGGTTCTAGGTTCTAGGTTCTACACATCATTGTTAAACGAAAAGCCTGAAGGCTGTACTCCCTTCAGGCTTTTTCATTGAAGTTCAGCTTTAACCACCAGTCCTGATGCGCTAATGGCCTTCGACAATTCACTGGGGTATTAGGACAAAAGCTTACTGCAGGTAATAGGTGACATTGAAGGTAAGCACAAACAGTAGTTACCCAATAACAACCCCCTAAAACCAGACAACAAAAAAGGGCCCTAAGGCCCTTCATATGATCATGGGTTAATCGATAGCACTCAACTAAGCAACAAAGCAACAAAGCAACAAACCAACTAACCAACTAACCCAAAGACATTTTAATCTAGTTTAATTAGAAACTAGCTAAAATTCCTGCTGGCAGATAAGCGTTAAAGCTCGCTGTCAGCAGTAAGTCATTTGATGCTTCGATATCTGGACCGAAGAATCTGTCCTTGTCGTAATAGGCTACCACTTCACGTAATTCAGCTTTTGCCTTAGCAACCGCAACACTTGGTTGTAGCGGCGTACGGAAATCGAGCCCCTGTGCTGATGCCAATAACTCTATCGCTAATACGCCACGAGTGTTTTCAGACATATCACGCAAGCGACGTGCTGCAAACGTAGCCATAGACACATGATCTTCTTGGTTGGCTGATGTTGGCAAGCTGTCTACTGACGCAGGATGCGCGTAAGTTTTGTTCTCTGAAGCCAATGCTGCAGCCGTAACCTGAGCAATCATAAAGCCAGAGTTAACGCCGCCATTTTCAACAAGGAATGGAGGCAGTTTAGACAAACTAGAGTCAATCAAAAGTGCGATGCGACGTTCGGCAATTGAGCCTAATTCCGCAAGAGCAATCGCTAAGTTATCGGCAGCCATAGCCACTGGCTCAGCATGGAAATTGCCCCCAGAGATGATGTCGCCGGTATCTTGGAAAACCAGTGGGTTATCGGTCACACCGTTAGCCTCAGTTCCCAATACGTCAGCAGCATGACGAATTTGAGTTAAACACGCTCCTAGTACTTGTGGCTGACAACGCAATGAATAAGGATCTTGTACCTTTTCACAGTTAACATGATCTAAGCTAATCTCTGACTCATCGCCCAATAGGTGACGGAAAATAGCCGCTGAATCAATCTGGCCTTTCTGACCACGTGCAGCATGAATACGCGCATCGAACGGGCTACGACTACCCATTGCAGCCTCAACGCTCATCGCGCCGATAACTGAACTCGCTGCAAACAAGTCTTCTGCATTAAACAAACCTTCAAGTGCGAGTGCTGTCGAAGCTTGTGTACCATTAAGTAGGGCTAAGCCCTCTTTAGCGGCAAGTTCGATAGGCTGTAAGCCTGCAATTTCGAGTCCTTCAGCAGCCGTTAAAATCTGGCCTTTGTAGCTCATCTCGCCTTCACCAAGTAACGGCAGGCACATATGCGCTAATGGTGCTAAGTCGCCCGATGCGCCAACAGAACCTTTTTCAGGTACGCAGGGATACACTTCGGCGTTAACGAGAGCAATAAGGAAGTTGATCACTTCTAAACGGATGCCTGAGAAGCCACGGCTCAGTGAATTGATTTTGAGTACCATCATCAAGCGCACTGTGGCATCTTGCATGTATTGCCCGATACCAGCAGCATGAGACAACACAATTGAGCGCTGTAATAATTGCAGATCTTCAGCGATAATTTTGGTGTTAGCCAATAGCCCAAAACCGGTATTGATACCATAAACGGTGCGATCTTCATCCAATACACGCTGAACTAAACCAGCGCTGGTATGGATCTCTGCTATCGCACTTTGTGCAAGCTCTAAGCTCACTTTACCACGGCTAATTTCGCGGATTTGAGACAGGGTAAGAGTCCCTGGGTTTAATACTAAATGGCTCATTTTTACTTCTCCAGCATCGGCAGATCTAAGTTCTGCTCTTTTGCACAATTCTTAGCAATATCATATCCAGCATCGGCGTGACGCATCACACCCGTTGCAGGGTCATTCCACAATACACGGCCAAGACGCGCCGCTGCATCGTCAGTACCGTCAGCCACTATCACCACTCCTGAGTGCTGACTAAAGCCCATGCCGACACCACCACCGTGATGCAAAGATACCCAAGTCGCGCCGCTTGCAGTATTGAGTAGCGCATTCATTAATGGCCAATCAGATACCGCATCAGATCCATCGAGCATAGATTCTGTTTCACGGTTAGGGCTGGCAACAGAGCCAGAATCTAGGTGGTCACGTCCGATAACGATTGGGGCAGAAAGCTCGCCATTTTTTACCATCTCATTAAAGGCTAATGCCAGACGAGCACGATCTTTCAAGCCAACCCAACAGATACGTGCAGGCAGGCCTTGGAAGGCGATACGCTCACGCGCCATATCTAACCAGTTGTGCAGATGTGGATTATCAGGAATAAGCTCTTTCACTTTAGCGTCTGTTTTATAGATATCTTCTGGATCACCTGAAAGCGCGACCCAGCGGAATGGACCTATCCCTTCACAGAAAAGAGGACGCACGTAAGCTGGCACGAAACCAGGGAAGTCGAATGCATTCTCAACACCCTCTTCCAATGCCATTTGACGAATATTATTGCCGTAATCGGTTGTTGCAGCGCCGGCAGCTTGAAGTGCTAGCATCGCCCGAACCTGAACCGCCATAGACTGCTTAGCTGCCTTAACGACTGCCGCTTCATCGGTTTTACGCATCTCAATCGCTTGCTCAATCGTCCAGCCCTGAGGCAGGTAGCCGTTTAATGGGTCATGGGCTGAAGTTTGGTCAGTCACCACATCCGGCGTGATCCCGCGCTCAACCAACTCAGCGAATACATCTGCTGCATTACCAAGTAGACCAACAGAAACAGGCTTACCGCTCTTATTGGCTTCATCGATCATGGCCAACGCTTCATCAAGAGAAGTCGCTTTTTTGTCGACATAACGGGTGCGCATACGGAAATCGATACGCGTTTCATCCACTTCACAGGTCAGTACTGAGTAACCTGCCATCGTACCCGCTAGAGGCTGAGCACCGCCCATGCCACCAAGGCCGCCGGTTAGAATCCACTTACCAGCAGATGAACCACCAAAGTGTTGATTCGCCATGGCAACAAACGTCTCATAAGTGCCTTGAACAATACCTTGAGAGCCGATGTAGATCCAAGAACCTGCGGTCATCTGGCCGTACATAGCCAAGCCTTTCTTGTCTAACTCGTTAAAGTGCTCCCAGTTTGCCCAATGCGGCACTAGGTTAGAGTTAGCGATAATCACACGCGGTGCATTGCTATGAGTCTTGAATACGCCAACGGGCTTACCCGATTGCACCATCAAGGTTTCATCTTCTTCAAGGCGCTGCAGTACTTCAATTATTTTGTCGTAGCATTCCCAATCTCGGGCTGCACGGCCAATACCACCATAAACAACCAAATCTTCAGGACGCTCGGCAACATCAGGATGAAGGTTGTTCATCAACATGCGCATTGGTGCTTCTGTCATCCAGCTCTTACAGCTAAGTTGTGTGCCATGTGGTGCGATAATATGGCGACTAGGGTCGTGTCTCTTATCCATCTTGCTAAACCTCATTTCAATTTGTTTGTTTCTTCATACTCTTTTAAAGAGCTTTAGTTATATTTGATTTGTTGTTTTCATCTTGGTTTCTAACTTGTATATACAATCTTAGAACGTAAGATGACCACCCAATCTAAAGCGACTACCTGGGTGTATTAACTTGGCAAAACTCACCACACCTTGGCGTGACCAGGTACGGCGTAAAATTTGTAAGCAGGGCTCAGAAGCCGGAATATTTAACGCTTGTTGATTATGTTTGTTGGCTATCACCGCCTCTAAGGTATGACGCGCTTCGGTCAACGGGGCGACTTGAGACAGGTACTCGTGGGGGGTTTGGCTGGTAAAGTCTTGCACTAAATATTCTGGAACCAACTTAGGATTAACGAAACGCTCCTCCAGTTGCAAAGGCACCCCATCCTCGCAATGGACCAACACAGAATAATAAACCTGACTGCCGGCTTCTAATCCAAGTGCTATCGCGATAGGAGCGATAGCTTCAATGCTGGTCAACTCAAGCTGCTTAACACTATAGCCGTGGCCCCTGTCTTTAATCTCATCGGCAATATTACGGATAGCCATCATGGAAGATTGAGACTTAAGTTCAGCAACAAAGGTACCCAAACCTTGAGTACGCTCAAGTACTCCGCTATCCACTAGCTCAGTTAAAGCACGCCTAGCTGTCATTCTGCTGCACTCAAACTGTTCAGCCAACTGATTCTCAGAAGGGACACGGGTATGCTCCTCCCACTCACCAGATTCAATACGGGCTAAAATAGACTGCTTGATCTCAGCAAATTTGGGCGTGGCCACAGGCGCTCCTTAAACATGAATATTGCACTAAGCTAATAAAAGCAGCTATCTCGTGCCTCACCACTCAATCTAGGTTAACGATTTTGGTGGTTCTAGCTGATTATGTCTCTCAAGAAGAGACAGCACTTTCCAAACGATTAACATTACCGCTATAATCCTAGCTTGTATATACAAGTAAATACAAGTTGGATCACACTTTTATTTTCTTTAGAATGAATTGATACCCAAGCCGTTTGGGTGTATCACATAAATAAGAGAGCACATCATGTCTTGGGATCAGGTCTGGATCGACGTCAACGTAGCAAGTATGGACCCAGCTGTATCAGCACCTTACGGCGCAATAGTCGATGCAGCAATGGCTGTAAAAGATGGCAAAATTGCCTGGGTAGGGCCAAGAGCTGAACTGCCAGAATTCGATGTGATGTCCACGCCCCTCTACCGAGGTAAAGGTGGCTGGATCACCCCAGGTCTTATCGACGCCCATACTCACCTTATCTTTGCTGGTAATCGTGCAAACGAATTTGAGAAACGCTTGCAGGGCGCAACTTACGAAGAGATAGCCCGCAGCGGCGGTGGTATCATCTCAACGGTTAACGCTTGCCGTGAAGCCAGTGAAGCAGACCTATTTGAACTGGGACGCAAGCGCCTTAACGCTTTAGCCAAAGAGGGCGTGACCACAGTCGAAATCAAATCAGGCTATGGTTTGGACACTGAAACAGAATTAAAAATACTGAGAGTCGCTCGCGAACTCGGTAAACATCATCACGTTGATGTAAAAACCACGTTCTTGGGCGCCCATGCTATTCCACCTGAATACAAAGATGACGTCGAAGGCTACGTTGATCTGGTGATCAACGAAATGCTCCCCGCAGTACTTGCAGAAGATCTAGCAGACGCCGTTGATGTATTTTGTGAAAACATCGCTTTTAGCGTTGAACAGACAGAGCGGGTGCTAACAGCCGCCAAAAATGCCGGACTGGATATTAAACTTCATGCAGAGCAACTGTCGAACCTAGGCGGCTCAGCCATGGCTGCCAAACTCGGCGCTAAGTCTGTGGATCATATCGAATATTTAGATGAAGCTGGCGTTATTGCCCTAAGCAAAAGCGGCACCTGCGCGACTCTGCTCCCTGGCGCTTTCTACTTCCTGCGTGAAACCCAGATGCCACCAATCGACCTACTGCGTAAACACAAAGTCCCGATGGTGCTAGCCAGCGACTACAACCCCGGCTCATCACCCTTATGTTCAAGTCTGTTGATGCTCAACATGGGCTGTACCCTATTCCGTCTTACACCAGAAGAAGCACTACAAGGCGTGACCGCTAATGCAGCCAAGGCATTAGGAATCGAAGATAGAGTTGGCGTGTTAGCAGCAGGTATGCAAGCCGATTTTTGCTTGTGGGATATCACCACACCCGCAGAGCTTTCTTACTCATATGGCGCAGGAACGTGTATTGAAGTGGTTAAGAATGGGCACCTAGTACACCAGTGATTTATCACCTCTCTTACGATAGAGGTTAGCTCGTTTTGAATGGTTTCATTTGCCATTGTGGGTACTTGGTAGTTTTATGGTGCCCATAATCTTGCTGTAATTTATAACCTGCGGTTCGCTGAATCTGTCGATACTTCTGCGAGGCGCTGTGAAGCCATCCCTGGCCGCTTTACGGTTTCATCCTTGAAACCGAAACTCGCAGCAGCCTCTACACTGGGGAATCAATCTCTTCGACTTAGTTTTTAAGAAAAAAGCTTAGGCTCCCAAGATTTTTACTTACGTTAGCCTTTAATCGACTCCAGATACCATTGGTTAAGTTCATCATATCCATCCTTCTCTCCATCGATAATCCCACCTATCTTTTTGGATACAAAACGGCCTTGTGGATCAAGCAACATTAAAGTGGGGTACCCCATCACTCCAACTTCATCAATAAATGATCCAGCTTCAGATAATACAGGTAGAGTTAACCCAGTCTGTTTGACAAATTTCTTTGTGTCCTTTAATTCATCAAAGGTAACAGCCAGAACATCTACTGTGGGGTTATCTTTCACAAAACGATTTAGAATAGGTACTTCATAGATACAGGGAACACACCCAGCGAAAAAGAAACTGACTAATGTATATTTCCCATTAGCAAAGGACTCAACAAGCCTCTTACCCTCTATATCTACTCCCTCAGCAGGAGGTGTCTCTTTGCCAGTGTGTTCAATACTCAAATTCGTTGGTTCTGGAATTTTGAAAGAAGCTGGTGCAGTGCGAATAATAATAGCACCGTCATCCAACACCTCTTTCATGACAGGATCTCCCTCTGCCAACAAACCTATAAAGACTTTAAAATCAATAACATTACCATTTTCATCTTGGTAGGATACATTCTTGCCTTCCAACATCATTTGACCCTTAAACTCCTCCTCGCTCACCTGTGCAACTTCAGCCATTAATGGCTGATGTAAAAGACTCCCCAGTACCACACCTAACCATAGAGTTAATTTTAGTTTCATTAGTTATCCCTCATTAAATATCCTTAGGCAGTCCTATACTTACCCATCGTTTAAAAAGCAAATAACGCACCAACTATTCAAACCTTTAAAATCAACAAGTTAAAATAAATAATTTTAAAAATTACCGATTTGAGCATCTATCTTTCCGCAAATAGGGATTATCCATTAATCGGAAAATAGTCTCTATAGAGTTGGCTATGAAATCTAGAGCATTAAGTCGTAGTCCCTGTTCGCCGTCTAGCAAGACTATTTAGGCCGTAAACCAAGAGTACTGATATTGATGCTGTAACTGATGATATCGTAGATGCGCTACTTGCAAGCGAGCTTAAATCAAAAGATGGACGTAAAAGATAGAGGCTGATGTAGGTAATGGGTAACTGCATCAAGATTGCAGAAAACAGATCGTCTGGCAGTGTTGAGAGAAACTTTCGATAGCCGAAATAAACAATTGCAGAGAGGATGAATAACAAGCTAACGTCATGCAATATCAGCCATAGATACTGAATACTGTTGGCATTGAGATCCACAGCTGAGATTAGATATCTCAGCATGTAGTTTGCAGCATAGCTCAACAGAATCAGGCTTAACTGAGCTAGTAAAAGACCAACAGCAAGTGCTGGTAAATATCGAATTAATGTTCTGACTCTCACTCCTTAATCCCAACTATGTTCGGAAGCACTTAAAATCAGTAATGCAAACGGATTCAGAATTGGAACTTCATGGATGCAGGGAAATTTCCTATTCGTAAAAGACTCTACTAGCCTCTAGCACTCAAGATCAACTCCCTTTTATTAATGGGAAATGAAAAACCTTTCCAGCATTAAAACTAGCTATAGAGTTAATTTTAGTTTCATTAGTTGTTTATATTTAAAAAACTAAACTTAACTCCTTAAAATAGTCATAGAACTTTATAACTATATGAGTACAACCATACCAATCATTCTTACTATATAAAACCATAATAACATCCTGTTAGTCTTAACTGTAGACAAGGTTAAAATTTAGAAAACAGCACGACCTACTTAACAATAAAATCAGCTTTTTAAAATTAATAAAAAAATAATTTAAAAACAGATTTAACTGCAAGGTAAACTAAACGCATTTAAAATCAGTAAAAAGGGAAATTTATGAATAAGAAAATATCTTTACTTTTAATTGGCGTTGGTATGAGTGTTGGCATGGCAACAGCAACGGCTAATGACCGCCAATGCCAAGTTGCAAGAAACAATGCAAACTACTATTGCAATGTCGCAGACAATAACGAACTTTGTCGGTATTGGATAAATCAGGTAAGGCATTGTGGACCATTAGAAGTGTAAGTAATAAAATAATAGTTCTAGGTGTAACCCCCACACCTAGAACTATATAAAATAAAACCAGAAGTATACCTTAGCGACAAAGACTTACACATAAAAATAATTATAGTAATAAAGTATAAATAGATATGTGATTTTTGTAATTTAATTTTATCCACCACAGTTAATATATATAAAAGCATTACTCATTAACTAAAAAATACTTTATTTATACCATATGATATATCATCGCACTGGTAAGCAAATAACCGTCAAATGATGAGTATCTTGCCGACATACGTCGGCAATAATAATAAACAAGCCAGCCAGCCAGCCAAAAATACTCACCACTAAAAGAGGATCTTAAAATCGATAATGCAGACCGATTCCATATTGAACTAAACTAATGTCGGCAAAATAATCATTCAACTCACTGTGTTCTGGCTCTGTTTCACTGATCTCATAAAACACTCGTAACGCTAAGGACTCCATTAAGCTCATGTCCACCCCAGCGCCGAATAGCCAGCCAGTGCCTTGGTAGTTTTCATTCACGTCATCGTCGTTACTGTATGTTCTATTGAGTACCAGCCCGACTTTCAAATACCCAGTAACACTGTCAGTAAATGCATGCCGCACTACTGGTGAAATCGTCATAGCAGCTATACGAAAATCCATTTCGTCGATAAAACTATCGGTCGCAAAAATGCTCGCCTCAAGTCCAAAACTGTCATTGAAATTATAACCACCATACACACCAAGCCCTTTAGCTGACTCATCAAAAACACCGATATTGTCCTCTACGGAAGTGTTATTAACTTGGGCACCCAGGTAAAAACCGAGATCTTTAGCGGCAAAAGCAGGTGTAGCCATAGCCAGTAACATAACAGTGGCTAACAGAGAGTTGAGTTTCATTGATATCCTTATATGTGCGAATTTACCGTCTCTATTTAACAGTAAACGTCCTTAAAAACGCCGATATGTTAACTTTTTACTAACGTAAAAACAAAGCATTATCTTGGAAAACCTACTTATGTCGGCGCTGTTATCTTATTTTGAGTCAACTGTGTCTGCAGCCAGTTGCGAACTTTGACGATGCCTGGCTCCGCTAATCGTTGCCGATGGCAACTAAAGAGGAATTCAAAGCCAGTATGGATATCTGGCCAAGGCAATGCCACCAGTCGCCCTTGCTCGATATCTTTCTCAACCATAAAGTCCGAGGCTAAGGCAATACCTAAGCCCGCGATAGCAGCTTCGATCGCTAACAACACATGGCTGACCACTTGGTGAGTAGCCCCTTGATCAAAGTCTAATTGGTTAGCTTCACACCAGCGGGGCCAATCCAATCCCCAAGGTCCCTCATCGACAATAAGCAGCATATATTGCTGAAAGTTACTGATAGCCATCGGTGAGTGCTGCTCGGCGAAACTCGGACTACAAACTGGAATAAGTCGTTCTTGTAAAAGGCATTCATGATGAAAACCTCGAGGCACTTTCTGCCCTGTAATTAAGATGTCACATTCTAAACTCGCAAGATCTGGATCTTGACTGACCATTTCTAAACGCAATTTAACCTCTGGGTGATGCCGATTAAAGTCGGCAAGACGTGGAATCAACCACTTAACAGCAAATGAGCTGTAGACCACTAAGGTTAAATCTTGACTCGGTACTCCTTGCGCCTGCTGACAAAGATTAGAGAGCTCATTGAACTCCTGCTCGAGTCCTTTGGCCAGTTGTGTCCCTTTGGCTGTCAGCGTTAATTGGCGGCGACTACGGTCAAATAGATGAGTACCAAAATATTGCTCAAGTACTCGAATTTGATGGGATACAGCACTCTGACTAATGCATAATTCAGCACCAGCTTGAGAGAAGTGTTGCAGTCTAGCCGCCGCTTCAAAAACTTGTAGCGATCTAAGGGGAGGAAGCTTTCTCATGTCAATTTCACCTAAACCTTATCAATCTAAACTTTCACTAATTTCATACTAGATATACTTTGTATGAATTTAAATCATGAGTTGGCAAAAAACATCATTTTTAGGCTTAAGCAGTGATCGATATCATAGCGGCTTAATCTTTGATGGACGTTAACAATGAAAAATAAGGTACAGCTGGGCTTACTATTACTGATCGCAGGGAATCTATTCAGCGCTTTGTATGATGTCAGTATTAAATGGCTGCCCAGTGATACTAATGCCACCACTTTTCTATTGGTGAGACAAGTTACCTCAATCTTTATACTCGCACCATTGTGGATCTGGGTTGGAAAGCCTCAACCTGAACGCTGGGGAATTCATTTTTGGCGAGCGAACATAGGCGCACTTGGTGCGTTAGGTCTGGTTATAGGTTTGATGGCATTGCCACTGGCCAGTGTTAGCGCCCTGTTTTATAGCGCACCTTTAATGATCATGGTACTAGGTTACCTCTTCTTAAAAGAGCGAGTAACAAAAGGGCAATGGTTATGTGCGGTATTAGGAATGGTGGGGGTGCTGTTGATATTAAAACCTGGCTCGATGGCATTTGCTGGAGGAGCGGTATTATTTAGCGCATTAACTTTTGCTATCTGTCAGTTGAGCTTACGTAAACTGTCTTTCAACGATCACCCAATTTTGCCTTTAATACTCTATAACCTACTAGCTTTACCAATGGTAATGTTAATGGCTGGAATTCAAGGCGTAGCAGGGTTAAGTTGGCAGCTATTACTCGTCGCCTTAGCCAGCAATGTTTGCTTATTGGTATATCACTGGTTTTGCGTGCTAGCTTATCGTCAAGCTCAGGCAGGAGAGATTGCCATTGCCGAATATTCAGGTTTACTGTTTATCGTGTTTATGGGCTGGTTGCTCTTCGATGAATGGCTGGATAATCTAGCGTGGCTGGGCGCGGCATTAGTCGTTTTACCTTCAATATTGCAGCCCCAAGCAAAAAAACTGTACCTGTATTTGTTGGTTAAAACGATGATTCGATCCGATATTCAAAAACATTAACCAAAAACGTTAATCACGTACATATTGGGCTATTGTAAGGTTGCTATCACTTGTGAAAACAACCTCTTTTAATCCCTAAGAGTTAAATATAGTACTGGGTCGCTCTGCGACAGTAACGCTGCTCGAAACTAAATGGACTCATCTTTAGAGTACGAATAGCATCAACCCAGCCCACAACCATAGGCACTAAAGTCCAGCTAAAGACTAAGTACAAACTGCCTTTTACGTATTGACCTAAATAGAATCTATGTAAGCCTAAACCACCAAATAAAAAACCAAACCATACTGTAAGATTCTGATTTTTAATATGGACTTCGGGATCAACTCCAGCAAGCGCTTCTAAACCTTGTGCAGCATGACATTGGGGGCAAATGACCGCATTAAGGTCAACTTGATGGCTGCACTGTGTGCAATCTATGTTTTTCACTGCTAACTCCAAAGTCATATTGCTGATGACTCATTATGCGTACAAGCGTGCGCTGAAATATAGAGTTATAGTTCACATAAATAAAATAAACAGTAAAAATAGAACAAGCATATTTATAGATTGGCAGCACAACCGCCAAGTGCAATCATCGAACCTCGCTATTAAAAACTATCGATACTAAACACTTTACGTAACAACTGCACTTGTCGACGGCTTACGTCGATCTCCTGTCCGTTATTCATATGCACTTGCAAGCTTCCAGATGCCATCCCTTCCTCAATTTTTTCAATTTGATCAACGCGCACAATATCACTACGACTAGCTTTAAAAAAAAGAGTGGGATCAAGCCTTTTTTCTACTTTAGACAGGGAGATATGAAGGTAGGATTTCCCTGAGTCAGAATAAACTGCAACATGATTTCCCAAAGACTCAAAACGAAAAATTTCATTTATTCTGACAATTTTATAATCAGAGCCAAATTTAAGAAGTAAACCATGATTATCAGGTAAACACTGAATATCGTCTGACTCTGTCTCATCATGAGACTCTTGTACAAGTCGTACTTTATTCAAAACCGCTTCTAGTCGATCTGGCATTATTGGCTTAACAATGTAATCAAAAGCATTCAGTTCAAACGCATCGACGGCATGCTCACTAAAAGCAGTACAAAATACCAAGTGAAACTGCTCGGATTCGGCCTGTTTGGCAAACTCCAAGCCATCCATCTCAGGCATCTGTATATCAACAAAGACTAAATCAACAGATGTTTTTTTTAGAAGTTCAAGCGCCTGGTGGCCATCTTCTGCCTCACCAACTATCTCAATATCTGCATGCATACTCAGCAGGCGGGTTAGCTCAATTCGGGCTAAGTACTCATCATCAACGATTAACACTTTTAGCATGGGGAAGCTCCATTGAAACAGTAAATAACTCATTGTCTAACGCACTTGAAAACTTATATTGTCGTGCAAACATCAATTCAAGTCGCTTTTTGACATTATGTAATCCAACTCGAGTACCTGGCTGACTTTTGCTTGAATAAACAGTGTTTGTCACTGATAATCGCCACATATTTGATGTCAAAGACTGACTCTCTATACGAATAAACCCAGGTTTACTACTAGTTGAAATACCATGTTTGATGGCATTCTCAGCTAACGTCAACAGGGTCAATGTCGGAATTGATTCGCGTAAAGTACTCTCATCAAGATCAACGATTAATTCTAATCTTTTATCAAAACGAACTTTTTCAATAGACAGATATTTAGACGTCAGTAACCAGTCTTGCTCAAGCGTTGACTGAATTTTAATTTGTGATTGCATCTGACTTCGTAGTAAATCAGATAAAAGAGTCAGTACTTCAGCCGCTTTTTCTTGATCTGCAAAAATTAATGCCCTGATGCTATTTAACGTATTAAACAGAAAGTGTGGGCTTAATTGATTGGTTAACTGTTGTATTTGACTCTCATTAACCTGTACTTGTAACTCTTTCTTATTTTTATGGAAATGCCAAACTAAGTAAGCAACACTCCATAAAAATAGCGTCGCAAATGACTCTAAGCAGCCAATAATAACAATGGCTAACAAGGTCACTTCTCCCCCCATCTTGCCCTTTTCCGTAACCACTTGGATCTGGCTGATGTCAGTGCCCTTTAAGAAGCTCATTTGCCCCATGCTATAAGAGATTAAAAAATAGATAAAAGAGATTAAAGCAACGTACAGCAAGCCTTTAAATGTGCTACGAAGATCCACACTTGAACCAATCAAGTTCATTCTGAGATAGGGGCGAATCAAACAGTGACATACCCCCACTAATAAAGCAGCCTCTAAAAAAGAGCGAAGAATAATATCGTTATAATGACGATCAGGAACCTCTATTAATGAGAGCATCACTGACCAAGTCAAAATAAAATGCAGCCAAAACATAATAAGCATGGCTGCACGGTAGCTTTTACTGGTATTACGACTATTTAAATAAAAATTTAATAACCACTTAGGCTCAGTGGTACTACTCATAGCGTAAGGCATCGATAGGATCCAATTTTGACGCTTTAATTGCAGGTGCAATACCAAAAACAACACCAATTATTCCACTAAAGCCTAACGCAAGCCAAATTGCCCATGCCGGCACAGTTAAAGAACCAATAACAGGCATAAACATAAAAACAACTCCCGCTAAAAGATAACCTAATAAAATACCAACCACGCCACCGAAAAGTGCTAAAACACTAGCTTCAACTAAAAATTGAGTCAGAATAATTCTAGATGTTGCCCCTAAGGATTTTGCGATCCCTATTTCTTTTGTTCTCTCAGTTACAGATACAAGCATGATGTTCATAATCCCTATGCCACCAACAATCAAACTAATACCAACAACCCCAGCAGCTACATAGGTAATAGAATCAGTAATATCACTAAATTGTTTACGTGTTCTTTCTGCTGTTTCAAATTCAAAAAAGTCTTGTTCTGGCTCAGTTAATCGATATTTTTTTCTTAGTAGGCTACGAATCCTATCATTTAGCAGAGCCAAATCGACCCCAACTTCTGGACGGAAAACAATATCAATATTATTAGTTCGATCCGTTCCATTTAATGAACGTATCGTACTGAAAGGCGCGATAATATAATTATCTTGATCAAATCCGAATAAACTTCCTCGAGTCTCTGCAATACCGATAACTTTAAACCACTCTTCGCCCAGTAATATAAATTCACCAACTGGATGAGAGGGAAGGTTTAACTTTTTTAACACAGAACTACCAACAAATACAACTCGCCGGCGCTTTGCATCATCTGTATTCGAAAGGAAACGACCTTCTACAGGAAATATGTTAACAACATTTTGATAATCACTCTCAGTGCCTATCACTTGTGTATGAGTGCTGTATTGACCAAAACGAGCTTCAGAGCCAAAACTAAATGCTCGCATTTTTGCTGCAATATCTTTAATCCCCAGCACTTTGCTTTTAATTAATAGGTAATCATCATAGGTAAGTTGATTTGTCACACCAAGCATCTCCAGCTCTGTATTGGTATGCGCTTTTATCGTAACCATATCACTGCCTAAGTCTTTAAGCTGATTCCCAACTCCTTGACTCAACCCCTCCATAATTGAAACCACTGTGATAACGGATGCCACACCGATAATAATACCTAACGTCGTAAGTGCACTTCGAAAGCTATGGGCAAAAATAGATTCAATCGCGGCAACAGAGCCTTCATATGCACTATGAAATATTCGGTTTAACATGCCAGCCCCCAGCTAACTCTTTCTTTTGAAACATCAGATGCAAGTAATCCATCGACTAACCTAACCTCTCGTTGGCAGTGATCTGCAATATCTTGTTCATGGGTGACTAACACAACGGTTTGCCCCTGTTCATGCAACTGGTCAAACAAAGCCATGATCTCTTGTGTTGTCTTGCTGTCCAAGTTTCCAGTAGGCTCATCACCCAACAATATTTCAGGCTCGGTGACTAAAGCTCTGGCTATCGCAACTCTCTGTCTTTGGCCTCCTGACAACTGACTAGGAAACGAGTTAACTTTATCTCCTAGACCAACTTTATCTAATGCACTCAATGCTCGGCGCTTACGTTCAACAGATGACATTGAGCGGTATTTTAATGGATGAATAACATTCTGTAGTACGCTTTGACGGGGTAACAAATTGAAACTTTGGAAAATAAATCCTATTGAATGATTTCTAACATGGGCCAATTGATCTTCATCATAGTTAGCCACATTTTGGTTATTCAACTGATACTCACCATTTGTAGGAGTAGACAAACAACCAAGGATATTCATTAAAGTCGACTTTCCTGAGCCCGAGGGGCCTGTAATCGCAACAAACTCATTGTGATTGATTGTCAGATCAATCCCTTTCAGTGCCACATAACCTTCATCACCGATTTGGTAAGTTTTGCTCACGCCTTTTAGTTCAATGATCGCATTAGATTGACGCATGATAGCTCTCCTTATGTTCCACCTCAGTGCCATTTCTCAATGCTTTTACTTGGCGACTTGGGCCAACAATGACCAACTCTTTATCTGCGAGCCCAGACAAAACAATCTGCTCAGTATCCGTAGATAAACCAAGTTGCACGTTACGTCTAACGGCTTTATTCTCTTCAACAACCCACACAAAATTTGCACCATCAAGCTGTTTTACAGCCGCTATTGGTATAATTAATTCGACACCAGAGCGGGCCAGAACAATCTCAGCACGACAGCTCATTCCTGGGTACACAACATCCCCTTTCTGAAGAATAACCTCAACCTTGTAGTAGAGTCCTTTGTTAATTCCGTCCTTTTTTGCTGAAGTACTAATAGAAGATATCTGACCTAAAGATGCTTTTTGCGGTGTTGCTGCAGCAAATACCTCGACTTCTTGACCGATCTCGATATTGGAAACATCTGCTTCATCGACTCTGATTTGGGCAACATAAGAGTCAACATCAGCCAAGGTCATTAAAGGACTGCCAACTATGTTGGTTGTGCCAGCAATTACCGTTTCCCCCTCTTTTATATCTACTGTAGAAATCAGCCCATCTATCGCAGCAAGAAAACGAGATTGATCTAAACGATTCTGACTTTGAGTTAACACCGCTTTATATTGCTCCAGCCCCTGTATTGCGGATTTCACATTAATCTTCGCCACTTTTAATTGGCTTTGTAGTTGTGCAGCAGTATCTTGATCCGTTAAACCTTTGCCCAACAACTCTCGGTACTGGCCTGCTCGACGAGAAGCTTCATTAGCTATCTCTTCTAAACGCTGAATCTCAATTAATTGAATTTCAACAGCAGCACGAGCTCTACGAACTTCAGCGATAAAAATTTTAGGATCCAGCTCCATAAGCAACTCACCTTTTTTTACAAGCTGCCCCTCCTTTACATAAACCCTATTAACAATTCCTGTCACTTCAGAGCGTATTTGTATTTCACTAGCAAACCTTAAGTTACCAGATGCCAAGATGGTGTCATTAATTCTGTCTTCTGAAACAACATGAGTATCAACAACAAGGCTATCGGATAACGACTTCTCCTTACTTACCAAGATCAAAAGAGAGACGCTAAATAAAATAAAAGCAAATGATAATATTTTTTTCATCTTAAACTCCAAGCTCTCATTAAGAGCAAGCTAAACAAATAGAAACCAGATACCAAAGAATGCAAAATATGGAAAAGCAGAGATAAATACCGCCATCATTGGCTTCATGTTAAAGCACTTCCTCAAGCCTAAAATTGAGATAGTTATCGACCAAAGCAAAAACAGGTTAAGTGAGGTAAGCAATCCATATGCAGAATCATTGCTACTCAAGTTGAAAAATAGCTGATCTAAAGATGCGTAGTGAATTAACGATAGAGGTAAGTCTGATGTTGAAGAGCTCAAGAAAAGAAATGAGAATCCAACATAGTTAACTATCCAAGGTAGCTGACACCACGAGATAAAATAGAACCAATCTCTAAAAGTGAACTTACCTATACCAATACTCGATACCTTTGCCAAAAAAGTAAAAAAAACACTTAATCCTAAGACTGTAAAAAGGTGAGCCACAATGGTCATGCCACCAACAAATGCCCAGGTATATGGCAAAGTTTTCATCATCATATCCTGTGCAATCTCTCGCTCTTGAATGCTCAATTCACCAACTTGATCCAACTGTTGAGCTAATAACCACTCATTCGTCATCCCGCCAAAGAACAAGTAATAACTAACTAGTATCAAGCCAGACAAAATCACTAGCACAATACTGCTTTGCCGCTGGTTATATTCAAACCTTTCAAATAAAGCACTAGGTGCAACAAATGCATCCAATACTGTGTTAACTGTTGTCATAAGAATTCTCTCTCAACTAAAAGTACATAAAGGAAAAGTAGCAAGAACGATGCAACTCAACGCATGAAAAGTGATAAACGGTCACATAAGAGGATTTTCGGTAAACTTTTAGAAGATGTGAGAGCAGGCAAAAACACTTGGGGGGTTAGCGATTAAATATAAAACAAAAATAAGGGAGTAGCAGGTTACTATTGATGTGAGTAAGCGCCTAAACTACACATTCAAGTTTAAGCGCTTACTGAAAATAGATTCAATACTTTACCTTATCCCTACCTGAAATAGCCCAGGCTAGAATACCAAACCAAACTATCCAAGATATCCCCGCAGGAATGTTTGCAGCCATAATCTTTCCTTTATGCTGACGGTTAAGCAATACAGCAATAATTGATGGTAAAAAATAGATAGCAAACAGTAGTGGTAGAAGTAAAACCATTTTTCCAGAACCAAAATTTGAAATAAACATAATATTATCCTCAATAAAATTTATTAAACTAAACCTAAAATAGATTGATGTTGACGACTAAGTTCAGCAACGAGCTTAGAGTTTGACTTAATACCTAGAGACTCCAGTAATTCGGATTTTTTATCTGCTTCACTTTCAACAGAAACTAATGCTTTAACAGCTCTGAATCTATCTTCTTCAATGCAAGTACTTCTTGCATAGCGCTCCATAAACTCACGACTTCTATCATTCCTCATCTCAGCAATAAGGTGCAAAACAGGCTCAACAGATGAATTCGAAGTGACTGTGCTATTGGCGATTCTTGAACAGGTCTCATCAAATACATATTGAGGTCGTAAGTGAGCAAACATAGTTGACGGCATGATGTTTAAAGAGACGGATAACTCATCAGCAGGGAGTTGATTATGCACATCTTTATAAGCTCGATATAGCATAACTTCGCCTTCAGTTAAATTCTTGCGCTCAATAAAACGCAAGTCTACAGGCTCACCGGGATAGCCGATAACATCATAGTAATCATATTCATAGTAGTCACTTGCGTAACCAGGACCTGTATATCCTGAAGTTAGAAAGCTAAAGTTATGATCATGTGGCACATGATAGAAAAAGGATTTTTCACCTGATATCGTAAGTAATGGGTCATTTTTTGCTAACCAGATATTCGCTCTCATAAAGAAGTTAATACCTTTAGAGGCAGGCTTTAGCATAATAACTTGTGGGGTATATTTATTGGTTTTCTTTTGAACATCACAATGCTTTTCAAGCTCAGCCATTAATATTTCTGGTAAAAAAGTCTTGTTGTTATTTAACTTTTTCAAAATAGGAGCAACAGTTTGAAAGCTCTCATCATCTGACGAATCAAATTTACTTTCTACCAGCTGCTCATAGCAGTCATCTAGCTCTATTGACTCTGTAATATTACTCAATTCAAATTTCAACGGCATAATAATTCCCCTTACTTTTATTGGTTAATTACAGAAACGTTCAAACAAAAAAATTAACGATTAATCTGTAAATTTGGATTAATTAAAGGTTATCAATCATTGTTGACTCATATGGCTGGAAAGTGAAAAACGGTCTATTTAAATGATTTTCGGTAAAGAGAATTTTAGATGGCATATCTAGGAGACAAAGCATATAAAGTAAATATTGTGTAACCCACTATAATAACCAATAAAATTTAGATACTAGATACTAGATACTAGATACTAGATACTAGATACTAGATACTAGATACTAGATACTAGATACTAGATACTAGCAATGAAGAAACAGAGGCGCAGCCACCAATGTAGCCGCATTTTCAATCAAGATTCTACTAATGGAAGCTAGTTAAGATGCCTTTTTCAGTAACTGTTGCTGGACTAGGTTCCAAGTTTGTGTGGCTGCAAAACGCACCTCTTCATGAACATCTGATTTAGCCATAAACTCCAACTCCTCTAGGACTAAAAGAGCATCCAATCCTAATAACTGCTGCATTGCATACCAACGTATGTAATGTTGAGGATGTGATAAAAACTTCTTAATTGTGGGCACAGCATCAATATAGTTCATCGACTTTAACAGAGAAATATGAAGCTGTACTCTAGAATCAATTTCATCTGATGGATTTTGAAACTTCAACTTATAGTCATAAGCTGAGAACATTAAACTTAATGGAGAGCTATTTCTCTTTACCTCCAAAGAGATGACTATAGAGTTATCAGTTGATGACTCGAACATATAAGTTTCGTTTGCTTTTTTGTAAACAACATCACCATCGTTAACTATTTTATTTCCATCAAATTGACAACTAGCACCTTCAAGCTTTTTAACTGGTGTATTATGTGACCAGTTGGATATATTCATACCTCCGGACTTTATAAAATAAGTAACAGTCTCTCTACCATAGAATGAAACACCTCTCTCTTTTAGGTTCATCTTACTCTGTGATTTATATTTACTTAATAGCCCACTATCTATAATATCAAGACTTAAATCAAAGTGGTCATTACTATCTATAATTATTCTTTGTGCGAAAGATGTAGTATGCCCAGCAATAGGATAAACATAAAATTCATCAGCCTCCATATTACTGATCCCTTCAGATATAATGCTATTAATAACAGCACTTGACTTATCTCCAATAATAGATGAGATCTTGTCTATATCCACGTCATTTCCCTCAATCATGACCTCCCTTAATTTATGTACAAGATCGAAATCAAGATTAGATTTACGGCTTTTCTCCATACGATGAACAGTACTCTCCCAGTTCGACGGATTAGTCATAAACGTCTCTAACTTTTTATTAAATTTCATCTTATCTCTTCCTTATATTAAATATTAGAGTGAGGGGGGAGCCAACTTGAATACAAGATACAAACACAAGTCGGCGACCCATATATAATTTAAAATTGAATCAACACAACCATTACACCGATACAGATTGGGCCACCAACCACTTGAAGTTGAGAGGTTCCAGCTACACCAAATTGTGATTTAAGTTTTTCTGTATTTTCAATTTTCATTTTTATTTCTCCTAGTTAAATAATTAAAATATAATTAAAATAGACATAACAGCGTTACAGATTGGGCCACCAACCACTTGCAGTTGAGAGGCTCCTGCTACACCAAATTGTGATTTAAGTTCTACTGTATTTTCAATTTTCATTTTTTCCCTAGCTAACTTATTAAAATGTGATTAAAACAACCATAACACCGATACAGATTGGGCCACCAACCACTTGCAGTTGCGAGGTTCCTGCTACACCAAATTGTGATTTAAGTTCTGCTGTATTTTCAATTTTCATGTTCATTTCCCCTAGTTAACTTATTAGAATGTGATTAAAACAACCATAACACCGATACAGATTGGGCCACCAACCACTTGCAGTTGCGAGGTTCCTGCTACACCAAATTGTGATTTAAGTTCTGCTGTATTTTCAATTTTCATGTTCATTTCCCCTAGTTAACTTATTAAAATGTGATTAAAACAACCATAACACCGATACAGATTGGGCCACCAACCACTTGAAGTTGAGAGGTTCCAGCTACACCAAATTGTGATTTAAGTTCTGCTGTATTTTTAATTTTCATTTTATTTCCCTTAGTTAATTTATTAAAACCTAATTAAAACAACCATAACTCCGACACAAATTGGGCCACCAACCACTTGCAGTTGAGAGGTTCCAGCTACGCCAAATCGTGATTTAAGTTCTGTTGTGTTTTCAATTTTCATTTTATATTCCTCATATTGAAAGTTATTTAACACCTTACTTATAGTTCTATTTAAACTAAGCTTTCGCTTGAGTTAGATAATATTAAATAATTAGATATATTTTGTTAAAATATGACAAACGGTAAATAAAAGTGATAAACGGTAAAATGCTTTTTCAAAGCGACTATTCATCTCAACCACACCAATTATTACGAAAATCAATAGTAAGTTCATATAAGCTGATGAATAACTTCAGAGTTATAGGAGTATAAGCATAGGGCACAATTCACTAGCAATAGACGCCGTTTCGGCTTAGGATCTGAGCAGTGCAAATATGAGCACTTAACAGAATCAGATTGTGGAGTAAGCAGACATTATGGGTATCAGAGCCATAGTTGTAGATACAGCAGGTACGACAACCGACCTTAATTTTATTAAAGACACGCTTTTTACGTATTCAGCTAAAGCTTTACCCGACTTTCTAAAAGAAAATGAGTCTAATGTCCTAGTCGACAACTGCATCTGTGATGTTAAAGATATTGCACTTGAACCTGATGCTGATTTGGATCGCGTGGTTGAGATCCTGCAACAATGGGTTGAAGAGGATCGTAAAGCAACACCATTAAAAACTCTGCAAGGCTTAATCTGGAAGCAAGGTTATGCCCGTGGCGAATTTACCGGTCATATCTTCCCTGATTTCATTGAAGCCATAGAGCGTATCAAGCAAAGCAATATGCGCATCTATAGCTTCTCATCAGGTTCTGCAGAAGCACAAAAATTACTGTTTAGTCATAGCGACGCTGGTGATTTGACTCCTCATTTCGACGGCCATTTCGATACTCGTACCGGTAATAAGCTGTTTAAACAAGCTTACTGCAACATCATCAACACCATCAGCTTGGCGCCTAAGCAAGTGCTGTTTATCTCTGATGTAGTAGAAGAGCTAAAAGCCGCTGAAGAAGCCGGTATGCGCACGATGCAAATGGTGAGAAGCCAAGATCAACGTACTGGCTCACATAAGCAGATAGCAAGCTTTGAAGAGCTGACGTTCTAGTCTACTCATCAAGCCAAAAAAGCACTCTAAACAGAGTGCTTTTTACTATGACTTGTTCGGTAAGATGCTATAACGCTCCTTTAACCTATCCCAGTTCGCTGTCTGACGAAAATACTCCTCTTCACAATAAAGATCTCTTTCAATAGAAAGCTGCTCTTTCGGAATAATGTCAGCGTATTTTTCTGGATCACTGCCATAAATTAAGCAGAGGGTACTGAAGTAACGCTGGGCATCTAAGCTATGTTCATCCCAAAAATGATCATCATCAAACTCATCTATATCTCCATCTTCCAGAGAAAACAAATCAGCCGCACTTAAGGCGATATCAGTACCATTTTCGAATGAATGGATAAGCAGCAGAGTCGCTAACGTATCGGCAGCATCCTCCTCTTTTCCTAGCACCACAACTTGATTAGCAAAAATAAATGCATGGCCATATTCATGACCTAAAGTATGCAAAATAGCATCCTGTGTCGCTTCAATAGGTGAAACACTGGTCTCTTGGTAATTATCTTTCTTAAAACGGGTAAGCACCTCAGTCACAAACTCATAGGGAATGTGCACCTCCATCAATTCAGGATCAAAAAAGGGTCCCTCTTTAGCACCGTATTTAATCTGAAGGTTTGACTCTATCGGCAATTCATCCACAAGGATCTGTATTTGCAGCTCAACCGATTTAATCACCTCTTGAGCACGTTTATCAGCATCACTTGAAGCAGGAAGATAAGTTTGTATCGTTTTAGCTGATAGATTAGAAATTGAAATAACACAAAGTATTGTTAGTAATAGATAAAATCGTTTCATTCTTTTCACCTTATAACCTAGCTTGTTGCCACTATGCCATCCTGTTATGCTAAACCCAAGTCAAACACATGTTTGAATACCGACTAAATGACGAGGCAAAAAGATGGATGACTTTATCGAGCAACACCCTATCCACACTGAGATACCTGTTGCTTGGGGAGAGATGGATGCACTGCAACACGTCAATAACGTCGTATATTTCCGCTATTTCGAATCGGCTCGCATCGATTTTTTTACTCAAATAGGCCTTTTCAAAGAGTTGCAAACGGCCAGTATCGGTCCAGTCTTAGCTGATAATAATGCACGTTATAAACGCCCAGTCACCTACCCAGACAACTTGCTTGTTGGGGTCACGATTAGCGATGTGCAGACAGATCGATTTATGATGCACTACACAGTATTTAGCAAAGCTCAGCAAGCTGTGACTACCTTAGGTAGTTCACTGGTTGTTATGTTTGATTTCAAAACAGGCAAAAAATCAGTGCTAAGTGGTGAGCTGCTAGCATCACTCAAAAGCCATGAAAAGCAGGTTTAGAGATTATACTGATTGGTCTTAGGCATTAACTGGAGAATTATGATGACCGACATTAACGTGTTACACCAGCCAGATTTAAATCGGTTTGTCATCAATATCAATGAACAACAGGCTGTATTAACCTATCTACTTTATGATGACCGGATCGATTTTAATCACACTTTTGTGCCCGACGAATTACGCGGTATGGGGCTGGCAGAGAAGCTGGTTCGTCATGGTCTAGACTGGGCTAAGCAGCAAGATAACAAGATTGAAGCCAGCTGTTGGTATGTGCAGAAGTTTCTATAAATCTATAAAACTAAGCGCCTGTCAGTTGAGATAACTGCGCTTTTACATCGTCAGAGATAGCTTGGCTCTTATCGATGGTGTAATCGTAGTGCACTAATGTTGTCTTAGCTTCGGCTGTTTTCTTACCTTGCTGCCAACTCTCCTGCGCCACTTCAAAGCTACTGTTACCAACACGGCTTATCCAAGTCTTCACCAATACCGGCTTACCATAGTTGGTTGGTGAGGTATAAGCGATGGTAAAACCTGCAACAATCAAATTCCATTTAGTCAGATCTAGACTGGGGTTAAAAATCTCAAATATAGGCTCACGCGCTGCTTCGAACCATACTGGGATAACAGTATTATTGATATGACCTAAACCATCGGTTTCATTAAATCTTGGCTGGATCTCTAAGTTAAAAAAAGTCTCTGGCACGTCTAAATATCCTCTTATTGTTGTTATTCTCTTTATACCAATTAACGTCACGCAGTGACATCAATAGAGATGCGAAGCAGATCTATTTGCAGACGTTAGCGAAGTTTTTAGTGAGATGCAATCAACACGGTAAAAGCAAAAAGGATGCCTAAGCATCCTTTTTGTTGTTTATATGGGAGCGTTATCTCGCATACATCTTATCGATTTCACGGGAGTACTTGTTGTAAATCACCTTACGTCTTAGCTTCATTGTCGGCGTAATAAGTCCCGCTTCCATAGAGAACGCTTCTGGCAATAAGGTAAATTTCTTAATCTTCTCAAATCCAGCAAGGTCGCTTTGTAGTTCCACAAGTTGCTGCTCATAATGTTCAATCACGCGAGGATTACGCAGTAAATCCATCGGTGATTCATAATGAATCCCCTGACCTTTTGCCCACGATTCCAATACTTCAAATGCAGGAACAATCAAGGCTGACACATAGTTTTTACCGTCAGCAACGATGGCTACCTGTTCAATGAGAGGGCAACAACCCACCTTACCTTCAACGCGTTGCGGCGCGATATACTTACCGTTAGAGGTTTTCATCAACTCCTTGATACGGTCAGTAATAAACAAGTTGCCCTGTTCATCGATACGGCCTGCATCGCCAGTTTTCAACCAACCATCTTCAAAGGTTGCTGCAGTCTCTTCTGGACGATTATAGTAACCGCGCATCACAGTATCACCACGAACCAAAATTTCGTTATCTTTGCCTAGCTTAATCTCAACATCAGGCAAAACCTGACCGTTAGAACCCGGTACACGGTTAGCTAAGGTATTACAGGTCGCGGTCGCAGTGGTTTCTGTCATGCCATAACCACACAGTACTGGCACATCGATACCTTGGAAAAAAGCACTAACATTCGGATCAAGTGCAGCACCACCCACAGGCATAAACTTCAAACGCCCACCTAAAACCTGCTTCAATTTACTGAAAACCAGTTTATCAGCCAATTTCCACTGCAAACTTAAGCCCAGTGAAGCTTTATGTCTGCCTTGACCCACTTCAGATTGCTTATGTCCTACAGACATAGCCCAAGTGAACATTCTTTGTCTAAGTTCAGGAGCTTTAATCACTTTATCCTGTACTGCACTATACACTTTTTCTAAAAATCTTGGCACAACACATAAGGTGTGTGGACGAACTTCAACAATCGCCTCTTTAACCGCCATCGGATTTTGCAGATAAACGTTGTGCCCGCCTCGACAAAGCACGTAAAAAGTCCAACCTCGTTCAAATACATGGCTCAAAGGAAGAAAAGCCAGTGATACATCACCTGAAGTGAAAGGAAGCAATTGGTCATGCTGGCGCACCATAGAAGCGATATTACGATGATCTAACATCACGCCTTTAGGATCGCCCGTGGTACCTGAGGTGTAGATAATCGTCAGTAGATCGTCGAGGGTAGCATCATCCAAACGTTGATTTAACTCAATCAAGTCATTTGAAGAGTAGGTGTTCTCAATAAGATCATCTAAATAGTAGTGGTTAGGCTTATCTTGCAACTGAACACTTTTATCAAACACTACGATGTGTGTGATGCTTTCACATTGCCCAGCTAATTCACAGGCCATCTTGTAGTTGCCAGCATCACCGACAAAAACTAATTTGGCACTAGCATCATCGACGATATATTTGGCTTGCTCAAAGGTGCTAGTTGGGTAGATAGGCACAACACTTAGACGTGATTTTAGACTCGCGACATCGGCACAGGTCCACTGAGGACAGTTCTGCGATAGGATCACTGTGCGATCTTGTACTTCCAGATCAAAATGGATGAGAGCCAGAGCTATTTGAGTGCTGATTCGCTCAAAATCCTGCCAGCTAACCTGATGCCATGGGGCAGCCATTTCGAATCCTTCGAGCGCGATTGCATCACCCATTTCATGGCTTTGCTTTTTAATTAAACGTGTTACGTGATATTGCTCGAGAGACATAATTTGGGACCTTTTAAGCGTACAGGTGTACCTCTTTTTTCCATTTTACTTTAGAAAACAAAAAAAAATAAGAGTATTTGCTCAAACTTTGCAATTTCGATCACAGATATAACTGAAAAGATTTATTATAAAACATCACCTTGCCAGAGCTTTTGTCTTCCCCACCAAATGGTTACGATAGAAACAAGCGCAAGAAGAACATCGATACCCAGTATCAGCCAAATACTTCTTCCATCGCCAGAAACATCGAAAGAGGTTGATATCCATACTGAATGACAAATAATAATCAACATAAGAGCAGAAAGCTGCATTGGGGTTTTACAGGCACTGCCGACAGCTAAAATAACACCACAACCGAAAAATGTACTTAACATAAGGTGCAAACAAACCCATATCGTAATTTCAGGGTTAAATAAGCTAATCAGTCCCGAGGTTAATCCCATCAGGCCAACCAATATCATCAGCAGCTTAAACTGACTCCGATTAAACGCATCTATCATTCCTTGTTTACCGTCAAATCCCGGCAACATATAGAGTGCTTCTACGGCTCGCCAGCGATGAATACGACTCCAGTGCACCATAGAGCAAGTCACACAACTAAACTGAGTAAACAGAAACAGTGCTGGAATATCCAAGCCTAAAACCTTAGAGAGCACTGCGGCGGTTAATGTCAGTAACGGCATCATTAAAATAAACATACTGAGCAAGGGGCCCATAAAAAAATTTACAGGGTGCAACCAGAGTTCCAATTTAGCCAACAAGGGATTCGACTTAAAGCTTGGAAGCCACACGCCACCCATCTCTTGTGCATTAAGATAAACCGTTCTGGCCTGCGGATGCCAAGGATTCGAACTCGTCCTTTGCCATAAAAGCCAAGCTAACACTCCATTAGCAATAAACAGAGGTAAATTTATCTCTTGAGGAAGTTGGCTAGCTAAAGATGAAAGAAATAAAAGGAAAAGATAGAGCACTACAGACCAATAGTAAGTTTGCACTTTAACCAAACACAGGTAGATAAAAATTAACCCCGCAGCAGTGGCTAGCTGTAATTGAACAAGGCTCCCCTCAATGCCTGAAACAAGTGATATTAACGTACACACAATAAAGGAAAAAATAAGCAGACTTGCCGCCTGAAACTGCAGATTTTGTCGGTATTGAGGGAGCAGTATCGACCACTCAGTGGCGGCTAATCGATTTAATTGCCAAGCGACAGAGATTGAGACAGAGACTTGGAACATGCTCAGCATTAATGAAACGACTTCAGATTTTTCAAACCAGAAAACAGGGATTAACATGACCATCCCAAGTAGCGCGACGCCCATAAAACTGGCACTGACTACGTCGCAGAACCAGATCCTCGACATGCCATTGAATCGGCTAAGCACTCTTTCTAGCTGAGTTGGCTTACTATTGGGTTTGTCAGTGGCCAGATTCATTGTGGCGTCTCACTGCGGTGCAGTGCCACAAATAACTGTTCTAAATTCAGCGATTCAGCCTGCATATTGGGACAACGTGCTGCTGAATAGTTGTCCACCAGCACCTTGTTACCTTGCTTATTCAATACTCGCACCTCATCGGCAATGGAATCTCCCTCCGCTAAAGTCAGTAATTTTACCTCCTCGCGAACGCTATCCATTTCCTTAAAAAGCACCAGTTCCCCTTTTCTCATTAGGGCTAAATGACTCGCAACTCGCTCAAGATCAGAAGTGATATGGGATGAAAACAGTACTGCAGAGCCTGACTCTATGGCTAAATCAAACAGATCTGACATGAATTTTCGACGAGCGATGGGATCTAAACTGGCTACGGGTTCATCAAGAATTAACAGCTTAGGTTTGTATGCCATTGCCATCATTAAAGCCAAGGATTGACGCTGACCAACAGACATTCTCTGTACTTGCTGGTCTTCATCCAAATCAAAACGCAACAACCAATCAGCTTCCAGCTCACTATCCCAGTTGGGATAAAAACTACTGTGTAGTGCTAAGGCTCTGGAAACCGTGAAGCCTTCATAACCGAAGGGCTGCTGTGGTACATAACCTATTTGCGTTTTGGCTTCGGAACTCAGTTGATGAACAGGCTCACCTAAGGTGGTTATCTCACCGCTACTTGGTTCAATAATCCCGAGAGCACAACGCATCAAAGTCGACTTCCCTGCGCCATTTTGGCCAAGCAAACCGACCACCATACCTGGATATAACTGGATGCTCAGCTTACTAATCGCGGTTTTATCGACAAACTGTTTAGTCACATCACAAAATTCGAGGAGCGGTGCTAGCGGCATATCCATACTTCAATCCTTTGTTTATTATTCTACTTATTGCGACTCAAGCTCATAACCAACAAGCATCTATCAATTTTTTTAGTTCATCCTGACTAATACCTAACTGCTTAGCCTGAGCCAGCAGTTCGGTGACTTGTGGCTTTAACAATTGCACACTGGACGTGCTGTCACTGGTTTCGCGATTAGCAACTCGAGTCGCTTGGCCACGTCTTCGTTCCAACCAGCCCTGCTCCACAAGCTGCTGCACCGCCCTTGATACTGTCATAGGGTTTACAGAAAGATGTTCAGCCATCTGCCTTACCGAAGGTAACACCTGTTCAGCTTCAAGTTGGCCACCCACAATCAAACGCACGATCTGTTCGCTTAATTGTCGATATATCGGTTCGCCACTACTGGGGTTGACATTTATTTGTTCTAACATTAGCCTTTAGACACTGTATTAATACATTGATACACTACTGCAGTTAATTTAGCATAGATAAGATATATTTCAACAAAGGATATAAGCATGATGCATCACGGACTGCAAATGGGAGGTGACTCTCTCCTCTCCCATATTCGCCATAGAAGGATTCCTGTCACTCGATTAATCAGTGCACTAGTGATCACAGGGCTTGTTATGAGCCTTCCAGCATTTGCTGATGACACAGCGTCAGGTACTCCAAAGGAAAGTGACCAGAGCAGTTGTTACTTAGACGGCCTATCTGAACAGCTCACCTGTGGCTATATCACCGTTCCAGAGAATGCCAATAAGCCTGACGGCAAACAGATTCAAATTCATTATGCCGTGCTGCCCGCCATCAAAAGCAGTGGCCACAGTGAGGCCTTTTTGGCGATTGCAGGCGGACCGGGCCAATCAGCCATGGACAATGCCGCTTTTTTTAATCGCACCTTCAGTAAAGTCAGGCAGCAAAGAGATATTTTACTGATTGATCAGCGCGGCACCGGGCGCTCTAACATTCTAAATTGTGAGGCAGAAGGAGCCGAAAATGCCCTTGCAATCAATGAAGCCGATTTTGACACCACTAAAGAAACCCAGACTTGCTTAGATAACCTAAGTGATAGCGATGTCACTCAATATGGCAGTCTCAATGCGCTAGAGGATTTCGAAGCAGTTCGACAGCATCTTGGCTATCAAAAACTGCATATTTACGGCATCTCCTATGGCACACGCATGGCTCAACTTTATATGCGCCATTACCCTGAAGTACTCTCAACTGTCACCATCGATGGTGTCGTGCCTATGCAGCAAAACGTATTGGTTATCGGGCAAGCGATTAGTCGCGCTTTCGATCTTCTCCTTCAAAATTGCGCTGACAATGCTTTATGTAATAACCAATTCCCTCAACTTAGAGCGGAGTTAGAATCCGTCGACGCTAAGCTGGCCATCGCACCGATAATCACTCAGGTACGGGATCCGCTTACAGGCGACAGCACTCAACTGACCATGACTCGTGCTAAGTTTATGGGCGCCATCCGTATGGCGTTCTACTCATCTAGCATACGTGCGCTTCTGCCTCACGCTATTCACCAAGCAGCGAATGATAACTTCCAAGCTATCATGGGTTTGTATGCCCTAAATCTCGATAGCACAGGGATTGCAATGGGAATGCATGCTTCAGTGGTTTGTGGCGAAGATTGGCAAAGAATGACCCCAAGCGAACGCGAAGAGGTCAATAGCACCTATTTTGGTCAAGAGATGATTAAGGGCTTTGAGCAATCATGCTCAGTCTGGAACGTACCCGCAGTTGATGAAAGCTTCTCTGCTCCGATCAGCAGCGACATTCCCACACTGGTTTTATCTGGTCAAGTCGACCCAGCAACACCGCCAAGCTGGGGAAAACTGGCGATGGAAAAACTCACTAACGCCAAACATTTTGTTGCCCCTTATGCCACCCACGGTGTTGCTGGTCAATCCTGTGGCAACGATCTTGTCGCACAGCTTGTCGAGACGGGAGGTGTAAGTGAATTAGACGGTGAATGTCTAAATAAAGATGTTCGCCGTAACTTCTATCTCAATGCCAGCACAGTAGAAGCCATTCCCGTTGATAATTCAGAGCAAACTGTTGAGCAAGGAGATAGCCATGATTAAGGTCTGCGATCTGTCGAAGAAAATCGGCGATGTTCAAGCACTCAATAACTTAAGTTTCGAGGCCAAAGATGGCCAAATCACCGGACTACTTGGGCCTAATGGCGCTGGAAAAACCACGTGTTTACGTACCGTATTTGGTCTACTGCAAGCAGACAAAGGGCACGCTGAGATAGATGGTATTGATGTAGCTAAATCCCCAATCGAAGCTAAACAAAAACTGGGATTATTCCCTGATCCATTTGGTCTGTATGAACGCCTCACACCAAGAGAATACGTCAGCTACTTCGCTGAGCTAAATGGCTTATCGCGACAAGAAGCCAAAGCTGCAACTCAAAAAGTACTGACTCAACTGCACATGGATGATATTGCCGATCGCCGCTGTAAAGGATTCTCCCAAGGTCAGCGCATGAAAACCGCATTAGCGCAGGCGATAGTCCACCAGCCAACCAACATCATTCTCGATGAGCCAACACGCGGGTTAGATGTGATGAGTACCCGAGTGCTCAGAGATCTATTGAAGGAGCTTAAAAACCAGGGGCACTGCGTACTGTTTTCAAGCCATGTGATGCAAGAGGTCGCCGCATTATGCGACCAAGTAATCGTAATGGCTGAGGGGAAAGTTGTCGCGGTCGGCAGCCCTGATGAGCTTTGCCAGCAAACAGGAAAGGATTCTTTAGAAGACGCCTTCATTCAACTGATCGGCACCGACGAAGGAATAGCAGCATGATAAGCAATATTATGACCATGGTCAGAAAAGAGCTGATAGACGCAGCCAGAGACAAGCGATCTGTGATGGCAGGACTCTATTATGCCATCGGCACACCCTTGATGATGTGTGGCATGTTTATGCTGTTGATCGGACAGATGACCAGCCCTGAAGATCTAAACATCAAGATTGAAAATAGTGACAATGCACCAGATCTAGTTAAGTATCTTTCCAGTAAAGGGATCACTCATGGTGACAGTCAAAGTACCAATGACAAAGGTGATCAACTGGATGTTAAAGATATCCGCTTGGTGATCAGTGATGATTACGCCGCACAAATGGCTAAAGGCCTAAGTGCAGAGATAACGCTTATTGCAGATAACTCTAACGAGAAACTGCAAAAGTCTATTCGTCGCCTTGAGCGAAACCTGCAGACATATAGCGCAGAGATGGGCAGCTTACGATTAATAGCTAGAGGAATAGATCCCAGAGTTGTTCAGCCCATCAAGGTCAATGTCGAAGATGAAGCCACTGCTGATTCTAAAGGTGGGGTGATATTAGGTGTCGCGACCATGACGATGATCTACGCTGTGTTTATCTCAGGAATGAACCTGGCCATAGACACCAGTGCTGGAGAGCGTGAACGAAATTCATTAGCCCTACTGCTTAGTCATCCGGTTTCGACCCGAAATATCGTACTCGCGAAGGTTTTTTCTGTAACTGTGTTTGCCATGATAGGCCTACTATTAACCCTGATTATGTCCAAGATATCCTATGCATTTGTCCCCTGGCAGGAGCTTGGATTTACCGTCACAATCAGCACTGAGTTTATCTTACTCATGCTATTGATTGGCCTGCCCATCGCATTAATGGCCGCCAGTCTGCAGCTCTTTGTCTCCTTTATGGCTAAGAGTTTTAAAGAGGCTCAGTCTTACCTCACCTTAGTGCTAATTGTTCCCATGATGTTGTCGATGGCTGCCAGTTATAACATTGCACCAGATACCTTGCAGTGGCTACCCGTATCCGGTCAACAACAAGCTTTAATCGCCTTTATCAAAGGCCGTGAAATCCCCATGCTACAGCTTTTACTGTCTTCAGTTACCACCTTAATCATCGCCATAGGCCTGACTTTAGGCATGGAAAAATCACTTAAGAGTGAGAAGATCGTATTCGGTTTATAAATAAAACCCCAGAGCGAACATCGCTCTGGGCCTACATTCAAAAAGGAGAGAGAAATGGAATTTATAGATAATATTTTAGCCCAGGAAAACACTGCTTTTATGGTGTTATTAGCCATTGGAGTGCTCATCATCTGGTTTCTTCCGGCAATGCTGGCACTCATCTTCAACCGTAAGCATTTCAAGTTAATTCTACTGGCTTGTATTCCTGCAGGGCTGTCATTCATTGCTTGGGGCGGCGTGATGGTGTGGGCGACCACAGGAAAGGTTGTCGATAAGTACGCTAAGAAAGCTAAAACAGAAAGCTAAAACAGAAAGCTAAAACAGAAAATTAATAAGGAGTTTATGATGGATAAAGAGATCATTATTATGATTATTATGCTGGCACTAATCATCAGCACAGCAATTAGCGAAGGCCTTAAACACTACTTCAGAATGAAGAAGGTCACGAAGGCTGATATCAAACTCGATGAATTGGAACTGCTACGTAAGCAGAACCGCCATCTCGAAGCCAGGGTACAAACACTCGAGAAGATAGTGACAGATAGCAGTTACGATCTAAAACAGCAGATAAATGCCCTTTAAATTGACAAAGGTGTTCAGAGCTAACAGCAAGCTTGGGTATTAAACTTCTGCCGATAAGCGCGGGGAGAGAGGCTAGTCAGTTGGATGAACAACTTACGAAATGAGCTCACATCTTCATAGCCTACTCGCCCAACTATCTGCTCAAGGCCTAATTCAGTCGTTTCAAGTAGGCGTTTAGCCTCATCAACCCGCAAACGCTGCATGTAACTGGCCGGCGTTTCATTTACCGCTCTCTTAAAGCGCCTAATCAAGGTCCGTTTACCCACGGCAAACTTATCGGCAATATCATCGAGCAGAAAGCTCTGCTGTAGATGCTGCTGCATCCAGTCTTGAATTTTCGTCACAAGCTCATCCCTATGATTATGACCATCAACGGCTAAAGCCATGGTCATATAAGGTTGTTGCGAGCTTCGATTGGGGTCAATCAAAAGTATTTTAGCCATCTGATTGGCTAACTGCTCACCAGCAAGCAAACTAATAATGTGCAACGCCAAGCTCAAGTTTGATGTTGTCGCCCCAGCGGTATGCAGATGACCATCAGAAACTACCAACCTATCCAAGCTCAAGCTTACCTTCGGAAAATTACGTTCAAACATCTCACTCAACCACCATACCGTGGTCGCCTGCCTTCCATCTAACAAGCCTGATGCCGCCAACATCAAAGTACCAGAGCAGTATGCTGCTAGCGGTTTTTTGCTTGTGCTAAACAGCTTCAGCGGGATAAAAAGTGGTTTAAAATCTTCAAGGTAGTGTTGAAACTCCTCTCTATTGGTCACAAATGCAGACGCTAAGATAACCGCATCAGCCTCTAAGATACCTTCCGGTTTATCTAACCCTATTGCGGGCACTTTTATGCCTTGATTGGTATTAACCGGTTGACCATCGGGTGAAATAACATGGCAGTGAAATAGATCTTCATTGGCATCTGGGTTGATACGTCGCCAGTAGATATTACAGAAGCTAAACACATCCAAGAAACTAATAATGCCACCAGCAACAACATTGCCCGCTGCTAAGATATAGATCTTCTTCATTTTCAACCTCGCTAATCCAGACTAACCAAACAATGTCACTTATCACCCATATTCTGTCAATAATGACACTTCTAGCCTGTTTGTCTTGTTTATATACTAAATACAAGTTGAAGCGATAAGCTTTCTAGTCGGAGGATGTATGAGAAAATCAAAGAACTATCTATTAAGTTTTGGCTATTTAACCTTAAGTTGGGCACTACTTTTCTGGTTAAACTTCAACACTGAACCCAATGTATTCGCTCATTTAGTCGCGATACCAAGTCTGTTAATGTTCACGGGATTTAGTGCCTATCATTTAGCACGAAAGAATAATCACTGTTGTTAACTAAGTTCTTCATATCAGATGATTGGGAAATAAACTTAACTGTTCGACGATATCAAAACGGTACCGCCGAACAGGGGTTAAGCAGACATTAATAACTAGATTTTAAACTGTCCAACTAACTCATCTAACCGGCTGGCCATTTCAGCGAGTCGTTCACTCTCACTTGATGTGGTTTTAGCACTCGTCGCAGTTTGTTCAGCAGCATTATGAATATTCACGATATTAGTATTTATCTCTTCTGATACAGAACTTTGCTCCTCGGCAGCGGTGGCTATTTGAGTATTCATATCGGTAATTTTACTGATTGAGGAAGTCATGAGCTTCAGCATATCGCCGGCAGACTTAGCATGTTGCACACTGTCATTGGCATATACGCGACTTTCAGACATCACTTTAACGGCCGTTTCTGCCCCCAACTGCAGCTTTTCAATCATAGATTGAATCTCTTGCGTCGATTCTTGAGTACGGCTTGCTAGCGTTCTGACCTCATCGGCAACCACGGCAAACCCACGTCCTTGTTCACCCGCTCTTGCCGCTTCAATGGCAGCATTGAGGGCTAATAAGTTCGTTTGCTCTGCAATGCTTTTTATCACATCTAAGATAGAGCCAATTTGCTTACTGTCCGTTTCTAGATTCTGGATCACGCCACCAGCTCTTTCAATTTCAGTAGCTAATCCAACAATGGTCTCAATAGTGCGATTAACGACTATCATCCCCTCTTTAGACTGCACATCGGTGTGATCGGCAGCTTCAGCAGCGTCATTGGCATTTCGAGCCACTTCAATGACTGTTTCGGTCATCTCATTCATCGCGGTAGCAACCATATCCAGCTCATGTTGCTGCTGCTCTACAAAGCCAGAAGCTTCAGAGGTGATTCTAGCCATATCATTAGATGATGTAGCGAGCTCTTTTGAGGTTTCAGAAACATTTCTCATGCTGGATTGAAACTTATCTAGCATGAGATTAAATGATTGAGAAAGCTGACCAAACTCGTCTTTTGACACGATGTTAATTCGGCCAGTTAAATCTGAATCTTGTTGGATGCCTTCAATCGATACTCGTAATGTATTTACACCAAACAGAATATCTCTTGTCACCCAGAAAAGAATCAAGCCACCGAATAAAAATGACCCTAAAGTGAGTCCGATTAACTGAAACCTCATCTCAGACATTGCATCAAACATCGCTTGCTCTACTGACACCATATAGTCAGATTCAGCTTTCTCTAATCGTTTAAAACTCACTCTCGCTTTATTCGCAACAGGCGAAGCCCCTTCCCGATAGGATAACCAAGCACTGTTAAGTACTTGAGGCGTTCGCTCGACAGACTCAAGTTGCTTAACACGTCGATACCCATCTTCTAAAAATGCTTTAGTGGTGTTCCGAGAGTTTGCCGTCAATGCCATAAGCTCATTTCTAGTCCCTGCATCAGTAATTTGATTGAGTGCAGATTCTAGGTTGTCAAAATGCTCATAGATATCACTTATCCTCTTCTTCATTAGCCCGAGATCTTTTTCAAAACTGCCACCCAGCATGATGCTTCGTGTCAGTCTGGAAACATAATTCATATCACGACTTATGGATAACATGTACTTCTGGCTGCTTACACCAGCATGATCATATTCATCAAATTTTTGTTCGACATAGTCAGTATTGATAATGACATCAACCAGGATAGCGATCCCAGCAATACCAAAAACAAACATGACCGTAATTAGCTTTTTTTTGATGCTCCATAAAGATAACAAACCCATCTCTTACTCCTCGTTAATCTTTCAATGAAATACCGAGTCATAATAAATCAGGGATTGATAATAAAATACTGTTAAATAACAATAACTTTCAACAACAGAATATAATACCGCGCTTTTATTGCTTCCCACATACAGGAACTGCAAAAAGAGTTTATGAACACATTAACCATTTGATAATGATGTGAATATTGGTATAAGAGGCTCTTCCCTATCAAAATGATACGAAATAGCAGAGGATAAGGGATACAAAAGGGATGATAAAGCGTGTATTCGAACACGCTTTACTGACTAACGGTTAGTGGTTACTTAGCTTTCGGGCGAAAAGGCTTAATCACTGACTCGTCACATTCTAGAAATGGGCCATCCATAAGATCGATACAGTATGGGATAGCTGGGAACACAGCGTCTAAGCATTCACGAATCGACTTTGGCTTACCCGGTAAGTTAACAATCAAAGAATCGCCACGTAAACCGGCTGTTTGGCGTGAAAGAATAGCGGTAGGCACAAACTTCAAAGATTCTGTACGCATTAGCTCGCCAAATCCAGGCATCATACGATCGCACACAGCTTCAGTTGCTTCAGGCGTTACGTCACGCTTCGCAGGACCCGTGCCTCCCGTAGTCACGATAAGACTACAGTTTTGCTCATCGGCCATCTTAATCAATGTCGCTTCAATCACATCTTGCTCATCAGGGATCACCTCATAAACAGGCTCCCACTCAGAGGTGAGGTATTCGTTCAATACATCGATTATCGCTTTACCAGAAAGATCTTCATAAATACCAGCACTGGCTCTATCACTCACTGTCACGATACCGATTTTAGCTTTAGTCATCTTAAATCCTACTCAAATGTAATTTATGGGCCCTTAAAAAGACTCAATTAGTTGTATCTAAACTAACATGATTGTTCGTTATTATATCTGGCTTATCATTAAAAATGAGAGCTGTTTCACCCACTAAGATAGTTGATACTACAAACGTCTCGATTGCCAATACTTCTGTTTCCAATAACTATTATCCAAACTAGAGATCATCACACCTTGGCTCGTCGAAGCATGTAAGAAACGATGTTCACTCAGATAAACCCCCACATGCCGCGTAGACCACCCGGTTTTAAAGAACACTAGATCACCAGTTCTCAAGTTACGTTTTGTCACCGACTTTCCCAAGTTACTCTGATCTTCTGTCGTCCTAGGTAACTGCTTCCCAAAAATATCCCTATAGGCCAGATAGACGAACGCGGAACAATCTACGCCTTGCTTGCTCATGCCACCATAACGATAGGGCACACCTTCCCACTCATGATGGAAAGCCATTAACTGTTTTTCTAACGTGAGTTGTCTAACCTCGACATTCCTCTTCTCGCCTGCGGGACGAGGCGGAGAACTAGAGCAAGCAGTCACCAGTAATATCAGCAGTAAACTTAAGAGTGGTTTTAGCAAAAATATCCATCCAAGATAGAAAAGGCTTAGTAGTGAGAATACTACACAAAGATTACCTGCTGTAACTTATGCAAATCTCATACATCAATAATTTTAACCGTTTACTTAGCACCAAAATAAACAATAACTTATTATTACCATAGATTGGTTATCATTAGATAACAGTTAAACCGCCAGCCCTGCGGCAACACCTGAACTCCATGCCCACTGGAAGTTAAATCCACCTAGCCAACCGCTGACATCCATTACTTCACCAATAAAGTACAAACCTGAGACGTTTTTTGCTTCCATGGTTTTTGATGATAATTCGTCAGTATCAACGCCACCTAAGGTCACTTCTGCAGTTCGATAACCTTCTGTGCCATTCATCAAAATCTCCCAAGACTCAAGCTCGACCGCTAATTGTTCAAGCTCGCTATGAACCAGCTGATTCATCGCCTTGTTAAGCAGGTTTTCATCAAAAAGCGCTTCAACTAAACGTTTAGGTAGCCAATGGCTGAGAGTATTGCGTAGGCTTTGCTTCGGGTGATTAGCTAACTCCAACTCGATAGCGGCACGGGCATCTACACCTGGCAGTAAGTTAATGCTGATTGTTTCACCTGGCTGCCAGAAGTTTGAAATCTGTAAGATTGCAGGCCCTGACAAGCCACGATGAGTAAAAAGCAACGCCTCACTGAACTGAGTACCATCTTTGGCGGTAATGGTACTAGGAACTGCAATACCTGAAAGAGGTTCAAATTTCAGCTTTTGTTCTGCATGCCAAGTAAAAGGAACCAGCCCAGCATAAGTTGGCAATATCTTGAGACCAAATTGCTTAGCAAGGTTATAGCCAAAGGGGCTGGCACCGAGTTTAGGCATTGAAAGTCCACCGGTGGCTATCACTAGAGAATCACAGGTCAAACTGTCTTTATCCGTCGTCAGTTCAAATAGACCAGAGTCTAGCTTGACGATTTTACTGATCTCGGTTCTCAGCTGAACCTTTGCACCCGCCCACTCACACTCGGTCATCAGCATAGTCACAATCTCTTTGGCAGAGTCGTTACAAAATAGCTGGCCATGGTCACGCTCGTGGTATTCGATACCGTGACGCTCCACTAATTCGATAAAATCACTCGAACGGTAACGGGCTAAAGCTGATTTTACAAAGTGGCTATTACCACAGAGAAAATTATTCGGCTCAACCTTCTGATTGGTAAAGTTACAACGGCCACCACCGCTGATCAGTATCTTACGACCTGCTTGCTTAGCATTGTCGAGAACAAGTACATCACGGCCACGATAACCCGCGCTAGCTGCACACATAAGCCCAGCAGCACCTGCACCGATAATAATTACGTCATGATGTTTCACTACTCACTCCAAACACAGCTAAGAAACCTGATCTTCACTAAGAAAACCAAGCATAAAAAAAGGATGCTATTTTAGCATCCTTATTTCAGACCTTACACACAAAACACTAGTCAGCCAATGTTTCTGACTTCTGTTCTCTACCAAGCAGCGCTATTGCAGCTTCATGTGGGGTTCCGCCTTGATACAGAACCTTATAGACCTGTTCAGTGATTGGCATTTCGACACCGAGTCGATTAGCTAATGCGTAAACTTCCTTGGTATTTCGATAACCTTCTACCACTTGACCAATTTCAACTTGCGCTTCTTCAACGCCTTGGCCTTTGCCTAACGCTAAACCAAAACGACGATTACGAGATTGATTATCGGTACAGGTCAGTACGAGATCGCCAAGACCAGCCATCCCCATAAAGGTCGACGCTTTAGCGCCCATGGCTTCACCTAAACGCGTTAACTCAACTAAACCTCGAGTGATTAACGCTGTACGGGCATTAGCACCAAATCCAATACCGTCAGACATACCTGCGCTAATCGCGATAACATTCTTAACCGCACCACCAAGTTGTAAACCAATAAAGTCATCATTTTCATAAACACGAAGACGTTTTGGACTATGGAGCAACTCAACAAGATCTTTAATGAACGTTACGTCGGTACCCGCAATAGAGATGGCTGTAGGTAATCCAGCAGCTAACTCCTTAGCGAATGTCGGTCCAGATAATACGGCCAGTGGATATTTGTCACCGACGATATCCCGAGCAACCTCTTGCAGTAAACGCCCAGTCTCAGGCTCAAGGCCTTTGGTCGCCCAAATAATACGAGCATCGTCACGTAGTAACGGCTTAGCTTGTTCAAGTACAGTGCCAAAGACATGACTAGGAACAACCACTAAAACATTGTTAGAGGCAGCAAGGGCTGTCGCTAAGTCGGCTTCAGGAATAAGTAAGTCAGGGAGAGCAATACCAGGTAAAAACGCTTCGTTAGCGCGATCGCGTTTGAGGTTGGCTATATGTTCAGGGTTATGACCCCAAAGCAAGGTTCGGTGGCCGTTGCTGGCTAAAGAAATAGCAAGGGCGGTGCCATAAGACCCCGCCCCTAATACCGTAATATCGGCTGTGTTTTTCATGTTAACTACTCACTTGTAGGCTAATTCACCCGATACTGTTTATCGAATGAAGTAGCCTCTATCTGAGCAGCGACATCAACATGCTGAACAGATACTTTTAACTCGCGATTAAGCGCTTGCTTCTTCAGTCTTTTCAGTTTCAGCAGCTTCTGCACCAGCTTGACGCTGATTAACATACTGAGCGAATAGAGCGTCAAAGTTTACTGGAGCAAGGTTAAGCTGTGGGAACGTACCACGACCAACTAGGCTACCAACTGCTTCACGAGCATATGGGAATAGAATGTTAGGGCAGTATGCACCTAGAGAGTGAGCAAGTTGCTGCTCAGTCAAACCGTTAATCGCAAAGATACCAGCTTGCTGAACTTCACATAGGAATGCAGTTTCTTCGCCATTTTTAGCTGTAACAGTAAGAGATAAAACAACTTCGAATACATTGTCAGCTAGCTTAGCGCTACGAGTATCAAGATCTAACTTAACTTCAGGCTTCCACTCTTTCTGGAATACAGCTGGGCTGTTTGGTGTTTCGAAAGAGATATCCTTAGTGTAAATACGTTGAATATTGAATTGTGGATCTTGTTGTTCGTTATTAACTACTTCAGCCATGATTTCCTACCTATTCAAGTTATTGGTTTCTAAATTGAAACCTATTCTTTAAGGGCTTTTGTTACTTGAGGTTTGTCACCCCAATCACCATCCCGGTTTTTTAGTTATTTCATTCTAAAGGTATAAAAGTGGTGTATTCACAATACTTTTATACCTTGAGTGATTTTTTTAAGAGATGACACTCTAATCAAAAACACCTTTGAAAAGCAATTATTACCTTTGTATCTACTTCTTACTCTTAGATACAGGCAGATTATTTGACTGCCAGTCACCCATGCCGCCTTTGAGATTATTAACAGATTCAAAACCTGCTTTAACCATCAATTGCGCTGCTTGAGATGAAACCATACCAGCATTGCATACCATTATAATGGGACTGGCTTTAAACTTTTCAAGGGCAGAAATTTGATTATTTTTAATTTCCGAAAGAGGAACGTTGATCGCATCGATGATATGACCCTTCTTAAACTCCGCTTTTTCCCTTACATCTATCACTTTCGCATCTTGTTTGTTGATCAACAAAGTTGCCTGTTGATGATCAACCGTGGTCACTTTTGAGATGCTTGACTTGAACACGCTAACGACAAGACCAATGAATAGACCTATCCAGGCTAGGCTAAGCATTGGGTTAGCTTTCAAAAATTCAATATATTCTTGCATGGTAAACTGCCTACTTCTAAGGGGCTGAAATTACAATAAGGGCACAGAGTATACCATCGCAGTGCTAGATTGCAGCAAGTTGTTCCCCTCAATAATCTCTCTGTAAATAGACACTAATTCAAGCAAAGCTAATTTCGATAAGCCCAATCTAGGTAAATACCTTTTTCCACCTTGTGTTACGTAGTAATATTTAACCAATTCAAATTTAAATTATCCACTTTATCAAACTTAAAGGTACTAGTATGACGACACGCAAACGCCCTTTGGCATTGCTGATCCTCGATGGCTGGGGTTACCGTGAAGATACGCAGAAGAATGCGGTATATCACGCGAACACTCCAGTCTTAGATCGACTCAACGCCCAATACCCAAATAGCCTAATTTCAGGTTCAGGCCTCGATGTCGGTTTGCCCGATGGACAGATGGGTAACTCTGAAGTTGGCCATATCAATATCGGCTCAGGCCGTATTGTTTATCAAGAACTCACTCGTATTGGCAAGGCGATTGATGACGGTGAATTTGACACCAATCCAGCACTTATTGAAGCCATAGACAAAGCCATTGCTAACAATGGTGCTGTCCATATTATGGGACTAGTTTCAGCCGGTGGAGTTCATAGCCACGAGAGCCATATTGAAGCCATGTGCAGCTTAGCGGTTAAGCGTGGAGCGAAGCAAGTTTACCTGCATGCCTTCCTCGATGGACGTGATACACCGCCTCGTAGCGCAAAATCCAGTTTGGCTCATTTTGATGATCTTTTTACTACATTAGGCACTGGTCGCGTCGCATCAATCATTGGCCGTTACTATGCAATGGATCGAGACAATCGCTGGGATCGTGTTTCACAGGCCTATGACTTAATCACTCAAGGTAAGTCTCTACATCAATACACAAATGCAGTTGATGCACTTGAAGCAGCCTATGCTCGTGATGAAAACGATGAGTTTGTTGGCAGCTCAGCCATTGTTGATGCTCAAGGCAATGCCGCTAAGCTAAACGATAATGACTCGCTGATTTTCATGAACTTCCGTGCAGATAGAGCACGTCAAATCACCCGTAGTTTCGTTGAACCTGACTTCAATGGCTTCGAGCGTGAAGTCACCCCTAAAGCGCATTTTGTTATGTTGACCCAGTACGCAGCAGATATCCCTGCAGCCATCGCTTACCCAGCAACTGAACTGACTAACACCTTAGGCGAAGTACTAGAAAAGAATGACATGACGCAGCTACGCATCTCAGAAACTGAGAAGTATGCCCACGTCACCTTCTTCTTCAATGGTGGTAAAGAGCTGCCGTTCGAAGGTGAAGACAGGATTCTTATCCAGTCGCCAAAAGTGGCCACTTACGACTTACAGCCAGAAATGAGTTCAGAAGAGTTAACTGATAAATTAGTCGAAGCGATTGAATCAACTGACTATGATGTGATTATCTGTAACTATCCGAATGGTGATATGGTAGGGCATACTGGCAGTTTTGAAGCCGCAGTAAAGGCTTGTGAAGCAGTAGATACATGTCTAGGGCGTGTTGTTGAGGCGTTGGCAAAAGTGGATGGTGAGTGTTTAATCACTGCAGACCACGGTAATGCTGAACAGATGACCGATGAAGCAACAGGTCAAGCTCATACAGCTCACACAAGTGAGTTAGTTCCGTTGATCTATGTTGGACGCAAAGGCAGTATCCAAGAAGGCGGTCGATTAAGCGATCTTGCCCCAACCATGTTAACCTTGATGGGACAAGACGTGCCATCTGAGATGACGGGCCGCTCAATAATTACACTCGACGAGTAAATAATAATTGGCAAACCTTAGCTTTTTTTCTAAAGCCAGCATTTTTGCTGGCTTTATCATGCTTTCAATGCAACTGCAGGCGTCAGATCTGGAGCAGCGTCAATCCGATCTGAAACAACTTCAATCGCAAATTAATAAACAACAGTCAGATCTGCAAAACACCAATAAGCAGAGAGAGAAATTAGTTAATCTGCTGAAAAAAGATGAAAAAGCGATCGCTTCAGCAGCCAAAAAGGTGAATGAAACACAAACATCATTAGCCGAAACCGATAAGCAACTCAGCAAGCTACATAAGCGACAGCAAGAATTAAGTAAGCTCAAAGAGAGACAACAAGAATCACTTGCCAATCAATTGGCGAGTGCTTATTTAGCGGGCAATCACGATTACAGTAAAATGCTATTAAATCAGCAGAGTCCAGCAACGATAGAGCGCCTACTCACCTACTATCAATACTTGAATAATGCACGCATGGCCTCCATCAACTCACTTCAAGAAACAATGAAGGAGCTTGATGACATTACTCAAGAGCAGAGTAACCAAAAAGATCGCCTGAATAAGTTAGTGTTAGATCAGCAGCAACAAGCTAAACAACTGACCCTTGAGCAGGGACAACGCCAAAATACTCTAGCGCTACTGCAAAAGACCTTAAACAATAGCGGAGCGAGACTGGAACAACTCCAGATTGAGCAAGCCAGCTTAAAGCGAGTGGTCGAACAAGCGATTGCCGCGATGAAACACAGCCCCAAGATGGATGGGCTATCGAGTAAGAACAAGTTATCCTGGCCCACTAAAGGTCGTATCAGATCAGGCTTTGGTAGCCAACGTTCGGGACAGGTCAAGTGGAAAGGCGTTACAGTAGCGGCACCAGAGGGGCAAGTCATAACCGCCATTGCACCGGGAAAGATTATCTATGCAGACTGGTTACGCGGCTTTGGTATGGTGTTAGTGGTAGATCATGGAAAAGGCTATATGAGTTTATATGGGCATGCTCAAACTCTGCTTAAAAATGCTGGAGACCTTGTCAGCAAAGGAGAATCCGTGGCTTTAGTCGGACGCTCAGGTGGACAGACCGAGGCTGGCCTATACTTTGAAGTAAGGCATAAAGGGCAAGCTGTCGATCCGGCGAGGTATTGTAAGCGCTAAGGATGACAGGAGCCCATACACATAGGGGCTCCTGCCATGTCACAACTCATCCGCTATCTTTCGTTCACTCTGTTAGGCCTTGCACTTGGCCTTTCAGTTACTCTCTCAAGTCAGGAAAATACGCAGCAATTTAATTCACGCCTCAATTACCCACTTCTGCTCGATATCATCGACACGGTTGAAACTTACTATGTCACCGAGTTCACCCAAGATGAGTTAATAGCTGCAGCCATAGACGGTATTTTTGCCAAGCTAGACCCATACTCTAACTTTCTCGATCAACAGGCATTCTTCGACATGAGAGATGCCAATAAAGGCGAGTATTTTGGTTTCGGAGTCGAGATAGCCACAGAAAATAATAAGATCACCATCATCACCCCTTTCGCCAATTCTCCAGCAGATCAAGCAGGCATCCTAGCGGGCGACCAAATACTCAAGTTCAATAACAAACTGGTCGATCCAAAAAACTTGAATCTATTACTGAAGGAGATAAAGCACCATAGTCAAAATAAGCTCTCCATAGCACTCACCTTGAGCCACGCAAATATGAACAGCGAGTTCGAAGTGACGCTGATCCCAAGTGTGATCTCCATTAAGTCGGTATCTGCCAAAATTCTCGATGATGAAATTGGCTATATTCGGTTATCCAGTTTTCAAGACGATTCAACCGAAGAGATGGTTAAACAACTGACTCAATGGAAACATCTAGAGCTGTCCGGCATTATTCTCGACTTGAGAAACAATCCAGGAGGACTGTTAGATCAAGCTATTAAAATTGCAGATATTTTTCTATCTAAAGGCAGAATAGTATCAACAGAGGGACGTTTCTTCGATGCAAATTCTGAATACTATGCCTCACCCAAAACGATGTTATCCAATGTCCCTATGACCATTTTGATCAATAAAGGCTCGGCATCTGCCTCTGAAGTACTTGCCGCAGCTTTACAGGAAAATAAAAGAGCAAAAATTATTGGAGAAACCAGTTTTGGTAAAGGAACTGTACAAAGTTTAATTCCCACACTCAAAGATGGGAACGCGATTAAACTAACCATCGCCAAATACACCACCCCAAATGGACGGGATATCAACAGCAGGGGAATAGAGCCAGATATAAAACTGGACTTAGATGCTGTTATAAATGATAAAAATATGCCTATAATCGACGAATTAGCGATCCAAGGCGAAAGTAAACAGGATAAAATTCTGAACTCTGCAATAACTTGGATTAAAACAAAACAATAAATACCTTTAAGGTATAAAAAGATAATAACTATTGTGCGCTTTATTTTATATTTTTTAGCGGTTTTTATAAGTAGTTTTACACAGGCAGCTCAAGTCGCGATCATCATTGACGATATCGGTTATCGTCAATCCGATGAAGCCGTATTGACTCTCCCGGAAAACATCACTCTTTCAGTCCTTCCACACACACCACTAGGGCATTCAGTCGCTAGCGCAGCCTATGAAAAAGGCCATGAGATTATGGTTCACCTTCCTATGCAGTCCTTAAATGGAAAAAAGCTAGGGCCTGGAGGATTAACTAACTCTATGGGTGAAGCTGAGTTAAAACAGAGTATTCAATCAGCTTTTCTCAGCGTACCTTTCGCCAAGGGAGCCAATAATCACATGGGGAGTTTGTTGACTCAATTAGAGGAGCCGATGATTTGGGTGATGGAAAGCCTAAAACAACATAACCTATACTTTGTCGACAGTAAGACTACTCGCTTTACCAAAGCTGGTAGTACTGCAGATCAATTAGGCATACCGCAACTTAAACGCGAACTGTTTCTGGACAATGATGTTTCAGCAGCCGCTTTAGAGCGACAATTTTCAACACTGCTCACCTTAGCCCATAACCAAGGTCAGATAGTCGCAATTGCTCATCCGTATCCGGAGACTATCCAATATTTAAAGCTTAACCTTCATAGGTTAGAGAAAGCGGGCATAAAACTCGTTAAAACCTCAGAGCTATTACCTTATCGATTAGCAAGCAAAGAGAACATGCCTGTGGAATCAGGTTTGAGGCTTTAACAACCGCTAAACTAATTTACACGGCTAGCTCTAGCACAGGAATATTAAGCTCAGGTAACAGAGCCAACAACTGCTGACGGTTACTGACAATATCTTCCAAACTATATTTATCTAAAACCGCCAAATAGGCAGAAACAGCCTCAGCTAACACGCCCTTCAACTGACAACTCGGTGTAAAACGACAATAGGGCTTACTGCAATCGATAGGGGCCAAAGAGTTTTCTAGTACTCGAACTAATTGGCCTACATTAATCTGACTAGCAGACATACCTAAACGAAAGCCACCACTCTTACCACGAATCGTTTTAAGGTAACCAAGCTTGCCAAGGTGATGCACAATCTTAGATACATGGTTCGGGGATAACTCAAACACCTCAGTGATCTCAGCAATGCGAAATAAGGTATTTCGTTCAGGCTGAAGTGCTAGATACATTAAGGTACGGATACCAAAATCTGTATAACGAGTTAACTGCATAATTCATCCACTCAATATGTTTAGCTAGTTTGAAGCTCTAGTGTTGAAATGAGATAAAGCGCTTCGGCATTGGTTTTTCCGCATACATCTAATGTCGCAGAAAAAGAGCTGCACACTTCAGGGCGATCCAGCATACCAAATATCTTACATAAATTATCTTCGGATAACTGCACACAGCGTTCACCAGCCAACTTACCCTGAGGCATACCGGGAATTGGGCTAGTTATTGATGGGGCAATACAACACGCACCACATCCAAGACGACAATCCATGAGGAACTCCATAAAAAGATTATACATATATCATCGTATAACGAGAAACCAGCTTAAGCACCGAATGAGAACCTAAACTAGCACTATAAAAATGTCGAGGGAGTGTACACCAAAACAGCACATGCAACCTTATTCTCGAACAACAATTGCCAACATAGTAGCCAAGGTATTCAAATAAATATACTAGAAGGGATTCAAGCACGGGAGGGCTCGGTCTTATATTTTCACATATTCCAGACACGAAAAAGCCCTAACATTGCTGTTATACCAATCAGTATAAGAAGTTGATCTACTCAGAGTGTTTCTTGGCAAACTAATTCAAGGCGAATGGATGACATAATGGTGTTCCCTTATGAGTTCATTCAACGCAGAAGTAGGCAGCCAAAAACACTCCTTGCAGGCGAGTTTTAACGGTTCTGATCCTGTGTTAACGAGCTTAACCGTAGAATAACTATGCTCTTCACTCGTTGCAAACCACATGGATGTGGCGAATGTCATTAATGCAGGAGCAATTAATGACCTTGCCTCAGGACCGCTAAACTCTCGCTGAGCGATCAAATCTTTATACTGATTGGTATTAGGGCTTATCGTCATATTTGTGAGTGAATATCGCGGAGCGATAAGCTCATGAACGCGAATCTGGGGCGGACTATCTCGTTTCAAAAAAGTCCGCGACGCCAAAACGAAAAAAGCCTCTGCATTTCTGCAGAGGCTTTTGTCTTT
>NZ_VKGK01000017.1 GCF_007197645.1 Shewanella hanedai
TGGCTCACATTTTGAGGCTGTTAGTGGGGTTGCCGTACTCGACTCCAGGAGCCATCCCAGGGCAACTAAAGTACTTCTATGATATGGCAGAAAGCCTAATTTTAGAGCCTCGACGAACGAGATCATTTCCTAGGACGGTTAAACGAAGACCTCAGAGATACGCCAGGAATAAAAAATGCCAGTAAGCTTAACTTACCGGCATTAAACCTCTAGGTTGCTATTTTTTTGTCTAGATTAAGTTATCTTTCAGGCAAGATCTCAGCAATCTGCCATTTAATGCCATTCTTGTGAAGTCTGATAGTACGATCATCAATCCAAGGACTTCCCCCTTTCAGACCGTGCATCTTGACGATGACGGTCACATCCTGAGCTGACTTTCTGAAAAAGTCGATATCGATCTCTTCTATCTCAAGTGTCACATTCGTCATGGACAAATTCAGCATGTGTCGCTGAACAGATGAGGCGATATGATAATGCGAAATGACCTCTTTCATCGGGTCGCTAACATAGAGTTGTGCTTTTTTAATGTCTTTATCGACGTATATCGCGGTGAAGAAACCTAATGAGACATCTTCAGGTGACAGGATCGGACCACTTTTTGAGGTGTCAGGACCACAGCCAAAAAGAAAAAACACACAAAATATAGCTATTATTCTCATATACTTGATACAAAGGGAATTTGGATTCAGTATCGCTATTTATGGGGAGGTTGGCAAGTTATTGGCTTAACACTGCTAATCTGTAAAATTTTAATGCTTGACCTAAAGTGTTAAATCAGTCATATCTGAAAGGATAAGTTTTAACTGTTATCCACAAAATCTGTGGACAAGTATGTTGAAGACTAGATGCATAACTTTTAAAGTGCTGTTTTTAAATGATTTATATTGCTGGTTAAAAAGTGACGCATACCTGTTTTTATCAATATTATTCAGTTTATATACAGTAACGTATTCTTTTTGTGCATAAAAAAGCCTGTCATTGACAGGCTTTTTTAGTTTGCTTCATACTAAAGTATGAAGCGTTATTTAGCTTGTTCCGCTTGCGCAGCTTGGATTGCTGTTAGGGCGATGGTGTAAACGATATCGTCAACTAATGCACCACGAGACAGATCGTTAACAGGCTTACGCATACCTTGAAGCATTGGGCCAATACTGATTAGGTCTGCACTTCTCTGTACGGCTTTGTAAGTCGTATTACCAGTATTGAGGTCTGGGAATACGAATACTGTCGCTTGGCCAGCAACTGGGCTGTTTGGTGCCTTAGATAGTGCAACGTTAGGCATAACGGCCGCATCATACTGAAGTGGACCATCGATGATCAGATCAGGACGCTTCTCTTTAGCAATACGAGTTGCTTCACGTACCTTATCAACATCAGAACCTGTGCCTGAACTACCAGTAGAGTAACTGATCATTGCAACACGTGGCTCTATACCAAATGCCGCAGCTGAATCAGCTGATTGGATAGCGATATCAGCAAGTTGGTCAGCATTTGGATCTGGGTTAATCGCACAGTCACCATAAACAAGCACTTGATCAGGCATCAACATAAAGAAGATTGAAGAAACCAAGCTTGAACCTGGTGCAGTCTTGATCAACTGAAGTGGAGGACGAATAGTGTTGGCTGTAGTATTTACCGCACCAGACACAATACCATCGACTTCATTTTGGGCTAGCATCATGGTACCAAGTACCATGTTGTCACAAAGTTGCTCACGAGCAACAACTTCAGTCAGGCCTTTATGACGACGTAGGTCAAGCATTGGCTCAACATAGTTTTCACGTGCGACATCTGGCTCAATAATTTCAACACCTTCACCAAGCGTAACACCTTGCTGTGCTGCAATACGTTCAATCTCTTCACGATTACCAAGAAGCACACACTTAGCGATACCGCGTTCAGCACAGATGCTTGCTGCTTCGATAGTACGTGAGTCATGACCTTCAGGTAGAACAACGGTTTTACGTGCTGCACGTGCCAGTTCAGTCAGCTTGTATCTAAACGCTGGAGGAGACAGTCTGTGCTCACGAGGAGAGTTTTCTGTCGCACTTTGAATCCAGTTTTGATCAATATGACTTGCAACGTACTCTTGGACTTCTTCAATGCGTACCGCGTCATCAACAGGAACTTCATGATCGAAACGTTGGATGTTAAGCGATGTCTGCCAAGTATTGGTGTCAATCAAGAAGACTGGAAGACCAGTTTCGAAAGCTTGCTCACACAGTTCCATGATTTGTGGCTCAGGCTCATAACTACCAGTAAGCAGTAGGGCACCGATTTTAACACCGTTCATGGCGGCAAGGCAGGCTGAAACGATGACATCAGAGCGGTCACCTGAGGTAACCAATAGTGAGTCAGTCTTAATGTGTGTAACCATGTTAGGTAGGCTACGTGCACAGAAAGTGACTTTACGCAGGCGACGAATGTTCATCTCACCAGCGTTAATGATTTTTGCACTAAGGTGCTTAGCAAGATCAGATGCACGAGGTGCAACCAGATCGAGGTTGTAAGGTACGCTGCCTAAAATGCGCAGTGAACTCTTACCTGGAAGTTGGAACATATTCGCTGGATCTGGACGCTGAACATCAGTGTGATCAAAGACTTCAGATAGATCTGGACGCGCACGGCCTTCATTATCAACTGGCGCACCAATTTTGTTGATCATTGCGCCAATAATACGCTTGTTGTTAGTGCCGCCCCATGACTTATGAGCGATCTCTAGGCGATTCATCAGTGCAGTGGCACTTTCATTACCGGGTGTGGCAACAAAGATGATATCGGCATCAAGAGATTTTGCGATAGCGTAGTTGATGTCGCTTGAGAACGGGTGGTTTCTAGTCTGTACTAGGCCTTCAACGACAAGGGTTTCTGTATCGTCAGTACATTCAGTGACACGAGCAATGATCTGCTCCATCAAGACATCAGTCTTATCACCGCGAATTAGCCCTTCAGCATGATCCATCTCAAATGGCTCAAGTGGGTTAACAGTGGGTGACTTACTTAAAATCGTCGTTGAACGCTCTGGTCCGCTATCTTGTGGACGTTGCTGTGCAATTGGCTTGAAAAAACGAACTTTAACACCGTGGTGCTCAAAAGCTCGAACGAGACCTAAACTGATTGAAGTGAGACCGACACCTGTGCCGATAGGGACGAGCATAATATTGCGAGACATAAAAACCTCTGTTTGAAGCTTAGACAGGCGTAGTAATACTACACCGAACTGTATGGTGCAACTCAATAAGAAGATGAGTTTTGGCCTGAAACCCAAAAAGGGTTTCAGGCCAATGTATTACTTCAGAAGACGCATCGCATCTTCTGCAATAACCCACTCTTCATTAGTAGGGATAACCATAGCAACAGTACCTTCGTCGGTAGTGATTTGGCCACCGTTACCGAAACGAGCAGCAGCGTTACGCTCTTTATCTACGTTGAAGTTGAAGATAGCTAGAGAATTAAGTACTTTCTCACGGATTAGGTCAGAGTTTTCACCGATACCACCAGTGAATACTACAGCGTCTAGACGCTCTAGTGGCACAGTGTAAGAAGCGATGTACTTAGCTAGACGGTAGCAGAAGATTTCTAATGCGAGTGTTGCGCCTTTATGACCCTGTTCAAAACCTTCTTCGATGCCGCGACAATCGTTAGTCAGTTCAGATATACCAAGTAGACCACTTTGCTTGTTAAGTACTGACTCAACTTCGTCTAGTGTGTAACCTAAACGGTTAACTAGGTGGAAGATAACAGAAGGATCTACGTCGCCACAACGTGTTCCCATTACCAAACCTTCTAGAGGCGTTAGACCCATAGAAGTATCTACACTCTTACCGCCTTTAATAGCAGTAACAGATGCGCCGTTACCAAGGTGAGCACAAATGATGTTTGTGTCAGCTTCATCTTTACCTAGTGCTTTAGCCGCTTCACGGCTGATGAATAGGTGGCTAGTACCGTGCATGCCATAGCGACGGATAGCATTTTCGCGGTATAGCTTGTATGGAAGCGCGTAGATGAACGCTTTTTCAGGCATAGTCTGGTGGAAAGCTGTATCGAATACGGCGACTTGTGGAAGTTCAGGGAATGAAGCCTGAGCTGCACGAATACCGATCAAGTGAGCTGGGTTATGAAGTGGAGCTAATGCTGCACAATCTTCAATACCGTGGATCACACTTTCATCGATGATTACTGACTGAGTGAATTTTTCACCGCCATGAACAACACGGTGTCCGATAGCATGAATTTGTGATGCGATTTCAGGGTTAGCACCAAGTACATCTTTAACGATAAATTCAACTGCTTCGCGGTGAGCAGAGAAAGCACCTAGGCTAGCTTCTTGTTTAACACCATTGACTTTCCATTTAATCTTAGCGTCTTCTAAGCCAAAACATTCGGCTAGACCTGAGATCTGGTCATCACCTGTAAGGGCGTCGATAATCGCAAATTTTAATGACGAGCTACCGCAGTTAAGTACCAATACCAGTTTATTTGACATCTTTAAAACCTTTTACAATGTAGTGAACGTTTGTCACTGAACAATAATGACTTCATAGGTAAAATCACGAAGCCGCTAGAAGTGCTCTGGGTTCAGAGCGGGGACTGCTGATAAAGCAGCTACAATGCCTTGGGGCTCTATTGCAGCTTGTGCTATTGTAAAAGCAGTATCCCATTCAATCGGTGTAACACTTGAGCATTCAAGCTTTCAAAACGTTGGTTCAAGGTCGTCAATACATGACAACTTGGCCTATGGTCAGAAAACTTAGTTTTTATTTCCCTGAGTATCGCGTTATTCGCGCCACTCAGATTGCTATACCTGTGATGCCAATGCTGGCACTACTGGCTGCAGCGAGTCAGCTGTATATCCATGGTTGGGGATTTCTTCCACAAGCCATTACATTAGCGCTGTTTTTTATTAGCTTACCTATTCAAGGTTTGCTGTGGTTAGGTTGGCGATCTCGCCATCCATTACCCTTATCTTTGTTCGAGTGGTGCGATAAATTGACCACTCAAATGATCGCCAAAGGGATCAGTTGTCGTCCATTAGGACCTAAAGCGTGTTACTTCGACATGGCACTTATTCTCAAAGCGGCATTCGAACGTTTAGACGAAGAGTATTGGGAGGAACTTTAACTAGTACCTTTTAACACTCATCGCCTCAATGCTTAGTAGATGGCGTTTAATCCAGCCTCTACAAAGACTTGTTTAATTTGTTCCATTGTTTCACCCGATGGAGGAGAGATGTCATTAAGCTCATACTTTTCTCCCATCGCTTCCCACTTATGTTTGCCCAACTCGTGATAAGGGAGTAACTCAACCTTCTCGACATTGGTCATAGGCTTAAGGAATTCGGCTAACTTCTTGGCTGAAGCAATATCATCGGTATAACCGCCAACTACAACGTAACGTATCCAGGTTTTTTGCTGGCGCTTATGTAGGTGTTCTGCAAACTGCAACGTGCGGTGATTACTGACCTTAGTGAGGTCAATATGGCGCTTGTCATCAATATGCTTTATATCCAGTAATACCAAATCAGTATTATCGAGCAGCTCATCAATGATAGGGGTATATTTTCTGACAAAACCATTGGTATCGAGACAAGTGTGAATGCCTTCTTTCTTACAAGCTTCAAAAAGAGCTGAAACGAATTCTGCTTGTAATATGGCTTCACCACCACTGGCTGTAACACCACCACCGCTGGATTCAAGAAAAGGGCGGTAGCTGATAATTTGAGACATGAGTTCTTCAACCTGCACCTCGGTGCCGCCGTGTAGATCCCAAGTATCGCGATTGTGACAGTAGAGACAACGCATTAAACAGCCTTGCATAAAAGCGATAAACCTTATGCCTGGACCGTCAACGGTGCCAAAGGATTCCAATGAGTGGATCCGACCAGTTACTGCCATTGTGACTCCATATGTAAATTTGAAATTCCTAATATTGCAGCTTTATATCGATGCGACAATCTTAAGTTTTAAATAAATATACCCAAGCTACCTTAAAATGTTGGTTTCAGAGTTCCCGTAGGATAGCTGAACAAGGCAGTGATAGAGAGAATGGTTATTCCCTTGTTGATATCACAAACGCAGTGCAGTTATTCTACGGTAACTCCCGAAGGGCATAGCGTGAAGCAACATGTTTTTGCGTTATGAAATATTGAATTAGAATAACTAGTCCAGCAATTTCATGCCTTAAACTCTGTCACTTCTCGATATGCTGAATTCCACATTTCGAGATAGTTTGGGTATCGGCTGTACTTTAATCAGTACAGCCTAGTCATAGCCCGTTATTACCTTAATATCTTAGAGATATATTAGGTATTACATACCTTTAGTGAAGGTACGAGTAATAACGTCTTGTTGCTGCTCAGGTGTCAGTGCGTTGAAGCGAACTGCATAACCAGATACACGGATTGTAAGCTGAGGATACTTCTCAGGGTTAACAATCGCATCTTCTAGCATTTCACGGTTCATCACGTTCACGTTTAAGTGCTGACCACCTTCACGGCTATCACTATGGGCGAAATAACCGTCCATTAGTGCCGCTAAGTTAGTGCGACGACCATCTTCATCTTTACCTAACGCGTTTGGCACGATAGAGAAGGTATAAGAGATACCGTCTTGAGCGTGTGCAAACGGAAGTTTAGCAACAGAAGTCAGTGATGCTACAGCGCCTTTCTCGTCACGACCATGCATAGGGTTTGCGCCCGGAGCAAATGGTGCACCAGCTGGACGACCGTCTGGAGTCGTACCGGTTTTCTTACCGTACACAACGTTAGAAGTGATGGTTAAGATTGACTGAGTAGGGATAGCGTTACGGTACATTTTCATGTTACGGATCTTAGCCATAAAGCGTTCTACAAGCTCAGTTGCTAGATCATCAACACGTGCGTCGTTGTTACCGAACTTAGGATAATCACCTTCGATTTCGAAATCGACAGCGATACCGTTCTCGTCACGGATTGGCTTAACTTTCGCAAACTTAATTGCAGAAAGAGAATCGGCAGCGATAGAAAGACCTGCGATACCACATGCCATAGTACGACGAACGTCACGGTCATGAAGTGCCATAAGAGCAGATTCATAAGAGTACTTGTCGTGCATGAAGTGGATAGAGTTCAGTGCAGTCACATATTGTGTTGCTAACCAATCCATCATAGTGTCTAGGCGACCTAGAACGTCATCAAAGTCTAAATACTCAGAAGTGATAGCGTCAAACTTAGGACCGATTTGAGTCTTAAGTTTTTCATCAACACCGCCGTTGATAGCGTAAAGCATAGTCTTAGCTAAGTTAGCGCGTGCTCCGAAGAACTGCATGTGCTTACCTACAACCATTGGGCTTACACAACAAGCGATAGCATAGTCATCTGACTCGAAGTCTGGACGCATTAGATCATCGTTTTCGTACTGGATTGAGCTAGTGTCGATAGACACTTTTGCACAGTACTTTTTGAAGTCTAGTGGTAATTTTTCAGACCATAGAACAGTGATGTTTGGCTCTGGACTTGGACCCATGTTGTACAGGGTGTGCAAGAAACGGAAGCTAGACTTAGTCACCAAAGTACGGCCATCAAGACCCATACCAGCGATTGACTCAGTAGCCCAGATTGGGTCACCAGAGAATAGCTCGTCGTATTCAGGAGTACGTAAGAAACGAACCATACGTAGCTTCATCACGAAGTGGTCAACCATCTCTTGAGCTTGTTGCTCAGTGATTAGGCCACTTTTAAGATCACGTTCGATGAAGATATCAAGGAAGCTTGAAGTACGACCAAGCGACATTGCCGCGCCGTTTTGGCTCTTAACTGCAGCTAGGTAGCCGAAGTAAGTCCACTGAATCGCTTCTTGTGCATTAGTTGCAGGAAGAGAGATGTCGAAACCATAGCTTGCAGCCATTTTCTTCATCTGACCAAGTGCACGATGCTGCTCTGCAATCTCTTCACGAAGTTGCATAGTGTAAGACAAGTCTTCACCAGCTTCGAAGCCTGCTTGAAGTGAACCAAACTGAGCAAACTTATCGGCCATCAAGTAATCGATACCGTAAAGTGCGATACGACGGTAATCACCAATGATACGACCACGGCCGTATGCATCAGGTAAACCAGTCAAAATACCAGACTTACGACAACCCATGATTTCAGGGGTGTAGATATCGAAAACACCTTGGTTGTGAGTTTTGCGTAGTTCAGAGTAAACATATTTAACGTCAGCGTTTAGCTCACGGTCATAGGCTTTACAAGAACTTTCAACCATGCGAATGCCACCATTTGGCAACATAGCACGCTTAAGAGGCGCTTCAGTCTGTAGGCCGACAATGGTCTCAAGCTCTTGCTCGATATAGCCAGCTGCGTGTGAAGTGATGGTTGATACTACTTCAGTATCAAAATCAACAGGTGCGTGAGTCGCGTTTTCCTGCTTGATGCCTACCATGACTTTATCCCAAAGCTGTGTAGTAGCAGGAGTTGCTTCAGCTAGGAAAGTTTCATTACCCTCATAAGGAGTGTAGTTAGCTTGGATAAAGTCACGAACGTTGACTTCAGTTTTCCATTCGCCAGCGGTAAAACCTTCCCACGCGTTAGCAAACTGTTCAGTTTTTTCGGTCATCGTACAAATACCTTTTAGTTGAGATACATGTTATTAGTTATCGACGTTGGCTTTAGAAAGCAAGGGTATCGATATACCAATAGCTAAGTCTTAAAAAGCTTCCTCACAATATTGTCTGGTGGAGGAAACTGGTTTCCGAGTTTGTTAAGACTCGGAGTGATCTGTCGATTTGATACCGATATGAAAATTGTTCCGTTTACGATGAATATCGGTTATCAGTAAATTGGTAAGACCAATTAACCACGTTATATTAACATAAGCAAAAATAGCCTGCATCCTAATACGTTTGGTTTTGGTCGCTAAATTCAAAAACTGTTATCTATGCATCAGTTTTTAACTAAAATAACGTTTGCACCCAAGATTAATGTCAGTTACCAAGACGATGACGAGTCACTTGTGTTGCAAAAATTTAATGCCAATGTAAAAGCTGGTAACAATTGCAAAGTCGAAATTGTTACTGCCTTAACTGAGGAATTATCTCTCTATGCAGATTGTTTATCGTCATCACTAAAACTGATATTAAGTGTTATACGAAACATCATCAGATCAATGCTGAATCAATTGAAGCTGGTTGAACCCATCATTGAGTCGATAACGAAAAGTGAAACTCACTTCTCGTTATCAATGTTTTGTTATAACAGGGCTGGGATCCCAGTGATCATACCGACAGCAAGCATGGCTGCTAAACAGATCACAAAGGCTAAGCCTGGAATAACAATGCGGTCAGCGAATGACAGTGATTTTGCACGTTCTTTGTCGCCGATTAAGCCATTGTTGTCTAAGAACATGGTTAACGCCCATGCCAGTACTGGGTTAGCAACAAAAGAGGCGAAAATACAGATACCCGCAGCCTGACTGTTCTGAGTGTTTTTAACCATCTGCATACCGGCTTCAAGTAGAGGCAAGAACACTCCCACAAGTAACGCGATTGACATGACTGGTTGCCACACCGCGATATCCATTGGGTAACCAATAATCGCGACAACGATACAAAGTAGGCCTAACAAGATTGCACCTGCTGGGATTGGACGCTTTGCCGTTGCAGCAGGGATCATGTAAGTCCCCCAAGATGAAGTGATGTTACCGCCACCCACTGCTGTACCTACTATTTGACGTAAAGAACAGGTCGTCATGGTGTCATCAACATCCATCAAGACTTTTTCAGACCCTTTAGGGTAGTTCAGTTCTTGAAAAATACGGTGTCCCAAGAAGTCAGGTGACCACATTGCCACGGCTAAAATAGCAAAAGGTAAAGATGCAATAAAATGCTCTAGATTCGGTAAGCCTAACTGCCAACCTTGCTCAGTCGAGCCCCACCAGTAAACAGGGTTAAGGTTTGGAATACCTGGTTCAGTTACAAACTGAAGATCCAGTCCTGCACCGAGGCCAAAGGCCATCGCAACCGCAGCAATAGAACAAAGTGGGATCGCCAACCAGCGTTTACCAATCTTTGCCAGGATAGCGTACAAGATCACGTTGGCCAGTAAGATGAAAAAGGCGACATAACCTAAGCTGTAACCGAGGTCATGCTTGGCTTGTAAACTTCCCGCCCATTCAAATAGTGAGCTGATTTGTCCCTCTGCGCCCATAAAGCCAAGGAAAACAAGTAAACCGCCGGCGACACCGCTGCTGGTGAGGTTCACTAAACGAGAACCGCCTTTGAGGTAGCTTAATATCAGACCAAACATACCCAATAAGATAGCCAGCGCCAACGGGTGTGCTCCAGCCAGTGCGATTGCACCAATCAGTGGGATCATTGGACCGTGGTTGCCAGCCAAGTTAGCTTTAGGGTTGAGGAACCCAGAGCTGATGATACAGAACAATAGCGCAGGGATAAGCATCTCTACACGTACAACCTGAGTCGCAAACTCTGCACCAAGGTTTACATGCTCCCATCTCTCGCTAAGACCTGCCGCCCATGCCGCCATAACCGCAGAGTACATCACGGTAATACCGATCGTTCCCGCAATGGCAGGGACAAGATCTTCCCATTCAAATCGGAAGTCTCTTCCTGGCAGGTTAAGTCTCCAACGCCTAGGCTTCATGATTTTTAGTTCATTGTCTAAGTACTCTTCACGAGTAGCAAACTCAGACACTGGACGATGAAGCTCTTGGTATGATTTTGTGGAGTCTTCGTTCTGTTGGTTTTTCACTGTTTCTGACATATTTTCTCATTCTCCGAGAAGAACATAGTGATTCATCTAATGTGATGACAACTTATAATGATCTTTGAGTGTTAGCTTGAATATGACGAACCAATTGGCTGCATTATTCATTGAGGTTAAGAACCTGCAAATGTGGTTCAGGATCTAAAGATGATCCGGCCAACGATGCTGTTGTTTCCTCTAACAATCTCTACTTAATTGGTAAGACCAATTTACCTCATAAATTTTAACACAGAGAATGAGCTTCTTCATCAAGTATCAATATTGTTGAATCAGGTGTTTTAGGTATTTGAGACCCACTTAACAACTTATACAGAGATCGCTAAACAAATACCGCCTCGGCACATATATTGCGTTGTTTATCGATCACGTATTGCTGCATATGTGTGGAGCAAGTAGCGAATCTGGCTGTGAGTTGAGATCTATCGGTCTTTTATGCTTTTCTAAAGGTATATCACAACATGCTAATCTATCGGTGTGATTGTGATCACGCTTTGAGCGATATTTACCACTAGGCGGCTAACAATTACTTTAATGGGTTTCATTTGTACTTATATGTTTGGTCATCATCAATTTTCCTTATAACAGACCAATACTCGGTAATTTAGCCATTACTTTGTGAGCGAGCATTACCACTCATAAACAGAACGAATTTGACGGAGAAAATTCAATAATAAGAGGATACGTAAAAGTTGTTACTTTACAATCACTTAGATTTTTATGGCTTTATTCTGTGATTTAACATTCTGAAACATTCACTTTTTCGTATCAAGTAATTTGATACTCACCATAATAATTATCAAATTTTATTAGCTCATATTTCTCGTTATCTTGTCAGCACAAAATAACAAGCTGAAGATACAGAGAGATATATACAAATGAAAAACAATAGATTACGACGTCTTCACCTGGATGATGACAAATGACGTCTACGAATAAGGTGAGTGAGTTATTGCCGGCTCATTCTCTCCATAAAGCAGTGGACACACCAAAACCAGTGCAGGCGAGTCTATATCAACAAGCCGAGCATTATGGGGAGTCAAAAGTCATTAAGGCGACCTGGCAATCTTTTGGTCTAGCCACTTTCGCAGGGGCTTTCATAGCGCTTGCTTTTGTCTTTTTTATCACTGTAACGACAGGGAACGATGGCAGTTCTTGGGGGTTAGTCCGTCTCGTGGGAGGCTTAGCCTTCAGTTTAGGTTTAATGCTCGTGGTGATATGTGGTGGAGAGCTTTTTACCAGTACTGTATTAAGCAGCGTAGCGTGGGCCCAAAAACTGGTGACAACACCGGACCTTATCAAATGTTGGTGCCGAGTATACGCAGGGAACTTGTTAGGCGCGATGATCATGCTGGCGTTGATAATGTCTGCGCGTATGCATGAGCTCGATGGCGGTCAATGGGGGCTCAACGCACTGCAGATCGCCCAGCATAAGCTTCATCACGGATGGATGCAGGCTTTTGTGCTCGGTATTTTGTGTAACATGTTGGTGTGCTTAGGTGTTTGGATGACCTTTGCAAGCAAAGACGCGCTGACTAAAGCGATTCTACTGATGTTGCCAGTAGCCATGTTTGTCAGTAGTGGTTTTGAGCACAGCATTGCAAACCTATTTATGGTGCCTTTAGGGATCGCGATTTCTCAATTTGCTCAACCTGAGTTTTTTACCTCATTGGGTATCAATTCTGCACAGTTTGCTGATCTAACCTTGAGTCACTTTATCTTCAACAACCTTATTCCTGTGACCTTAGGCAATATTGTGGGTGGCGGTGTGTTTGTTGGCTTAGGTTATTGGCTTATAGAAAAGTCAGTACCGGCTGTTCAAGTTCCTTCTGCCCACAGTGTTCCACAATTTGAAATCTCTGCACAAATATACCCGTTATTACCCTCTGGAGTATCGATAAAAATGCCAAAAATAATTCAAAAATTACGTGTACAAGATCTGATGGACACCAACCCGCTAACCATCTCAGCTGAGCTGTCTGTCTATGCTGGCTTGACCTTACTTGCCGATAACGATTGCAGAAGTGCACCAGTATTAGATGAGCAAAAGCGTTTACTGGGTTTTATATCGCAACAAGACTTACTTCGTAGTTTATGGTCTGAAGAGTTTGCCAGAGGCGTATCTTATAAAGTCAGTGACCTGATGCAGAAAGAGGTCATGACGTTGTCACCATTAGATCCCGTGGCTGAATTGATTGAGTTAATGGTTGTAGATCGTAATAAGCTATTCCCTGTTAATGAAAATGGGATATTAACTGGCAATACCTTCACCAGTTATGAAGAGAGATTGCGTTGTGCTTCAGCCGATAAACCTAGCATGTTCCCTGTATTGGATAAGGGAGTATTGTGTGGCGTGATCACCCGTGATGCGATTGCCAAAAAGGTATGTGATATCTATAAGGTATAGGCGTAAATCTTGCCAGCTAGCCTTGAAATGAAGGCTAGCTATGCTTTAAGTTTTCCCTCAAATAATCAATTAATAACTTTACCCTGATTGGAATTCGGTCCCGAAGTGGGTAGAGTATTTTTAAAGGAACATCTGTAGAGCTATAGTCAGGCATTACTCGAACAAGCGTTCCATTATCAATGTGTTCGTTTACCATCCAAATCGGCAGTTCAGCAATGCCAATTCCGTTGATAACTCCCGCCAGTATTGCATCACCATTGTTACTCGAAAGGTTACCGCTAACATGTATGTTTTGAATCTTTTTATCTTTGGTTAAAATGAGTTTTTTGGCTGGTTTTAGTAATGTGTAATTAATAAAATTATGTTGTTCTAAGTCTTTAATAGTAATTGGAGAACCGTGCTTCTTTACATATTCAGATGAGGCTACGAGTTGCAAAGGGTTATTACACAGGCTTAATGCTATGAGAGAGGAGTCATCAAAATTACGACTTGCCCTTATTGCAATATCAAATGAATCAGAAATCAAATCTTCTTGTGTATCACTGAGGATTATTTCAATTTTAATATCGGGATGTTTTTTGTAAAACCCAGGAAATAAAGGCACCAACACTCTTGATGAAAAGGGGATAGGGGCTGTGATTTTCACACTTCCTTTGTCAGAGTTTTGATTGCTACGTAATATGTACTCAATATTATCTATGTCGGCTAACGATGACTTGCATTGTTTGTAGTATATATTTCCATCATCAGTCACAGATAGCTTGCGGCTGTTCCTGTTAATCAATTGACAGTTTAGCTCGACTTCCAAAGCTAACACTTTTTTACTTACAGATGCTTGAGTTATGTTTAGTTCATTAGCGGCATCTGTGAAACTCTTCGTTCGTACAACTGCTTCGAATGCACGCATCGCACTTAATTTATCCATATCATTCCATTATAGAATACTATCTATTCGTATTAGGTCTTTTCATTTACATTTCCAGAACATATAGTAGTTAACACTAGATAGCTAATTAAATGCAAAACATTATTTTGGTATATTTCTTTAAAGTTATCTCTTGTTCTATTTTGTTCTATCTTGTTTATTTCGTGTTCATAAAGTGAACAGGTAGATGCGTGTGTTGTTTAATTAAATATTAACGACTATCTGGTTTATTTTAAATTCTATTTTGATGAACATGAGCATAAAAGACTACAGTATTCCAATAGAGGCTATATGTGGTCTTACGGTCATATTTTGGTGTTCATCTCAATCAGTACTGTCGGTGCAGCCCTTGAGGTGATGAATGATAAAATTGGTGGTCATGCAGAGGTTAGTTTACACGTTGTAAATGCTATGGTTGTGGTACCTACGGCCATTTTCATGGTGTCAATGTGGTTGCTCAATGATCTGTTTTCGAAGCGAAGTTTCGAGGCTAACTTACTCTATCCAGCCGCGGCAATGTTGGTATTAACGACACCATTTTTTGAGTATGGCACCTTCGCTGTGGGACTTTTACTGTTATTAACGTTAGCCATTAGGCTGAAAATGGATACTGCTAGCTCACCGACTGAGTATGTGACTAATTTATAAAAAAATCGATTATATAAATGAGGATTAAATAATGAATAACAAAAATGATCAGACAAAAAAATTCTTACCTATTTGGGTATGGGCTGTCGTGATGATACAGATAGCGCTAGTGCTTTTATTTTCTGTGGGTACCGCGATAAACCCTGGTGATTTTATCCCTAACGTGACTGAATTAAACTATGTTACGCAGCTGTATATCACGAGAAATGTAACAGTGGCATTAGGAGTGATCATTGCGTTACTGTTAAAGTCCCATAAAGCCCTTTTTGTCATGTTAATAGTTAGAGTATTGACGGACATATCCGATGTCATAACCGTGTATGCACTTAATGTAGAAGTGATTAAATCGAGTGTACCAATGGTATTGGTCTTACTTATTATTCCCGCACTACTTGCCGTTATGTATCTGTGGAAAGTGGTCAAAAATGAACAAGATGTGACTGCGTAGTAAGAGCGCTTCAGTTGAATGAAAGGTAAGTTTTGGGTTCAAAACTTTTACTTACCTTTCAAGCGTCGATAGTGGCTTAGCGGTCTTATTCACTCATGATGCCTTGTGAATCCGTTAAAGTAATTTGACGTAACTCTCCATCTGAATGTTCATTTTCTCTTGTAAGTATTGACCTTTTGTCTGCAGTGTTTCTGTTTCTATCAAAGGAATGTCGTTTTTGAAGGCGAGTACGATGGTGTTTTCATTATCGACCTCGAAACTGAGTAGTCGATTTTCAAATTCGACTGTGAGCAATTCATCTAATTTTTTTCGTAACGTAAGTGCCGTATGGCAGATGTTGAGCACCAGAACGCCATGATCACTCAGGGCATTTTTACAATCGCGTAAGAAGGATAACTGTACTTGATTTGGCTCCATACCTTGAGCGTTGTATAGATCTGAAAAGATGATATCGCTTTTTATGTCAGTGTTGTTCATATAGTTAGCAGCATCACCTATATGAATGATGAGTCGTTCTGTGTCAGGTAAGTAAAAATATTTCTTGGCTGCCTTAACCACTGCTTCACGGTGTTCTATTGCGTATACATTCAATTCACTGAAACTAGCGAGTAGCTTCTTTGCAATTGAACCTGCGCCCAGCCCCATTATAGTGGCTGTCTTGATGACGGGGATAAACAATAATCCTGTCATCATGGCTTGTGTATAACCAAGCGCTAACCCATTAATGTCATTTAATTTCATGTAACTTTGATAGATTTTTCCATCAAAGCTAAGGATCCGACTGGTTCTGGTTTGATAAACATGGACAGGGCCGTGTTCATCGACTGTTGTTGAGATACAGTGTCCGTTAATATCCATGGTATTTTAAACATCGCTTAAATACGAGGAAAGAGTAGAGCATCATAACGGATAAACGGGGCGGGTCTTTGTTTGTTTTCGTTTAAGCTTTACCATTGAGATGATTTTACAGAGATTAACGCCTATTTACACTCCGGTTAAACTTGTCGAAGAAGTGTCCTGTTATGTTTTATGCCCATGAAACTATTGGTAACAAGGGCATATTGATCTGGCCGTTAAAGTGAGTTTGTTCTCGGATAAGTTATTCTTTATTTTGTTGCTCTAAAAAGCCCTCAAACTCCACTTCATATAATTTAAACAAGACTAAGGTCACGGCAAAAACGATTGGACCATAAATTAAGCCGATTAAACCAAACAACTGTAATCCGCCGAGTAAAGAGAAAAACAGCAGCAGGGTGCTCATGCCCGTATTACCTTGCATTAACCACGGCCTGAGGAAGTTATCAATGGAACCGACGACAACGACCCCCCACACTATTAAGAATGTTCCCCACTGCCAGTCCCCAGTTAAGAACAAGTAAATTGACGCTGGGAGCCAAATCATGGCGGTGCCGACGAAGGGAATAAAGGATGCAAACGCCATCATGCTCCCCCAGAATAAACCTGGGAAACCTGCCAGTGCCATAGCAATACCACCGAGAACGCCTTGGGCTAAAGCAGTCAGTAATGAGCCTAACACCGCCGATTTAGCCACCATGCCCACTTCATTTAAAATGAGGTCTTCTTGGGAGCGTGATAACGGAATGATGTGTCGTAGATTATCGATTATTTTGTCTTGATCTCGTAAAAAGAAGAACAACACAAATAACATCAAAGAAAAATCTAAAATCGTATCGGCCAGATCACCAACTAGACCTGTACTTGCTCCTATCAAACTGCTGCTCAGTGCCGTGGCTGTTGATGCAGCGCGTTGGACAAACTCATCGGGTTTAATGGTGTCAAATGGCAACCATTTATTTAATAAGGTAATACCACTGTGGATCCAAGGGTGAGCAAAGAAAGCTTTTGCGCCACCTTCTGTCAACCATTGATAGGCATTACTCATGAAATTGATGCCTTGATCCATAATGGCTGCAGTGACCAGCAATAATGGAATTAACACCATCACGGTGACTAATGTACATGATAATGCAGAGGCCATATTGGGACTGGCGGGCATTTTATGTTGAACTCGCGCATGAATGGGCAAAAACAATAGGGAGACGATAAACCCGAGTACAATAGAACCTAAGTAGGGGGCTATGAGTAAGTAGCAGGCATAGATGGCTACCGCTAAGGAGAGCATCAATACCAGGTGTCGCGGTTTTAGTTTCAGGCTGTTCATCAACAAAACTCCAGAACAAATGAAGGTGAATCATTTGGGGACAGAATTAAATCATGGCTACCCACTTGCCACAAGTTAATTAGACCACTTAGTTGTCCCAAAACACTTGCTAGAAGACGATAGTTTTTACGTTGTTAACAGAGGGGACTTAGATGCTTGAGCAAATATACTTTTTTAAAAGGATGGCCCGATAAGTCGTTAAACTCATCGGGTAGGCTAGATTCGATTATTTCTTCATTTGTCGATTGCGGCTTAGTCGTCTTGCTTCAGTGATAATGCAATCACGCAGCGGGTTTTCACCTGAGTCGGCACGCCAAATAAACGACAGATGGCGTTGCATGTTCAGTTGTGGCGTTTGTAAGATAACCAACTCACCGTTCGCGACCTCTTTTTCCACATCAAGGAAGGGTAAGCTGCTGATGTATTGTCCATGCTTAACAAGGGACTTTAATACTGAGACCTGTTCATACTCTTTCCATACATTGAGCTTCTCGATAATGCCATGAATGGCGCCTTCGAATATTCGTCTGGTTCCAGCCCCTTGCTCCCGTAAAACCCATTTTGCTTGCTCGAGTTGCGATAAACTGGTCATTTCACATTTAGCATAGGGATGGTGAGGGGAGGAGAACACCACTAAATGATCATCAATCCAACGTTCTTGATGCAATCGAGTGTCATCATTTCTGCCCTCTATAATACCAAGGTCAAACTCATAGTTGAGTAAGCCATCAATGACATTTTCGGTGTTTTCGACCATGAGATCGATTCTTAACTCGGGAAAATCAGTATCAATTTTGCTGATTAGTTCGGGGATCAAATGCTCCGCTGCGGTTTGGCTTGAACATAACCTAAACTTTCCGCTGATAAGGTGTTGTTCGTGAAGGCCTAATTCAATATGTTGGGCATCTTGTAGTAAACGCCTTGCCTTAGGGCGTAGCCAGTTCCCCCAGTGGCTTAATGTGAGCCTATTCCCCTGACGGATAAAGAGTGGTCGCCCTAGCAAATTTTCTAACTGACCCAGTGACATACTGACTGCCGATTGTGTCATCGATAACTTTCTGGCGGCAGCACTCACACTTTCCATGCTCGCTACGGCGTCAAAAACGGTGATCTGCTTGAGTGAATACTTCATCGACTCCCTTTGGCTTCCCTATATCAAAATAACAACAATGAAAACTATCAATTTAATTGATAAGCGTATGTTTTTGATTTTAGAGTGTAGATATGGGCTTAACAAGCAGAGTTGATGATGGTGTAACAGAAGTTAGAGCAGTCTCACCCTTTTTAGGTAGATAGAGGTTTCTTTAAGTTTTTCTTCTGTATTATCTATAGGTTATAAGAGGCTGTTTTTCGTGGTCAATAAAAAAGAGCGCGATGTGATCGCACTCTTTTCAGCATTTTTCAAATGTTAATACTTAGTCTACAGAAGGACTAAACATCCCACTTAGTATATTTAGCTTTGGCTTTTTGCAACTTGTCATAGGCGACAAGTAGGCTTTGATGCTTCTTAAAGCTGAGTAATTCATTCACAGATTTAAGATCATAGCCTTGTGCTTCATTTGAGACGTGAAGCTTTGCTTCGTTATAATCGGTCTCAGTAAACATGCGCTTGAGTTTAGCTTCATACTGGTCAAGATCTTTACCGTCTAGCTCAATATTAATGATGGCCATCACTGCATGATAGAAACGCAGACGTTTCTGTTGAGCTGGGGTTATCCCACCGGCATTAAAGTCAGTCGTCCATTGTGCCCATTCGTAGGCAGATTCAAGATCATTAAGGGCTAAGTTGAGTAAACATTTGAACTCGCCCATTCTCAGTGTTGCCCAAGGTGTATTTGCATCGACGCCTAGACCTAACAACTGATCCAGTGGTTGGAACTCATCGAGATCGAGTTGATCGACAGTGTCTAAAATAGATTGAGTTAGCTCAACATCACTGCTGTCATTTAGCCATTGCTGGATCATGGCGCGAAGTGCCATACCGCGGTTATTGTTAACCCAAGTCAGCTCATAAACGGGGTAAATTTCAGAGTAACCAGGAACAAGCACGCGACATGCATAAGTGCCGAGGTGCGCGTAATCTGCAATGTAGACTTCAGCGCCGAGTTTATGGAATTGGCCTAAAAGTTGAGCGTATTCCTCTTCGGTTGTGCCAGTGAAGTTCCAATCAACAAATGGGAAATCAGCATTTTCTTTAAACATATCCCATGAGATAAGCCCTGAAGAGTCGATGAAGTGAGTTTCAAGGTTGGTATGCTCAGCCACTTCGTCGTTATCAAAAGACGGGCTAGGGAAGATGTCGAGATCCTTAAGACTACGGCCTTGAAGAAGTTCAGTTACGGTACGCTCTAAAGCGATTTCAAACCTTGGGTGTGCACCGAAAGATGCGAAACACCCGCCATTTTCTGGATTGAACAACGTGACACAGATAACGGGGTAATCGCCACCTAATGAGGCGTCAAAGCAGGTGATTGGGAAGCCTTGTTTTTCAAGCTCATCGATTGCAGCAACCACTTTGGGAAAACGATTCACGACTTCTGCTGGAATTTCAGGAAGCGATATCGCGTCTGCAATGATGCGGTTTTTAATGTAACGCTCAAAACACTCTGAAAGTGCCTGCGTGCGCGCTTCAGTCTGGCTGTTACCCGCAGACATGCCATTGCTGACAAACATGTTGCCAACGATATTCATTGGAATATAAGTGAGCTCACCGTCAGATTGACGTGTAAAAGGCAAGCTACATACGCCGCGCTCAGGGTTACCAGATTGAATATCAACAAGACCTTCTAGCGTGACTTCGCCTTCAGGATCGTAGTGATCCCATAAGGCTTGGTTCATCATGCCTTCTGGACGAGTGTTGTCAGAAACTGGGAACCATTTTTCATTGGGGTAATGAACAAAGTCGCTGTTTGCCACTTTGTCACCTAAATGGAAATCGGCGAAGAAGTAATTACAGGCTAAACGTTCGAAGTATTCACCCAGTGCGCTTGCAAGTGCAGCATCACGGCTAGCGCCTTTACCATTGGTAAAGCAGGCGGGGCAGTTACGGTCACGGATGTGCACAGACCAAACATAAGGTACTGGATTAAGCCATGAGGCTTCCTCTATATCAAAGCCCAGATCAACGAGTCTTTGTTGCATGGTGGCGATAGATACTTCGAGTGCTTCGTCTTTACCTGGAATGTAGGTGTGGTTCATTACTGCCTCTATAACAAATTGGGAATACTGGTCATTTTTGTGACACCAAGGTGTTAAAAAATGTGATTGCTGAGATCAAGTCCGCAATTGTATAGATAAGGTGGCCAAAGTGGAAATTTGAGCCGTGTGTTTTGAAGAATTTAGTGGGATTTTATGGATATTGATGATAACTATCGGTGATTAGCTTCTCAACTGAACGCTAAGATGGAGAAAGTGCTTATCCGTCGGGGGCAATTCTGCGGATTAGCCCTAGCCTGTGCACTGGCTTTAGGTATAAAATCTGCCATCTGATTTATTTTCCACATTACTTTTTATGTCCTCACTGTCTAAAACTGCACTGATGCTGACTTTAGGTTATTTTATCCTATGGTGTGCAGGTCCTCTCTTTATCGATAAAACTTGGGTGTTGTTCGGACTGCCAGTCTGGTTTTGGTTCTCCTGTATTTTAGCGCCACTCGTATTGATTTTATCTCTTGTTATTTTTGTGGGAAGAGATCATGACTAACTTACTTCCAGTGCTAATCTATTTAATACTCAGTCTTGTGATTACCCGTTGGTGGAGCAGTCGAACATCTGATACAGACTCTCTTCATCAAGATAAAGCGAAGCGCTTTTTTATTGGTGGGTCATTTCTCAATGGTCCCATGTTGGCACTGACTCTAGTTGCCACATATACCAGCGCCAGCTCCTTTATTGGTGGACCCGGCGCAGCATATCAAATGGGGCTTGGTTGGGTGTGGCTAGCATTAATACAAGTGCCGGTTGCCGTATTAACATTAGGCGTTTTAGGCCCTAAATTTTTAGCCATGCGCGAACAACAGCATGCAACCTTAATTGAATGGCTCGACAGCCGATTTCAACATGCGTGGTTGAGTCGACTGGCCATTGCGAGTTTGGTCATGGGTTTTATCGCCATGATCGCAGTACAGTTCATTGGTGGCGCTCGCCTATTTTCAGGGGTTAGCGGAATAAGCTATGAAATAGGGTTAGGCCTATTTGTATTAACGGTACTGGCTTATACCTTGACCGGTGGTTTTAGGGCGGTGGTGTTAACTGATGTTTTGCAAGGGGTGGTGATGCTGGCAGGCTTAATACTCCTGTTCGTCACTATTTTATCTCAGGGAACCTTGCCCGAGCTCATGGCAAAGGTGAATGACCATTCTCCTGAGATGCTTAGTCCTCATGGGGTTAATGATTACCTTGGTTGGCCAATGATGCTGTCGTTTTGGGTACTCATCTGTTTTGGCACCATGGGGTTACCTCACACCTTAGTACGCTTACTGGCGGTTAAAGACAGTCATTCACTTAAACGTGGCATGGTGTGGGGAACGATAATTTGTTTCCTCATGACCCTGCTGCCGCACTTGTGTGGAGTCTTGGGACGTGCGATTTATCCTGATCTGAGCGTGCCCGATGAGATAATGCCTAAATTAATTTCCGGTCTATTCACTCCATTTTGGGCTGGGGTGTTACTTGCAGCGCCCATTGCTGCGGTGATGTCGTCAGTTGATTCCATGTTACTGCAGTCGGCAGTAAGCCTTGTCCGTGACGGTGTTGTTAAACGCTGTCCTAATTTAAATGCGTTACAGCAGGTCAAACTAACCCGAGTGAGCATGTTGCTCATTACCATTGTTGCGACCTATTGGGCGATTAAGCCTCCTGAGATGATTGTCTGGATCAACTTAGCGGCATTTGGTGCCCTGCAGGCGGTATTTCTATGGCCGATAATAGCGGGTGTATTCTGGAAAAACATCAATGGTAATAGTGCATTTTTCGCAATGATATCAGGGCTGCTTAGCTACCTAAGCTTACAGTTAAATGCACCGCTAATTTGGCATGTTCATCCCATCGTACCAGCCTTAGCCTTGTCTTTATTTGTGATGCTACTATCCCATGTTATTAGTACAAAAATGCCCCAAAAGGCGCTTGATAGTTAGCTCTATGTCATAACTAACACGATGAGACTCATTATTTTAATATTGATAGGCTTAGACTGTCGATTGGTGAGTTTCATTGTGTTTAACAGCCTCATAGTTAGCGTTATTTTCTTGATGCAAATCTATAAAATGATATGTAATTAGTTTATATTTGCAGCCATATAATAATTAGAATGGCCCAAGCATGAACACGCAAATCCCTTTATCGCAAGATGGACCACCAGAGCCCTCATTAGAAACGCCAATAACTCAGCCAAAAACTTGGCAGATGCCCGATACGTTAGTCCTCATCTTTTTTGTCGCAGTCGCAGCGGCTTTACTTACTTATATTGTGCCAACGGGCTCGTTTCAAACCCAAGACGTTAACTACCTTGTTGACGGGGTTGAAAAAAGTCGCAGTGTTATCGATCCAACTTCATTTAGCTATGATCTTGACGATAACGGTGATCCCAAGCTTGCCCCTGTCGGTTTATTTGAGGGCAATGGCGGCGCTGGTTTTTTTAATTTCGCGTTTGAAGGGTTAGTCTCTGGTTCTAAATGGGGCAGTGCCATTGGTGTCATCATGTTCATGTTGGTGATCGGTGGCTCTTTTGGTGTCGTGATGGCAACGGGCACCATCGATAACGGGATATTAAAGTTAATTGATAGAACTCGTGGCAATGAATCGCTATTCATTCCTGTTATCTTTGTGCTGTTTTCACTGGGCGGTGCAGTATTTGGCATGGGAGAGGAGGCTATTGCGTTTGCGATTATCATCTGCCCGTTAATGATACGACTTGGTTATGACGGGATCACCACGGTAATGGTCACCTATGTGGCGACTCAGATTGGATTTGCTAGCTCTTGGATGAACCCTTTTAGCGTTGCGATTGCTCAAGGAATTGCTGGTATTCCTGTACTGTCTGGCTCAGGTGTACGTGTCGTGCTTTGGTTCGGTTTCACCCTCATCGGGCTTATTTTTACGATGCGTTACGCTAACAAGGTTAAGCACCAACCAACACATTCATTTAGCTATCACAGTGATGCCTACTTTCGAGAAAACCAGAGTAAAGCAAGCTTAGACAGTCGATTTAATCTTGGTGATATTCTGGTTATAGCAACGATTGTAGCAACCATCATCTGGGTTATTTGGGGGGTTGTGTCTCAAGCGTGGTTTATCCCTGAAATAGCCAGTCAGTTTTTTACCATGGGGATCGTGATTGGCATCATAAGTGTCATCTTTAAACTCAATGGGATGAAGGTGAACGATGTCGCTGTAAGTTTCAAGCAGGGTGCTGCTAATATGCTGGAGCCTTGCCTTTTAGTCGGCTGTGCATCCGGTATTCTGATCTTATTGGGTAATGGCGGACCCAGTGAGCCTAGTGTGCTTAACTCCATTTTAAACAGTGCTGGAAACCTAATCGGTCAGCTACCTAATGCGCTTTCTGCTTGGTTTATGTTGGTTTTCCAAACCGTTTTTAACTTCTTTGTGACCTCAGGATCTGGCCAAGCAGCGTTGACCATGCCATTAATGGCACCGCTTGCAGATATTGTCGGTGTCACAAGACAAGTTGCAGTATTGGCATTCCAGTTAGGCGATGGTTTCTCTAATGTATTGGTACCGACATCGGCCTCGTTAATGGCAACATTAGGGGTGTGTCGTGTTGATTGGGGAGACTGGCTTAGGTTTATCTGGCGATTTATGTTGGCATTATTTGTAGTGTCTAGCCTTGTGGTGGTAGGGGCTCATTATATGGGCTTTAACTAACCCAAAAATCAACCAACCAAGAAAATGCCAGTAATTAATCGTTACTGGCATTTTATTTTGGCGTTTATTTATGCTTTAAGTGTGCTTGGTCTGTAGTGAGAGAGATAACGATAAGTGACATAAAGCACCACTGCTGTTGATATAAATAACTCTCCTTGTGCACTATAAGCGATGAAATCTGTAAATTGACTCGATCCGTAAGATTGACTTAACCAATCAGCAGTTTTAAATAAAGCCGTTGCACCTATCACCATAGGAAAAGTAAAGGCTGCATAGCCAGGTGAGAATGGCAGTCTTAGTAAGTGAAAGAAAGCTAAGTAAATAACACTGGTCATTAGGACAGCAATGCTAAGCAAGAGTGCCACGATAATGAGTGATGGCTGGCTACTTACTGTTAAGTATCCTGCTAAAGACAAGCTCGCTGGTGCAGCCATTATCGCGATTGTTGGTTTTGCAGCATCGGCAATTGGGGCGCAGAATATCAAGCGATATAACATCACCGGTAGCATGATGAGATAACAGCACATGCCAAAGTTCAACGTTGCATTTGCAAGCCATTGGTATTGATCGCCGGGGAAACTGACCGCTGCGACTATGATCCCTATTGGGGGAACAAACCAGCTTGGTACCATATGCTCGAGTTTAAAATCAATCGCACGAAAGTAAACAAACATGGCTAAAAATACGATGTGGATGGCAATGGCTGCAAGCCAGAGAATAAGCCCCTCTGTTGGAAAGTAATGCCCTAATGCATTAGAGACAACCATCAAGCCCATGGCAAAAGTTGGGATCACACTGCCGACCACTGGATGTGAAAGTTCCTGCTTTAAAATAGCAGGGTGAAGTATAAATTTAATGACTAAAGACGTGAGGATGAGACCTGCTACAACGGCACTGATTGCTTGGCCGCGTCCACCCATGTTGGGTAGCATGTTTTCCCATGCCCAGCCTAAACTGGCAATAGCGAGTGCGAGGCCTGCCATAGGGCTGGGTAGTCGAGATGCATAATATGAGATTTTTTTGAATGAAGATTTCATCTCTATTCTCTTAGTAAGTAGTCTATGACTAAATAATAAAAGAATAGATATGGTAAGAATATTTGAGTTTAATTAATCATAGGTTAAGTATTTCTTAATCTCGAGTGAATTAACTTAAACACTCGATGGTTTACGTTTACACCTGAGTAAAGTGTGACCTAAACCTATCTCATCAATATCTTCATCTACATAGAGACCCGCTTGAGATATAAGAGATAACATCTCTTTTGAGTGATACATGCGGCTGTCGCCATTTGCCATGGCTGTAAAGTAGATTGAGGTTGCATTAACGCAATATGCGCCAGCTTCAAAGGGCTGTCTGTCCCAGTAGGTTTCTAAGATGCAGAGTTCACTGTTGACGCTCATGCTTTGGGCTGTGCGAGTTAGAATGCTTAAGATTTGCTCTTTAGAGAAACAGTCGAGAAATTGGCTCATCCAGTAGAGATCGCCATCCTGACAAAAGTCTTGTGACTCGTCGAGTAGATCACATTGAAAGCCGGAGATTCTGTCGGCTACGCCTTTCTCTTTGGCATTGGCAAGGGCGACTGCAAGTTGGCCCGGCAGATCCATGATGGTGATATTGACGTTAGGATCATAGGCTGTGCAAGCAAATGCCCATTTGCCTGTGTTACCACCAACGTCGACGATATGCTTGGGTTTGGCCTGAAAAATAAGTGGCAGTAATTGACCGAATGCATGATCTGAATAGTAATGATCAAATTCGAACCAGCTTTGCTTTACTTGGTGAGGTAACTCACTCAAGGTTGGATAAATGGTTTCCCAATCGCCGAATACCTTAAGCCCATTCGGCTTGCCTTCAAGCAAAGAGGACTCAAGTTCAAACATGCCTTGATAACAAACATCATGGACAAAGTTAAGATTAACCTTAGCCATATCATCCAGCACGAGAAAGTGGCCTATTTTGTCGAGTAGGTATCTGTCCTCTTTTTGCCAAAGTAAGCCCATGCTAAGGCCCATATCGATAAGAACGCTAATGGCATACTCTGTTAATCCGGTTTTTTCTTGTATATCAGCTAAGGAACACCCTCGTTCTGCTGAAGCCTCTATTTGCTCTAAGATGCCAAATTCAAGCAAACATCGTGCGACTTGAAAACTAATGGGAGCAAATGCGATTTTTTGTGCTTCAAATTTAGCGTCAAATGCGCTTATTTTCTTTGGTGATTGGTAGAAAGCCATAGATATTCCGGAGCCATTTCTCATGATTGAGGGACAATATCATGATCAGGCTTGTTGAAAGTATGAAATTATTCTCATAGAACCCAAATTTTTAACTATGTGATCTGAGTGCTTGGAATGTGTTATCTCACTGTGTGTTTTATGATCTCCGCAAAGAATGCAGGAAAAGTGCCTAGTCCCATAACGACAGCGATAATAAACCAGAGACTAGCGCGCTCTCCTGTTGTCGATGCACTGCTTCTTTCTACTTGGTTTATTGACGATAACATCACCATGATGATTCTAAGATAGAAAAACAGCCCTATTACGCTGGCAATGACCAAAAAGGGAAGCGGCCACAAAACCTGATTAGAGATGGTTGCAGTGACGAGATAAAATTTTCCCATAAAGCCTATCGTTAGCGGGATCCCTGCGAGCGAAAGCATTAGAACACTTAAGCTGGCAGCATGCAGTGGACGAGTCCAGAAGAGTCCTGTCAGTTGCTCCAGCTTAGTTTTCCCCTCTAACTGCATTAAAACGGTGAAGGTACCGGTTAATGTGATGAGATAAGCTGATAAATAGAATATGAGTGCTTCGAGTGGAAACTCGGCATTTTCAAGTAAATCGGCATCTTGGTTAAACAGCAGTAATAAAATCAGCAGGTAGCCGAAATGGGATATTGATGAAAATGCCAATATGCGAAGAATATTATTTTGTAACAAGGCCAATAAATTCCCGATGAGCATAGAGGCCACAGCAACGAGTCCGATGATTTCGAGGATAATGTGATCATGTTGCCAACCACCTAAATTGAACATTTTCCAAAGTACGACAAATGAAGCCAGTTTAGAGATGGTTGAGAGCAAAGCCGTTGAGGGAAGTGGTGCACCTTGAAAAATATCGGCAACCCATAAGTGGCAAGGCACCATGGAGAGTTTAAAAAAGAGCCCAATAAGAATAAAGATAATGCCAGTGGTGGATAAAAGCGGTATCGAAGATGATGAGCTGACCTCATTGGTAACTTGCTCAAATGCAAGACTGCCTGTTTGCAGGTAGAGAATGGCGATGCCCATGAGTATGAAGGCTGAGGCGACTGCCGACAGTACTAGATACTTTATTCCGGCCTCTTGGCTGACAGGTTTATCTTGTGAGTAAGCGATCAATCCGACAAAGGATAGGCTCATCAGTTCTAAGGTTAAAAAGAAACTGGCAAAATGCTCGCTGACTATCATGCCTAATGCACCTAAACTCACTAGTAAGAGCAGTAGATAAAACTCCTCTTTATGGCCCTTTTGTTTCGCTAACCAGGCGTATAGTTGCAGCCAAAGAAAGATGAGTATGCTTAACATCAATAAACTGAGCAGGCTACTCACAGGGGAAAAGGCAAATAGTCCGTCTGATGAATTCGGCAAATATAATAATATGCACTGGCTAAAAAAGGCACCAATGAGACCGAGTCCGGTTATCACATATGCCAAGTTATGGGCGCGTTTAAGTGCGATGGCCAGTAACAAGATCAATATGGTGATAGAGATGATCATCGCAGGGAGAAAATGAAGGCTCATAGCTGCACCTCTATTAGTAGGATCTCTGGTTGAAAGGATGCTTGAAAGAGTGAGGCTATCTCGATTAATGAGCCATTGACCAAATTGAAAATGGGCTGAGGGTGAAGACCCATGAATATGAGGCTCAAACACATCAGCATTAAGGTTATTTTCTCTTTAGCATTCAGATCTGTGATGATCTGCTTGGACGTATGTCCTGTTTTATTCTCTCTGTTTTCATCAGCGTTCACGCTTACGCCAAAGAAACTCTTTTGGATCATGCGCAGTGAATAGACAGCCGCCAATATCAGTCCAGATGTTGCCACTAGCGCAAACATCGGAGCTTGTTTAAAGGTGCCAATCAGCACTAATAACTCAGCGATAAAATTACCAAGACCTGGCATGCCTAAAGAAGCCATACCAAAAAATAACCCCATGGCTGACAGTTTAGGCAAGGTGCTCCAGAGTCCACCGAGTTGATTGAGATCTCGAGTATGAAACTTATGTTGGATTAATCCAACCAACATAAACAGAGCTGCGGTGCTAACTCCGTGTGCCAACATCTGCATGACAGCACCTTGTAGCGCATAAAAATTGAGGCTAAAACAGCCTAAGAGCACAAAGCCCATATGACTGACACTTGAATAAGCCACTAGACGTTTAAGATCCGTTTGCGAAAAGGCCATCATGGCGCCATAGATGATACTAATCCCCGCAAGTCCCATCATTAGCGGTGACCAAAATTGGCTGGCATCAGGGAACAGAGGTAATACAAATCTAAGTAACCCATAGCCACCAGTTTTGAGCAGAACGGCTGCCAGTATGATACTGGCTGGCGTTGGTGCTTGTGTGTGAGTGTCAGGTAACCAGCTATGGAAGGGGAAAGCGGGCAGTTTGACGATAAACGCGATAATAAAGCCTAGACAGATCCATTTGGCAAATTCAGAGTCGATGGGCGATTGCACCAATACTTGATAATCGAAACTAAGAATTTGAGTTTGCTGATAATGTAGTACGGCCAGAGCAACGATACTCAAGAGCATCAATAACCCTCCGGCTTGGGTAAAAAGGAAGAACTTTAATGCGGCATAGCGACGGTTTTCATTGCCCCATATAGCGATAAGAAAATACATGGGGACTAGCATCACTTCCCAAAAAACGAAGAAAAGTAGCAGATCCATCGCCAAAAACACACCAATAATGCCTGCTAATGTCCACAAAAAATTGCCATAGAAGAAACCTGAATGTTGGCTTATCTCGTTCCAAGCTGAGGATAAACCGACCAGTCCCATTAAGAGTGTTAATAGGATTAACACAAAGCTGAGTCCATCCATGGCGAAGTGGGCACTAATATTGAGTCTTGGGATCCAGGCAAGTGTTTCATCGACAAGCCAAAGATTTGAGGGATCCATACTGGTGAAAAGTTTAATCGAGATTAAGAAGGCTAACGACAAGAGTAAGCACAGACTGGCTATCCATTTGGGTGCATCTTGGTGTACTCGCTGGCTCCAACATGCGATAACACCGCCAACAAGTGGCAGTAAGATAAGAGTAAATAACATCATTGTATTAACCCCCACGCGATGGCCAACACGCAAAATATCACCAGACTCGCACTGTAGTGCCGTAGTTGCCCTGTTTGAAAACGGTTGAGCTGTCGATAGAGCAGTGAACTGAATGTTTCAAGCTGACGATAAGCTAAGTCGATGATATCTCTTCGGTTATATTCTGTGACGAGTTTAAAGGGCTTGATAAATATCAAGCGGTATAATCTATCGAAATCCCAACCCGATAACAAAAACTGATGCAGTTTTTGCTTAAGACTCACAGAGGAACCTTCCGATGGCGTTGTGGGCGTAAAATATCCCTTAATAAACATGAACCAAGCTAAGGTGACGGTGAATATGGGTAAGAGGATCGGCAACCAATGTTGGAACAAGCTAAGAGTATGACCAGGTGATGCAGAGTCTGCTGGTGCTGAAAAGTGGGTAAATAAACCTTGAGGCTGTACACCACCAACGAGTGACAGTAGCATCAAGATCATGAGCACTATTACCATTGCCGTTGGTGTGTTATGAGTACTTGGCTGGTTTAATTTGCCAAAGAAAACAATAAAAAACAGCTTAGCACTGTAAAGCGCTGTAAAAAATGCGCCAATGACACCGCCCCACCAAAGTAAAGGTTGATGCGCAAGAAGTGTTTGTTCAAGGATGAGTTCTTTACTAAAAAAGCCTGAGGTCATGGGAAGCGATGCTAGCGCGGCGCATCCAATGCCGAATGAAAAGGCTAGCAGTGGCTGAGACTTTCTTAATCCTCCCATTTTAAAAATGTTCTGCTCATGGTGCATGCAGTAAATCAATGCTCCGGCACTGAGGAACAATAGCGCTTTAAAGAAAGCATGGGTCATTAGATGAAATACGGCTGCTGAGGCGGAGCCAACACCAAGGGCTAAAAACATATAACCGAGTTGGCTAATGGTTGAGTAGGCGAGTATGCGCTTTAGATCTGATTGAGCCAGCGCTGACGTCGCGCCTAAAATTAAGGTGACCACCCCGATAATGGCGATAAAGTGAAGTACATCGGGAGCGAGTTGAAACAGATCCATATTTCTTGCTACCAGATAGATACCTGCAGTGACCATAGTCGCAGCGTGGATCAAGGCGCTAACAGGCGTGGGACCTGCCATGGCATCGGGAAGCCAGGACTGTAGTGGCACTTGAGCGGACTTACCTGCAGCACCAGCAAATAACAGTAGGCAGCATAAGCTGATTATTTCGGTTGTTGGCAATTCATCCATTTGCAACAGTTGTTGAGATTGTAGCTGTATCTGTTGGATATTTAAGGTATCGAATTGGTAAAAAAGCAAAATAATGCCGATTAACATGGCGGTATCACCGATACGTGTGATGATAAATGCCTTATTCGCGGCTTGGCTATTCTTTTGCTCTCGATACCAAAATCCAATAAGCAGGTAACTGCATAAACCCACACCTTCCCATCCTAAGTAGAGCAAGATCAGATTATCGGCGAGCACCAGAAATAACATGGCTGAGACAAAAAGATTGAGATAGGCAAAAAAACGGCACACATCAGGATCATCTTTCATGTAGCTGGCTGAATAGAGATGTATCAGCGCACCCACACAGGTAATAATGGTCACCATTATCAGCGAGAGTGGATCGAGATAAAGGGTAAAGCCTAAAGATAAATTATCAATGGAAAGCCATTGTCCAAGCGATACCTGAAGCACAAATTGTGCTTGGTCCCACAATTGGACGTTTAAGATTAATGCCAATAATGCCGAGAGGCTTATAGAACCAACGGCGATAATTTGAGTGAGTAAAAGTTTAGGTTGCCAGAAAATCAGCAGGCAAGCGCTAAACAAGGGCAGCAGCGGGATTAAGCCAAGCAATATGGTCATATTAGCCTCGCAACTTAGTCAGTGTATCGACATCGAGATTTTGTTGCTGTCTGTAGATCTGTATGACCAAGGCCAGTCCAACGGCGACTTCTGATGCGGCCAAGGTGAGCACCAGCAGATACATAATTTGCCCATCGTTATTGCCATGCAGATTAGATGCTGCAACAAATAACAAGATGATCCCATTAAGCATGATTTCTAGGGATAGCAGGATAAAGAGTAGGTTTCTCCTGCTTATGAGGCCAAATATGCCGATGGCGAACAGTGAGAAGCTCAATATTATGACCCATAGTGTCTCTATCATGAGTTTGCCTTCTGCTGTTTATTTGCTAATTGAGTCTCTTCTGGACTGAGGTCAACGTCTACATGTTTTGGTGTTTTACGCGCAATGTGTATGGCGGCGATTAATGCAGAGAGCAGTAACATGGCGGCAATGATGACCAACAAACGATAGGGGCCGTAGAGTTGTATGGCGAGAGATTTGACGGAGTTGGGCTGTGAGGTGTTATCGCGTTGAGCTGAATCCTGTTCTGCCTCATTGCTAATCGCGCTAAGAGGAACAAGTGAAGAGTTCATTTCTAGCGGCTGCACACTAATCATGAGCAGTTCAGCAATGAGTATTGTGGCCAGTAATAGCGGACCTTTAGCATTTTTCAAACTAAACAGGGCTTTCTCATCAAGGTTACTTTTCTCGCCTTGGTGCAGCATCATGGTGACAAACACAAACAGCACCATTACGGCTCCCGCATAGACAATAATCTGCAGCGCAGCGGCAAAAGGTGAGCCAAATAAGAAAAAAATCAGCGCGATAGCGATCATCATTGTCACTAGATAGAGCAGAGCATGTACTGCATTGTGGGCAGTCACCGTCAGTAGTGCCGATATAAGGCAGACGATTGCAGTAATCATAAAAATGGCTTCAATCATAATCTTGTCCCTTTGCCTGTTTAGGGGAGACCTTGTTGATTCTCATGGCAATAAACTCCTCACATTGATGGGAGCTAATTCATTTTGAGCGTCTCCTTTCTCTTTGCCATCGATGGCTTTCCCACTGACTTTGTAGAAATTGTAATTATGGTATTTACCAGGACCTGAGATAAGCAGATGCTGCTTCTCATAGACGAGATTTTGTCTGTCATATTCAGCCATTTCTACATCGGGGGTGAGTTGAATTGCGTGGGTAGGGCAGGCTTCTTCACAAAACCCACACATGATGCAGCGGGAGAAGTTAACGGTGAAACTTTCAGCTTCCCAGCGCCCGTCTGGTTTCTCTGTTTTAACCACCGAAATACAATCGACAGGGCAGGCGACAGAGCAAAGATTACAAGCGACGCATCGCTCTTCACCATCGGGATCACGAGTTAAGACGATTCGGCCACGGTAACGAGGCGACAGGTAAGGCTTCTGTTCCGGGTACTCGACAGTGTCAGCACGAGTAAAAGTGTGCTTTAGGATTGTGATTAGCGTTCTTATTTGACTTAACATGTCACGCTCCTCTTAAAAATCTGTAGTTAAACACCTATGGTTAATTTCCATACTGCGGTAAGCAGCAGATTTAACAGTGCTAATGGCAGTAAAATGGACCAACCAAAGCTCATGAGTTGATCGTATCTGGGTCTTGGGATCGCGGCGCGAAGCAGAATAAAAAACATCACGAAAAAGACGGTTTTGAGTGTGAACCAGACAATGGGTGGTAAAAATGGTCCCTGCCAACCACCGAAATAAAGTGTGGTGATTAAGGCGGAGATGAAGATCACCCCTAAGTATTCTCCAATGAAAAACATACCAAACTTCATGCTGGCATATTCGGTATGAAACCCTGCCACTATCTCCGTTTCAGCTTCAGGCAGATCAAATGGGGCGCGATGACTTTCGGCAACACCAGCAAACAGAAACAGTAAAAAACCTAGCGGTTGACTGAGAATAAACCAGTATTGGCTTTGGGCATGAACGATATCATTGAGGCTGAAACTACCGGCGATGACGACAACGCCCATCAAGGCCAGTCCCATAAAGACTTCATAGGAAAGCATTTGAGCCGTGGTTCTTAGCGCACCTAAAAGGGCATATTTACTGTTTGATGAGAAGCCTGCCAACATAATGCTATATACAGACAAGGAGCTAAGGGCCAATACAAATAGCAAGGCGTTATCAAACTCAGTGATCTGAATATCTGGAGAGAATGGAATAATGGCGAAGCCAAGCAAAGTCATGATCATCAAGATCATGGGTGCGATAACAAATAGGGCTTTATCTGCAAACGGTGGGATCCAATCGTCTTTGGTGAAAATTTTTATCATGTCGGCGATAACTTGAAATAGGCCAAATGGACCCACTCGGTTTGGTCCTAATCTGTCTTGCCAAATACCCAATAAGCGTCGCTCTAGCCACGTTGACCAAGCGGCGGCAAGCAGCAAGACAATCAGAATCGCCAGCGGGGTTAAAAGAGAAGTTAACTCAATCATGTTTTCTCCTCATGCGAGGGGCGCTGTAATGGTGTTTGTAATTGCTCTTGCATCGGCTCTGTAGATGATTGCGGCGCAAGTTCTTGTTGAGGCTCTGATGTGAGTTCTGGTGTAGAGAGTCGAGTCCATTTCACCCAAGTGCCAAGTCGCGAGAAATATTCGCTTGGAATTAGAATTAACTCCTTGGCTTGGCTTGAGTTCAATATGCACGTGAGTCCGACTTGGGTGTTGGCAGTATATAAGCTGATGGTATCTCCTTCAGCTAATTGCCATTTCTTCGCTGTTTCAGGGTGAATACTCGCCCGCATTTCTGGTGCTAATGAAGCAAGTGCTGTGGAATATTGTGCAAGTTCAAAATCGGCATAGAGATTTGCAGAGGCGCCCAGTCTGATCTTGTCATTGTCATGTTCAGAAGCAAGTGACTGTGCAGATGGATAACATGGAACTGTTATTTTCATCGAGCTTGATGTGGGGAAAATCTTTATGCCTTTATTCCAAATCGACCATAAAGAGTCTGTGGCTTGGTCATGACTGGCTTGACCACGGCTTTCACCTTGATCAGAGTTCCATTTAGGTGACCACCGATTAGCTGGCAGTACTGAAATAGGTTGCACTAGCGTTTGACGAAATCCAGCTACGCCCTCCATGGAGTTATTAATTGGGGCCATTAAATCGATAATGGGCTGGCTCTCTTTCACATCGTCAACAGCGTGAATTGCGGTTCTACTGCTGTCTCTCACCGTTTGTCTGGCTATTCTGAAAGGGGAGAGTTCATTGAACCTTGTCAGCTCAGCAAAGGATTCCATCTTCTTTAGTAGGGTCAATTTAGCTGATATCCAACGCACCAACTCGCCATAACTCGGGAGTGCGATTAGCGTCGACAACCATTGCCATGGTGCTAATCGGTCCTTGATGGGAGACATGGTAGCGAACGAAAATTGTAGCCTTCCTTCAGAGCTTAAACTGCAACCGTATGATTCGGAAAATGAGGTAGCGGGAAGAATGAGGTCTGCCATGCTCGCTGTTTTAGTAAGGAGTTGATCGATAACGATGATCTGTTTGACTTTGTTTAGGGCATTGTCGAGCTGTGTATTGTCTAGATAACGGTAAAGATCGGTCTCTAATATTATTAAGGTTTCAACAGACTCAGTATTGAGTCGTTCGACCAGGGAGTCTAGCCCTTGTACTCTTGAGCCATCACTTGCACCATCATTTGGCCCCTTATTTGACTCACCATTTAATAATAGCCCTAGGTGAAGGTCGTTTGCAGCTTGAGTTGCGGCATAAAACCCTGTGTTTGGGTTGAGCTGTTTAAGTGTGTTGGCAATTTGAATACTTAATGACAATAATTCTATATCTCTGCTTTGAACACCGGTTAACAATAAAGGTCGCTGGGCACTTAGCAGATCGTCGACGATACTTTTGGCCTCGTTCGACACTGATTCATCTGGACTTTGATGAGTACCAAGTAGCTTCTCATCTAACAAAGATGCGATCTCTTCAAGTAATACTATCTGCTCAGTAGGGTGTAAAACCATGCTTTGGGTTGCGATGGATGTCAGTTCACTGGCCTGGCTCTCAACGATATGCAGAGGTGATAATGTGGTTTGGGCGATATTGCGAACTGCGCCATCTTGCCAATGTTGTACGCCAAGTTTGGCTGCTTGCTTCAGTCCTGCATTACGACTCATCTGTCGTACGCTTAATGCCAGTCTCGGTGCTGTGTGGGTGATATCTTCGTTGATAATAAGCGTGGCATCACAGGTTTCAATTTCTGTTAACGACATGGGACTCAACGAGGTGTCGTTGTAGGTTTTGCATAAGAGATTTAATAGCTGAGCGTGGCTATCATTGATGCCAAGATAAAATTGCGCTTCGCCAACGAGCTTTAACAGCGCCCCGTTATTTTCGATGTGAGTTCGAACAGAGCCTACAGCAATACAATTCCCTGTTGGTTTATTGCAATACTCACTCAGCAGCGCTTGAGCTTGTTCTGAGGTGAGTATGTCTGTGGTTTTACGCTCATTATTACGCTTAAGTGGCCATTCTAGGCGTTCACTGTGATTGACATGCTCATAACCAAATAGGCCAGTATTACAGAGGAAGTGGCCATTAATGTCATTGTGTTGGCGATTGGTGACCCTTCTTATGCTGCCGCTGCGTTCGCCTAGTGTGAGGTTACAGCCCAGACTGCAGTGGGGGCAGACTACAGGGGCGGTTTGTAGATCCCATTTACGGCTGTAATGGTGTGAAAATGGCTTATCGGTAAACACGCCAGTGGGGCAAACTTCAGCAAGGTTACCTGAGAAAGGGCTTTCAAGCACACCAGATTCAGCACGTCCAAAATAGAGGTGGCTTTTAGAACCAAACACATTGAGATCGCTACCGCCACAATAATCGCGGTAAAAACGAACACAACGGTAGCAGCTGATACAGCGATTCATCTCATGATTTAGCAAAGGCCCTAAAAATTGGTTGAGATGGGTGCGTTTCTTTCCCGGATAACGACGGTTGATGTGTTTGCTCATCAAGGTCATATCTTGCAGGTGACAGTTTCCTCCCTCTTCACACACAGGGCAATCATGAGGGTGATTGGTCATGATGGCGGCAATATTGGTTTCTCGGAACTGTTGTGATTTGTCATCTTGAAGAGAAACAATCATGCCTTCGCTTACGGGCGTCATGCATGACATGACTAAACGGCCTCGGATATCTTCGCTATTTTGATATTGCATGACAGCGCATTGTCTACAAGATCCAACTGAACCCATGGACGGATGCCAACAGAAATATGGCAAGTTTAACCCTAAGGATAAGCAGGCCTGAAGTAAGTTCTGCCCTTTATCGACATCATAAATTTGGTTATCTATGGTGAGTGAGAGGGTAGCCACACTCTCAACATTGTTGCTGCCAGTATTAGACTTGCTCATGGCTCTCACCTCCGTCTGTATTCATAGAGCGAGAATGGTCAGCATCGAGTTTCAGGGATTGTTTTGCATGGAAAGGACAGCAAGCTTGCGTAATATGAGACTCAAAATCCTCCCTGAAATAGTTAAGCGCGCTTTGTAAAGGCTCTACTGCGCCGGGGGCTAGGGCGCAAAAAGTATTGCCGGGGGCGGCAAAACGGCAAAGTTCTTCAAGTTGGGTGATATCTTCAAGTTCGCCTTCACCACGCTCAATTTTCTCAAGTAATACTTGAGCCCAAGGTAAGCCATCACGGCAAGGTGTGCACCATCCGCAAGATTCTTGAGCGAAAAATTTAATCAGGTTGAGTACCATCGAAACTGGGCAGTATTTATCATCCAATATGATGATGGTACCGGTGCCCATTCGACTTCCCTGTTTGCCGATGGCGTCATAATCCATCGGGACATCTAAATGTTTTTCCACTAAAAAGTCGGTGGAGCCACCACCGGGCAGAAAGCCCTTAAGTGAGTAGCCGTCACACATACCGCCAGCGTGTTGCTCAATAATCTCTCTGATGGGAGTTCCCATTGGCAGTTCCCACAATCCGGGGTTGTTCACTCTGCCACTGACGCCAAAAATTTTGGTACCAGCGTCATCTTCACGTCCTAGCTCTTTAAACCATTGAGGGCCAAAATTAATAATGTGTGGCAGATTACAGAAGGTTTCGACATTGTTGACGATGGTGGGTTTGCCCCATAAACCAGCGACTTGAGGAAAAGGCGGCTTAGCCCTTGGAGTGGCGCGTTTACCTTCCATTGAATTGATTAAGGCGGTTTCTTCGCCGCAGATATAACGGCCTGCACTCGTATGAAGGTGAATGTCGAAGCTTAATTCCGATCCTAAGATATTCTGACCTAAAAGTTTAGCGTCTCGACACTCATTCAGTGCCTGAGTTAATCGCTCTTCAGCTAAGTAGTAGTCACCACGCAGAAAGATATAACCGATCGAAGCCCCTAAGGTTTGTGCTCCGACAAGCAGACCTTCAATGATTTGATGAGGCGTTTTTTCCAATAACATGCGATCTTTAAAAGCACCGGGCTCCATCTCATCAGCGTTGACAATGAGATAGCGAGGCGAGGGGGCATCATCTCCCCTTGGTACAAAACTCCATTTAAGGCCTGTGGGAAAACCTGCGCCGCCTCGTCCTCTGAGATTGGACTCTTTGAGGGTGTCGAGGAGTTGGCCTTGACTCATCTCCAAAGATTTACGAAAACCTTGGTAGCCACCATGGTTTTGATACTGCTGAAGACACCAGCTTGCTTCATCTGAGGTGATGAAGCGCGTTAAGGGGTTATGGGGGAAGGTTTGACTCATTTATTCACCTCGCCTAATGCCCTAATTAACTCAGGTATTTCGGTTTCAGTCATATTCTCGAACAGTTGTTTGTTGGCTATCATGACTGGTGCTTTATCGCAGGCGCCCAAACAAGGAAGTGGTATCAGGGTGAAATGATTATCCGCTGTTGTCTCACCTGCATTGATATTCAAGTGATGGCTTAGACACTGACGAATATGCTCAGCTCCCATTAAGTCGCAGCTGATCCCGTCACAAGGATGCAGCACTATGGTTCCAACGGGTTGGCGAAAGATGAGGTTATAGAAAGTGGCGACACTGTCGAGATCTGCAACGGGAATATTGGTGTAGATGGACAAGGCATTTAAGCTAGCATCACTGATCCAACCTCGTTCTGCTTGAATCAACTTTAGAGCATCGATGGTGATCCCTGCAAGTTGAGGAGAGTGAGATATCAGGGCATCAATGCCATGCTGCTCTTTTTCGCTCAAGCCGCTAGCGTCAGTTTCAACTAATGCTATGGGGATCGCTTGTTGGGGTCTATTTGCCATCATATCTCCTACCTGTCCACGTCGGCCATTACAAAGTCGATACTGGCTAAAATCACAATAAGATCTGCCACCATTAAGCCTTTTGCCATTTTAGGTATCATCTGTAAGTGGGCAAATGAAGGTGTGCGGATTCGGGTGCGATAACTTGTGTTGCTGCCATCGCTAATTAGGGTATAGGCGTTGATACCTTTGGTGGCTTCAACGGCGAAACAAGACTCGCCTTTGGGCATTACCGGTCCCCAACTCACATTCAGGAAGTGCTGAATTAAGGTTTCAATGTCCTGTTTGCTACGTTGATTAGGTGGTGTCGTTAATGGATGATCTGTTTTAAAATCTCCTTGGGGCATGTTGTTGATACATTGTTGGATAATCTTAACGCTTTGCCTCATCTCATCTATTCTAAGTTGGCATCTGTCGTAGGCATCGCCATTGTTGGCTGTGGGGACTTCAAACTCATAATTCTCATAGCCTGAATAGGGACGCGTTTTACGAAGATCTAAATTGAGTCCAGTAGCGCGTAAACCTGCGCCGGTAATGTTCCAATCTAACGCTTCTTGTGTGTTGTACTTACCAATTCCGACAGCACGTCGCTTTAGGATGCTGTTATGCATCACCATGACTTCATATTCATCGAGTTTTTTAGGAAATTCATCAATAAACTCTTGCATCATTCTGTCCCAACCTTGGGGAAGGTCTTGAGCTAGACCACCAATTCTGAACCAGCTTGGGTGCATGCGTGCCCCTGTTATGGCTTCTATGATGCCAAACAGTTTCTCTCTATCGATGAACAGATAAAAAATAGGGGAGAGCTGACCCACATCTTGGGCAAATGTTCCAAAGAACAGCATGTGACTTAAGATCCGAAAGCATTCAGCTAACATGATCCTGATGCATTTGACTCGCTCTGAGACTTGAATGTTAGCCAGCTGTTCTATGGCCAAAATGTAGGGGAAGTTATTCATTACTCCCCCGAGGTAATCTATCCTATCTGTGTAGGGAATAAAGCCATGCCAGGTTTGGCGTTCAGCAATTTTTTCAGCACCTCGGTGGTGAAAGCCAATATCGGGAACGGAGTTGATGATGTGTTCACCGTTGAGCTGCAAGGCTATGCGGAAAACGCCATGAACACTGGGATGATTAGGTCCCAGATTTAAGAACATGTAGTCATTATTTTTGTTGTTTTCCTCCATCCCCCAGCGTTTTGGATCGAACTTGAGTGCCTCTTGCTCTATGGCTAAGCGTTCATCATCTAAGCTAAATGGCTCCGTTTCTGTGGCGCGCCCCGGAAACTCTTTACGCAGTGGATGACCTTTAAATGTGGGAGGTAGCAGAAGACGGTATAGATTCGGATGGTCATCGAATACGATACCAAATAGATCCCATGCTTCTCGTTCATACCAATTTGCCGAAGGCCAAAAACCGGTAATAGTTGAGATATGAGCTTGATCTTGAGGGAGTGCGACTTTAAGCCTGATATCTTGGTTACGACTCACTGACATCAGTTGATAAATTAAGGTGAAATCTTTCGCTGGGATCGTGTTTTTATCCAATCTAAGTCGCTCGTCGACAGCATAAAGATCAAACAGAAGGTCGAAAGGTTGTTGCATCCCTTTGAGTAGTTTAAGTGCTGGAATGAGCAGTGTTTTATCTATCCAAAGCGTTAAAATCTGATCAACACAGGTTTGTTGCTGCGACGAGCCGCGCAATAAGCTATCAAGCTCGGGTAACATGGCTAGGCTCAATGTTTGTGGATTTTTTTCGGACTGAATCTTATGTAGTGACATTGCTTTAGTGTTTATGTTCATGATCACACCTCGTCTGGCGGTGTGAGCTTATCGGCTTGGATCCTCTGCTCATGTTTTTCATCGCGCATATTGCGACAGGCAAAAACTTGGATCTCTTCAGGCGTGATTGTTCTATTAAGCGGTCTGGCTTGGCGAGGTTCCCCTTTTTGTATTGCCTCTTGCAGAAGAGTCAGTCCATACATCAAGGCTTCGGGTCTTGGGGGGCAACCAGGAACATAAAGGTCGATAGGGAGAAAACGATCTGCACCTTGCACTACGCTATACACATCATACATGCCGCCAGAGTTGGCACAGGAGCCCATGCAGATCACCCATTTAGGCTCTAACATCTGATCATAGAGATGTTTAATCACAGGCGCCATTTTAAGAAAAACAGTACCGGAAATAACAATAAGATCAGCTTCCCTAGGGGTTGCTCGGATCACTTCAGAACCGAATCTGGCGATATCATGGCGGCTAGTAAACGAGGTTGCCATCTCAACATAACAGCAAGAAAGGCCAAAATTAAATGGCCAGAGGGAGTTACTTCGCCCCCAAGCGACAAGATCTTCGAGTCGGGTGACAAGTAGATTTTTCTCAACCACTTCTTGCATGGTTTGAGGCGACGTAGGAATGATGTCAGGCTTACTCAGTTGCCAGCGCATGGCTACTCTCCTTGTTGTCTTTTACCCCAATCGAAAGCACCTTGTTTAATTTCATATATCAGTACGATGAACAGAGCTAAGATGAAAAGGCTGGCAGTGGTTAATCCGGGCCAGCTCGTCTCTAGCACAACCAGAGACCATAAGTAGAGGTAAACGGCTTCGATATCGAAGATGACAAAGGAGATAGCAATTAAGAAATAGTTAACGTTCCAACGAATATTGGTATCCCCAACTGGCACAATGCCAGATTCGTAAGGGTAACTATTTTTCCTTTTATGACCTCTAGGGTTTAGCGCATGGGAGACAAGCAACATTGTCACGGTGACAATGACGATAGCGAAAGCGTAAAAAATAAAACTCGCAGATACCATAACCTAGCGCCTTATTCTTTGTTTCTTATATTTATTAGCTTGTTGGCTTGGAGGAGAAAAGCATAAACAATATTGTGCAAACTGCCTGATTTATGAACAATGATCAAGTTAAATGCACAATTAATAGTCAATATTGCAAGCCAATATCTTTGATCTTCTATCTACTATTAAGGCTCAGCGTGAGGCTTAAGCAGGTAAAAAAGAGCACGTTAAAACGTTATATATGTCACACCAAACGGGAGTGACCTTGCTTGTACATGGCTTTTAATTGGTCATCGATAGCCTTTAAAACATCCGAGCGGCTGATCACGCCGATAAGTTTGTTTGATTCATCTATGATGGGGTAGATTTTGGGTTTCGAATGAGTCATTTGTTGGGCGAGGTCGAGCACTGATGCATCTGGGCTCACAGTTAGAGGCTTATCATGCATGATGTCGCCAATGACATAATGATCTTCATTTAGATAGGTCGCTTCGAGCATTTTGATTAAGCAATCTTGTTCAGAAAGAAAACCAATAACATGATTGTTTTCATCGATAACAGGTCCACCTATCTGCTTGGCGCGAAGAAAGATTTCAACGGCTTCAGCAATATGCATATTGGCTGTAAATGTCACTGGACGTCTGTTCATAAAGCTGGATATTTTAATTGATTCCATATCAAATCCCTTAATTGCAACTTAGTAGTCCTGTCTGCCATAGTAAGATAACCTATAGGTGGATGAACTCTTTGGTTATTTTCTTTCATTGCTTATAAGATTAGTCTGGATTTATTTATATTGTTCAATAAATTAATTTTTATCTATGGCTGAACAAATACCTATTAGTTTTAAGGTTAGTTTTTTGGATCTCAAGTCCTGGCTAACATGAAAATTACGAACTGACTCAAGGATCTGCAATGACTCACCTATTGACCTATGTTGGACGTCAGACGAGCCGAAGTGATGGAGAAGCGCGTAGGGTTATTATCCTCGAAGCCACGCTCAGGTTGATTGTTAAAGAGGGGATCCGCGGAGTGCGTCACCGCGCTGTGGCAAAAGAGGCCAATGTGCCTTTAGCTTCTACAACTTATTACTTTAAAGACATTAAAGTTTTGATCAGTGATTCACTAACTTATTTTGCCGAAAAAACCTTGTGGATGAATAAGGTACTAGAAAGTCGCAGTTTCGAGTTAATCAATTATCTGAGTAAGCAAGGTAACAATAGAGATGAACAACTACAGATACATTTAACTCAGTTTATTTGTGAACATATACGTGAGCAGGTTAGGCATAGCGATGACAGAATTTTAGAGATGGCATTTCACGAAGAAGCATTAAGAAGCCGTCAGCTAGCCGATGCGATTATCACTTTAGATGATTCTTTTTTGGCAACCATTAAACTGTTTTTTGAGAAACTGAACTCAAGCACTCCTTTAGCGGATGCCTATCAGGTGTTGGGGCTGATTAAATTATTAGAATATCAGTACGTGATGAGGGGCAATATTGATAAAGATAAGAGTCAGTTTGAACATATCGTCAATTCAAGCGTTAGAAAAATTATTGGAGCTAAAACACCAACGAGTCTGGATAGCTAAGCGCGATAAAAAAACCAGATTTAATCTGGTTTTTTTATCTTGTTTATTGCCGTTATTGCACGTTTTCTGAGTCGCCAAATTCGCCTTGGAATAGGACTGATGATAGGTAACGTTCTGCCGCAGAGGGTAAGATAACGACAATCGTCTTATCTTTAAACTCTGGTAGTGCCGCAATACGGTTTGCTGCTACAACTGCAGCACCAGAAGAGATCCCAACCAGAATACCTTCCTCCTTCATTAGACGCTGAGCCATCTCAATGGATTCTTCATTGGATACAGCTTCAACACGATCAATCATCTCTAAATCTAAGTTACCTGGAATAAAGCCTGCGCCGATACCTTGAATTTTGTGCGGTCCAGGTTTTAACTCTAAGCCTGAAATGGTTTGTTGAATAACAGGGGAATCAGCTGGTTCAACCGCCACAGACGTGATCGCTTTACCTTTCGCGTTTTTAATATAACGGCTTATTCCTGTAATCGTGCCACCAGTGCCCACACCAGCAACAACCACATCGACTTCACCATCAGTATCATTCCAGATCTCTGGACCCGTGGTTTTTTCGTGAATTTCTGGGTTAGCTGGATTATCAAACTGCTGTAATAATACATATTTTTCAGGTGCGGATTGGCGTATCTCTTCCGCCTTATCAATTGCACCTTTCATGCCTTTAGCACCTTCGGTCAATATCAAGTTTGCACCGAGGGCTTTAAGTAGTTTACGACGCTCCAGACTCATTGTGTTTGGCATGGTTAGGGTTAGCTTGTAGCCTCGGGCTGCAGCAACATAAGCCAGCGCGATACCTGTATTGCCTGAAGTCGGTTCGATTAATTCTTTATCTTGGGTTAGGGTGCCTTTTTTCTCAGCATCCCAGATCATATTGGCACCGATACGACACTTCACACTAAAGCTAGGATTTCTGGCTTCTACTTTAGCTAAAACATTACCTGGGCTAACGCGCTTAAGGCGAACAAGAGGGGTGTTACCGATAGTATGTGAGTTATCTTCGAAAATGTTGCTCATGGGTCACTTGCTCCTAACAATATTGTTATTGAATCATAATCGCCTTTTACAGCAATAGAAGTGATTGTTTGTTCTTCGTTATTCTTTTTAGTTATGAATGATTTAATTCTTATGAGTAAAATCTACGTTGCTTAGCCGTTAAAAATGTTAATCTTCGTTTTTATGCATAACACATTAAGCATCATTTATAGCGTTTACTTTGAAACAGAATATAGATTATATTCGATTTGAGTGTAAGTGTTTGCCTTTGAAAATGAATCATTTTAATAAAAATAATAAGAAAGTGAGTTGATATGACTAAGGATAATCAAGACCCAGATCCTAAATCCATGGTGACTCCTTTTGCCTTCGAAATCGCACCAGAAATTCTTTATACCCCACTGGCAAGCCCTTTAAAAAGGGGCTTAGCCATGACGATTGATGGTTTACTTGTTGCAGTGTTGGCTGAGCAGGCGGGCTGGATATTTATATTACTTGTGGCTTTAACCCTATTGATACAAAAAAAGAGCCGTGAAGTAGGTAAAATTTTTAAATGGGGTTTGTACCTGCTCATGCTTGTCATGATGATTTTGGTGGTTACTGAGCACTTTACCTCATCGGACAGTTCGAGTGTAAAGGGAGATGTGACCGACGGGCGTGAGATAAGCTCGCTTAATGTGATTGAGGATTTGTTAGGTTATGGTCCCAAAATTATCAGCTTTAGCCAATGTATGGATAGTAGTTGCGCCGAAAATGAGCTTTTACATCTGCTCCTTGCCATTAAAAAGTCAAGCTTAAGCCTTGATGAGCAAACATCGATAGTCACCAATTTAATTAATGAACTTCCTCTTTCAATAGATGAAAAAAAGCGGTTATTAGAGACGATGAATACCGATCTGAATCAGTCTTTGAGTGTTTATCCTTCAGTTTTAGAGACTAATTCGGCGCAGATAGACTCGCTACAATCTCAGGAAAATGCTCACAGTAAAGAGATGAAAGACATTACCGCGCAATCCTTGGAGAGTCAAAATGAGGCTTCACAGTTTTTTGATGAAAAGCAGCTTGTTGATCTCGAACAATTAGATATAGAAGAGAAAGAACAAGAGCAAGAATATAGTCTACTTGCTTGGGCGAAAGGGATGTTGAATGATTTGGGGCTAGGTTTTGGTTGGGCTGCATTTTATTTTACCGTTTTTACCGCTTGGTTTGATGGACAAACTTTAGGTAAAAAGTTATTTCGGATCCGAGTTGTCCAACTCGATGGAACAGGGTTGTCACTCTGGGACTCTTTTGGACGTTACGGCGGTTATGGTGCTGGGTTTGCAACAGGTTTACTGGGTTTTTTACAGATCTACTGGGATGCAAACAGGCAAGCGATTCAAGATAAAATATCGGCAACAGTGGTTATTGATTTAAATAGATTAACAAAAGATCAGACGAGTTCTTACGACACAAAGCATAGTACTACCAGAGCGCCAGAGACATTAATCCCTTTAAATTTACTCTTAAAATTTCAATCAAAGGTTAGGGAACTAATTGCTAAATGATGAATTTAGAAAGAGAGAATGTGGGATTCATGGCTCTGCAAGTTGAAGTTTGAGGAGAATAGGTTGCGAATATTAGTCGTCGAGGACAGCAGAGTCGTGTCCCGTATTTTACAACACCTTATCGCGCAAGAACTGGGTTGCGAAGTTGATTTTGCAGAAGACATGCTCAGTGCTGAACAGTTATTAAAAGAGCATAAATACTTTGTTGCTATCACCGATCTTAATTTACCCGATGCCCAGAATGGGGAGGTAGTGACGTTGGTGCAGTCTCATCAAACGCCTTGCATCGTGTTGACGGGGAGTCTGGATAGCCAGCAGAGAAAACGCTTACTGCAGCTTGGTATTGTTGATTATATCTTAAAGGAAAACCGTTTCAGCTATGAGTATGTCGTCAGGCTGGTAAAACGCCTTAAACGCAATGAAAATGTAAAAGTGCTGGTGGCCGATGACTCGTTGGTTAGCCGCAAGTTTGTCAGGAATTTACTGGAGCAACAGTTGTTTCAAGTGATCGAAGCTGATGATGGATTGTCTGCATTTGAGATATTACAGTCCCAGTCGGATATTACTTTGCTTATCACTGATTATAATATGCCTGGTCTAGACGGTTTTGGTTTGATTCTCAAAGTGAGAGAGATATTTAGTCGAGAAGAGTTGGCTATTATTGGTTTATCCAGCGATGCCGATGAGAGCCTTTCTGCTCGTTTCATTAAAAATGGAGCGAACGACTTTTTGCAAAAACCTTTTGTTCATGAAGAGTTCCATTGCCGAGTTCTTAACACATTAGATTCTTTAGATATGATACGTAAGCTCTGGGAACAGGCTAATTTAGACTATCTAACGGGGGTGTATAATCGTCGCTATTTCTTCGGATTATTTGAAGAGCAGTTGGAACAAATTAAGCTGAAAAAAAGTAGCTTAACGGTCGCTTTACTAGATATCGATTTTTTCAAGAAAGTGAATGACACCTATGGTCATGACGTAGGCGATGAAGTGTTAGTGGAGTTCTCTTCTCGCTTAAATCGCTTATTCGGACAGCATTTTACGGTATCTCGTTTTGGTGGTGAGGAGTTTACTGTTGCTTTTAAAGGGTTAAACGAAGATAAAGCGTTCTCCTTGATGGATACGTTTCGAGCTCAGTTAGAAGCCGAACCTATTTTAACCTCCCAAGGCCCATTAACGATAACCGTTAGCACAGGAATTGCCGGCTTTACTGATGGCAGTTTAGATAACTTAATCAATCGAGCCGATAAAGCCCTTTATGACGCAAAAGAACTGGGTAGAAACTTAGTCTGTATTGAATAGATGGTTTAATGATAATGATGAAAGCGGCTTCGGTAAGTGCAGTATGGATGGCCGCTATCGTTTTTAGTACCCACTGATATGAAGGCGTATTTATGTTAAATCAATGGGTTGCCTTAAGTTGTTGCTGAGTGGTTTCCAATCAATATGCAATAATACTGAAGTTGCTAAGTTTCTCTAAAGCTACCTGTCTTGGGTTTAACTTTTCACAAAATGGAGTAAACGGTTGTTGGCGGGCATTGCGTGGTCGTTAACTAATTTCAGCCCCTGACCCCCTGCAAGTTGTTCTACCCACTCTATATCTCGAATTGCACTTCTTGGGTCTTGTTGCGCTAATCTGATATCAAATAGGGCATTACTCTCACTGGTATATTTTCCTGCGTAATTGAATGGCCCATAAATACAGAGTTGACCTTGAGTTTGTAAGTGAATTCCAACACCTTCAAAGAATGCCTCTACCATCTCTTCAGACATGATATGCAGTGTATTCGCTGTAAAAATGCCATCGATATTAGTGTCAGTAGGGATAGGCCATGGTTGAGTGACATCAAGTACTAAGGGTAAGCGCAAATTAGGCTGTTCAGTTAATGCGAGTTGTTGCTTTATTCCCTCAATATAAGCATTTTGATCGCTAGTTTGCCAGGTAAGGTGCGGTAAGTTTTTGGCAAAATGAACTGCATGTTGTCCTGTACCTGTGCCTATTTCGAGCAGGTGAGCGGAGGTTGAAAAAATGGTATTAATAATACTCAGTATTGGGGCTTTATTATTTTCACAAGCTTGAGAAAAGGGGAGTTGGCTAATGGTCATTCTTCGATACTCAATTAATGTAATTCAAGTTTATACCCAAGCTACTTGGAAATGCAGAATTCAGTGGGAATTTAATGCACTTTAAGCAAGATATTGTTTGCAGTTAATGGTTGTTCCCTTAGCAAAATCAATAACGCAGAATAAAGAGCATTAAAACCCATCGTAGAAGGCTTTGCGCAAGCCCACTTCGTTGTTGCATTAACTTAAAAGGGAGTCACCATTCCTACGTCAATGCGTCTAGAATTGCACTCGCGCAACGCCTCTGAAACTAGTATTCTCAGGTAGTTTGGGTATATACCGCTATGGTATGTTTAATTTACACTGTATCGTGAATAATCGATTCAAAGAAGAGGGTGACAGATTTATGGTGTTGTATTTATGAAGGTGTTGCTATGAGGCTTACTCAAGTGAGCCAAGATCATGTTTTGCAGATGATGAGTTGGTTTAATGATGCCGATTCTCTTTTTTCATGGGCAGGCCCTGGTTTTCGTTATCCATTTACTCATTGCAGCTTTACCGAAGATCTTAAACTCGACACTTCAGTGTCGTTTTCTCTCGTGACCCATGACGGTGAACTTGCTGGGTTTGGTCAATGTTACCTTCGTCATGATAAATGTCATCTTGGTCGATTGCTCATTGCACCCAATTTTAGGGGCAAGAGGTGTCAAATAGGCCCACTGGCATCGTTGAAAGTCAGTCATATTCTAATTCATCAATTGATTGAGCAGGGATGCAAGGAATTAGGGGTTAGGTTAATCCCAGGGTCAGTCTCTTTATTTGTATTAAATCATAATCTAGCTGCACTTAACCTCTATCTCTCATTGGGGTTTGTTGAGAGTCTGTATCCTGAACCGATCCCGATAGATAACTGCATCTATATGATAAAGTGAGTCTCCACTTAAATCAGCTTAAAACGTAAATTGTACGTGAGGCGTTAATGTCTGAATATCTAGCCAAGATTAGCTGGAAGCGCACTGCTGATGAAGCTTTTGTCGATAATCAATACAGTCGAGGCCATCTTTGGTCTTTTGACGGTGGTGCTAGCGTTAGTGCATCTTCTTCGCCTCATATTGTTCCCTTGCCATTTTCTGTTGAGGCTAATGTGGATCCGGAAGAGGCATTTGTCGCTTCGATTTCTAGTGATACCAACCTCATTAAATATGTGGTCAGTTCAGAGCCACTCAGGCTTTTTAATTCAAGGCGCATTGATGAGGAAATGCTTACCCCCTTTTAAGTCAATGCAACACGGAAGTGGAACGCCTGAGCCGAGAATCACTGTTAGCGTCAATCATCTGTCTTGCCTACAGCACTTAGCATTCCCGCTGAAAGAACAGATATTTAGTAGGATTGGTATAATATGTTATTTTTTAGGCATTGCGGCAAAAATAAAGTGGCTTGTTGATGAGTACCAAGACAATGCGCTTGGGGGATTGGGAAGGGTGAGTACGGAAATATGACCATGACCAAAGTGATTTTTTCTGGCCAGAAGCAACCAACCTCAGCTCAACTTGAAAAAGTGCATAATCAATCCCACCAACAGTGTTTTATCGCCAACTCAGTCAAAACCGAAATGGTGATTGAAATTGTGTTATAACCGTTGAGGTTTAGCTTTCGATGTATTACAAAGCGGAACGGGGTTAAATAGGTTAGCTTAATTAAAAACAAGTCGAGCACTGGTCCTGCTCGACTTAACTCGGGTTGTACATGATGACTTGCTCTTAGGCTAGTTTCATGTTTTTCACATTCAAAAAACAGCAAAATAATTGAGTGGCAGATTGACTGCTTGTGCTCGCTCCCTAGGCGGTTTTTCATTGTAAGTTTTTGTTTTCTCATTGCACAAGTCAACTCGAAAATTAAGATTAACAAACTATCTGTCTAAATAATTAGACTAAAACCGCTAGCAATGTTAAAAATATGTTTTCGTTATTCGAGAGCGGCAAAAATTGTGGAGCTCGAATCTAGTATCAACGGCCAGTGGCAAAAGGAACTTATGTTCACTACACCAGAGATAGTAAAATCGCTTCGATTGTCACAAGGATATAGTGTCACTGAATTAGCGAGCAAGATGGGTTGCAGTCGACAAACCATATATAACTGGGAGGATGGTATTTCCGAACCTAAGCTGTCTCAGTTTTTACATTTATGTGTGATTGTCGGATTAAGTCCCACTAATCTTCTGCCTAAAATACCATCTAACATGAAAGGTCAGTCCATCTCAGATAAGGAGCTTCAAGATGATAGTCAACAATCTTCCACCCACATACCAAAGTAATCAATCTACTGTGGCGTCAAAAAGCGAGTCTGAAATCACAACAAAAACCAGTGGAGGGTCAGTCCAGCCACCACCAAATGCGCAAATCGCTGAGTCTGTTACTTATGCCCGTGGTATTTCAGGTATTGAATCACCGATTTTGGTTAGAGATCTGCAAGTTTCAGAGAACTTAACTCATATATCAATTAGTGTTTGAATGCTGTTCGATGTGGGGTTGTTAGTTAATATGTTGTCTGAAAAAAATTAATGATAATAAGTGTTTACTATTAAATGAAATGCAAATCAGGATTTGTTTGGTCTTATGAATGAGTATTTCCTATTATTTAATCGTATTGAGTGGGCATTAATTTTTATTGCTTTTGCTGTTTGCTTTCAATCTCCTAACATTCGCTGGTTAATCGGTAATATTATTGTTTTAAAGACGGTAGATATTTTAACCATAGGCATCATTGTACAGTGGGGGGCATTTTATTATCTTGCTATTTCACTCTATGATGTCGTGATTATTTCAATGATATTGAAACGCCAAAAAACAGCTGGTTATATTGCGAGTCTAAAGATCCCTTGGCTGAGTCGACTAGCTAGAAGCTCAGCTCAATATTATAATCTTACAAGCAATGAAATTAGCCTGATTATATTGTACTTGTTCTCTATCGTTATCAACTTGGCTTCGCTTGCAGAGCGTTTGATACGAAAGTACTCAGAATTTGATCCTATGTTCATCTATAACAACTACCCAATGGCCAAGTTTGTGGTAACCGTTTTGAGTGTGCTCATTCTTTGTTCTTTAGCAATAAATGGCGCGAACAATATCTATCAGGACAGAAAGTCGAATAAACTATAGCTGTTGTTTGAGGTTTATTGATGGATATGGAGTTGGCTACAAAGCGCTATAACCAACTCTGAGATGGGGCTATTACGTTTTTAAATGGAGTATTAACATTCCGCTTTACCTGCTTCTTTCGCCTTTTTAATATCAAAATTGTCCAATAAAAGTAGATTGTCAGCTAAAGCGGATTTTAGTTTGGTTGCCGGCGGCTTTTTCTTTGAATGATTTAAAGATTCCCTTCTTGTGACAGACTCTAGTAGTGCTTCAAGTTTCTCCGGAGAGTTAATTTCGAGTTCGGGTAATTTGTTCGTGGCTGCATCATTATAAAGCTTAAACTCATTTTTCAGATTTTCTTGGGCTTCTTTAATCCTATTCATTTGCGCTTCTCCATTTTAAAATGCTTAGTTATTAAGCTAGTTCATAAGTGGTTTTTTCGCAAGCAATTGAATTTGTCATATAAAACCATATTTTTAGTGTGTGAAAAAGCGATAAGATTATTTCAACGTGAAAAGGAACGTTAATTCAAGAAAAACGCGAATTGTGGGCAATGAAATTGAACAAACGTGTGGGCTTAGCGATGAGATATATAAAAAGGCTCTCTTGAAAATATGAGAGCCTTGATTGTTTTATTGTGTAAGCAACTCCCTAAGTAAAATAGAAAGTAGCAATATACTGTCGGTCAATTTATTTTACAGGTGTCGTTAGATCGATATTGTAGATGGCAAAACCAAACTCATCGGTTAAGTCTGTACGCTTAGTGAGTGGTCGTACTTGGTTCTCCGTGACAAATTGATCTGCGAGTTCACTGTTTTGAGTTTCGAAACGGATATCTAACTCAGTCGTGGTGTTGATTGTTACGAAATCCCAGTTATTATCAGCTGAAGGATCAACTTCAGAATGAGCTTCTGTTTCATCAGTAATGTATTGTGCTAGTGCTTCACGGTTACTGTCTGGTAATTCCATTATGACGAAATCAGAACCTGTACCGGCAAACTTCCCACCAAATGCACGGTAGTTGTTGGTCGCGATAATGAACTCTTTCTTAGCTAAGTCAGCATCTGTGAATACGTTATTATTTTCATCAGTATAAGTGAGCCCAACAATACGATTTGCTGTGGCATTTACAACTTTACAGTCACCATCAAATTTCGTTGGTTGTGTCACATCGATTTTGTATGTTACGCCATCAATGACATCGAAGTTATAGGTGCGATGTGTATCCCAGTTGATGAGGTATTGTGGGATCGTGACGTTTGGATCGACTTGATTGAACTGATTAGCACTGCACTCTAACCAATCTTGGATCTCTGCCCCTGTGACTTTAACGGCAACCAATGTGTTTGGATACAGGTAAAGATCGGCGGCATTTTTATAGGTCAAGTCGCCTGCGGGCACTTGCACGTAAGAATCAGCATCTGCCGCCGTACTATGACGTCCACCTGCTTTAAAGGGCGCTGCAGCTGACAGCACTGGTATATCTTTAAGTTCGTCAGTTAGGTTGGCCTCTACTTTGGCAATTTGCGCATCAGATACAATTTGCACTGATGGATCATCTTGAACTAAGGTCAGGAAGCTGTACATGTCAGCAGAGGCTCTACCGATTGGTTGGTCGACATAGTCGAGTGTGCCTTGGTGTTCGAGAGCCACTGCATCACGAATGCCATTATCTGCACTTACTAGCTCTGGAACATCTGCATTTTTGTCGTAAATTGGCGATGCTTTTGCTGTGCGGTCGATAACGACCCATGCACCATTTTTCATCTCTAGCTTAAGATCGACAATACCGAGGTTATCTCCCCAACGACCAGGCATAACAGCAGCAACACCATTGATGGTGCCTTTCTCTAAGTCAGCATTTTCCAGTCCTTCGAATGTTGCAGATGGGAATACTGAATGGCTGTGACCAAACGTGATTGCATCAATCCCTTTAACGAGCGAAAGGGCATAAGTGGCGTTTTCGTCGTTAACATCTGTTGGGTTTGACGGCGTGCCTACACCTGAGTGTGGAATGGCGACGATAACATCAGCGCCTTCGGCTTTCATCATGGGGATGAACTTCTCAGCCGCTTCAACAATGCCCATTACTGAGACTTTACCTGATAGGTTTTGCTTATCCCAAAGTAGAATTTGTGGGGGGACGAAACCGATATAGCCAATCTTCACAATTTGTTGATCGCCATTGCTGTCGATAACGGCTTTTTCTTCAATGATATAAGGAGTGAATAAGTTGTCACCTTTGGCTTTACCTTCCCAACAATCTGCTTCGCACAGCACGTTAGCGTTGATGTAAGGGAAATTAGCCCCTGAAAGTGCCTCACTGAGGAAATCTAGGCCATAGTTGAACTCGTGGTTACCTATGTTCCCGACAGAGTAACCAAGGGTGTTCATGGCTTTGTACGCTGGGTGTGTGCCACCAATGGTATTATCACGCTTAAAGTTATCGGCAACAAAGTCACCCATAGGGCTGCCTTGCAATAGATCGCCATTATCAACTAACACGAAGTTGCTGACTTCAGCGCCTTGCTGCTTAATTAGACTGGCCGTTCTGGCAAGGCCTATGGTTGGATCATACTTTGTTTTGTAATAGTCATAATCCATGATGTTAGTGTGTAAATCTGATGTTTCAAGAATACGAAGATCGACTTGAACTGCTGACACTTCCTCTTTTTTATCATCAGAAGTACAAGCTGTTAATCCTAGCGTTGATGCGATCACTACCGCGAGTATTTTTTTATTAAACATATCCATCGTTCTCTTTTTTTATTTAGACCCCGAGAGAGTGCCATTGCATCTCCCTCATTTAGCTGATGAGATAATCTTTGTTATGCCCTATCAGCATGATGGATTATAAAGAAATTCAATGGCATTTATGTGATAACTGATAGGGTTAAAGTGATGTTTTTTGTGATCAGCGTGTTGCTTGCTGGATTTGTGAACTTCGGCGTTGTATGTGTTGTTACATAAGTTGATGGTTAGTTTTAATGATGTGATCTTTTTGTATTGCTGTTTGGTTCGTGCGTAGTGGATTTAATACTAGTTATTGTTTCAGCGTGATTAAGACATCGTATTCGACGTTTTAAATTGATATTTAAAACATTAAAAGGAGGGCTGCCTTGACATTCAAACATAAAAAAGCACGGCATTAGCCGTGCTTTTTAGTCTTATAGGAAGTTACTTATTCAGAAGTCCACGACTACGAAGTAATGGCTCTATCCCTGCTTCTTTACCGCGGAACTCTTTATAGAGTTTCATCGGATCTTCACTTCCACCTTGCGACAGCACTGTATTTCTAAATGCATCGGCAGTGGCTTTATCAAAAATGCCATTCTCTTTGAAGGCTTCAAAGGCATCGGCACCTAAAATATCAGACCATAGGTAGCTGTAGTAGCCAGCAGAGTATCCACCTGAGAAAATATGTGCGAAGTAAGTACTGCGATAACGAGGTGCAATCTCACTGATTAAGCCCATTTTATTAAGTGAATCAGCTTCAAATTCAGCTGCATCTTTTGGTGTGAAGTCAGTGAGTGTATGCCAATCTAAATCCAGTTTTGTCGCTGCCATATATTCAACCGTTGTAAACCCTTGGTTAAACTTACTTGCAGCTTGGATTTTTTGAACGAGTTCCTGAGGGATCACTTCACCTGTTTTATAATGCTTAGCGAACTGAGCAAGCACTTCAGGTTGAGTCATCCAATTTTCCATCACTTGTGATGGGAACTCGACATAGTCACGTGGTACTGAAGTACCTGCCTGTGAGCGATAATTCACATCAGATAGCATCCCGTGCAGTGCATGGCCAAACTCATGGAAGAGCGTACTTGCTTCATCGAAGGTAAGTAAAGATGGCTCGTCGCCAATTGGGCGAGGGTAGTTGAGTACGTTAACGATAATTGGCATAGACTCGACACCATTCATATCGTATTGCTGACGGTACGAGTTCATCCAAGCACCACCACGCTTACTATCACGCACGTAGTAGTCACCCATAAAGATAGCCATTAATGAGCCATCTTTGTCATACACTTCCCATGTACGCACTTCTTCATTGTATTTAGGTAGATCGGTACGTTCTTTAACGGTAATACCGAATAGACGATTAGCCGTATGGAACACGCCTTTTAAGGTGTTTTCCAGAGAAAAGTAAGGCCGAGTCTGTTGCTCATTAAAGCTGTATTTAGCGACGCGAATTTTGTCGGCATAATAATCCCAATCCCAAGCCGCAAGTTTGAAGTCGCCACCTTGCTCATCGATAAGCTCTTGCATCACAGCGACTTCAGCTTTGGCTTGACCTAATGCCGCAGGCCATACCTTGTCCAGCAAGTCATAGACGTTTTCAGGCGTTTGTGCCGTGCGTTCTTCGAGGACTAAATGGGCATGGGTTTTATAGCCTAATAGTTGAGCACGCTCTGCACGAAGAGCTGCCATCTTGGCTAAGATCTTCTTGTTGTCATTGGCGTTGTTATTGTTACCGCGCTCGACATAGCCTTTGTAGATGTTTTCGCGAAGTTCACGATTATCAGCGTAGGTCAGAAAGGGGGTGATAGAAGGGCGTGATGTGGTGAATACCCACTTGCCTTCATGGCCGCGCTTTGTGGCCGTTTGTGCTGCTGTGTTGATTACATCGCTTGGCAAGCCAGCGAGATCTTTTTCACTGTCTATTACAAGTTCAAATGAATTGGTCTCAGCCAATAAATTATCACCGAACTCCAAGTTCAATTTACCTATTTGATCATTCAATGTACGCAGGGTCGTCTTATCTGCTTCATTGAGATTGGCTCCGCCACGAGCGAAAGACTTATAGGTGTCTTCCAGTAGTTTTGCTTGAGCTGTATTGAGGTTTAAGGTTTTGCGCTGCTCATACACGGTTTTTACTTTCTGGAACAGTTTGTCATTCAATAAGATGTCATCACCGGCTGCTGAAAGCATAGGTGAGACCTCTTTAGAGATCACTTGGAGCTCATCATTGGTGTCAGCACCTGTGAGGTTATAGAAGACGCTGGCGACTTTTGAGGTGAGGTCACCTGAAAACTCCATCGCTTCAATCGTGTTCGCGAAGGTTGGAGCTTGAGGATTGTTGATAATAGCTTGGATTTCAGCTTTGTTTTGTGCAATACCCGCTTTAAAGGCGGGTAGGTAATGCTCGGGTTTGATCTTATCGAAATCAGGAATGCCAAAATAGGTGTCGTATGGCATAAAAAATGGGTTAGACGCATTATTTTCGATGATCTGCTGTGCGACTGCATTCGGTGCCACATTTGTTTCTGCTGTGGTTGAAGCGTTGCTACATGCACCTAAAGCTAACGTGAGTGCAATGGCTGATACTAATGGTTTGAGGGTTAATCCCTTCATAGTGTTATATCCCCGACTATTTTTGTTAAGTTGTTTTTATTTTTTTACGTTAATAGTTCTAAGTATCATGGTTGAAGGTGTTAAATCCATTGAAATTATGTTTAGTTTGTAACAAATGTTTTGAATGGTGTGTTTTTATACATTATCTGGCTGATTTTATGGCAAACTAACAGAGTTTCCTGATCATAATAACAATTGGATAACCGATGAAATACTTAACTAAATCGATAACTTTAGCCATAAGCTGTGTGATGGCTTTTTCTGTACAGGCGCTCAGTCCAGAATCTCAGTCTGTTGCGGATTATGCAGTTAAAACCTACGAGCAGGCGATGGTAGATTCCTTGACCAAATTAGTCAGTTTTAAGACGGTAGCAACAGAGGGGATGACACCGGATAATGATCCTGAATTTATCGGTTTTAAGGCAGAGCTTAAACAATTGGCTCTAGAGCTGGATTTAAACTATTTCCTAATGCTTTGAGTTTTGGGCCGACAATGCCAGACAAAGAGTACACGGGACATACTGAAAATGAGTTTATGACACAGGAGCAGTTTATGCTGAATTTGAAGATGTATACTGCCGCATTTATCGAACTCGCGGTGGAGAAGTAATACCAATCAGTATAAGAAGTTGATCTACTCAGAGTGTTTTTTGGCAAACTAATTCAAGGCGAATGAAAGACATAATGGTTGTTCCCTTATGAGTTCATTCAACACAGAAGTAGGCAGCCAAAAACACTCCTTACAGGCGAGTTTTAGCGGTTCTGATCCTGTGTTAACGAGCTTAACCGTAGAATAACTATGCTCTTCACTCGTTGCCTTGCCTCAGAACCGCTAAACTCTCGCTGAGCGATCAAATCTTTATACTGATTGGTATAATACCTAATTGAGTTATAAAAGTTATGTCAGAAAATAGAAAACGCCAGAGCTTATGACTGCACTGGCGTTTTTTGATGAAGTTAACTGATCTGATTACGAGATAGTTAGTAACCTAAGGTTTCACTGCCTGCGCGTCTTGGATCGGATGCACCAAATATCCCTTGCTCTGTTACCATAATTGATTGGGTTGAGCCCATGGCATTATTGACCTTAACCTCATGTCCCTTAGCTCTTAACAGATCGATGGTGTCGCGATTTAAACTATGTTCTACGCGTAAGATGTCGGGTAACCACTGATGGTGAATACGTGGTGCAGCCGTCGCTTCGGCGATATTAAGATCGTGATCAATCACATTCATGATGATCTGCATAGTGGTGTTGATAATACGCGAACCACCCGGGCTGCCAGTGACGATAAAAGGTTTACCGTCCTTCATCACTATGGTTGGGCTCATCGAGCTAAGAGGGCGCTTGTTACCTTCAACGGCATTAGCATCACCACCCACTAAACCATAACCATTAGGCGTTCCCGGCTTGGCAGAGAAATCATCCATTTCGTTATTGAGCAGTATGCCAGTTCCTTTTGCAACCAAACCCGAACCATAACTGAAGTTAAGGGTGTAAGTATTGGATACGGCATTGCCCCATTTATCGACAACCGAATAATGGGTTGTCTGGTTACTTTCATAAGGCGCTAGGTTACCAGGCTTAACCTCACTGCTGGGGGTCGCTTTATTGATGGCTATCTGACTGGCGAGCTTTTTAGCATAATCTTTGTTTATCAGTGCTTGTACTGGCACAGTATGAAAGTCTGGGTCGCCTAAGTATTCACTGCGGTCAGCATAGGCGCGTCGCATGGATTCAGTCATTAAATGTAAGGTCGCAGCGGTGTTATGGCCAAGCTTGTCGATAGGGAAATGCTCAAGCATATTGAGCATCTCTATGATATGCACGCCCCCAGATGACGGTGGTGGCATAGACACAACTTGATAGCCTCGATAATCTCCCTGAACAGGTTGGCGTTCAACAACTTTATAATTTTTTAGATCCTCTAACGTCATGATCCCGCCAGCTTCTTGAATGGCTGTTATTATTTTTTCAGCTGTTTCGCCTTCATAAAACCCTTTACTGCCTTGTTGTGCAATAAGGGATAGAGAATGGGCGAGTTCAGGCTGTTTAAGTCGATCGTTGACTTGGTAATCACTGCCATCTTTTTTATAGAAAATCTCGGCTGAGCTTGGCCATTGTGCAATACGACGTTTTAACCCAGTCAGTGAGGTTGAGAGATCTGGCGTAACATCAATGCCATTTTTAGCCATTTTTATCGCCGCTTGAGTGACTTGCTTCATGGTCATGGTGCCATATTTATCAAGTGCTAACTCCATGCCCATTACTGTGCCAGGAACACCCACCGCTAGACCATGCTCTCGGCTAAGAGCGGCAACAGGATCACCTTGTTCATTGAGGAAAATATCTTTGTGGGCTTTTGATGGAGCCATTTCGCGATAATCGATCGCTATGGTTTTGTTTTGATCTGCAATATGAACCATCATAAAGCCGCCACCGCCAATATTACCGGCTCTAGGGAGGGTTACGGCCAGACTAAAACCGACCGCAACCGCGGCATCTACTGCATTACCACCTTGTTTTAATATTTCAACGCCAGCTTGTGTGGCTAAGGCTTCTTGACTGGATACCATGCCATGTTTAGCCCATATTGGTTGCGCCGTCGCCTTGTGACTATATATGGATGTTTCTGCAGCTTGGACTGGTGTAACGAGTATTGTGGAGAGGCTGATGATAGGTACTGCTATCGACATAGCAACAAATAAGGTCTTGAACGTGCGCATAGTCTTCCTTGTTATTAGTTATAATTAATTATCAGTGCAATGTGACGTTAAAGAAAACAAATTGCAAGTGTTAGCGATGTTACGACTACTTTGAAGGAATAAAATACTAGCTAGCTCTGATAGGACTTACTAATTATACCCAAGCTACCTCAAGATGCTCGTTTCAGAGCTTCCGTAGGATAACTGAACAAGGCAGTGATTGAGGATAATGGTTATTCCCTTGTCGATATCACTAACGCAGTGCAGGGATTCTACGGGAACTCCCGAAGGGCATGGCGAGAAGCAACATTTTTCTGTGTTATGAAATATTGAATTAGAATAACTAGTCCTACTATTTCATGCCTTGAACTCTGTCACTTCTCGACATGCTGAATCCTGCATCTTGAAGTTGTTTGGGTATATACTCATTTAAATTATTGTTTTTTATCCTTAGCGAGCCTAAACATTCATGTCAGAGATCCGCATTGAGTTTAATCCCGAAATCACATCAATCCCTGCGGATGAGTGGAATGCGTTAATGGCAGATAAGTCTGGTAAATCAGCGGGAGTTAATCCCTTTACACGGCATGAATATCTAGCTGCATTGGAGTCGAGCGCTTGTGTTTGCACTAAAACAGGTTGGACGCCTATGCACCTCATTGCTTATCAAGGTGATCGGCGGGTTGCGGTCATGCCGCTTTATGCTAAGACTCACTCCTATGGTGAATACATCTTTGATTGGGCATGGGCAGAGGCATACGAACGTAACCAAATAGACTATTACCCTAAGTTGGTTAGTGCCGTTCCCTTTACTCCTGTAACCGGTTCACGTGTCGGGATGTGTGAAGAGTTAAAGGAAGGTGAGGCCGCGCAAGTGTGGTCTGCGATAACCAGCAGTTTATTGGAGTTGATGCAACTTGGTGGATATTCAAGCTGGCATGTTCTGTTTCTTCCTCCTGATGAGTGTGAGCAATTTTCGAATAGAGGTTCACTGGATCGGTTAGGCACTCAGTTTCATTGGCAAAATCATGGATATAACAGTTTCGATGATTTCTTGGCAAGGATGAATTCCCGCAAGCGTAAAGATATTCGTAAAGAGCGAAGCCGGGTTGCTCAACTTGGGCTTAATATTCGCTTTATTGATGCCAGTGAAGTAACAGAAACTCAATGGCAGGCTTTTAGTCACTGTTACCAAATGACCTATGCTAAACGTTCTGGTCATCATGGTTATCTAAACTTGGCGTTTTTTAAGGCGTTAGCGGTAAGCATGCCTGAGCAGATTAAGCTGTTGTTGGTGGAGACCAAAGATGAGGAGGGCCAAACGGCAAAAATTATCGCTTCAGCTCTCTATTTTTGTAGCGATACCCATCTTTATGGACGTTATTGGGGAGCATTAGAGGCTGTGGAAGATTTGCATTTTGAAGCTTGTTACTATCAAGGCATCGAATATTGCATTCAACATGGTTTACAAACATTCGATGCCGGAGCTCAGGGAGAACATAAAGTTTCCCGTGGGTTTGAGCCGATAGATATCCACTCAAACCACGAGATTGCCCACCCTGGATTTCGTGATGCGATAGAGCATTTCACGCATCAAGAAAAGGCTCAGGTAACTTGCTATATAAAAGAGATGACTAAAGGGTTACCTTTTAAATCTGGCGATTAACCGAGTGCTAGCCAGATACCTACGCCAATCATTAAACTACCCGCGATACGGTTTAACCACTTGATGTTATCACCACGACTTAAAAAGAGTTTCAAGCTTTTTCCACCGGTAGCGTAGGCTATCATACTGATAAATTCGGTGAACAGTATTATGCTTAACAGGGCGATAAACTGAGGAGCTAACTCTCTATCAACATTGATAAAAGGAGGAAGTAGGGAGATCATAAACGCCCAGCCCTTAGGGTTGGCAATGGCCGTAATAAAGCCTTGTGACACGAGAGCGCCATTACTGATCCTAGATGATTGCTCATCGAGCTTTGCCATTTTGCCTTTAGCGCGCCACATCTGCACACCGATATAGGCTAAATATATCCCACCAACCCACTTTAAGAGTTCAAATATTTGTGGGTAATTAAGCATGATGCTGGCGACGCCCATAACGGCGGCAACAGCAACAAGGGCGACTCCGACGAGCTCGCCGACCATCATCCATAAAGTTCGGCGCACTCCAATGCTCATCCCGAGTGTCATGGCTAATGTCATGCACATTCCTGGTGTGATTGAAACGAAGAAGAAAGTAGGTAAAAAAACCGCAAGCAGTGCGAAATCCGGCATGGTAAAGATTACAATTAAGTGATTAAGGGAGGGGATTTTATACCTATATTTGGTCACTGAAAACAAAAACCAGCCACATGGGCTGGTTTGATAACGCATTGATGCTAAATCTGTAAACCATTAGCTCAAATGATGACGAAAACTCAGTGTTTTATAGAACACCGCGGCGCTGTTGGTCACGTTCGATAGACTGGAATAGTGCGGTAAAGTTACCTTCACCAAATCCAAGGTTATTCTTGCGCTGTATAATCTCGATAAAGATTGGACCAAATAGATTCTTAGTAAAAATTTGCAGTAGATATCCATCTTCATCACCATCGATCAAAATCTGATGATGCTTAATGCGATCTCGGTCTTCTGTGACTTGAGGTAACTTGTCGAAAATCGTTTCGTAGTACTCAGGGATAATATCTAAGGTTTGGATTGACGACCCTTCCATCGCATCGAGTGAAGCGACGATGTCACGGCTTCTGAAGGCTAAGTGCTGTACACCAGGACCATCATACTCACGTAGGTATTCATCAATCTGGTTCTTCTCGTTGCCTTTACCTTCGTTGATTGGAATACAGAAGCTTCCATCAGGTGAACGAAGCGCGTAAGAAACCAATGCCGTTTGAGAGCCTTTAATATCAAAGTAACGCACTTCGGTGAAACCAAAGATATCTTTGTAGAAATTAGACCAGAATTCCATCGTACCTTGGTAGACATTATTGGTGAGATGGTCGACTTCCATGAAGCCCTTTTCTTGGGTAATAATTGGATCTTCAAGGTCAACAAAATCATTTTGATAGATATTGTTTTCTTCACCAAATATATCGATGAAATAAATCAGGCTGTCACCAATACCGTAAATAGCAGGGTATGGATGATCTTTACTGGATTCTTGTGCTGGTTTTGCGCCACGAGCAACAGCACCTTCGAAAGCAAACTTGGCATCTTCAACGCGCCAGCCCATTGAGCAGATAGCTGGACCGTGAGTCTTAGCAAACTCAGAAGAAAATCCACTACGTTCGCTATTCAGCAGGAAGTTAATATCATTCTGTTTATAGTAGGCAATCTCTTTTGTTTTACTTTTTTTCAGTTTAGAGAATCCGAAATCGATAAATACCTGATGCATGAAATCAAGTTCAGGTGTGGCAAATTCAGTAAATTCGATGCCCAGTAATCCCAGTGGATTTTGTTCGCTTGCCATTTTCTTATCCTCATTCATGTAATGAACACTCGCGGCCACTCTATCGATGGCTATTAAATGAAACGTTAACGTTTCACTAAACGTTGCGGTGAACGGTGCTTCTTAATATTTAAAAAGCTAGGGTCTTCTCACTGTTTCACCCATATGATGTCTACTTGTTTATCGGTGTAGCTCATAAACAGAGTGTTCAGCGTGATCTATCTATCAATCTAGTAGGTGACATCAACAAAGAAAAGAATAATAATTAGCCTGATTCAATCTAATTATTTGATGGTATATTTAGATTTACACCTTGGAGGTCATATGCGGATCGATGTTGATGCTTTTAAAGTGCTGGAAGTTTTAGTCCAAGAGGGGAGCTTTGCTAAGGCTGCAGAGCGTTTGCATAAGGCTCAGTCAGCAGTGAGCTACCAAGTCAAAAAACTTGAGCAACACTTAGGTGTAAATCTTTTTTGTCGCGATCAGTACCGTGCTGAATTAACACCTGAGGGCAAAGTTATTCTTGCCGAGGGACAAAAGCTGTTGCAATACCTTGCCAATATTGAACATTTAGCCAGCAGGTTTAGTGATGGCTGGGAGCCAAAGCTTGAACTGATTGTCGATGGTTCGTTGCCGATGGAACCCATAATGAAAGCATTAAAGCGTATGGCATCGGAAAACATCCCGACAAAAATTCAGTTAAATGTTGAGTTTCTTGGTGGTGTACAGGCTCGATTTGAGCGAGATCATGCTGACTTGATGTTAGTGAAAGACTATAGAACAGGCCCTAACTATCGCCCACAATCACTCCCAGATATCACCAGTATTCTCGTTGTTTGTGCAACACATCCTTTAGCGTTAGAAAAAAATATCTCCTTGTATGACTTACAAAGACATGTGGAGTTAACAATCGAAGATTCATCACCAGACATTAACTATTACGATGAATTGCAGTTTGGTGGCGACAAGGTGTTCTATCTTTCTGACTTTGCGATGAAGAAAAATGCGCTGGAGATGGGGCTTGGTTTCGGCTGGATGCCTGACTTCCTTATTCATAAGGAGCTTGAGAGCGGTGAGATGGTCGAAGTTGATTTTAATGGCGGCAGTCAATACAGCTTTAGCCCTAAATTGGTTTCGACTATGCAGAGGCCATTAGGCAGGGCGGGGCTGCTATTTACTGAGTTCATTCTCGATGAGTTTGCTAAAGCAGATTTATGATTTCGTCGTTTTCGACAATTTAAATGACTTGTTGAGCATGCAGTCCTTTATTGCGTTGCAAAATGAAACACTCACTTGTTTCATTTACATTTAACCATGGTTCGAGCGATTGTTTTTGCGTGACATATTTTGCTAGTAAGACTGCTGCGTTAATAAATAACTATCTTCAGTGTTTAGCTAAGTGGTTGTAATATAATACCAATGTGGTGGAAAAACCTTAATTGACACTTCATACCGTTAAGCTTGGGTTCAGTTACTCTCCCTTAGGATGAGAGCACTATTGAATTGGATATGTTGGTACAGCATATGCAGTTCTATTGAAGTAAGTTGTTATTAGGGGAAGAATCTTCATTTACACGAGCACATTTTTCCCGCTTGTAGGAGGTGTCAGATGGAACCATTATTGCAAAGACATACATCCGATTTTTATACTAAATATGTAAGTGACTTAGCCTGTGGTGAGCAAGCACTATCAATATGTAAAATAAGTGATTTCATCGATGAGCTTGCCGATAATCGATTATTACTAGCTGATTTTAACTGGGATGATTGGTACAGCAATAGCCATTTAGTTGATAAACCAGAATACATTGCCAGCGCCAGTTTATATGAATGCCAACTTTTACTGACTGCGATGGCACGCTTAGAGCGATTAAGCCCCGGAGTGATGGATAATATGCGCCATAATGGTGTATTACTGGCGATATTAGCGCGATTTAATTGCATATCATTAACGTTAAGTTGATAAAAAAACACCAGCTTATTGCTGGTGTTTTTGCGTTAAGTTTTCAATTTAGGTTTTGAAAAATATTAAGTCCTACTCAGCAAAGGGAGCGGGCCTTGGCGTTTTGGCATTTGAAGGCGGTAAAATAGGCAATACTATTTGAGGCTGATCACCGGTTAATGATTTAAGAAAGGCAACCATCTCTTGAGTTTCTTGCTTCGATAGATCTTGCCCTAATTGAATCTCAGCCATCACATTGACGGCTTCTTCCAAAGTCCACGTCGCACCGTCATGGAAGTACGGATAGGTTAGTTCAATGTTTCGTAACGTCGGCACTTTAAATACGTTCATATCTGCTGCGTTACCTGTTACGGCAATTCGACCTTCTGCAGGGTTCTTTGTATGGAATGGTTTGATTAATCCCATTTTCATGTACATGGTTCCGCCAACAGCAGGGCCGTTGTGACAACTCACGCACCCTTTGTCTTTAAATAACTGATAACCTGCGGTCGCTTCCTCAGAAATGGCAGATTTATTGCCGAGTAAATACTGGTCAAAAGGACTGTTTGGCGTGACGAGTGTTTTTTCAAAGGCAGCGATGGCATCGGTAATATTATCGATAGTTATCTTTCCGTCGCCGTATACATTTTCAAATCTGGCTTTGTATGCAGGCATAGAATCGATAGTTGATACAGCAAGCTCGTGCGAGAACCCCATCTCTTTTGGATTGGCGATAGGTCCGCCTGCTTGTTCTTTGAGATCCTTAGCTCGCCCGTCCCAAAACTGTGCCAAACCATATTCAGCATTTAATACGGTTGGTGAGTTAATTGGGCCCTCTTGCCAGTTATGGCCAATTGAGGTTGGTAATGCATCGACACCACCAGTAGATAAATTATGACAAGAGTTACATGAGATAAACCCTGACATTGATAGTCGTGGTTCGAAGAAAAGCATCTTACCCAACTCAACTTTTTCCGGTTCAGTGATCATCACTGGTTGAATGATCTCAATAGGTTCTTTAGCCATAACAGAAGAGGTATAAATTGCTGCAATAATGGCAAGTGCTAGGGGAGAAAATGGTTTCATAATAGACCTTAGAATAAGATGTTTAATTCGATTCAGATTATCGACGCGACATCATATTCAGTTCTAGAAGTTTTTCATAACACTTTGTTTCGATAGAGACTATCGTGGATTTGGATTAACTCTTCGTGAGAAAGATCTCGGAATTGTAGGGGGATTTAAGGTAGGCTTCTTGCTTGAGTTCATGCTTTGTTTAAAAGTGTGAATTTGATGATTGTTTGTGAAAGACAAAATGCTGCAATGTTATGACAATTTCATCTTTCTTAATAAAATTTTTCTGTCGATCCAAGCGGCAGACGTTGATAATTGCTTCTGGCTTTTACGCAGCCAGATTTTAGCCCAAGGGTATTCCAAACTTAGAATCGCCAAACCTATGGGTAAAAGTAACCAAGCAGGACCCGGTAATATCAGTAAAGCAGCCCCAAGTAAAGTCAGTCCTCCTCCTAGCACTGTAATGGCAGTCTTTCGTAGCATAAGCACCTCTCTAGTTATCATTTAATCTCATCTTCTCACTGTTTATTGTTTGCTTTCCAGCGAAGAATTGTAACAAAGGTTGATTTATTTTTGAGCAGCTCAGGCTATACTTTATAGCCTGATTACTGTATTCACATACTCGTTTGCAGTTGTATCAGCCTGTTTATTATTAGGGAGGATTTGATATCTATGGTGATAATTTCATAATTTGTTATCGCAAGAATAGAATGCGAATAGTGACTCTTTGTACTCTTATAGGGATACTTGGAGGTTTTTTTGCGCCCCAGATTAAAGCTGATACTTTGCACTTAACCTCTCTTCATTGGCCGCCGTATTCGAGTAGTAAAATTCAAGGCCAAGGGGCTGTTATTGCGATCACTCGTGCGGCGGTTAACGCCATGGGTCATGAGCTTGTCGTGGATTTTTACCCATGGAGTCGTGCTGTTAGATTAGTGAATCGACACAACTCTAAGTATGAAGGTTATTTACCTGCTTATACTTTTCCGACAGAAAAATTTGTATTTTCAGATGTCATTGGTAGTAGCCCACTTGGTTTAGTCGAACAAGATCGACACCCCATTAGCTGGTTGCAAGTATCCGATCTTAATCAATATACCTTAGGTGTTGTCAGGGATTATGTGAATTCCGCTGATCTTGATGCGATGATTAAGTTGGGGACTCAGAAAGTTGAAGTGGTTAATTCCGATGAACATAATCTCAGAAAAGTGGCGACAGCCAGAATTGATGCTGCTGTTATGGATACCAACGTGTTGAAATATCTTCTCTTGCAAAAGGAGTTGAAGTCATTGAGTAAAAAGGTTCAAGTCAACAAGAAGACGTTAGAAAATAAACAGATGACAATTGCGTTTAATAATACCCCTGAGGGGCATTTTTGGCGCGATGTGGTCAATGCTGGATTAACCAAAATAGATAAAGACTCAATGCTTGCTGATTACATGGAAAATACCGGAAATAAATAGCTTTTATGGCCAATGTCAACAAATTAGCAGCCTTAAAATGACATCTTTGACAGCTGCTATATCCACTAATATGCGTTACAGCGTATGTTTTCCAACTTCCCAGCCTTCTAGTGCTAACAAGCTTTCCCCTGATGCAATCGCCCCCTCTTCAAGTGTGGTGGCCATTGAGTCATTCCATCTATTCAGATATCCAAACAGGGAGATCACGCCCAGTATTTCAACTATTTCATCTTCTTCCCAATGCAGATGTAGACGCTCATTGAGTTCTTGATTGACGCCATTAGGGACTGTTGACGCAGCGACGGAAAAATCCAGAGCGACTCTTTCTGCGTCACTAAATGCGGGGTGGGTTTGATACTCCCACACATTGTCTAGTTGCGCTTGTTCTGCACCATAGCGTTCAGCCGCTCTAATGGTGTGTGCTTGGCAATATCGACAACCAGTGACATGACTTGATACATACGCGATTAACCGTTTGAGTGAGCTAGTGACGCGTCCTTGATTGTCCATTACCGCCATATTGAGGTTGATAAAGGCTTTCGCTATTTTTGGCCTTCTCATCATGGTCAATACACTATTAGGACAAAAGCCTAAGGTTTCATTAAAAAAGCGCGCCAGCTCTATCACTTCCTGATTCGATTCATTCAACGGGCTAACTAATGGCATGGTTAAGCTCTCTTCTCTATCAAGTGAATATTCAGCTTACAGATTCTCTTTTCGGTAAAAAAGAGACACTAAGTGAACAGAAGAACGGTACAATTTGCATGAGATGTTTAATATTGGTATTTTTTCCTCCCCTGTATCGGTATTAATGCGGTGAATATTTAAAGAGTGATGTCACAATGTCGAATAAGAAATACCAGAAAGTGGCTGAGTCACTGTCACAACAGATCTTAACGGGCTGTTTTCAACCCGGTGAAAAGATCCCGTCGGTTCGGGCAAGTCGTGAGCAATTTAATGTCAGCATGACCACGGTTCAAACAGCTTATGGGATTTTAGAAGACAGTGGGTTGATTAACAGCCGTCCTGGTTCTGGTTATTTTGTTTCGCGCTTACCTGATGTTGATCATTTAACGCCAATGAAACCACAAGATATTTCAGTTTATAATCGCATGATGTCAGTGTTAACCGAATGCCATAAAGAGGGCGTTACAAATTTAGGTACAGCGGTGATATCGCCAGATTTATTGCCTATAAATCAGTTAAAAAAGATCCTGAACAAGCTAACTCGTTATCATATGCTTGAGTTAGTCTCTCCTGAATTTTCGTCAGGCTTCTTACCTTTAAGAAGAGAATTTGCCAAACGAATGCTCAATGTTGATGTGGAAGTTCATCCTGATGATATTCTAGTCACAGGAGGTTGTCAGGATGCTATCGCTTTAGCGCTCAGTTCTGTGGCAAGTGTCGGTGATATTATCGCTGTTGAAAGCCCCTGTTTTCCGGGTTTACTGCAGGTGATCGAATCTTTAGACATGAAGGTGTTGGAGGTGCCTAGTTCCCCCGTTTTAGGTATGAAGCCTGATGCTCTGCAAGATGCGTTAATGAACTGGCCAATTGCCGCCTTAGTGTTGGTTCCCTCATTTAGTAATCCCACTGGCAGCCTTATGCCTGTGGTGAATCGAAAGAAAATTTTGGCATTATCTGAGCTGTATGATATTCCGTTAATAGAAGACGATCTGTTTTCTGAACTTAATTATCAAGGCAAACCTTTACCAGCAATAAAGTCGATGGAGAGTAATGCGAATGTGATCTATTGCTCTTCAGTGTCTAAGTCTTTAGGCTCAGGATTCAGGCTTGGTTGGTTATGCGGTGGAAAATATCATCGTAAAATAAAGAAGTTAAAAGCCTTTAGAAACGTATCAGAACCTTTGATTATCCAGATGTTAATTGCTGAGTTTATGAAGCTGGGAGGCTACAGTCGGCACCTTAAAAAGTTGAAAATGACACTGCATCAAAATCAAAAATGGCTGCAGGCTTGTATTCACGATTCTTTCCCAGAGGGAACAAGAGTTAACCTCAGTGATGGTGGATATGTATTGTGGATTAAGTTGCCCGAACAGTGCGATTCCAGACTCTTGTTTACTCAAGCTATCGACAATGGCGTGGCTTTTTTCCCTGGAGACGTGTTTTCACAGCATGAGCATTATATTGGCTACATAAGATTGAATTTAGCCATAGAGTGGGATAATGCTATTGAAAAAGCAGTTAACACGCTAGGGGAGTTGATTCATCAACAAATTGAGATGAATCAACGGGAACCCTAGTTTACATTATGTCAGATAAGCTAATACTTTACGCTCTCGCGACAACGGTTTGGCCTATTGGCGTTAAGCTCAATATGGCTAACTTAAGGTGCTGTATACCAAATGGAATACCTATAATGGTGACGAAGCAGGCGACGGCATGAGTAAGGTGGCCGATGGCGAGCCAGATCCCGAAAAGTAGGAACCAGACTATATTCCCTATCGTTCCGAATGCACCAGTGCCTATATCTTCGTTACCAGTGAGGTTTCTTCGGTTCATGTGATCTTGACCAAATGGCCAGAATGTCATTTCACCTATCACAAAGCATGCACGCCCGAATGGGATACCTATAATACTGATATAGCAAAGTAAACCTGCTAGCCACCAAGCGAGCCCCATCACGAAACCACCGAGAACAAACCAAGCTATGTTAAATATCAAACGTAATATTGCCATTAAATGACTCCTAATAAAGACGAAAGCTCATAGAAAGAGCACTGATTTAATCATTTCTATGATCACGTTCTACTAAGCTATTTTCATGCCAATATTTTATGTTGTTGATACAAGGAGTTTTTATCGTTTTATTCTGTTTTTTCTACTCATTGAGTTGGTCAACAATACCTGTAATTAGTTATTTTTCTCAATTGGTCAAAATGGTAAAATATCCAAGTAATCGTTGGAGGTCTATTTGATGAGATTGGTATCATATGAAGTTAAGTAACACACCTGTTGATTCGATTAACATGTTCGACAGGGATATTTTTATTAAGCGGGACGATCTTCTTCATCCAGAGTTTTCAGGCAATAAAGCCCGTAAGTTTGCTTATTTTCTTGCACGTGACTTCCCTAGTGTGGAAAAACTTATCGGTTATGGTTCACCTCAAGCAAACTCTCTCTATTCTATGTCAGCATTGGCTAAACTTCGTGGTTGGGAGTTAGACTTTTATGTCGATCATGTTGCTGCACACATTAAGACTCAAACTGAGGGGAATTATGTTGCTGCCCGTGCGAATGGTGCAAATATTATTGACCTTAGTGAGTGTCCTGACAGAGAGGGACGTTCCAGTGAGCAGTATATTACAGATAAAATATTGGTTGATGAGCCCAATGCGCTGTTTGTGCCTGAAGGCGGGCGTTGTGAATATGCCGAATTCGGTGTTGCGCAGCTGGCTAAAGAGATTATTGACTGGGCAGAAGAAACAAGTCAGCAAACATTAACTGTATTTCTCCCTTCAGGGACGGGAACGACAGCACTGTTTCTCAATAAATATTTTATCGAGTCTAACGTTAATATTCGCGTTTTGACTTGTGCATGTGTGGGCGGAGATGACTATCTGAACCTGCAGTTTACTGAACTTTCTCAAGAAAAGGCATTTCATCCGAAGATAATCTCTCTGCCGAAAAAGTATCATTTTGGTAAACTGTATCGTGAATGCTATGAGATGTGGAAACGTGTTGGTGAGCAAGGTATTGAGTTTGAACTGCTGTACGACCCAATTGGTTGGCTTACGCTTGAGGCATATGTAAACCATTGTGGCGAACACGGCCCTATTATGTATCTACATCAAGGGGGCTTATTGGGAAACTGCAGCATGCTACCAAGGTATAAACGAAAATTTGGGTAATGAAAGAAAGTTAACAGGATTGGTTTTTAACTGGGGAGTTTTAGGTTTTACCAGTTGGTCAGGCTAAGTATCTGTGAAATTGATACGGCCTAGACCAAAGGTAGATGTTACTTGAATGCTTAATAGCCGATGTAATGAAGTCGGTCCTATCCGTTCTTTTTAAGAACACTCGATACTGATAAGAGGAGAGTATCGAATTGCATTATGTTGACTTTTATAACGTGTGTTGCGATTTACTTGTTGCTTGAAAGCAACCATTTCATAAACGTTAATGCTTCTGTACGCTTAGAAAATGTCTGTCTATTTTTCCCAACGCTATCGGTGAATGCGATAGAAGACTTGTTTAGAGAAATAGAATTTACTGGAAAACTTACTGTGATCTCATGACCATTTATGTTGTACGACATATGTCATACTCCTTTATATTGTTGTACTGCTTTATTGGCAGTGAATATGTAACTATAAAATATCCTTAGCATTTTTGCGAAAGATGAATTTAGGGTTCGTTTTGAGCCTACCCATCTTCGGCATCTTAATCAAGACTATTCTCAATCTATAAATGTTAGCGTTTGTAACAGTTTAGATTTGAAGTTCATTGACTTAGTCAGATTTAATCATAGTGGTATGACAGTAATATGACTAGTTTTTAGATGCGAACCAGGTGTATTAATATTTTTGCGAGGTATTGACGAGAGGAGTCAAACAAAAAGCAAACTACTTTAACAAGGGTACTCAAAATCAAATTGCAGTATACCTGTCGCTTTCCAAGTGTCAATATTTATTTTATTAATTACTTCGTGTTTAAATTGCCTTCATAAACTGCTGTTTTATTAGGTAAGTAGTAGTATTTACAGGTATTATGTAAAGAGAAATGGGTGTAAATGAGATGTTTATGTCTCCGGTTGTATTGCTAATTTCAGCAATGTTAGCGGCGAGCGTGTTAATGTCACTTTTGAAGTAGACGTTTGATGTTAGACCCTTGATGGGCGATGGTTTACGCGAGAAACAGGTGAATAAATAACACGTCAAACAGGTGCCTTTATATGGGCATTATGGAAGTTGTGCAATAACATGGTTCTAGAATTATTCCTGTTGTGTTTTTAGCTGCTAAAATATAATTATCTATGAGTAGGTGAGTGTCATGTATGCCATCTTGTTCGAATTGAGACTTTGGTTCGACTATGGATTTACTGGCTACCATTAACAAGCATTACTGTCAGAGACGAAGTGTCTCTTATTTTCCGAGATTTGTATTATGGCAAAAGTACTCGATTCAGTTGACCAACGCACGCAATTAGTCGGTGAAAACCGCTTAGAACTTTTATTATTTCGTATTAATGCGACTCAACTCTTTGCAATAAATGTATTTAAAGTCAAGGAAGTAGTGAAATTACCTCCGTTAAGTTCTTTGCCCGGTAGTCATAAGAGTGTCTCGGGGGTTGCTAATATTCGTGGGACCTCAATTCCAGTGATTGATTTAAGGGGCGCGATCGGCTTTTCCCCTATGACCGACGCTCAAGAACGTAATTTGATTATCACGGAATATAATCGAAGTGTTCAAGGTTTCATGGTAGGTAAAGTTGAGCATATTGTGAATATGACTTGGAGCGACATTTTACCTCCACCTAAAACGGCAGGCACTCATAATTACCTCACTGCAATATGTAGACTTGAGATTGATGATGTGATCAATATGGTGTCGATCATTGATGTAGAGAAAGTACTGGCTGAGATCATTAATTATGATATCCGCCTATCTGAAGGTGTCTTGGATGAAGAGCTAGCCAAAAAGATGGTAGGGCATAAGATCCTTATCGCAGATGACTCATCTACCGCAAGAAGGCAAATTAAAGAGACATTAGAACCCTTAGGCATTGAGATACTGGAAGTGTCTGACGGCCTACAGGCACTGCAGTTACTGCAGAGTTGGTGCGATGGGGGAAAATCGGTTTATGATGAGATTTTAATGTTGATTACCGATGCTGAAATGCCAGAAATGGATGGATATAAACTCACCTCGGAAATCCGGAGTGACGAACGCATGAATAAACTCTTTGTCGCGTTAAATACATCACTGAGTGGCAGTTTTAATGAGGCGATGGTCGTGAAGGTGGGCTGTGATCGATTTATCTCAAAATTCCAACCCGATCTCTTGGTCGGTGTTGTTCAGGATTGCCTTAGGAAGTAAAAGTGGATTGCTAATTGACGCAATCCATTCCAAGAAAAAGCAGCATTATGCTGCTTTTTTATAACAGATAAATTAAAACCACGTTGAGTTACTTAGCTCTTCACCTTGTTCAATGGCAAGATCTTTTAAAACCTCTTGTTTAACTCTTTTATTTGAAGTGATATTAATGCGGCAAAGTCTAACGGCGTAACCAAATCTGGCGCGTCCGACCTGCGATACAACCGCTTGAAGAAACAGTTTATCTAAACCTAAAGTTTCGCTGTAGTGACTTATTGCTTTTGACAACGAGGGATACTTTACACCGTCAAATTCAAAGTTTGAATTGACTTGATCACTCTCTAACGGAACACCGTCAATAACGATTGGCCAGCTAGGTGCATTGACTCTGTCTCTGGCGATGAGGTACATCATCCAGCCACTTTTTTTAAACCCTTCAAATACCTTACAAGAAAACTCAGAATCGATGAGCTCCTGCTCTGTCCAATTAATGCCAATCGCTAGATGCTTTGCATATATGCGCATCAGCTCATCCTTTACCGCTACCTGACATTCCCATATAGAGGTCAATTTATGTTGTTTTGCCAGTTTTAAGCACTCTTTACAGGCGGGTACTGACAAGCTTGGATGTGAGGTGTGGTTGTTGGCATGATATTCAAAGTGAGCATCGCATGGTTCTGCACAAAACCAACAGGTATGGCGAAGATCGAATGGAATATCGATAAGGGGGATAGATAGCGTCATAAGATTTTAACCTGTCTGACGCCATTATTCATCTTGTTCATATTAAATGACTTGATTTAATCGAGAAGGATTACTCCTCTTCGACATTAACCAAAGAATTAGCAAGAATGATAGGGTCCATCTCTAGACAGTCGTGGTTTTCTTGCCAGTTTAAGCCAATTAACACACCATCTTCATTAAGATCTGCTATCCAAAATTCGAGAAGCTCGGTTAACGTGATTGCAACAGGCGAATATTCAGCCCACTCTTCAGTACAGTGAACTTTAGCTTGAGCTTCCGTTGACCATAGAGGCATAACATCAGTGTCTTCATACTCAGAAGAGTCACAAACGACCCAACCTTCACCTGATTCATCTTGCAGTCCCCAGACTACCTGGTGTTGTTTAACATCTTCGATAAAGCTGGTTAATATTGGATTTGTTTCTGTCATTTCAGGTCTCTTCTGTGTGGTATTTCTTCGTGGCCATTATACGACATCAAGTGTATTCGCCAAGTGAATCTTTACCAATTACGAAGCTAATTTACTCAGAAGATAAAATTTGAACTCAGAATGAATGATAAAGACACAATTTTAATCCAACCTTCATAAAAAGTACGATATATCAAAATTAAGGGGAATTCCGTCTTGCTTGAGTATGGTAATTATGGCTCAATTTGAATTCGGGATCTTAGGGCCTTTTTTAGACTGATATGTCGGCCTGTGTTCATCAACAACATTTTTGGAGTATTCATCATGATTAAAAATGTCTCTTTAGTATCAGTGCTACTTTTCTCTAGTTTGGGGTCATCTCTTGCTTTTGCTACTGATTTTCCTAGTTGTGTGGTTGAACTGCAAAAAACGGCCAAAGCTCAAGGGTTGTCGACTGATACTATCGACAATACTTTAGGTAAAGTGAAGTATGTTGCCCGTGTCATCGAACTTGATAAGAAGCAGCCAGAATTTAGCCAAACTTTCGATAACTACTTTAGTAAGCGTGTTACTGACTGGCGAGTAAAAGAGGGCAGGCGTCTATTGGAGGAGAATAGAGAGTTCTTGAACCAGCTAAAAGCACAATATGGCGTTCCGCCTCAATATTTGATGGCTTTTTGGGGGTTAGAGACTAATTTCGGTTCCTATAAAGGCAAAATGCCAGTTCTGGATTCATTGGCCACCTTAGCGTGCGATCCTAGAAGAAGTCAGTATTTCACCGGTGAATTGATGAAAGCCCTTAAGTTGAAAGAGGAGTATCAATTTGAAGCCTCTGACATGGTGGGCTCTTGGGCGGGCGCTATGGGACATACTCAATTTATGCCATCGGCGTATGCCGCGTACGCTATCGATGGCGACGGTGATGGAAAGGCCGATCTCTGGAATAGTACTGCTGATGCTTTGACCTCTGCCGCGAACTTTTTGCAACAACTTGGCTGGCAACGAAATGAGCGGTGGGGACGTGAAGTCAGTTTGCCAAACAATTTCAGTTATGAGTACTTAGGCAAAAGCCACGAGCAACCATTGATTAAGTGGGCAGAGCTTGGTGTGATGACAAGTGAGGGCAAATCTATTTCTACACCAGATATGAGTGCCGCTCTGTATCTTCCTGCTGGTTATACAGGTCCTGCATTTTTTGGATATAAAAACTTTGATGTGATTATGCGCTGGAACCGTTCGACCTTCTATGCGATTGCTGTGGGTCATTTAGCTGATCGTATTAATGGTGGTGTAAGCCTGAAAGTCGCTCCCCCTAAGCAAGATAATTTAAGTCGAGCTCGAGTTAAATTGCTACAAGCAAAGTTAAATGAGAAAGGATTCGACGTTGGTAAGCCTGATGGGGTTCTGGGCTCTAATTCAAAATCTGGATTACGCCAATTTCAACGTTCGGCGGGCTTAGTCGCTGATGGGTTCCCGAGTGAAGCAAGCTTTGCAGCCTTAGGTGTGCAGTAAAATCTAGCTTAAACTCTTAGCTCTTGTATAAATACTAGAGCTACTAGAGGAGTTTTGGTAAGCTTCGTTTCCAAAATTTAAGTCAGTATTATGGTTAAGGACAATTAATGAGCATTAAAAACGATATGGTAGTTCAGTTTAATTACACATTACGTGATGAACAGGGCGAAGTATTAGAAACCAATGAAGGCTTAGATCCAATTGCATACCTTCATGGCCACGACAATATGATGCCGGGTGTTGAAGATGCCATTACTGGTAAAACCGCTGGTGAGAAGTTTTCAGTTACCCTAGCACCTGAAACGACTTATGGTGTTCGCAATGAAGAAGCGACTCAACGCGTATCTGTTAAGCATCTTCAAGGCGAGAAAGTGTGGAAAGCAGGCATGCGTGCATTGTTAAATACTGATCAAGGTCAACGCCAAGTGACAGTAATTAAAGTGGGTAAGTTCATGGCAACTGTTGACGTTAATCACCCGCTTGCGGGTCGAGAGTTAACGTTTGATATTGACGTGATTGACGCAAGAGATGCGACAGCTGAAGAGATTTCACACGGTCACGCCCACGGCAAAGGTGGTCACCACCACTAATCGTTTCTCCCAAATAGCTTGGGTATAAGATTAGATAGGCAGAAAAAACCAGCAAGCATGCTGGTTTTTTTATTTTACGGTTACTTTTCAGGAACAGACTATGGTCATCGATTTCTCACAGGGGAAGATTATTCTGACACCATTTGAGGTGCAGATTAAATTATCCGCATCAGGTAGTGGGATGTATGCCATGGCTGAAGATCTTACGTTTATTGATGATGCCTTAATCATAAGCGCTGATGCAGGCTCAATAAAATGGAGTCTTCGTCTGGATACGCTTGAACAGCTGTTGATGATCCGTGCAGAGATTGGTATTGGTTAATACCAATCAGTATAAAGATTTGATCGCTCAGCGAGAGTTTAGCGGTCCTGAGGCAAGGTCATTAATTGCTCCTGCATTAATGACATTCACCACATCCATGTGGTTTGCAACGAGTGAAAAGCATAGTTATTCTACGGTTAAGCTCGTTAACACAGCATCAGAACCGCTAAAACTCGCCTGTAAGGAGTGTTTTTGGCTGCCTATTTCTGCGTTGAATGAACTCATAAGGGAACAACCATTATGTCATCCATTCACCTTGAATTAGTTTGCCAAAAAACACTCTGAGTAGATCAACTTCTTATACTGATTGGTATAATGTGTCAGTCTGGGTCATTTGGAGTGACTAAAGTTCAGGTGTAGCAAGTACCAATGCATTTTGATGGCAAAAATATAAGTGATAACAATCTAAGGAAACATATGTCAGTAGTAAAATTAGAGCGGATAACCATAGAGCCACAATCTAAAGCCACAGCCTGTGTTATTTGGCTTCACGGTTTAGGCGACTCAGGTGCGGGTTTTGCGCCAGTTGTTCCAGCGCTCGGTTTACCAGCAGATAACAGCATACGTTTTATCTTCCCTCACGCTCCAGAGCAGGCGGTTACCATCAACCAAGGCTATGTTATGCGTGCTTGGTATGACATCAAGAGTATGGATTTACACAATCGAGCAGACATGCAGGGCGTGTTAGCGTCTGAAGTATCTGTAAGAGCCTTGATTCAAGAGCAGATTGATTCAGGTATTCCAGCAAACAGAATCGTGCTTGCAGGTTTTAGCCAAGGCGGCGTGATGAGTTTATTTACTGGACTTAGATATCCAGTACAACTTGCTGGCATTATGGCGTTATCTTGCTATTTACCTACAGCAGATAAGCTTCCTGAAGAGTTGAGTGAAGCGAACAAAACCACGCCTATCTTGCAGCACCACGGAGAGCAAGATGATGTTGTGCCTGTCAGTTCAGGTAAGATGGCAAACACGTTACTCAAAACCGCTGGCTATAACACGCAATGGAAAACGTATCAGATGCCGCACAGTGTTTTACCCGAGCAGTTAAATGACATCGGAGCCTGGTTACGCACTGTACTGGCTTAGTTTTTGCTTTCTAAATGATGTTGTCGGCAGATGATACTGATGTGGATTACTGTCGACTTATCCTCCTTGTTCTTAATTCAGAAAAATCCGCCTGCAAACTGATTTAATATAAGTTGTTGAAAATAACTATAAGTTTATTGGGCTTATAAGCCTTCCTTCATTTTTATTCTGCTTTAACAACCTTATTTTTATTATCTGTTTTTATATACGCACAGTAGTGTCCTATAAGTATATGTTTTAACAAATATTTTACCTATTTTATTTAACCTAGTTAACAGTTTTTTCATTACATTTTGGTATGATTGGAATTAGCGAGATCAGAGAATCCGTAATTTTAATTATTAAAAATAACTAAAGGGTTGATGTAATGATGAATAAACTAGTCAAAGGTTTAGTCGCAACAGCAGTTTTGGCTGCATTAGCAGGTTGTAACAGTAGTGATGATGACAACACGCCTTTAACAGCGTGTGAAGCGGCAGGTGATGCTTGTACTCAATTTACCGTGATCCATACTAACGATAATCATGGTCGTTTCTGGCAAAACAAGAACGGTGAATACGGTATGGCGGCTCGTAAGACTGTCATTGAGCAGATCCGCAACGAAGTTGAACGCAATGGCGGAGAAACCATTTTACTGTCTGGCGGTGACATCAACACGGGTGTTCCAGAGTCAGATATGCAAGATGCAGTACCTGATTTTATCGGTATGAGCATGCTGGGTTATGATGCGATGGCGGTGGGTAACCATGAGTTTGATAACCCATTATCAACGCTAGATATGCAAGCCACAATCGCTCAATTCCCTATGTTAGCCGCAAACATCTATAAAAAAGACCTTCAAGGTAATGTTACTTCAGAGCGTTATTTTGAACCATACCGAGTGTTTGAAATTAATGGTCTTAAGGTGGCCATCATAGGTTTCACTACGGTTGATACACCTAAGGTTGTTAGCCCTGATAACGTCGCTAGTTTGCATTTCACCAATCCTCAAGATGAAATTCAAACCGTTCTTGCTGAGATTAAGGCTAATGAAAGCGTCGACATGGTGTTTGCCTTGACTCACATGGGTCATTACGCAAATGGTGAGCATGGCACGGAAGCTGCCGGAGATGTGATGCTTGCTCGTTCATTAGAGCAAGGCCAATTACAGGCGATTATCGGCGGTCATTCGCAAAATCCTGTCTGTATGGAAGGCGATGATTATGCTGACTTCAACCCAGGTGATGAGTGTAAACCTGATATCCAAAACGACACCTTTATTATGCAAGCCCATGAATGGGGTAAGTATGTCGGCCGTGCTGATTTTGAATATATGGATGGTAAGTTGACGCTTGCTAGCTATAAATTGATCCCAATTAACCTTAAAGAGAAAAATGAGAATGACGAGCTTGTTTTCATTACCGAAGAGATAGAGCAAGATCAATTGGTTATCGATGCGCTGCAGCATTACCAAGATCTTGGACAAGAACTGCTCGATGTTGTTATCTCAAGCACTGATGGCAAGCTTGAAGGTGACCGCGCCGTCGTACGTGTTGAGCAGACAAACTTAGGTCAACTGCTAACTCGTGCTTATGGCGATTGGGTTACGGCTAATTTCGAACCAACCGTTGATTTTGGTGTAATGAATTCAGGCGGTATTCGAGATTCAATTGTGCCGGGTGATGTGTCATACCGTGATGTACTCACCGTGCAGCCATTTAGTAATGATGTGGCGTTTGTCACCATGACAGGATCTGAGGTTGAAGCATATCTAGCTAATGTGGCTTTAAAGACTGGCGGCGGTATGGCACAGTTATACCCTATGGATATGTCGGTGACTTGTGATGCGGTTGAAATAAACCCTGATGCAACCCCATCTGATATCGTTAAAATTAATAGCCTAGGTGGCCGTACATTCAACAAGGCTGAAAACTACACTTTCTCACTGATTAACTTCAGTGCGAAAGGTGGTGATGATTATCCTAAGATTACAAATCATGCAAACTATGTCGACACTCAACGTAGTGATGCATCAGTGCTTCGTGAATACTTTGAGAAAACGCCAAGCATTAAAGTTGCTGATTACGATCCAGCTAATGGCGGTCACCCAATATTCTACCGTGGTGGAAGCATCGTTAAGAGCTGTGCTAAATAGTCTCTTAACCAAATAAAAGTCGCGGATGTTTTGATAAGAGCAGCGTTCAATAAGCTGCTCTTTTATATTTGCAGCCTTTATTCTACCCAAGCTTTGAAGCTTATCATTTAACATACTCAAAAATTGGTTAATGAAATGCGGTGAATAATGAAATATATTTGTAAAAATATCGATAGTTGTGAGGGCCAACTGTTCTCTATTTACGTTGAATGTAATGCTTTTGCCTGCTAAAGCTAATCGTTTGAATTAACATGAAAGTCTCGCAGGATTTATCCATCAGGCTATATCTTCAATAACAAATTCATCAAAACCTCTTCTCACTTGTTTTTTACGCAAAACAATAAACAACACAAAGCCCCGTATCCAGCATCATATTTGCAGTAAAGTGTCACTCAAATGACACATTTGCGATACATTATTTGCTATTATGTCCGCCAACGAGATCATAGAATCCGTAATTTAAAAAATGATGGTAATACTTAAAACTATTCAAATAATAATCTAGGGGTTGATAATAATGAAAAATTTGTTAATTAAAGGACTTGTCGCAACATCAGTGCTGGCAGCATTAACAGGGTGTGGCAGCGATGATAATGATGCGCCGGTTAAACCGACGACTTGTGCCGAAGCGGGTGAGGCATGTACTACTTTTACGCTTCTTCATACTAACGATAACCATGGCCGTTTCTGGGAGAACAGGCATGGCGAATATGGTATGGCTGCGCGTAAGACGCTGATCGATCAGATCCGTGCAGAAGTCGAGTCAAATGGCAGTGAAACGATTTTGTTATCAGGCGGTGATATCAACACGGGTGTCCCTGAGTCTGACTTACAAGATGCACGTCCTGATTTTGTCGGTATGAATTTGATTGGTTATGATGCAATGGCTGTTGGTAACCATGAGTTTGACAATCCATTAGCCACTGTTGAGATGCAGCGTGAACTGGCTAATTTCCCAATGTTGGCAGCCAACATTTATGACAAAGCATCAGGTGAGCGTTATTTCGATGCTTATAAAGTATTTGATGTAAACGGCCTACGAATTGCGGTAGTTGGATTAACCACTGAAGATACGAAAAAGATTGGTAACCCCGAATTTATCAGTGGCTTAGAATTTACCGATCCTGCTACAGAGATCCAAAAAGTCATTAAAGATATTAAAGATGCCGATGCTGCGGATATCATTTTTGCGACGACCCATATGGGACATTATGCCGATGCACAAAACGGTAGCAATGCATCAGGCGATGTAGCAATGGCGCGTGCGGTAACTGCAGGCGATCTACAAGCTGTCATTGGCGGTCACTCGCAAAATCCAGTGTGTATGGAATCAGGCACCAACAATTATGCTGATTTCAATCCAGGCGATGACTGTACTCCAGATAAGCAAAATGGCACTTACATTATGCAAGCCCACGAGTGGGGCAAATATGTTGGCCAAGCAGACTTCGAATATTTCAATGACGAGCTACATCTTGCAAGCTACAAGCTCATTCCAGTTAATTTGAAGAAGAAAAATGAAGCTGGCGACCGTGTACTTATCGGTGATGAGATTAAGCCAGATGGTACCGTGTTAGAAATTCTTAAGCAGTACCAAGAAAAAGGTCAAGAGCAGTTAAGCGAAGTGATTGCCACCACTGCTGAGGTGTTAGAAGGAGACCGCGCTAAAGTACGCTTTATGCAAACTAACCTAGGTCATTTAATCTCAACAGCTCACACGAGTAAAGTTAATGCCGATGTGGGTGTGATGAACTCTGGTGGTGTACGCGCTTCAATAGATGCAGGTGATATCACGTATAAAGATGTGCTCACCGTGCAGCCATTTGGTAACTCGATAACCAAGAGTACTGTAACCGGTGCTAAGTTAACTGAGTATCTAGGTGCGGTCGCTTCACTACAAATTGATTCAGGTGCTTATGCTCAACTCACTGGCGTGACGATGACTGTCGATTGTATAGCAAAAACGGTTGATATCAGCGATGTGAATGGCAAAGGCTACGATGCTGCAGCCACATACAGCTTCACTGTTCCTAGCTTTAACGCTGCAGGTGGAGACGGCTATCCAGTTCTCACTCCTGTGATGACAGGCTTTGTTGATGCTGCTGTAATGTATGACTTTTTAAAGGCTAAAGGTTCTATAGCAGCGGGTGAGTTCGCGCCTACTGGTGACGTTGTTTATGAGAACTCGATGAATGCATATGGTTGCCAAGTGCTAAGTCAGTAAATGTTTAGGTAAACCATATCAACAAAAGGTAGCTTTCAAGCTACCTTTTTCTTTTGGGAGCATTTAATACTTTTTTACTGACTACCCTTGAAAAGTTAAATCCTCGTCTACATATAGTTAAGTATGGAACGCTCAATGAGGTTTCTAGTTAATAAAATCTTGATGCCTTCGGGGTCTAAGTTTATTAACGAAAACAGGGTGCGACAGAGAGTAGAGTGTTCTACAGATGTTGGCCAATATATACCCAAACTACCTGAGAATGCTGATTTCAGAGACGTTGCACGAGTTCAATTCTAGACGCATTGACGTAGGAATGGTGACTCCCTTTTAAGTTAATGCAACAACGAAGTGGGCTTGTGCAAAGCCTTCTTCGATGGGTTTTAATGCTCTTTATTCTGCGTTATTGGTTTTGCTAAGGGAACAACCATTAGCTACAAACAATGCCTTGCTTAAAGTGCATTAAATTCCCACTGAATCCTGCATTTCCAAGTAGCTTGGGTATAGTCATTATATTGCTTTATAAAAAGGATATACATATGCGTAATTATGATCTAACTCCCTTATACCGTAGCGCCATTGGTTTCGATCGTTTAGCCCAGCTTGCAGAGCATGCTGCATCGAATAAAGGCAATTCGGGTTACCCGCCATACAACATTGAACTGCTTAATGACACACGCTATCGCATCACCATGGCCGTTGCTGGCTTTGCTATGGATGAGCTGGACATTACCAGCGAAGGCGACAAGTTATTAGTTAAGGGCACCAAAGCCGAACAAGATAAAGAGCGTAAATACCTCTATCAAGGCATTGCAGAGCGTGGTTTTGAGCGAACATTCCAGCTTGCAGATTATGTCACCGTGATCGGTGCCAACCTTGAAAACGGTCTGCTCAATGTCGATCTTGAACGTAAAATACCAGAGGCATTAAAGCCTAGAAAAATCGACATAAGTACGTCGAGAATGATTGATTCAGAGTAGTTTTTATAGCCTGGACTCTATAATTTTAAATAACATTCAGAAGATCAAAAAGGGAGCCTAAAGCTCCCTTTTATATAGAAATATGTTTATCCCACCGATAGAGAGGATTTGTCCTTCTTAAGCTCGCATGGATTTCTCACCACGGCTAAGGCCAACCACACCAGAGCGAGAAACTTCAATGACCTTAGTGATTTCACCAACGGCACAAATAAAGGCATCTAGCTTAGCGCTGGGCCCCGTGAGCTGTACTGTGTATAGCTCAGCTGTAATATCGACAATTTGAGCGCGGAAAATATCAGCCGTACGTTTAATCTCTTCACGAACATTGCCTTTGGCTTTTACTTTCACCAGTGCCAGTTCTCGTTCGACATGTTCAGACTCTGTAATATTGGCCACTTTCAAAATATCGATCAATTTATGTAGCTGTTTTTCAATCTGCTCGAGTACATTTTCATCCGCAAACAGGGTGATATTGAGGCGAGATAACGTCGGATCATCTGTTGGTGCAACGGTTAAGGTTTCAATGTTATAACCGCGCTGCGAAAACAGGCCAACAACACGAGATAGTGCGCCTGGTTGGTTTTCAAGTAATACCGATAGAATACGACGCATTAGCTTTTCTCCTTTTTGCTCAGCCACATTTCGTTCATCGCACCACCGCGAATAAGCATAGGGTAAACGTGTTCAGTCTGATCGACATTGATGTCGACAAATACCAATTTATCTTTCATTGATAGCGCTCTTTCGAGTTCAGATTCAAGTTTAGCGGGGTCGCTAATGGTGATGCCAACATGGCCATAAGCTTCAGCAATCTTGGCAAAGTTGGGTACAGAATCCATATAAGAGTGTGAGTGACGGCCTGAGTAGATCATGTCTTGCCACTGCTTTACCATACCTAGAAAGCGGTTGTTAAGATTGATGATTTTTACGGGAATATCATATTGTAATGCAGTTGATAGTTCCTGGATGTTCATCTGAATTGAACCATCACCAGTAACACAAAGCACGGTTTCATCAGGCATAGCAAGTTTGACGCCCATTGCCGCTGGAAGGCCAAAGCCCATTGTCCCCAAACCGCCAGAGTTGATCCAACGACGTGGCTTATCAAATGGATAATAAAGCGCAGCAAACATTTGGTGTTGACCCACATCTGATGCCACATATGCATCACCATTAGTGAGCTTATGTAAGGCTTCAATGACCTCTTGTGGCTTAATCTTATCGGTTGTTTTGTCGTAGGCTAAACTTTTTTTAGCGCGCCAGTGATTGATATCACTCCACCAACTATCGATGGCTGCTACATCTTGGTTTTTGTCTTCAGTAGCGTCTAATTGGGATAACATCTCATCGAGGATATTATCCGCCGAACCCACAATGGGGATGTCGACCTGAATCGTTTTTGAAATTGAAGATGGGTCGATATCGATATGTAAGATCGTTGCATTAGGGCAATATTTCTCGACATTATTGGTGGTTCTGTCATCGAAGCGTACACCAATACCGAAAATCAAGTCGCAGTTATGCATCGCCATATTGGCTTCATAACAGCCATGCATTCCTAGCATGCCTAAGCTATTTTTGTGACTGCCAGGGAAGGCACCTAAACCCATTAACGTGCTGACAACTGGAATGTTGAGCTTTTCAGCAAGCGCTAAAATTTGCTTATCACACTCGGAAATAACGGCACCACCACCCACATAAAGTACGGGCTTCTTGGCGGCTAATAGTGCGTGTAAACCACGGCGGATCTGCCCTTTATGGCCCGATGTTGTTGGATTGTAAGATCGCATGCTGATCTCTTTTGGATACTCATAATCAAACAGTATCGCAGGATCCATACAATCTTTCGGGACATCGACAACTACTGGACCAGGTCTACCACTGGCAGCAATAAAGAAGGCTTTTTTGATTATTTCAGGAATGTCTCTTGCATCGGTGACGAGGAAACTGTGCTTCACGACTGGACGTGAAATACCTATCATATCGCATTCTTGGAATGCATCATTACCGATTAAATTACTGGGTACTTGACCGGAGACAATGACCAGTGGAATAGAGTCCATATAAGCGGTTGCGATACCTGTAATGGTATTTGTCGCGCCTGGACCTGAGGTGACAAGAACAACCCCAACTTCGCCAGTAGCACGAGCGTAACCATCGGCCATATGCACGGCAGCTTGTTCGTGGCGTACTAAGATATGTTCAATTTTTGACTTTTCGTGTAGGGCATCATAGATATCTAACACGGATCCGCCTGGATAGCCGAATATATGTTTTACGCCTTCGTCAATAAGTGAACGGACGATCATACTGGCGCCTGATAACTTCTCCATTTGTAAACCCTCATAAGTTACCGCTACGGTATGCAGTATCTAGATACAGCGACGGTAATCGCTTAAATATATTGAGTTTGGACGGTGATCCTTACTCTCGAAATGCCAAATGACTTTTGGTGTGAAAGTCATATCCACCCTGTAAGGTGTGACATCTGTCTCAAATGAACAGAATTTCATCATATAAAAAAGAGCACATATTTCAAGCCTTTTATGTAAAAAAAGCCATTAAATGAAAAATAATCCGCTTAAAGGGGTTATTTGAATGTTTCTCCGTACAAATAACGCTCAAAAGTGAGGTTATTGAATGTCTGTATTAACACCATTAGCTGCAAAAAATTGACAACATCCGACTAAAACAACAGCACTTAACATCAAGGCTGAAAAGGGAACTGCTGTACCCGTATAAAATACTGCGAGCAAAGGACCTGCCATTGCGCCACAGCCAAAACGTAGCGTGCCAATAACTGCCGTTGCCGTCCCCGTCTCTTTTTTAAATTTCATTAACACGATAGCATCTGCGTTGACTGACATTATTCCTAAAAAGCCCATGAAAGGGATCAACATCAATACGGTGTAGTGAAAACTGAGCTCAAATACGTTAACCAGTAAAAGTGCAGTGCCTGCAATTATGGCCATTAAGGTTGAGACTTTTAGCATTAACCTAGACCCATAGCGCACTACTATTCGGCTATTGATCACATTGGCCAGCATGAGTGCCCCCACGTTGATACTAAAGAGAATGGCGAATAAGGACTTATCTAAGCCAAAGACCTCCATATAAACAAAGGGGGAGGCGGTTAAATAACAGAAAAAAGCAAAAGAGGTCAGTACGCCACTGGCGATATGCAATTTAGTACCAGGCTTGGTAAATATTACCGCATAAGCCCCGAAGAATGATTTTTGACTGCGGCTACTTTTATCACTATCGCTTGGCATCTTTAACTTCCAGATAACCAAAGTCAGTAGTAAACAGGCATAGGTGGCTAAGATGAAGAAGATCAGGTGCCACTCACCAAACTCTAAGATAAGGCTGCCTAAACTTGGGGCGATTAGCGGTGCCAGCATCATGATTAAACTGACGTAAGACATACCTTTAGCAGTATTGTCCCCGTAGACTTCTTTAATATACCCAGGTACAACCACAGTGGCAGCAGCGCCGATAAAGGCTTGTGCAAATCGTAATGCCAAAAAAAGTTCAATACTGGTGACGAAGGCTAAAGCTAAGCTGACAAACATAAAACCAGTTAACCCGAGTATCACCATCGGGCGTCGACCAATTCTGTCTGCGATAGGACCAAAACTCAGCATTCCCAGCGCATAACCAGCAAGGTAGAGACTCAAGGATTGTTGCACAGTCGTGATGTCAGAATGAAAACTGCTGGCTAGGGTGGCCATCGCCGGCAGATACATATCGATAGCCAAAGGCGTAATCGCGACAATGGCTGCTAGCATGGGGATTAAAATGGCAAGGTTGACGATTGATGCTGGAGTTGTAACGGATGACCGATGTAATTCTGATCGCACTAAAAACCTCTTGAATAAACTTGCATGGATAACGTCAACGAAACTAATTATACCTTACTAGAATTCAATATGTCGAAAATTAACCAATCCTCTCTTTGGGCCTAATGAGCCTTGCCGCTAATACGCTCAAGCTTAAAATACTAATAAACAACAGTGCGATAGCAGGTGATTGCAGCGAAAAATCCACTGTCGAATGAAGTAACATATGTACCATGGCTATCGCGCAACCAAATGATACACCTTGGTAAAGCGGTGTGCGCCTTTTTACCATGGTGTGCAGACTGAGCCACAAACAATATAAAATCATGCTACCAAGCAGTAAGGTTATCGGTAATCCAAGCTCTACAGCAAATTGAATATAGTCATTATGGGCATGATCATAAAAGCCAGAATAGGGCAACGGATGATACGACGGGAAGGTCGAATAATAACTGCCGCCACCGGATCCAAATAGAGGGAACTCAGCAATAATGGGCAGTGAGTCTCTCACCACTTCATCACGGGTTTCCGACGCTAAACTTGTTTCCATCAAACGTTGCTTGACTTTTTCGACCCCAAAAATCGCACCAATTAAAATCAAATCAAGTACAAAAAAGCTGACAATCAAGAGTCGTAAGTGTTTTGGCTTTCGATGATAAAAGAAAAACGCAAACACACTCACAGATGCAAGTGCGATAAAAAAGGCAGAGTTACCCATGCGTGATCGCGTTAGAATAAGGGCGATGATCATAATGATCAAACTCAGACGGATCACCATCTTCGGGCTTAAAATCATTTGTGCAATGCCACGGGCTTTATGCCAAAACTTATCACCAGAACCATTAAGTGATAACTGACTAATTAACACCCCGATACCGATAGATAGCGTTAGCGCCAAAAAATTAGCCAGTTGGTTTTGGTACATAAACGTACCCATGGCTCTATCGGTATAAGCCACATCAAACACTGGGCTACTCATGCCAACATTAAGGTTTAACCAAGCTGCATAAATTCCCTGAAACAAGCCAGTGATCACAATGATGAGTGCAAAACGATACAGCCGATGACTATCACTCACATAGTAAAACACCATCGAGGCAAACAGAGTTAATGCCAGTGTCTTCAAAAACATAATGTGCGTTAACGAAGGGTCAAGTGACAAGGTATCGAGTGGTCGTGAAAACAGAGGGCCAAGACCTGGTGTCATCTGTAACACTAGCCAAAGTGTGGTAACGACAAGAGGGATGATAACAGGCCAACAAAATCGGGGTGGGAAGGGCGTGTCGTTGTGTCTAAATGTAAAAATTAAATGTACTGCAAATACCATAAAGACGAAGAATTCGATACTCGAACTGGCCCAAATGCGATTCGCGCCTAACGGAATAGGGGCATAAAAAACAATGGCGCATAGGGAATAAAAAATGAATGAAGAAAAGCGAGAACGAATAGGCATAGAAACTTCACAAGCATATAAATAAAAATGAACAAAGACAGTCATAAAAAATAGAAAGGACTAAGCCCTTTCTATTTTTTCTTTAACCTAGATAGCTAGAATGTGAGGCTTATTGGCCGCCAGAAATTCCGCCGCCACCACCGCCGCCACCTGAGTTGTTGTTACCAGAACCAGCATTATTACCAGGAGCTGCAGGAGCCGCTGTTGGAGCTGTAACACCTGTAGTAGGCGTACCAGCTGCAGTGGCTAAAGATGCGGTTGTTGCATCAACGCCGCTAGCAATGGCTATCACTGTGACAGTATCAGGATCAACGCCAGCATCGACTGCAGCAGCAATAATGCTAGAAGTCGCTGTAGAATCAGCAGGAGTAGCGGTAATGGCAGCAGCTAAAATGTCTGCAGTCGTTTCGCTATCGGCACCAAATGTCGCAACAGCAGCAGTCACTAGACTTGCGGCCATATCAGGATTAGCAGCAACTGCAGCAGCAATTAAGTTTGCAGCCATCTCTGGGTTTGCAGCAACCGAAGCCATTACGTTATCAACAAGGCTGCTACCTTCAATTGCTTGTGCTTCTGGGTTCATTCCAGTAGCAATAGCCGTGTTATCAGCAATGGCTGGAGCCGCTGCAATGGTCGCAAGTAAAAGACTTGCGAGGGTTACTTTCTTCATATAAAAATATCTCTTTTATTAGTTGGTTAATCATTTAAAGATAATGCACTGGGTGAAAAAAAATTGTTATTTTCCTTTTCACGTTCAAATAAATGCATCGTTTGTTGGATATAATCTCCCTGCACGCCATCGCAATGCAGTTCGTTTAAAATAGCCAAACTTTCGGCGTATTTAACATGGGGTGATAACACTTTAATACCCACGCTATGTCCAATTTGAGTCACAGCCTGAATAAAGTAGCGATTTTCGGGGTGCTTATCTAAGTCGCGAATAAAAGCACCATCGATTTTCAAATAATCAATATCCAAGCCTTTAAGATACTTAAAAGAGGTAAAGTTTGAACCAAAATGCTCAATACAAATCTGACAACCCAAATGTTTAATAAAGTGAATAAAGTCAATGCTAGATTCAACTGATGCAAGTATCGCGCTTTCACTCACTTCAAATACAATGTTAGGTAAGGTTTCTTGGTTATCATGATGGAACTGTGATAACCATTGTCTAAAATCAACATCATGTAGGGATTGATGCGTTAAGTTAATCGCCACCGTTACACCAGATGCAAAACTGCTTAGCTTAGCGAGCTCTTTGAGCGTCTTTTTATCGAGTGTTGTTGATTTATTTAAACGTTCTGCCATCGCATATAGCTGATTATTCGCGATACTTTCCTGATTAAAGACAAACTGAGGAAACAACTCGAAATACAAGACTTCATTATTTTCACAAGATTTGACGGGTTGAAACATAAACTTGACGTTATCAGACGTAGCGATGTCATCAATCATGCTGGACCACTGACGTAAGCCATGAGTGGATTTAACCTCGATATCGGAGTAAATCACCCCATCTTTGCCTGTTGAACTTTCTTGGGTTAACAAAGTATCCAGTTTTGACAATAACGAACTCAGATCGTCTTTCTTAGTATAAGAAGTGGCAATAATCTCACCAAATCCTTGAGGATAAGCCGTCGAGTTTAATGCCGAGAAACGATAATGAAGTGACTCACACAAGGGCATGATATTGTTGGCAGCATCTTGAGTGGTGAATAAAAAAGTACCGCCAGCCCCACGGAAAAGCTTAAAGCTGCTAAGTATTCCGAGTTTTTCATTAATAGCTTGTGCTACCAAACAAATATAGGCATCGCCAGACTTATAGCCTTGCTCAATATTGATGGTTTTCAAAGAGGGCAACTGAATCATACCGAACGTGGCAAGGTCTTTTGGTTCCATTTCCACTAAGTCAGCTTTAAATTGACTCTCAAACGCACGACGGTTACCTAATTGGGTTAAGGGGTCGACATACAAGTCTTTGTTGAGCTTGTCAGCGTGCTGACTCATCTGCATAAACGATATTTGAATATTGGTGACCATGGTATTCATCGCAGTAATAACAGTGCGCAACTCACGTGTCATGGGCAATTTATCAATCAAAGAAAACTGTTTGCGTCCCACAGACACTGCTTGTTGTTCAACTTGCGCTAATGGTCTTAACACGGCTCTTAAAATGAGGTGTGCAATAAACAAGGATAAAAGGCAAATAATGAACGATGATAAAAAATTATTGATCCCGTGTTTCCATAGCTTGAAATAAGAATACCCAGGGTGACTTTTAACACTTAAAGTACCAGCCATGTTCCAACCGTTGTTAAGCTCTGTAACCGCGAGTGGTGAATTTAATGAAAAAGTATCAATAAACCAATCGGGTACACCATCAACGGACACTGGGTTTGCACGCTGATGCACCACGTCTTCGTCAACGTCATGCAATATAATTGTTTCGTAATAGCCAGAGTCAAAAATCGCCGCGATCATGGTTTCGATGATGACAGCGTTACTGCTATTACCATCCAAATAAGGGGTGATCGACAACCCTAAACTGGTCGCCGTATCTTGAGCGTGAATTTCCATCTGCTCGTTTAAATAATTGCGGGTGGTATTAATGTTTATCCAGCTACTGCCAATAAACGAGACGATCGCAATACCAACCACTAACGCATAGAGTTGTGCTTTTAAACTTAAACCAGCCTGTGTGTTCGTGTGACTCATCTACCTACCTATCCTTTTTACTTGCTGGCACATTCATTTCGACCTGCTCAATGCGTTGTAACAACTTAGTCCAAGCTGAAACACCACTGCTGTTTTTAACCTTTTTACCTAACCCTTTGGCTTTCGACATCCACAAGCCTGAACCGTTAAAGCTATAAATTGGCTTTAAATCTGGGCGTTTGTTAGCAGGAAGAATACGTGGGTTAAAATTATCGAGTACCAAGGGGATCGCTTTCTTATTTTCAAAATAAATCAGCACCATGTGTGGCTCATCTATCTGCAGTTGCCTTACATACATCAATCGCAGTTTTCCCTCGGGTATACCAAGGGCAAGGAGGCTGAAATATTTAGCAATGGCGAAGTCTTCACAGTCTCCTCGTCCTCGTCCTAGCGTTTCAGCTGGAGAGGCCCAATAGTCTTCTTTGTCCCAGAGTGATAAATCCGTTTCGTAAATCACACTCTTATTAATAAAGTCATTGATTTTATTAATTTTATTCCAGTCATCGTTACCGCTATTTTCGACAAGAAAAGTCTCCCAGTTTTTGGCTCGAACTTCAGCTTCTTTGCCATACACTGCGCTAAATTTCTGATAAAAATCCGCTGTAAAATGTTCCTCTAAAAAACAAGAAACAGTGAAAGGAATAAGTAAAAGCAGTATGCAGAACAGCACAATAAAATATTTCAAATCACTCCCTGTCCTGAAATGGTGAACGACAAACATTATTAGACGATGATAATTGGTGAAAAGACACACAACGAAATTAAGCTGAGTACTCAGTTGAGTATAAAGCAAACTAAAAAACACTAGCAAGCTGTTTTTATTAACGTAATTACTATTTTTCAACCAAAGTAGGTTCAGATCACATTCTGGATATAAAAAAGTTGATTCGGTTGCTACACATGTGTATATTTCCGTAAAAAATCTAATGTTAAAAATATTTAATGCTGAGTGCGGTTGAACTATACATGATTTGTTGTATTTTTTATTGTTTAAAATCAGTAGTTAGCGTGTCTTTTGTTATTTAACCTAACATATGTATCATTAGTTTTATCTATGACTAAATTAAGGATCTAGAATAATATGACACGTAAAGTAACTAAAGCAGTGTTTCCTGTTGCGGGGCTAGGTACACGCATGTTACCTGCTACCAAAGCTATCCCCAAAGAGATGTTGCCTATCGTTGATAAACCACTTATTCAGTACGTAGTAAACGAAGCCGTTGCGGCTGGCATTAAAGAAATAATTTTAGTGACTCACAGCAGTAAAAACGCAATTGAAAACCATTTCGACACCAGCTTTGAGCTAGAAGCCACCTTAGAAGCGCGAGTAAAACGCAGCCTGTTAAGTGAAATACGCGCAATTATTCCAAAAGGCGTGACGGTTATTTCCCTGCGACAATCTGCGCCACTGGGATTAGGCCACGCCATTCTAACGGCGCGCTCAATCGTCGGTGAACAACCCTTTGCGGTGTTATTACCTGATGTGATCATCGACAAATACTTAAGCAATCACAGCAGCGACAATCTGGCCGAAATGATCAATCGTTTTGAGCATACAGGTCATAGCCAAATCATGGTGGAGTCAATCCCCCATGAAAAAGTAAACCAGTATGGCGTCGTCGATGTGAGCAGTAATGTAGATCTTGAAGTGGAACTAGATGCAGAGCGCGATGCGGGTCTTGATGCCGGTTTTAATGCGATAGCCAACAAAAAGCAACGCACCATGCTGCCCGGTCAAAGCGCCGTGATCTGTGACATGGTTGAAAAACCTGAGCTGGACCAAGCACCAAGCAACCTGGCTATTACTGGCCGTTATGTATTATCCGAGAAAATCTGGGATCTATTACAAATCACCACCCCAGGCGCTGGCGACGAAATTCAACTGACTGATGCGCTGCATAAGCTACGCGAAATCGAAACCATCGAGGCGTATCACATCAAAGGTAAGTCACATGATTGCGGTTCTAAACTCGGCTACATGATGGCCAACGTTGAGTACGGCATGAAGTGCGGCAAATTAGGCGAAGAGTTCAAAGCAGCACTTCACAGCCATCTAGCAATAGAAGATGCCAAGCAAAGCACAGAGCAAGATTCGCAGCAAGAAGTGGCTAGGGCTGAGTTTTAAGCGGTAAGCCATAAGTTTTAAGAAATAGCACAAGCACTAAGTAATAGCAGAAAGCAGTAAGAAGCTTTAAGAGATAGCAGTAAGTCGTCCTCTTGAAAGGGGCAGTAGATCATTGGCAGCGTGTTTAGCGGATTTATCATTTGATAAAACCGTGCGGTAGCTATGGTGCCGCTTCAAAAGTGAAGACCACAAAGTGAAGAGACCACGAACGAGAGACAGGATGTCGAACTGGCACTTGTATATGGACATATTTGGTAGTTTAGAAACTCGCTCAGCGAGTGACAAGACAAGGGCTTCTCACCACGGAGGACACGGAGCGCTGCGCTACACGGAGAAGAGCTGGAGTTTTTGGAGATAAGGTTTTGTACTTGCTTTACTCCGTGGTCCTCCGTGTTCTCCGTGGTGAATCGCTTTTTTAGGCAGGTAAGTAGGTAGTTAATTGCGGTTTTGTCATTTGATAAAACCGTGCGGTAGCTATGGTGTCACAGACCTTTATCTTTCTTCGTTATCGCTGTGGTGAATAGTTCTGTCAGTAGTAGCCCCGTGCTATGTAATTTTTTCTGGTCTTAATCGTGTAATCGAGATGAGCCGTTCCTAGCTCACATTTTTAAAATTTAATTTATTGAAGAGTATTATGGATATTTCCCAAGCGCGTATGACCCATTTGAAACAACTTGAAGCTGAGTCCATTCATATTATGCGTGAAGTGGCCGCTGAGTTTGATAACCCAGTAATGCTATATTCAGTGGGGAAAGACTCAGCAGTAATGCTGCACTTATGCATGAAATCGTTTTACCCAGCTAAACCCCCATTTCCATTAATGCACGTTGATACCACCTTCAAATTTAAAGAGATGATTGAGTTCCGTGACCAAGCCGTTAAAAAATACGGTATGGATTTAATCGTGCATAAAAATGAACAAGGCATTGCAGCGAATATCAATCCTTTCGATCACGGCAGTGCAAAATACACAGACGTAATGAAAACAGAAGGGCTTAAGCAAGCATTAAACAAACATCAATTCGATGCTGCATTTGGTGGTGCTCGCCGTGATGAAGAAAAATCACGTGCTAAAGAACGCGTGTATTCATTCCGTGACAAAAATCACCGTTGGGACCCAAAAGTTCAGCGTCCTGAGCTGTGGAATACATACAACGGCAAGGTCAACAAAGGCGAAAGCATTCGCGTATTCCCATTGCCAAACTGGACTGAGCTTGATATTTGGCAATATATCTACCTTGAAGGTATCGAGATTGTACCGCTTTACTTAGCGAAAGAGCGCCCAGTAGTCGAACGTGACGGTGCGCTAATCATGGTTGATGATGCGCGCCTGCCGTTACACGAAGGTGAAGTACCTATGATGAAAAGCGTACGTTTCCGCACCTTGGGTTGTTACCCACTAACAGGCGCTGTTGAATCTGAAGCCGCCACGTTGCCTGAGATCATTCAAGAAATGCTTTTAACCAAAACATCTGAGCGTCAAGGACGGGTCATCGACCATGATTCGTCAGGCTCGATGGAAAAGAAAAAAATGGAAGGCTATTTCTAGCCGACTTTCTGAATTAAAAGAAATTCACCACGGAGGTCACAGAGCGCTGCGCTACACGGAGAAAAGCTGGAATTTTTAATACTTTACTCGCTCTTGCCATACTCCGTGTCCCTCAGTGTTCTCCGTGGTGAGCCGCTTTATCTTTTATAAGTAAATCAAAAGATAGATATCACCGCAACGGCCGAAATTAAATGAGCTTATAGCTAGCAGCTTACAGTTTCTCCTAGGATTTATATGACTACCGAACAAACGCTTTTAGAAACAGATATTGAAGCCTATTTACAAAAGCATGAAGACAAAGACATGCTGCGCTTTTTAACGTGCGGTAATGTGGATGATGGTAAATCAACCCTGATTGGTCGCCTGTTACATGACTCCAAACTGATTTTCGAAGATCACATGGCCGCGATTAAATGCGACTCTAAAAAATACAACACCACAGATGGTGAGTTTGACTTAGCCCTATTAGTTGACGGCCTGCAGTCTGAACGTGAGCAAGGTATTACCATTGACGTGGCTTACCGCTATTTTGCTACCGAAAGCCGTAAGTTCATTATTGCCGATTGCCCAGGGCATGAGCAATACACACGTAACATGGCAACGGGCGCATCAAACTGTGACCTCGCGATTGTGATGATTGATGCGCGCTATGGAGTGCAAACCCAAACTAAACGTCACTCATACATCGCATCCTTATTAGGGATTAAGCACGTAATCGTCGCGGTAAACAAGATGGATTTGGTTGACTATAGCCAAGCTGAATACCGCAAGATCAAATCGGCTTATAAAGCCTTTGCGCAAGACTTGAACATTCCTGACATTCGCTTTGTACCGATTTCAGCCTTAAAAGGCGACAACGTAGTAAACAAGTCTGAATCAATGGATTGGTATCCTGGCGCGACGTTGATGGAGCTGCTTAATTCAGTCACTATTAATGAAGATAAAAATCTAGAAGACTTCCGTTTCCCTGTGCAGTTTGTTACCCGTCCGAATCTGGATTTCCGTGGTTTTTGCGGCACGATTGCGGCTGGCGTGATTAGCGTCGGTGATGTGATCACGGCGATGCCATCGGGTAAATCGTCAACAGTTGCACGTATAGTGACTGCAGATGGTGACTTAACCAATGCGTTTGCTGGTCAAGCGATAACCATTACCACCAATGATGAAATCGATATTTCCCGTGGTGATGTACTCGTTAAATCTAATCAATTAGCAACAGCGTCAGACAGCTTCGAAGCAACCATCGTTTGGATGGATGAGGTTGCACTGCAACCGGGTAAAGAATACGAGTTCAAAGTTGGCACTAAAAACACCTACGGCCGCATAGGAAGCATTAATCACCGCATAGACGTGAACACGCTTAAGCAGATTGAAGTTAATGCAATGCAACTTAACGAGATTGCGTCTTGTAATGTCCACGTTTCAAGCCCTGTAGTGATAGATGTTTATAACAACGTGAAAGGCACGGGTTCGTTTGTAGTGATTGACCGCTTAACTAACGTGACTGTTGGTGCGGGGATGATCACTAAAACGACTGTGAGCGAGGCTCGCAGCTCAAAGCTCGAAGCTCGTGTTTATACGCAGGCTGAAATTGAGCTCAATGCGTATGTTAGGAAGTGTTTTCCTGAGTGGGATTGTCATGTCGTGGAGTGTATAAAATACTAATGTTAAGACTAATTATCGGCAAAGCTTTTTGGGACAGTGCTAAGAAACTAAAACAGTTCCTAAGATTTTCATTTCATTCAGTTTTTAACAGCTATTATGATTCTATTGATTATGTAGTTAATGATGAAAAAAAAATAGTATACATCGTTAATTCTAAATGTGGTTGCAGCACTTTTAAACGAACCCTAGCGTTAAATGATGAGTTTGATGGCGAGAATATTAATTACCAAGAGATACATAAGCGTACAAAAGAGAAAGGTTTAATTACAAAAGTATTATCAGAAGAGCAAAGGAAATATTTTCGTTTCACGTTTGTAAGGAATCCATATAAAAGAATTGTTTCATTATACATTAACAAATTCCTGGATAACGACAAAATCAATGATGGTTTAGGTTTCGAATATTCATCTTATTTAGGCGGTTATATAAATAGAGAAATTAGTTTCGAACAGTTTGTAAAATTAATAGTAGTCATCCCCAATAATCTGGCAGAACGCCACTTTATGAAACAGTCTGACTTGGTTTATAATCAATCAGAAAAGATAGATTATATTGGTAAGCTAGAGGATTATTCTAATGATATTATCGATTTGGAATCTAAGTTAGGTTTTAAAATGTCAAACGGAAATGAAAGTAGAAAAGAAAATCAGTCTAAAACATATAACTATATGGATTATTATACTAAAGAAACGTTTGAGCTTCTTCATGAGTTCTACAAAAAAGACGTAGAGAAGTTTGAGTATCTAGAAGAAGAAAAAGAACTTAAAACACATTTAGGAATTAAATAGTGAAGAATATAGCGGTTATTTTAGCTGGTGGGAAAGGTAGTAGATTTGGTTCTGAACTGCCAAAACAGTTTAGTAAAGTTGCAGGTAAAATGGTTATTGAACATACAATAGCCGTTTTCGAAAATAATAAGTCTATTGATGAAATTTGTATAATATCTAACTCTGAATCAATACACTTGATTGATGATTTAGTGTTGAAAAATCAATTCAGTAAAGTTAAAAAAGTTCTTTTAGGTGGGAAAGAAAGATCAGATTCTAGTATGGCAGCAATTAATAGCTATGACTTTGAGTGCAATTTAATTTTCCATGATGCTGTTCGCCCATTAGTCACTGATATCATAATTAACAATACAGTTAGTGCATTGTGTAAAAATAATGTTGTCGATGTAGCAGTCAAAGCTACAGATACAATAGTAAATTGTTCTAATGGCTTAATTAACAATATACCCAACAGGGATGATTTGTGGAATGGACAAACTCCTCAAGCATTTAAAAGAAGTGTAATTAAAAAAGCTTATGAATATGCACTGTCAGATCCAGAATTTTTGGCTACTGATGATTGTGGTGTTGTGAAGAAATACCTGCCAGTTGAAGATATTTATGTGGTTGAAGGCGATGTTACAAATATCAAATTAACTCATAAGCAAGATTTGTTTTTAATTGACAAGTTATTCCAATTAAAAACTACAGAAATAGTTGAACGTTACAATGTAACTAAACTTAATGAAGCAATGAAAAATGATGTTGTCCTCATAGTAGGCGGTTCGTACGGTATAGGAAAAAGTTTTCATGATGAGTTGATGAGAATTACCCATAATGTTTATAGTCTGTCACGTAGTGAGAATGGAATTGATATAACCAATTATACTGATGTAAATAACTTTATTGAAAAGATTTATAAAACTCACGGACGAATAGATAAGATAATTATTACTGCAGCAAAACTAGACAAACAACCATTATTTAACATGTCAATGGAAGATGTGATATCGTCGGTGGACATTAATTATTTGAGTGTTATAAATATTCTGAAGAGCTCTTATGAATATTTAAAGGAATCACGTGGTAAAGTTTTGTTATTTACATCCAGCTCATACACCAGAGGTAGATCTTCATATTCTATATATTCATCTACGAAGAGTGCAATAGTAAATTTAACGCAGGCATTATCTGAAGAGTGGTATCACGATGGTATAACTATTAATTGTATTAATCCAGAAAGAACGAATACACCAATGAGAACTAAAAACTTTGGAAATGAAGATCAAAAAACCCTTTTGAAAAGTGAAGATGTAGCAAAAGTTTCACTTATGTCTTTTTTAACAAATATCAATGGTAGTGTTATTGATGTAAAGGTGAATAATGAGTGATTTAGATTTAAAGCCATTACATGATGTTTTATATAAGTTACTTAATCAACTAGATGAATTCTGTAGAGCGAATAATATAGAATATTGGATTGATGCAGGGACATTATTAGGTTATAAACGCCATGGTAAAATTATCCCATGGGATGACGATATTGATATATGTATGAAAAGGGCAGATTATGAAAAATTTATAACGACTTATAAAGGACGGGAAGGATATGAGTTAGTAACTTTTGATAATAATGATAAATATAAAAAGATTAATATTCCATGTAAATTAATGTACACACATAGCCGTGTTAAAGAGACTTACGATATAGAACATAATGTCACCGATGTATCATTTGGTATTTTTTTAGATATATTTCCTTATGATAAGTATTCAAATAATTATGTTGTAAGGCGTTCTCAAAGATTGTTGTCAATGTTATATAAATGTAAATACGCTTCATTTACGTCAATGCCTTCAATGTTGAAAAAAATTATGGGAACAATAGGGAGGATATTACCTATACCATTACTTTACTGGGCGAAGAATCAACAGCTTAGAGTTATGAGTTTCTCTAATAATGGAGTGTACTCAGCGGGGATCGAAACGCCTTTTCATCGTGCAATATTTGAAGAAGATGAAATATTCCCACTAAAAGAAGTAGACTTTAATGGTTTTATGGTCTTCGCACCGAATAATATTGATGTATATTTAGAAAAGATGTTTGATAAAGATTATATGTCACTTCCACATGAAAGTAATAGGGTTTGTCATATTGAGAGTTATGAAATTTTAAGTAGACAATAATATCTCAATTAATCCCTATCATAATAGTTGAGGTTTATATTTTTTAATTCGTTATTTATTATCTTCACTGTTTGGCGTTTGTATGGGGTTTTATAGAGTTTACAAAACGATTCAATAAAGTGATGCGAGAAAAATTTCCGGTAAGGGTTTAGTTTGTTTAAAATAAAAGAAATGTTATATGTCATGTTAATTCCTCTGCTACTTTATTTTCTTCTGGTGGAGTTAACCGGAGTGATAAATTACAAAGTATATGAATTAGTATATGTGTTTCTACTTCTTTCAGGTTTGATTTGTTTTTTTTTAAATAAGAACCAATCAGCGTTAACGCTTTTGTACTATTTTTATTTCATTTTATTTTTCGCGATCCCTTTTTTAATTCAGAAATACAATGGAATTTATCCTTGGGGCGTTCATTATATTAGTGAGGATAATTTATCTAAAGGGTATTTAATTCTTATTTATTTCCAGGTGTTTTTTATGTTAGGAAATAATAAAAAACATGTAAGTAGGGAATATAAAAGTAAAGATAAAGATTTCCTTTATATGATTAGAATTACGAATGTCGCACCGATAGTTTTGTTGATATTTATGGCCGCATATGGGTTTGGTGATTTTTTTATAGGAAGAATGGAAGACGTTATAATAGAACGTAGTGGGTTTAAAGTATTTATCCAAATGCTAGTATTTATTTTATTTTTTACTGTGCTAACAATAAACAGGTTTCACTCTAATCAAATAAAGATCCTTTTTATAGTTACGGCGTTATTGCTTGTTGCATATTTTCCATTAGCACAACCACGATTTACACTATTAGGTGTACTGTTGGCAATTTATTTTTCATTTGTTAGAATGAGTGATTTCAATGTGAAAATAATAAATTTCCTATTATTTTCAATAGCGTTGGTTTTAGTTTTTCCTTTTATCAAATACATTAGCAAAGATGGTTATAGTGTGCTTAATGAAATAGCTAATATTAATATATATGACCAATTCTTACATATTGATTATGATGCAATGTTATTATTCATGGAAACAATTCTGTATCTTGATAGTAATGATTTTTCATATGGATATGGTTTTTTAGGGGTCGTATTCTTTTTTGTCCCTAGGGCGATATGGCCTGAAAAACCATATGGTACATCTTTTGAAATTAGTGAGTATTTTTCATATTATTATAATAATTTATCTAACCCATTACCATCTGAACTCTATTATAATTTCGGAATAATTGGTGTTGTAATTGGAGCTTTCCTTTTTGGACGTGCAATTACTTACCTTGAATTTAAACGTTTAGAAATATACTCCAACAAGTACAGTATTAGTATTTTTGATATTTACACTATGGTACTTTACTCTACCTCGGTTGCTTTTATTGTAATTACATTAAGAGGTTCTTTAAATGCAGTGTTTCCTATGTTTGGTTTTGGTATATATATACCACTAATGCTCATGTTTTTCTATAAGAATAGGTATGGTAAGTGAATATATTACTGGTAAATGATTTTGAAAAAAATGGTGGTGCAGAAACTGTTTTTAATGAACAGTTTAAATTATTAAAGTCAAAAAATATTAACGTTTATAAGTATGTTTACCAAAGCAGCAAGATTAATGCACTTAGTTATATATTTAATATAAAGGCACTGATTGGGTTGTTAAGGTTTGTTAGAAAAAATGAAATTAATGTTGTGTGGATTCATAATTTTTATCACTTGCTATCCCCTTCGATATTGGCTATTAAATACTTTTCCGATGTGAAAATTATTTATACAGCGCATGATTTTCATCTTGTGTGCGCAAACCCCTCATTTCAGTTTTTTGAACAGAAAAATGGGTATAATTTCAAACGATTTACGTTTAAAGACTTATTAACAAAAAGATTAGATAGGAGAGGTGCTGTTTATTCAACTTTACGTAAAGTGCAGTGGTTTTTAAATTATAAACTATTGAAACTGCATAGAAATATTGATGTAGTAACTGCACCATCAACATTTCTGTTGGGGAAAATAGAAACAGTACACAAAAACGTAAAACTATTAAGAAATCCTTTAATCAAACCATTAGAAGCAAGTTTTAAAGTTGAGTATGATGATCGGTTATCCTTGTTATATATAGGTAGGTTAAGTGATGATAAAGGTGTTTTAGAGTTTTTAGATCAGGTTGAAAATTCAAAATACATTAAGGATATAATAATTGTTGGTGATGGCCCTCAATATGAAATTTTAAAAAGTAGGTTTAAAAATAACTTTATAATAAAGTTTGTAGGACGTATTGAGAACACTGAAATTTCAAATTATATCTTACAATCAGACTTGTTATTTTTATCGTCGCTATGGTATGAAAATGCACCGATGACTATATTGGAGGCCGCACAGTATAAGAAACAGATCCTTTTAAATGACATAGGAAGTCTATCCTGTTTTGGTCGGCAAGTTGGTAATGCTTGTTATTTCAATATGGAAGTTAGAAATGTTGACGAGGTGCTTTCTCAGTTAGTAAATAGAAAGTTCGTGGTCAACCTAAATAATCGTGAATTTTGTTATGATAAATATTTTAATGATATAAATTCAATTTTAAATTGCGTAGGTTGAGTAAAGTGAAAGTAGCTATTGTACATGATTGGTTAGTTGAATCTGGTGGTGCTGAAAAAGTACTTTCTGAACTTGTAAATATATATCCACAAACGGAAGTTTTTTCAACTGTAGATTTCTTATCTGACGAGCAAAGACATATTATTCTAAAAGGAAAGTTTGCAACTACCAGCTTTATTCAGAAATTACCAAAATCAAAAGATTATAAAAAATATTTCACTTTTATGCCTTTAGCTATATCAAGTTTTAATCTGTCAGAATTTGATTTAGTTATAAGTAGTAGTTCTTCTGTAGCTAAAGGGGTTGTAACAGGTCCTAATCAGTTGCATATTTGTTATTGTCATTCACCTATGCGTTATGCTTGGGACTTACAACATCAGTATTTAAAAGAAAGTGGCTTTGATAAAGGCGTTAAGGGCTTTTTAGTTAAATATTTCCTACATAGGATGAGGAAGTGGGATGTCACCTCTTCATTTTATGTAGACCATTTTGTTGCGAATTCAAATTTTATAGCACGAAGAATTAAGAAGTTCTATCGCAGAGATGCGGATGTTATATATCCAAATGTTGAAGTTGGTGAATTTGATCTCGTTAAAAACAAGGATGATTATTATTTTACTTGTTCACGAATGGTACCTTATAAAAAGATTGATCTCATAGTCGAGACGTTCTCAAATATGCCTGATAGAAAGTTAGTTGTAATTGGAGATGGTCCTGATATGGATAAGATAAAAAGTAAAGCCACGAGTAACATTGAACTGATGGGATACCAGAGTTTTAGTGTATTAAAAGATAAAATGTCTCATGCTAAAGCTTTTGTATTTGCTGCTGAAGAAGATTTTGGCATCGTCCCTGTCGAGGCCCAAGCATGTGGTACACCTGTTATAGCCTTTGGCAAAGGCGGAGCTCTTGAAACAGTTAAAGAGGGGGTTAGTGGTATTTTCTTTAAAGAGCAGAATGTTGATTCATTATCTGATGCAATCAACATATTTGAAACAATGAAGTTTAATCCTGTTTTAATAAGAGAGCATGCGGAACAATTTTCAACAGAACATTTTAAGTCACAAATTCAATCTTTAGTGAATAAGAAATTTAAAGAGTATCAATTGGACTGTGTCTTATAACGCACCATTCAAACATTCATGTATCCATTAAACTTTTATGTACATTTCTTTTTATATGTAAAGTATTTTAGTAACAAGGTACCTTATGATCTTACCCGTAATAATGGCTGGCGGTAACGGCACTCGGCTATGGCCGCTTTCTCGTGGCAACTACCCTAAGCAATTTCTGTCGCTACATGGTGAGCAAACCATGTTGCAGCAAACACTGTCACGTTTAGAGGGCATAGAGCACCAGCCTTGCATGCTTATTTGCAATGAAGAGCACCGCTTTATTGCAGCAGAGCAAATTAGACAATTGAATGTGGCCCACTCTGGCATATTTCTAGAACCCGTTGGTAGAAACACGGCGCCGGCTATCGCGTTAGCGGCATTTAAAGCCCTTGAGCAACAACAAAATAGTGGTGTTGATGAAGCGATACTGTTAGTGCTTGCCGCCGATCATGTGATTGAAGATATTGGTGCATTTCAAACGGCGGTAAAGCACGCACAAGAGCATGCTGCTAATGGCAAGTTAGTCACCTTCGGTATAGTCGCGGATAAGCCTGAAACGGGCTATGGCTACATTAAGCGCGGTGACATAGTGGCGAGCCAGCAAGATCAAATAGCCTTTAGTCTTGATAGTTTTGTTGAAAAGCCCGATCTCACCACGGCTCAACAATATCTATCCAGTGGCGATTATTACTGGAACAGTGGCATGTTTATGTTCAAGGCCAGTGTCTATTTACATGCGCTCAAGCAATGTAGCCCTGAAATCTATGCCGCATGTCAACTAGCCATGCTCGGTCAAGCAAACGATAGCGATTTTATTCGTGTCGATACCGCAGCTTTTACTGCGTGTCCTGATGATTCGATTGACTATGCGGTGATGGAACCAATGTGCCAACAAGATAATGACTGCGCTGTCGTCGTTCCTCTTGTCGCAGGTTGGAACGACATTGGTGGTTTTAGTGCCTTGTGGGATATCAGTAACAAGGATCAAGATGGTAATGCTTGCAAAGGTGATGTCATGACTGTTGATAGTCATAACTCTCTGATCCTTAGTGATGACAAACTCATTGCGACGATTGGTGTTAATGATTTAGTGATTGTGAGCACTAAAGACACCGTTTTAGTGGCCCATAAAGATAAGGCTCAAGAGGTTAAAACCATTGTCAATGAGCTTAAAGCGCTGCAACGTAGTGAAGTGACTTCTCATCGTGAAGTGTACCGCCCTTGGGGTAAGTATGATTCGATAGATAATGGTGAGCGTTTTCAAGCTAAACGTATTACCGTCAAGCCCGGCGCCAAGCTCTCAGTACAGATGCACCATCACCGCGCCGAGCATTGGATTGTGGTCTCTGGTACTGCCAAAGTGACCAATGGCGATAACACCTTGTTACTGACAGAAAATCAATCGACTTATATTCCTATCGGTACCATTCATGCCCTTGAAAACCCAGGTGTAATAGAGCTTGAGCTGATTGAAGTGCAGTCAGGTTCATACTTAGGTGAAGACGACATCGTCCGTTTTGAAGACAAATATGGTCGTGTTTGAGTTCGTTAATAAAGTAGCAAGTCAGCACCATTAGAAAATAGAAAATAGAGAGTAGAGTGAATCAACATGTCTGATAAGTTAACTGCATTTAAAGCCTATGACATTCGAGGTCAGTTAGGCACAGAACTAAACAATGACATTGCATACCGTATTGGCCGTGCATTTGGACAGTACTTGTTTTCAAAACTAGCGCTTTCGGAACATAAGTTGTCGGAAGCTGCACGAAAAAAAGTGGTTGTCGGTGGCGATGTACGCCTTACCTCTGCAGAGTTAAAACTTGCATTAGCAAATGGGCTGATGGACGCGGGTGTTGATGTTATTGACATTGGCATGACGGGCACTGAAGAAATCTACTTTGCGACTAAGTTCCTTGGCATAGATGGTGGTGTTGAAGTAACTGCAAGTCATAATCCAATGGATTACAACGGCATGAAGTTAGTGCGTGAAGACTCAAAACCAATCAGTGGTGACAGTGGCCTACGTGAAATCCAACAATTAGCAGAAGCAAATAACTTTGCGTCAGTAGTTGAAGATCAACGTGGCACACTAACGCAGCAATCGACCTTGATTGAGTATGTCGACCATTTAATGACTTACATCACGCCCACTAATATCAAACCGATTAAATTGGTTGTTAACTCGGGTAACGGTGCGGCAGGTCATGTTGTAGATGAACTAGAAAAGCGTTTTCAAGCATTAAATATCCCTGTCGAATTTATTAAAGTTCATCATGAAGCAGACGGAAACTTCCCGAACGGTATCCCCAATCCTTTATTGCATGATTGCCGAGCAGATACTGCCAATGCAGTCATCGAACATAACGCTGATATGGGTATTGCATGGGATGGTGATTTTGACCGTTGTTTCTTGTTTGATGAAAATGGTGAGTTTATCGAAGGTTATTATATTGTTGGATTACTAGCTGAAGCATTTTTACAAAAAGATGCCTCACAAGGTAAAAGCGACACTAAAATTATCCACGATCCACGTTTAAGCTGGAATACGATAGATATCGTAGAAGCGAATGGCGGCGTGCCTATCATGTGTAAGACGGGTCACGCTTTCATTAAAGAACGTATGCGCAAAGAAGACGCGGTATATGGCGGTGAAATGAGCGCACATCATTACTTCCGTGACTTTGCTTACTGTGATTCAGGCATGATCCCTTGGTTGCTTGTTACAGAATTACTGTCTGTTAAAAACATGAAACTGTCAGAGACAGTAAAAGAACGCATTGAAGCCTACCCATCGTCAGGTGAAATCAACTCAAAACTGGTAAACCCTGCTGAAGCAATCGAAAGGGTTCGCGCACAATACGAACCTGATGCGTTAGTTGTTGATGAAACAGATGGTATTAGCTTAGAGTTCTCTTCGCAAGCTGGGGATTGGCGTTTTAACCTACGTTCATCAAATACTGAACCTGTAGTTCGTTTAAATGTTGAATCACGTCAAAACATTCCGTTGATGGAAGAAAAGACCAAAGAGTTATTAGTCTTACTTAGGTCTTAATAACAAATGAAAGATAAAATAAAAAACGTCATTGCTAATAGTGAACATCGTAATACAGCCATCAATGCATTTATAGCACTCTTTATTCGTGTATTAGGCGCTGGCATGGCGTTCATTTTTAATCTATTAGTGGCAAGGCATCTAGGTGCTGAACAGTCGGGTTACTTTTTTCTAGCTTTTGCTTTGGTTATGTTTCTATCTGCTTTTTGCCGAATTGGTTTTGAGAATACAATTTTGCGATTCTCAGGTATTGCAGCAAAACAGCAGCAGGGTAAGTCAATTACAGCCATATTACATTATGCATTTAAATATACCTTGCCCCTGGCTGCATTGATGAGTGTGTTGTTGTATTTGATGGCAGAGCCTTTAGCTGTGTATGGTTTTAGTAAACCTGAGATGATAACTACATTAGAAGCGATAGCCCCTGCGATATTTGGTATTTCTATTGTGACGCTACTCGCAATGAGTTTACAAGCGCAGCAAAGGTTAACGGCTTCGATACCTTGCCAAAATATTGTGCACCTTGTATTAACTTCAGTGGCTATTTTAGTGTTTAGCATATCGACAGCCACTGAGGTGAGTGTTGTATTTTCAATAGCCTTAATTGTGTCATCAATTATATTTTACACAATATGGTCGAAGGGACTTAATCAACAAGGTCAAGGTTCTACTAAAAATAACCAACTGTTAGACAACAAAGAGTTATTGCCTAATACCAAAGCGCTATGGACTAGTGCTCAATCGAATTGGCTGATCACCATGATGGGGCAAACGGTGCAATGGATAGGACCGTTAATAGCGGGTATGTGGTTATTGGCGGAAGACGTAGCCTATTTGTCTGTTGCCATGCGTATCGCCATGTTGACTAGCTTTATTTTGATGGCGATTAACTTAGTGGTAGCACCTAAGTTTGCCGCGTTCCATGCCAGTAAAGATATGCAAGGCTTACGCAGTACCGCCCTGTTTTCGGTGCGGTTATTAATATTGTCCGCCGTGCCGATTGTGTCATTCATGTTTATATTCCCTGAATTTTTAATGGAGCTATTTGGTGAAGACTTTGTCAGCGCCGCAGGGTTATTACAAATTTTGGTGTTAGGTCAGTTTATTAATGTGGTCACGGGATCTGTGGGTTATCTACTGACCATGTCAGGCCATGAGCGAGATATGCGTAATATTACCTTAGTAGCAGGCATTATGGCTGTGGTATTAACCTTATTACTAACCAAGAGCTACGGTGTTACCGGTTGCGCCATAGCAACTGCAACCAGCCTGGCATTTCAAAACCTTGCCGCTGTTTACTTTGTCAAAAAACGCTTAGGGTTTAATACCCTACTGTTTTGGCAGAAGATATGAAGGGATTAGCTATCAGCTTACAGCTTACGGCTAACAACTTATCGGTCATTTTATGAATCTAGAACAATGGACTGTGATGGCTATTTTCGTTGGTACGTTAATAGGATTGATTTCATTTCAAAAGTTCCCTGAACGCGTGTTTGCAGTTGCCTGTTTAGCTTGTTTAGGGTTCTCTTTTATTAGCAAAGATGAGCTATTACATAATGCAGTCAACCCGGGTTTAGCCACCTTGTTACTGCTGGTGATTAGCTCCTTTGCATTTGAACGTACCAGCTTATTAAGACGTTTGTCGGCGATATTATTTAACGGATCGAAAACCAAGAGTTACTTCAAAACATTAGTGGGTACGGCATTAGCTTCGGGGTTATTAAACAATACTGCTGTTGTGGTCACATTGATCAATCCGGTAAAAAATAATACCTTGATCAATCCTGGCAAACTGTTACTCCCGCTCTCTTATGCCGCGATACTAGGTGGCACATTGACGTTAATTGGCACTTCGACCAATTTAATCGTTAACTCCATGCTATTAGAGCGAGGGCAGGTTGGTTTCTCATTTTTCGATTTTACCCAAGTTGGCATCGTGGTGTTAATTTGTTGTTTAAGCGTTATGGCGCTGACAATCCGTTTTTTACCTGTAAGTGATATTGAACAACAGCAACTGCATCACTATTTTGTAGAAGCTGAGGTAACAGCGGCGTCTTCACTTTGTGGTCAATCGGTTGAGGAAAATGGTTTACGTAATTTAGAGTCCTTGTTTTTAGTGGAGATCATCCGTCAAGGACGACTTATTACGCCTATTGCGCCAAGTGAAGTGATACAAGCGCAGGACAAACTGATCTTCTCTGGTGATGTTAGCAAGGTTAAGGTGCTACGTCAGTTTGATGGTTTAACGACTTTTGCTGAAGAGGACGGTTTGCTACGGGATAACTTAATCGAAGTGGTGATTAAACCAGGTGCATCTGTTATCGGTAAAACATTAAAAACCGCAGGTTTTCGTGCTCGGTTTGATGCCGCGGTGGTGGCTATTCGTCGTGAAGGGGAGCAGCTTTCAGGTAAACTCGGTGATATTGCCATTCAAAGTGGTGACTTTTTGGTATTGGCGGTGGGGCATGATTTTGCTGAAAGACCAAATTTGGCCAAAAACTTCTATGTGATAAGTGACGTTGTCACAGCCAATATGCTCAGTGGTATCAAAGAGAAAATAGTGCTTTGGGGTTTTGCCATTAGCGTATTAAGTTCTGTGGTGTTGGAGCTATCACTATTTAGTTGCTTTCTATTTTATTTGGCCTTATTAACCGCCACTAAATGTTTGTCATTGAATGAAGTTAAGCGTCGTTTACCCATTGAGTTGTGGATCATAGTAACCAGTGCGCTTTGCTTAGCCACTGCGCTCGATAATAGCGGCATCACGGCTTTACTTGCAGATGCTGCTGATCAGTACTTGCATGATAAAAGTGTTTATATCGCCTTTATCGGGGTGTATTTGATGACTTTGGTTTTAACCGAGTTAATTACCAATAATGGCGCCGCTGCATTAACATTTCCGATTGCATTTAGTATCGCTTCTGGTTTGGATGTGAGCTATTTCCCCTTTGTGATGGCTGTCGCTTTTGGTGCCAGTGGCAGTTTTATCAGCCCTTATGGTTATCAAACTAACCTCATGGTATTCAATGCCGGTAATTATAAATTAATCGACTTTGTTAAATTCGGACTCCCAGTCTCTATTATCTATAGCTTGGCGGTTATCGTCATGATCCCCATCGTGTTTCCGTTTTAAAAAGTAGTTCTTAGCTTACACCTTACAGCTATCAGTTGTCAGCTCACAGCTTAAATTAGGATTTTAATGTCAAATCAAGTTTATAAAAATGTCGATACAGAAAGTGAAAAATCATCCGATGTGGTTTGGCACCTAGCCAGTGTGACTCACGAAGATCGTGTGCTCAGTCATGGCCACAACCCCGCGGTGCTTTGGTTCACCGGATTAAGCGGATCGGGTAAATCAACGGTTGCTAATGCGGTGGATAAAATGCTGCATGATATGGGGTGCAAAACCTATGTGCTCGATGGTGACAATGTCAGACACGGGTTAAATGGCGATTTAACCTTTACAGACACTGACCGCATTGAAAATATTCGTCGTATTGGTGAAGTGGCTAAGCTATTTGTTGATGCGGGTTTATTAGTATCAAGTGCCTTTATCTCTCCTTTCATCGTTGATCGTGACATGGTGCGTAAACAATTAGCAGAAGGTCAGTTCATTGAGGTGTTTATCGACTCGCCATTGGCAGTATGTGAGCAACGTGATCCTAAAGGCTTATATAAAAAAGCCCGCAGTGGTGAAATCAAAAACTTCACCGGCATAGACTCCGCTTATGAAGCGCCTATATCACCTGAAGTACATGTTAAAACGGCTGAGTTATCTGTAGAAGATTGTGCCAAGCAAGTGATTAATTATTTAAAAGCGGGCGGTATGCTAACAGTTTAAAACTATCAGCTATCAGCTATCAGCTATCAGCTTCAAACTTACAGCTCGCAGCTTCTCTTAGGATATTTATGAATTACGATGTTTTTAATGGTGATGCTGACGGTATTATCGCATTACTGCAATTACGTTTGAACGAGCCGAAAAAGGCGCAATTGATCACTGGGGTTAAACGTGACAATAACTTGCTCAAACATGTTGATATTCAACAAGCACGCTCAGTGGTTGCACTGGATATTTCGATGGAAAAAAATACCCAAGCATTGCAAGCGATATTAGCCAATGACATTGAAGTGTTTTATTGCGATCACCATCGTACAGGTGAAGTACCAGTGTCAGCTAAGTTATCGCTATTAGTGGATACAGCCCCAGAAGTTTGTACTAGCTTATTGATCAATGAATTGTTGGAAAACAGATATATCGATTGGGCGATAACAGCAGCCTATGGGGATAACTTGGTAAGCAGAGCCGATGAACTGGCATTGCAACAGGGGTTAACTCAGTCACAAAGTACATTCCTATGCGAACTGGGCACTTTAATTAACTATAACGGTTATGGTGCGTCACTGGCGGATCTACACTTTGATCCTGCTGTCTTGTATCAAGCGTTATTACAATATGAGAGCCCATTTGCAGTTGAAGCAGATGAAGAGTCAGTGTTTTATACCTTACGTCAGGGCTATCAAGCAGATCATCAAAACGTCAGTCAATTAGTGCCATTTATTAGCAATAATACTTGTGAAATATACCAGTTACCTTGTGAAGGTTGGGCAAGGCGTATCAGTGGTGTTTTTGGCAATGAATTGGCTAACCGTAATCCAGACAAAGCGCACGCAGTATTAACACTAAATGCTGATGGTAGTTATATGGTGAGTGTTCGTGCCCCTTTGAATAACCGCACGGGTGCTGACGAGGTTTGTGTACAATTTGCTACTGGCGGTGGCCGTAAAGCGGCGGCTGGCATTAATCAATTGCCTGAAGTGGTGATAAATCAATTTGTTGATGTATTGATGTCACAATATCAAAACTAACAGCGGCATAAATCATCTCCCATGTATTACCCAGTAAATCCATTTCTGGTGAGTATGGTTATTTTTTTAATAACACAGAGGGGGAAGATGAAGAAGCCATAGTCAATATGATCCGTCAGTCAGGTGCAAAACTGTTATTTGTCGCGATCACGTCACCTAAGAAGGAAAACTTCATCAATAAGTGGCAAGACAAACTGGGTGTGGATTTTGTCATGGGCGTCGGCGGTACGTTTGATGTGGTGGCAGGTAAGGTGAAACGTGCGCCACTTTGGATGCAGAAATATGGCTTAGAGTGGTTGTACCGTGTGATTCAAGAGCCTGGCCGTATGTGGAAACGCTATTTAGTGACCAATACTAAATTTGCTTGGTTGATACTAAAAGAGCGCTTTTATTCTAAAAAATGATGTAATTCATTTAAGACCCTCAGGTAATGCACCAGAGCTTCGTTGTTATGCAGAATCTCGATCTCACGACTCAGCCTACGAGTTAGTGAAGAAGGTGTTATCGACACTATCACAGTAGTCATTTTTACTGATTTAGGGCTAAGTTCTGATGTTAATGACTTTACCTTAAAACCTCAAAACTAACACTTGTAACGGATCGGGGTGGTTTTTTTATCTGTTTTAGCTGGTATTTTTAGGTTGTTCATCTGTATATACATGTAAGTAGCGTGGTAAAAAACTGCGCAGTCAAATAGAACCTGTTTTTGTAACACAGGTGTAACCCTTTATTTTTAAACAAAAATATTGTTAGTCTTACCAGAAGTGTTAATATTCTGCCAGTTTTACATGCCAAAAATTAATTGTTAATAGCTTGTCATAAAGAGATATTTTTATTGCGTCCTTCAAAAACTTTTTCAACTAGTTCTAATAGTTATTCGTCTGTGTATCGTCTTATTGATTTGGCGGTCATATTTCTATCATTACATCTCGCGGCAGAGCTTTATAAGATCCCCCATAGTCATGCTTATTCCACTTTAGCATTATGTGTTTCGGTGATTTTTTTATACCTTGCAGAGACATTCAAGTTATATCGCTCTTGGCGGATTGGCCGTTTTACTTCAATGCTGACCAATGTTTGGGGGTGTTTAGTCGGCTCTTTCTTACTGGTGCTGTTACTGGTTTTTCTATTGAAACAAACTGAAGTGTTCTCTCGTGTCACCCTCGTTTTGTGGTTTACGATCGCGCTATTGAGCAGTTTGTTTTGGCGTGTTGCGCAACAACTCTATATTAAAAAACGACGCTTGGCAGGACATAACATTAAACGGGTGGCGATTATTGGTGCCACGGCTTCTGCTCAAGATATGCTTACTGAGATAAGAGCGCGTGATGAGCTTGGTTTTAGTTTTGCTGGTATTTATGAAAATAAAAACCGAGCGAGCTGCTTTGGTGAGACCTATCTAGATGTCCGAGGTGACATTAATGATGCCATCAATCTGGCTCGTGATGGCCGGATTGATATCTTATTTATTGCATTACCGTTAAAAGCAGATAAGCGTATTACTGATATTTTACGCCGCCTTGGTGATACGACGGTTGATGTGCATTTTATTCCTGACTTTTTCATCTCAAATTTAATCCATGCCCGTATAGCTCATGTTGGGGATATCGACACGCTCAGTGTGTTTGAGTCGCCTTACTTGGGGGCAAAACAGTGGATAAAGCGCAGCGAAGATGTGGTGTTTGGCAGCATTATATTAGCCATTATTGCCATTCCTTTGTTGATTATTGCCATGGCGATAAAGCTGACATCTAAGGGACCTGTGTTGTTCAAACAGCGCCGTTACGGTTTAGGCGGAGAGGAGATTGAGGTGTGGAAGTTTCGTTCGATGAGCGTGATGGAAAACAGTGACAAGGTGGTGCAAGCGACTAAAGGCGATAGCCGAATTACACCTTTGGGTCGATTTTTACGCCGTACATCACTGGATGAACTGCCGCAATTCTTTAATGTACTCAACGGCAGTATGTCTATTGTGGGCCCTCGTCCACATGCCGTCGCGCACAATGAGGAATATCGCGGTTTAGTACAGTTTTATATGCTGCGCCACAAAGTTAAGCCTGGCATCACTGGTTGGGCGCAAATTAACGGTTGGCGCGGTGAAACTGACACCTTAATAAAGATGGAGAAACGGATTGAGTTTGATCTGCAATACATCAAAAACTGGTCGTTACGCCTCGACATTAAAATTATTTTTCTAACCATTTTTAAGGGATTTGTTAATAAAAATGCCTATTAATTCAATACTGATTTCACGGAGCAATAAAATGATTCTTACCCCATTAAGCCGCGCAGTGACCGCTGCGCTGTGTGGCCTTTCTTTCAGTGGAGCTGCGCTTGCTATTGAGCCTGCTGGCCACACAACTGAATCTGGGGTTGTGATCACTCCGCTATTAGATACTGGGCTTAAATATGATGACAATATTTTCAGTCAATCGAATAACGAAACCAGTAGCAGTATCTACACTTTAGCGCCTTCGGTTAACTTTTTACTTGATGATGGCGTAAACCAGTATCAGCTTGATGCAGCTTTTGAATCTGGCACCTATTTAGACAGTTCTGACGATAATTACCTTACGGGTAATTTGGCGGCCAGCACGCATTTAGAAGCAAGTTCGAGCTCACGTTTTGATGTGTCTTTGATGGCAAATTGGGATTCTGAAGAACGTGGTACGGGTCTTAGTGAAGGCACTGGTGATAGTATTACTGAACCATTGACTTTTGTTGAGCAGACAGTCGCTGCCACTTATGAATATGGTGCTATGTCATCGAGTGCACGGGTTGCATTTGACGCTAAGTATTACAACAAAGATTATACTAACTATGCCGAGATCACTGAGTTTAACAATTACGACTCGCTGTATTTAGGTTCAACGTTTTTCTACACTACCAACGCTAGCACCGATGCTTTTATCGAATTAAGCCGTGATGCTATCCGCTATGACAAGCTTAAAACCAATACTGTCTCACGTGACTCTGATGATTACTTCGCTCTGGCTGGGGTTACATGGGAAGCAACTGCACTCACATCTGGTTCGGTAAAACTGGGTTATCAACATAAAGCATTTACCAGTAGCGGCCGTGAGGATTTCAGTGGTTTAAGCTGGAATGCTGAAGTGACTTGGCAACCACTGACTTATTCAAGCTTTATGCTAACGACTTCGCGTATGGCACGTGATCCGAACACTGAGGGTGATTACATCGATGCAACCTTGTATGGCGTTAATTGGACCCATGATTGGAGCGAGATGGTCAGCACTAACTTAGGTGCCAACTATACGCAAGAAGACTACAAGGGTAATACCAATCGTCAAGATGAAACATTTAGTCTTAACGCCAGCGTTGATGTTGAACTGCGTCGCTGGTTAGGGGTTTCACTGTATGTATCTATGACTGATAAGGACTCTAATCGCGATAACATCGCATACGATAAGAGCATTATCGGAGTTAATTTTACAGCGTCGTTGTGATCCTGAATTTAGGATAATCCTAGATTAGGGTAAACCCAATATTAGCTACACCACCTCGACATGCACAATTGTGCATGTCGAGGTTTTAAGGTCAATTAATGAAAAGTTTGTATCTATTTGTTTTACTTTTGCTTGCACCTGTTAGTTGGGCGCAAGATCTTTATCTGCTGGGTGCTGGCGACAAAGTTGCGATTAAAGTATTTGGTCACGAAGATTTATCTATTGAAACCTTGCTTGGTAATAGTGGCAAGATCAATTACCCATTCTTAGGTGAAATTAAGGTGGTAGGGATGAGCCTTACCCAAGTTGAGCAAGTTATTATTAAGGGATTGAAGGGCGATTATCTTAAGAATCCTAATGTGTATGTGCATGTAGTGGAATATCGCCCATTTTACATTCACGGTGAGGTTAAAAAGCCGGGTGGGTATCCATATCAACCGGGTTTGACAGTCAATCAAGCTGTGGCTTTGGGTGGCGGGTTAACTGAGCGTGGCTCACAAGACAAAATAATCATATCGCCGGAAGGCAAAAAAGATCAGCATATTAATGCCTCCCTTAATCATGTGGTTAATGCCGGCGACACCATCACAATCGAGCAAAGGTTTTTCTAATGAGTACACCATTTCCCTCGGCGCTTAATTCGTCAGCCGAACAGTCCGGCAACAAGCCTAATGCTGAAGAGGTGATTGATCTACGTCAGTATATTAAGGTCATTAATAAATACAAATGGCGTATTGTTCTATTAGCGTTCACGGTTGCTGCACTTGCTGCCGTGGTCGCGTTAAATATTACCCCACAATACCGCGCTACGGCGACTTTGCTGATTGAGGCTGACCAAGCTAAAGCGGTTTCGTTTGAAGAGATTTACGGCCTTGATTCAAACCGTAAAGAGTATTATCTCACGCAATTTGAAATTTTAAAGTCACGCAATATTGCTCAGGCTGTAGTGCAAAAGCTTAATCTGAAAAATCATCAAGATTTTCTCTCTGAACCCTCTTTTGTTGATGATATTAAAGCGTTAAAAGATTCAATTCCGTTTATCCCTAAAAAAGAAGTTGTTCAACTTTCGGCCGATGAACAGGCGGCTTTTGAACTACAAGAGCTCGTTAATGCTTTTTCTGAGCGTTTGACGATTAGCCCTGTGCGTAAAACTCAGCTAGTTAACATTACTTATGAAAGTAGTGACCCGAAAATGGCTGCATTAGTCGCCAATACCGTGGGTGAGGTTTACATTGAACAGAACATGAACGCTAAAATGGGGCTGACCCAGAAAGCGGCTGGCTGGTTAACGACTAGATTGTCTGATCTGCGTGTTCGTTTAGATGCGTCAGAAGGCAAATTACAAGCGTATCGTGAGCGTGAAAACCTCGTTGACGTCGAAGGCGTGCTAGGGCTTGTTTCACAAGAGTTAGAGCAAACCTCTGGGCAGTTAGTTGTTACTCGAAATGAGATGAACAAGCTACAAAGCATTGTGCGAGTGATTGATGAATATGGCCGTGATGACATAGACCGTCTTGAGTCTATCACTGAGATCACTTCACACCCTGTTATCCAAAATGTGAAGCAAACCTTGATTGCTGTTGAGCAGAAGGTGTCTGAACTTGGCCAGGAGTATGGGCCGAAACACCCCATGATGATCGCGGCAAATGCTGAGCTCGCGACCGTAAAGCAAAATCTTACCGAGCAGGTTAAGCGTTTGGTGACTGGTGTTGAGAAAGAACTTAACTCTAGTAAGCGTAACGTAACGGCGCTTGAAGCTGAATTAGTGCGTATTAGGGCTCAATATCAACAATTAACAGCGAAAGAGTTTGAGTACCGCAAGCTGTCTCGCGAAGTTGATACTAACCGTAAAATCTATGACACCTTTTTCTCGCGCTCTAAAGAAACGGAAGTCACCAGTGATTTTAATGCAGCAGTTGCCCGTTTTACCGACCGTGCATTTACCCCTAACATTCCCGCTAAACCTAATAAACCGCTGATTGTCATGTTGGCGTTTGTGGCTGCGATTGGCCTTGGCATTGTGATGGCCTTTTTGGTTGAGGCGCTTAACGATACCTTTAAGTCGGCGATGGATATTGAGAATAAACTCTCAATGCGGATGCTGGGCTTACTGCCTTTGGTATCACTTGCCAAGAATAGCCTGTTTGATGTCCATCACTTTTATCAAGAGCAAGGGCGAAGTTTTGCAGAATCGGTGCGGACTTTGCGTACCAGCTTTGTGTTAACCCAGCTTGATAAGCAAGCTCAAGTGCTTGCCGTGACTTCATCGGTGCCTGGTGAAGGTAAGTCAACGGTTGCGACAAACCTTGCTTTTGCCTTAGGTCAGCTTGATAAGACCATTTTGGTTGACGCTGATATGCGTAAACCGAGTATTGGTAAGCGTTTTGGTATTGAGCCTTATCATCCTGGTTTATCAAACTTTATTGCTGGTACTGCCACGCTTGAAGAGTGTATTTATCATGACGAGACTTCAGGTATTAGCGTAATGCCTTGTGGCTTCTTACCGCCTAACCCTCTTGAATTGTTAGCATCTGCAAGATTTAACCAAGTACTTGAGCAATTAAAAGCCAATTTTGATCGTGTATTGTTTGATACTGCGCCATTACAGGCGGTCAGCGATTCATTGGTGATTGCCCGTCAGGTTGATACCGTCATTTATGTGGTTAAGAGTGACGATACCCGCATTGGCGTGGTTAAAGCTTGTTTAGGCAGATTGGTCGCTTCTAATGCGCGTATCGGTGGTGTAGTACTGAATCAGGTTGATACCAAGAAAATGGATAAACATGATTATTATCATGGTTATTACAGTGAATATTCTTATGGTGATGTGCAAGAAGCTAGCAGCAAAGAGATCACTAGTAGCAACGTTAAGCCATTAAAAAGCGCATGATTGATATTCATGCTCATGTGCTGCCGGGTATAGATGATGGCGCCAAAGATATGGATGAGGCTTTAACCTTGTTAGATCTTGCGGCGCAAGATGGCGTAACCCGTATGGTGGTTACGCCTCACTTGCACTTAGGACGCTTTGATAATTTTAAAGGCAATATTTCCCCTGTCTTTGAAGAGTTAAAACGATGTGCTCAACTGGCGTGTATCGATATTGAATTAGCTTACAGTGCTGAGGTGCGCTTGGATTCGGATATTATTGCTTTGCTCGCAAAGAACGAACTGCCTTTATACGGTGAGTATGAAGGTAAGCAGTTTATGTTACTTGAACTTCCTCACAGTCACATTCCGCCGGGGTGTGACATGCTGGTTAAGTATTTAAAGAGCGTCAATATTACCCCTGTCATTGCCCATCCTGAGCGTAACCGCGATCTATTGCGTGATCCTAAAAAGATTAACCCTCTGGTACGACTTGGTTGTTGGTTTCAGCTGACTGCGTCGTCTATCGAGGGGAAGTTTGGTGCTGATTGCCAAGCGCTTGCTTTACATTATTTGGAACGAGACATTATTCAAATAGTGGCTAGCGATACACATAGCGTGAAGCGCAGACCACCGCAATTGAGTCATGCTAAAGCGATTGTTGCTAAGGAATTTGGTGATGCGAGAGCAAAAGCCTTGTTTATTGATAACCCATATAATATTACCGCCACGCTTTTCAGTTAAAGAACGCTTCGCTCACGGATGACGGATGACGGATGACGGATCAAGGACGAGAAAAGCTGGATCCTGAAACGAGTTCAGGATGACGGGGTTTATTCGCTCGTCATCCCGGCGAAGGCCGGGATCCAGCTCTTTAGAACGTACTCTGGTTGATCTTGCCTTTCTCCGTGGTCT
>NZ_VKGK01000018.1 GCF_007197645.1 Shewanella hanedai
TTGATCACCAAATGCCATGAATGTTCCTCACTATTTCACCTATCTCATTATTTATTCATCTCTTTTTGTGGGGATTCGTCAGACTCTGAGTAGATCAACTTCTTATACTGATTGGTATAAAAGCAGGGGCGTATAATATTTAACCATGTAAGTCTTTAAATGATTAAATATCAATTAATCCGCTCTCTTGATGTTTACAAATAAATAAACCGTGATACTATACTCCTCGCTCTGTTGTAAGAGTTATTAAAGATAAGAATTAAGTAAAAGTAGAACCCTCAGTCAGATCTTCGCAAGTTTGTCTCGGTAGTGTGTTTCCCTTAGCTTCATCGTAATACTTAATAATTCAGCTTCTTAGCACATCGCATTTCAGCGATACTTTTTAATGAATTTATATAAGGGACACAAAATGTCTAATTCAACTACTGGTACTGTAAAATGGTTTAACGAAGAGAAAGGTTTCGGATTTATTTCTCAAGAGAATGGCGGCGCTGACGTTTTCGTTCATTTCCGTGCTATCAACTCAGATGGTTTCAAGACTCTTGCTGAAGGTCAGAAAGTTTCTTTTGAAGTTGAGCAAGGTCAAAAAGGCCTTCAAGCTGCTAACGTAGTACCTATGTAATCTAGATTTTTCTAGATTATAAAAATTAAGACTGCCTAAGGGTGGTCTTTTTTTTGCCTAAAATTTATCAACTGTCGTCGTACTATTTCGGTTGGTATTAAAGATAAAAAAGCCCAAGACTATTAACTAGTCTTGGGCTTTTTAGCTTGCTAATTCTTTGCAGGGAAAAAGCGAACTGCGCCAGCTTACAACAGATGTATCAGAGTGTGCTAGTGATTTATCTGTTCTTTACCTCTTTTATAGTACGAATTCCTCAATCAAGTCACATATTAAGCTGAAGTTACTGCTAAATTAGTGATTAGTCATTCAGCTTGATGTAAACCTGAGTTCATCATCGTGACCACAGTTTATAATGCGTTAGTAAATATCTGGCAGATCTCTTCATGAGTGGCTTGTTTAGGGTTGGTAAAACCACAAGCATCTTTAAGGGCATTCTCAGCTAGAGTGGGAATATCTTCAGCTTTCACACCTAACAAAGTTAGGTTCTCAGGGATTTTTACTGCTACAGATAGAGCTTTAATTGCTGTTATCGCAGCGGTTGCGCCTTGATCATCATTCATATCGGTGACATCAACGCCCATTGCGTTTGCCACATCTTTGAGTCGAGCCGCAGAGACTTGTGCATTATATTGCTGGACATGTGGCAGCAATAAGGCGTTACACACTCCGTGTGGCAAGTCATAGAAGCCACCAAGCTGATGGGCCATTGCATGAACATATCCAAGGCTTGCATTGTTAAATGCCATCCCAGCTAGAAATTGTGCGTAAGCCATCTGTTCACGGGCATCGATATTTTGACCATTATCGACAGCTTCAACCAAGTTACCTTTAATTAGTTCAATGGCTTTAATGGCGCAGGCATCAGTAATGGGATTGGCTGCAATTGACACATACGCTTCGATTGCGTGGGTAAGTGCATCCATACCGGTAGCTGCAGTCAGACCGGCTGGTTTTGCCAACATAAGTTCAGGATCATTGACTGATAAAATCGGGGTGGTGTGCTTATCGACAATAGCCATTTTAATGTGACGAGTTTCATCTGTGATAATACAAAAACGGGTCATTTCACTTGCCGTGCCCGCGGTGGTGTTGATCGCTACGAGTGGTAGTTGAGGCTTAGTTGAGACATCAAGTCCTTCATAGTCTTTGATGCTACCGCCATTAGTGGCAACCAGAGCGATACCTTTCGCGCAGTCATGTGGAGAGCCGCCACCTAGGGAGACAACAAAGTCACAATCATTAGCATTAAGTAGTGCCAAGCCGGCTTCAACGTTACCCATCGTTGGGTTAGGTTGAACGCCATCGAATACTGTTGAGATAATCCCAGCCGCACCGAGTTTTTCGGTGACTTGTCCAACGAGTCCAATCTCAACCAAAGGTTTGTCGGTTACGATCAATGCACGTTGAAAGCCCAACGTTTTAATATCTCCAATAGCTTCATCTACCGCATTTTGTCCTAAGACGTTCACTGATGGGATAAAAAATTTAGCAGCCATAAATTCACCTTTTATGCTCAAATGTTTAAAGTTGTTATGTTTTCTAGTAACTAAAGTACCAATCCTGATTGGCTAAAGGTGTGATCTATCTCTGAAAAATCACGGTAAGAGGAGAGGGATTATCCTGAAGTTAGATCTGTGCTACTAAATGAGTCTTTTTATGACAATGAAACGAAATTTAACCACTGTTTGGAGAATGCACTGATTTTCAGAAGGGGAGTGGTGTTTAGTGTCTGTGAAGGGCCTAGTCGTGAATCCGTTTTCGACTAGGTAATTTACAACGAGTGTTAATGCACGGTTTGATGACTGAATCTTAAGTGCTTTGAGTCCTTTATTAGTCGAATAAAGTCGTCTCTGGTGATGCGGATCAGACTGTGGTGATCGCCAGCCTCCAAATAAAGCTCTTCAGATTGAATTAATAGATCATCATATACAGCTTCCATATTATAAGCGTTTCCTAAAGGCGGAATTGCTCCTTTATCGCAATCTTCGAATATCTGATAGACAGTCTGTTCATTCATCAGGTGAAGTTCTCGATTTAGTTTCTCGCCTAATGCTCCTAGGCTGATCTTATGATTTGCCAATAATACAGCCATCATCTTTCGTCCTTCATGATCTTCCAAAATCACAGCTTTGGCTATTTGTGCTGGAGAAATTTTTGCAGCAACTGCCGAGCTTATTGAGCTAGAGCTATGTGTGTGGGAGATAAGATCAAAGTTCACCTTATTTTGGTTTAGGTACTCATTTAAACGTACAGAAATGGTCATGGGGTTAACCTCATAGAGACAGTATGACCTAACAATTATAGTCGCTTTGTTTAATTTTCACCTTGTTACGGCAATAGGCTTAAGTGAATATTGACTATTGTATCCAATATGCGGTACAACTGTTGTTGCATAGTAACAAAACATTAACAAATTCAGTGGGAAATGTTTGACACTCTCAAGCTGCAATGGAATACAGCGAGTTATCGGGGGAAATAATTAGGTGGTCGCAACCTAATTACTGGTGTCCTGAATTTGTAAAAAGGAAAATAAAAATATGATAAGAACAATTAAAAACATCTCTTTACCCCTTTTAACTCGGAACAGAACTGCGTTTGCAAGTGCTATATTATTATCCATGCACGTCGGGGCTGTTCAAGCTGCTGAGATGTGCGGAGAGAAAACCCTACCCCGTCAAGGTTTAGTGCCGGCTAACCAAACCCATTGCATTACTGATTACGGTCACTATTTCTATATCAATATCCCTTATGAAAACAGTGATGTAACGATCACAACCTCAGGAGGAAGTTTCACTGGAACAGATGCTGACCTCATTTTATATGACGGTAGTGACTGGAGCGGTAACCAAGAGCTGGTGAGTACAACAGCTGGGACGAATAATGAGAGCCTCTCTTTTGTGTCACGTGCAGGAGATCGTTACTTTAAAATCAACGGTAACATCGCGCAAACCAGTCTGCTAGTTACTGTATCGGGTGGTGATATTCCACCACCAATGGGTGATTACATTGTCTTTGATACTAATATTCTTGTTGATTTACCCACCTCGGCAATCTCATCTAAATCTCAATATGGCTCTGTTATCGCAACTATTTTAGCGGCGACTTACAGCGACTTTGAAGGGATAGCTAGTGCGGCCAATGATCCTATCTCTGATGTGGCTGATGCGGTTCACTATTTGGCGAGTGTTGACTCACTGACTGACCCTGATCTAAACCAGTTGCTGTATTTTCTTGGTTCTTACAAATACTATGCGCCAGCAATGACAGATGCTGAAGCGTTAAAGTTAAGTCATGCACTGCAAGCTGTCGCTAAGATGACTGATTTTATCAGCCCGACTGGTGGGGTTATTCAAGAAGGATTTGCTAGGGCACTAAATAACTTTGAGCGCAACAGTGGTAGCGTTTACTACAAAGACCTATTACCGCACCTGCTGGCTATTATTCAATATCACTCGCTTGAGACTAATCCATTTTCAGCCAGCAATGCTGGTGACGCCATTATGGCGTTGATGGGTTCTATTGGTTCTGCTGCTTATTATGGTGACGCAACGACTAAATCAGCTTTTAACGATCGTATGTTAGATGTGCTCTCAGTGATGCGCTCATTTACCTTCTTAGGTGAAACTTCTCTGGACATGCGCTGGTCTAGTGAGGCAGATAGAAAGTGGATTTTACCCCATAGTTTTATCGCGTTAGGAAAAATATCGAGTATCGCAACTGATGAAGCGAAAGCGCGATTTGATAGTACCGTCTTAGAGGTGCGCGGCAAGGTGATCGCTGATATTTCAGTTGAAACCACTGAAACTATCGTGACTAAGAACTACTTAGAATCGGCTGGTCGTCAGTGTGAAGCCAGTGACCCGTTATTTGGCTCTTGTGTGGTGCCGCCAAAAGAGGAAGATATTCTAACCGTCAATCATCAATGTACTGACAACATTATCATTCGAGCTCAAGCCAGTATCAGTCAGTCGACGTTAGCCCAGTCTTGTGCTGATATGGCATTGCAAGAGTCAGAGTTTCATGCCTTTTTTAACACTGGCGGTGTACCGGTTAGCGGCGATCAAAATGACACGATTGAAGTCGTGGCTTTTGCTTCACCGGAAGATTATGAAAAGTATGCGCCTGAGTTTTTTGGGATCAGCACTGATAACGGTGGGATGTATCTTGAAGGAACACCTGAAAATGTTGGCAATCAAGCGCGTTTTATTGCCATGCAGTGTCCAGACTCTTGGGTGGGAAGCTCGTGTCAGTATCAAGATCAGATCTATAACCTAAGACATGAGTTTGTTCATTACTTAGATGGCCGTTATATCAAGAAGGGCTCTTTCGGTTCATTTGATTACAACGTCTCTTGGGCTGAGGGCATGGCTGAGTATATGGCCAATGGTGCAGATCATCCTCGTACGGTTAAATCAGTTAAAGGTAAAACAATCCCACCACTGTATAACTTGGTGTTTATGGCTTATGGCTATGATGAACTGTATCCATGGAGTTATTACGCCATGAGATATCTGTCAGAAGAGCACCCTACAGAAGTCGCTAGCATTACAACGGCATTGCAATCTGGCGATAATGCAGCGTATATCGAGGTGCTTAAAGACGTTGTTTCTCGAACTGAAACGGGTTTTGAAGCATTTGTGTTAGCGCAATCAGAGGCGATTGCACCACCCTTCGCTGCTATCCCTGCTGCTAATACCATAGGTGCTTGTGCCTTGACTCAACAATATGCTCGTCATATTGATGCGGCTAAAACAGAATATACAGTGACGAATACAACGGACACTCCGGTGTCGCTATTTTGGATTGATAGTACTAAGGGCAAGACCAACTTTGCTAAGAATTATAAGACACTCAATTTAGGTGACAGTTATAACGCAACGACATGGAGCGAAGGTGATCGCTTAATGCTAAGCGACAACAATATGAATTGTTTAGGTGTTGCTGTGATGCAGCCTGTAGCGAATGATTTCACTATTGATGCTGATCTGGTTAAAGATGTTGTGCCGGAAGTGATCCCTGCACAAGATATGCTCGGCAGTTGTGAGCTAGCGAGGCCGCACCTGATTAAAGGTGAGTCTCATCAATTTACCATTACTAATACCACTGATTATCCAGTGCGTCTGTTCAGAGTCGATAATCTGACAGGAAAACCTAAGTATGCGAGTGCTGCAACAGGTTTTGATTTTGGTTATGGCACACTTAATCAAGGTGAGAGTTACACTGCTGATATTTGGTATGGCGATCGTCGCTTTATGCTAGCTGATGTGCGTCTTAACTGTTTAAGCGTTGGAGTACTTAATAATACGACAGCGAACTTCACCATTGATGCAAACGTCGTTGCGAATGCGGCAGAACCTGAACTGATTCCTGCAGCTAATACCATTGGCAGCTGCGATCTCATGCAGAAACATCTGACTGGACCTTTTGAGGCTGATTTCTCATTCACCAATAACAGCAGTACCCCTGTTCGTATTTATCGTGTCGATAATGAAACTGGCGGATTAAGTGAAAGCTTTGGATTTACCGCTTTAGCCAATGGTGAAACCTATGACAGTGCAACGACCTGGAAGTGGTTTGGTAACCGCCGTGCGGCTATCACCAATACCAGTGGTCAATGCTTAGGTGTGGCTGTAATGTCGCAAGAAGGAATTGTGAACGAGTATCAAATAACCAATGAACTCGTTGACGGTGGAACAACGCCAGTTGTCGATACTGATGGAGATGGTGTCATTGATAGCGAGGATGCTTTCCCAAATGACCCAACAGAAACTGTCGATACCGATGGAGATGGTGTAGGTGATAACGCTGATGCTTTCCCCAATGATGCAACAGAGACGCTAGATAGTGATGGTGATGGCGTAGGTAATAATGCTGATGCTTTCCCTAATGATGCAACAGAGACGCTAGATACTGATGGTGATGGCGTAGGTAATAATGCCGATGCTTTCCCTAATGATGCAACAGAGACGCTAGATACCGATGGTGACGGCATAGGTGATAACTCTGATGCTTACCCGACGGATCCTGATAATGGTGTGGTGCCACATTGTGGTGCTGCAACCATAAGCTCAGGTAAGTTAACGCTTGAGAAAGAGGAGTGTATTGCTGGCGGGAAAGGGAGCTACTATGTGTGGGTTGAAGCTGATAATACAGATCTCTATATCACCACTGCTGGCGGTGAAGGTGATGCTAATATCTACTTTAACGCTGATACGTGGGCATCTTCGACAAACGCTCAGGCTAAATCAGAGTTAAGTGGTAACAGCGAAAGTCTGCATGTGGTCGCTAATCGTGGCTGGCGTTATATCAGTGCCGATACCTCTAGTGACTATAGCGGTGTGACGGTGAAGGTGAGTTTAATCGACCCTAGCACGACTCCTGTAGAGCCTCCAGTTGAACCTGAAGTCCCGAGTACGTTAGCGGATATGTGTGCGACTGAGTCACCACAAGATTACGGCAGCATAGGTAACGCTGCTCCCGTTTGTGTTAAAAACGGTCGTGCATCTTTCTATATTAATGTGCCTGTAGGAACCGTGAGTCTGACGGCTGAAACTGGCCACGGTATGGGGGAGTTAGAGTTGTATACTGGCGAAAGCTGGCCTGACGCCACCCAAAATACGGGGAAGTCGGCTAATCCCGGTACGATGGAGAAAGTGGTGGTTCAGCAGCCCACATCGGGCTGGTATTATATTTCAGTTCAAAGTACTCCAAGTAGTGAAGATGTGACGCTTAAGGTGACACTAAACTAGGGTTTAGTCTGATTTACCTTGTCACTAAAAAGCGAACCTTAACGGTTCGCTTTTTTGGTTATGTCGATGGCAAGCTTAATGAGCTAACTTGTTTGGTTTGAGAAATTAGCGTACTTTCTGATCTCTTTCATTTTGTAAGTAAACAAGGAGAAAAGCATGTTTAGTCACATAATGCTTGGTGCTAATGACGTTCAAGAATCGAAAGTTTTTTACGACGCAATTTTAGGTGCTTTAGGCTATGAACCTGGGGTTATAGATGAGAAAGGGCGTTGTTTCTATTTTACCAACACAGGTGTTTTTGCATTGAGTAAGCCCATTGATGGTGAGGCAGCCTGCCATGGAAATGGAAGTACTATTGGTTTTCAGGCCAAAAATGCTGAGTCTGCTGATACTTGGTATGCTGCCGGATTGGCTAACGGCGGAACTGCCTGTGAAGACGTCCCGGGTATTCGTAGTGGCGCGATAGGTGAGCTTTATCTGGCTTATTTACGAGACCCATCAGGAAATAAAATCTGCGCGCTTCATAAAGTGGGCTAACTTTGTATATTTAGCGAATGCTAGAGAAGCAGTGCTTCATCAATCTCATGATATTGTGCTGCTGAATCTATCAAGGATTTTGCCGTAAGACCGGGAACACCATAAACCTGACTTTCAACGCCGTGTTTTTGATAAATGTTTAGCATTAATAGATCGAAATCACCGTCGCCTGAAAGTAAAATAACTGTGTCAACTTCACTCGCAGCTTCCATTACATCTATGGTTATTCCTACGTCCCAATCTCCTTTAGCACTGCCATCCGCACGTTGAATAAAGGGTTTGAGTTTAACGTCGAAACCTATGTGTTTGAGTGCATCCTGAAATTTTAATTGGCCGTCATCCCCTTTATGAATCGCATAAGCGGTTGCTGAGACAATGTCCCCTTCATGACTGATGTGTTGCCAGAGTTTGCGGTAATTAAACTGTCGTCCATAGGCCTGACGGCAAGTGTAATAGATGTTTTGAACATCAACAAAAATGGCGATTTTCTTCACATTAAATCCTTGGTAAATATAATATTAACAGAACCATACATGAGACAGCTTTGGGAGTGAAGCTTTACTGCTTAACAACGAAGTAGGCTTACTGGCTTTCACTTGAATGAAATGTTGCAGTATATGATTTGAGTATATCTAACGTAGAAAAATTATTGGTCGATTCTTGTTCTGCTGTTATTATCTAGCCGCTGAAATAAACTGTTTAATTTTAGTGCTGTACTGTTAATTAGCACGTTGAAAATGTTTCAATAACGATGCTATTCACAGTGAAGATGGATCAGAAATAGTTAGGAAGTAGAAGTAGATGTTGTCAATGTCGTCATTATTAGCTGCAACGAATAAGACTGTTTCTTGTATAAAAACTGGCGTGATAGCTGGGGCCGTCAGTGTGTGTGGGTTACTGACCATGGTATTTGAGCCATTAGAGGCTTTTTTTGTTCGTGGGCTCAACATGATCTATTTTCTTTTTTAATCAAGTCCAGCGAAGTTATCATATACCTAATCTGTCAGCCAATTAGTCTTGATGGCTAAAGTGGCATGCTTGAGTGTCCTAACATTCCTGTTGTGGCATAAGCCTTAGAACAGCAATGACTTACCCTCTAAAGACCATCAAACATAAAGGTTTGTCCTCACGGTCGTACTTGTTAAATAACTGCCGAATATCATTGGGAACGTTTTGACACTGATGAAATCCATGTTGCTGATAAAAATTGGCTAAATGGGGCAGTGCAAACAAAAAACTCCTCTCATCGATTAGCTCATGACTTACCATTTTCATCAATTGATGACCTAAACCTTGGCCGCGATAATTCGGGTGGATCAACATACCTGTCACTAACGTGTAAACACCAATTGGGCGGAGTCGAATTGCAGCAATAACTTCAGTTTTATGACTCTCATCTGTCGATGTTATTTCTGGAAAAAAGACAGCCAGTTTCTCCTTTTTAGTGAGTTGAGCATAGGGCATATGTTGTTTGTAAAACGTGTATGCGTGGGCGCGATTATCGATGTTAAGCCAGTGAAGTTGCACAGTGGTTCTCATTGTCATGGGAATAGGAGGATTTTAGCAAAAATCACACTGTCTATCACCTGTATCATGGCTGCATTTTATGTTGTCTTTTTGATACCTTGAAGCCAAGTTGTTGCGGTCGTGTTTTGGTTTGGTTTCACGCCATGATTTGTTACAAAATACCAAATAAATATCTGATTTCTTTTGCTTAGCTTTACACTGGTTTACTCTACAACGGATGATTTTTCATTAAAATAGTGCCCACTTATAAAGTCTGAAAAGATAAAGAACTCCCTACATGAAAAAAAGCCTGATTGTCATTCCTCTTGCTATATTGATTGTGGCCATAGCCTCATTCAGCAGCCTGTCACAAGCGAAAAAACCTGAAGAGAAAAGGTCGAAAACACCACGTGTTGTTCCAGTGGTGACAGGAGAGGTAAACCAACAATTACTCTCTCAGACTATCTCATTGATTGGCAAATTAGCGGCGGATAAATCTGTATTTATCGCACCTGAAGTCCAAGGAAAAATCAAAGCGATTAAGGTGACGGCAAATCAAGAGATCCAAGCTGGTGAGATCCTTGTTCAGCTAGAAGATGCCCGTTCTCAGGCAAGTGTCACAGAAGCGAATGCTTACCTTAATGATGAGAAGCGCAAGCTTAAAGAGTTTCAAAAGCTAATCGATAAGAATGCAATCACTCAAACAGAAATCGATGCCCAAAAAGCCAGTGTCGATATCGCTGCTGCACGATTAGCTGCGGCGGTAGCAGAACTCGATTTTCATTACATTAAAGCCCCGTTTTCAGGCACGGCGGGTTTATTGGATTTCAGCCTTGGCACCATGGTGACATCTGGCATGGCGCTTTTTTCATTCGATGATCTATCATCCATGCGACTGGATCTGCAGGTATCGGAGCATTTTCTCTCTCTACTCAGTGTCGGCATGACGGTGAGCGCCACAAACCGTGCTTGGCCATCAGAGGTGTTTACCGGCCGAGTGATCGGGGTCGATCCACGTATCAATCCAGAAACGTTGAATTTAAAAGTACGTGTTAGCTTTGATAACCAGAACAATAAGCTGAAGCCTGGCATGCTGATGTCGGCAAAGATGGTTTTCCCTGCAATATCAGAAGCCGTTATTCCGGTTCAGGCGATTGAATATTCAGGCACTAAACGATTTGTGTATGTGATCGACGAAGATGGATTAGCTAAACGTACTCAAGTGACGCTAGGCGCGCGAATTAAAGATGAAGTAGTGATAACTGACGGAGTGGATGTAGGTCAGAGTATTGTGGTTCAAGGGCTGGTGAATATGCGTGATGGTCTTAAGGTTGATGACCTATCTGCCAAGCCACATCAAATCACTGCTGAAGCAAACCAAGATGTACAGGATGAGAAGAAAGGAGACAGAAGTTAATGTTAATTTCTGATATCTCAGTTAAACGCCCTGTCGTTGCTATTGTGCTGAGTTTACTGCTTTGTGTGTTTGGTGCAGTCTCATTTTCTAAACTCGCGATACGCGAAATGCCAGATGTTGAAAGTCCGGTGGTGACGGTGATGACAACCTATGAAGGTGCCTCAGCATCAATCATGGAAAGTCAGATCACCACGGCATTAGAGGATGAGTTGACCGGAATAAGTGGTATTGACGAGATAACCTCTGTGACTCGTAATGGCATGTCGCGTATCACAATTACCTTTGATCTTGATTGGAATCTTACTGAGGGGGTAAGTGATGTTCGTGATGCAGTATCACGTGCCCAGCGTCGACTTCCTGATGAAGCCAATGATCCCATTGTATCCAAAGATAATGGCTCAGGTGAGCCCTCCATCTATATTAATTTACGCTCATCTGTGATGGACAGAACTCAGCTCACTGATTATGCCCAACGTGTGCTTGAGGACCGATTTAGCCTGATCACTGGAGTCAGTTCAGTCAGTATTTCTGGCGGTCTATATAAGGTGATGTATGTTCAGCTAAAGCCTGAACTGATGGCTGGCCGCAATGTGACTACCGCTGATATCATCGCCAGCTTAAAGCAGGAGAACATAGAGAGCCCCGGTGGTGAAGTACGTAACGACACCACGGTCATGACGGTTAGAACTGCACGCTTATATAATCAGCCACAAGATTTTGATTATCTTGTGGTGAGTACGGCAAGTGATGGAACGCCTGTTTACCTTAAAGATGTGGCCTCGGTATTTATCGGTGCAGAGAACGAAAACTCCACTTATAAGAGTGACGGTGTGCCTAACTTAAGTTTAGGCATCATTGCACAGTCAGATGCTAACCCGCTTTTGGTGGCAGAGGCAGCCCACAAAGAAGTGGAGCGTATCCAGCAATTTTTGCCAGAAGGTACTGAGTTAGTCGTTGATTTTGACTCGACCGTGTTTATTGAACGCTCAATTACAGAGGTTTACAACACACTCTTTATTACTGGTGGTTTAGTGGTTTTGGTGCTGTATATCTTTATCGGTCAGGCGAGGGCGACATTGATCCCCGCTGTGACGGTGCCTGTTTCTCTTATTTCAGCCTGTATAGCTGCAAACTTCTTTGGCTTTTCAATTAACCTGTTGACGCTAATGGCGTTGATTCTTTCAATTGGTTTGGTGGTTGATGATGCCATTGTGGTGGTGGAAAATATATTCCACCATCTTGAGAAAGGAGAGGAGCCTCTACTTGCTGCTTACAAAGGAACCCGTGAAGTGGGTTTTGCCGTCGTTGCCACTACAGCTGTGTTGGTGATGGTGTTTCTGCCAATCTCATTTATGGAGGGAATGGTGGGCCGCTTGTTTACTGAGTTCTCGGTAATGCTTGCCATGGCAGTGATATTCTCCTCAATCGTTGCATTGACCTTAACGCCGGTGCTTGGTAGTAAAATATTAAAAGCGAATGTAAAACCGAATCGATTCAATCTTTGGGTCGATAGCATTTTCAATAAGCTGGAACGTGGCTACCGCAAAACCGTTGCTCAAGCTGTGCGGTTTAGATTAGCTGCGCCTGTGGTGATCATCCTGTGTATCGTAGGCAGTGGTCTATTGATGCAGAATGTGCCAGCTCAACTAGCACCTCAAGAAGATCGCGGGGTGATATTTGCTTTTGTTAAGGGAGCGGAAGGAACCAGTTATAACCGAATGACGGCGAATATGGACATTGTCGAAGAGAGATTGATGCCGTTGCTTGGCAAAGGGGTGATTAAGTCTTTTAGTGTGCAAGCTCCTGCTTTCGGCGGCCGAGCTGGTGACCAAACGGGCTTTGTTATCATGCAGCTTGAAAATTGGGAAGACAGAGATGTGAATGCCCAACAAGCATTAGGCTTGGTAGCGAAAGCATTAAAAGGTATTCCTGATGTGATGGTTCGCCCTATGCTGCCTGGTTTTAGAGGGCAATCGAGTGAGCCAGTGCAGTTTGTCATTGGTGGTTCAGATTACAATGAGCTATTTAAATGGGCACAGATATTAAAAGAAGCGGCCATTGATAGCCCAATGCTTGAGGGGGCCGATCTTGATTATGCAGAAACAACTCCTGAGCTAGTGGTGAGTGTCGATCGTGAGCGTGCAGCAGAGCTTGGGATCAGTGTTGCTGAAGTGTCTGAAACCTTAGAGGTGATGTTAGGTGGTCGAAGCGAGACAACGTTTGTTGATCGCGGCGAAGAGTATGATGTATACCTCAGAGGTGACGAAAACAGTTTCAGCAGCATGGCCGATCTTAGCCTGATCTATATGCGTACGGCTAAGGGTGAGCTCGTGACTTTGGATTCTATCACCTATATCGAGGAGATAGCGTCAGCAAATAAATTGAGTCACACCAATAAACAGAAATCGATAACTTTGAAAGCCAATTTAGGCGAAGGTTACACCTTAGGCGAGGCGCTCGATTTTCTTGATGAAACTGCAATTGATATCTTACCCAGCGATGTGTCAGTGAGTTACACAGGAGAATCAAAAGACTTTAAAGAAAACCAATCGAGTATTTTGGTGGTCTTTGGTTTGGCACTGCTGGTCGCTTATTTGGTGCTTGCAGCACAGTTTGAAAGCTTCATTAACCCTATGGTGGTGATGTTTACTGTTCCTATGGGGGTTTTCGGCGGATTCCTCGGGCTGTTTATCATGGGGCAAGGGCTTAACATTTACAGCCAGATTGGCATGATTATGTTGATCGGCATGGTGACTAAAAATGGCATATTAATTGTTGAATTTGCCAATCAGTTAAGGGATAGAGGCATTGAACTAGAACAGGCGATTATCGATGCATCAGCGCGTCGTCTGCGTCCTATTCTAATGACGGCATTCACTACTCTAGTGGGGGCTGTGCCCTTAATTATGTCAACGGGAGCGGGTTCTGAAAGTCGTATTGCAGTGGGTACCGTGGTCTTCTTCGGCATGGCGTTTGCGACTTTTGTGACTCTACTGGTGATTCCTGCGATGTATCGCTTAATTTCAGGTGCGACTCACTCTCCTGGTTTTGTGGAAGCTAAGCTTAACAAAGCGATAGAAGCCCAAAAACTAGCAGATGCGAAATAACACCAGTCAGTATTACGTGTACTGAATCAAATTAAGATAAGCAGGTAAATGCTCCGTTTGCCTGTTTATCTTTTTATGAGCTACGCTGACTTCCATCTTATTAATATCCTCCCCCTCCACTTATTATCGTTATCTCATTCGTGAGCGAGGGCAAACCTTCAACGCGTTCATTCCCCTTTTAACATTCAATTCGATATTTATCTGTACACTCAGCCCTCTCGCTAATCAGGTGTAAAACGTTGCTATTTTGTGCGTTACTAGTTTAATATCGCCTTGAAGGTGGTTTATTTAGTGTTAAATGATGATTTTAGTATTTAATCTGCGTTTAGTATTGTGCCAAACCATATTCCAAATAAGAGATGTAACAGGGAGTTGTTAAAACATCTGTTTTGAAAGGAATCATTATTGTGCGCATATAAAACTAAGAAAATACTACCATGAGCATTTTGACTTCTAAATTGGCTGCTATTAGTGGCCGGGCTTTTAACGGATTAGCCGTTAAAGTTCGATTGGTACCTTGTCCTCGCCTATGTAAACTTGCAGATGTATTTTTGGCGTCACTAACCGCTTTGATTATTTTCCCATTCTCTTTATTGGCTGATGATACTGAACTTTATGTTTATGAAGCATCAGCACGTAGCGGTGCTCGACCGCAAATGCTTATTATTTTTGATAATTCCGGCAGCATGAGAACAACCGTTGTTGGTGCTGATAGGCCATATTCTTCAAATGACGGCGGCATCAGTGGTGGTCAATTAGGTCGACAGAATAACCTTTATTTCACCCGAGGTGCGACAGCTGCGGAAGATCAGCCTAATCCATCTGATTCAACAGAAAAACGTCACTTTTCCGGTGTGATTAACAGTTGTGAAAGCTCTTGGAATTCACTTCACCAATATGGTTTCTATACCGGATATTTCAGAGGTTACTCATTTACTGGTTCTGAAGGAACATGGAAAGAGCTAGATGATACAGGCACTAATGATGTGATCGCTGTTGATTGTTTTGAAGATATAGAAGATGAAAAGTGGACCAATGCAACAGGTGTGCGAAGTGGTTTGCCTGTTGATAGTCGGGGGGCTGAATCGAATCTGAAGCACTACACCTTTGCAGATGCAAGTTCGAATGAAAATGTGAAAGAACGAGCGAGGGAACGAGCTGAACTGACAGGATTTGGTACTGGTCGAGCCTTGACTATTTACACTCAGGATTACCTTACTTGGCAACATGGTACAAAAGTTAAAGTGAATATGAGCCGCTTAGATATTGCTAAGAATGCGATTAAGAGCATTATTTTAACGACGCCGAGTGTGGATTTTGGTTTAGCGGTATTTAATGTCAATGCATGGAATGAATTTGAACGTGACGGAGGAAGAGTTATAGCGGGGTTAAAGGAGAATACTTCTACTGTTAAAGCCGGATTGATTAATTCGATCGATGGGATCAGTGCCAGTACCAACACCCCTTTATGTGAAACTTTATACGAAGCCTACCGATATTTTTCAGGAAGTACTGTGGACTTTGCGGATAACGACAGTGACCTCTCTAGTGCAGGCTATTACGTCAACTCTCAACCTCAAGTCGACTCCACTGTATCCAGTGGTGGAACATACAGGTCACCATTCAAGAAGTGCCAGAATAACGCAAGTGTCGTGATCATTACCGATGGAGTGCCTACTGTCGATGCTGCCGCTAACCTATTTATTGAAAACCTAACGGGTGGTGTTGATAAATATAGTGACCATCATGGTGGAAATATTAGTTACCTAAGTGCGATGTCCAGCTGGATGAATAAACATGATCTTAATTCCAGCGAACCTGGCGATCAAACGGTCAGCACTTATACGATCGGTTTTAGTGAAGGGGCCGCAAGTGCTGAGGATCTGCTAGAGCTCACTGCAAATGTGGGTGGTGGGAGTTATTTCGATGCCAGCAATGCCAACTTATTACAGGGTTCATTACAGCAAGTGGTGAGTGAAGCATTAGATACCAACTCGAGTTTTACCTCTCCGGCGGTCGCGAGCAACAACTTCAATAGAACTCAATCGTTTGAATATGCCTATTACTCAATATTTTTGCCAAATGAAGGCCCTACCTGGCTGGGGAATCTAAAAAAATACAGGGTGACGGGGAAGGGAGTCGTTGTTGATAAAAATGGTAATGCTGCGATCGGTCATGATGGCAATATCAAATCGAACGCATGCTCTTTTTGGACGCCTGATGTCATTTGTAATGCCGGTGGTGATGGTAATGATGTTGAAAAAGGAGGTGTTCTATCTGCAATGACATCGGCTTCATCAAGAACCATCTACAGTAATTTAAGCTCAGGTTTGACTGAATTAACCCTATCTAATGCAACAATTACAGCTGGAGGCACCAGTAGTTTAGTTGATTACTTAGGCGTTGAAGAAAGTGAGCTTGGCGCTTTGCTTGGTTGGGCGAAAGGATTAGATGTTGATAATAATAAGGACCAAGCAACCATTACTAATCCCAGCACAAATTGGCGTACCGATATTATGGGCGATGCACTTCACTCTAAACCATTAGCACTAAACTTTGGCACAGAGTCGAGTCCAGATGTACGCATTGTACTGGGCACCAACCATGGTTTTTTACACATGTTTGAAGATAAAAGCAGCAATAATAGTGTCACTGAAAACTGGGCATTTATTCCCTATGAACTGTTGCCTAACCTAAAAACACTCAGAGCGAATGTGCCGACAGGCGTTCACTCCATATACGGTGTTGATGGAACCCCAGTTGCTTACACTAAAAGTAATAGCTCAGGTATTGAGAAAGCGTGGTTATTCTTCGGCATGCGTCGAGGAGGCAGTAGCTATTACGCTATTGATATCACCGATCCTGATTCACCGAGTTTAATGTGGAAAATCAATTCAAGTTCGCCTGGTATGTCTGAATTAGGCCAATCTTGGTCAACCCCCGTGGTGACAAATATTCCCGGTCGAGGTGATGACAGTCCTGTGCTTATTATTGGGGCTGGATACTCACCAACGGGTAAAGACGGTGCCAGTGTTGGGATCGATGATATTAAAGGCCGTGGTGTATTTATTCTCGATGCCGAAACAGGGGCTTTAGTTCACCAATTTGGCTCTGCAAGTTCCGGTGGTACGCAGTTACCAGGGATCTCAGACAGTATTCCAAGTGGTGTCGCGATTTTGGATTCAAATGCCGATGGTGCTACCGATCGCATCTATGCTACCGATACAGGGGGCAATGTATGGCGTATGGACATGTCATCGACGGATAGCAGTAAATGGTCTGGGTTTAAATTCGCCAGCCTCGGTGGCGGAGTTCTATCTTCTGATAGACGTTTTTATTCCGGACCTGCGGTGGCACAAACGGTGATCACCAATATCACTGAGGTGACTCAGGAGCATAATGGAACAACAACCACAACCAAGAGCAAATTAAACATTCCTTATGATGCTGTTGTTGTTGGTAGTGGCCACCGAGCCGTGCCTTCGGATTTGTCACGCTCGGATATGTTTTTTACGCTGCAAGATAGGAATGTTTTAACGCGATCTTTTAAAGGAACAAGCGTTACGATTCCAGAGCCCTTAACGTTGGCGAATCTCTATGATGTCACCTCTGCTGCGCCTTCTGAGTCAAATGAATCTGAACAGGTCAATTTTAGCAAGAAGCGAGGCTGGTATTACCGATTCTCCCGAACAGGTGAGAAGAACTTATCGCCAGCAACAATCGTGAACGGACGCGTGTTCTTTACCACCTTTGTGCCACCTGGTGACAACTCTAACAGTGAGCAGTGTATCAGTGCTGGAGCTGGGTTTTTATATAACTTTAATCTGCATAAAGGCGCACGAACTTATGAGTATGTTAGAACTGGGGATTTTGTACCGGATACTCCTCAGCTCATTGTTCCACCACCTGAGACCAATAATCAGGGGAAAACTGAGCCAGCTAATATGTATCTCATCGGCATAGGTGCTGCTCTGCCTGGGAACCCGCCAGCAGGTTGTGATCCTAATGATTTGAGATGTGTTGGCGGTGGACTAAATACCAATAGAATTTATTACTATACATCCGATTAGTACGCGTAATATCGAGAGAGTTAAGATGAGAAATGTATTTTTTGCTGTTAGTTTATCGATTCTATTTCTTTCTTTCGGCGCTTCAGCTGAGAAGAGAGAGGATTTTAAGTGCTATGTAGAAACGAACCAGGGAGACAAGGTTGTGAGATTTTCTTGGCTGCCGAGTAAAACAAAGCTCTATATGGCTAAGTTTGTCGGTCAGCGCTTATCTAAGGCTGGGGAAGGGAGTCCGCTTCCTTTGTATATAAAAACCATGGTTGAGTGCGTTAAATCAGAGCAAACATTTGAGAAGGCAGAGGCGCAAGCGATGGAGAAGATGACACTAAGTTAAACTTTTTTCTACTCTAACAAACTGAATGGTGCAAGTTGTAATTATGGATGTTGAAGCTGCAAAACATTATTTGTTATCTAAACCTTTAACTGCATTGGACTTTCCTTTTGGCAAAGAGGTGTCCGTGTTTAAGGTAAAGGGGAAAATGTTCGCCACTTTATCTTTAGGGAAAATGGGTAAAAACCAAGATGAGACAAGTCAAGATTGGTGGATGAACCTCAAATGCGATCCGGATGAAGCGGCGATATTGCGCGATATATTTCCTTCAGTGATCCCTGGTTATCACATGAATAAAGCGTTGTGGAATACCGTTATCCTTGATGGCACAATTCCACAAGGTGAGATTGAGCGCATGATAGATAACTCATTTCAGCTGGTGGTGAATAAGATGACCAAAAAAGATCAGGCATCGATATTGATTCATCTATAAATACGCTTGGCTGGTTTGTTCAATTTATTTAAATTCAAATTGTTAGGTGTTGCATTAAACTGCAGCTCACCAGTTTATCGCCTCCCCCTGCCAATCAAGATAACTTAACTCGCCGTCGATCACAGACTCTTCAACAATCTGCAATAATTGCTGCGCAACAAAATCACTGGTAAAAAGTTTGTTTGCAGGTACGTTTTTTTGAAATGGCTTGGAAAGTGGTGTATCTGTGGTGCCTGGATGAAAGGCAATAATTTTAATGTTTTTGGCTCGTCGTGCTAATTCGATGGTCGCTGTTCTGAGCATCATGTTGAGCGCTGCTTTCGATGCTCGATAGCTATACCAGCCTCCCAGATGATTATCACTAATACTGCCGACTCGAGCGCTAAAAACAACGATTTTGCAAGGGGTAGGGCTAGTCAGATAGGGTGTTAATTTTTGCAGCCAAAGCATGGGGGTTAATGCGTTTATTGTCATCACCTCTTGAAATGACTCTGCATTGAAGTCTTCTAATCGTTTTTCAGGTTGAATGTGTTGATCATGCAGTACGCCGTGGCAAATATAAACTTGAGTAATCGGTGCTTGGTGACATTGCGATAATTGATTTATCGCCATCTCAATCGATTGGAGTTGGTAATTTTCAACTAATATTTTGTTGATATCCTCATCAACCCTATCTGTATAGGCACTCAAATCTCGGCTTATGAGAATCAAGCCTGTGTTATTCGTGCTTTCCATGCGCTTCGCAATGGCGATAGCAATACCGCTATTTGCGCCGATGATCAGTGTCTGTTGAGTTATCATAACAAGTCCCCGAATTGCAGTGCTTGGTTTTTATGCCAAAAAATTTGGCGATAAAAGCTGAAATTTGATGCCGGTATTTAGCTAACCCTAAATAAAGCCAATGGCTTAATGTTTTGATAATGGGCCAGTTTAATGGTGCGACCCAAAAACCTTTGCCCACTAGCGTCCAGGCTCGGTGGGTGACTGCGAGTCCTAGTAATTGTTTTCCCTCATAAGTGCCGTGCAATATTGCCATCGCTTTGGCAAATTCTATTTCAGGATAACGGATCTTAAAATCTTGTTGATGCAAGTCGACCAAGGTAATTAGGTTGTCTTTATCGAACAGTTTTAAGTGCTCCATTTCCGTTAAGCACAGCGGGCATTTAGCATCATAAAATATCGTTAACATGACTCGTATATCCAAAAGTTAGCAGCCATTAATTCGACCATACAATAAACGCCGTGATGTGCAGTAAAACCACTGTGAGCGTTAGCCGAAAGCGCATTGTTATATATTCAGGATTTAATTCATCTTGTAGTACAAATCTCACTTCATATAAAAAGTGCAGTAAATAGCTTGTTGTCAGAATGGCTAAAGCTACATAGGGATTAATCAGCAAGGATACAAAGGCGATTAAACTGAAAAGATTACTAATGATTTGCTGTTTACTCTTTAGCTTATCATTCTGTCGAGACCCGTTAACTTGCCATATCGTGCCAGCAATAAAGCTGAGTATCACCGCACTGTAAGCAATAAAGGCTTGTTTGGGATCGATTCCCCAAAACATCTCATGGCCACTTAAATATAGGCACAGGACAAACGGAATTAGCCCCATATAACCGAGTGTTTTCCAAGTTTTCATGAGCGCTCCTAATGTCAATGAATAGCCTCTATTGGGGGAACTTGCTAAAGGCTTTGCCATGCATCCGGATTGGCAGCTTCCCCTGGGCACAGAAATCTATACGTGGGTGAGTGACATTTAGATCAAAGCAATGAAAGAAGTGATCGTTCATCGGCAAAAGCGCGTATGTTTAACAGAGACGATTGGTATGACATAGGGGGTGTTAAATTGAAAAACAATTTAGATATAAAGCGCAGTTTATTAATTTTTAACAAAATTATAAGCAAAGGTGAGTGTGACAATGGGCGCTGTATTTTAGAAGGAATGACAGCTTGGTATGATTTTGACGGGTATACCTGCTACCTAGGCTTCAATGAAGTGACCTTAACCTTACTCTTTCATGGCAAGTATCATATCGACTCACCATCAAAGGACTCATTAGCCGCATTTGAAAAAAAATTATCACAATTTAACTAGAGTAACGTCAATTGAATAGAGTTAACCCGAAATCATTACTTCACAGTAAGTGGACCAAGGTTCAAATTGAAAACAAAGAGAAACACTTTGTGATTATTCAAGTTGAACAGGATGAGAACCATAAAGTGGTGGAGTGCATTATCCAGGCGATTATGAATCAAAAAGAGTATTCGATTAACTGGAGAGATCTTAAAAACGTGGCATTTTGGCGCCAAGGCTGGCAGTAAGACAAGGTTGACTCATCTTACTGCTGTTTTGATTATAGTACGACACGTTCGCCATTATATAATCCACGTATTAAGGCATTGTCCTGTATCAAGAGTATTTCACCAGAGTTGCCATTTTTAATGCTGGAATCGACTGCGAGCACTTTGTTGTTAAACAGTCCCAATACTTGCTCCTGGGAGGTGTGCCCTACAACCACACGACTCACCTCAAAGTAGTTCAGTATTTTATCGAGTTCAGTCTCGTCAAAATCTGGCTTGAAATAGCCTCTAAACCAAGTGGGGCCATTGCTCAGAAAGAGAAAATTAAGTAGAGGATCTTGTTTCAACTCTTCTTTTGATTTGTCGATATTGGCGCGATATAAAGTGTTAGCTTTATCGAGCGTCAGCTCACGTTCAATCCATTCACCACTGATCCCGCCATGGAGAAATAAAGAGTCATTGATTTTCACTACGGTGTTTTTACTGCGAAGCCATTGACCTATCTCACTGCTGTTGTCATACAGCTCATCATAGGGGCGATTTAGCAGCTTTTCCGCCACTTGATAACGCTCGTTGACATAACGTAAGTCACCGCGCATCACCATCTGTTCATGATTGCCCATCAACAGGTGCAATTTACCGCCAGCTTCACTGGCTTGTTTATCTAGTTTGTACATAAACCACAGCACTTCATTGATTTGATGGCCACGGTCAAACATATCACCCGTCATGACCATATGGCCGTCACCGAAAGCCCAATCACTGTGTTGGTCGATGATTTTTTGATTCTTTAACAGTTGAATCAACACATCGTACTGACCATGAACATCACTTAATGCCACAATCTTTTTTATACCACTATAGCTATCAGGATGAATGATTTTGGCATCAATACTGAGTGTTGGCTCTGGCAGCTCACCGCAATTAAGTGGACGTTTGAGTTGATTGTTTATCACTGAGGTCGAGAGCAATTTATCATCACAGATCCAATAGGCATCTTGTTCACTTTGCTGGTTTTGCTCAGCGACTCCTTTATAGAACAAATAGGGGCCGTCATAGGGAGATGCTGTATTGCCAAAGATGGTATTTGAATCTTGGACTGATGCGAATACTAAAAGTAAACTAATCAAGCTTAATGTTATTATTTTTTTCAATGTCTTGGCTCGTCGTTATGTTTATTATTGATGCCAGCTAAAATGCTTTTCTGTTATCCCTCATTAAAGGTGATGTCACTGCGAGAAGTGATGATTGCTCGCAAGTTCCCTCCCTTGTAGAAGTGCCATTTAGCTTCCGTGCTGTTATTTTCTATTGGACAGAATACTAGCATTTTCTGCAATCTGGCTTCTAGGCGAAAGCCGTTGATAGATATAGAAACGATGTAAAAACGAGGTAGAGTTAACGGCTTATTTTCATTTAACTAGGCTGTTTGTACTGTCGTGGAGGTACAAGCTGACACTGAAGGTTCTAACTTAAATAAGCGGCTTTACTTAACTATTGACTCTGTTTCGCGTACTTTATGGACAAGTTAAATATGGATAATTGCTCGTTAATTTAGATGATTAAGGATGATATATGAATAAATTCGCATTAGTGCTGCTGTTGTTAGTTGGCCTGATTAGTCAGTTTAATAAGGTTAGCGCCAAGGAGTTTACTCAGGTCTCGTCACTGAAAGTCACCACTTTATCGACCATGCTTGCCAGTAGCGGTATTGGCGAATGGGGTTACTCTGCCCTTATCGAGGTTGATGGTCATAAAATTCTGTTTGATACAGGTAACCGCCCCGAAACAGTGTTGCAAAATGCGCGGGAGTTAGGCATTGATCTGTCTGATGTCGAAGATGTGATCTTAAGTCATAACCATGGCGATCATACCGGTGGTCTCATATCGCTGACTAAGGCACTGCGTAAACAAAATCCCAACGCATTGAGTCGAATTCATGTAGGTAAAGGAATATTCAGTCAGCGAGCTAATAGCAGTAATTCTATTTTGAAAACGCGAGATGAACTCATGGCATTGGGCAGTGAATTTATTGTCTATGAACAGCCTACTGAGGTTTTCCCTGGCGTTTGGTTAACAGGCAAAGTGCCGAGAGTTCACCCTGAGAAAAACTGGGGAGGCAAAGGGAAAATAGTTACTGAAAAGGGATTAATCGAAGACAATATTCCTGAAGACCTTTCTCTCGTCATAGATAGCATTGATGGTTTTGTACTGATTTCGGGCTGTGGTCATGCGGGGATTATCAATACGATGGAACATATTACAGCACATATCCACCCTGGGAAAATTACTACTGCCATTGGTGGCTTTCATTTGGTGTTTGCATCTGATGAACACTTAGCGTGGACGGCAACTAAGCTGCAATCTTTCGGACTGAATAAGATGATAGGCGCTCATTGTACTGGTATCGATGCACTGTATACCTTACGTGGATTACTAAACTCTGACAGACAGCACATGGTGGTGGGGTCCGTCGGCGATGAGTTCTCTTTAAAAGAGGGAATAAAGGCGGGTTATATTGCCCATTAGCCGGGTGCGGTGTTTTTCCAAGGTTGTTGACACTCTTTGTTTACTTACCTTGAAATGAAGGTTGGTTACATTTTCTGATTTGGTATTAAGCTGAGTATTTGGAATCCTTATCTGTATTGTTATCTATCACTTGCAGTGGGCGTATGTGCAAATACTTCAGCGAATCGCCGTGAATCCATCCGTGGAGGCTCAACGATGGCCTCCATGCCATCAACGTTCGCTGCCGCATCTACACTTGGTCATTTTTCTCTTCGATTTGGCTTGTGATGTTGTACTTTGTTTTTGCACTTCTCCGTGTTCTCTGTGTCCTCCGTGGTGAAAGCTTGTTAGCCTTTGAATGAAGATTGATTACATTTTCTTGTATAGCTTTCTATTGGTTTGATATTTGGTGGTGTATTTGAAGGTCGTACCTTCATTACCATCTATTGCCTGCCGCAGGCTTATGTGCAAATCATCTCTCGGTATGCTGGCTCTTGATTTTATAAGGGTCATCCCTGGGCGCTCTACGATTTCCAATAACTTCCCTGTTAAACGGCCAGTTCGGTATCCTTACCTCTCGCTCAAAGAGTTTCACAGGGTGAAACTTCGCCCTGAAACCGAAACTCGCAGCTGTATCTACACCCGTTTATTTATCTTTTCGATTTGGCTTTATTGCTAACCTTCGTAACACATTTCTGCCCCAAAATTAGTTAGCGAAGAAGTTTGTTTACATCCTATTTATCAACTTTTGCAATAACTAAGCTAATGTGAAGTGCAACAAACAAGACCTGCACCCTAATTATCATGTGCCGGAGCCAAGTGACTTTTCTTCCTCCGTGAACATTGCACTTTATGCAATAATGGAGGTTCTTTGTTTCACTCAGGCAGAGACACTAGGATTGAGCTCTTTCTATGTTACAACTCATTGTTGAGACACTGGTTTGCTGTTAGTCTTGAGTGATTAAAGTACTGGCGACCTGTTCTTATTAAGACCGTTCTTATTCGGAATTCAGGCTAATATACTGTTATGTGTACAAGGAGTTTTCATGGGTAGCATACATAATTACTATTTAGTTGGGTTCATACTCTTATCTGCAATTTTAAATGCATTCATAGAAAATGAGAGTATCGGTATAAAGTTACTTTGCTTACTTTTATTATTCACGACTTTCGTTTTTGCTTCTCTATTTCATTCTTTAAGGGTTAAAGTTGCAAAAGAGAAAACAGAAAATATCGAGTGAAGTACACATAAGAAGCTGTTAAATAAGGACAAAATAAAGTTGGCTGTGTTTCGTACCTCAACAATTATAGCCAACAATATTTTGCCCATTAACGAGGGCGTTAATTTTAGGGGAAATGATGAGCAACATAAAATTTTGTATCGGTATAACTCTTGTATTAGTTATATTAGTTGCATGCTCATCAAACTCGTCAGAATACTCGATGAAAATATCATCTGATAATAAGCACCAACATCATACGGATAAGGGATATCAGAACCACCCATTTGTAGAAACTGCCGCACCTAAAGGTTTTTTTTTCTATATGCGAAGAGCATGGGGGTCGTTGTTTGTTCCTGATGTTCCTGATGGGCATGAATTAACTGAGTTAGAGTCTATTCAGCTTTTAAACTCAATTTCCAGCGATCGCGTTACCTGGTTAGGGCATGCAAGCTTTTTGATTACAACCTCTGAAATGACAATTCTGACCGATCCCTTTTTGTCAAAACGCGCGAGCCCTGTTTCATGGGCTGGCCCAAAAAGAATTGTTAATTTACCAATACCTATCAATAAATTACCTGCTATTGATATAGTGATTGTTTCACATAATCATTATGACCACTTAGATGATAAAACGGTTAGGGAATTAAAAAACAAACATGAAATTCATGTGGTTGTTCCTTTAGGGCTCAAGTCCTTTTTTACCGACCGAGGGTATAGCAAGGTGACAGAGTTAGATTGGGGGCAATCAGTCAGTGTTGAAGGAATAAAGATTTCAGCGGAACCTTCAGTTCATGATTCTGCACGAAGCACCTCAGATCATAATAAAACGCTATGGGCTTCTTGGGTTATTGAAAGCTTCCAAAAACGAATTCTTTATATTGGCGATACAGGTTACTCAGACACTATATTCAATTATATTGGTGGTAAATATGACTCCTTTGACTTTGCTATTTTGCCTATAGGTGCATATGAACCAAGAGAGTTATTGTGGATGTCTCATGTCACTCCGGAGGAAGCTGTCTCGATAGGATCAGATGTTCGCGCCAAGATACTTATTTCTTCTCACTGGGGGACAATTAGCAGTTTGTCGGATGAGCCCATGTTTGAACCACCGGTAAGATTTAAGAAGGCTGGACGTGATGGTGGGTTTTCCGACGAAGATCTTTGGATAATGAAAGTAGGTGAAACTAGATCTATCGCATCAACGCAAAACTAACAAGAGACTATGGAGTCAATCGCTAAATTTAAGACTTTGGCGCTTCCCATACTTATTCACCAGAATGCTATCTTTTAGCATCGACTTTAAGATCATTACCACCTTTTTTGAATCTTCTATCTGCAATCAATCACTAATAAGTCTTATTTAAAACAGGGTTAGATTGTATTACTGAGATCATTCCCGCTTGCGTTAAATAAGAAGTAAAACAGCCTGACTTGATGGTGTCGATCTTAGATTCCTAAAGCAGTGTTTGATAACTCGAAGTTAAATCGAAGATGTGACACTCAGGTGTGAACGCGGCCGTGAGCTTCGAGGACATGGCCGTTTAGTGACATCTATGTTGTGAATGATAAATTTTGAATTAACACACTTAATTCGAATTGATGACAAGTAAATTCTGTTTCATAAAATCAATAAAAACGCGGTTTTTATTTGGCATGTATTTACTTTGCACATATTGCAAACAAATATCACCGTGGTAATTACCCTGTAACTGCCAATCTTCTAATAGCGGAATGAGTGTTCCCGCTGCAATACCCTGTTGTGCGATATAATCCGGTAAACCTCCAACACCAAACCCCTGTTCAATGGCATCACAACGCATTTCACTGTGATTGATCAAGTACGCTCCAGTTACATGTACAGTCGCTTGTTGATTTTTATTGCTAAATCGCCAGCGGTTGTCGGTCGGGTTTTCACCTAAACAAAGGCATGGTAGATATTTTAAATCATCGGGGTGTGTTGGCAAATCATGGTTGGCGAGGAAATCAGGGCTTGCACATAATACCTGTTCAACGCGACCAATTTTAACGTTGACCAATGCTTCAATGGGATTGTCATTAATATGAATCAAAAAATCGACACCATCATTAATGGGATCTAAAACACGGTCAGTCACTTTTAAATGCAACTGAATATCTGGATAGCATTTTAAAAATTCAACAAAGAGTGGTCGTAATACTCTACTTGCTAAGGATTTTGGCGCTGCTACTCTCAATAATCCACTCACCGTCGATGTTGTTGAAGTGCTGGCATTAACCGCTTGTTCTGCAGACTCAACCATCTGTTTACAATAATCAAAGGTGATTTTCCCTGACTCTGTTAACGCCAGTTGTCGCGTCGTACGCTGTAATAGTTTGATGCCTAAGGAATCTTCTAAGCGGCTAATTTGGCGGCTCACCGCAGAGGGGGTTACCCCCAATTTTCTGGCTGCTTTACTAAAGTTTCCCTGCTCAACCACCGTGACCAAAATTGCCATGTCGGGCAACAAATGGATTAATTTATTTGTGTTCAAGAGGCACAAGTCCTTTTACAGATGGGAGTATTGTTTTAAATCACTCATAAATTAACATGGCTGCAGCGTAATAAACACATTGCTGTAAGCATATTTTAAATAATGAGAGGTAAATATGGAGCTATTAATAAATACTTATATGGCAGAAATTATGGCGGTAAGTACCATTGCTGTTTTTATGGCGGTGCTACCCGGGGCTGATTTTGTGATGGTAACCCGTACGAGTATTTACAATGGCCGTTTAGCAGGTTTCTATACTAGTTTAGGTATGTGTTTATCTGTTTGTATTCATGCTAGTTATTCAATTGCGGGATTAGCCGTCGTGATTGCAAAGTCGGCATGGTTATTCAACTTAATTAAATACTTAGGAGCTACTTACCTTATTTATATTGCATGGCAGTTGTTAACAACACGCGCGCTTTTAAATACAGAACAAAACAATCAAACGGTTCAGATTTCCCCCTTCGCAGCGATACGTTTAGGTTTTACCTGCAATATATTGAATCCTAAAACATCTATTTTTTTCTTAAGTATTTTTACGCAAATGGTTTCACTCGATACTCCACTAATAATGCAGGTAGGTTATGGCTTGATCATTATGTTGGCACATTTTATTTGGTACATCGGAGTCGTTTTACTGTTATCACACCCAAATATACTGCCTCGATTCAATCGGCATAAACAGAAAGTTGATCAAGTGGCAGGATTTGTATTGATGCTTATTGCGATAAAACTCATCTTAGTTAATTCTATTTAAGTATGATTAGCTTTCCCCGATGAGTGGTGATAGTGACATTTGTAAAACCCCATTGGTAAAAATAAAAAGCCACCCTAAAGAGGGTGGCTAGTCGATTTGTTGGCACCGCGCTAGGCAGCTACAAGGCTAAAACTAGCTCATGCGCTTGTACTTGAGACGATGTGGCTCTACCACATCAGTCCCCATGGTTTCTTTTAACCAAGTTGAGTACTCGGTGTAGTTGCCTTCATAGAAGTTCACTTTACCCTCATCACGGTAATCAAGGATGTGAGTCGCGATTCTATCTAGGAACCAACGGTCGTGAGAAATAACCATGGCACAACCTGGGAACTCAAGTAGCGCTTCTTCAAGTGCACGTAGTGTTTCAACGTCTAAGTCGTTGGTTGGCTCATCGAGAAGCAGTACGTTACCGCCAGCTTGCAGTAGTTTAGCTAAATGGACTCGGTTACGCTCACCGCCCGATAAAGTGCCGATGATTTTTTGTTGATCGCCACCACGGAAGTTAAAGCGGCCCACATAAGCGCGACTCGGGACTTCGGTGTTGTTGATACGCATGATATCAAGACCACCAGAGATCTCCTGCCAAACCGTATTCTTGTCGTTCATTGAATCACGGAATTGATCAACTGAAGCAATTTGTACCGACTCACCTAAGTCGACGCTACCACTGTCTGGTTGCTCTTCGCCTGAGATCATCTTAAACAGGGTTGATTTACCTGCACCGTTTGCGCCAATAATTCCGACAATCGCGCCTTTTGGCACTTTGAAGCTAAGGTTGTCGATAAGGACGCGATCACCATAAGACTTAGTCAGATTATTGATCTCGATAACCTTATCGCCAAGACGAGGTCCTGGTGGAATAAAGAGTTCGTTAGTTTCATTACGCTTTTGGTAATCGTTGGTGTTTAGCTCTTCAAAACGAGCCATACGCGCTTTGCCTTTAGACTGACGACCTTTAGCACCTTGACGCACCCAATCAAGTTCTTTTTGAATGGTTTTTTGACGTGCGCTTTGAGTGGCAGACTCTTGGGTCAGACGAGCATCTTTCTGTTCAAGCCAAGAGGAGTAGTTACCTTCCCATGGAATACCTTCACCACGGTCGAGTTCTAAGATCCAACCTGCGGCATTATCCAAGAAATATCTATCGTGGGTAATGGCCACAACGGTGCCTGTGTAATCTTGTAGAAAGCGCTCAAGCCAAGCGACAGATTCGGCATCCAAGTGGTTGGTGGGCTCATCAAGCAATAGCATGTCCGGCTTTTCGAGTAGCAGACGACAGATAGCCACACGACGACGTTCACCACCAGAAAGAACGGCAATTTTCTCATCCCAATCCGGAAGGCGCAGTGCGTTGGCGGCACGCTCTAAGACGTTATCTAAATTATGTGCGTCTTGAGACTGGATAATAGCTTCGAGTTGGCCTTGTTCTTTGGCAAGGGCATCAAAATCTGCATCAGGTTCAGCGTAGAGTGCATAGACTTCATCTAAGCGAGTGAGCGCATTTTTAGCTTCAGAGACTGCCTCTTCAACCGCTTCACGAACCGTTTGATTTTCATCGAGTTTAGGTTCTTGAGGCAGGTAACCTATTTTGAGATCTTGCATTGGGCGTGCTTCACCCTCAATCTCTGTGTCGATACCAGCCATAATGCGAAGTAGGGTAGATTTACCTGAACCGTTAAGGCCTAGGACACCAATTTTTGCACCGGGGAAAAAGCTTAAAGAGATATCTTTAAGGATCTGCTTTTTAGGCGGAACAATCTTACCAACCCTAAGCATGCTATATACAAACTGAGCCATGATTTCATCTTCTGTTTCAAAACAATGGCACGATTCTACTTCATTAAAAGGGGAAGCAAAACAGTGGGAAGCCTAAATAAGAAAAAGTGTTTTCTATAATCGCTATCAAAGTAACGGCTTAAGGTTTTTTCGAAGTAAAACATGCTGGAATCGCGATTTAGTCTGCATTTGTTGTAACTGTGAGCTGGGCTCAGTTTCAACCGCAAGGAATTTCATGTTCCAAATACTGTGATTGTGATCAAATGCGCTGTAGAATACCGCGCAACCCTACTATAAGAATTTACAGCTGGAGTAAGAAATGCTGAAAAAAGATATGAATATCGCGGACTTTGATCCACAACTGTTTCAAGCGATTCAAGATGAAACTCGTCGTCAAGAAGAGCACATCGAACTTATCGCTTCAGAAAATTACACCAGTCCACGTGTTCTCGAAGCTCAAGGTTCTCAGTTAACTAACAAGTACGCCGAAGGTTACCCTGGTAAGCGTTACTATGGCGGTTGTGAGCACGTTGATATTGCTGAAGAGTTAGCTATTTCTCGCGCTAAAGAATTATTTGGTGCTACCTACGCAAACGTTCAGCCTCACTCTGGTTCACAGGCAAACGCTGCTGTATTCATGGCACTACTTGAAGGTGGTGACACAGTATTGGGTATGAGCTTGGCTCACGGTGGTCATCTAACTCACGGTTCTCACGTTAGCTTCTCTGGTAAGTTATACAATGCAGTTCAGTACGGAATCGACGAAACAACGGGTAAGATCGATTACGCCGAAGTTGAACGTCTTGCTCTTGAGCACAAGCCAAAGATGGTTATTGCTGGTTTTAGTGCATATTCTGGCATTATCGATTGGGGCAAGTTCCGCGAAATTGCTGACAAAGTAGGTGCTTACCTGTTTGTTGATATGGCTCACGTAGCGGGTCTTGTGGCTGCGGGTATCTATCCGAATCCACTTCCACATGCACACGTTGTTACTACAACAACTCATAAGACATTAGCTGGCCCTCGTGGCGGACTGATTCTATCTGCAATCAATGATGAAGCTATCTACAAGAAGCTGAACTCTGCCGTATTCCCAGGTGGCCAAGGCGGTCCTTTGATGCACGTTATCGCTGCTAAAGCGGTTGCATTTAAAGAAGCACTAGAGCCTGAGTTTACAGCTTACCAAGAGCAAGTTGTTGTTAATGCTCAAGCGATGGCTAAGACATTCATCGAGCGTGGCTATGATGTTGTTTCTGGCGGAACTGACAATCATCTATTCTTGCTTGATTTGATTGCTAAAGATATCACAGGTAAAGATGCCGATGCGGCGTTGGGTCTTGCTAACATCACTGTTAACAAGAACTCAGTACCGAATGATCCACGTTCACCATTTGTGACTTCTGGTCTTCGTATTGGCTCACCAGCGATTACTCGTCGCGGCTTTAAAGAAGCTGAAGCGGTTGAGCTAACTAACTGGATGTGTGATGTGTTGGATGACATTACTAATGAAGGTACAATTGAGCGTGTTAAGAACCAGGTTCTTGAATTGTGCGCTAAGTTCCCTGTTTACGGTTAACCTTAAGGGTTAAATCAGGTAAACTTCGATGGCCGCTTTTTAGCGGCCATTTTTGTATCTGACGATTGTCATTGAGTAAATGTGAACTCTGATTTAGAGTTGTGACTTTAACTCATCTTTTTTTATTATATTTTCCCGCTGGAGGCTCAATGCATTGTCCATTTTGCAGCGCAACTGATACTAAGGTGATCGATTCCCGTTTAGTGGCTGATGGTCATCAAGTCAGGCGTCGTCGTGAATGCGCTGAGTGTCATGAACGATTTACGACCTTTGAAGGCGCAGAGTTAGTCATGCCTCGGGTCGTCAAGCAAGACGGTAGCCGTCAGCCTTTCGATGAAGAAAAACTCCGTGGTGGCATGCTTAGAGCAGTCGAAAAGCGCCCGGTTTCTATGGAGCAAATCGAGCTGGCTTTGACCAAAATCAAGTCCACACTTCGTGGTACCGGTGAGCGTGAGATTAAATCAGAGATGATAGGCAATCTGATGATGGATCAATTAGTCAACCTCGATAAGGTGGCTTATATCCGTTTTGCCTCTGTGTATCGCGCATTTGAAGATGTTTCTGAGTTTGGCGACGCCATCGCTAACTTGCAAAAATAGTAAGATAACTGAATAAGTTGCGAGCTTGGCGATGAACGACATTGCTAAGCTGGCAAGTAGAAAGATAATTGCATCAATTGAACCTGTGTGAATCATCTCAAGGTTGAGAGCATTATGTGGTCTATAGAAGATATTGAAATGATGAGTCGTGCCATCAAGCTGGCACGTGAAGGTGTATACACCACTCGCCCAAATCCGTGTGTGGGCTGTGTGATAACCAAAGATGGTCAACTTATTGGTGAAGGCTTCCACATCAAAGCGGGAGGTCCTCATGCCGAGGTGCATGCATTGGCTATGGCCAATATTGATGCCGATTTGGGCGCCAAAGGCGGCACCGCTTACGTCACCTTAGAACCTTGTAGCCATTATGGCCGCACACCACCGTGCGCCGAAGCGTTAATTAAAAATCAAGTGGCGCGAGTCGTGGTGGCTGTAGAAGATCCAAATCCGCAAGTATCGGGACGTGGGATTGCCATGCTCAGAGAAGCGGGCATTCAGGTTGATGTCGGTCTGTTAAAAGATGAAGCTAAACAGATCAATCCAGGCTTTATGAAGCGAATGGAGACTGGCCTACCTTGGGTGACGGTTAAATTAGCCTCGAGCCTTGATGGTAAAACAGCGCTATCCAATGGCGTTTCCAAATGGATAACCGGCCCCGATGCTCGCCGCGATGTACAACGATTACGCGCTCGACATTGTGCGTTAGTAACGGGTGTTGAAACCGTATTAGCCGATAATCCATCACTGAATGTTCGTCATAGTGAGTTGGGTTATGTGGCAGATAAACTGAGTGTCACCGAACTGCATCAGCCTTTGCGGGTTGTGCTCGATAGCCGCGCTCGTTTGACGACAAACTTAATGCTTTTCTCTATCGAGAGTCCCATTCTGCTCGTTTCTTGCGTGGATTATCCTGATGGTGAAAAAGCCAAGTGGCCCGCTTATGTCAGCCACATTACATTGTCTGCTGATGAGACAGGGCGAGTGAGTTTAAGCGAACTTTTCAAATACCTTGGCAAGTGCTGTAACTCAGTGCTTATTGAAGCTGGCGCGACCTTAGCTGGTAGCGTTATCGCACAAGGCCATGGTGATGAGCTGGTGCTCTACCAGGCGATGAAAATTTTAGGTTCGAGCGGACGTAACTTAATCACACTTCCAGATTATGATGTGATGTCAGCAGTGCCGATAATTAAGCTCATCGATGAACGTAAAATCGGGGCAGATACCCGCTTAATATTAGATATAAGGTCATAAAGTCATGTTTACTGGGATCATTGAATCAGTAGGTTCATTGCGTAAAATAGAACGCCGTGGTGATGATATTCGCCTTACCGTTGCCAGTGGAAAACTCGATCTAAGTGATATACGTCTGGGTGATAGTATCGCGACTAACGGTGTGTGTCTGACGGTTGTTGAGTGCATGAGTGATGGCTATGTTGCCGATATCTCTGCCGAAACCGTTAGTTTAACTGGTTTTGCTCATTATCAGGTGGGACGTAAGGTTAACTTAGAAAAAGCGGTCACCCCTACGACTCGTTTAGGCGGGCATATGGTCAGTGGCCATGTTGATGGTGTCGCCAGTGTCGATGACAGGCAGTATCGCGGCAAAGCGATTGAGTTTTGGCTTACTGCCCCAGCTAGTCTAGCGCGTTACATTGCCCATAAAGGGTCAATTACCATCGATGGTGTCAGCCTGACGGTTAATGAAGTGAATGATAATCGCTTCAGATTAACCATTGTGCCTCACACCGCGGGTGAAACAACCTTAGTCGAGCTGAAGGCGGGTGATTCGGTGAATATCGAAGTTGACCTCATTGCGCGTCATTTAGAACGCTTAATGACTTATGGCAGCAGCAAGTCTGAGACTCCCGAGTCGAATGTGACTATGGATCTGTTAGCTCGCTCAGGTTTTTTACGTTAAAGGCTGGTAAACACCAGCAATAACAGATTAACTATTTGTATTAATTAGAACTAAAAATTAGGGGCTCACAATGTCGTTACACAGTATAGAAGAGATCATCGAAGATATTCGCCTCGGTAAAATGGTTATCTTGATGGACGATGAAGATAGAGAAAATGAAGGTGATCTGATCATGGCTGCCGACATGGTTACCGCTGAAGCGGTAAACTTTATGGCTAAGTTTGGTCGTGGTTTAATCTGTCAGACATTAACGAAAGCGCGCTGTCAGCAGTTAAACTTGCCTCTTATGGTTACTGACAATAACGCCCAGTTTTCGACTAACTTTACGGTTTCTATCGAAGCTGCTGAAGGTGTGACAACCGGTATTTCAGCCCAAGACCGTGCAGTGACAATACTTGCTGCAGTCGGTAAAGATGCTAAGCCTACGGATATCGTCCAGCCTGGCCATATCTTTCCTTTAATGGCGAAAGAGGGCGGCGTACTAATCCGTGCTGGTCACACTGAAGCGGGCTGTGATTTAGCGCGTTTGGCTGGTTTTGAAGCGTCTTCTGTGATTGTCGAAATTCTTAATGATGACGGCACTATGGCTCGTCGTCCGGATCTTGAGATTTTTGCGAAAGAGCACGGTCTTAAGATGGGAACGATTGCAGATCTGATTGAATACCGTAATACCAAAGAAACGAACGTCGTGTGCGAAGCCAAATGCAAGCTTCCGACTCGCTTTGGTGAATTCGACATGATGACTTTTAGAGACACTATCGATAACCAGCTACACCATGTGCTCGTTAAAGGCGAGGTGAAAGAGGATGTTCTGGTTCGTGTGCATCTGCAAAATACCTTTAATGACTTGCTTCACTCTGAGCGTGATCAGCAACGTAGTTGGCCACTTGAGAAGGCGATGAAGCGCATTGCCGATGAAGGTGGCGTACTGGTGTTACTGGGTAACCAAGAACACAGCAGTGATATTCTCGCGAAAGTGAAGGCATTTGAGCTTGAAGATAATGGACAAGCTGTGGCATCGCCTAAATGGAATGGTACCTCTAGTCTTGTTGGTGTAGGCTCTCAAATTTTAGCAAGCATTGGTGTGACTAAGATGCGTTTATTGAGTTCACCAAAGCGTTATCATTCGCTATCGGGTTTCGGCCTAGAAGTGACAGAATACATTTCTGAATAGAATTTATAAATTTATAAATAATTGCATGGGGAACAGGAGACAGGCTGTGCTATCATACCGCCTCTTCCGTGCCCATGCCGGTAAAATTAGCTAATTTAGGTAAGATAAATGAACGTAGTTCAAGGTAATATCGAGTCGAAAAATGCAAAGGTTGCTATCGTTGTATCACGCTTCAACAGCTTTCTAGTTGAGAGTTTACTTGAGGGTGCGGTCGACACACTGAAACGCTTTGGTCAAGTTGCTGATGAGAACATCACAGTAGTACGAGTACCTGGAGCGGTTGAATTACCATTGGCTGCACGTCGTGTTGCTGCTAGCGGTAAATTTGATGGCATAATTGCATTAGGTGCAGTTATCCGTGGCGGTACGCCACACTTTGATTTTGTTGCAGGTGAGTGTAACAAAGGTTTAGCTCAGGTCGCACTTGAGTTTGATCTTCCTGTTTCATTTGGCGTTTTGACTACAGATACTATTGAGCAAGCCATTGAGCGCTCAGGTACTAAAGCGGGTAACAAGGGCGGCGAAGCTGCACTTGGTCTGCTTGAAATGGTCAACGTGCTGCAAGAACTAGAACAGCAGTTGCAAGATTAGGAATAAAGATGAAGCCTTCTGAGCGCCGCAAGGCCCGCCGTTTAGCCGTTCAAGCCATATACTCTTGGCAGTTAAGTGGAAATAACGTTGCTGATGTTGAGCATGAATTTCTGACTGAACAAAAGATTGAGGGTATCGATGTTGCTTACTTCCGTGAGCTATTATCGGGAACAGCGACAAAACAGGCTCAAATTGACGAGCTAATTATCCCTCATATTGAGCGTCCTTTTAATGAGGTCTCTCCTATTGAGAAAGCCGTGTTAAGACTGGCGACTTATGAGCTTACATTCCGTAAAGATGTCCCTTATAAAGTGGCGATTAATGAAGCAATTGAATTAGCGAAAGCGTTCGGTGCTGAAGATGGTCATAAATTTGTAAACGGTATTCTCGACAAGATTGTAGGTCGTAAGTAATACAACATACGGCATCTTAGGGTGCCGTTTTTTTGTCTTTATTTTCTATTCATCCTACAGCTCAGATTTTAAAGAGATGAGCGTTAATTTTTACTCGTCATCGTTATTCCGGATTTAATCTGATAGTTGCTCATTTCACCCAGTTAACGAGTACTTATTCCTGTGAAAGAATTTCAATTAATCGAAAAGTTTTTTACCAAGCAAGCCTCTTCACGTCGTGATGTAGAGCTAGGTATTGGTGATGATTGCGCTTTAGTTATTCCTGCGGTTAATAAATCCATCGCTATCTCCTGTGACACCTTAGTAGAGAATGTCCACTTCTACCCCGATATCCCCCCTAAAGCTTTGGGTTACAAATCACTTGCTGTTAATCTTTCAGACCTTGCTTCTATGGGCGCAGAGCCTGCATGGATGACGTTAGCATTGACCTTGCCTGATGTGGATGAGGAATGGTTAACAAGCTACAGTGAAGGCCTGTTTGAAGCCGCAGAGTACTATAATATTGCGCTTGTTGGCGGTGATACAACCCGTGGACCGAGATCTATCACCATTACCGTCAACGGCCAAGTGCCTACAGGTAAAGCCCTGACTCGAAATGGTGCCAGAAATGGCGACTGGATCTATGTGACAGGGACATTAGGTGATTCAGCCCTAGGGTTAGATGTTATTCGTGGCAGCAGGCAAGTCGCACCTGAGCATCAGGATTACTTGGTCAATCGCCATTACTATCCAAGCCCTAGACTGCTCGCTGGACAAGCATTGCGTAACCTTGCTTCAAGCGCTATTGACCTGTCTGACGGGCTCTTGAGTGATATCCAGCATGTACTGAAGTTGTCTGGCATGAGTGCTGTTATCGATGTCGATCTTTTACCTTTGTCAGATGCGTTAAAAAGTTCAGTGAATGACGAGGAAGCGTTAAGTTATGCACTGACTGGAGGCGAAGATTACGAGTTGCTCTTTAGTGTTCCAGAAGCCCAAAAAGGGGCGCTGGAGATTGCACTTGCTAACACTGGAGTGTCATTTGCTCAAATAGGGCAGGTGAGTACTGGTGATAAATTGAGACTGATCCGTAATGGCCAACCTTACACGCCCACTAATATTGGATTTGAGCATTTTTCCTAATGAAAATATTTTCTAAAGATAAAGCGCTTGCTCGCTTGTCCCTTTCTAATCCGATTCATTTCTTAGCCTTGGGTTTCGGTTCTGGCATGATGGCGAAGGCACCAGGTACCTTTGGCACGCTTGCTGCTATTCCTATTTACTTGCTGATGGCACCTTTGAGTATTGAATGGTATCTAGGCTTGACGCTGTTAAGCGTAATTCTCGGTTTTTATATCTGTCATGTAGCTGCTAAGGATATGGGTGTACATGATCATGGCGCCATTGTTTGGGATGAATTGGCTGGTCTATTGATCACCATGATCGCCGCGCCAGCAGGTTGGGTTTGGATTGTTATCGGTTTTACGTTGTTTCGATTTTTCGACATCTTAAAGCCGTGGCCGATCCGTTGGCTCGACGCTAAAGTAAAAGGTGGCTTTGGCATCATGATTGATGATGTGCTTGCTGGTTTATTTTCTTTAGCTTGCCTTCAAGGTCTTGCTTATTACTTTGCATAATGGCTAATGCTAGCAAGCGTTAAGCTTACCTCTTTGGGCCCTAAACGGGCCCGGTTTATAACAACCCACACAAGAAATACCGTTAATTCCCCCTCCAGTTGTATGACTCTCTGTGGTCACATTCACACTCTCGTTGTTGCTCATTTTCTTTTCGTCAATTTGAACCTGAACTGGTGCTGTACACAATTTGTTTCAATTGTTCACTTTTTTTGCAGTTATGTTAAAATCTCCTGAATAGTCGATTCAACTGTTTGATTGTTGTTTTGTGGTTTTATACTCTAACCAATAAAAGGTGATGAATTTTAGACGCTTACTTTGATAGGTTTTAAAAATTATCTTGTATGTTTATTCGGCGGTGGTGTTAACAAAGCATAGCGAGTTGATCCCCCACTTTTCCGGATTTACCTTTATATATTTCGCTAGGCTTAATCCTGTGCTTTGAAATAATTTGGGTATAAATGGTTTGTGTTTCATGCCGAGAGGTATAAAAAATAGATTATTCTTATCATGCAAACAGTCCGCATCTGTGAAACACAGAATGTGAAAATAACAATAAATAATAATGGTTATATGATGTATTACGACAGAGAAAATGTACATTTTTACTCCCGATTCTTGATCCGTTTAGCTTGGGCTGTGGAAGTCATTGCTGTGCTAATTGGCTTTACTATTTCAATTTTAATGGCTGTTTCAGCCTTTAAATCCATTTCTAATTTTGAAAATACAGATGTGATTGATAGCACTTCATCCATTGTCGTTGCAGGATTACCTTTCTTGCTGGTGGCCGTCGTTGAGCTGTGTAAAATCCCTTTAGTGTTTACCTTTATGAACGTAAGAAGTGTGCTTTGGCGCTCTATCTTTCTTTTCTTTGTATTTTTTCTCAGCTTAATTACATTCGAAACCATGCTGAATGGTTTTGAGCGAAACTTCTCTAATCTCAGTAGAGCCATTGATAATCGAAAAAATGAGATTGTGAATGTTGACACCCAAATCGAGCTAATAGAGAAACGCAGAGATCACGTGCAGAAGTTTACCGAAGAGGAGCTAAATCAGGAATTGGCCGCTCAGACAGCACTGCTTGATGAACAGCTTTCAGCTAATCTACTGCAAATTGAACAGGCTAAGAATAAGCAGTTGGCGTCGATTAATACCAGTTTTGAAAAGGGAATTCGAGATGACATTGATCGTTTAATGGCGATCCGTGACGGTTACTATCGAGATTGGAGTCGCGAAAAAAGCGTTATTGAAGACCGCTTTACCGCCACCATTGTTGGTAATGTTACCGGCAGTAAAGATGAGCGTGGTCGCTTGTTAGCTGAGCTGAATGCATTAAAAGCTGAAATGAAAGCTGAACTTGATGACTCTAATTTTCTTACTCGAAGTGGGGTCGATAAAAAATATCGCGCACTTATCAGTGAGAAAGAGAGCCAGCTGGGCGCTATTACAACTGGTTATTTAGGCGGGGATGCATTAGAGAAACAGTCTTTGATGGAGAACCAACTGCGCCAACAGATAGAGTTTGTGAATAGCAAATACCAGCGTAGAGTAAACGACGTTAACGAGCGTATTGATAATAAGAAGAAAGAGATAGGTGAGCGTTATTCTAAAAACTCTCGCGCTAGAAATGCCATTATCAACCGTGCTAAAAAAGATAAGAGCAATTTCTTCAACATCAATGAGCAAGCTAACGGTGAAGTCGCTCAATATGAAGAAACCAAACGCGTAGAGTTAGAAGACATTTCACAACGAGTGTTTAAATACGACGAGCAGATTTTTGAATTGCGTAATGAGCAGCGTTTGTTAAACACACAAATAAGCCACCTTATCAGTCAAAACCAAGTCTACCGTTTAGCCATGTATGCTTACGGTAAAAATGATGCAAGTGAAGTCGATCGTCATATGGTCGGAGTCGTTGCCTTGTTTTGGTTTGGTTCATTAGCCTTGATTGCTGCTGTGACCGGTGTGATGTTGGCGTTAGCGAGTTTTTATCTAAGACGATTTGCCGTTGAAATGGATGACAAACAGAAGAAGCAACCACAGCTGTTTGAAATGCCTGAAGACACATAATATGCTGTGATTACCTATATTTGAGTAACAGCTAAAAGAATATCCTCCTTTTAGCTGTTACTCATTATTATCATTTCTGATTATTTGCTAGGTTTAAAGCGACATCTTCAATCATATCTTCTTGACCCCCAACCGTTTTCATTTGCCCCAGTTTTAATAAGATCTCTTCAGATCGAACACCGTACTTTTTTGCGGCTCTTTTTGCATGCAGTAAAAAAGAGGAGTAAACACCGGCGTAGCCTAGCACAAGTGAATCTCGGTCGACTCTGATCGGTTGCTCCATCATGGGGACAACTATCTCCTCGGCAACTGCCATGAGTTTAAAGATATCAACGTCAGTGGTTGCGCCCATACGCGTGGCAACGGCATTGAAAACCTCAAGTGGTGTATTCCCCGCCCCTGCGCCCAATCCAGCGGCAGATCCATCGATGCGATCTGCACCTGCTTCGACAGCTGTCAGTGAGTTCGCAACGCCTAAAGCCAGATTATGATGTCCGTGAAAGCCGATTTGAGTTTCAGGTTTTAATCCCTGTCTCAGTGCGGTAATACGTTGGAACACATCATCTTGGAGCATATAGCCAGCAGAGTCAGTGCAGTAGATGCAGTTTGCACCGTAACTTTCCATGAGCTTTGCTTGTTCTAATAACGCTTTAGGTTCAAGCATATGAGCCATCATTAGAAAACCTACCGTGTCTAAGCCGAGTGTGCGAGAAAGCGCGATATGCTGCTCTGTGACATCAGCTTCTGTGCATTGAGCTGCAACACGTATGGTACTGACGCCAAGTTCATGTGCCATTCGCAGGTGATCGATGGTACCGATGCCGGGTAAAAGCAATGCGGAGATCTTGGCCTGTTTCATTAAAGGGATCACAGTGGAGAGGTATTCCTCATCGCTGTGGGCTGCAAAACCGTAGTTGACGGAGTTACCGCCTAAGCCATCACCATGGGTGACTTCGATTAATGGCACGCCAGCGTCATCAAGTGCTGTGGCGACTTGGGTCATCTCTGTCAGGCTAATCTGGTGTCGTTTTGCATGCATACCGTCACGCAAACACATATCGTGTAGGATGATCTTTTTGTTACTGATATTCATGTCATATCCTTAATATTCGATATCTGCTTAGGTGCGGGTTACGTCAGACTCTGTGGGTTTTGTTGTTAAACTTTGGGCAAGCATCTCACCAGTGCGCAGGGCGGCGGAGGTCATAATATCCAGGTTTCCGGCGTACTCTGGTAGATAGTCACCAAGTCCTGCTACTTCTAAAAATACTGATACGCGTTTGCCGTCAAACACGGGGCCATTCTTTAACTGATAGCCCGGCACGTATTGCTGCACCTGTTCTATCATGGTGAGTACCGACGCAGTGATCGCCTTTTGGTCAGGCTCATCTCGAGTGAGGCAGTGTACAGTGTCGCGCATCATCAGAGGCGGCTCTGCAGGATTCATCACTATAATGGCTTTACCTTGGGTGGCCCCGCCTATCTTCTCAATGGCATCTGCTGTGGTACGGGTGAATTCATCAATATTTTTCCGTGTACCAGGCCCTGCTGATTTAGAGGCTATGGTCGCGACTATTTCACCGTAATCGACATCTTGTATTTGACTGATGGCGGCAATAATAGGGATGGTCGCTTGTCCACCACAGGTGACCATGTTTAAGTTGTTTGTCTCTGATACATGCTCTGTTTGCGCCATTAAGCTTTCGAGGTTAACGGAGGGGATGCAGTAAGGACCAATAGCCGCAGGAGTAAGATCGATGACTTTAACGCCTTTGCTTTGCAGCTTTCGATTGTTCTCACCATGTACATAAGCAGAGGTGGCATCAAAGGCAATTTGGATATTGTCGGCTTCAATATGGTTTAGCAGTTCATCGATACCTAAGTGTGTGGCTTTTAACCCAAGGGATTTAGCTCGTTTAAGGCCATCTGAGCATTCATCGATGCCCACCATCCATACGGGGTTAAGTGTGCTACTTCGTAGCGCTTTTATCATTAAATCTGTGCCTATATTGCCAGAGCCAATGAGGGCGATATTGATTTTTTTATCTACCATTTTGTAATTTCTCATCTTGTTGAAACAAGGTTAGTTCAGTCAGTTCTATCAGGCTAAATAAAGCGGTAACTCGCACTTCCAATTCCCTCTATTTCTACACTCATGTCATCACCTTGCTGGCAGGGGATCATCGCTGCTAGAGAGCCTGAAAGAATAATGTCACCGGCGTTAAGGCTTATCCCGTAGTCGCCTAAGGTATTGGCAAGCCAAGCGACACAATTTAGGGGTGACCCAAGTGCGGCAGAGCCTTGACCCTTTGCCACTACTTCACCTTTATTTTTAATCACCATCTGGCAGTTTTCAAAATCAACATCATGGGGAGACACGCGTTCATTGCCCATCACAAACATGCCGCAAGAGGCGTTGTCGGCCACGGTATCTTCTATCTTTATCTTCCAATCTTTGACGCGTGAATCGACGATTTCAAAACAGGCCGCGACACTCTCTGTTGCATCAATCACATCTTGTGGTGTGACATTGGGTCCTTGCAGATCATGTTTTAAGATAAAGGCGATTTCACCTTCAGACTTGGCTTGTATCAACGGGCTAGCAAAGGGGATGTGGCTGCCAGACTCAAACATCATGGCGTCAGTTAGAAAGCCAAAGTCAGGTTGATGTACCCCAAGCATCTCTTGCACCACCTTGCTGGTTAGGCCAATTTTCTTGCCAATGACACGTTCACCATCATTGAGTCTGTGCTGTAAGAAATGTTGTGACACCTGATAAGCATCTTCGAGAATGAGTGGCGATTCTCGTTCGGTTAGGGGAGGCAACACTTGTTGATTTCGTAACGCTTTATACAACGCCAATCCGAGTTGCTCTAGTTCTGCTGACTTCATCAAATCTTTCCTTTAATGGAGGTTGAGCTAATAAATTTACCCTTGATAAACCCACTCTACTTGATTATGTTCTATAACAATAATTGAATAATATTCTTCAACTAATTCATTTTTTGAATGAATACTATGTTTAATATGTGATGGGTTAACTGTCGATTTATGGGCTATTAGTTTGAAAGATGGCGAAAAATTATGGATACCACTAAAACGCAACTTAATATCAATCATTTGAAAATGATATGCACCATCGCTAAATCTGAGACGGTTAAGGAAGCGGCTGAGTCTCTGTTTATCACGCAGCCAGCGCTCACCAATCGTATTCGTGAAGCTGAGCGTCGTTTGAATACCAGTCTTTTTGTTCGACGTGGCCGCAAGTTAATCATCTCCAATGCAGGTAAACGTTTACTGCATTCGGCGACGATAATTTTGAAGGAGTTAGGAAGAGCTGAGTATGATATCGCCCGCTTATCCGATGGCGTAGAGCAGGTATTGCGTATCGGTTTACCTCACTATGCTTCTTTTAAGTGGCTGCCATCGGTGACCAGTTATTTTGCCAAAGAGTTGCCCAATATTGAATTGGAGATCACGGCTACAGCAGCAACTAGGCCGCTCAATGCTTTGTTTAATGGCGATGTTGATATTGCGATGATTTCAAGTTCTCAACAAAAACTGTTGCTGGATGAAAACCTGTATGAGTCCAGTTTTCTGTTGCAAGATGAATTGATGGCTTGCCTGTCAAAAGAGCATAAAAAAGCCAACAGTCACTATCTGGTGGCGGAAGACTTCAGTGATGAAACCTACATTACTAACTCGACCATTCCGGAGAAAGACAGAGAGTATGAACTCTTTTTTCAGCCTGAAAATGTCCTCCCTAGAAAAGTGTTACAAGTGGGGTTTAATGAGGCGATTTTGGAGCTAACAAAAGTCAATCTTGGGGTGACGATTATGTCTAAACATCTGGTCACGCCTTATCTAGAAAATGGCATGATAAAAACGGTGCCATTAGGGGAGGAAGGGTTAAAAATTTACTGGCATCTGGTGTATCTCAAACAAAGCAAAATAGCCAAACCGGCCAAGGTATTGACCACTATTTTAAAGCAGTACGCAAAGGAGAGTTAAGCCTCAATCAGACCTGATTACTCTGATTGAGGATTTGATTAGCCAAGTTTTTTGACTGAAACTCTTTTTAGCTGAAACTTTTTTTAACTGAAAATGATACCGTAGAGATAACCCGCAGTGATAGCCATGCCGATGATGACGGTCAAGAAAGCGATGATCATTTGATTCTTGAACAAGGATTTTAGTAAGATCACTTCGGTTAAACTCGCCCCAGCACTGCCGATGATCAGTGCCATTACCGCACCCAATCCCATTCCTTTAGCTGCAAGTGCTGCACTTAGGGGGATAACCGCTTCAGCACGGATATACAAAGGAATACCAATAATAGCTGCAATTGGCACCGCAAAAGGGTTACTGTCACTAGCCATTTTAGCGACAAACTCAGTCGGCATAAAACCATAGATCATTGAGCCAACAGCAATACCACCGATTAGGTAGGGCAGCACTTTCTTAAAGTCTTTCCAAGTCGTATCCCAAATACGCTTCCACTTGCTGACAGGCTCCGCTTTAGCACCACATGTACTACCGCAACAAATTGGCTTTGGATCTTCATAAGCCTCGGCCTTGATATATTTTTCAAAGCCCATCTTTTCTAGGCTATAACCAGCCAGCACCGATACGCCCATGGCTACAATGAAATAAAAGAGTGTCACTTGCAGCCCGAACGTGACGGCAAACAGACCGATGATGATAGGGTTAAGCAGCGGGCTGGCAAAAAGAAATACCATCATGGTGCCAAACCCTGCTTTTGCTCTGAGTAACCCTTTTAAAAAAGGGATAGTCGAACAGGAACAGAAGGGAGTTATCGCTCCAAGAAAGCCAGCTACAAGGTAACCTTTGCCATTTTTTGAGCTTAAAATACTTTGGATTTTGCTCGGAGGAATATACTCCTGCAATACGCCAACCAGATAACTGATGGCCAAGAAGAGAATGGTGAGCTCTACTGCAAGAAACATAAACATGTGTAAGGTTTCTTGGATCATATTTACAGTACTTTGTGTGAACATATATTGTGCCTCGTGACGAGATTTAATCTCTTACCTAACTGCAGGATGATCACTTTGGATCAACCAAGGTTGTGAATATTTGATTAAACTATATTTCTAGAATATTCGAATTGATGTGTGGATATTATTGACAGAGCTTGCTCCTGTCAATATATTTCTGTTAATCTCGAAATATAGAATCGTTTTTGATAGATATACCGGAGCTAGAATGGAATTAGAGTTTGCCGCTAAGGCATTAAAAGAGCTGGGGCACCCAACCAGACTGGCAATATTTAAGCGACTAGTGATGGCGGGATATCAGGGAATACCTGTTGGTGAAGTACAAGAAGAGTTAGGCATACCGGGTTCGACACTTTCTCATCACATCTCTAGCCTTATCTCTGCTGGTTTGGTGAAACAGCACCGTGAAGGGCGGGTGCTGTTCTGTATGCCTCAATATAATGTGCTCCAAGACGTTATTAATTTCTTACAAGCTGAGTGCTGCAGTGCTGAAGCCAAAGAGAAAATAACTTAGATAGCACAGCCTTCTGCGTCACAGTTTGGTTGTGATTTCTGTGGGTATTTTGATTTAGAGGGTAAATCTTGACTTGTTGCTGAGCTGATATTCTCGGGTTCAGTCAATAGTTGGCCAATCAAATTGCCAAGTTCAAGATCTGAAATTCGGCCAAAATGGTTCAATCTAATATTCCCCTGTTTATCGATCACAATGATGGAGGGAGTCCCGCGTAACATATAGGAGTGCATCGTCTTTGGAATAACACCTTGAGTGGAAGCCGTGTCGATAGCAATAGGAAAGCTGAGTCTATATTCACTCACAAATGCTTCAAGGGCTGCTTTATTCATGACCTGGTGGTGCTCAAAAACAGTGTGCAAACCGATGACTGAGACTTTCTCATTTTCAAACAGTTTATGCACTGCTTGGGTTTGAGGTAGTCCGTGACTCACACAAGCAGGACAGAGCATCTGAAAAGCGTGTATTAAGACGACTTGGCCTTTTAATTGCTCCAGGGTTATCGGGGTCGTGGTATTAAGCCAGCCTGAAACATCGAGCTCAGGTGCTTGTTGGAAATAGGTCATATGAACCTCATTTTATAGGCTGAAATGGGTTGACGTCCTTGTCGATGAATGTGTTTTAGCGATGTGTTATTCAACTTGGGTTGGATTGTTTACAGGTTCACTTTACCGGGCAGGCTTAGATCACCTGAAGCGATATCAAATACATCAACCACACAAAAAAGTGGTGCGTGTACATCTACATTGATACGTAACCCTGCAGTGACGCCGTCGAATTGAGCTTTGTTGACGATGCCAATGTCATCGAAGGGCACACGAACTTCGACTGTTTTATCGTTAATCGTGGGTTGCCAGCCAGGGCTATCAAGTAGAATAGGCAGTCCTGGCCAAGTCTTCGGCAATCTGGGATTACTGCCTTCGGGGATGTCTACAACTCCAAGCGCCCCTTTTCCACATCTCTCGTTAGGTTGTAATACCACCCAATGTGTATGCCAAATATTGCCATCATTTCCCGTTTTACCGTCTCTGTTTTCATCAAAAAGCGGTGTGTCATCGAAATCGGGATGAGTGGCAACCGCTAAGGCAAGGATGCCAGCTTTATGTTCGAAACCTACTTCATAACTGTCGATATTGGTCGGCCATACATAAGCAAAGGCTTCACTTCCTGCCAACTTGCCTATTTTGGTGGGTTTACTTGAACCCGCTTTCTCGGAGACCGCAATATGGAAAATAGCGGTATTTCCTTCGGTGGAGATTTTTGTGTGAATGATGTCGAATGGGGCTAGAACATTAGCTTGCTGTTCAGCCTTAATGCCGCCTGTATGTGCCTGATGAGCCGAAGCACATGCTGTCGATAAGCCCGTTAGTATAAGCGCAGAGATAATGGGTAAGCGTTTCATCTGTATTCCTTAGAGTCTGTCTGTTTAATATAAATTATAATTACCAAATTTCAGTTGGTGTCGATTCGAAACTACAATTAGGTTTACATAGATAAATTCACTTGTCAACAATGTTTCGATTCGATACTATGACGGTATGAATACATTAATAATCCAGCAGCTCTTAGAGCGGCTTAGCAGTTTACTGCGCAGTGAGTCCCGTCACCAATTAGCTGAATTTGGCTTACAGCCAGTACAGTTTGATGCTTTGTGTTATCTCGCTAGCTGTAACCGCTACTCAGATACACCAAAGGCGGTTACTGAGTTTTTGGGACTGACTAAAGGGACAGTGTCCCAATCGATAAAGATTTTAGAGTCGAAAGGCTTAGTGTTAAAAAAAACGGATACGCTTGATAAGCGAGTGACGCATTTAGCGGTAAGTGAGCAGGGAAGGGAGCTGGTTGAGAGTTTGATGCCAGCCAAAATGTTGCAGCTTGCTTGTCAAAGCTCCTCTGAGGTTGAGCTGGAACAAATGGTCGGTCTTCTTCGTACGACGTTAAGGCAAGTTCAAGATGCTAACGGCTTTAAAAGTTTCGGCCAGTGTCAAACATGTGATCATAATCAGAAGCGGGGGGATGGCAGCTACTTTTGTGGTCTGACTAAAGAGCCATTGTCGAGTGAGGATATCTTGCTTATGTGTGTTGAACATGAAAAACGCAGCCAGTAGGCTGCGTTTTGTTTAATTACTTGCTGAACATATTCAGTTGGCGATTTTTAACTCTGCTTTTTCAGTGATTAAATTCATATCGAAATCAAATTCATCCACACGAATCGCACGTTCACGTTTGAGATTGTAATCTTGTAATTGCTTATGCTCTGACGGTTCGATCACCTTGGCTTCCAATGCGGCATCTAAGGTGATTGAGAAACGTGTGCCGGCTTTGAATTGGCGTTTACGCAATGCTTTCTTCACTTTGGCAAGCAGTGGTAAACAGTTCATCTTAGCAAGATAAGCTTGCTCGTTGATGTCGTTACCATCTCCCGGAACCGGTTTAATTAAATGCGTTAAATTACGCTTAAACTCAGTGTTTAACTGTGCCTGCTCGGCAAGTTCTCTCACTAAGTCATCATTTACTTTTTGCATCTTAGGGGAGTAAGTGACGGTTAACAGGCGCATCAGCTTACGTGTGGCAGATGACGGGAAGTTTTCAAGGAAGGCCAGTAGCGCCTCTTCGGCTTTACAAAGAGACCAGCGAGTCGCGTAATGGAAATACGGGGCAGCTTGCTCTCGTTGCTCACTAGGTAGCTTATGTTCATAGTAACGAATCGACGCCATGGCAGCGTACAGGTAACTCATTACATCGCCCAATCGAGCAGAAAGCATCTCAGCTTGTTTCAACTTACCGCCAAGTACTAACAGTGAGAAGTCAGCGTAAACGGCGAGTTTAGAGGCAAGCTTGTTCACGGATTTTTCGTAAGGAATCACCTCTGACAAAGTTGAGGTTGCCGATGCAGTAAAAGGCAGTAACCCCAAACGGAAGGCACGTAGCGAGTTATTAACGCTGTAACCTATAGTCTTAGTGAGTATGCTGTTGAACTCTTTGTCAGCAGTACTGCTATCACTGTGGATTGACTCAACCATACTTTGTAAGTACGGGTGACAACGCATGACACCTTGACCGAAGATCATGAGATTACGGGTAAGAATGTTTGCGCCTTCTACCGTAATTGCAATGGGTTGTGCTACATAGCCTGAGGCTAACGTGTTTTGTGGTCCACGTTGAATCGCTTTACCAGCTTGAATATCCATGGCTGAGTTGAGTATGTCACGACCTAACTCTGTCATGTGGTACTTTGCAATAGCAGTGACAACAGAAGGCTTAAGGCCAATGCCCAACCCTTCTGTTGTGAGTACACGCATCGATTCTTGTAGGTAAGTTTTACCCGCAATATCGGCCAGCTTTTCCTGAATTCCCTCAAATTTTCCTATAGACAATCCAAACTGCTCACGAACCGCTGCATATTCGGCAGATGATTTAAATGAGCATTGGCTAACTGAAGCCCCTAAAGCGGGTAGAGATATTCCGCGTCCTGCGCCGAGACATGCAACTAACATCGCCCATCCACGGCCAATATTGGTTTGACCACCAATGATGAACTCCATTGGAATAAAGACATTTTCTCCACGAGTGGTGCCGTTATAGAAGTTAACGCCCATTGGGTCGTGACGGTTACCTAACTGAACGCCAGGGTGTGCTTTTGGAATAAGCGCACAGGTGATGCCTAAATCTTCTTCACCACCAAGTAAACCTTTGGGATCTTGCACTTTAAAAGCAAGCCCAAGCACCGAAGCGATTGGAGCCAAAGTGATATAACGTTTATCCCAGGTAACAGACAGTCCAAGCACCTGTTTACCTTCATATTCGCCTATTGTGACTGTTCCTATATCAGGAATACCGCCAGCATCTGAGCCAGCTTCTGGGCTGGTTAGGGCAAAACAGGGGATCTCTAAACCTTTGGCTAAACGAGGCAGCCAGAAATCTCGCTGTTCATCGGTACCATAGTGCATCAATAACTCTCCAGGGCCGAGAGAGTTTGGCACCATTACGGTGACAGCAACTGCGGAGCTTTTAGCTGCAATAGTGGCAACAATGGTTGAGTTAGCGTAAGGGCTGAACTCAAGCCCGCCGTAGGCTTTTGGAATAATAAGTGAGAAAAACTTGTTCTCTTTTAAGAAGGTCAGAACATTTTCAGGGATATGCTTGGCGCTCTGAATAGCAAAATCATCCACCATCTCGATAAGTTGTGTCACAGGGCCATCGAGAAACGCTTGTTCATCAACTGATAGAGCCGCTACGGGAATTTCTCGTAAGGCATTAAAGTCAGGAAGACCCTGGTAGATAGATCCTTCTAACCAGACGTCACCCGCATCCAGTGCTTCTTGTTCTGTGGTGGAAATAGTTGGCAATACTTTTTTAAATCTTGTTCTTATGCTCATTATTTTTTCTCAGAGGACCAGAAATATAACTCCATTACGACATAAAACGAACAGTAGATCAATTACTCAAAACAAGTATTTTAAACAATTGTTTGAATTTTGATTTTAAGATGAACAATATTCACTCTTTTTTCATTAGCTTACACGTGTACGCTCACATTTGGTTTTTTGTATTGATTTGGTCTTTTAACTCGAGATTACAATAGGTTTAGTTATTGCAGTGACTGTATTCATCGCAATTATTGTTAATATAGCGGTGTTAGTATCGAGTATTGAGGAGAGGTAACGAGGGGAGTTATAAAGCGAAATGAAAGCTTATGGATCTCAAAGAAAATAGTGGTGTTTTATGTTTAGGCCTAATAGATAAAGCACGACTTAACGCCGCGCTTTATAAGATTGAACTAAGGGTTAATTGACACTGAGCGACTGCTGGTCAAGCGCTGCATCGTATTGCCAGATTTGGTAACTCGGGGCACTGCCATCATAATGCCAGATAACCACCATCAGCTCACTTTGATGGTTCGCGACTTTTATGTTTGCCGACAGATTTCCTTCATCTAGTGGCCCCCTAAATAAGCAGGAGTTGTAATTAACTTTATAACTACTCCCAGAGGTTTGGTAGTCACCGCACAGTGAAAAGTAGGCTCGCTGTTGGTCATTCATCGCCACATTAATATCCAACATATAGGATGATTCGATAATGTTATCTGCTGCGATAACCAGATCATCAAGTGAGGTCGGAGTTGGTACTGGATCTGGATCCGGTGTCGTCGGAGTGGTTGGTGTTGTCGGTGTGGTTACGGGGGCTGCGACGGTGTCTCCACCGTCATCACCACCACCGCCACACCCTACGAGTAAACCTGCAAGCGTAAAAGCAATGATTAAACCAAATCGTGACGATTGCTCAGTCATTGACCTCTCGCTAAGTGCTTTATTTGATTGCATGGAAGTTACTACTGTTTGCTTAGTCATAGTGAGTTCCTTATCTACTGCTCAGTAAAAATCAATGAATTGGTTGGGTTGGTATACCAAGTTTCATTGGTATCGCCTGAACCATCAGCGGCAAAATCAACAAATTCGGTATAGGCACTGTCGAGTCGCTGGTTCTCCAAAGGATGTTTCCAATCCGATGGCACTTCTAATGCCCACGCCATACCTGTGTCGGTAAGGAAGTACTGTCTTGTGCTGGCATCGGCCGCGTCAGATCTGGCACCTAGATAGGCTGATTCAAACTTATCGGTAGGAGCGCGATTCTTTAAATGAACTTCCCATTTTCTGCCTGGGTTATTACCCCCGGTATAATATTTTGCTATTTCACCATGATCGGTATTAGGTGTGGCAAAGATAAAGGGGTCATAAGGGAATTCAGGCATGGATGTTTTGTCAACAGGGGTATCGAAAGGGATGCTCATTTCCCACGTTGTACGATATGCACTTCCGCAGCCACTTTCAGTTCTGAGGTAAGTACAGCCTTGTGCGATGGTGACATGATCTGACAAGTCTTGTGTAAAGATAAATACGGCATTGCTCTGCTCCGTTTCTAACGTTGATTCAGACTGTGAAATGCCATCAACATTCCAACTTATTAAACTTTCTTTGATTTTACTGCGTGCGACACCAGGAAGTTGGACACCAAAACCGTTGTGGTAGGCGGCTCCCATTGCTGCTAGTTCCATGGTCAGTGAAATACGACGTACCTTGTTGTCTTTGACATATTCTGCAATGCGTAGCTGTACCACTACGTCATTCATATCAAAGTCTCCTTGATCAGGATAAAGATCTTCATAGGCTATAGAGGTAAAAGTTGAAGAGGAAGGATAGTAGTTCACCGACACGCCTGTTTCGGTTAATGTAATAGGATAATCTTCTACTTCACCGTCACCGACACCACCCGTCGAGGAGATATCTTGCTGAGTGCTTAAGCGAAAACGAGCCCAAGTTTCTCCAGTGTTAGCCCACGTTGGGATATCAATAATGATGGTATTTGTGCCTTCATCAAGGGGCTCTCCAAGGATGACTTGTTCCTCTAATTCAAATTCACCATTTCTATTTAGGTCTATCCATCCGTTAAGGTAGCCGTTGTCGCCAGTGGCATCGACGAGTAATATTGCCTGCTCTCCAATTTCAAACCCTGTTGGCATACTCACGCCATCTTCATCATCACTGTTATCGCTAGCATCATCGCTTAAGGGATAGACATAACCGTCAGACTCATTGTCAACACTGCTACCAAGGTGTAATCCAGGGACTATTGAGTGTCTCGCGCCATTATTATCAAGTGATGTTCCATAACTGTCCGGTGCATCACCAAAGTCGACACTATCGCCGACGGAGACAACAGCTAAAGCACAACGAGCACCGTCATTACTTGATGATGATGGACCGTAGGCAAAGAGTTCTGCTGCTGGTGATGCGACATCGACATTGACGCGATAGATATTTCCGTTCGCATTATTACTGGTGTAAAGATTACCGTCAGGGTCAAAAAACTGAGCGCCAAAAATAAAATTTCCTGAAGTCGAAGTCACGACTGTGCCTAATTCTGTTGATAAGCCATTTGCAGGGTCGATTTTAATTAACTTACCTGTACTGCCATTCGTGATTGCATAGATAAAACCATCTGTAGGATGAAAGGCAAAATCTGTAATGGTATAGGTGGCATTGGTATTACTACCTGAGATTCTTGTCATGTTGTAGTTATTGGGATCATCAAGGGGAATAGTGAAAAGTCCTTTACCTTTTCGATACCCATACCAAGTATTTTCAGTGATAGATACATCACCAACAAATAGATTACCGGCACTTACAGAGGCACTGTCTTTGGTAATAGTAAGCGGTATTATCTGATAGTCATTCCCTGTTTTTCCTAGCGTCCCGTTTTGATAGTCCCAGCCATAGATGTAGTTATCATGATAATTAAATCCAACACCGTTATAAGATTTAGTAATGCCCATATCATTCTCTAATACGGTGTAGCTACCTGTAGCCAACTCAACGCCATATGTTTTAGGCACCGATGAAGGTGTTTGAATGATAAAAGCTTCTGAAGGACAAGCTTCAAATTCATCAGCCCAGCTCGTCCCTTGAGTGAGTAGAATGCTGCTACAAATCATTAATGAGTAGGTTTTTTTCATTAGGATTTCCTTGTTGTATTTAGCTAATAATTCAGAATGCAGAGTTTGTGCCAATAATTATTTTCTTAAAATACAAAGATCTATGGTTTCTATTTTGTTGGTGGGGTTGTGTGTTTTGCAAACTGCAATTCAAGTTGCAGACAGTAATGCGGTATTCGATTAGAAATGAGATCAAAACTTGACGAGTGGATTAGTACAATCAGTGCCGTGGGTTCCTCGATATGTCATCAGGTCTGATGTTTAGTGTTCATCATGCCTATTATCTATTTTGAATATTAATCCTTTCATTTAATTTAAAACGCACCTGACAGAGGTTTATCGGTATTGAATTCCTTCGATCACCTCGTCTAGCCATTTTAGATTGATTAAACAATAACTCAGCTGCCTGAAGGTGAAAAATATCAACTCCTCTACTAAGCTCATAGTGATCAATTTTCCTTTGCCTTGCTTGGCAAAAATTGAAATCGTCATGAGAGTAAGCGGTTTTGGTATTAACAACATTAGGTGATGAATCTATATGGACGAGATCTCGACTAAACAAGTCAATCGCAGTTATAAAAAATACCATTCACTCAGTTTGAGTCTCACTTTATGGTTCCTTGCGCTTTCGCTACTCCCACTCATTGGTGTTTCTTGGTTTAGCTATGAACAAGCAAAGTTGAGTTTAGTCAATTCGGCTGAAGATGAACTCACCCAATCTTCCGTGCTGACAACACAGGCTATCGAGTCTTGGTTTGAATATCGTTTACTCGATTTAAGAGTCGAAGCTGAATCTGGTCATATGTCTGAAATGTTATCATCGTTAAGTCAGGGATTGGTTTCAAGTCAGCAAACTCCCACTGAGTATGTGAAAGGCCCTGATTGGTATAAAAGAATGGAGACTGAGCAAAGTCATGTGACCACATTAGTGGATGAGTATGACTACATTAGCGATATTTATCTGATAGACCCCAGTGGCAATATTCTTTATTCGGTGGCTAAAGAGGAGGATTTGGGAGAGAACATCTATAGCCCTGTACTAAGATATTCGTATTTTTCAGCCAGTGTACAAAATGCGTTAAACACCGGAAAAGTAAGCTTCTCTGGAATTGATCGTTACCCATTATCTTCTGCACCTATTTCAAGTTTTATCGTTTCAGCCATGTTTGATGAGAATGCCCAAGCGATTGGTGCAATGGCCATTCAGTTACGGTTTGAGCCGATTTTCAGGTCAATGAATTTAGCTGTAGGTAAAAAGAGTTCATTAACTCATTACTTAGTTGATGAAAATGGTCTTTTGTTGTCGCCCATTCAAGATAATTGGGATGAAGTGACCGTGAAGTCGATAGATACCGATCAGTTTAGAGCGTGGTTGAAGACTCGGGCTAAAAGCGATCGAGTAGAGAGTGTTGAAGTAGTTAAGATTACAGGAATAGATTCGACAACATTGGAGTATATGGGACCAAACGGTAAAAATGTCATTGGGTTACATCAATCCGTGTCATTGGCAGGTGTCGATTGGTTGTTGATCAGTGAAGTTGATCGTGATGAGGCGATGGGAGAGATTAATTGGCTTGCGAGAATGACCTTAATATTAGTTGTGATAACCATATTCGTGGTCATACTCACATCCATATTTGTCGCAAGAAAGATAACTCGACCAGTACAGAAGCTAGTCAAAGCCAATCTCGATGTTGCCAAGGGAGAGAAAGTCGAGCTGGTACAAATTAACAGTAACAATGAGATATCTTTGTTAGCAGATGCTTTCAATGAGCTGTTAGTGACAAGAAGTACATATGAAGATTCACTTAGAGTCGCTAATTTACAGGCTGTTGAGGCTCTTAATCGTTTAGAGAATCAAAAGTTCGCTTTGGATCAGCATGCCATTGTTGTTATTACAGATGTGAATGGGACGATTACCTATGTGAACCGACTTTTTACTGAAATCAGTGGTTATAGTGAACAGGAACTGATAGGGAAAAATCATCGCTTATTGAATTCAGGCCATCACCCTAAGGCATTTTTTGCGCAGATGTACAGCGTGATATCTAAAGGAGAGGTGTGGAATGCTGAGATTTGTAACCGTGCTAAAGACGGCAGTTATTATTGGGTTGATACAACCGTTGTTCCTTTTAATAACCCCGCTGGTGAGCTTGAAAGTTATATTGCGATTCGTGCCGATATAACTGAGAGAAAAGAGTCAGACCTGCTCGTTAAGAAAGGCTTATCTTTAATGTTGTCGGTGATGGAGTCAACTGATAACGGTATTTTAGTGACCGATCCTGATGGTGAAGTGTTGCAGTTTAATCACCGTTTTTGTGATATTTGGGCAATAACACCAGAGACTCTAAAAAATCTAGAACATGGCGAATTTGCCTATATGGATAAATTACAACTTCTCGATGGAGATAGTTTTGTAGGCTCTATCGAACGCCTTTATCAAGAACCTGAACAGGAAGGTTTCGATACCCTTTTCTTTAAAGATGGCAGGGTGTTTGAGCAAGTCTCATTACCGATGAATAGCGGTAAGGAGTTTTTGGGACGAGTGTGGAGTTTCCATGACATCAGCCAAAGAATGAAAACTCAGCATGAACTTCAAATAGCAAAAGAAGCAGCTGAATCTGCAGTAAAAGCGAAGAGCGAATTTCTGGCCAGCATGAGTCATGAGATCAGAACACCAATGAACGGTGTCTTGGGGATGCTAGGACTACTTTACAATTCGAAATTAACAGACTTCCAGCAACGAAGAGTGGGTATTGCTCAATCAAGTGCGCAATCTTTGTTAACGCTTATCAATGACATTTTGGATTACTCAAAAATTGACGCGGGTAAGTTAGATCTAGAAGAACTGGAATTTAATTTAAGAGGTTTGTTAGGTGAGTTTGCCGAAGGGATGGCGCATCAAGCGCAGCATAAAAACATCGAACTAATCTTAGATCTTAAAGGCATAGAACAAGCTTATGTCAGGGGAGATCCTAGTCGTCTTCGTCAGGCTTTGACTAACTTAGTGAGTAATGCGATTAAGTTTACGCATGAAGGTGAAATCACTATTCGAGCTAAATTACTCCCGTCGCAAGATGATGGCTTATGGCGATTCACCTGTTCAGTGACTGATACTGGCATTGGCATTCCCAAGGAAAAACTGGTCAGTCTCTTTGACTTTTTTAGTCAAGTCGATAGCTCGACAACACGAAAATTTGGCGGGACAGGGCTCGGACTGGCCATAGTGAAGAAGATATGCTGCCTTATGGGAGGAGATATTTCGGTTAAGAGTGAGGTTGGTAAGGGGAGCTGTTTCGAATTTGAGATTGATTTGGTGAGGAGTGATCATTCTCAACTGGTGGTACCTACGGTTAACATTGAACAATTAACCTTGCTGGTTGTCGATGATAATCATACAAATAGAGAGGTGATTATTGAGCAGCTGGCGCTTTGGGGGGCGAGTGTTGTTGGAGCACAAAGTGCTGTTGAAGCACTCGAGCTTTGTGCTGCAAGAGAACAGGATCCGTCAGTACCTCAGTTTGATGTCGCTTTTTTAGACATGCAAATGGCTGACATCGATGGTGCCGAATTAGGTCGACGATTAAAAAGCGACATAAGGTTTGAAGCGATTAAACTGGTCATGATGACCTCAATGTCTCAAATTGGTGATGCTAAATTTTTTGCTGATTTAGGCTTTAGCGGCTATTTCCCTAAACCGACGACAACAAGCGATCTTTTTGATGCGCTCTCTATCATCTTCGATGACGGTAAAGCTATGCAAGGGGCTCAACCCTTAGTGACTCACCATTATCTACAGACATTAGCTCACATCAACGATCATCAAACATCACAATTACCTGAGTCTGTAACTATTTTACTGGTGGAAGATAACTACGTTAATCAACTGGTCGCCACAGGTATTTTGGAGGATCTTAATGTCAGCGTAAATGTGGCTGATAATGGGCTACAGGCACTTAAGATGTTACAGGAGGAGACTGAAACTTCTTATTCTCTAATCTTAATGGATTGTCAAATGCCTGAGATGGACGGGTATGAAGCGACTCGTCAAATTCGCGCGGGAGTAGCAGGTGAGGAGTGTAAACGGATCCCTATTATTGCTATGACAGCGAATGCCATGATGGGCGATAAAGAGAAGTGTTTCGATGCTGGTATGGATGATTACCTGGCTAAGCCTATCGATCCCAACAAGCTGCATCTAAAATTGAATCAATGGTTAGTTGTTGAAGAGGTCAATCTGCAAGTAAAGGGGAATGCACCACTCCAATTAGTGACAAACGAAGTGAATACGTTAGAGACCTCGAAACAGCAAGATTCGAGTTTTATTCCTAATATTCAACCAGCTTCTATAATTGGTAATAACATGATGGATGATAAAATGTTGTGGGATAAAGTGAGTTTGATGAAGCGTGCTATGGGTAAAGAGGCACTGTTTAACTCTATTATTCACTTGTTTTTAGAAGATATGCCATCGAAATTGAAAGAACTTAAGCTGGCATTAAGCGAATCTAACATCAAAGAAATCATAGAAGTCTCACATACCATTAAAGGGGTTGCAGCTAACGTTAGTGGTGAGCTACTCCGAGAGCAAGCAGCGTTAATCGAGCTTGCCGCCAAAGAGGAAGATGTTGTTAAGGCACAAAGTCATCTGTCAGCACTGTGTACCGCTTATGAAGAGTTGAGCACTAAGATCGTTGAACATCAAAAATTGCCAAAAATAGATCGAAATACAGAAACATTTATGTCGCGCAAGGATGTGGAAAAAAATTTGAGCCAGCTATCTAAACTGCTTGCCGATGGGAGTTACATCAATATGGAAGAGTTTAGTGCTTTGAATAGAGCATCGGATGATAAAAATGTGCAGAACACTTTCGATCAGCTTCTTACTCAGCTCAATGATTTTGATTACCTTGAGGCGACAGCAACGCTAAATATCGTGATGGAAAGATACCGTAATTCCGTTTCCAGTACTGCAGGGGCCTCTTGATTATGACAGGTAAAGCGACAATTCTTTTAGTAGACGATACTCGTAGCAATATTGAGATATTGGCGGCATGTCTTCAGCATAACTATCAGTTAAAAGTCGCCATGACAGGTATCCGATGTTTGGAGCTCGCAGAGAAAACACCGATCCCAGATTTGATATTACTCGATGTGGTCATGCCTGATATGGACGGGTATGAAGTATGTAGAAAGTTAAAAGAGAGCTCCGTGACTAAAGATATCCCAGTTATTTTTGTCACAGGCAAAGATAGCGATGAAGATGAGGAGTATGGTTTACAGCTAGGGGCAGTTGATTACATTACTAAACCCATACGTCCTGCGATCGTAACGGCGAGAGTCGGTACACAAGTTATCTTGAAACAACAAAGTGACGCCCTTAGAAGCATGGCTCTACATGATCAGTTGACCAGTTTATTTAACCGTCACTTTCTTATTGAAGCTGCAACAAATAAGATATCTCGCTTATCTAGGCATGGCGGAAAACTGTCAATTATGATGATTGATATTGACCATTTTAAGTTGGTTAACGATCAGTTTGGGCATCAAAATGGCGATATCGTCCTGCAGGCAGTAGCCGATGTGCTAGCTGACTGTAATCGTAAAGAGGATGTGGTCGCCAGATTTGGAGGCGAAGAGTTTGTCATCTTACTCGATCATTGTTCACTGGACGATACGCAAGACAAAGCGGAACAGCTACGGTCGAAAATCGAACAGCTTAATCCAGGTAAGATCCATGTTACCGCGAGCTTTGGTATTGCTGAACTTGAATCAGAAAATGAAGGATTTGAGCATCTTCTTGCAAGAGCTGATGCAGCGGTTTATTCAGCAAAAGAGAAAGGCAGAAATTGTATCGTAAAGGCCAACAAAGATCTTGAGTCAGACGTTAAAGGCAAGTAATCAGTCACTACTTCGCATGAGTGAAGACAATAAGCTTTTATAAGTGCCAACTAAACAAAAGCGAGCCATAGCCATGCCACTTAGCTTCATCAGTCCGGTATTCACGACTATAAGTATTAAAGCTCCAGCCGACAGACCAAGTTGGATGAGACCATAGAATACCGGTTACTAGTCCTGCCTGCATGTTTTCCAATTGAGGTTGAGAGTCATAGGGCAGAGAGCCATCTAAGGTTAAATCATTTAACCGATACCCTATCGAAGCTCTGCTATAAAAAATAATGCTACTTGCTTGAGAAATTGAAGCAACATTTCCCATGTGCCCGCTATGATGACTTAACCGCCCAAAAGAGTTTTCTAAATCATTACCCCAGCGAAAAGTGAGTCCCAAATTCGTTTCAGTTCGAAAATTCCCAACTTGGCTATGACTAAAGCCACTTAGTTCCCACTGACTATCCCCAGAAGTCACAGGATTAACGAGATCTCCTCTGATTAACAGGCCATCTACCTCATAGGCGAGTTGAAGAGTCACTTGATTCTCAACCTGTTGATGCCAGCCTAAAGGCGGTGAGGAACCCGTTATTTTATGAACAAATTCTTGTACTTGCTGAGCACCAGAGGCGGGCCCAACGACACCCAGTGAAAACCAGTTTTTTTGTGCCCATTGGCTACCGTAATGAGCTGTGTGGCTCTCAAGGGCTAAGTATCCAGCGTAGGGGCGGTCGGTGCTCTGAGGTGTTTCAATTTCAATCTCCCCAGGCGTCCACATCTGTTGAATCAGCTTTAGTCCCCAAGCAAGTTCGGCATCGTCCTGATGAAAAGTAAAATTACTTTGCCACTTTAACGGCGGGGGAAGTTCTATGGCGGAGCGGCTTGGTGTGCTTTCCCAGCTCAATATCATGCCATTGGTGTAATTGCCATCGTCTCCAAAAATAATGTCATTATCCTGCTGTAAGTGCCATTGTCCTGAGTTGGCCAAGGATGAAAATAGCAGCGAACACACTCCCAAAAGGTATCCTAAGACAAGCTTATGTTTCAAAGATAACCTCCTGAGTTCAAATATAAATGCCTTGTTTGAATTAGCTTATCTAAAAGACTCACAGAGTAACAAGCAGATTAATGTGTCGTTTTGTACCCAAGAGGCTTAGCTATCGATTGAAAGCAAGCCATGATCACACTCGCATCCATGTGTTATTCATGTTTTACGTAAATTACATTGCGCGCAATGTAATTCCCGTGTACTCTGTTGGTAAATTAAATTGCGCGCAATTAATGTGTGCGATTACCCTATTTAGTAAACGCCGGAGATAAACGATGAAGCAATTATATAAAACAAGTGCAACAGCGAGTGCTGGACGAAATGGCAAGGTATCAAGTGATGATGGTCTACTCTCACTCTCATTGAGTTACCCAAAAGAGATGGGCGGAACGGGTGAGGCAACAAATCCTGAACAGTTATTTGCTGCTGGTTACAGTGCGTGTTTCTCCAATGCGATATTGCATGTGGCTCGTGAAGCTAAATTGACATTAAAAGAAGCACCAGTAACCGCAAGTGTTGCTATTGGGGTAAGAGAAGAGGGCGGTTTTGCGTTAACAGCTGCGCTATCAGTCTCACTGGATTTACCACAAGAGGAAGCTGTCAACTTGGTGATACTGGCCCACCAGGTTTGTCCGTATTCTAACGCTGTTAGAAATAATATCGATGTTGCATTAACCGTGAATGGCCAAGCCATTTAAACTCATAAGTAGGGATGGTTAAATGCGAAATGAAATAACCATGAATACCGTATTGTTGACGAGTGGAAGAGTGTTACTGGCACTCTATTTCCTCCTGCCAGGTATCATGAAGTTTGTTAGTTGGGATATGCATATATACCCAAGCTACTTCAAGATGATCGTTTCAGAGCTCCCGTAGGATAGCTGAACAAGGCTGTGATTGAGGTTAATGGTTACTTCCTTATTGATATCACTAACACAGTGCAGATATTCTACGGGAACTCCCGAAGGGCAAGGCGAGAAGCAACATGTTTCTGCGTTATGAAAAAGTGAATTAGAATAACTAGTCCAACTATTTCATGCCTTGAACTCTGTCACTTCTCGACATGCTGAATCCTGTATCTTGAAGTGGTTTGGGTATACCTTAATGGAAAAGCATCAAATGTTGATGGTCCCTGTTTTACTTGCCACTGCGGGTGTATTTCAGATAGGTGCCGCTATTGCTCTTATTTTAAATCGATATACCTATGTCGTTTCATTGTTACTTGCAGTGTTAGTACTCACTATTAATGTTAACTTGCATGATTTCTGGAACTACACAGGAGTTGAAGGGGCTCACGAGATGCAAAACTTTGTGAAAAATCTGGGCATCTTAGCCGGGTTACTTGTGTTAGCAGGACACGCAAGAATGGAGTTAGACAGAAAAGGGTAAACATTTAAGGTTGTGACGCTAAAACAAAAACCACTGTTAAGTGGTTTTTTTGTTTGCTCAATTTAAAATAAACGTGCGTTCTTAGCTAAGTTGGTCTTGAAGATATGCATGAATGAAGGGGGCTGCTCGATATTAATTGGCACTTTCAGTTTACGTGCAACATCATTGGCCGCGATTAAGCCTCTGATATGATGCTGCTGATGATCAATAACCAAAATATGATGCAAACCATTTTCTTGTAGTGAACGAACCACATCACTCACACTAGCAGACGTAAGCTGCTCATAGTCCAATGACATTAACTCCTCTCTTGGAATCATCATATCAGTGACCAGTAGCTCATCTAAGTTACTATCAAACTTGTTGGTCATTTTAAGCATTTTACTATCAGACAATTGATGTTTAGTGATCACACCTAGAAATTTATTATTCTTGTCGACAACTAATCGCATAAACGAATGAGTCTTCTCCATTATCTCTAAGGTGTTAACTGCACCTGTATTCGAATCTACCACCATAGGTTGGGAGTGATCGAAATCAGTGAATATCGATAAGGCTGGAGAGTTAAGTTGAGTTATCTCACTGTTGGTTGACCAAAGTAGATGATCAACAGAGGCTGTGCTGAAAAGTGCTAAATTTCTCATTCATGTGATTCCTTAAACTGCGAAGGTTAGGTATAGATCTGTCGTGAGATCTACACTTCTATGTCGTTACTGATGGCTAAATTGATGACTAAATGGATAGTCATGGAAATCAACAGTTAGGCGAAAGGGCCATCGAGTACTGTGCTACAGAAGTTGCTTGGGCGACTACCAAGTTAGTGCATGTAAAGCAAGCGAGTCAATCACATTAATGACAATTAATTTATGTATAAGCAACTGATGCAGTTGTTGTTTATTTGTATCAGGCGGGTTGTTTCAGTCGAGTGTAGACATAAAAAAAGCCCCGATACTTTCGTATCAGGGCTTTCTTAGAATTGGTGGAGAGTTGATATGGGGCTTAAGCCCGCGTCCCAAAAGCCTACATCCTACCTAAGCACCCTTAGCGGTAGCTAATGTACTTACTTTCAAGTAGTTAAGTTTGCACATGCGTAAGAGGGTGCTAGCCTTTCTAATTGGTTGCCGCCATTCTGCCGCCATTATTTACGGATGGTCACAGTCTGCTGCAGACTTAAATTAAAGTTGCTTTAACCATTGTGTAGCATGAGATGCTTTAGCAACGTAGATTTAAAGATGGAAATGTTGTTTTTTTATTTAAAATAATGAGTTAGGCAACCTATGTTGATGTTAATTGTGTGCTTGTATATAGTAGCCCTTACTTTTTAAGGGCTATATAAAAAACAGTTGAATTAAGCCGTTAGACTTAGAAAAATGTGAAGGAACACAACGATGGCAAAGGGATTTAAATATTTATTCAAGACTGCTCTACAGCCAAGAGCCAGCATGAAAAAGTGAAATCCCTATAAAATAAAACATACCAATTAATCTGGACTAGGTATATGCCAAGTCCAACAAGCGGTTTGTGTCATACATCGTAACGTATAAAAACTAAGACGTTAGAGGTTTGTATCCTCTGGACTATCTTTTATTCATCATGGGGAAAGGAGAAATAAAATGAGTACTTCAGATAAAGAAGCTGCAATTGCAGGTGCTGCAGGTGCAGCAGCAGGAACTGCAGGATCGATTGGTGCGGTAGCAGCCTCTGGAACAGTGGCTGGTTTGGGAGCAACAGGAATAACTTCTGGTCTTGCTGCAATTGGAACCGTTGTGGGAGGTGGTATGGCTACAGGGTTAGTTATTACAGCCGCGGCCCCTCTTGCAGTTGGTGCAGCAGCGTATGGCTTATATAAATGGCTTAAAGATTAATCATCTCTACAAGGCAAACCAATGGACGCTAAACAGTTGTCACGTTTTTTGGCAAAACTCCAAAAGTACCAACTTATGCGCCATTATTTGCGGCGTTATATTTACTTGATTTCATTGCCACTATTATTGTGTACCTTGACGCCTTTTCGATGTTTAGAAAAGTCTTCAATAGAGAAGGTTACTTCCATTAAACTAGAAAATTCTATCGTGTATCGTTGTAGTCCTCTTTTAGTTTTTTTTGTGGGTATTATGTTAGATATCACTCCAGTTGCGCGGCGTTTTTTTACAGGATCGCTAATTGCTACACGGCATGTAGCATGGGTTATGATATGAGTTTGTTGTTGTGGGCTTAGTATGTATCCATAGGCTTTTAAAGTTTTCAAAGACTCATCAAGGTCTTTTTTGAACCCTGAACCATTATTTGCCTGTTTCTTGTAACGCATACTTAAAGTAACTAATGCCATATCTACTATTCCGGATTTATTTTGATTGTAAGAATTTCACGAGTAAATTTCTAGTTGCATATAGTGACTATATCATAAATGTCAAAAGGTAATTAAACCTTTTTAAACAGTTAGTTACCTTTGTGTTTCTACACATTTTAATCCACTGTTTTAGTTCGCTTAATGCGGCGTTGAGGCTGTATAATTTCTCCAAAGTGGAAAATTACGGATGATATCTATGTTTCGAGAGCCCGTAAAAGCAATTGTTTCGTCGGATATGGTCTCAGATTTCACGTAGCAACGCGTTTTGAGGGTTAATTTTTAATGATTTTTGAGGCTGTTTTTTCTAAAAGAGAAATTCTACAGGCTGGTTAGCTGCTCTCGACAAACTCACTTTCTACTCGTTCTACTATATTTGGGATTGCTTTTGTATAGATAGCTATATAGTTGTGGAACATTTTATCTTTAGTAGTTAAGTCATCATCTTTAAGTTTATCGCCAACATATATGTCTAAACGAGCGAGATGTAGCTTTACGAAACCAGCGTTCTTTTCCCAACCTGACTCATTCATGAAGGAGATGAATTGCTCTGCAATCTCTTCTAGGTTTTTGTTAAAAATTTCAGAGCATGGTTTTAGCCCTTTATTTGCACTTGAAGTACTGAACACGGAATGAAAGTAACTGTCAGGATTAAATTTTAGTTCTCTAAATTCAGGAGCCATTGTAGCTATTGTTTTCTCCCAGTGCTTAGTCATCAGTTCAACGAACAAGGCTTTTGCGTTCTTAAACTGCTCTTGATTCAGTTTTAATTTGTCTCTTTTTGCTGTTTCTGTTGAAATTTCAATTTGCGCTGCTGTCTGTATTGTTCCGTGTAACCTAGCAATTAAAACAGCAAGTGGAAGGCAGAGCCCCCAAACCGCCAAAGGGAGTTTACTTATATTCAAAAATATATTGAATCCATCAGAGTTAACAGAAAGGGTATAATCGTGCCATGCAAAAAATCCTGTTGATAAGAACCCTACAAACGGAATGACTAGTGAAAACCAGAATAAGGGTTGTTCGTGTAAACCAGTATTAGGGTTAAGTGAAAGTGATTTTAGAATAACCTTTTTTTTATTTGTTTGTTTTTCAGAATTGTTACTTAGTGTTTTAAGTACCCATAATAAAAAAGGAACAAATGGTATTAAAATTATAATAAGTAGTTTTAATTGTTCCATATGTTCGTCACCAAATATAGTTCTAGGATTGCCATGCGATTTATAAATCATTAAAATTTACTTGATATAATAGACAGCATGCTACACTGATGTTTTATGGTTTGCAAATTCAATTTATGCTCATAAGTATTTTACTATATAAAATTTGTGTAATGGACTGTAGCTAACAAATGTATCAACACGATTTGCTACATTAGGCATTCTAGGTTTCTTTGGGTTTACCGTATTAAGTGGTAAAACTAGGCTTAATCAGAAAAGCAGTAAAGATGTTATGCAAGTGTTGAGTTTTTGAGTTGATTTTCAGTATTAGAGTTTAAAAATATAATGTATGACAAAGTATCTATCAGTAGTGAATATCTACTAAAAATTAATGAATTAGAGTCTGTTAATCTTGTTGTACTAGGGAAAGACCCATATCCTACAGATCCTATAAGGATCCCTTTCATGAAAGGTACTTGGAGTGAAATGGATGGAAACTCTTCAGGTTTTCATATTTTTAATTCTATTTTTGGTGGGTTGCCAAGTCATGAAAAATATAAATCGCCTAAAGATTATGCTTATCATTTACTTTCTCAAGGAATAGTATTTCTAAATTGTTCTTATCATTATTTGAAAAAAGAGAAGTTGTCAAAAATTAAACATAAGAACTGCTTGGATGATGCACATGAAATTAACGATCCAATTCTTTTAAAATCTCAGCGAATAATTTTATGTGGTAAGGAGGTTTCAAGTGTGCTGTTACCGTCTTCGATAGAAAACAATAAATTTATCAAAGCACCTCATCCTTCAAGATTAAGTCGGAGGTCAAACTCCGAAGTTTGGGATGAAATTTGGGGGTTCAACCAGCTAAGTAGTCTAATAATAAAAACTTAACTAACCGTTTAAAAGGACAAAAAACAGTTGGCTTTTGCTCCCTCATCACTAATTTTAGCCAACAATTTGAGGCGTTAGTCATCTCATTTTTACCCAATAGTTCGGCTATTGGGTTTTTGGTGATTGCGTCGTCCAGGTGATCGGGTGCGAAGTGGGGGTAGCGCATGGTGTCAACTATCTTGAAATACATCGGAGTGCCCGAGTACCTGTTTCTTCTCTTTGAAGAAAGGAAGGATATTGCCGCCGTTCATCATAACGTGGCTGATGAAGCTCGTTACTTTCACTATTAATATATGTGCTATAAAAACCTAAACGAACTCATTATATCGATTCTATGTTACGAGGCCATATTATCAGCTAGTATTCGTAGTTTTGGTAGGTGAATGTAGTTGTTATCTATTTAAGGTATTGCTTTATAGTGCTTTTTAGGTGTGGGTCTTTCTCTTTTTACATGGTAAATTTTTATCTTTTAAGGTAGGATTATTTATAAGCTTAGTATGGGAGAATATCACTCCCTATAATAATTAAAGGGTTGAGTAAGTGAATGAGTTTGTAGTTGAATATTTAATATTAATGGATGCTGAAAATGCATTTTGTGATAATAAAAAAACATTTAATAACCTTATGCAAGTTAATTCAGATGTGAAAATAAATAGTAATAAGTTAAAATATAAGAATACATTTGAAGTTGAGTATTTATTAAGTGCTGGAGATGTTGGAAATAAATCTCAACGTTTTTTTCAAGTATCATTAAAATCAAAGTCGAATGATTTGGATACTTTTGTTTTGTTGCTAAAAGATATTAAAAGAATCGTTAGTAATTTTGGTGGAAGACCAGAAGTGTTGAGGGATGATATTTCTACTTACTATTCAAATTTATCATACCCAATGATACATCGAATAGAAAATTTAATGAGGAAATTAATCACGAACTTCATGCTAAGAAAGATCGGTAAAAGCTGGTTAAAAGAATCCTCTCCTGATGATTTTAAAAATGCTGTAGATAAAAGCAAGAGAAAAGATTCGGCTCAAGTTAATACAATATATCAAGTTGATTTTATCCACTTAGCAGATTTTTTATTCAAACCATACTCTGTAAAAGATGTTAAGGAACTTTATGGAATTATTGAAAAAGCAAAAAACTTGGAGGAATTAGATTTACTCTTGATTAAGGAATATATACCTAAATCTAATTGGTTAAAATATTTTTCTGATATTGTTGATTGTGATGACACATTTTTATCTAAGCGATGGAGTCAGTTATATGAGTTGAGGTGTAAAGTGGCACATAACTCAATTGTAGTGAAGCATGATCATGACGAGATTGTTAAGTTAGTTGGAGAGATAGAGAACTATCTTGAAAAGGCAATTAAGAATATTGATCTGATATCTGTACCAATAGACGATAAAGAAACTGTTGCAGAAAGTGTTATGTCTAATATTAATCAGCTATATGGTGATTTTATTATATTGTGGAAAAAGCTTGATTCTCAAATAAATAGCTTGGCTGGGTTATATTATCTTAATGTAAGGCAAGTGTCAGGCGCGCATGGTATTAGACAAGGTAAAGTACCATTCTTTATTATGTTTAAAGATATGAAAAAGAAAAATTTATTATCAGATGAACTATTTGATAAAATATCTACTTTACAACAATTTAGGAATGTTTTAATGCATGGTGAGGAGCTGTTTTCTGACTCCGACGTTCAGAGAAACATAAATCTGGCGGTAGAATGCTTATCTAGGATTAAGTTCTTGTTTGATCTTATTTCACTTAGAAACGCAACGGTTATAATTGATGACAGTATACCTAGTATATTTCGTATTTATAATGTTGATGTGTATTCGAATGGAATTGAATTTGACGATACTTTTGGGAAACCTGCTCTTAATATATCTAATGAAATAGAGTTTACTTCGTTAGATGATGTTACTGAATATGTTTCTAGGCAAGTTTTTGTTCCAAATAAAAATATAGAAATTACCTTTATAGAAAAAAATGAAGACAGTGAACTAGATTTGGCGCGTGTCGTTTGATGATTTTTTCTGGATTCATTAGCTGTTGCATTACTTACTATTCATGCTAAATACAAGTCCTAATTAGCAATCTCACTTTTACGCAATAGCTCTGCTATTGGGTTTTTGGTGATTGCGTCGTCCAGGTGATCGGGTGCGAAGTGGGCATAACGCATGGTGTCCTTGATATCTGAGTGGCCGAGTATCTGTTTTAGTACCAGGATATTCCCGCCGTTCATCATAAAGTGGCTGGCGAAGGTATGGCGTAAAATATGGGTCATCTGCCTGTCTGGGAAAGTCAGCTTGGTGCGCTTGATGGCACGTTCAAATGACCTGCGGCATGGCCTGAATAGTGGACCTCTAGCACGCGGTATCTTATCTGCTAATTCTTGAGCTATTGGAACGGTTCGGTTCTTCTTTCCCTTGGTTTTAACAAAGGTGATGCGATTGTGGGCTATTTGACTGCCGCGCAAACCTTCGGCCTCTGACCAGCGGCAACCGGTGGCCAAACAGATCAGCACGATAGTGGTGAGGTGTTCATATTCGGCGTTACCGCATTCGGTTAAAACTATGGGGATTTCTTCTACATAGAGGAACGCCAGTTCGGTGTCTTCAATTTTAAATTGAGATATACCCTCCAGTGGATTCGGTAAAGTCCATTCACCTAGCTTCTTTAACTCAGAGAACACGGCATTGAGATAGGCATGCTCATGGTTAATGGTGTTAGGCTTAACCTTGTTCATCTTACCTTGCGCGTCTTCAATCTCACCATCGAGGCGCATCTGACGATAGTTGGCAAAATCATTAACAGTGATCTTGCTGGCAATTGGATCCCCCATGCCACTGCATATCAAATCGAGTTTTCGTAAACGTAACTCTGGCTTAGTCAGTTGCTGGCCATGTAGATCATGCCAGCGTTTTATTAACTCTGATAAGCGACGATTGTCGACCTTTTCCCCAAGCCAAGGCTTATCATCCACCTTTTTCATGGTGAACAATTCAAACGCAGTCGCTTCACCACGAGTGGCAAACTTTTTACGAATTCGTTTACCTTCGCGACCATTGGGGTAACACTCGCAAATCCAAGGTTTGTCACTAGCGTCTTTTAGATTGCGAATGGACATCCGTTTTACCTGTTTATTTGTGAATTAAAGGTGATAGGAAACTCACTCATAACAACATCCTTGTTATTTGAATAACTACATACTTTCTAAAACTGATACTACCTTGCCGTGGATCTTGGTGGTGGCTGGGTTGATGGGGTATTTTTCGCCGTCATGAAATAAGTACACATGTCCATCGGGTAGCATGCGGAGCTCGCCAAGCTGGTAGATATCAGCAATGCTGAAAAGGTATCGTCCATATGTTGGAGTAGTTTCTTTCGAATTGATAAAAACTATGTTGCTATCATCATGGATAGCTTTATCAGCCGCGATAACGTCGATACCAATTACAGCGGCTAAGTTGTCACTAATTACATATTTAGCTTCTGCCACCAATTGGCCATTCTCTATTGAAAACGCTTCGAGCTCTGGTAATTTAAACATTGCCTCTTTCTCAGCGACTTCTGCTGGTATATAAGCTTCACCATCTTTATAAACAGGTACGGTGCTGCCATAGCTTTTAGCAAATACATCTTGATTCTGATCACCCTCACCAAAACATAAAAATTCCATCGAAACACCTGTAGCCAAGTGCAACCTGATCAGTAGCTCATGCGGAACGGTCTGTCTTGTGGTCCAAGTTGAAAGGGTTCCTGCCGTAACACCAATTAAATCTGCTAATTCAATACGATTACGCAATTTAAACAGATGAATCAGTCTTTCGATTAGTACTCTGCCTCCGTCAACTTGAGTAGGTGTTCCAATCGGCGTGACAAACTTTGTGTTTTTTACCTTGCTATATCCTGTCATTGTGATCAATAATCCGGTTCGAAATGATTTTAACGTTCTGTAACGCCACATTACAGAAAGACATATAAATTTGAGGATATCATCAAATGAATAATCTATCACTACACATTGATGCACCATTCTTGTCATTTGAAGAGTATGCCCGCCGTACGGGCACTACCGTTGACAATGTTCGATACCTAGTCCGTGAAGGACGCCTACCCATTCGACCTAAGTTTAAGCCGCAAGAGCGCCCGTATATCAACATGTTGGCTCTGATGAAAGAAGCCTCTGAGCTGTGCTTAGTCAGTTAAAGCCTTAAATTCTTAAAGTTGTCATCTGAATGTTTTTGTTCTCAATTGAAGATTAGCAAAAAGGAGTTTTGCGTCTATGTATAACCAATCTGACCGTACACACAAAGCAAGCGACCAACCGAATATTGCGGGGGCGTTACGTCAGTTTGCTGAAATGGAAGTATTAAAAGAGGTTGCCGAATCGGCGAAAATCCGCAGCCAGATGCTGCGCAATAAGCTGTTACTTGACCAGCCACATCAGCTCACGGTACATGAGTTAATCAAGATCACCAAGGTAAGCGGCAACCGTTGCATTGTCGATGGGGTGCTGATGGACCTTAACTGCGTTGCTTCTGTTTGTCTGGAAGATTTAGACCATGCAGACCGAGTAGCACTGACAGACCGAGCGCTAGATATTACCGCCAATGCAGCGCAACTGGGTGCACTCGCACTTGATGTAAAAGCAACAAAGCGAGTTACAGAGCGGATGCGTCACGAAACGGTAAGGCGCGCCACATATGTGATGGCTGAACTGGCTATTTTCGTCCATGACGTTGAGCAAAAGTTTCAAGCTATTCCGGTATTAACCGTCGCGAGCGATGCACTGCAAGCCATGCCTATGCCGGGTTTAATGTAGAACAATCAATTTTAAAAGGATCAATATGAATACTTTAAAAATAGAGGGTGAAACAGAACAAGCGCTAACAACACCGAAAACGGCAACAGCCGATGCCGCGAACGATCTCTACACACTGACCACGAAAGATAGATTCAGCAATATTAGAACCATGATCGGTAGAAGTGCTGCGGCGAGTCAATACAGCAAACTCACTGAACAGCAAAAAGCGATAGTGTTATATGGTGCCCGACTCAGGCCGAGTACTCACATCAATATCCCCCTAGAAGCGATGAATTTCAAAGAACGGAATCAGATCCGTTTATCCATTATCGCCCTAAGAAATCTAGGTAAGTCGTTTGGTGAGAGCTTGCTAAGCCGCGATGAATTCAATGTAAAACCCACTCGTAAATCTCATGCATAAAAAAGCCACTTCCGTTACAGCGGATGTGGCCGTGTCGCATCAATCAATAGATCTTCAAGGATATACATTATGAAACCGACAACACTGAGTTTAACAACGGATATCGTCATTCGCAATGAAGCGAATAGGGTTATTAACGCTTTAAATCATTCCTCCTACCCGATAGAACCCATCGTTGCCGAATCGGTGATCGAGTCATTGCAGACCGTTGCCGAAGCGCTTGAGCTATCAATAGCAAAAACGCTTCACGTTCGATTGATTGCTATCCGCAATAACATACACGTTAACCAAGTGGTGATTTAGATGAAGTTACTCAATGTTGAGCCCATTGAAGTTGAAGCTCTGACCGTTTTTGCTATCAACTGTTTTATGTGTGCCGATACGCATTATGTTTCGAGAGTCAGCACTGTTGGGGATGCCGTTGATGAAGCCGCTAAAGCGGGTTGGTATGGCTACGAAACTGAGGGGGAGGTTTGTTCTACTGCTTGCCCTAAATGTATTAAAGAGGTGCAGGAAAACGAAGCGGAGCAGAATAAATGAAATCAGCTGCTTTCGAACATTTACTTAGGCATTTTCGTACCAACAAGCAATCTCTTGCCGCAGAGATACAAGTCTTTATTGATAACGGGAGCCTGAGAGATAGTACCAATATGATGAAGATTGCCAAGTACTCCGGTGCGCTTGATTGTTTGTATTGGCAAGCTTTGGGCAATGATCTGACCAACTTTGCCAAAGGGATCCGTCGCACTTTAGAGAAAGCCAAAACTCATCACGGCTTTGAGGGGGTGTAATGCCTTCCCCTACATTATCACCTCAGTCCGAGGCTTTGCCCTCGGCTCTTTTTTCTGGATTTGTAAAAGTACCGCCTAAAGGGCGCAAGTGTGTGTTTGTTGCTGACTATCAGCATACTCAAAAAATACAGCTGTTATCAGCGGAGCAGTACCAAGAGCGATACTTTCTTGATGGTTATAAATCAACTGAACTGCCAAAGGGAGCGAATGCGCGCCAGGCACTCAAAGAAGTTAATGAATTACTCGATGATGTTTCACCCAACCACGCGGTACTTAACAGCAACCGCAGTTTTGCCATTGCCCGTCTGAGCCATCTGCCTAATAAAATCAGTATCAAGATTAGCGAAGAGTATCAGCGCCGACTCACTAGAAAAGACGGCTCGTCCAACATTCGTAGTGCCAATATCTATCTGAGAAAGACCACCGATTTTATCAATAAAGTTTGGCTCAAATACCCGTTTCACAATATTGGCAGTTTCGATAAATTAACCTCAAAGCACATTAACGAAAGTAACGACAAGCGAACCACTCACTACGGTGGGTTCGAGTTAATCAAATATCGTAAAAGTAAACGGCTCAAAGATGTGGCGAACCGTTTGGCCTTAACCGTTCTTGATGAAGTGAAAGACGCGGCTAGCCAGAACCATGGCGATATCGCTTTTTTAAAAGCCTATGACGCAGCAGCTGCAGTGTGTCGGCAGTGGCAAGTTTCCCCACCTTACTATTCAGCGGTTAAAAGAGATTATCTTATCGAAGCGGCAGAGTGCGCCATTTTGCGTATGACAAGCCCTAAGTGGTGGCTCAACCAATTGCGAACATTGCGCGACCAGTGCTGTGAACATCTTAATATTGCTGCAGGTTTAGTGGGGGAAAACAGCCCCTTTCTGAGCCGAGACAGTTTCAACGAGTGGTGTGAACAGCAAAAGAGTGGTCGTGAGTGGTTAGAGAGCACCATGATTGAATCAGAATCGGGGGTGATCATACCGCTGATTGATGCGGCGATGGCTGGCAACGCCAACCCATCAAATCGTTTTGTTGAACTGATCGTCAGAGCTCGCGGCCTTGAAGAAGTTGCCGAGGAGCAAGGTCAGATTGGGTTGATGGTTACTCTTACCGCTCCAAGTAAATACCACTTCAACTCAAATAAATGGAACTGTGAAAGTCCTCGTTTTACTCAGGCCTATCTGTCTGGTCAATGGCGAAAAATCCGCTCTGCATTGTCATATCGCAAAATCAAAATTCAGGGGCTGAGAGTTAGTGAACCTCACAAAGACGGGACGCCTCATTGGCATATGCTGATCTTCGTTCACCCAGATAAAGTCGATGTGCTGAAAGCCTTATTGGAAAAGTACGCATTCGAGATCGACGGCGACGAAGAGGGGGCAGAGGAACATCGACTCGATATTAAAGATGCTGATAAAACCAAGGGCTCAGCCGTGGGGTACATCATCAAGTACCTGTCGAAAAACATTAAAGGTGAACACATGCAAGGTGAGTTAGATTTTGAATCTGGCTTAGCTGCTAACGATGCTGCAGATAATGCCGCAGCCTGGGCCAGCCGTCACCGCCTGCGTCAGTTTCAATTCTTTGGGTCTTCTTCTGTGCAGGTATGGCGCGAACTCAGAAGGCTGAAAGAGTGCCCGCAGCCCGTAGGTATCGAACAGGCCAGAGCGGCGGCAGATTGCTCAAACTGGAAAGCCTTTGAGCAGGCTTTAGCTGTTAACCCAATCAAGCTGGAATATGAAGAGACTGAATGCGGTAACGAGTTCGGTGAAATGACCAAGCGTGTACTTGGGTTGTGTGCCATGGCCACGAAAGCGGATGGTGAAACCAAGCTCAGATCGTTAATCACTCGTGGTGAGAAGTGGACCATTAGAGCCATGAATGACGATGAGAAAGTTAACTATAAAAAGCTCAAAGCCGAGCGTGCGCTTATCTTTAGTGAAAATGACGCTATCGAGAACAAAGAAGATAAGAAACCCATACCCAAGTGGAAGCAATCGCTTGGCTCTGGCTTGAAGAGTCGCGACAGCGGCGATACTCGGACTTGTGGGAATAACTGTACAGATGCCGTTTTGGGAGACCATTTCGGATGCAATAAAGCTGAATTCTCTGAAGAGGTATTGCGATATCTCGCCTCTCACGGTGTTGTCGATAAATATACGCTTGATCAGCTCCGCAGTGGCTTAAGGATCTTTACTGATGCTGGCCGAATTTGGTGGGTAAGTAATGGCCAGTTGCAGTTTGAGCGACTGTTTGATGAAGAAGTGAGTGAGTTTGATTATTTCTAAAAAGCACATGTGAGTAGAAGACAATAATTTAATGCAAGTGAGGAGCAAGTTATGTTTAGAGGTGATAATCAATTTTCATTCAATATTGAAGACCACGAACTCGTTATCGACAACTTTGCGGGCGGTGGTGGTGCCTCAACGGGTATTGAGCTTGCGCTTGGTAGACCGGTTGATATTGCCATTAATCATGATCCTGATGCCATTGCGATGCATAAAACCAATCATCCCTTGACGAAACATTTCTGTGAATCAGTGTGGGATGTTGATCCTGTCAAAGTGTGTGAAGGTCGTCATGTTGGTTTGGCCTGGTTTAGCCCGGACTGTAAACATTTTTCAAAAGCTGCAGGGGGTAAACCAGTTGAAAAGAAAATCCGTGGTCTTGCTTGGGTGGCATTGCGATGGGCTGCTACGGTTTGCCCACGAATTATCATGCTCGAAAATGTTGAAGAGTTTGTCACTTGGGGACCAATTGCGGATGGTAGGCCATGCCAAAAAAGAAAAGGGCAGACATTTAATAGTTTTGTTCATCAGCTATGCAAGCATGGTTATAAAGTTGAGTGGCGTTCATTAGTGGCTAGCGACCATGGATGCCCAACCATTCGTAAACGTTTCTTTCTTGTTGCTCGGTGTGACGGCCAGTCAATCAATTTTCCATTACCAACATATGGCAATCCTAAAAAGCAGCCGGTTAACGGCAGAAAGCTCAAACCATGGAAAACTGCCTCGGAGATTATCGACTGGTCGATAGCCTGCAAATCGATATTCAATCGTGATAGACCATTGGCTGACAAAACCATGCAGCGTATTGCTAAAGGGATCCAGAAGTTTGTTATCGATGCTAATGAGCCTTTTATTGCACCTTCTGAGGCCAGAATCGTTCCTTTCATTACAGAGTTCGCTAACGCCAGCAGCCAACGAAACATGCCAGTTGATCAACCGTTAAGAACTATTTGTGCCCAGGTGAAAGGTGGCCATTTTGCTTTAGTTTCACCCATTATCTGCCGTCAATTCGGTAACAGTGTTGGTCACTCTATCGATGCGCCGTTGGGTACCATCACTGCGGGTGGTGGCGGTAAGTCCCAGTTAGTGACGAGTAGTATGGTAAAAATGCGCGGTACGAATATCGGTTTCCCTACCGATGAGCCAGTGCATACCATTACTGCCGGTGGTAACCATATTGGTGAAGTCCGCGCTTTTTTAATGAAGTATTACGGAACAGGGATAGGCCAAACCCTTAGCGAACCTCTGCACACCATTAGAACGGGTGACTGTTTTGGTTTAATCATGGTGAAAGGTGAAGCCTACCAGATAGTCGATATCGGCATGCGTATGCTTGAGCCCCATGAGCTGTTCGCCGCACAGTCATTCCCAAGTGATTACATCATCGAGGTTGATCACACTGGTAAGAAGTATTCAAAAGCTAAACAGGTGGCCAGGTGTGGTAACTCGGTACCGCCTTTATTAGCCAAGGCCTTAGTTATGTCTAATTACTGTCAGCCTGTTCAAGTCGAAAAGGTGGCCTAATATCACAGCGTTTAATTGCTTTTTATTACTCTGTTTATTGTGTGTTTCGCAGTCTTTTACATTGCCAATCTGAGTTTGTGAAAACATACTCGCTGCTTTTTACTGGTTTACCTTAAGTTTTGCGAAGGGGTTGCGCGTTTTGAAATGTATGAGTAATTGGTGAGGCACTGCTGTTGGTGTGTCAATTATGGAAAATTGAGCTATGAGAGAAAAATCAATGCTGTTTCTTAAAGTAGACTTGCTGAATGGACTATTTATAGAGCTAGATACTGAAGCAAAAAAGGATGTATGCAATGCTATTCTGGCCGATGTGCTAGCCATGTATAGGGAGTCGGACTTTCATAATGTTAAAGAAGGTTCAACTCTTGTTGAATCTGCTGACGTTGAACAGGGGATAGGGCACGAAACAGCTCAGAAACAATAGCTGTTGTCGATTTAGCACTGGGGCTTAAGGTGTGGCTAAAACTTAGGTTCGCTACAAACGTATGACCGCATTTAGGATCAGTGCATGAGCAATACAGATCGGCGTAAGCCAAACTTAAGCGATTAGTCTTGCCGATAATCGCCTTTTTACCACAAGCAGTACAATGAATTCGCATCACAATCTCCCAATTGTTTCAATCTGCTTAGTTTACTCGATAGTACTGTGTTTTTGAACAGTGTTATGAGCCGGGAGGCGTAATGATTTTTATACAAATTATTTATTATTTTATAAATCCTATATGGATCAATATTATGTGATATTTTATTGACTATCATAGGCTTAACCTTGCAAGGTAAGATAGCTTGCAAGGGCCGTATAATAAGACGTTATATGCCAGTGTTACTGTATGGCTAATTTGTAAACTGAGAGGTATTTATGGGTACTGGTTCTAACTGGGCTGTAGAAGTTGCAGAAGAAAATTATAATGAAGCAAAAAGTGACTGGATTCAAAATGCATTGAATGACCCAGAAGCTGATGAGAACACAGAAGGATGGTTCGATTTGTCAGAAAGGTATGACGAAGAAGCAAATAACTACTCTGATTATCTCGAAGCTGAATATGAATGGCATAGTAGCCAAGACCATTCAAATTTCATCATAGAATTCAATCGTACGATTGATGAAATTAGAAGAATACTAAGCTCTACTATCGATCAGACAGTTATGAATACTATCTATAAAATGATACATATTCATGCAGTAACTGCTATGGAAACTTATTTAGGCGATTCCCTCAAGTCCGCAGTTATTGGTAATAAAATATATATTGCAAATGCAGCAAGAAACCTTGAAGAACTTTCTAAAAAGAACTTTAAATTAAGTGAAATACTTTCATATGAAGGTGACGTTGAAAAAATTGTTTTAGAACAACTTGGAAAATATCTATATCACGATGTGTCAAAAGTCATGAAAATATATAAAGCAACCTTAGGCTTTAGCTATACATATGATTTGAAGTATTTGATCGAAATTACAACAGTCAGACATGATTTAGTACATCGTAATGGTAAAAACAATGAAGGTGTGCGAGTTAATTTAAATCCATTTGATTTAAAAAATGCAATTGATGAAGTAGATAAATTCATAAATTATTTAGAAATAAGTCTTCAAAATCATCAACCGTAGAAAGCATATGGCAAGGCATTTAAACTGAACTGAAACAGTGGGTTACGTTTCGCTTCGTTCCACATTATAACCCACTGCTTTAGTCCGCTTATTGCGGCGTTAATCTTAGTTTCGTAATACTTCCTTGTGGCTTAAAAGATAACGCCACTTATTTTAGTGGCGTTTGGCTCAACTCTCTCGCTTTAAACCCTCTAACTCTCATACTTATAAGTCAAACTCCAGCCTCAACTTGCCGCCGACTTCTAGATCTTGTTCTACCGCATTCACCATCTTTCGAATGAGCGGCTTAGTCTCATTCTTAAAGTAAACCTCATCATATTTAGCTGGGTCGCCAAGGCCTGCTGTGTTGGCCGGAATGATACCGGCTAACCCTGGTGGAAAGCGGTGGGCGTTGAGTACGTCTTGGGCGCTGACGTTTTTCACGTTCATAAACTCATCTTTGCTTTCAAAATTACCCACGGGGATGATCTGTAGTCCTTTCTCTTTACCGTTGGGAATATTCACGAACAGACTCTTAAAATTCCCCACGCCTTTGCTATCTTGAATCTTGTTTTTAATGTCCTCTTCAACTTCGGGGTCCAGGTTCGGATCAGTGGCATACATGATGAAACCCATATGCGCGCCGTTGATGTAGTATTTGCGTCTGAACAGGGTGGCATCTTCGTTAAGTAATGCCGCTTGCAACCCGCCAAGGTAATCGGGGCAACCGTAAATTTGCTGCACTGGGTCATACTGGCGTACCCAAATAATATCTTTGGCTTTATAGCGTTTGACCTGCTGATTGCGCTCGAGCACGACGGCGCCACCGTCTTTGCCTACACGGGTGCGATAGCTGGGTAACGGGAATAAACGCAGCACCTGGCGAAAGCCGTTGCGGACTTTAAGCAAGGCCACATCACCAAATTGCACCAGGTTTAAAAAGGTAGCTTCAACTTCCTGTGCTGACATACCACCAGAGGTAAAACGGCTCGCGGCCATGTTGGCGCGGCTTTGCACTATGCCGCCATGTTGGGCATTGCGGCGAGTAAGGTTGGCGAGTAGATGCCGATCAACTGGTGGTTCCCAGTAATCATCCATTTGGTTGTAATACAGTGAATCATAATCAGTGAGCCACATGTTAGGCATGACGGTTTCGGGCAGGCTGAAAACCACAGGGGCATGAGTCTGCTCAGTAGACTCATTACCTTCTGCATTATTGGCTGCATCATTGGCAGCTATCTCGACAGGGACCATGTGGATTTACCTTTTTGTGCGTGGTTAAGGGGTTCATTAATTACCGCGTGGGCAATTGCAAAAAATACGTCTGCGTGGCCAGTGGTTTGATCTCGGCCTGCTTTAAATGTCATGTTGTCACCGCTGGCGGTGTTGGTTTTACGTATGGCTAAAAAAGACATGGCTATGTCTTTGTGTTCGGCATCCCAGCTGATCCGCCGCGCCTGCACCACATCAATCATCTTGAGTACCAAGCGGGTTTTACTGCTGACGCTGTAATGAATCGCCATGGATTCACGTGGATATAGAGTTTGTATTAGGTCGAATACACCCGCGCCAATGCCGGTGGTATCGACTCCGATATAGGTCACGTGGTACCTAGCATAAATTTTTTGTATCTCGGCCACGTGATACTGAAAGTTCAGCCCGCGCCAGGCATGTTTTTCAAGCACCCGAAATTTTTCCCCCTCTTTAATGGGCGGCGCTATCACCACTAGGGTGGCATTGTCTCGGGTTCGTGACGGATCGTAGCCAAGCCACACCTCTCGGCTAGCAAATGGCCTTGGGTTCTTGGGTTTAAAGTCGCTCCAGTGATCGGCATCGGTGGTGCATTTATCTAAGTCGCTAAACTTAAATACCGAGTCGGCATCATCAACAAAGATACACATGAACAGATTGCTAAAATCATCGTCGTTGTATTCGTCGCGCAGCTCCTCGATATCAAATAGCTGACAACCGCCGCGCAGCGCATCTTCGATGGTGACCACATAGCGCCACTGCTTATCTGGGCACAAGCGGCCATTGTCGCGAAATTCATCGAAGGTAGGGAATTCCACATACTCACGATCGGCCTTACCTCTGCGCCAGTGATCCCCCGTCCAAAAAGTGTAAGCGGGGTGTGCCTTGGTCGATGGGGTGGAAAAGTAGGTTTTGCGCCAGTTCTTGTGTGTGGCCATGGCCGAGGCCAGTTTATTGAGTTCGTCAAACCTGCCGATCCAGAAGTATTCGTCGACATACACATGGCCGTGGTAACTCTGCGCCGTTTTGCTGTTGGTACTTAAGAATCGCAGCTCTGCATCACCAAAGGCGGTATGCAATACAATCGGGTTGCCGGTTAACTCAATCTCAAAGAATTCATGGGCGATGGCGACAATATAGGTGCGGAAGACTTCAGCCTGAGCACGGGACGCCGACAGGAATATTTGCGGGTCGCCGGTTAATACTGCCTGCTCGAAGGCTTCACCTGCAAAGTAATAAGTCGCACCGATTTGACGCGATTTAAGAATATTACGAATACGCTGATGCAAATTCTCATGCATGGTTTTTTGGTATTCGAACAGGGTGGAGAACCATGGGGCAAAATCATCGGCGCTGAGATGACTCACATCATTTTTACGTTTACGGGCTTTGCGCTGCCCTTTTGACTGCGTTTTCTCGTTTGAGCCTTTATCTGTGCTGTGTTGGCTATCTTGTTCACCAGCGGCGGCGCGTTCGAATGTTACCCGTTGCTTCTTCAACTTCACATGCTGATTAATCAGCATATCCAGCTCTTTTATCTGCATGCCGGTTTTGTCGGCAATGTCAGTGAGCAGCACAATACGACGAGCTATCGCCTCGTCGACTTCCTCCTCCCGCAACATATCTCGCCAGCCACTTTTATCAGCCCAGTAATAGATGATGCGGTTATTGGGCAAGCCGAGTTCGTCGCGGATCTCATCGGGCGTCCAGCGACGCAGATATAACCTTTTTGCGGCTTCACGAATTTCGGGAGAGTAGGCCATATTGCAGGGATGTGTGCCCATATAAATGAAAACTGGCCTCAGTGTATTCACTTACATATCGACTATAACGGACTAATTTTCGGGTCAATTCGGATAATGGCCTTTATCCGAATTGAGCCGAACTAAACCCAGTGCTAAGGGCATTTCATCTGGCTATGCTGGCCACCTAAATCAGATTAAACCATCGATTAACCAGTGTAGTTGAGCCAAATATGAATCAATTGACAACAGATTGGGTGCGTATCGCCACCGAAGGGCAGACATTTAGAAATGTCCCTATTGAGCGTCAATGGTTAGTCGACATTGCTGAAACCTATGAAGTTGAAACATACGGTGCGCGTATCTGGCCGGATCATCGTCGTTGGTATGGTGCGTGGGGCGATGTTCTTGGCGTTAAAACCGAAGAGCAAGACGGTAAGCTGCGTCTATTCGCCAAATTGAAACCCAATACCCAACTTATCTTTGCTAACGAGCAAGACCAAAAAGTATTTACCTCTATCGAAGTAGACCCCAATTTTGCCCAATCGGGTAAAGCTTACCTCACCGGTTTGGGCGTCACTGATGAACCAGCCAGTTTAGGTACCGAGCGCCTTAAGTTCTCAACCAAAGAACGCTTTGATACTCATCAATATGGTGCGCCTGAACAGCTGGTCATCAGTTACCCCACTATTGAAAGTGAAGAGGAGCCCAAGCAAGAAAAGCACCTCTACCGTATTTTGAAAAACTTCTTTAAATCTAACTCGCCAGAACTGGCATCCGCCCCCTTAGAGGAAGACCCAATGAACGCAGAACAGTTTAAGCAAATTTCAGACAAGCTTGATGGCCTAGGGAATAAGGTTACCGACCTCGAAGGCAAGGTGGAGACATTTAGCACAAAGCCTGCCGAAGTAAAACCAGAAGGTAAACCTGAGCCAGAAGAAGCAACAGGTATCACAGGTGAGCAGTTCGCAACACTACTGGAAAAAGTATCAGGCATTGCAGACAAGACAGACAAGTTAACTAACGACTTTGCCGCGTTGAAACAAGAAACACCTGAGCAAGAGCCAGATCCTGCGGGCCAAGGTGAAAGTTTCATCGTGGTCTAAGCGCTGCATTGAGCCTTGTCGTCATTCTAACAAAGAGAGAGCACCATGAATTTAACCCCATTAGCCAAGACACAGTTAATCGCGTATTGCGCCAACATGGCCAAGAGTTACGGCGTTGACGATGTAAGCCAGCAATTTAGCGTAACCGAACCGATGGAACGTCAGTTAAAAGCAGCCCTGTTAGAGTCAGTGCGATTTTTGGCTTTGATCACCACGATGGATGTGGACCAGATAAAAGGGGAGGTTGTGAAGGTCGGTAACTACGGCATCGCTACCGGTCGAAAGAAAAATGGCCGCTTTTTTAGTGATCAAGGCGTTGATGGTCATAGCTATGAGCTAGTTGAAACAGACTCATGTGCCGTGGTGACCTGGGCAACTTTAGCGGTGTGGGCAAACTCTGGTACCGCGAATCAGTTTATGCAGTTGATGAGCAATAACGCGACCGTGCGTTTTGCACTCGACTTATTACGTATCGGCTTCAACGGTACCTCGATTGCGATTGATTCAGATCCTGTTGCTAACCCTATGGGAGAGGATGTTAACAAGGGCTGGCATCAAATTGTTAAGGAAAAAGCCCCCGACCAAATTGTAACTGATGAGATTTACTTCAATCCAGATGCCGAAGGTGTGTTGAAGGAGGGTGAATATAAGACGCTTGATGCCATTGTTACTGAGCTTAAAAATTCACTCATTCATACATCCCTTCGCAATGACCCCCGTTTGGTTGTGTTAGTTGGGAGTGATCTCACTGCAACGGCTCAAACCAAAATGATGAATCTTGCAGATAAACCCACTGAAAGGGTCGCCGCGCAAAAGATGGATCAGAACATCGGTGGTTTACCTGCTTACACGCCGCCCTTTTTCCCTGGTAAGCGTATCACGGTTACGTTGCTTTCTAATCTGCACATCTATACCCAAAGAGGCACCCGTCACCGCAAGTCTGAAAACGTTGAAGATCGTAAGCAGCATGAAGATAAGTATTGGCGCCAAGAAGGCTACGCCATCGAAGAGTTTGAAGGTTATGCATCTATCGATGAAGCCAATATGAACATTGGTGCAGCTCCTGCGATGGAACCAAGCTAAGCAAAAATAAGGCACTCCTTGAGTGCCTTATTGCTTCAACCACTGCCGAATAAAAATAGGTAAACCAAGGATATCGCTATGAGTGCAATCTCCAATTTTAAAAAGCGTCGTGATGCCGTTAAGGCCAAAAAATCTGAAAGCCAGAAGCTGGAAGATAACCCTAAACCTGACAATGAAGCACTAGCACTATTGGCTGCGCTTTTGGGGTGTGATGAACAAGACGCGATTGCCAACGCGACTGAGCTAGTAGAGCGAAGGGCGCGATTTGTTGAAATGGATATCCGTATCGATCCTGCTGCAGGCAATGACAAAACAGTTATCGCAGAAGTAACCACAGACGATAACGGCAATATCACTGATATCAAAACTGACTTAGAAGACAGTGCCAGCAGCGTGAATCAAGCCGCTGATTCAGTTGAAACAGCGTCAAGTGAATTAGCCTCTAACGCTGATGATATTGCCGGTGCAACAGCGGAGCTTAAGCAAGCGACGGCAGAACTAAAAAAGCCGTCGGCGGGGCATCAATCCTCGCCTTCAAAGAAAAGAAAGACGCCAAAAGGAAGCTCGAAAAAGTAGCGCAAACCGGGTGTGCCTCATATGCCCCTAGTTTGCATTTGCAGTTGATTGAACTCGATGCCGATCTGAAAAAGCTCAAGAGCTTCGCCAGACGACAAGACAAGATAATCCATAAGCGCGACGTGTTACTGCCTAAGTGGCAACCCATAGTCGATGAATATTTAGCGCAGGTGGACAGTGGAGGTAAACCTTATGACAACCCTTTATTTGCTCGCTGCATTATTTGGCTGTTCGACATTGATGACCTTGGCCGAGCACTTGAGTGGGGGTTCAAAGCCATCGAACTGGGCCAACCTATGGCGCCAGGTATTCGCCGCGAGTGGCCGAGTTTTATCTCCGATACGGTATTCGATTGGAGCGAAACTCAGGGTGAGCATGGCCGCAGTGTTGAGCCTTACTTTACCCAAGTGTTTAACCAGGTTGTACACCATTGGAAGTTGGCGGAGCCCATTACCGCTAAGTTTTATAAGTTCAAGGGGCTCAGCTTACTGCGCAGCACAACAGGTGATGTTAAACCCAGCACTGTCGGCGATGTGGAGCTACTTCAACAGGCAGACGGCTTTCTTGAAAAGGCAGCAAGTCTGCATAAGAACGTCGGAGTAAAGACCGTTAGAAACCAGATTGATATGCGTTTACGTGCCCTTGAGGCTTATGGCTCACAAGAGACTGGTCAAGAGAAAACGTAAACAGGGACCGACTCCCAACCCTCCAGTGCGCTAGCCGAGTGTTTAACAGGTGACTGTTAATAACCACGTCGACGCTAACCGCACTGAACCCTTTTAGTAATTTAGTACAGTATTGGACTGCTGTTAATGAGAGCAATATGAGCGGATTTGGCTTTAATTCAGGTGAACAGGCAAGCATTGCTATCGACAACGATAGTGGTTGGCCAGAGCTGTCGACTGGCGAGTTTCGTCAGCATCGCCGTATCCCTGAGTTTTTCGAAGAAGCAGTGATCGCCGACTCACTCAATCGCAGCAGTGCCGAAATTCAGCAAGTGCTAATAACAATTGTCTCCAGTCATGAACTGGGCGCGGACGCTCCTTTTACCCTGAATGTTTCCTCTGGCCAGAGCACAAGCCCTGACTTTACGCAGAAGCAGAAAAGCATTTATCGAGGAGCCGTTTATGCGCGTTCTCATGCTGACCTGCTGGGCTATTTTTCTGCTGTAGATCAGAAGGAATCGGGAGCCAATAAAGCCAGTGAGCCCGAACAGCAAGAAGCGATTTTAGCCCAAAGCAACCGTAGCGTTCGCTTGTTGCTTGGTCGTGGCCGCGCTGGAGTACACAGCTTATGAGCCGCAAAACACAACTGCAGTTAATCACTGAGTTTTTACTGGCCAGCTTAAAGCCACATATTCAAGCCAATAGCATTGATGCTTGGCAGGAACACGGCACCATCGTGATCTGCAATCAAGATTTAGGGCTTGAAGGCTACTGTATCGGTAAATGGAAGCACACGGCGGTTATCCATATACAGAATTTTCCTCACCTAAAAATGAACCCATACAACCTGCTTGCGTTAATTGCGGCGTATCTAATCGACAGTGGCTGGGATAGAGACACCTACGACTTAGCAGATCCTGATATTGATATCGACGCTGAAAGTGATGACCACACCACGGTGTTGATTGAGCTAGAGCTGCTCGATGACCTTGAGATCATTCCTGATGTGAATGGCGGCATTGTGTTCAATGGTCAGAAATACAGCTTAGATATCGCACCGGTTAATGTGGCCGATACCATCGATACATTGGTGAATATAGGCGGTGATGCATGAGTTTAGCCATTACCCCAAATTCAAAAAATGCTCTCACGGTAAAGCAGCAACTTGCCATGTTGGCATTGCCTGCTAACAAACGTGTGGCACTGCTGAAGAAGTTAGGCCGCAGTCAGCGCGCCAAAGCTCGTCAACGTATACGTGAACAGAAAACCATCACGGGTCAGAAATTCACGCCAAGAGCACATGGCAAAAATAACAAAATGCTTAAACGTGTCACTCGTAGATTAGAACCCTATGTGAAAAGTACTAATCGATTAGAGCTTAAGCATCAGTCTAGCCAAGCTGGGCGGGTTGCTGGATTTCAGCAAGAGGGTGGGACCGAGAAATTTACAGCTGACAAAGCAAAAAAGTTAAACGGAACGCCAGACTATCAATCTCCATGCACAAGAAGGCAAGCCAAGGCTTTAGCGAGAGAGGGGTACAAAGTCCGTAAAGGGAAAGGGAAGCGATATAGACGCGCAAGTATTACCGAAATAATGGAAAGGATGACACTTGGCCAAGCAGGGAAAGTACTAAGGCTCATGAGAGACATTAAAGATAAACCAAGCTGGAATATTCAAGTGTCACCACGTCCATTTCTAGGTGATACCCCTGCCAATGTTCAGGCCGAAATAGTCACATTGTTAAACCAATTAAGAGGATAACCCCATGCCATTAGGTGAAGTAACCGTAAACAATCAAAACCAAGGACAGGGTGAGGTGCAAGCGATAGAGCACCATTTCCTGTTTGTTGGTTTAGCAGGGAGAGAAGAGGAAGAAAGTCAGCTGTTCTCGCTCAATGCTCAAAGTGATCTTGAGGCCATGTTTTCCAACAGTGATCTACGCAAACAATTGATTGCCGCACAACTTAATGCGGGTCAGAACTGGACCGCAGCTGCGTACCCACTGGCTGCAGATGAAACCTTATCTACCGCTGTGGATCATGCAAATGAGGTGCAAAGTTTTGAGTCTGTCGTGTTCAGCGATGTACAAACTTCAGCGGCAGATATCAGTGCTATTTCAGATATGGTTTTAGGTTTGCAGGGCTCTCATGGTCGCTGGTGCTCAGCTATCGTTGCACTACCAGGCATTGATAACACCACCGAAACGTGGACCGCTTATGAAGCCAAAATGGTGGCGCTTGTGGCTGGCTTAGCTCTGCCGTTAGTCGTGCCAGTACCACAGCTAAACGGTAATAACGTGGGTGTACTCGCTGGCCGTTTATGTAACCGCAGCGTCAGCATTGCGGATTCACCAATGCGAGTGGCCACCGGCTCAGTTGCTGGATTGGGTGTTATGCCAACTGACTTAGCTGAAGTACCGCTATCAATGGCTAGCTTGAATACCTTAGCCAAGAAGCGATTGAGTGTGCCTCAGTGGTACCCCGATGTTGCGGGTGTGTATTGGGGTGATGGTTCAACCCTCGAAGTGGAGGGCGGTGATTATCAGGTGATTGAAAACCTACGTGTGGTGCACAAGGCCAGTCGTGAAGTGCGCGTGCGCGCCATCTTGCGTGTGGCTAACCGTATTCTTAACTCAACCCCTGCCAGTATCGAGCTTAACAAGGCTTACTTTATGAAGCCATTAAGGGCAATGAGTAAAACGATTAAGGTCAATGGTGTGCCTTTTCCTGGTGACATAGAGCCACCACGTGAGGGGGATATTGCCATTGTATGGATGAGTAAAACCAAAGTGACGATCGCGATGGTCGTGCGCCCCTACAACAGCCCTAAGTCAATCACCGTTAACATCATGTTGGATCTTAGCGTTCTTTAAACGCTGTTATCAAAACGTATCTGAGGAGCAAATGACATGCGTTTATCCGGAATGAATTTTAGAACACACATGGGTGATACCCAAGTGCAGATCGATAGTGCTTCGGTGACGATCACCGATAACAGCGGTGTATCACAAACAGGTGGTGTGCCTGATGGCGCTGTTGATGGTGATGTGGCTGCAAACGGTGAACTCACCGTTAACGCATCTAACTTTGCCTTAATCAGTCAGCAGGCCAAATCAGCCGGAGCATGGCGGGCAATGGATAACTTTGATATTCAGTTCTACGCCAAAACCTCACAAGACGAAATCAAAGTTGAGTGTTTTGGGTGCCGTATCAAATTGAGTGATCTGCTCGATATTGATAGTAAAGGTGGCAGTGCGAGTGTGTTTAAAGTTCCGTTTGATGTCACTAGCCCTGACTTTGTTCATATCGATGGTGTGCCGTATCTGCGCCCCGATGAGATTAAAGACATCGTTCAGTAAGGACCGAAAATGGATGATGCAGATTTAGCGGTAAAACATGAAGAACGGGCAGAAGCTAGAGAAAGGTCGCGACGCATGTTAGCTAAACCTGCAAAGCCCAGTGCGACAAATTGTGTCGAGTGCGATGAGGTTATTTCTCAAGCAAGACGAGATGCGGTTGCTGGTGTTGAATTATGTGCTGAGTGTAAGGCGTTTGAAGAGAGAAGGGCGAAACGATGAATGCATTAAAAAACCGACTCATTGAAGAGTTAATTGAACGCGAGGGCGGTTACGTCAATGACCCAACCGATCGTGGTGGTGAAACCATGTATGGCATTACGTTGAAAACGGCTCGTGCTCACGGGTACCAAGGTGAAATGGCGTTGTTGCCCTATGAGATGGCTTTTCATATTTATCAATCCATGTATTGGGCGCCATTAAAGCTCGATGAAGTGAGCCAACACAGTGAAACACTCACCGAGCAACTTTTCGACTTTGGTATTAACTCAGGTGTTACCCGTGCTGCAAAGGCATTGCAAACCACATTAAACGTGATGAATAACCGCCAAACCTTATTTGCAGACCTCAACGCTGACGGGATATTTGGTCGCCGTACTTTAACGGCGTTGGATCAGTTTTTAGCTCACCGAAAGCGCAAAGGTTTACAGGTGCTGACTGAATCAGTTCGTGGTCTTCGGATTGCGTTTTGTATCAATATTGCTGTTAACGATGAAAGCCAAGAAAAATATCAGTTTGGCTGGATCACTCGAATAGTGGAGTTGTGATCATGGGATGGTTTTCAACAATTTTAGGCACTAACCCCATCGAAGCAATTGGAAAGGCGGGCGATGCACTATTTACATCAGATGAAGAGCGTCAACAGCTCGATAATGAACTGACTGAAATTAAGCAAAAGCCCATGCTCATGCAAGCTCTGGCTAATACCATGGCCGCGCAGCATCGCAGCGTATTTGTGGCGGGTGCGAGACCTTTTTTAATGTGGGTGTGCGGCTTTGGTTTTCTGTTTGCATTTGTGATCAACCCGATATTGCAATGGTTGTGGCCCGAGGTGGGCACTCCAGAATTGCCCCTTGATGTAATGATGGAACTCACGCTCGCGATGCTTGGCCTTGCAGGTCTACGCACGGTTGAAAAAATTAAGGGAGTGGCCAAGTGAATCAAATGGCAGATTGGGTCATGGTGGTGATTGCCTTCATGAGTTTGATTTTAGGCGTGCTCGTGCCGGTGATTATCACTCTGTATAACGCCCACAAAGTCACAGCCAAAGAGTTAAGTAGCCACCAAACTCATGTTGCCGAGACCTATGCGACGAAGAACGACGTAAAAGAGCTCGGTGATCGTATGGAACGCCAACTAAAAGACGGCATTACTGACATTAAAGAATTAATCAACAACAGGAATACAGCATGAAAAAGACCATTACGCTGACCATAGGTAGCACAGAATTTAACTTTAACCTGACCGTGAATGATCACTCTGATTTTGTCGATAGCGTGTCTCGTGGCGGCAGTATCTGCAGCGCATCACACAATTTTGCGATGCGCTCAATTGATAAGGCGCAAAAAGAGGAGTTGAAAAAATTACTTGAAAACTCTCCTGGTGCTGAGGTGCAAGTGGCAGGCGCGTTAAAAGGTGAGTTCGCACCCGCACTGGAAATCGCAGTAAAAAAATAACGGCGCTGGTTGAAGCAATTGAACACAACCAGTTTGAGCAGATGTTGGCCATTAGGCGGCATCAGTTGCCGCATGAAGATGACAGTGAGCAGTCAATAGCCCGTGCGCTCTGGCTGCATAAGAACAATTTAGAGAGTCTTGAAATCGTTACCGCCAATGGCGTGAATCGAGCGTTTTCAGGTAAATCGAGTTAACTGCAATAACGGGGGAAGTGATCGCGATGAGTCTACCAAAACCTTTGATGTTTACCGTTGGTTTAGTTGATCAGATCACCAAACCAATCGCTAAAATTACTCAGCAGTTCAATGGACTGGCATCTAACTACCAAGCCGGAACCATGCAGATGGGAATGGGGATTGGTGGTATAGCTGCTGCGGGGTTGGCACTGCAAAGTGCGCTAATGCCTGCCATTGAAATGGATCGTGTTCTTGGTGAAGTTAAATCACTGGGCGTTCGTCAGTCTGCACTCGATACACTAGCCAATACATCCTATGAATATGCCATGAAATATGGCAAATCAGCCACTGAGTTTGTTAGTTCGAGTTATGACATTCAGTCGGCCATTGCGGGTTTGAATGACTCGGATTTGTCACAGTTCACGCTTGCATCAAACGTACTTGCTACCGCCACCAAAGCCGATGCCGCAACCATTACCAATTATATGGGCACCATGTTCGGCATTTTTAAAAATGATGCTAATGCCATGGGGAAAAGTGATTGGGTCAAACAAGTGACAGGCATGACCGCTACTGCTGTGCAGGCTTTTAAAACTGATGGTAAAAAGATGTCTGATGCCTTTGGGGCATTGGGAGCATCAGGTGGTCTTGCGCCTTTGCAAGAACAAATGGCAATCATGGGCACTTTGCAATCGACCATGGCCGGTGGTGAATCTGCGACTAAATATAAATCATTTCTAGCTGGTGCAGGTAAAGCACAAAAAGCATTAGGTATGGATTTTGTCGACAGCCAAGGGAAGATGATACCGATGATTGGTATCTTGAAGAAATTGCAAGGTGAGTTCGGTGAACTGTCGGTTCAGGCTGATATCGACAAAGTAACGAGTGCGTTTGGCTCTGGTGAGGCTACCGCGTTAATTCAATTATTGTTAAAAGATGTTGATGGACTCAGTAATTCCATTAATAAGCTCGGACAAGTTAAAGGCATGGGACAGGCGGAGCTCATGGCTGCAGCCATGACAGACCAAAGTGAGCGACTAAGTCAGTCGTGGTATGTCATCCGTGCCGCTTTTGGCTCTGCTGTACTCCCTGCTTTTAATCAGTTTGTAGGTTGGATAGCTGACATGGGCAAAGAGGTGCTTTGGTTTACGCAAACCTTCCCCAACTTAACCCGTGTATTAGGCTATGGGGCGATTGCTATTTTGGGACTCGTTGCCGCAGGCGGCGCATTCACGGTAATGATGGGCGTAAGTAAGATGGTGATGACCACTTATGGACTCGCTGCAATGGCGTGGGCAGGAATCAATACTGTGCTTACATCTGGTATGGCATCACTTCGCACCATGATGCTTGCGGTAAATCTTGCCATGTATGCCAATCCTGTTGGGCTTGTGGTCGCTGGTATAGCTGCATTGATTGGTGTGGTGGGGTTAGCGGTTTATTACTTTGATGATCTTCGCGCCATGATGGCTGGTACTGCTTGGGGCGAACCCATTTTGTTCGCTGTTGATGCTATTGCTAATCTACTTAAAATCCTCGGTGGGGTGGCGGTTAGTGTATTTGGAACTTGGTTTAATATTCTAGGCACTGTTTTTAATGTACTAAAGCCGTTCGCCAGTTTCTTGCTTGATGTGGTGGTTTTTAATCTCAAAATCATGGGCGGTGTATGGGCGGCGGTGTTTGGTACTGTTGCCTATATATTAGGTGGGCTTGTTAATAGTATTACTTGGGTAGTAACCGCCATTTCAGATGGTTTTACTTGGGCATTCGACATTGTAAGTGCTGGTTGGAATGAGTTAGTCAGTTGGTTTACCAATGATGCTTGGCTGCAATACTTATTCGGCAAAGTGGCTAATATAGGCCAATACTTTTCTGCTATGTGGGATGGTATTAAAGGCTCGTTTGCAGAAACATGGGGTTGGATTGTCGACAAGTTAAACATGCTGCCAGGTATCGATATCGACGTAACACCTGTTATGGATGGTTTGGATAAACAGCATCAGATCCCCGAATTTATGCAGAGCTACAATCAACAAACTGTGCCTATGTGGATGCAGCAAACCGCCGCAAATCAAGTCGCAAACCCTGCACCTATGAGCGGGCCTTGGATGAATACGCCTACCGTTATTCAACCTGAGTCAGTGACACAGCAACAGCATTTGCAGCTAGTCAAACCTGCATCATTTGTACCTGATGGACTTAAACAGTCAATCGATGTGCAGCGTAATCTACCTGCGCCTTATCAGCCTGAGTCAGTGACACAGCAACAGCATTTACAGTTAATCAAACCTGAATCATTTGTGCCTGATGGGCTTAAACAGTCAATCGATGTGCAGCGCAATCTACCTACACCTTATCAACCTGAAGCATTGACTCAACAACTTGATGTTAAGCCCATGGTGAACGAGTCAATCAGCAATGCTATTACCCCTCGTATGAATCAGCAGGCGGCAATGAGTGCACAGGCGAATAGAGCCGCAAGCCAAACCAACAGTAAGACTCTGAGCTTTGGTGATGTGATTATTAAGCATCCGCCTAAAAATTTCAGTTTCGCTGAACTTGCTGATCAACAGGAGTTAATGACCGGATGATAGCCGAATTAAGTCGTTACAGTGATTTGTTAATTGTTGATGGGAGTTTATCTCTCGATGTGGGAGCGCAGCCAGAGTTAACACACACCCGTGCCAGTATTGCCCAAGATGTTAAGCACATGCTGATGGCATCGGGCCTTGTGACTAAATTGCTCGCACAGCGTAGCCCAACAATGCGAAATGATGTTTACACAGAGATGGAGCTGCTCATTGAAACCGACATGCGCTTAGTACCTGGTTCGATTGATGTCGACATTCAATCAGCTGAACTTATCGCGATAACGGCCACAACTTATGAGTTTGGCAATATCAAAACAGAGGTTAATTATGTCTCGGCCACAGGTTGATTTTGAAAAGGTATTAGCGTCGGAAGGCGTACCATTGACAGCCGAAGGTGTCACGGCCCTGCTAGAAGCTGATGTTATTGCGGCTAATTCAATTATCTCCAATAACAGTGCAATGAGTCCGTTTTGGAAACTCTTCTCGGCTTGTGTTGTTACGCCTGTTTTGTGGTTGATAAAAACATTATTAGCCAATCACGTATTGCCAGGCATGTTTGCCGCTACCGCGAGCGAGTTCTATTTGGAGTTGAAAGCGTGGGACGTGGGGCTTGAACGAAAGCTAGCCGTTAAGACACGCGGGTATATCAGCGTTAATAAAATAGACATTAATGCCGACATCTTGATAAAAGCGGGAACGCGCGTACAAACCGACAATCGATTAGGGGCTATTTATACTCTTTTGGTGTTAACCGATACGGTGATCCCAGCCGGCACTTTGACCAAAACCATATTATGTGAGGCTGACATGGCAGGGGCGGGGCATAACCTAGGCGCGGGTTATTACTATCAACTACCCGAAACCGTAGAAGGCATTGAATCCGTCAGTAACATAGGGGATTGGATAACCCAAGCAGGTGCAGACAAAGAAACGGATGATGATTTGGCATTACGTATACGTGATCAATTTGCAAGTGTGGGGAATTACCACATTGATGCTGTGTACCGTGCAGCAATATCAACGTTTGCGGGAATTAGCAGTGATTTACTCTATTTTGAGCATGAAGCGCCACGGGGTCCTGGTACTGCAAATTGCCATGTAATGATGGAGGTGGGGGAAACACCTCAAGTATTGATTGATGACATTAATCAATACATCAATGTTCAAGGCAACCATGGCCATGGCGACGATCTCCTTGCTCAAGTCATCGCCTCAAAGCCCACAGATCTGACCCTTGATATTTGGCATATTGCCAACCTCGAAGTCGATGAGATTGCTACCTTGATGAGTGATATTGAATCGCGCATACGGGCGGCATTTCGAGGTTCGGATCTACATCCAAGCTTAACCCGCACTAAGCCACAAAGTGTGTTTGTGTTTTCAATCCTAAGCAGTGAATTGCACGCCATGTTGCCACAACTTAATAGCGTGCGTTGGGGGAATGATGACTTAGTTAATGGCCTTGAACTCCCGCGTATAAATAGCCTAATTATCACTAATCGTGGGGTGAGCTAATGCCTGATGATGCAAAGACAAACCGCAGCCCAAAGCTGCCCAAGTTGTCGTTACCGTGGTGGATGGATGGCGAAACGCTGAACACAACGTCTGAGCCACAAGAGCCGGCCATGTTGAGTAGCGGGATGCAATCATTCTGGCAGCGTGTGCGCAGCTGGTTTATTTGGGTGTTAGCGCAAAAAGACCCGCTGACCTGCTCGTTGAGCATGCTCAATTTATTGGCATGGGAGCGTAATATCACTCGCTTTAAAGATGAGCCTTTATGGCTCTATCGTAAGCGTGTGGCCTATGCCTTTGTTAATGCCAAAGATGCTGGAAGTACGCAGGGTTTTATCCACATCATGCGCCGCTTAGGGCTCAATGTTGTCAGTATTAAAGAGCGCCAAGCCGGGCTTGATTGGGACAGGGTATCAATTGAAATCGATGATACTGAAGTAGCCCCAAATCAAGCCCTATTAGCTGAGCTTATTCAAAGTTATGGCAGAACCTGCCGTCGATATGATCACCTGTCATCAAGACTCATAGGGTGCAATGTGGTCGTAAGCGAGGCAAGTCAGGACATTCAAACATTAACAATTAAGACGTTATCAAATAGTGATGAACAGTACCGCAGTACTGCAGCGACATTAGCAACAGAGTGTGACAACGATTATCAACATTTAAGAGTAAGAGGCTTACATGGCTAGATTAACTGATTTTGGCAGTCAATACGTTGCGCTTGCTGTGGGCAATGTCGAAGACTTTATTATTGATGAGTTCGTATTTGCGTTTATTCCAGGGCTGGATTTTAGAAGTCCTGAGCCTGGCGATGAATCAATACCAACAGATGGGCAGATCGTGCATCGTTCGTCATTGTTTAGGCACGGTGTTGTTGACGACAATCGCGTTACGTTTAGTCAGATGCTCGATACTGATATCGGTGATTTTAATTTCAACTGGATAGGCCTAGTGGGTAATAACCAGCTGGTTGCTTTTGCTTACGTGCCCAGTACTCAAAAAATTAAACAACTCGGCAGTATTGAAGGCAATACCATCAGCCGTAACTTTGTTATTGAGCACTTAGGCATTGCGAATGCTATGCCTGTTCAGGTCTCAGCACAAAGTTGGATGTATGACTATTCAGATGAAGTTTCACTGTTAAAAATGAGCTCAGTAACCACGGCAGTCAGCGTCATTGGGGCCAATACCTGTGGTGTGAAAAACGCACATTGGAACATGAGATTAAGCGAACAACTTCGCCAATTAGAGGAACGTTAATATGACACAAGCAATCGATGAGCTGCTGGGTGAAGTCACCAGTGCGGTGAGTGCATCAACAGAGCAAACGACAGCGTCACAAGCACTTGCTCAGGAAGTCGCGGGTAAGATGGGGGCGATAGATGCCAAAGTGGCAGAAGCCAAACTAGAACTTGATGGATACATAGCCGACAGTGAAGTGATTGGTGATGGTTCAGCTGGATCGCGAAGGTTAAATGTTTTTCGAACAATGATCTATGAAGGTAAGGATCATGTCCCTGAGAGTGAAAAGCCTGATAACTGGGTACCAACAAATGGCCCTCTGTACTTGCATTTCAAGACGGGTTTAAACACTGCAGTCGATGTCAGTATGTTTCACTATCGAATTGGGGGTTACGCCTATGGTCAATCGACAATTATTGACGAAACGCTAGTTGGGTATAGTTATGAACCAAGTAACACCATTCATAACATTAATACTGACGGTAATTTAGAACCTGTAGTTTACAGAGCGCCAAATGGTGATGTTTACCTAAGAATCAAGTCTTTAAATCTATACTTCACAGGGCTGTATATTGATGCGATGCATATCACTGGTGGATTACCTGATAAAGACAGTATCGAGTTGACGATATCTCCAAACGAAACTTTAAATAACTATTAGTAGGGATCATCATGGAAATACCAGCAGAAGAGTTGATAAAAATGAAATGGTTTTCGGTTAGAAGCCTACGAGACAAATTAATCGTAGGCACTGATTATACACAGGTGCGGGACAGCCCATTAAATGAGGAAAAGATTCAAGAGTTTTCCACATATCGCCAAGCGTTGCGTGACTTGCCTGCATCAACAGATAATCCGGATGAGATTGTCTGGCCAGTAAAGCCTGAGTAAATAACGAACTAAATAAAGCTCTACTTTTAGAAAGGGGAGTATTTACATTACTGAGGAATTGTCATGAGCCAAATTGCCCTAGATGGTGAATTAATCCGCCTCAAATCCTGCAAGCTTGCGTTGAGCATGCAACTCGCTGAACAAGATATGTCGGGGCAAACATCAAGTACGGCAAGTTGTGAGCAGGGCGAAAAGGCCAAAGAGCTGAAAGTCACCGGCTTAATTCCGTTTACTGATGAAGGCCAGCTATCACGCCTGTTTGAGTTGGCGATTGCTAAAGATGAAGCGGGTGATCGTATTGTGAGGCGTATTGGCTCAGGTTTGGCCCGGGCGGTTAAGATTCGGCAAGTAAAGTTTTGCGGCCAAATTACGGCACCGGAGCACCCCACGCTGATGGCGTGGAATGTGAGTTTTCAACTCCGTGAGTATTTGAGTATTCCAGAAGTGGCAGAGCAGCGACAACCCCAAGCTGATGCCGACACAAAACAAAGCAGCGAGCAGACTGCCAGTGTGATCCCCACGGCGGCGATAACCGATGCACCGCCAGCGGTGGAAGTATCATCAATGGAGAAGATATTAACTGGCATCGACAATGCTATTGGTGAGCCAACATGAAGCTAACGAAACGCTTAACTGTTGGCATACAAGCGCTAGAACTATCTGATTATCGTCTAGTGCTGGAATTGTCATCCGCTGGCCGTGGTTTCTTTGAAGTGAAAGGAGAGGTTAAGCGTGGTCAAATAGTGGTGTTAGATATTGGCTACAAGAACAAATTGACGCGTTATTTCAGTGGCTACATTACAAAAGTGACCCCAAGCAACAAAGGCATTAATCGTATTGTGGTGCGTGAATTAGCCAGTGTGTTAGCGGAAAACTTGCCAATAAATATTCGTCACGCCACATTTAGGCAAGTGATCACTCAGTTAGCCGAAGATAGCGGTTTAAGTTTTGTTATCCCTGACTGCGCAGATTATCTTGATGTTAAAGTGGCAAACTTTACCAGCCAAGGGACAGGCTATCAGTTATTAGCCAGCCTTGGTGGCATATTTGGAATAGCCGACTGTGTTTGGTACCAGCAACCCGATGGTCAAATTTTTGTAGGCAGTTTTCAAGATTGCCGTTGGACAAGCAAGCCTGTGGATATCGACCAAGGTTTAAGCCAGAACCGATATGGCAATAGTTGGCAGTTAATGGCCATGCCAGCCATGCGACCTGGTGCCATTGTAAATGGTCATCGTGTTAAACAAGTAGAACTTGAATCCGATACCATGACATTAACTTGGACGGCGAGCCTAGCTGATGAACGCACCGAAAAACGTAAAATCACTAATATATTCCCAGAGCTGTCAGGCGGCTATCATCTCCCCCATTGGGCCAAAGTGGTGGCATTGCCAGAACTACCAACACTTGATGGTGAAAGACATAGCGATCCGTTTTACCCACGCTATGCAGTTGACGTGCAACTGCTCGATGAAAATGGCAATGAAACCACATCAAGTATATTAGAGGCTGTTCCATTACCCTTGCCAGGTGCTGGAAATAGGGCGGGCAGATTAGAGCCGCCAGCAGTCGGTTCAATAGTTGAAATTGGCTTTGCGTATGGCCGACCGGATAAACCGTTTATACGTTGTGTGCTGCCGTTCGGCTGGGACTTACCAGCCATCAAGCAGGGCGAAACCCGCAATCAAGTGCGCGATGGTGTGTATCAGCATATTGATGACAAAGGTAACTTCGAGAACAAGACTGATGAATCCATGCAGGAGATCATTGGCAAACTGGCAAAGCTGGAGTGTGAGACGAGAACGGTGACAGCTAGTGCAGAGCAAGACCATCGCAGTCCTAAGACCTGGTTAGGCAGCGAAGGTGAGAACGTGCTCAAACTCTTATCTGAGCTCATGGCCACCGTCAAAGCATTAGCCACCACCTGCGCTAGCCATACTCACTCTGGTATCAAATCGGGATTAGGTAAAACAGAAGCACCAGTTCAAGCCGGTGATTTTAGCAGCCAAGCATCACAAGCGAGCAGTCAGAAGGGGAGACTTGACCCTATCACTAAGTAACTGGCCCACACGAACAGCCCTGCAAATCTGCGGGGCTTTTTATTGCCAGCAGTAAGCTATCTCTCATCGCGTTAACGACTGCAGTACAGTCAGTTTTTGTCACGGAATCTGGCACTACTGAGAACTTACGCCACGGAATCCGCACTCTTCCTCACCCTCCTGCGGGCTTTTTGTTGCCATTTTTTTTCAGTTTTCTTTTACTACAGTTCATATCTCCAGCCCGCGCCGCTACAAGGGCTTTGCAAAGATCGGAGATCTGAAAGGATCGCAGTTTATTTCAGTGTTTTTCAGTTTTATAGTGCCAATTTAGTTACTGATAGCAGTATAAAACCGTATTAATACTGACTTTACTATCGATTGCGTGTGATGTTGGTTGAAGCTACATTTCCCCTTTTTCTAATTGAATTAAATAAAAACAAATAGTTATAATGAATCTGAACTGCAACAAGCGTATTTTTAGCTAAATATGCAAGCGAATAACTACTTGGATGTACAAATTGAAAAACTATCAACCCGAAATATTAGGGACTTTGATCGGTCTGGCTCTTCTGAACTTGTGGTATTTATCTGGAGTAGCAGTTGAGGAGCAAACCTTACCTATTCAATATGACTTTTTCATGAGGGCCGTAATCACACTGGTCAGTGCCGGTACTGGTGCATATTTTGCTTTCTCTTTTAATAATAGGATAGAAGACCAAAAATCTGCAAAACAGCTAATTGTACGAATCGGAAAAGATGTAGCAATATTGAACAAATCTCTGTTTAATTTGAGCAGGGAAATCAATTCTATTGGAAACATGAAAATCAGAATTAATCAATTTGATAGAGAGATAGATTTAGCCTTTAACATGAGTGTGGAAAAAAACTTCGATAGTAACGTTTCGATTGATATTGATGAGTTAACGTTAATTTTGACAGATTCGTTGCCGATACTTCAACAGCTAGATAATGAACAAGTTGGATTTTACAAAACAGTTGAGTCTTTTAATGTAAGAAGTGATTTTTTCTTAAATAGGTTACAACCTGAAATGTTAGAAAAGGGTTTGCTAGATCGTAAGGCTACACTGGAAGAAATTAAAGAAAAACTGAGTGCAGGAATTTTTCAGGGCGCTTTTACATCGGCCTCAGCTCTAAAAAGTAATATATATATAACAGAAAAAGGTTTGATTGAAGCTTTTAAAAATCTTAGAAATGCATGCGTGGAACTTTATCCTGAACACAAATTTATGAATATCGAATTCGATAGATCTGTAATTGATAATCAGGTGAAAAAATCAATGCGTTTTTCTGATCAAGAATACATCTTCAAAACTGTTAGTTATTCTCTAAATTTGTCATAATTTTGTAACTCATCACCAAGTATGGCAAGTGGGCTGTCAATCGAGATCTGACGGGATTAGATAAGATTTGCTGAGAATATGAGATAGGCAGTGGGTTCTAGCTATTTGACCTTTTATTGATATTCTCGTTGCCTCAATCAGGAGGTTTGGCAAAAATAGGTTAAAGCAGATTTATCGTTCGGCTCGTTTGGCAATATTAAACTGGCTGTAAACTACGGTTTAACAGCCGTTTACAGTAAGCTTAATAGGTATCCCTACCTATCCAAACAACCTTACCAATAATATGTAGCTTATTGATTTCATCAATGTGGACTACTTGGTCTTTGTATTCTTTATTATCACTAATTAACTCTATATCGCCATTAAAGCGCTTCTGTAGGCGTTTGGCGTAGAGCTCCTCACCAAAGCGCAATACGAAAATAGAACCGTCAGTAAGCTTAGTATCAGCGATATTCACTAAGAGTGAATTGTGGTTTTGAATGGTAGGCTCCATTGAATCACCATGAGCAAAGACAACTGCAAGGTTAGATGCTTCAAACCCTCGATACCTTAACCATTTTGTTCTAAAAGCTAGATGCCGGGTGACTTGTTCGCTCTGATTGAGATCACCATGACCAGTACTCACAGATATATGATAACCAGGGATAATAGAGAAATCCTCAGAAAAAGTACCTGCATCAAAAGTAACTTCTGGTGGTGAAACCTGATTTTCACATGGTGACATAGAGCCCTCACCTGAGATCAACCAGCCCAAAGATACATTGCCTTGCTTAGCAATTAGCAGAGCTTTATCTATCTGAGGCAAAGACACACCCTTTAAGTACTTCCTTAAAGCACCTTCCGATATGTTAATTGAATTAGCAAAGTTGCGTACACTTGTGCTTCCAATGACCACTTCTAATCTATCCGAGAACGTTTCTTTTCTTTCCTTAGAAAAGGAAACACTGTTTCCATTATTCATGATTTGTTTCTTTTTTATTATGTTATTGAATTTATATAGCTTTGTAGTCACCTGCTGGCAGGCTGTCCGAAAGCAGAAAAGAAACATCACAAATCTGCTTGACTCGCGTATAAATGTGATCGTATCCTCATATTTATACGCAGTACGTATGAGTGTAAATGAGGTCACTAGTCACAGTACGTAGTGCGAACACATTAAATATTATCACAAATATACGAAATGGGGAGGAATCATGGAGATAGAGAATGCTAATCAGATCCATGCTGCACTAATGTGTAGAGGGCTCAGCTGCAGAGCATGGGCACTAAGCCATGGTTATAACCCACGTACTGTACAAAAGTGCATTCAACTATTTGCGCCAGATACGGGTCTAAAGCCTATGTGGGGGAAAATATCTAAGCAGATACTGCGTGATCTATCTAATGAAATTAATTTCGATTTGATGGGTGATAAAAAATGAAGAGGGAATACTTCACGCTTCAGGAATTGATAAAAGTGCCTGGTATGCATACGACTGTACAAGGCTGCCGTAAGTTGGCTAATCGAGAAGGGTGGTTAAAAAGGAAGTGTGCTCAAGGTAAAGGATTTGAATACCACATAGATTGTTTACCTATCGAAACCAAAGCTTTTTTATATTTAAACATTATTGAGAAAAGTGCTGATACTTTGGCTGTATCGGCGAGGTCAGCATTAAATCAAGATGCGGTTTGTGATGCCAAAGATAGAGCACTAAAAATCATGAACAAGTCCGATGGACTCAAGCAATTCATGTGTATAAGCGAAGTTAAGCAAGCTAAAGCAAAAGCTCGTGAAGAAGTAATTGTTTCCTATGAGCGATTTATTAAGCCATATAAAGATGCAGGCAATAAGAGTGGCGGAACACATGCTTTTATAGTCGGTTTCAACTCAGGTAGGCTACAAGGTGAAACCGATGTACATAGTTGTATCAGGCAGATTGGTGAAAGAACCCTTTACCGCTGGCAAAAAGCATATCACGAACAAGGTATTATTGGATTAGTTGATCAATATAAGAGTGTGGCAACCTCTAAAATAGATGGCTGTCCGCGACTTGACGAATTCCTGATGGCTCTAGTTACCAAAAAGCCACACTTATTAGGGCAAGCGGCCAAAGTGCATAGTTTAGCTAAGGTGCGTGCTGCTGAATATGGTTGGAAACTTCCCTCTGTTAGCTCATTCAAGCGCTGGTTAACCCAATATGTCATCAAGCATGAAGTGCAGCATGCTTACACGACTAACCCTACGAAATACACCGATAAATACCGCCCATTATTTGCCCATACGTACCCTAATATCGATGGCCCAAATCAAGTGTGGGAGTTTGACTCAACACCAACTGATATTGAATTAAACGTTAACGGTAAGCTTAAACGTCACAGTGTTGTTGCTGTGATTGATGCCTTTACTCGCCGTGTTCAGCTGGTGGTATCACCAACCTCAAACAGTGAAGCTATCTGCTTATTGTTACGTAAAACCTTAATCGAATGGGGATTGCCTGAAGAGGGCGCGATTATGCGCACCGATAATGGTAGCGACTACGTATCTAATCGAACAACAACCATCTTCAATCTACTCGATTTAACGATCTCTAAGGCAAATGCTTTCTCAGGTTGGGAAAAACCATTTATCGAGCGTTTCTTTGGCACCATGAGCCGCGTTCTAATGGAGAAAATGCCTGGGTATATTGGCCACAGTGTCAGTGATAGGCAGCAAATCGAAGCCATGTACAACTTTGCCAAGCGTATTGGGGAAGGAAAGAAAAAAGCTGAAGCGGAGCGACTCAGTATTGCGTTGACGCCAGAGCAACTGCAGCAAGTGCTCAATGACTACCTCGAATTTGATTACAACCATGTCCCTCATAGCCGAGATGGCATTACCCCGTTTGAACGTTATGCGCGATCTGATTACCAGAAGCGCTCGATTGATAATCCACATGTACTCGACACGCTATTGAATTTCATTGGTACTGCTACGGTCACGCGCGGAACAGTTAAAGCTGGCAGTGTGCAATATACCGCCCCTGAATTGATGGAAGTGTCATGGCAGCGACAGAAGGTGAGGGTATTTGTTGATCCTGCCGATATTGGCCGCGCCACCCTTTACCCAATCGAACGATGGGACACCTATGTCGATGCGGTCAACATGGATCTCATTTATCGCGGTATCTCTCCAGTTGCCTACCGTGAACGTCGTAAAGAAACCCAAAAAGAACTCGCAGTATTTAGAAAACATGCCCGCCGTTTACAAGAAGAATTTGGCATCGATGCCTTATATGCAGATGAGCTGGCACAGAAGAAGTTACAACGGGCCAATATTGCCCACTTGGAGCGAACTACAAGCCATAACAACAGTGCTATTGATGGGCTGAGTTCAGCAGCAACAGACAAGCAGAGATCATTAAGTTCAGTCGAACTCGCTGCCATAGAGAGACAACGTGAAGCGATAGCTGAACGTCGTGAGCGATTAGCTCAGCAAGAGAGTCGCATAGTGCGCAGCGATCATGAAAAAGCAGTGATGTTAACCACGGATAGTGTTACTCGGGATTTAACTGACAACGAACAAGAGTGGCTTAAAAGGTATCGTTTAAACAATGTATTGCAACGAAATAGATTAGACAAAATTTTACAACAAGCAGAGTCAAACAACCGCCAAGTCAAGTGACTCTGCTCGCAACCCAACCGCTTAAATCCACCTTAAAAGAGATTTAAGCAATAGCTAATCTGGTTTAACTAAAAGCTAAATCAGATAACCAAAGGAAGGTCATTATGAAACATAAGACAGTAGAAGTAAAAAATGTACTCCGCACTCAAGATATGTTCGCCAATCTGCAAAGCCGCAGTGAAATAACGCCAGGTATTGGGCTTATTCATGGTGCTAGCGGATTCGGTAAAACGACCACCGTTGCTTACATGTTTAATCAGCTCACTAGCATGGGAAATTTACCCGTTTATATCCGCTGTTACGCCACTGACACTCCAAGCTCATTTTTAGCGCGGATCATTAAAGAGCTTGGAAGTGAGCCTATGTACCCACTGTGTAAATCTGTTGATTTTATTACTAACGCAATGAACGAACAACAGATAGCGCTTTTTGTCGATGAAGCTGATCACATCATTGGGCAAGCGAAAACAATGGAAACTATTCGTGACTTATACGATGCCACTGAGTTACCCGTCGTGCTGATTGGCATGGAGGAGATCGCGCGTCGAATTAGCCATCGTAAGCAGCTTTTTAATCGCATTAGTGAGTGGGTTGAGTTTATGCCAGCTGATAACGAAGACGTATCCATGTTCGCCACTGAGTTGCTCGAACGAGATATTAGTGTAGGAGAAGATCTGTTGGATTTTATCCGTGTTCGTAGCGGTGGGGAAGTGCGCCGGATCCTTATTGCTTTAGAAAAAATAGAACGGTTTGCTATCTCAAATGAACTTGATTTTGTCGACAAAACATTATGGGGAGATGGCCAACTATTTCTAAATCATAGCCGTCGATAGTTAAGCCAGCCGTGCGCTAATAAATCATCACGGGGGGGCATTATGAGTGAACAGTCTAAGCAAAATGTTATCACGAACCAAGCGTGGCAATTGATGTGCGATAAACAGCAGTTTACGCGTCGTGAAATTGCGTTAGCGCTTGGTGTTAAAACCAATTTAATCACCGAGCTGACAAAGCGTCTACAAAAGCAAGCCGCGATTGAATTGATAAAAATACAAGTGGGAAATAAAGGCAATTTGTATCGAGTGCTCATTAATCTAGATGACGTCATTTTAGGGACAGGAAAACCTCAAACCATGAGGGCTCCGCAGCAAATTAAACGTAACACCCTAGTGCAACAAATCTGGAACTCAATACGTATTAATCGTCGTTTTAATAAAGGATTGATATTAGCAACGAGCACCGTAGCCCCCTCACTGGTGACGCGATATTTAGGCTGCCTTTCAAAGGCTGGTTATATCCGACCTTTAAATAGCATCAAAGGTAGCCCAAGAGGGACAAGCCTCAATTATCTTTTAGTGCGAGATTCAGGACGGTTACACCCCACAGAGCGCAAGGATGGTATGTGGGATCAAAACACTAATACCTTCTACAAATTTAAGGAGAAAGGCCATGAGTAATTGGGTCGCTATTTTAGCAGAGCAAGCCTCAGCCCATGGGCAAGAAGGTGTCGCAAAAAAGCTAGGGATCAGTAAAGCCGTCGTGAGTTTACTGATAAATCAAAAGTATCTTGGCGATCTTGAACGCATGAAAAGATTGGTCGAAGGGGCATATATGCATCGCATGGTTGAATGCCCCATTGTTGGGCTTATTCCTATGCATCTATGTGATAGACATCAAAGTAATAAATCAACGAGTAACCCTGTGCGTTTGCGTCTATATCGTGCTTGCCGAAGTGGCTGCGAACACTCTTCACTAAAGGTTAAAACACAGTTTAAGCGTATCCAAGTGACCCAGCTCGATACTGCTATCAAACAATATCGTGCAGAGGGGACGTATAGCCGACTTGAGCGTCAATCGGTGTCCGATAACGGCGGTTATAAACAATTGTGTGAATTGCTTAGACAAGAGTTGATTGCTTTAGGGCATCGCTACAACCGTTTACTTGAAACTTCACAGTACCCAAGGAGTGAATCAGATGAAACATCCTAACCCCAAGTTTGATGCGATTAGTGCTTTAAGGCTGCGTGGCATGAAGGTGATAAGCCAGCATCAAAAAGTGATCCAAATCGACCAACCCACCGCTGACTTTAAGCGGATGGCAGTGGACATTATCGAAAACATTAAAGGTATTCGCCGTCGCTGTAGTGCGGTGCAATTTCATGGCGTCACGGTACGCTGGAACGAGGACAAATAGATGACTAATTCAGACATAGATACTATTCCCGCGGGTTTTAGAAAAAATGCTTTAGGGCATTTAGTCCCTGACGTGCAGATAAAGCCGATTGATAAAATCCGTGATGATGTCGTTATCGATATTGTCATCAAAGCCAAAGCCCTGCGCCAAGCGATGTTGGATTTTAAGCTCGCTACCATGGGACAGATTATTGATTTTGTCGACTTGTCTGCGAGTGAATACGGCGTCAAATTTGGCGGCAGTAAAGGCAATGTTTCGCTGACAAGTTTCGATGGGCAATACCAAATACGCCGCGCCGTGGGTGAACACCGTGTGTTTGATGAGCGCATTCAAACCGCTAAGGCGCTCATTGATGAGTGTATTCATTCCTGGTCGGGTGGGGCAGATACTCGGCTCATGGCCATGGTGGAACATGCCTTTCGAGTCGACCAGCAAGGTCGTATTAACGTCAATCAAGTGTTGAGCCTGCGCCAGCTTGATATCGATGATGCTAAGTGGCAACAAGCCATGGACGCGATTGCTGATGCTATTCAAATCACAGGAACGAGTGAATACCTCCGTTTGTATGAACGTTTGCCCACGGGCAAATACATCCAAGTCTCAATGGATATCAGTTCTCTTTAGCTCTAAAGCGGCCCAACTCTGTTTGGTTTTAAAACAGAGTATAAGGCCTAGCTAATGACCTAATAGACACGCTAAAAGCGTGATAAGGAATACGAGTATGCACACGAATGCCATAGCCCATAAAAAGCGTTTAACGACCTTAATCAATATCGCCAAATCACAGCTACAACTTGATGAGGATATCTATCGGCTCATGCTCAAAACTGCCACAACTAAAGACTCGTTACGTGCGATGAATTTGAGTGAGCTTGAACAAGCATTAGAAGCGTTTAAACAAAAAGGGTTTAAACCCACTCACGCTAAATCAAGAGTAAACGCCAATAAAACCGTGAATTCAGATAAACGTTTAAGCCCTAAGTCGGGACAAGCGAAAGTGGCTCAAATTGATAAGATTCGTGCGGTGTGGATAAACATGGGCAATCACAACATTGTTCAAGATAACAGTGAAACCGCGTTAGATAACTATGCCCGTCGCATGACAGCTAGAGCACAGAAAGTTGATAGCGTCAGTTGGTTGAATGAGTCACAAGCAGTAAAGGTGTTAGAGAGTCTCAAGAACTGGCATCGCCGTGAATTACTTGAACGTATAGGGCAAAGAAGCGGCGCTCACACTTCAACGTTAAGTTATCGGCTGCTTGGTTATAACCAAGTGGTTGATTTGTATTTAAACGGAGCCTACGGAGGGGCCACAGATGAATAATCATACTAATGATGACCAACTGGAATTAATTCAAGCGAGCCACCGAGAGCTTGAGGAGGCGCTTGAAACCTTGAAAAACCTCAAACCGGATGAGCGTGAGGACTTCACCAAGCGCTGGCCATCAACACTGCAAAGCTTATGTGAACTCATGCGCGTTACCCTCGATAGGCAGGCCGTTAGCAACTCAGTGCATATCAGCGAAGCGTTAGCCACAACCTTGAGCACGTATCTCGGTGGCCGTGATATCTATATTCCCAATGGTGAACGGCTTAAAGATGCGCTGCGAGATATTCGGATTTGGCGCGAGTTCAAAGGGAATAATCTAGAGCAACTATCACGGAACTACGACCTGACAGAACGCCGCGTGAGTCAGATAATCGCTGAACAAAGGGCGGCATTTGTGGCGAGGAAGCAGAGAAGATTGTTCTAGTATGAAAACGTTCGAATAAAAAGTTCCTATCATATTTGTGAATTCTTCAGTATTGGACTCGTCATATTAAAAGAGCCTTAAGTCAAAATTTTGATATTAAAGCTTATGTACTATATTTTGTGGTGAAAATCACAGCATTAATGAATTACCATTTACAACAATTACTTAGTGGTGGTACCTTGCAGGGTTAAGTTAGCTGCGCGGTACTTTTTTGTATTGTGATTGAAGAAACCATCATTAAGATAGGCAGTATATGAAAGATGTTCCATTGTATTTAAATTGGCAGTTTTGGTCTGCAGCGACTGCTTTTGTCGCGTTAATATTATCTCAGCTACCGCCATTAAAATTATTGTTGAAGAAAGGGAGTCTTACCATAGAAAAATATGGGACTTTAGGTATCAGCCATTCTATTGGTAGCCCGAATGTTAACCTATTTGTTATTTTAAAGAATATTGGTGGATCAAGCATAGGAATACACTCTATTGATATGAGGATAATCCGTAAGAATTCTGCCCCATTTTTACTTAAGGGGCGTGGTTATGCATTGAACCCACATGACTATAACTTCACAATGTTTACTCCTTTAGAAATTGGTCCAAATCAAACATGGGCACATACCATTGGTTTTAGCGAGCCATGGGATAGAACAAAGCAAAAAGAGTATAAGGGCCTTTATGCAAATATTAGGGATACAATTACTGATAAGCACAGAGAAACTCCCCTTGGGATAGGTGAAAGGCATGAAATAGATGACGATGTATATCAAAATCTTTGCAGCTTTTTTGATGGCAACTTTCAATGGACTGAGGGTGAATATGTAGCTGAAATATTAGTTAAGGATAAGGAAGACAACATTTTTGCTAAGGACTCCGTTAAGTTTACAGTATTTGAAAGTGATTCTGTAGAGCTCAGGACATGGACTGAAGACTACAAGTATGGTCATGGAATTCATTTACCAGTCTCTCAAAAACAGACAATAGTATGGGTAGAACTTTCTGATTAATGAGGTGTTTACATTTTTATAGTTAGTGGTGAGGGATGTTAAATTGGCTAAAAGAATAAATTTTGCACTCAAAGAGGCTATGGTTTCTCTGTCTGGTGCCTGTTTTTGGTATTGGAACAGTTTTTATAGTTTTTTGGATAGTAGTGGAGTACCTAAAGAGTTAAAGAATAGATATCCCAGAGAATCATTCAATAAGTATGATGTGATGAGGAATGTACTTGATCATTTAGAAGATACAAACCAAACCGCGGTTATTAATAATATTATTTCCAATTTCTTTAAATTGGGAAATGCAGTTGATCGCGATGCTCTAGATGAAAAGAAAGCAAAGCAATTACTTTCTGAGTTCAAAGCCCTCATTGGGAGTGATCCAATTGAGGATGAAATTGAAAATAGAAAGAGGCAACAGTCGCGTAGCAACTATAAATCGTCTATTGATGAAACTAAGTCAAAGAAGAAAAAACTGGAAGAATTAAATTCGTTATTTATCTCTCTAGTTACAGGGAATGAAGTCACGCCACATGAGAGAGGTTACAAGCTAGAAAAATTGTTTTGTGATTTATTGCTGTTCAATGAGCTTGATTATTCGCCATCTTACAAAACTTTAGATGGGGAACAAATAGATGGTCACTTCAAATTTGAAAAGTTTGACTATTTAGTTGAATGCAAGTGGGAGAAAGGTGCGATAAAACAAAAGGATTTGTCTATATTTGACGGTAAAATCAAAGGTAAGGCTCAGAGCACAAGAGGTGTTTTTTTGGCTGCTAATGGGTTTGATGAAAATGCTATTCAAAAATTCTCAGGAGATGCGCCTAGAATTATATTGATAACTGGGGATGACTTAGCCATGGTATTGAATGGGCAGGTTCTATTTTATGATGCTATGAAAGCGAAAGTAGAAGCTATTGTTCGATACGGAGACATTAATTTTTCTCTTAGAAGAGTTACTTTATAATCAGGTAACCCCAAGAATTAAGCTTATCATCCACTGCTGTACAACCATTAATATTTCTAGGCTTAATCGTAATGCAAACCGTTGGTCTCCTAAATTTATCTTTCTAAGCAGAGTATGTTACTTTTTTGAACTTGTGTATGTGAAGTGAATTATTTAAGCTATAAATTTTAATCCCGAAACCTTTCCAATCCTTCCAAACATCCTAAACCGAGATAATGAACCTACGTTCCTTATCTCGGTTTTTTTATGGGCTCCATCTCTACTCGACAACCCTATCACTCAGCTTACAGCCAAGCCTTTCTTTGTGCGGTTAACTTTGTGTTTAGCAAAGAGGGTGGTTATTACCGAAATGCTAAAGATTTAGGCGGTAAAACCCATTTTGGTATTAGTTCAAAGGCGTACCCCAAAGAAGACATTCTCAACTTAACCCAAGAGCGTGCACAGTTTCTGTATCACCGTGATTACTGGCGAGCAACTTATTGCCGAGAATGGCCCGCACCGGTTGCCTTACTGGTATTCGATGGGGCGGTACAGCATGGGCAAATTACTGCGATTCGTTTACTTCAAGAGTGTGTTGGCATTAAAGCCGATGGCCTAGTCGGGCCTGTGACTCGTCATGCCGTTTTTAATGCAAATCCATTGTGGTTAAGTGCGCGCTATTGCCTACGCAGAGCAAGACTTTATAACCGTATTCAAATCAAAAAACCAAGTCAGGTGACATTCATTGAAGGTTGGTTTAACCGTCTTCGGGATGGTTTAGATACGGCGTTTAAGGTGGCGATATGACTTATCAAACATCATTTAATATTTCTGGCATCGAGGATAAAGCATGAACCCTTTAGCGCTGACAGCCATTGTCTCAACCTTCTTAAAAACAGGGCCAGATTTGATTCGAACGATTGGCAGTGTTTTTGGTGATGAGGAACAGGAAACCGCAAATAAAGTGGCCAACCTGGTGAGTTTCGCCAGTGGGAAACCCAACCCTGAGCAAGCCCTCAATCAGGCGCTTTCCGCTTTATCACCACAAGGTTTAGCACAATTAAAGTCACTGGCCACTGAGTGTGAAGTTGAGCTTGCACGTATTGCAGCAAACAAAGAGACCACGCTGCATCAGCAAACTCAACAGACCATTCAAAATGGTGACAACAGCAGTAACGCCTATGTCAGCAACACTCGCCCGTATATGGCGCGGATATCAGGCTATATCACTGGTGTCTATGTTATTGGCCTCGATGGTGCTGCCGCATTTGATTATGGCAATGGAGCCTCGTTTGATATGTCGATGTTGCTGATATCACCACTATTGGCCTATATGGGTCTGCGTGAAATGGGTAAGTGGCGTCAGGGCTCTAGCGCTCTTATGGGGATATCGAGTGGGCTAAATAAGCTGTTTAAGCGTGATAAAGCAGGTAGCTAAATGAAAGCGGATGAATGGGCAAGGGACCTTGAAATGCGCGAACGAGAAAGCTGTATTGAGCATGCCCGCAAACCACTACAGCAAGGCAATGGCATTTGTGTTGACTGTTTAGAAGCCGTAGAGCCTGAGCGTTCGAGCTCACTGCGCTGCATCAGTTGTGAGCAAGATGAAGAGCATCGCCAGCGCACTCGATATGGACACCGTCATGGCTGAAATAATTGACTTTATCAACAATAACTTTAAATGGTTATCTGCTTTGTCTTACTTAGCTTTTGTAGGCTTACTTGCTTGGTTTAATCAGCGCTTTGCTACCCGCAAAGAACATGAATTATTAATCGTTAAGCTGACCCACATGGATCAAGAAATCACTCAGGTAAAAGCTGACATTAGGCATCTACCAACCAAAGAAGAGGTACACCGTTTGGATAAAACGTTAAGTGGCCTGAGTGAAACTATCAATGCCACTCAAGAAGGCATTAATCGCCTTGAGCGTAAAACCGATCTTCTACTGGAAAACGAATTAAGGAACGACTAATGGCACTGAAAGAGATCATGTCAGAACATCAACGTCTGGTTATTTTACGCCTACTGGGTGAGGTTCCAGGCTTCGATTTAAATGAGTCCATCTTACAAGATGGACTCAATGCCTATGGCCTTGATATTAGCCGAGATGGTTTGCTAACTCAGCTGGCCTGGTTGGCGGAACAAGGAATGCTCACCCTGAGTAAAGTCGGCGGAACTCAAAAGGCTGTACTGACCGCTAGGGGTGAGGATGTTTCTGTTGGCCGTGCAGTTGTGCCTGGCATAAAGCGACCACGGGCAGGGGATTAGCCATGAGCGACAAGAAGCCTGCGGCATCTAAACCAGAACTCCCCACTCGTGGGCGTCGTTCCAAGGTTGATTTGTTGCCCGATGATATCCGCAAGAAACTCGACAGTGGCTTGCGCGATGGCTCTATTACTCAAACTGAACTGCTCGACGAAATTAACGTTCTGATTAAAACCGCAGGTTTATCCGAAGAACTGCAACTCTCCCGTGCTGGCTTAAATCGTTACGCCACTAAGATGGAAGCGGTAGGTAAGTCATTACGTGAAATGCGTGAAATCACCAAAGTATGGACAGCCGAACTTGGCGATAAGCCCACGGGGGAAGTGACCAAACTTATTTTAGAAATGGCCCGTTCACAGTTGTTTAAAGCCCTATTAAACGAAGACGGTGAAACGGCAGATGTCGGCATGATAAAAGATGCCATGCTCGCGGTGCAGCGTCTCGAATCTGCTGCTATGGCCAGCCATAAGCGAGAAAAAGAGATCCGTAAGGCCTTTGCCGAAGAAGCGGCGAACACTGCCGAAAAGGTTGCCAAATCAGCGGGATTAACTAAGGAAGCGGTTAGCCTACTCAAGCAAGAAATCTTGGGGATAGCTTAGTGAGCTCTGCGCAGATTGAAACTCACCCCAAAGTGTCACAAGTTGCCCAGACTATCCAAGCCGAAATGGCACAGTTTGATTCAACGGAAGTGTTACTGGCTTATCAGAAGCGTTGGATAGCCGATGAGTCACAACTGAAGATTGCTGAAAAATCTCGTCGTACCGGTTTAACCTGGGCAGAGGCCGCTGATGGTGTATTAACTGCTGCAGCTGCTCGCAGTGCAGGTGGTACCAATCATTTCTATGTAGGCTCGAATAAGGAGATGGCCCGAGAATTTATCGATGCCGCTGCCATGTGGGCCAAAGCATTCAACAAGGCTGCAGGAGAAATCAAGGAAGAGATATTTCGTGATGAAAACGAAGACAAAGACATTCTCACTTTTGCTATCTATTTTGATTCCGGTTTTAAAATCCAAGCGCTCAGCTCTAACCCCAGCAACTTACGTGGTATGCAGGGTAACGTCACCATCGATGAAGCTGCATTTCACGACCGTTTAGGTGAAGTGCTCAAGGCTGCATTGGCCTTGACGATGTGGGGCGCAAAGGTTCGCCTTATCAGTACCCATAACGGCACCGATAACCAGTTTAATGAGCTGATTAATGATTCAAGGGCGGGTAAAAAAGATTACAGCGTACACCGCATTACCCTCGACGATGCCTGTGCTGAGGGCCTATATCAGCGGATTTGCCAAATCCGTAAGCTTGAATGGAGTCAGACGTTAGAGGATGAATGGAAAGCTGGACTGCTTAGAGCCACGGCTTGTGAAGAAGATGCGCTTGAGGAGTATGGTTGCGTGCCTAAGCAGGGTGGTGGTACCTACATCAAACGAGTGCTTATCGAAGAGGCGATGGTCAAAGATAACTCTATTCCTATTATCACCTTAAACGCACCTAAAGACTTTGAGACCTGGTCGGAGGCTCATCGACATATTCAGGTTAAGGAGTGGTGTGAACAGATTAAGCCTCACTTGGATAAGCTAAACCCGTTTTGGAATCATTCTTTTGGTGAGGATTTTGCCCGTCGTGGTGATTTGTCAGTATTTGTACCGTTAACAATCAAGCCTGATTTGAGTAAACGCACCCCATTCGTGGTAGAGCTGGCAAAGCTGACCTACGACGCTCAAAGGGAGATCTTGTTTTATATCTGTGACAACTTGCCACGCCTGCAGGGGATGTCTTTCGATGCAACAGGTAACGGTGGCTACTTAGCTGAGGCGGCGATGTTCCGTTATGGCACCGAGATGGTCGAGCAAGTAATGATAAGTGAAGCCTGGTACCGCGAGTGGATGCCCAAGCTTAAGGCTGAATTTGAAGATCTGAATCTCAGTATTCCCCGTCATCAAGACATCCTCGATGACATGGCCAAAATCAAAGTCACTAACGGGACACCCAAGATTGATAAAGGCTCTGATAAGAGCGCGACTACAGGCCAACAGCGCCACGGTGACTTTGCGGTGGGGTTAGCGATGGCAGTACGTGCCAGTTGGATGGATGGCGGCGTCATTGAGTTTACCGCTATTCCAGGCAAAGGCAGTGCTGATGAAGACGATGACACCGATGACGACTACAGCTTTGATCGAGGAACTTATTAACCATGGCGACTCATACAGATAACACGCTTAAAAGCGATACTCATACCGATAAGAACGGCACTCGTTTCACGATAAAACAAAACAGCTCAAAGGCGTTAGCCAAGCCGCAAACAGATAATGCCAAGTTGGGTCACTTGCATAGTCATTATGCCCAGCACCCGAGCAGAGGGTTAACACCGGCTAAGCTTGCTCGAATATTAGTTCAGGCCGAACAAGGCGATCTCATTGCGCAGTGTGAGCTGGCAGAAGATATGGAGGAGAAAGACGGCCATATCTTCTCTGAGCTACAAAAGCGCCGCCGTGCCTTATTGGATGTCGAATGGCAGATAATGCCACCTCGTAATGCCAGTGCCGCCGAGACTAAAGATGCTGAAATGTTAGCTGAGCAGCTTGAGGATATGCAGATCTTAGACGATCTCATTTTTGATATGAGTGACGCTATCTTAAAAGGCTTTTCAAATAGCGAAATAGTCTGGCAGCAACACAGTCAGCTTTGGCTACCCAAAGCCTTTAACTTTAAAGACCCCAGTTGGTTTATGACGGGTCAAACTAATGCGAATGATATTGAGGCTGTCGACCGTAACGAATTGCGTCTACGTGATAACACGCTCAATGGCGCAGCTTTGCAGCGCTTTGGTTGGATAAGCCATGTGCATAAAACCAAGTCGGGTTATGTGGGGCGTAACGGATTAGCGCGAGTGCTTGCCTGGCCATTCTTGTTTAAAAACTACGGCGTGCGTGATTTAGCCGAGTTTCTGGAGATCTACGGTTTGCCGCTGCGCCTGGGTAAATACCCGACTGGTGCGGATAAAAGCGAGAAAGCGACGCTGCTGCGAGCGGTCATGAGCATTGGCCACAATGCAGGGGGGATAATCCCCAAGGGCATGGAAATTGATTTTAAAGAAGCTGCCAAGGGCAATAAAGATCCGTTTGAGTACATGATCTCTTTAATGGAAAAAACCATCTCTAAGGCCATTTTGGGCGGTACATTAACCAGCCAAGCCGACGGTAAAAGTTCAACCAATGCATTAGGCAATGTGCATAACGAAGTGCGCCAAGAATTGCGAGATTCAGATCTTAAGCAGATAGGTAACACCTTAACCCGTGACTTAGTGCTGCCGATGTACACGCTTAACGGTAAAAGTTATCGCACGCCTAATCGAAGTCCTCGCTTAGTGTTTAATGTGGTTGAAGCCGAAGACCTCAAAGGGTATGCGGAGTCTCTGCCTAAGTTGGTGGAGATAGGTTTTGCTATTCCTCAACAGTGGGCCCAGGACAAATTACAGATCCCAATAGCCCAGAAAAATGAAGTGATACTGGCCAAGCAGGCTACGGCTAAGCCTGTTAGCACTGAATTAGTACCTGATGCGCAACAGGCCAAGCTTAAACGGATGGCCATTAAGCGGATAGTGACGCTTAAATCTCAACAAGAAGTCGATCCCCTTGATTTGATGTCTGCAACGCTACAGGCGGACATGTCGCCCATTCTCGAAGGTTTCACCGATGAGGTGCGTCAACTCGTTGAAGGTGCAAATTCTTTAGAAGATCTTCAACAGAGTTTGAGCGAGTTAAATCTGAGTATCGATGAAGCCACTGAAGTGCTCCAGCTAGCAATAGTCGCTGCGGATTTAGCGGGCCAACATGATGTGAATGAGGGCAACTAATGCCTTCAAATGTCCGCTACGGCTCTTTGCCCTTTAATGAGCAAATCAGCTTCTTTCGCAACAAGCTCAATGTGCCTACAGAGTCTTGGACTGATTTGTGGCGTCATGGTCATAACTCGGGCTTTAGCGTTGCAGGGGCGATGAAGGATGATCTGCTTAATGACTTTAGGCGTGCGGTTGATGGTGCCATAGCCGATGGAAAGTCGCTTACTTGGTTTAAAAAAGAGTTTAATACTATCGTCGACAAACATGGCTGGGCGCATACAGGCAAGGCTAGCTGGCGTTCGAAGGTGATCTTCGATACCAACATGCGTCAAAGCTATAATGCCGGACGATATGAACAGCTGCAGCAGTTCGAGTATTGGCGCTATGCCCATGGTGATAGCCGCTATCCTCGCGAGCTGCATCTTAAGTGGCACGACACTATTTTGCCAAAGAGTGATCCGTGGTGGCAAACGCATTTTGCTTCGAATGGATGGGGTTGTAAGTGCCGTATCTATGGAATAGGTCAATTAGAGTTGGAGAGGAGAGGGCTATCGATTACGTCTCGGCCTAATGATGGAATGAGAGACTGGGAAGACAAGGCCACGGGTGAAGTACATCAAATCCCAAAGGGTATTGATCCAGGCTTTGATTACATCCCTAAGCGCTCGACTAATCAGGTTAAGCAACAACAACTCGCTACACAAAAGTCTCCGGTTTACCAAGCACCAGAACGCTTGGTACCGACAGCCTTTAGCACGGTTAATGGGGTCAATGTCGATGGTCTTAATCAAGTGCTCAGTGCTATTTCAAAAACCAGCTCAGCCCCGCAAGTCGCTAAACTAGGTGAGTTCCTTAAACGCCACGATATTAGAAGTGTTTTTGTTAAGCAGGCTGAAATGGGCCTCTACAACAAAGGGGCAAAAGATATTGAGCAAGCAGTACTCGGTTATCTTAAACCGAGTGAGTTCAGTACCAGGTACCTCTATGCCATAAGAGGGTATAAAAAGACCCGAGGATTTACTTCAAAGCGTTTTGAGCATGTTGTTGTAAAAGTGGCTAGCAGCACTAAGTTAACTAAAGTGGATATCAATGAAGTACGCCAACTGGTTGCCTTGGCCCATGAATTCTACAAGCGCGGAAAGCCTGAGTTTTCAATGTCACATATCGTTAGAACTTACGGTGAGAGTAGAGACCACAGCGGTGCGTTGGTGACCTGGTTACACGAACTTGGCCACCAAGTACATTACAAGGCGGGTGGTGGAGCTGCGCCCCAAATACAAGGTTTAACGCGTTATGGCGGTACTAATTCAGCCGAATGGCATGCGGAACACTTTGCCGCTTGGGTATTAAATCGTAATGCCTTGGCAGAATTTAATGCAGATATTGCCAACTACTTTGATAAACTAATTGAACAAGCTATCGCTAATGGAGTGAGTAATGGATAGGACTTTAGCAGCAATGCTCGCCAGAGCTGATGCAGATCCACAGCAAGGACAACCGACGCCTTTAGTTGATGCAGCCTTGGAGATAGTTAACGATATCGCACTAAGCTACATAGAAAAGCAGCTGCAAATCGATACATTGCAGCAGCAAGCTAAAGATCGCGAACTGGAGTTGTTTGGTGAAGTATGGGAAAGCCTTCATGCCATCACACCGCTTGAGGAGATAACCGCTGCGGATGGAAAGCCTGTCACAGGAAAGCCAGAGTAATGGCCGGTACTCATATCAAGGTCGAAGCTAAGGGGCGAACAGCGATCACCAAAGCCCTTAATAACCTACTAAAGCAAAGTGGTAACTTAACACCCGCACTCGGTGATATTGGTGAGTACTTGCTTGAGTCCACTCAACAACGCTTTATCGATCAACAAGCCCCCGATGGCTCCCCCTGGGCCGAACTCAGTAGCACAACTCTTGAACGTAAGCAGCGTACCGACCGTATCTTAAGTGAATCTGGTACGTTAGCTGACAGCCTGCATTATCAATTAGGGCGCAATCAACTTGCACTGGGCAGCAATGAAGAATACGCCGCTATGCAGCAGTTAGGTGGCACTACAAGCCCACAGAGCATGATGCCTAATCAAGAAATCGTCGCTAGAGAGTTTCTAGGTCTTGCACCGTTTGAATATAATCAGGTGGTAGATATTGTTGCGGCTTATCTTGGTAAGGCGTAGTAAAAATCTTATGAGGTTCTAAATGATTTCTGCCCGTGCGACGTGAAGTCGTATGAAGCGCTGTTCACCGCGTTGAGTGAACCATCTGTATCACCAGGTGACCCTATGGCTCTGAATAAAGTAGCGAGCCAGACAATGTAACGAAGTCCATTGGACGGGAACAGAATCGTGAGAGGACGTTCTTCCTGATAACCACAAGTCGGGTAAGTGCTAGGGAGTCAGTATGATGAACATATGTGAATCCATGTAAGG